>NZ_CAXUPL020000018.1:0-347 GCF_964252855.1 Phenylobacterium sp. LjRoot225 | reverse complement strand
CCGAACATGACGACGGCCCCGGAGCGTGAGCTCGACGGGGCCGTAGTTGATTTTGGGTGCGGGGACAGGATTTGAACCTGTGACCTTCAGGTTATGAGCCTGACGAGCTACCGGGCTGCTCCACCCCGCGGCGATAGCGGTGACGTGTGATTGTGAAAGAAGGGTTTTGGACGTGGTTTGCGTATCGTCTTGGTAGACCTGGCGGCGACCTACTCTCCCGCGCCTTAAGACGAAGTACCATCGGCCCAGGGGGGCTTAACGACCGAGTTCGGAATGGGATCGGGTGGGGACCCCCCGGCAAAACCACCAGGTCAACGAAGACGATACGCTGTGAAGACATCTTGTCT
>NZ_CAXUPL020000017.1:0-417 GCF_964252855.1 Phenylobacterium sp. LjRoot225 | reverse complement strand
GATCCACCTCGACAGCCGTGTCGGCTGAAGCGGCGGAAACCTGTCGTCCGCGATCGCGCGCGGTCTTCAATATGTCTTGGTGGAGCCAGACGGGATCGAACCGACGACCTCATGCTTGCAAAGCACGCGCTCTACCAACTGAGCTATGGCCCCTTGAGAAGCCGGCTCCCCGAGGGGTGCTCGGGTGGGAGCCTTCGTCGATCCGACGTCTGTCCGCCCAAGGTGCACACGGGAAGTGTGGTGGGCCCAGGCAGACTCGAACTGCCGACCTCACGCTTATCAGGCGTGTGCTCTAACCAACTGAGCTACAGGCCCTTGAAGCGGTCCGCTCGGCGCGGCGAGCTCTCCCGATGGGAGCTCTGCGCGCCGAATGCGCGATCGCACTACAGCCTCAAGATTGAGCGGCTGCAGTGTTAC
>NZ_CAXUPL020000016.1:0-477 GCF_964252855.1 Phenylobacterium sp. LjRoot225 | reverse complement strand
CGCCTTGATCACCGCCGCCACGGTCTTGGCCTCCGCGCCGCGACAGACGCGGACCACCACACCGTCGATCTCCAACTCGATGTCACCGCGTCCGGCGCGCACCGGTTTCGGACGCGTGCGCTCCGACTTCTGAGGAGCCTCGACCAGCGCCGGCACAAAGCTCATCGGGGGCTCAGGCTCAGGGATCCGCATCCCGCGACGCCATCCGAAGAGTTGCTGCGGGCGGATGTCATGGCGACGCGCCACCTCCGACACCGTCGCACCCGGCGCCAGGCTCTCCTCGACGATCCGCGCCTTGTCGTCCGGCGACCAGCGCCGCCGGCCGCCCACGCCCGTCAGCACCTCCAGCCGGCGTACCTGCACCGGCTTAGGGTCAAGCGTAGGGTCAAATCCAGACATGAAACGATCCGCCCAAGGGGATCGTCACCTTCACCGGCCCGCAGCGTCAGCGGAAGGTGGGGTCAGAACAGCGCTTAC
>NZ_CAXUPL020000015.1:0-865 GCF_964252855.1 Phenylobacterium sp. LjRoot225 | reverse complement strand
GGGCTCAGCCGACCAGGGCGTCTGGCGTGATCGCGGCCATCTCGGGCAGGGTGTCCATGACGCCCTCGGCGAGGCCGGGGGCCTGGGCCAGGACCTGGCTGGCGTAGAGCTTGGCGAGCGGAGCCTTGGCCTGCAGCCAGGGCGCGTCCGAGCCGGCGGCCGCCAGCGCCTGGCGGGCCAGGACCCAGCCGCCGATGACGTCGCCGGCCAGTTTCAGATAGGGGGTGGCCGAGGTCAGGCTGTCGGCGCCCTGGTGGGCGAGCTGCCAGTCGGTGGCCTTTTCCAGGGCCTGGGCGCCAGCCGCCAGCCGGCGGCCGACCTGGATGAGGTCGGGGCTTTCGGTGAGCGCCTCGGCGGTCAGCAGGATCTCGGCGCAGACCTCGCGCATGGCCGATCCATTGGTCGTCTTCAGCTTGCGCCCCGACAGGTCGATGGCCTGGATGCCGTTGGTCCCCTCGTAGATCGGGGCGATGCGGGCGTCGCGATAGTGCTGGGCCGCGCCAGTCTCCTCGATGAAGCCCATGCCGCCGTGCACCTGCAGGGCGGCCGAGGAAACCTCGACGCCGACGTCGGTCGACCAGGCCTTGGCGATCGGGGTCAAGAGCTCCTGGCGGACCAGGGCGGCGGCGCGGTCCTCCTCGCTGGCGGCGACCTTGGCGAGGTCGGCCAGCACCCCGGTCATCAGGCAGATCCCTCGCGCGGCCTCGATCTTGGCCTTGGCCAGCATCAGGGTGCGGCGCACGTCCGGATGGTCGTAGATCGGCCCCGAGGGGCCGGCGGACCACAGCGCCTTGCCCTGCACCCGCTCCTGGGAAAAGGCCAGGGCCTGCTGGAAGGCCCGCTCGGCGATCGCCACGCCCTGCAT
>NZ_CAXUPL020000014.1:0-1654 GCF_964252855.1 Phenylobacterium sp. LjRoot225 | reverse complement strand
GCGTGAGGACGGCCGGCTGACCTGTGCGCGGTGGAGTCACGCGCCGCCGCGAGGGGCGCTTTGAACGGAAAGGATCGCGTCGCGACGTCCGCTATGGGTCGAGGCTGTGTGAAAACTCGGTCTGCGTTCCGGCAGACGTCAATTTCTGCGGCTTGGCGATCAGGCTTGGATCACCTGCATCAGCGGTTTGACGCCGAGGATCTGGATCATTCTCTTCAGGTTGTAGGCCAGGACGTGGAGGCTCATCTCCGTTCGGACCTTTTCGAGGGTCTTGGTCAGGAAGTGAGTGCTTCCCATCCAGGATTTGAGGGTGCCG
This sequence comes from Phenylobacterium sp. LjRoot225, assembly GCF_964252855.1. Classification (NCBI taxonomy): domain Bacteria; kingdom Pseudomonadati; phylum Pseudomonadota; class Alphaproteobacteria; order Caulobacterales; family Caulobacteraceae; genus Phenylobacterium; species Phenylobacterium sp. LjRoot225. The sequence goes on along the minus strand of NZ_CAXUPL020000014.1, from coordinate 1,338 downwards.
AAGGGGTGCTCGACGGTCTGCCGGCGGATGCCCATGGCGTGGGGCATGCGGTCCAGCCGGGCCTGCATCTGGTCCATGACGCCCTCATGCTTCCAGCGCTTGAGCCTCTTCAGCTTGTCCGGCGTGCATTTCGGCTTGAGCGCGCAGGTGAAGCAGGCCGTCAGGTGGCGGTAGTGGTCGATGTCGTCCTTGCGGTCCGATCGCGTCGCGCCCTTGGTCAGCTGCTGCCCCGCCGGGCAGGTGTAGTGATCGTTCTCAGGGTCGTAGACGAAGTCGTTTCGTGTGAAGACGCCGCGCTCGCTGGGCCACACGGTCTTGGGGATGCAGGGCAGGATGCCGGTTCCCTCGCAGGCCAGCACCTGCTCGCCATTGAAGTAGCCGCGATCCGCCAGGGCGGTGAGTTGCTCGCAGCCGGTCGCAGCCTGGGCCTTCAGAGCCAGGGGCTCCAGCTGGGTCCTGTCGTGACCCAGGTTAGTCACCTCGTGCGCCACGATCAGGTGGTGCTCGGCATCGACGGCGGTCTGCACGTTGTAGCCGACAACGCCCGTCCCCCGGCCGCTGGTCGCCATGGAGCGGGCGTCCGGATCGGTGAGGGATATCTGTTTGTCTGGAGCGGCCTGGACCTGCTCCTGCATCGCCTTCAAGTCCTGCATCTGGCGGCGCAGACCCGCGATCTTCTCATGGATGTGACTGGTCCTGGCTTCGGCGACGTCGCTGTCTTCGCGGTCGGCCCGGTCCAGGGCGGCGAGGTAGCGGTCGATGCTGGCGTCGACCTGCTCCATGCGCTTGGCGACCTTGGTCGCCGTGAAGTTCTTGTCGCGATTGTTGACCGCTTTGAACTTGCTGCCGTCGATCGCCACCACGGCCTTGGTGAACAGCTCCAGCCGGCGGCAAAGCTCGATGAACTGCCCGCAGGCCGCCCGGATCGCCACGCCGTTATCCCGGCGGAAATCGGCGATGGTCTTGAAGTCCGGCGCCAGCCGTCCCGTCAGCCACATCAGCTCGATGTTGCGCTGGGCTTCGCGCTCGAGCCGCCGGCTCGACTGGACGCGGTTGAGGTAGCCGTAGAGGTAGATCTTCAGCAGGGTCGAGGGGTGATAGGCAGGACGGCCCGTCGCCGCCGGCCGCACGCCGTCAAATCCAAGCGCCGCCAGGTCCAACTCATCGATGAAGGCCTCGACCACCCGGACCGGATTGTCCTCGGCCACGTAATCGTCCAGCGAAGCTGGCAACAGGAACGACTGCCGCCGATCCTCTCCCTCAACGAAACGCCCCATGACCGGCCCTCCGAAAGCCAGTCGATTCTAGCTAAGCTCGGCGCGTTTTCACACAGCCTGG
>NZ_CAXUPL020000013.1:0-1764 GCF_964252855.1 Phenylobacterium sp. LjRoot225 | reverse complement strand
GCCGTCCCGTCGCCAAGGCGGGGGCGTCAAGCGCAGGCGCCGTCCGTTCAGCTGCGGGCGAACTCGAGGATCTGCGGGACCAGCGCCGGCCAGTTGCCGAACAGGCCTTCGCCCCGCGCCTGGGCGTCCGTGCGCACGTACCATTCGTCGTCGCCCCACGGCGGCTCGGCGATCTGGGCGCCGGGGATCAGCCGCTGCATCGCCTCGCTCACTTCGCGGGTGTGGTAGAGGTCGACCTTGCCGCTGCGCAGCACCATCACCGGAACCTGCATCTTGGCGGCCTCGGCCGGGGACAGGCCGGGCACCGGCGAGCCGGGAGTCGGGAAGAAGGCCGCGCACCAGCGCTGCATGGTGTCGATGAAGGTCCAGGGATCCTGCGCCAGCAGGTGATCGCGGGCGCCCGGGTTCTTCGCCAGCTGCTCCTGCCAGTCCGGCAAGGCCGCCACGGCCTCCATGCCGCCGGTCGCCGCGGCGATCGCGTGGCCCGCGTAATAATAGGTTCCGAGCGACGCCAGCGAGACGGCGCCGCCGCTGATCCAGAACAGGAACATGCGCGAGACCACGTCCGGGCGCCGGGTGGCGGCGAGCAGCGAGACCCGCGATCCGGCCGAGCCGGCGACGAGGTAGGCGGGGCCCCGGCCGAGATGGCGGATCAGCTCGGCGAGCACGTCGGCGTTGAGGATGGATTCCGACTCGCCCTCGAAACAGAGATCGGACGCGCCGCAGTTCGGCCGGTCCCAGATGACGGCGGTCAGGCCGCCCTTCGCCAGGTCCTGGGCCAGCTCGCGGATCCCGGGCGTGTCCTTGGAAAAGCGTCCGCCGGGGGTGATGACGGCCAATGGACCCTCGCCGAACACCTCGTATTCGATGCCGATGCCGTTGATCTCAGTGCGCGCCATGATCGTCCTCCCGTCGCTTTTCGTTGCCGCCACGGTAGCGTGTGACGGCCGCGAGCCAAGAGGCTTGCGCCAGGTCGGCGACCAGGGCGGCCACCATCTAGGCGCCTTTCTGTGTCGATCTGGCCGGGCAGCGTCTCGGATTGTGCGCTCGATCGGCGAGGGCCATCCTTGCCGCCGGATCGGCGGTTGGCGTCCTATTGGACAACGCTGTCGATCGTTCGCCGGGGTGATCTTCGGGGACGCCGTCTGGCGTTCGGCCGACGAATGTGCAACTGGACCGCCTCTGACTTTAGGCTCCGATCGGGAAAGACAAGCGCGCATGTTCTCCGCTCTGCTCATCAGCAAGACTGACGAAGGCCAGACCGTCGAGGTTACGCAGCTGGACGAGGCGCAGCTTCCGGAAGGCGACGTGGTGGTGGCGGTCGAATATTCGACGCTGAACTACAAGGACGGCCTGGCGATCACCGGCAAGTCGCCGGTCGTGCGCAAGTGGCCGATGGTTCCGGGGATCGACCTGGCCGGCACGGTGCTGGAGAGCAGCCACGCCGACTGGAAGGCCGGCGACAAGGTGGTGCTGAACGGCTTCGGCGTCGGCGAGACCCATTGGGGCGGGCTGGGCCAGAAGGCCAAGCTGAAGGGCGACTGGCTGATCGCCCTGCCGGCCGGGATCACGGCGCGCCAGGCGATGGCGATCGGCACGGCGGGCTATACGGCGGCGCTGTGCGTGGATGCGCTGGTGAAGGCCGGCGTCACCCCGGACAAGGGCGAGGTGCTGGTCACCGGCGCCACCGGCGGGGTCGGCAGCGTGGCGATCGCGCTCCTGGCCAAGGCCGGCTTCACGGTGGCGGCCTCGTCGGGCAAGGCC
>NZ_CAXUPL020000011.1:0-2986 GCF_964252855.1 Phenylobacterium sp. LjRoot225 | reverse complement strand
TCATGAGTTTTGATAAGAACGATCAAGCCGATCGAGCGATTAGTACCAGTAAGCTCCATGCCTCGCGGCACTTCCACACCTGGCCTATCAACGTGGTGGTCTACCACGGCTCTCGGCGAAGCCTTGTTTTGAGGTTAGTTTCCCGCTTAGATGCTTTCAGCGGTTATCTATTCCACACTTAGCTACCCTGCTGCGCGGCTGGCGCCACGACAGGTCCACCAGAGGTGTGTCCATCCCGGTCCTCTCGTACTAGGGACAGATCCTCTCAAGCTTCGTACACCCACGGCAGATAGGGACCAAACTGTCTCACGACGTTCTGAACCCAGCTCACGTACCACTTTAATCGGCGAACAGCCGAACCCTTGGGACCTGCTCCAGCCCCAGGATGTGATGAGCCGACATCGAGGTGCCAAACTTTGCCGTCGCTGTGGACGCTTGGGCAAAATCAGCCTGTTATCCCTAGAGTACCTTTTATTCGTTGAGCGATGGCCCTTCCACGCAGAACCACCGGATCACTATGGCCGACTTTCGTCTCTGCTCGACTTGTCAGTCTCGCAGTCAGGCGGGCTTATGCCATTGCACTCGACGAGCGATTTCCGACCGCTCTGAGCCCACCATCGCGCGCCTCCGTTACACTTTGGGAGGCGACCGCCCCAGTCAAACTACCCGCCACGCCATGTCCCGGATCCGGATAACGGACCGCGGTTAGACGTCAGCGACAACAAGGGTGGTATTTCAAGGTTGGCTCCGCCGGAGCTGGCGCCCCGGTTTCATAGCCTCCCACCTATCCTACACATGTTGTCGCTAACGCCAAGGCGAAGCTGTAGTAAAGGTTCATAGGGTCTTTCCGTCTGACCGCGGGAACCCCGCATCTTCACGGGGAATTCAATTTCGCTGAGCCTATGCTGGAGACAGCGGGGAAGTCGTTACGCCATTCGTGCAGGTCGGAACTTACCCGACAAGGAATTTCGCTACCTTAGGACCGTTATAGTTACGGCCGCCGTTTACCGGGGCTTCAATTCGGAGCTTGCACCCCTCCTTTTAACCTTCCGGCACCGGGCAGGCGTCAGACCCTATACGTCGCCTTGCGGCTTCGCAGAGCCCTGTGTTTTTGATAAACAGTCGCTACCCCCTGGCCTGTGCCACTCAGTCTTGCTTGCGCAAGGTGAGTCACGCTTATCCCGAAGTTACGCGTGCAATTTGCCGAGTTCCTTCAGCATAGTTCTCTCAAGCGCCTTGGTATACTCTACCTGCCCACCTGTGTCGGTTTCGGGTACGGTCTCCGTTGGAGTTATTTCCAGGAACTCCTTCACTGCCGGGAGCAATCCAATAAGCCCCGACAATTTACAGAATTCGTCACTTCCAACTGGCTCAGGAATATTCACCTGATTCCCATCGACTACGCCTTTCGGCCTCGCCTTAGGGGCCGGCTAACCCTGCGCAGATTAGCTTTACGCAGGAACCCTTGGGCTTTCGGCGAGAGTGTCTCTCACACTCTTTATCGCTACTCATGTCAGCATTCTCACTTCCGATACCTCCAGCCAGCCTCGCAGCTGACCTTCGCAGGCTTACGGAACGCTCCGCTACCGCTTGCACAAAGTGCAAACCCATACCTTCGGCGCACGGCTTGAGCCCCGTTACATTTTCCGCGCAGGATCGCTTGACCAGTGAGCTGTTACGCTTTCTTTAAATGATGGCTGCTTCTAAGCCAACATCCTGGTTGTCAAAGCAATCCCACATCGTTTCCCACTTAGCCGTGACTTGGGGGCCTTAGATGATGGTTAGGGTTGTTTCCCTTTTCACGACGGACGTTAGCACCCGCCGTGTGTCTGCCGGATAGTTCTCTTGGGTATTCGGAGTTTGGTTAGAATTGGTAGATCTCGCGACCCCCGCATCCATCCAGTGCTCTACCCCCCAAGGAATTCGTCCGACGCACTACCTAAATAGTTTTCGCGGAGAACCAGCTATGTCCAGGTTTGATTGGCCTTTCACCCCTATCCACAAGTCATCCCAGAATTTTTCAACATTCACGGGTTCGGTCCTCCAGTAAGTGTTACCTTACCTTCAACCTGCTCATGGATAGATCACCTGGTTTCGGGTCGTCATGCGACGTACTTATTCGCCCTATTCAGACTCGCTTTCGCTGCGCCTACACCTAACGGCTTAAGCTTGCACGGCACATGAAGTCGCTGACCCATTATACAAAAGGTACGCCGTCACCACGCGAGGTGGCTCCGACTGCTTGTAGGCTTCCGATTTCAGGATCTGTTTCACTCCCCTCGTCGGGGTGCTTTTCACCTTTCCCTCACGGTACTTGTTCACTATCGGTCGTCGAGGAGTACTTAGGCTTGGAGGGTGGTCCCCCCATGTTCAGACAGGATTTCACGTGTCCCGCCCTACTCGAGGCTGTCGCTAATTGACGCTTACGGGGCTATCACCCGCTATGGCCGACTTTTCCAAGTCATTCAGCTTTATGTCACGACAGCACTGGCCTGGTCCCGGTTCGCTCGCCACTACTACGGGAGTCTCGGTTGATGTCCTTTCCTCCGGGTACTGAGATGTTTCAGTTCCCCGGGTTCGCTCAATGAACCCTATGTATTCAGGTCATTGTACCTTTTAACGACCTACGAACCGCGTCGCCCGCCAAACCCAAAAGGGCTCAGCGGATGACCAAGTTCGCAACTCGTTAAAGGTGGGTTCCCCCATTCGGAAATCTTCGGATCAAAGGGTGCTCGCGCCTCCCCGAAGCTTATCGCAGCGTGCCACGTCCTTCATCGCCTCTCGACGCCAAGGCATCCATCAGAAGCCCTTATGCGCTTGATCGTTCTCAGCAAAACTCATGCTGCGTTGTGCCTGGGCCAGCGGCGAAGCCGACCCAAACCGCATCATGCGCTTTGTATTTGCCAGACAATGATGTCTTCACAAGGTCCACCCTCAAACGCAGACTAAACCGCGCCGGATAAACCCTTCTATTCACAATGTCATA
>NZ_CAXUPL020000010.1:0-3306 GCF_964252855.1 Phenylobacterium sp. LjRoot225 | reverse complement strand
GTAAGCGGCGCGCCGAGACCACGGTGATCGTCGGTCTGCCCGATCGGACGTAGGGTATGGGGGGCGGAGGCCTCCATGCATCCAGAGCCAGCGATAGACTCCGATCGGATCGACGACGCCGTGCTGGCGCTGCTTTTCTTGGGGCTGTGCGAGCGAGATCGGTTTACGGGCGCGGCGCGCGCCTGGAAGACGTTTGATTGGGGCGCGATGGACCGGCTCTATGAGAAGGGGCTCATTGATAGCCCGCGGGGCAAGGCCAAGTCGGTGTGGTTCACGGACGAGGGCCTCAAGCGGGCCGAGGCGCTGTTCTACAAGCTCTTCGCGAGAGCCGAGGCGCCGGCGTCCGAGGCGTAGGCCCACGGCAGCAGCTCGTCGAGACGGCTCTGCAGATGGCCGTTGATCAGCTTGGTGATGACGTCTTCGAGATAGGCCTGAGGCTCGACGCTGATGAGCTTGCAGGTGGCGATCAGCGACGCCAGCACCGCCCAGTGTTCAGCTCCGCCTTCGCTGCCCGCGAAGAGGCTATTTTTCCGCGTCAGAGCCAGCGGTCGGATCGCGCGTTCGACGGTGTTGGTGTCCAGCTCGATGCGGCCGTCGTCGACGAAGCGGGTCAGCCCGTCCCAGTGGGTCAGGACGTAGCGGATGGCCTTGGCGAGATCGCCCTTCTGGCTGATCAGTTCGAGGCGAGCGCTCAGCCAGGTCTTCAGGTCGGCCAGGATCGGCGCGCTCTTCTCCTGACGCACGGCGCGGCGTTCTTCCGCCGATCGGCCGCGGATCTCGGCCTCGACGGCGTAGAGCTGTTGGATGCGGGCGATGGTCTCGGCGGCGATGGGCGTCTTCGCCGGGCTCTTCTCATCGAGCAGCTTGTGGAAGTAGCGGCGGGTGTGGACCCAGCAGAAGGCGAGCTCGACAGCTCCCTGCTTGGCCAGGGCCTTGTAGGCGCTGTAGCCGTCGGTCTGCAGGACGCCGCGGTAGCCAGCCAGATGTTTCGCCGGCGACGAGGTCGCCCGGTCACCGGCGTAGACGAAGGCCACGCCCGGCGGCGCGGGCCCACCCCACGGGCGGTCGTCGCGAGCGTAGGCCCACAGCTGTCCGAGTTTGGTTCGGCCACGCCCAGGGTCCAGCACCGGCGCTCGGGTCTCGTCGGCGAAGAGCTTTCCCGAGCTCTTCAGCTTTTCCAGCATCCGTGCGTGCAACGGCTTCAGCAGCTCGGCGGCGGTCCCGGTCCAGTGCGCCAGGGTCGAGCGGTCGAGCACGACGCCGCGGCGGGCGTACATCTGCGCCTGACGATACAGCGGGGTGTGGTCGGCGTACTTGGCGACGACGACGTGGGCGATAGTGGCTTCCGTCGGCAGCCCGCCCTCGATCAGACGCGTCGGCGCGGGGGCCTGCACCACCACTTCCTCGCAGCTCCGGCAGCCGTACTTGGGCCGGCGGATCACCAGGGCCCGGAAGGTCGCCGGGATCACGTCCAGCCGCTCAGCCACGTCCTCGCCGATCCGGTGCAGGGCGCCGGCGCAGCACGGACAGGTCTTGTCCTCGATGTCGATCAGTTGTTCGACGCGCGGCAGGTGAGCCGGCAGGGATCCGCGGTTGGCCCGCCGCTTGGCGGCGCTCGCCGCCTTCTCGGCCGGTGACGACAGACGCAGCTCAGCGCCGGCCAGCTCCTGCTCGAGCTCCTCCAGCGCCAGCGCGAGCTGATCGGGATCAAGCTTCTCCGAGCGAGCCCCGAAGGTGGTGCGCTGGAGGTCCCGGATGATCCGGCTCAGTCGCGCGATCAGGTCGTGGTCGGCGGCGCGGGCGTCCTCATGGGCGGCGATCTTGCGGTCACGCTCCGCGAGCTCGGCGGCGTGGCGCGCGCGCTCCGCCTGGAGCAGTTCCCAGAGGGCCTCAGCGTCCATGTCGCGCGGCGTTTCCACGAGGCCAAGCAGACCATATTCCGAGGCCGTTGAGGCGCCCCCACGTGCGCCCTGAGTCATCTCGCCGCAGTGATCAGGACACCTCCTGCGGCGCCCGTGTCCGCCGCGGCGCCATCACCCGCGTCCACTCCATTCCGGCAACGAGGGCGGACAGCTGCACCGCGCTCAGCCGCATGACGCCGTCGGTGATCTGCGGCCACCGGAAGCCGCCTTGTTCCAGGCGTTTGGCGTAGAGCACCAGGCCGGATCCGTCCCAGTAGAGCAGCTTGATCCGATCGGCCCGTTTCGCTCGGAAGACGTAGATCACGCCCGAGTACGGATCGGCCTTCAGATCCTCCTTCACGGCCCGCGCCAAGCCATCCATGCCGCGCCGGAAGTCCACCGGTCTGGTCGCCACCAGCACCTTCACGCCCGCTGGCGGCCCCGATCCCGGGATCACTGGCCGGCCTTCAGCGCCTGGATCACTGCCGCGATCGTCTTGGCCTCCGCTCCGCGGTCGATCCGCACCACCACGCCGTCGATCTCAATTTCGATGCCGCCGCCCGCCCGCGGTTTGCGGCGCTTCTTCGGGGTGGGCGCCGCCGGCGCTTCCGGCTCGACCACCACGGACACGAACGCCGGCGCCGGCGCCGGCTGGCCGGCCTTGCGCGCTTCGCGCAGCCAGCCGAACACCTGCTGGGGCCGCAGATCGTGGCGGCGCGCGACCTCCGACACCGTCGCGCCGGGCGCCAGCGCCTCCAACATGATCTCGGCCTTCGCGTCGACCGACCACTTCCGCCGCCCGCCGATGCCTGTGATCACCTCCAGCCGTCGGACCACGGTCGGCTTGGGTTCGTGCGTAAGGTCGTGCGTAGGGTCAAAACTAGACATGCGGATCTCGTCCCCGAGCGAGATCGCCATTGTCATTGCTTCGATTCAGGCCTGGAAGGTGCCCTCGGAGCGCCGCTTACGTCGCACCGACTAGGTTCTCAGCAAAGGCTCAACAAGTCGCCCGCCGCCCATTCTTCGGGGCGTCCAGCGTTAGGAGATTGAGCGCAAGATCACGCGCGCCAAAGGCATGTACCTCAATGGCGTGATGGAGATGCCCCGAGCTCGAGCAGAACGCGCGGCTCACCGGGGCGAGATCCGCCCGGTGCGCGCCGGCGGCCAGGCGTCGGGAAAATCCCTTTGGCGGCGCATCGCCGATCAGTTCCGCACCGGCGGCGGCGAACAGCCGATGCCTGACGGCCGCTGGCTCAGTTGGTCGCGCGCGTAAAGGAAGATCTGGCGGCCATGGACGCCTTCCTGGCCTCGGGCGATCACGCCCCACGCATCCTCGTCAGCAGCGGCTCCGCCGATGGACTGCGGCCGAGCGTCGGCTGAGCGGATTCGCCCCCCGGCTCGGGGT
>NZ_CAXUPL020000009.1:0-61465 GCF_964252855.1 Phenylobacterium sp. LjRoot225 | reverse complement strand
GGGGACGTCAACAAATAGAGCCGGGCGACCGCCGCGACGGCGGCCGACGTCCCATCAATTGCGGCCGCGCAAGCCAGCGGCACATTGAGAGCCAGACCATGACCAAGACCCTCGATACCTCCGACCTCGACCAGTACATGGGCAAGCCGATCCAGCCGGCGCGCATGAAGGAAGCGATCCACAACAACGACATCCGGCGCTGGGCGCAGGGCATGCACTACGCCAACCGGCTGCACTACGACGCCGACTACGCCGCCGAGAGCCGTTTCACCCGGCTGGTGGCGCCGCAGTCCTTCGCCGTCACCATGGACGACGGCCACGGCTCGGCCCCGTCCTGCGTCGGCAGCATCCCCAACTCCCACCTGCTGTTCGGCGGCGACGAGTGGTGGTTCGAAGGCCCGCGCATCTTCGGCGGCGACTTCATCATCAACGAGCGCATTCCGTTCGACTATGTGGTCAAGGACACCAAGTTCGCCGGTCCGACCTGCTTCCAGCGCGGCGACAACTTCTACAGGAACAACCGCGGCGAGCTGATCGCCAAGCAGCGCTCCACCGCGATCCGCTACAGCCTCGAGCACTCGAGCGAGACGCCGCCGACCGGTGCGAGCGAGGATCCCGAATGGACCGACGCGCAGATCGAAGAGCTCGAAGCGCGCAAGTTCACCTGGATCCAGATGCTCCACGACCTCGGTCACAAGGAGCGTTGGTGGGATGACGTGAGCGTCGGCGACAAGCTGCCCGAGCGGGTGTTCGGCCCGCACACCATCGCCAGCCTGACGACCGAATGGCGCGCCTACCTCTTCACCATCTGGGGCGGCACGCACCGCCGGACTGACCTCGACCTGGAAGCCTTGGGCTTCGTCGGCCCGATGGCCGGCCACGAGAACGACCCGGTGATGGAGGCGATCAATCCCGAGCTGACCGACGGCGCCTATTTCGGCCCCTCGCGCGGTCACCTGTTCCCGCGTTGGGCGCGCTTCATCGGCATGCCCCGCGCCTATGGTTACGGCGCCTCGATGGGCGCCTGGGTTCTCGACTACATGGCCGGCTGGGCGGGCGAGCACGGCATGGTCGTTCACTCGGTCGCCAACTACCGCGGCCCTGCCTTCACCGGCGACATCACCATCATGACCGCCGACGTGGTCGACAAGATGATCGACGAGCAGGGCCGTCATCTGATCCAGGTCGACGTGAAGATGGCCAGCCAGCTGGGCGTGACCATGGCGACCGCCAAGGCCGAGATCCAGCTGCCGAAGAAGTAGTCGGAAAGCTCCGGTCAGGTCGCCTGATCTGACCGGATCCACTTTGCAGCTCCAATTCGCAGCAAGCACCAGGCACGACATGCATCAGGCCAAGGCGTCGCTCTCCATCGCTCACGGCATCCCGCTCAGCGAGGAGCCCGGTCTCGGGGCCCTGACCCTGCCGGGCTACCTGCGCGAGGTGACGGGACGCTACGCCGCCAACGAGGCGCTGGTGATGCACCACCCCGACGGGTCGGTGGAGCGCTGGAGCTACGCGGACCTCTGGGACCGCGCGCTGGCGGTGGCGCGCGCGCTGGTCGCCTGCGGCGTCGGCAAGGACAGCCGCGTCGGGGTCATGATGACCAACCGGCCGGAGTGGATCTCGGCCTGTTTCGGAATTGGCCTGGCGGGCGGCGTGGCGGTGACCTTGAGCACCTTCTCCACGGCCGCGGAGCTGGAGCACCTGGTCCAGGCCTCGGGCGTCTCGGTCCTGCTGTTCGAAGGCGCCGTGCTCAAGAAGGACTTCGCCCAGATCCTGCTGGAGCTGGAGCCGCAGATCGCCACGGCCAAGGCCGGCGAGCTCGCCTCGCTCAAGTTCCCGCACCTGCGCCGGCTGGCCGTGGTGGGGCAGGGGCCTTCGTCCAAATCAGGCGCGACGGGCGCGATCGAGAGCTGGGCGGACTTCCTGGCCCATGGCGAGGCCGTCGAGCCTTCGCTGGTGGAGGCGATCGCCGCCACCACCAAGCCCGCCGACTCCGCGGTGATCTTCTTCTCCTCCGGTTCGACCGGCAAGGCGAAGGGCATTCTTTCGTCCCACCGCGGCGTGACGGTGCAGTGCTGGCGCTGGAAGCGTATGTGGAACCTGCAGGACCAGGTTCGCTGCTGGAGCGCCAACGGCTTCTTCTGGTCGGGCAACTTCTGCATGGCCTTGGGCGCGACCCTGTCGGCGGGCGGCAGCCTCGTGCTGCAGCCGACCTTCGATCCGGCTGAGGCCCTGAAGCTGATGCAGCTGGAGAAGGTCTCCCTGCCGGTGGCCTGGCCGCACCAGTGGGCCCAGCTGCGCGCCCTGCCGGATTGGGAAGGCGCGGACCTGTCCTCGTTCCGCTATGTGCAGTCTCCGCGTCAGACTGGGCCGCAGGCCTCGATCTCCACCGACTGGATCGAGCCGCGCTGGACCTACGGCAACACCGAGACCTTCACCATCGTCACTTGCTATCCCTCGGGCACGCCTGCGGAGGTCGCCGGCGAGAGCCATGGCGAGGTGTTGCCCGGCGTGACGATCAAGATCGTCGATCCGCTCACCGGCGAGACCATGCCGCTCGGCGAGCGCGGCGAGATCGCGGTCAAGGGCGCCACCCTGATGCTGGGCTACATCGGCGTTCCCGCCGATGAGACCCTCGACGACAGCGGCTTCCTGCGCACCGGCGACGGCGGCTTCCTGGATGCGGAGGGCCGGCTGTTCTGGGAAGGGCGGCTGAACGACATCATCAAGACCGGCGGCGCCAATGTCTCCCCGATCGAGGTGGACGAGGTGATCCGGACCATCCCGGGCGTCAAGGTCACGATGACCGTCGGCGTGCCCCACGAGACCCTGGGCGAGATCGTGGTCTCCTGCGTGGTCCCGCACGCGGGCGCGACGCTCAGCGAGGCGCAGATCCGCGACGTCCTCAAGGAACGGCTGGCCAGCTACAAGATCCCCCGCCGAGTGCTGTTCGTCGAGGAGGCGGACCTGTCCCTGACCGGCAGCAGCAAGGTCAAGTCCGGCGCCCTGCGCGAGCTCGCCGCCAAGCGGCTGAACGCCTAGGGACGCGACGCGGCCAGGCGAAATCCCTGGCCGTCGCCGCGCCGATCCGTCAGACCGACAGCACGCTGCCCGGAGACGCGCGGAAGATAACGGCATTGTCGAAGCTCGCGACGGACTCCGCGTCCGAGCCCCGCCGGAAGCGCAACCACAGGTCGGATTCGCCTTCCAGCTGATAGTCGAAGCGCAGTTCCGCCTCGAGTATGATCGACACCCCACGCGCGCGCAGGTCGGCGAGATCGGCGCCGAAGCGCAGGATCGGCTCCCAGCCCATGAACAGGTCGGCGTTGTCCTGTCCGACCCCGAACTCATCCTCGAGAAAGAACAGGTTATAGTTCAGCGTCGAGCTGTCGAGCACCTCGCCGGTGCTGAGCGAGGCTGTCACGCGCAGGTTCTGCCAGCACTTGCTCCACTTGTCATCCGCGTGCCACACGGGATGGTAGAGCCCGGTCCAGCCCGAGGCCCATCCCCCGACCCGGAGGCGCGGCCGGATCTCGAAGGCGCCGCCGGCCCGCACCGGAAAACGGTCGGGCGTCAGGAAAAAGAACTTCGACACCCCGATATTGCCGCTCCGCAGCGGATCGCCGTCATAGGCGATGTGCCCCCAGATCCGGCAGGGATCGTTCTCGATATCGACGCTGAGACCCGATCCGGTCCAGAAGCTGTGTGTTTCGCCCCACCACAGCTCGCGGGCGAACGGCGGCTCCACGACAAAGGGAAAGCCTCCGATCTTCTCGAGCATGCGCTGCCAGTCCCGGAGCTCTAAAAAGGTCTCCTGTTGCGTGATCCGGTCGGTCAGATCGGCGCGATGGAGCAGTTTGACCGCCTCATCGATACGGTCGAACCCTTCGCCGGCGCCCTTCAGCGCCGCGAGGCCCGGCTTCAACTGATCCGCAAGCTTGTCGGCCAGCGCTCGGAAATCCGGGCTGGCTTTAGCGAAAAGCTCGCGTGTGGCGACGTTCAGCGCGCGTTTCACATCCAGCCGCCGCGGGTCGCGCAGTGCATTTTCACGTCGCAGCGCCCGATCCTTGGTCTCCTGCAACAGCCGCGCGACGGCCGCGTCTTCGGCTTGGGTCAAGGCGAGCCGCGGATTGCGGCGGCGTGCGCCTTGAAGTTCGGTCTCGGACATCGTCGTACCTTCGGCCGAGCCTAGGAGGGCGTGATGCATGGGATGCTCCGGGTCTGAACGCCGTCCCTCGATCGGACGGTGGCCACAGGTGGTCAGGGCCGGGCCTACGGATCGCTTACGCCAAAGCGCCCCGCCTCGCGGGGCGCTGCGCGGATATTGTCGCTCTTATCGTTTCAATCGGACACCGCGGGGGCGCGGAAACCCTCGGCTAGCCGCTTTGAATCCCTGATCGCGAATTCGGCGATTCCCTATTGAAACGGGACGGGTGACAATATATTCCTGTGGCAGCGAACACGCCGAGCGCGCGCCTGGGTCTTGGACCCGGGGCGGGGCCAAGAGGCGGGGCAGGGAGGACAGATGACGCGGACAGCCGGGCGGGCGCGCTGGTCACTCATGACCTCATCTCTTCGCCGTGCGACGGCGCCATCAATCCAGAACACAACTAGACCTTAGGAAGGGCACGCTCATGCGGGTCGGATTGCATCTGGGATATCAGAATCTCAACGGCGTGCCTGACGTCGAAAAGTTCATGCAGGAGACCCAGCTCGCCGTTGAGGCCGAGGCCATGGGTTTCGACATGGTCGGGCCCGTCGAACACCATTTCACCGACTATGCGGCCTGCCCGGATCCTTTCGGGATGCTGAGCTACGTCGCGGCGAAGACCAAGACGATCAAGCTGATCACCGCCGCCATCATCCTGCCCTGGAACAATCCGCTTCGGGTGGTCGAGCAGGCGCTGCAACTCGACATCCTCAGCGAGGGGCGGCTGATCCTCGGCATGGGCCGGGGCGCTGCGCGGCGCGAGTTCCGGTCCTTCGGCGTCGAGCTCAAGGACTCGCGCGAGATGTTCGACCAGGCCGCGCTGATCATCATGAACGGCGTCGAGACCGGCATCCTCGAGGCCGACACCCCCTGGTACCAGATCCCGCGCACGGAGATCCGGCCGCGGCCGTTCAAGTCGTTCAAGGACCGCACCGTCATGGTGTCGATGTCGCCGTCCTCGGTGGAGGTGGCGGCCCGCTACGGCCTGCAGACGCTGCGCTTCTCGCAAGGCGACTGGCGAAACACGATCCCGGAAATCACCGGCTACCGGAACACCTTCCAGGAGATCCACGGCCATAAGCCGCCGCCGTTCATCATCTCGGACTTCGTTCTCTGCTTCAACGAACACCAGCGCGTGACGGAATACTGCGACCGGTATTTCGGGAAGATGTTCGAGACCGTCGCCAACCACTATGAATTCATGAGCGACCACTTCAAGGCGCTGCCCTCCTATTCGACCTACCAGTTCATGGGCGAGGCGGCGGCCGCCGCGGGCGGTCCCGACAAGGCCTACCGCGACTATGTGAGGGGCAACCTCATCGGCACGCCGGAACAGCTGGTGGAGCACCACCTGGAGCGGGCCTCGATGGTCGGCGACTACGAGATCCTGACGAACTTCAGCTTCGGCGGCCTGCCCTACGAACTGGTCTACGAGCAGATGAAGCTCTTCGCCGACAAGGTCATGCCGAAGCTCAAGGGATAGGGCGGTCGCGGGGAGGGGCGGGCGATGCATCCGAAATATCCCAACATCTTCAGCCCGATCCGGCTGGGGCCGGTGGAGATCCCGACGCGGTTCTTCTTTGCGCCCCACGGCAGCGCGCTGAGCGCCGGGACCAAGCCCTCCGACGACCTCGTCGCCTACAGCGCCGAGCGGGTGAAGGGCGGCGGGTGCGGGCTGGTGATCGTGGCTCTGGTCGCCCATGAACGCGGCCGCACGCGGCAGCCGTCGCCCCATCCGCCGGAGAATGTCGCCGCCTTTCGGGTGATGGCCGATGCGATCCACGCGGCGGGCGGCAAGATCTTCGGCCAGACCTTCTACTGGTGGGGCGGCTACGGCCAGTGGCAGCCGCTCAGCCCGCCGGCGCCGTCGATGGGACCTTCGACGCGCCAGTTCGGCTACTCCGACCGGACCGTTTCGACCCACGCGATGGGCCTGGACGAGATCCGGGCGATGCACGCCGCCATCAAACAATCGGCCGCCCACCTGCGCCAAGCGGGGTTCGACGGGATCATGCTGCACGGCTCGCACGCCGGCCTCATCGAGCAGTTCCTGTCGCCCTATTTCAATCAGCGTACGGATGAATACGGCGGCAGCCTGGAAAACCGCATGCGGTTCCTGGTCGAGTCCCTGCGGGCGGCGCGGGAGGGCGCAGGTCCCGACATGGCGGTCGGCATGCGGTTCAACTGTGACGAGATGCTTCCCGGCGGCTATGGCGCCGAGACGGCGCGGCAGGTCCTGAAGGCGATCTGCGACCGCGGGCTCGTCGACTACATCGACCTCGACGTCGGGGTGGAGCCGCAGCAGTTCCACCACGGCATGCCGACGTCCTTTGTCGAGCCCCAACCCTACCGCCCCTTCGTCGAGGCCGTGCGCGACGCCGCGGGCCGGACGCCCGTGCTCAGCGTTCTGGGGCGGATCACCTCGATGGCCGACGCCGAGGCGGCGATCGCCGCCGGCGTCTGCGACGTGGCGGGCGCAGCGCGCCAGCTGATCGCCGAGCCCGAATTCGTCAAGAACGCGCGCGAAGGCCGCGAAGACCGTAGCCGGACCTGCATCGCCTGCAACTGGTGCACGGCGGCCGGGGGCGACGGGGCGCAGGGCTGCACCATCAACCCCGCCAGCTATCGCGAGCGTCTGTGGGGCGTCGAGAGCTTCGCCCCCGCCACGCGCCCCTCGAAGGTGGTCATCGTCGGCGGAGGCCCCGGCGGACTGGAAGCTGCGCGGGTCAGCGCCCTCAAGGGGCATGACGTCACGCTGTTTGAGGGCCGAGAGCGCCTGGGCGGCGGCCTGGCGCTGTGGGCGGATCTGCCGGGCCGCGAGACCTACCGCAAGTCGATCGAGTGGTGGGGGGCCGAAGTCGCTCGGCTTGGCGTCGATATCCGGCGGGGGACCTTGGCGGACGCGAGCGCGGTGCTGGCCGAGGGGCCGGACGCGGTGATCGTCGCCACCGGCGCGCGCTACAGCCCGGGCGGACGCAGCATCACCTTCGACGCCGATATTCCGGGGCATGACCGCGCCTTCGTCTACCGGCCCGAGGACATCCTGCTGGGCGGGGCGCGGCCGTCGGGCCGGATCGTCCTGCTCGACGGTGAAGGCCTGCACGCCAGCGCCGGGATTGCGGAACTGCTGGGAAGCGCCGGCGCGGAGGTGACCTATGTGACCGCCGGCTTCTCGCCCCTGTCGCCGCGCCTGGTCGACAGTTTCGAGGCCCGTTTCGTCGTCCAGCGGCTGAAGGCGGCCGGCGTGCGGTTCGCGCCCACCACCTGGCTGCGCCGCATCGGCGAGGGCGAGGTCACGCTTTACGACGTCCACACCGACGCCGAGCGCGTCGTCGCCGGCGTCGACGCCGTGGTGCTTTCGACCGGCCGCATGCCGTTGGACGGCCTGGCCCGGGAGCTCGAGGGCCGGGTCCCGCAACTGTTCACCCTGGGCGACGCGCTCGCCGCCCGTCCCCTCGCGACCGCGGCCTACGAGGGGCAGATGTTCGCCCGCCTCGTCGGCGAACCGGGCGCGCCGGCGACGGTCTGCGAGGCCTTTTTCCGTCCTGACGCTCCGGACCTGACGCCATTCCCCGCGGACGTGGCGAGGCCGGGCGCTTAAGCCGCCCAGCCCGCGCCGTCAGTGGGGGAGGGCGATGCGCCCGCCGCCAGGCTCGGCGGCGATGCGATCGATCGTCTCGCTCGCCGGTCTGTGGTTCTTGCCGATGTAGCGCTTCAGCGCTTCACAGGCCGCCGTCGGGGGAGCCGGAGGATGGTCCCAGGTGACGACATGCAACTGAACGGGAACGCCCTTCGCCGCAAAGGCCTGATGTCGGGCGTGTCGATCAAGGAAGGCCTGGATCCCGGCGTTCAATTCGAAGGTCGCCGGCCATCCGTCGGCGGCCAGGATAAGGGCGCCCGTCGGATAGCAGTTGTAGATGGCCTGGATATTCTGAGGCGTCGAAATGTGCGGCCGCCCGGTGCGGAGGTCCACAATGAAGTCCTTTTTCCCGTTTTCGCCCTTGTTCATCGGCACGAGGGCGAGATCGAAGGCGCCGAGGTAGCGGAGGGTTCGGAATTCCTCGGTCGTCAGGATCACCGACCGCCCGGCAAGCGCCGCGGCGGCTTCGGCCCGCTGGCTCTCCCAGGGTTTGTCCGAGGCGGCCGAGAACAGCAGGCTGCGCGCCGAGAGGGCGCGCTGGAGCCCGTCGAGGCTCCATCTCATGGTCGTGACAAAGCCGGGATTGAGGGCGAGCACCGCCACCACGGCGACGCCCGCGAGCGCCAGCCAGAGCCGCCTTTTCGCCTCATCCGCCGCAGGCGGCAACCGGTCGACAAACAGACGCCATGCAGCGGAGAGTCCAAGGCCGAAAATGGTGAAGACGAACGGCAGCGCAAAGAGGAAGTAGCGCGCCGACTTCATGCCCGCGACCGACAGGGCGGCGCCGGAAATGGCGATAATGAAGACGCAGAGTGCGGTTAGGGAAGGCTTTTCTCTATAGGACAGGGTGAGTGCGGGAACAGATAAAAGCGAAATAACCGGATACTGCTTGATCAAATATTTGACGTAATACAGGAGGTCCTGACTGGCCTTCCTGTTCCACTGCTCGGTGTGCGTGTACTCGTAAATTGCGCGTGCAACCAGATCGGGCCGCGCCAGGGCGAGCAGGGCCGCGCCGATCACGCCCAGGACGCCGACCGAAATCAGAAGGGTCTGGGTTCTCTTCGAGGGATCCGCCCGCAAGAGCATCCACGCGGCCCAAAGCGCGATGGCGCCCAGGCCGAACAGGGTCGTCGGTTGAAGGTGCAGCGAGACCGCGGCGCCTACCACCCCGATGGCGCCGATGAGAATGGGCTTGCCGCGTCCGGCGCCGTCGAACAGGTCGTAGGCGGACGCCGCGGCCAGCCAGAAGAACAGGGCGTGGAGCGAGTAGAATCTCACATAGGCCGACTGCTGGACCGCCATCTCCGCGAAACACAGGAAGAGGGCGGCGGCCAGGGCCGCGATCCAATCGGACCGATAGCGCAACCAGGCGAAAACGATCGAAACCTGAAGGGCGCCGGCGATGGCCGCGGGAAGTCTCGGGAGGAGCAAGTTCCACGTAAAATAGGGGGAAAGCAGAGATACGATCCAGGTGAACAGCGGATCCCGGGTGTATTCGCCTTCGTAGACATCGAGGCCGCGGCCCTGCGAGAGGGATTCGGCGGCCAGCAGATGGTAGAGTTCGTCGGTCCAGACCGGCTGCTGCTCCGCCAGCAGCAGTCGTATGGCGAGGGCGGCGATGAAGAGCGCCAGCGACACCCACAGAACGCGCCAGGCGTCGTTGACTCGCACCGGCGCCAGGCGCGGCGCCGTCGGCGCGCGTACGATATTCTCCATCATCGCCTGCCCCCAGAGCCCGAACGACGCCAATGGTAGGGCCGCGGCGCCTCCATCGCCAAGCGCCATCGGCGCCGGACGCGTGAATAGGGCGGGAGCCGGATCTAGGGGGTCATCCCCATGGACTGCTCGTAGTCCAAGGCGTCGTCGAAGGCCTGCATGACCAGGTTCAGATAGGTCTCCTGGAAGATCTTCCGCTGGTCGGAATGGTCGAAGACGATGGCGCGATTGTTGCGGACGCCGCGCAGCACCATGGGCGCGATCTGTTCCGGCGGCAGGAAGGTGGTCTTGGCTTCCATGAAGAAGCCCTCCGGCACCTTCACGGGGCCCGGCCCGGGGCCGCCGAACCGCTGCGGGCGATAGCGCTCGTTGTTGTCCTTCATGCCGGTCGCCACGCCGCCCGGGCAGTAGACCGTGGAGCCGATGTTGTGCTCCGCCAGCTCGAGGCTGAGATTCAGCATCAGGCCGATGATCCCCATCTTCGCGCCGGAATAGGGGGCGTGCATGGGGATCCAGGCGGGCAGCATGCCCGCCATGGAGGCGGTCGCCATGACGTGGCCTTCGCGCGCCGCGATCATGTCGGGCAGGAAGGTCTGCAGGCAGTAGGTCACGCCCATCAGATTGACCTGGATGATCCAGTCCACGTCGGCCTCGGACATGTCCGTCAGCCGCTCGAAGGATGTCGCCCCCGCGTTCGCGAACAGCAGCGAAACCGGACCATAGGCGGCGTTCGCGTCCGCCTTCATCTGCTTGATCGAATCCCGCTCGCAGACGTCGCACGCCAGGGCGATCGCCGAGCCGCCCTGGCTCCTGATCTCTTCGGCGACGGCCTGGGCCTTGTCCAGCAGGATGTCGGCCACCACGACCGACGCCCTCTCCGCCGCCAGCGCCAGGGCCAGGCCGCGGCCGATGCCGCTGCCGCCGCCGGTCACAAGAGCCGTCTTGCCCGCGATGTCCGTCATGCCGTTTCCTCCTCCGTCGTCTTCTTGTTTTTCAGTCGTTTCGCGACCCGTCCTGGGGGACGGGCGTCGTCAGTCCGAGCTGCGCCCTTCCTTGAGCGCGGCGGCTTCGAGCATGGCCTCGACCAGCAGGGTCCGCAGCCGCCGGTTTTCCGCCTCGAGCGTCCGCAGGTCCTGGGCTTCTGCACCGCAGGGTCCGGCGAGCGCGGTCTCGCGCTCCTCGCCTGAGGCCTCACGCGGCAGCAGGCCGTGCAGGAAGAGGCTCACGGCCGAACGGGTGTGTCGGTCGATCTCCGCCTGGTCGAGCTCCACGCCGGACAAGGCCATGCTCGGGGGGCCGCCGACGACCAGATTGAGAAAGGCCAGGGCGGCCTCGTCGGCGTCCGCCAGTTCGCGTCCGCCGGGCTTCACGCGACGCCGGAAGAGGTCGGCGAGATAGACCAGGGTGCGCCCGGTGCCGTGCCGGTAGGCATAGGCGCCGATCTCCGGCATGCGCACGGACTCGGCGTTGGTGATCCGCAGCAGCCGCAGGCCCGCCCGGGTCATGATGTTGGCCACCAGGATCTGGCCGATCCGCAGCAGGGTTTCCTCCAGGTCGTCGCTCTCGGCGGCCTGCAGCGTCTCGACGGGCACGATCCACTCTTCGATCGCGCGTTCGAGCGCCGCCCGGAACAGCGTGGTCTTGTCCCCATAGCGGAGATAGACCGTCCGCTTGGCCACGCCGGCCGCGGCGGTGATCGCGTCGATGGACGTGCCCTCGAACCCCTTCTCGAGAAAGATGTCGAGAGCCTTGTCGAGCAGGGCTTCGTTGCTGAGCGTCGGCCGGCCGGGGCCGCGGCCCGATCTCGACGGCGACTCCTGGGCGACGTCAGGCGCCGAAAGCGGCTCGATCTGAGAATCCATCAAAAATATCAGCGCCTTCGTGTTCTTCAATCGACCGGACGACGGCTGCCGCTTCCGGTTTGCCGTTGAAACGATCGAGGTGACAATATAAGAACTATCTCATAACAAACGTCGCGCCAAGCGACGTACCGCTTCTAGGTGAGGAACGGCCCCATGGTGCTGACTGCAGTGGATCTGACGCCGCGTATCGGCAGCGAGATCAAGGTCGATCTGGACACCCTGCTGAGCGGCGCCGTCGCCGGCGAGGTCCGTGATCTCCTGACCCGGCGGGGCGTGCTGATCGCCCGGGACCTGGAGATGACCGACGACCAGCAGCGCACCTTCATCAAGACCCTGGGCGATCTGCGGCTGGGGACCGTCAAGAAGGAGGGCGACGAGGGCCTGATGAAGGTGACCTTCGACGAGAAGGAAAACCCCGAATACGCCAAGTTCTTCTTCGGCAGCCTGCTGTGGCACATGGATGGGACCTATGAAGAAGTCCCGCCCTTCGCCACGGTGCTACGGCCCAAGGTCTTGCACACCCGCGGCGGCGACACCGAATTCGTCAACACCTACGCCGCCTACAACGACCTCCCCGAAGACGAGAAGCCGTGGCTCGACACGTTGACGGTCGTGCACACGATGCAGGCCGCGCTGTTCCCCGCCAAGCCGAACTGCAGCCCGGAGGAATTCGCCCTGTGGTGCACCTACCCTGAGCGGAGCCACCCGCTGGTCTGGCGGCATCGTTCGGGCCGCAAGTCGCTGGCGCTCTCGACCTCCGGTTCGCACGTCGTCGGAATGGATCCCACCGAAAGCCACGATCTGCTGCAACGGCTGATGATCCACACGACCCAGGAGAAGTATCTCTATCGCCACGCGTGGCGGATGAACGACCTCCTGATGTGGGACAATACCGGCACCATGCACCGAGCGCGGCCCTTCGATACGGAATCCGGCCGCATGCTCGCGCGCTTCACGCTGAACGGCGAAGAGCCGATCACCGCGGTCTGATCCCGGCCAGCTGGAACGATCAAGGCGCAATGACAGAGGCTCAACGCGCGGCGCGCGGCGGCCACAGGAGGTCAGGACGAGATGGCTAAGATGGACGTCAAACCGCTCCAGGACGATCTGTCCTTCGGCGTGCGGATCGGCGGGGTGACCCGGGAACTCCTGGAGGATGCGGGCGTCCGCCAGCAGATCGTCGACCTCTTCGAAGACAAGGGGATGATCATCTTCGAGGACGTCGAGCCCTCGAGCCAGATGCACCTGGCGCTGAGCACCGTGTTCGGCCCGCTGAAGGAACATCCCAACAAGGCGGTCGCCCGCGTCGACGGCGACACCATGCCGGGCGTCATCGACATGCGGGTCAAGGCCGGCGAGGGCGGCGTGGTCGAGCTGAACGGCCGGCGGTTGTCCAGCTGGCTGCCGTGGCACTTCGACCACTGCTACAACAACGAGCTCAACCGCGCGGGCGTGCTGCGCGCCATCGAGGTCGCGCCCGAGGGCGGCCTCACCGGCTTCTGCGACGGGATCGACCTCTACAAATCGCTGTCGCCCGACCTTCTGGCGCGGATCGAAGGCAAGAACATCCTCTACAGGCTGGACGTGGAGTACGGCCCGAGCATGCGTTTCGGCCGGCCCGCGGGCCTCGTCGAAGTCGTCCGCAAGCCCGGCGCCCAGGCGGTCATGGAGGCGGCCAAGGGTTCCCCGCGCGCCATCCATCCGGCGGTCTGGACCCGCAAGTCCGGCGAGAAGGTGCTGCATGTCTCCCCCTGGATGTCCCAGGGCGTTCAGGGCGCCGAGACCGAAGACGGGGAGGCCCTGCTGGAAGCGGTCTGCCAGGAGATCAACACCAAGGCGAAGCCCTATTTCCACCGGTGGAACCTCACCGACATGCTCATCTGGGACAACTGGCGGATGCTGCACTCGGTGAGCGGGATGGATCCCGCCTATTCGCGGCGCATGCAGCGCACCACCATCAAGGGCGACTACGGTCTGGGCTTTTTCGAGGGCGGCGGGACCGGAGACAAGATCCTCGAGATGACGGTCTGAACGCCCGGACCGGTCCGCTTCGCCCGGCCTTCCATGCTAGAGGCATGGCTGAGAGCGGGGCGCGACCGGGAGGAAGCTAGGTGACGCGGAAGGTTCAGGCCGACGCCGGCGAGGCGCTCGCGGGCCTGCTGTTCGACGGCATGACCATCATGTCCGGCGGCATCGGCCGTTCCGGGGTTCCCGAGACCCTGATCGCGGCGATCCGCGAGGCCGGGGTCAGGAACCTCACGGTCATTTCCAACAACGGCGGCGCCGACGGCTTCGGCTTAGGGGTCCTGCTGGCCGCCGGCCAGGTGCGGAAGATGGTCTCCAGCTGGGTCGGCGAGAACAAGCTGTTCGAGCGCCTCTACCTCTCGGGCGCGCTCGAGCTGGAGTTCATGCCGCAGGGCACGCTGGTCGAAGCCATCCGCGCCGGCGGCGCGGGCGTTCCAGCCTTCTTCACCCGGACCGGGGTCGGCACCTTGATGGCCGAAGGCAAGGAGGTCCGCGAGTTCGACGGCGAGCGTTATGTGATGGCGCGCGGCCTGACCGCCGACCTGGCGATCGTGAAGGCCTGGAAGGGCGATGCCGCAGGCAATCTCGTCTATCGGACGACCGCGCGGAACTTCAATCCGATCATGGCGACCGCCGGCCGGGTGACGGTCGCCGAAGTCGAACAGCTGGTCGAGGTGGGCCAGCTTGATCCCGACCAGATCCATACGCCGGGCGTCTACGTCGACCGGATGGTCACGGGTGCGGCCAGCGAAGAGCCCGTCGCGCCGGCTGCGGCCCGGCCGCGCGAGGCGGCGGCCAGGGGCGGAGATGGCCGGTCTACAGGCTGGACGCGGGACGGGATGGCGGCGCGCGCGGCCGCCGAGCTGCGCGACGGCTTCCACGTGCATCTCGGCGTGGGCGTTCCGACCCTGGTGGCCGATCACATCCCGCCCGACATGCGCGTCATCCTGCAGAGCGACAGCAGCCTGCAGCATCTTGGCGGCGTGGTTCCGGGGCGGGCGAGCGCCTATTTCAACTCGGCCGACAATTTCGCCATGATCCGCGGCGGCCACATCGACCTGGTGGTCCTCGGCGCCATGCAGGTGGCCGCCAACGGCGACCTCGCCAACTGGATGATCCCGGGCAAATCGGCGAAGGGCATGGGCGGAGCCATGGACCTGGTGGCCGGCGTCCGGCGCGTGGTCGTCATCATGGACCACGTCGAGAAGTCCGGCGCGCCCAAGCTGGTGGAGGCGTGCGCCCTGCCGCTGACCGGCCAGGGGGTGGTCGACATGGTGGTCACCGACCTCGGCGTCTTTCGGGTCGATCGCGGCAAGCGTCCGCCGACCCTGGTCGAGCTGGCGCCCGGCGTCACCGTCGAGGAGGTGAGGGCCAAGACCGGGGCGGCCTTCGAGGTGGCGCTGGCTTAGGAGAGAACCTTGCGGGCCCGGCGCGGTATTCACGCTGTGAGGAGACGGTCCAAAGGAGGACTATCGATGAACGCACATGGCGGCGCGCTGGCGGCGGCTCTGGTTCTGGCCTTTGCCGCGACCACGGTCCAGGCGGCTCCTGAGCGGCGCGAGAGCTGTTTCCCCGCCGGCGGCAGCTGGACGGGCTGGAGCGCGCCGGGGAACGGCGACGTGCTCTACCTGCGGGTCCACATCAACGACATCTATCGTGTCGACCTGACGCCAGGCTCGCGCGTCTACAAATCGCCGGGCTATTTCCTGGTCAATCGCGTGCGGGGGTCCGGCTGGATCTGCTCGCCGCTCGACCTCAATCTGACGCTGTCTAGCGACTACGGTTTTCGCAAGCCGCTGATCGCGGTCGCGATGCGGAAGCTCACCCCGGCCGAGGTCGCCGCCATCCCGCGAAAGGACCTGCCCTAGCGCATTCCTGCGGCGGGTGGGACTGGTGTGTCGCCGGCAGCTAGGGGTTGGCGGGCAGGTTGATCGCGCCCTCGCCGACCCGGCGGCCGCCTTCCTTGAAGACGAAGGTGGGCTTGGCCCGCTTGACCGAGACCGGCTTGATGCACTGGAGGACGACTTCGGCGGTCTGGCCTGGCTCGACCTTGTCCTGTGCGCCCAGCAGATTGACCGTGCACATCACGTCCGCCTTGCCGCCGGCGAAGATGAAACTGGGGCGATAGCCGTCGTAAAACGGGTTCTCGCGGCCGACCACGCCGTCGACCGGAAGCAAGGTCAGTTTGGCCGGGATGGCGGTCTCGGCCGGAAAGGTCGCCGTCGCGGCCCGCGCCGCCGCAATTCCGGGGACAAGCATGATCACTGCCATGATCCGGCTGCAGGCTGCAAACGTCATGGTCACCTCCGCTGCGCGGCAGACTGGCGCCTTCCATGGCGCAGGTGAAGACTGTTTTCGACGGCGCTTCCGAAGGGTTCGTCAGGGGGCGGACGGCTTCGATGAACTTGAGCGCGACCTGCTGTTCAGCTCGCTCATGGCGTCCTCCCGGCGTTTCTTGTCGCTTGGCGTCAGTCTCGCGCGGTCGGCGGCCAGCCGCAATGGTTGGTTTGGCAAAATTTGCCAAATGCGTTAGGATCCACGGGATGAGCACGATGAACATCTCCCTACCGGAGTCGCTCAAGGCCTTCGTCGACGAACAGGTCTCCGGGCGGGGCTACGGCACCAGCAGCGAATATGTCCGCGAGCTGATCCGCCATGACCAGGACCGTCAGCGCCTGCGCGGCCTGCTGCTGGAAGGCGCGTCGTCGCCTGCGGCGGGCCCGGCGGACTCGGGCTATTTCGAGGGCCTTCGGGAACGGGCGCGCAGCCGCACGACTGGATGACGGCCAAGCTGGTCGTCCTGCGCGAGACAGCCCGGCGGGACGTCGAGGACGCCGTGGACTTCTACGCCGCCGAGGCGGGCGAGGCGATCGCGCTTGGGTTCATCGACGCCCTGGAGCGCGCCTTTCGCGCCATCAGCCGGCATCCTTCGGCCGGCTCGCCCCGGTATGCCGTCGAGCTCGACCTGCCGGGATTGCGCAGCCACGGCCTGAGACGCTTCCCGTATCTGGTCTTCTACATCGACGGAGCCGACGAGGTGGACGTCTGGCGGGTGCTTCACGCTCACCGGGACATCCCCGCCTGGCTGCAGGAGTCCGGCGGCTGATCCTCAAGCCTTGCCGGACGCCTCCGGCCTGACCGGCGCCCAGGCGAAGTCGCCCTCCCGCGCGACCGCCACGGCGCGCTGCTCCACCAGGGCCGCGCAGGCGCGCTCGTCGAAGCCCAGGCCGCGCAGCAGCTCCACCGTATGCTCGCCGAGCTCCGGCGGCGGCAGGCCGGGCGAGCATTCCGCCTGACCCGGAAACTCCGGCGCCTCGAAGTGCAGGCCGCGGTAGTCGAGGTCGCGCAGCTTGCCGGGCTGGCGCGCCTGCGGCGCTGCGAGCACCCGCTCAAGCGGCAGGACCTCGCTGAAGCCGACGCCCGCGGCGCGCAGCCGCTCGGCGGCCTCGTCGAAGCCGAGCTTGCCGACGGCCGCCCGCACCGCGGCCTCCACGCGCTCGCGCTGCTTTTTCCGCTCGCGCAGCTTCGCCAGGGCGGGGTCGTCGGCCTCGGGCATGCCGAGCGCCGTCGCCAGTTTCTGCCAGTGCGCGTCGGTCAGCACCAGCAGGTAGAGCCAGCGTCCGTCGTTCACCTGGTAGGCGCCGTAACCCGGCATGCTGAACTCGCCGCCGCCCTCCTTTTCGGGACGTCCGAGCAATTGCATCTTCAGCTGCACGCCGGCCAGGTCGCGGGCGGCGACGTGCAGGCCGGTTTCGTAAAGGCCGATCTCGATGCGACGCTCCTCTGCGGTCGGGGCGGGCTGCAGCAAGGTCGCGAGGATGCGGATGACCCCGTAAGCCCCAGCGAACTGGTCATGATACGACGGGCCGAGCCGGCTGGGGCGGCCGTCGATGCGGTGATCGTCCATCACCCCGGTGGAGGCTTCGGCGACGGGATTGGTCGCCAGGTCGTCGTGCTGCGGTCCGGCGGCGTAGCCGCGGATATGGCAATAGATCAGCCTTGGATTCACCGCGGCGAGGTCGTCGGCGGTGATCTGCAGCTTGCGGGTCGCCGACGGCGACAGGTTGTGGATGACGATGTCGGCCGAGGCGACCAGCCTGCGGAAGACGTCGCGACCCTCGGGCGTGTCCAGCGCGATCGAGAGGCTCTTCTTGCCGTGATTGTAGGCGATGAAGGTGCCGCTCGGGCCGCCGCGCACCAGGGCGCGGGTGGTGTCGCCGGTCGGCGGCTCGACCTTGATCACCTCGGCGCCGAGCTGGGAGAGGATGTGGGTGGCGAACGGCGCGGCGACCATGGTGCCGAGCTCGATCACCCGGCGGCCGGCGAGGGGGAGGTGGGTCATGAAGATCCTGGTGGGCGACGACGAGAATGCATTATGTTCCCGGTCAGTCGGGCCGGCAATAGACAGCCTCCAGTAGCTCGACCGCCGTCTGCTGCGTGGTTTGGGCCGTGGAAGCGGAAAAAAATGCATTGCGCATCATGAGGCGCGCTGGTTGATGTCGGCGATACGCCCACCGAGACAGCGAGCAGAGCTTATGAGCGAGGACTTTTCCGACTGGGTTGGACGCCGCGAGGAGGCCGCCGATGTCCTGGATCCGGCCCGCACCAATGCGCTGCGGGCCGCGCTCGGGCAGGCCGAGCCGCTGGCCGAAGGCGCGCCGCTTCCGCTGCTGCACCACTGGCTCTACTTCTGGGATGTCCGGCCGCCCCAGGGCCTGGGCCCCGACGGCCATCCCGCCCGCGGCGGGTTCCTGCCGCCGGTGCCGCTGCCCCGGCGCATGTGGGCCGGCGGGCGGCTCAAGTTCCTGCAACCGCTGCGGGTCGGCGAGCGCGCGACCCGCGCCTCGACCATCCTCAAGGTCGAATCCAAGAGCGGGCGCAGCGGGACCCTCGTCTTCGTCACGGTCGAACACCAGCTGTCCGGCGAACAGGGCGTGGCGGTCGTCGAAGAGCAGGACATCGTCTATCGCGAGGCCGCCGCGCCTGGCTCGATCCTGGCCCCCGCCGGTGAGGCGCCGGCGCCCCATGCGCCCTGGCGGCGCGAGGTCTTCCCGGACACGGTGCTGCTGTTCCGCTACTCGGCCCTGACCATGAACGGCCACCGGATCCACTACGACCGGCCCTATGCCATGGGGGAGGAGGCCTATCCGGGCCTGGTGGTGCACGGCCCGCTCCAGGCCACCCTGCTGGCCGACCTGGCGGCGCAGAATCTCACCGCGCCGATCACCGGCTTCGACTTCCGCGGCCAGTCGCCGGCCTTTGACGGGACCCTGCTGCAGGTCTGCGGCGAGCCGACCGAAACGGGCGCCAACGTCTGGACCGAGCAGGCGGGCGGCAAGAGCATGACCGCCACCATCACCTGCGGCGAGGCCGCTTGAACGCGCTGCCCCGCAGCTGGCTGTTCACGCCGGGATCGCGCCCCGACCGGTTCGCCAAGGCTGCGGCGACCTCGGCTGACGCCCTGATCCTCGACCTTGAGGACGCGGTGGCGGAGGATCGCAAGCGCGAGGCGCGCGGCCACGTCGTCGCCTTCCTGGAGAGCCGGCCAGCGATCGGCCAGCAGGTCGCCGTCCGGATCAATCCCCTCGGCCGGGCGGTAGGACTGGAAGATCTCGCGGCCCTGGCCCAGCTGGCGAACGGCCCGGACTATGTGCTGATCCCCAAGGCCGAGGAGCCCGCCGAGCTGTCTCTCGCCACGCGCGTGCTGGACGACGCGGGGTCCAGCGCCCGCCTGGCCGCTCTGGTGGAGTCGGCGCGCGGGGTGGCGGGCGCGGCCGAGCTGGCCGAGGCGACGCCGCGACTGGTGGGGCTGATGTTCGGCGCGGCCGACTATGCGGCGGACCTTGGCCAGCAGGTGGGGATCTTCCAACCGGACTTCGCCCGGGCGAGCCTGGTCAACGCCGCCGCCGCGGGCGGGATCGCCGCCATCGACTCCCCGTTCTTTGCGATCGACAAGCCTGATGACCTCGGCGCGGAATGCCGTAAGGCGCGCGCCTTGGGCTTCCACGGAAAGGCCGCCATCCATCCGGCGCAGCTCGAGGCGATCGGCGCGGCCTTTTCCCCCACGCCGGCGGAGCGTGACCTCGCCCGGCGCATTCTCGAAGCCGCGCCCGACGGCGTGGGCGTGCTCGACGGCAAGATGATCGATATCGCCATGGTCCGCTGGGCGCGTCGCGTCGCCTAGAGGCGATTAGGATTCCGACTACGTGCTCTTCGAAAGCGAGGCTGTCGCCAACCGCCGCGAGCGGCCGCCGTCCAGCCTGCAGCTCCGATTGCGCTCGATCAAAGACGCTATAAGGAATGGCGCTATAAATATGATCCACAGTGGATCAAAGCGGCCGGCATCGTGCGGCGGCGGATCGACAGGACCAATCGCCGGTCAAAGGCGCCAGAGGCAACCTATGAGCACTCCGTTTTTCGCGTCGCTTCTGGAGCACTATCAGTGGCAGCTGTCGCTGTACGCCGCCGTGGGGATCTTTGCGCTGACCTTCCTCGGCAAGCGGCTGCTGTTGCTGGTTCCGACGTTCAAAGAGGCCGACCAGCTCAACCAGGCGGCCTTAAAGAAGAAGATGGAGCGACCCATCTACGCGGCCAACCAGAAATGGAACCGCAAGTGGGGCTTCATCTATATGGCGGTGATCTTCGGCCTGATCCTGCCGTTCTGCCTGACGCTGCAGGCGCAGCCCTGGTGGCGCATCCTGCTGGATATTGTCGTGATCCTGATGTTCTACGACTTCTTCTATTATCTGGTGCACCGCTTCCTGTTTCACGACAACGGCTTCCTGGGCGGGCCGCTGGTCCGTGTCCATGCGCTCCATCATCAGCAGCACAACCCCTGCCGGATGGATTCCAGCTATATCCATCCGCTGGAAGTGGCGATGGGGCTTGGGCTCTACGCCGGAAGCATCTTCGTCCTGTCGCACTTCATGGGTGAGTTCCATGTGGCGACCGTCGTCATTACCTGGGTCGCCTTCTCGCAGATCAACCTGCACAACCACGACCTGTGGAAGGCGGATCGCTTTCCCTTCAGATACCTGAACTACACATCGAAGATGCACCACAACCACCATGCGAAATTTACCGGCGGCAATTTCGCGACCATCTCCCTGCTCTACGACTGGATGTTCGGCACGCTGGACAACGGCGAAGACCGCAAGAAGCGGGTGAAGGCTTAGCCGAGGGTTCGCACCTTCTTCCACGCAACAGATTGTCCAAGAGGAGCCGGTTCACACCACTGGCGAATCAAGAAGAACGAGCGCAGCCTTCCAGAATTGAATGCTGATTCTTGACGATCGCCGGATCCCGGCGGGGGTTTCAGCAGATGGGGGCGCTCATGACCCGCTATATCTGGCAAGGCCGTTCATCCTGGGTTCCGGCCCAACACGTGGTGGTGGACATCGCAACCGGCCGGATTGTGAGCCGGCATATTTCGGAAGCGACGGCGAAGGACGCCGCCCGGGGTATGAACAGCGCCCTGGCCAGGGACGCTCGGCGATAAGCTCGGCTAGAAGGCGAGCGCCGCCGCTGTCGCGGAGGTGATCTGCGTCAGCATCTGCGAGAAGTCCGTGGTCTCACTGTCCACGAGGATGGAGAAGTCCTGGCCGCCGGCGCTTTGCGCCCGGCGAACCCACTTTCGGCCGTCCGACGGATCGGGGAGCGAATGGGCATAGCTTCGCACCTCGTAGACTGGGCACGTCGCGTAGCAATTCCAGCGGTAGGTCTCGCCCTCGTAGGTAAACGCGCCCGAATAGGATTGAAACGCAGCCACGGCCCCACCTCTTAACGTTGCTTAACGTAAACTGTCCGCACATGTACGCATGCGCCGATCCGCCATTTGTCAACAATGGCGGACATTTGCAACATTTTACTTGTTCTTGCCGCCAACTGTGCATAGCCCGCTCATTGCGGGACCGGGACCGTCCACCTCGGGAGCTGGCGATTACGCGCAACGAGAGCTGGGCTGACTTCCATGGGCTTCCTGTTGATGATCATCGCCGCGGGTATGGTGATCACCGCTCTCCTTGCGGCAACGCTCGGACGAGTGCTGGTCAGATTTGGCGCGGTCGTCGCGGGGATTACTTGCGGCCTCGTCGTGCCCTCATCTGTGACGGTGGCCGCCCTCATGTTGGGGCGGCCTGACCCGCGCTCGATCGACGGGCCCGCCTATGTGTTGGTCATACTTCTGGGACTTGCTCTCGTATGCTTGCCCATTTGCATGGCGATTAGCTTTGGCATCATCTTGGAGCGGCGCAGGCTTGAAGCGCGACGGATATAGCTCCGTCCGACCTGCAATCCATCTCCGTCATCCGGAACGGCCGCTTTGGGGACGCTTGGTCAGGCGATGGCCGGCTTCGCCACTCAAGCAGCCGCCCGGGGTTCAGCCCCTCTACGAGGCAGGGCTATCGAACCGCAGACACAACTTCCGCAGCCCTTCCAGGCGTCTATGCGATAGACCTGCTCTACGAGCGCGGAGCCGCGCCTCAATACGCCAGCCGCAGCCCGGGCCGGGGCCAGTCCACGGCGACCAGGGTCCCGTAGCCGGAGAGGGTGATGTAGGCGGTGCGCAGGTCCGGGCCGCCGAAGCAGATGTTGGTGCAGTAGCCTTCCGAGGCTTCATGGAACTCGAGCGCCTCGCCGGTCGGCGAGAAGACGGTGATCCCGCCGCTGACCAGGGTGGCGACGCAGACGTTGCCGTTCGCCTCCACGGCCATGGAGTCGAAGCGACGGTAGCCGGAGAGATTGCCGAGGAACCTGCCGCCGTTGGGCGACGGCCACGGTTCCTTGGCCAGCTCGCCAGGGGCTGTGACCGGGTAGGACCAGAGGCGGCCGGTGTCGGTCTCCGAGACATAGAGGGTCGCCCCGTCCGGCGAGAGGCCGACGCCGTTCGGCGTGAACAGCGGGAAGGCGACCTCCTTGATCGCGGAGCCGTCGGCAAGGGCGTAGAAGAGCGCGCCGCGGTCCATCAGCCGGCCGTAGCTCTTGCCGTGGTCGGTGAACCAGAAGCCGCCCTTGCCGTCGAAGACGATGTCGTTCGGCCCCTTGAGCGGCTCGCCGTCGCATTCCGTGTAGAGGGTCTCGATCGCGCCGGTCGTAAGGTCCACCCGCTCGATGCGTCCGGTCGTGTAATCGCTCGCCCGGCCGATCGGGCGCCGATAGCCGTCCTCGGCCTGGACCCAGTTGAAGCCGCCGTTGTTGCAGACATAGGCCTTGCCGTCCGGGCCGATGGCGGCGCCGTTCGGCCCGCCGCCCAATTCGGCGACGAGATGCCGGCGGCCGTCCGGCGTGACCCGGACCAGGTTTCCCATGATCTCCACCACGAGGACCGAGCCGTCCGGCATGGCGATCGGCCCCTCGGGGAACAGCAGGCCCCGGGCGATCTCGCGCGCTTCGAGCTTCTGGCGTTTCATGAGCCGCTCCTGTCGAGGAGTTCGATGATCGAGGGGAAGTAGCGGGGGCCGAAGCCGGCCTCGACGGCGGCCCGGTAGTAGCTCTGCGCCGTGGTCGACATCTTCGGCTCGACCCCGCAGCTCTTGGCGAGGTCGATGGCGTAGCCGAGGTCCTTCAGCACATATTCCGAGGGGAAGGAGCGCTCCGGGAACTCCCGGGGCAGCATGGCCTTCAGGCCGTGGTTGCGCAGGGCGAAGCTGTCGCCGGAGCCCTTCGACACCGCCTCCAGCAGGGTGGCCGGCGCGACGCCGGCGCGTTCGGCGACCACCATCATCTCCGCCAGGGCGGCGACATGCTCGAACAGCAGGGCGTTGTTGATCAGCTTGACCACCTGGCCGCCGCCGGTCCCGCCGCAGTGGGTGACGTCGCTGCCCATGTAGCGTAGCAGGGGCTCGACCTTGGCGAACAGGTCGGGCGCAGCCCCGACCATGATGCTGAGCGTGCCGGCCTGGGCGGCCTGCCGCGTGCGCGCCACCGGGGCGTCGACGAACTGGATGCCGGCCTCGGCCAGCCGGGCGGCGATGGCGCGCGCCTCGGCCACGGCCGTCGTGCTGAGGTCCACCACGATCAGCCCGGGCCGGCCCGCACTGGCGATCCCGCCTTCGCCGAGACAGACGGCCTCCACCTGCTTTCCGCCCGGAAGCGACAGGAGGATCACGTCGGCGCTGGCGGCGAGGTCGGCGATCGAGCTGGCGCGGCGGGCGCCGGCCTCGGCGACCTCGTTCAGCGCGACCTCGTTCAGGTCGAAGGCGATGACCGGCGCCGGATGCTTGGCGACGACGTTGAGGCACATCGGGCCGCCCATGACGCCGAGCCCGATGAAACCGAGGGTGGGGGAGGTTTGCATGGACCCGCTCAGTTCAGGTAGCTGCCGCCGTTGATGTCGATCGTCGTCCCGGTGATCCAGTTCGACGCCGGCGAGGCGAGGAAGAGGATCGACTGGGCGATGTCCTCCGGCTGGCCGTAGCGACCGAGCGGCACGGTGGCGTGCGCCGACGGCGGCTTGCGCTCGGTGACGCTGGCCCACATGGCGGTTTCCACCGGGCCGGGGGCGACGGCGTTGGCGTAGACGCCGTGCGGCGCGCCGGCCTTGGCCACCCATTTGATGAGGCCGTGCACCGCCGACTTTGCCGACACATAGGCCGGGCCGGACGCCACGCCGCCGATCCGCGCCGCCACCGAGCCCAGGGCGACGATCTTGCCGTAGCCCTTCTCCTTCATCAGCGGGAAGATGCGGCGCGTCGGGTTGACCACGCCCATCACATTGACCCGCCAGATGCTCTCCCACTCGGCGTCGGTGGAGTCCCAGAGCGGCGTGTTGGCGATGGTTCCGGCGCACAGCACCAGGACGTCGATCTTGCCGTGGTCCTGGACGATCCGGTTGACCAGGGCGTCGGTCTCGGCGGCCGAGGTCACGTCATAGCGCAGGTACTGGATGTTCGAGGCGCCCTCGAAGGGGTGGGTCTCGCCGAGGTCGGTCGCTACGACCGTCGCGCCGGCGGCGGCCAGGGTTCGCACCACCTCGCTGCCGATCCCGCCGGCCCCGCCGGTCACCAGCGCCACCTGGCCGTCGAGCCGCGCCGGGCCGCTCACAGGGATGCTAACCATGCGTATTCCTCCACTCCCATGTGCAGCCCCGCCGTATTCGGCTGGGGCCGTCGTCAGTAGATGACGTTCTCGTCCTGCAGAGCCTGCCGCTCGGCCTTGGTCATGCCCAGCAGCTCGCCGTAGACGTAGTCCTCGTGCTCGCCGAGTTTCGGCGTGCCGCGCGCAATTCCGATCTCGGATCCCTTCGACAGGCGCATCGGGGCGCCGACGGCGGCGCGCGCCTTGCCGTCGGGCTCCTGCACGTTGACGATAGCGCCTCGCGCCCGCAGATGGGGATCGGCGACGATCTCCCGCGTGGTCCAGGAGGCGTGGGCGGCGACGCCAGCGGCCTGCAAGGCCTCGGTCGCCTCTTCCGCCGGGACCGAGGCGGTCCATTGGGCGACGATGCGGTCGATCTCGATCCGGTTCGCGTGCCGGTCCGCGGCCGTGGCGAAGCGCGGGTCACGGGCGAGCTCGGGCGCGCCCATGACCCCGACGAGGGATCGCCACTCGGCGTCCCCGCCGACCGCGATCGAGATCCAGACGTCCTCGCCCTTGGCCGGATAGACCCCATGCGGCGCCATGCGCGGGTGGTCGTTGCCGGTGCGGGCGGGTTCGGCGCCGGCCGCAGCCAGCAGCAGGGCCTCGCCCAGCAGGGAGGAGGCCACCTCGCGCGCCGCCACATCGACCAGCTGGCCTTCGCCGGTGGCCCGGCGCCGGTGCAGGGCCGCGATCAGGGCGACCGCGGCGTTGAGACCGACGGCATGGTCCATGACGTGGCGCATTTCGACGGGCGGACCGTCGGCGTAGCCGGTCATGGCGCCCAGTCCGCCCCAGGCGCCGAACAGCGGCGCATAGCCGGCGAAATGCGAATCCGGGCCGGATTGTCCCGACGAGGACACCGAGAGCAGGATAATGTCGTTCCTGATCGCCCGAAGCGCGTCGTAGTCGAGGCCCAGCCGCCCCACCACGCCAGGACGGAAGCTCTCGGCGGCGACGTCCGAGATCGCCACCAGCCGCTTGGCCAGCACGATCCCTTTGGGGTGCTTGAGGTTGATCCGGACCGACAACTTGTTCGAAGCGACCTGGTCGAAGCTGGCCGGGCCCAGGCGGCCATAGACCGGATGCGGCTTGCGGAAGATGTCCGGGCGCTGGGCGCTCTCGACCTTGATGCACTCCGCGCCGAGCTGCGACAGCATATGGGTGCAGAAGGGGCCGGCGTTGTGAACTGTGAAATCGGCGATGCGGACCCCTGCGAGCGGCTTCACCATCGTCAGGCCTCCGCCGGCAGGGCTTGGCGGCCGGCCCGACCGTAGTCGCCGAGCGCCGGCGGGCCGGCCCGAAGGGCGAGCGGGGCGCCGCCGAACTGGAAGGGCGCCACGAGCATGTCGAGCGCGCCCAGGCCCTCGATCTCCACCGGCGCGAACAGGCCGCGCGCCCGTTCGTGCGGGTCGCGCAGCACTTCGAGCGGGGTGTTGTACTTGGCCAGCGGCACGCCTGCCGCCTGGCCTTCGGCGACGATGTCGGCCACGCGCCGCACCTTGGCCCATTCGCGGATGCGGGCGTTGATCGCCGGGCCCTGGCGGCTGCGCTCCAGGTTGTCCGCCAGCGCCGGATCCAGCGCCCAGTCGGGACGGCCGAGCAGTTCGACCAGCGCCTCCCACTGGCGCTGTTCGAGCGTCAAGAGCTCGACGTAGCCGTCGGCGCAGGGCAGCACGCCGCCGTAGCGGAAGGAGCGCTCGACCCGGTGCTCCACCTGGCCGTCGCCATAGCGCTGCACCGCGAAGGCGCCGACCGCCAGCGCCGCGTCCTGGCTGGAGACGTCGATATATTGGCCGCCCACCTCGTCGCGCACCCACAGTGCGGAGAGGGCGCCGAGGGCCGCAGCGACCCCGCCCTGCAGCGAGGCGAAGTGGCCGTAGATCTTGACCGGCGGCCGCTCCGGGAAGAGTTCGATGGAGAGGCCGTTCGGCAGCAGGTTTCCCTCGCCGGAGGCATGCAGGATGTTGATCTCCTCCGCCTTCCAGCTCGCTTTCGGCCCCGTCGCGCCGAACGGCAGGACCGAGACGTGGATCAGGTCCGGATGGCGCGCGGTGATGGCGGCCTCGTCGAGGCCGCGCCGCGGGCGGTCGGCCAGCGGCGTGTCGTCGATGAAGATGTCCGCGTCGCTGAGCAGGGCCGTGGCGGCCGCGCGGCCGTCCTCGGCGTCGAGGTCGCAGACCAGGCTGCGCGCGCCGGCGGCGAGGTAGGCGAAGAGCGCGCTCACGTCATCGGAGCCGTCGAGGAACGGCGGCTCCCGCCGCAGCGGCGCGCCCTGCGGCGGCTCGATCAGGGTGGCTTCGGCGCCCATGACGGCGAGCAGCCGCCCGGCGTAGGCGGCCGCCACGCCGGAAGCGCAGACGACCACCCGAAGGCCCGTCAGGGGAGCGTTGGCGATGTCCTGCATGACCGGACCCCGCGCCGGCCTCAGCGCACGACGGGCAGTTCGAGGTCGAGCTTCGACCCGTCGAAGAAGGCCGGGATGTTCGGGTCCAGCGAAGGCATGATCACGGTCGCCAGGCCGGGCGTCGTCAGTTCGCCGCGCTGGTTCTCGCCACGGATCTCGATGTCGACGAGGGCGTGGCCGTCCTTGACGTATTTGCGGGTCACCTTGCCGCGCGCCCAGGTGCAGTCGCCCATGGTGTTGAAGCGGCGCATCTGGGTGCGGACGCGCTTGAGGAAGGCGGCGTCGCCCATCCAGTTGGTGACCAGGCTGGCCATCCAGGCCGAACGCTGCGGGCCGTAGTCGTAGACGCCGGGCACGCCGACTTCCTTGGCGGTCGATTCACGATGGTGGCCGATGCCGGTGTACTCGATGCCGCCGCCCGCCTCCGGATTGCGGAAGAAGTGGCCGGGGTGCTTCACCGCATTCTTGAAGATGACGCCGTGCGTGTGGCCGCGTCCGCAGCCGACCAGGAAGCCCATGGTGTCCATCAGCGACAGCGGGCCGCGAACGATCTCGGGCAGCTCTTCGCCTTCCTTGACCTCTTCCCAGTAGCGGACGTTGCCGCCCCGCATGTTCTTTTCCTCGTTGAGGATCGTCTCGTCGATGTGGGCGAATTCCTCGGGCGTGTACTCGTGGGTCTTGATGTCGCTGTACTTGCCGGCGTCACGGGCGGCCTTGCGCTCGTGACGGGTGCAGGTGCCGAGCACCCGGGCGACCAGTTCGCCGCGCTGGTTGGCGTAGCTCGCCTCGACGTACTGCAGCACCAGGGTGCCGGAGAACTCGCTCTGTTTCACGTCGACGCCGACCACCCGCTCGATCGCGGTGATGCGGTCGCCAGGACGGACGTGGCGGAACATCTCCCAGTCGTTGCCGGCGTAGAAGCCGTGGACGCCCGGCAGGCCCCAGCGGGTGCGGCCGACCCAGCCGAACGCCATCGGGAAGTTGGGATGCGCCAGCATGCTGCCATGGCGCGTGAGGCGGCCGTGCTCGAGGTCACGGTAGAGCGGATTGAGGTCGCCGATGCCGTTGCAGAAGTTGCGGATCGTGTCCTCGGTGGCGTCCTGCAGATAGGGGCCTTCCGGGCGCAGCTGCAGGCCGATCATGTTCTCCGCGGCCTTGATCGCTTCCGGCGTGATCTTGCCTTCTGCGGGCGCGTTGCCGACCTCGGATTCGACAGTGCTCATCGTCTATTCCTCGTGAGGCGCCACGACTGCGCGCCCGTCTCTGGGGTGATCGCCAGGGGCCCCTGTTGCGGCGGGGGCGTTCGCCGGGGCTGATAATGTCGATGCAAAATGCATTATGCTGACGGGCTGTCAAGCGCGCGGGGCCGGCGGGGCAGGGCTTTGTCGAGGGAGATCTGGAGCGAGGAGCGCGCTGCAGGCGCAGGTCGCCTGCCCCCGCCTGGAGCAGAGGGCGTCCAGGCGGAGATCGCCTTAAGTCATAGAAAATAATGGGTTAATGGGCCTCTGGCGGGCCCGGCCTCAACGCGCGAAATCGAACTCGCGGCTATTGAGGATGGTGGCGTAACGGCCCAGGCAGGCGATCGCGTGGTCGTGCTCGTCCTGGGTGACGCCGGCGCAGCAATCTTCCAGAATGATGCATTCATAGTCGCGGTCGTGCGCATCGCGTGCGCCGGAGTGGACGACGCCGTTGGTCGAGACGCCGCAGAGGATCAGCCGTTCGATCCCGTTGGCGCTGAGGATCGGGTCGAGGGTGGTGCCGTAGAAGGGGCTGACCCGATGTTTGACGATGTCGAAGTCGGACGGTTGCTGGCCCAGCGCCGGGTGGACCGCCGTGCCCTCGGTTCCCAATTTGAACAGGCCGTTGTCGCGCGCCTTCGAGAAGATCGGCGAGGCGGGGGGGCATTCGCGGTAGTCCGGCGAGAAGCCGACGCGGACGAAACCCACGCGAACGCCGGCCGCCCGCGCCGCGTCGATCGCCTTGCGGGTGTTCGCCAGCACCTCGCGATCGCGCACCTGCACGCCATAACTGGCCGCGCTGGCGCCCGTCTCGCTGACGAGGTCGTTGGTCATGTCCATGACGAGGAAAATCGATTTTTTCATGTGCCTGAACGTCCCGCGATGGTGCTGGAAGGATCGGTTGCGGCGCCGCGCCCGAGGCGCAGCGACCTCGGGCGGTTTTGGCCAGTTCAGCGCCCGACGTCAAACAACAATATAGGATGCATCATCGGTGCGGACCGATGGGTCGCGCCGGCGTGCAGGCGGAACCTGCCTCCGCCTTATCGTGCAGGATCCTGCCTAGCTTTGCGGCCCCGGCTCATGAGCGGGTCGGCGACCAGACCCGCTCCCACAGCGTCAGCGGTGGGCTCAGACTGCACCGAGTTCAGCAGTTCGATCCAGCCGGACTCGATATGCTGCCGCGTCGCCAGCATGGCGGCGGCGGCGTCGCGGCCGATGAAGGCCTTCAGCAGCTCGTCGTGCTCGGCGGCGGCGCGGCCGACCCGGCCCTTGATCTTGTTGATCAGGTCGAACGGATAGCGCGCCCACAGGATCTGCACGAAATGCAGGGTCTGCGGCATTTTGGGGATCTCGAAGATGCGGCGGTGGAAGCGGTAGTTGGCCGCCCGCGCGGCCTCGTTTTCCTGGGCGGCGAGGGCGCGTTCGAACTCCGCCTGCAGGGCGCGCAGGTCCTCGATATCCGCCGCCGTCGCCTGTTCGACCGCGGCGCGCACCAGCTGCGTCTCCAGCAGGATGCGCAGGTGCAGCATCTCGTTCGAGGCGCTGATGTCGAAGGGCGCCACTGTGGCGCCGCGGTAGGAGTCGCCGACGACATAGCCCTCGGCGGCCAGCAGCTTCAGCGCCTCGCGAACGGGTGTGATGCTGGTCTGCAGGAGGTTGGCGATTTCGAGCTGCTTCAGACGGCTGCCGCGCGGGAACCGCCCGGCGATGATCCCCTCGCGCAGGTAGTCGGCGACCTGCTCCTCCTTGGTTCGATACTCCATAGAATCGCTGACCTTCGCCGCCGCCTGGAAGAATGCATAGTCTCGGAGCTGCGCGAACG
The DNA here is from genome assembly GCF_964252855.1 of Phenylobacterium sp. LjRoot225. Classification (NCBI taxonomy): domain Bacteria; kingdom Pseudomonadati; phylum Pseudomonadota; class Alphaproteobacteria; order Caulobacterales; family Caulobacteraceae; genus Phenylobacterium; species Phenylobacterium sp. LjRoot225. The sequence goes on along the minus strand of NZ_CAXUPL020000009.1, from coordinate 31,466 downwards.
AAAGGGTCGGGCCTATGCGGGTTCGATAAGGCGGCGCCTATCGCTCCCTGAGCGGATGCGGGTCTGGCTTGGCCTCGGCCGCAGGCGTCGCCAGCCAGCGGCCCTTCGCCATCAGGCCTTCGAGAAGCCGGATCACCAGCGCCTCGATGCGGCGGGAAGCGTCGGTCGTCGCGGCGCCGGGCAGCCTGGCCAGGCACAGGGTCCGGCCGAAGCCGCCGTCGATCTGGGCCGCGCTGATCGCGCCGGAGCAGAGCTCGCTCTCGATCGCCGACAGCGGCAGGATGGAGTAGCCACGCCGATCGACCACCAGGCGTACGATATGCTCCAGGGTGTCGATCTCGGAGGCGATCTTCAGGCGGACGCCGAGGCGCTCGGCCTCCTGGTCGAGCGCCGTCCGCAACCCATGCGCCGGGCCGGGGAGGATCATGGGCAGGGCGCCCAGCTCGCTCAGCGGGACATGGCTGGAGGCCGCCAGCTTTCCCGCAGGGCCGATGAGGTAGAGCTCCTCGCGGGCCAGCCGCTTGACCACGAACGGGTCCAAGGGCTCGACGTCGTAGAGCAGGCCGAGGTCGACGGCGCCTTCCAGCAGCATGGCGCGGATCGGGCCGGAGAAGGCCTCGCGCACCCGCAGCGACACCGCCGGGGTCTCCTCCATGGCGGCCTCCGCCAGGGGCATGGCGAGCAGTCGGCTGATCGAAAACGGCATGGCGAGGACCACCTTGGCGCGCGCCTCCTCCTGGCCCTCCCGCATCTCCTCGACCGCATGCTCGGCGATCTCCAGCATCTGGCGCGCATGCTTCTGCAGGATGTCGCCGGCCGGGGTGGTCGTGACGCCCCGCGTCGTGCGGCGAAAGAGCTTGAACCCGACCTCGTCCTCGAGCCGCAGGACCTGCTGGCTCAGCGAGGGCTGGGCCACGCCCAGGGCGTCCGCCGCCCGGGTGATCGATCCGGTCTCGGCGATCTTCAGGAAGTTGCGCAGTTGACGCGTGTCCACTCACCGAGGCTCCGGCCGGGCATGGCGCCCAGAATGCCCGGCCAGAATGCTAGGAATGGGAGGGCCGCGCCAGTGCGGGCCGCCTCGTCAACAAAGCGGCTCGAAAGCCTAGAAGGAGAAGGCTGCTGCGCGGGTCTCGTTCGCCATGTCGTTGGCGACGACAGAGGTGTCGCTACGTCCGCCACCCCATTTGTCGAGCCCCAGATCCTGGGTCTTTCGTCGCAAGGTGTTGCGATTGATCCCGAGGATTTCCGCGGCCTGCAGCTGATTGCCCCGGGTCGCTGAGAGCACGACCTGCAGCAAGGGTCGTTCCACCATATGGATCACCGCGTCGTAGAGTCCTGGCGGGACGTCGCTGAGCGGCTGGTTGGCGAGATATGACGAGAGCCGCTTCTGCACCAGCTCCGACAGGCTGGTGTCCGGAGCCTCTTCGGCTTCATCGCTCGCGGTGCTCATTTCAAGCTCCACCGCCTGGGCGGTGATGAGCCCGCCCGTATGCAGGGCGCACAAACGGCGCACCAGGTTGTCGAGCTCGCGAACATTGCCCGGCCAGTCGTGCTGCTGGAGCCGCCTCAGCGCGGCGGCGTCGATCATCTTGTTGGGAAGTCCGTCGCGACTCGCGCGCAGGAGCAGGGCCCGGGTGAGAGCCGGAACGTCCTCCAGACGCTCGCGCAGCGGCGGGAGGCGAACCGCCGCCGCGGCAAGCCGGAAATAGAGATCAGGGCGGAAGTCGCCGGCGGCGATCGCGAGGCGAAGATCCTGTTGAGAGGAGGCGATCAAGCGTACGCCGCCGCTGGCGAGGCAGCCTGAGGGTTGCGCCCCAGCGCCCTCGAGCAGCTGCAGCAATCGGCCTTGGGCCGACAGGGAGAGATCGTCAATCCCGTCGAGGAACAAGGCGCCGCCAGCGGCCTGGGCGAGTTTGCCGGGGCTGCGCTCGTCGCCGAGCAGCTCGTGCGTCAGGGTTTCGTCCGAGGCGGCGCCGAGTGGCAGGCGGATGAAGGGGGCTTCGGGGCGTGGTCCGAAGTCGTGAAGGGCCCTGGCCGACACCGTCTTTCCGACGCCGGACTCGCCCCAGATCAAGACCGGAAGGTTGGGTTTCACCAATCCCGCGAAGGTCCGATAGACCCGCTGCATGGATTCTGCGGAGCCTACGATCGGCAGGCGCTCGTCGCGGATCGCCCGAGCCTGGGCCTTGGCCGCCTCGGCGTCATGAGCGCAGGCGAACGCCCGATCGATCGCCGCCAGCAGGCGATGGGACTGCACGGGTTTGGGCAGCAATTCGGCCGCGCCGGCTCCCACCGACTTGACCGCCATGGCGAGCGTGGTCTGGTCGCTGGTCAAGATGATGGGCACTTGCGGCCTGGCCTTGTGGATTTCCTCGACGATCGCCAGCCTGCCTTCACCGACAGCCTCGGCGATCACGAGATCGGCGTCCTCCTGGCTGAGCCAATTGAGAACAGTCTCGGCGCTTGAGGTCGTCCGCACCTGATGGCCCAGATCATTCAAAATCTGGGACAATTTCAATCGAACGGCCGTATCCCGATCGGCAATAAGGATCCGCTTGCTTTTCATAGACTGATCAACCTGCTCGGATCTGTGACCTAAGCCTGACAAAGGCACGATGCTGCGATTTCTGCTATTCTGTATTTTTGATGTCCTATATGACAATCGTATAAGCGCGTTCGGTCGCTCGGCTGATTTCTGCATCTGAGCCGAGGCGGCCGCCAGCGAAAGCGACCTCCGGCCCCGGGCGATCGCCCGGGGCCGGTGGCGCTTAACGGGCGGCGGCGGCCTAAAAATGGCGCCCTCAGGGTTCGTGGGAAAACATCAGCCGGCCGGGCACGGGCATCTGGGCGGTCAGGATCGAGCCGGATTTGGACTCGGTGATGAAGAGCGTCCGGTTGTCCGGCCCGCCATAGGCGCAGTTGGTGGTCAGGATTCCGGTCGGCGAGTTGATCCGCAGCATGGGTTCGCCCAGCGCGCTGAACAGCCAGACCGCGCCGAAGCCGACGTGGCAGGCGGCGATGTTGTCGTTCTCGTCGATGGCCAGGCCGTCCGGCCCGCTGCCGCCGCTCATCTGGACCCAGGCGCCGACCTTGGTGACGCTCCCGTCCGGCAGCAGCGTCACCTTCCAGATCTGGTTGGCGCGGGTCACCGCGAGGAAGAGGGCGTTCTCGGCCTTGTTGAGGACCAGGCCGTTGGGGCTCGGCACATTGTTGAGCAGCAGTTCCAGCCGGCCGTCGACGCGCAGCCGGTAGAGCCGCCCGGTCGGGTCCTGCAGGCCGGTCTGGCCCTGGTCGGTGAAATAGATGTCGCCGTTCTTGGCGAAGACCAGGTCGTTGGTCGCCTTGAAGCGCTCGAGCGAGGAGCGTTCGAGATAGGGCTCGACCTTCCCCGTCCTGGGGTCGAACACCATGATCCCGTTCTTGTGGTCGCAGATGAAGGCGCGGCCGTCCTTGTGGAACTTCAGCCCGTTCGGCTCGCCGTCATATTCGGCGCCGACCGAGACCTCGCCGGCCGGCGTGATGCGGAACAGCCGGCCCCAGGGGATGTCGACGACCCACAGGTTCCCCTCCCTGTCGAACGACGGGCCTTCCAGGAAGGTCGGCGTCTGAGCGCCCGGAAACTGGATGTCGGCCCAGGTGGACCGGTCAGCGCCCCGGCCGAACGCCTTGGGGATCTCGGTGAAGACCTGCGCCTCGACGCTGGGCGGTGCTGCGAACATCTGTTCCTCTCCTAGGCTCGATCGCGGGTTCCGGCCCTTGACGGGAAGGGCTTGCGCTCATATTCCAATTGCGGACCGTCGTTCCTATAATGGAATAGCGCGGACGGTGGAACTTTCAACCCGGGCGGCGCCGTCTCCCGCCCCGAGGCTGCAATATGCAAAAGCAGATCCATCTGGTCAGCTTTCTGATCAACTCCCCGATCAACCACACCGTCCTCAGCTGGGCGGACAAGACCGACAACCGGGTCAAGGCGCTCGGCGACCTCGCCTTGTGGCAGGATCTCGCCAAGACCCTGGAACGCGGGATGTTCGACGGGATGTTCTTCGCCGACACGCCCGGCGTGTTCGACCGCTACAAGGACCGCGTCGACGAGGCGGTGCGCTACGGCGTCTGCTGGCCCTCCCATGACCCGGTCGTGCTGCTGAGCGCGCTGGCGTCGGCGACCACCCATCTTGGTCTGGCCACGACCATGTCGACCAGCGCCTATCATCCCTGGACGATCGTCCGGCAGCTTTCGACGATCGACTATCTGAGCGGCGGCCGGGCGGGCTGGAACATCGTCACCGGCCACCTGCGCAACGAGCACCGCGCGCTCGGCCTCGAGCAGCTGGAGCACGACCGGCGCTATGACCGCGCCGACGAGTACATGGACGTCTGCTACAAGCTCTGGAACAGCATCGGCGACGGCGCGATCCTGGCGGACAAGGAAGCGGGGATCTTCGCCGACCCGACCAAGGTGGCGCTGGTTCAGCACGAAGGCGAATTCTTCCGCTGCAACACCGTCGGTCCGGTGCTGCCGTCGCCCCAGAAGCGGCCGGTGCTGTTCCAGGCCGGCTCGTCTGGGCGCGGCCAGCAGTTCGCCCTGCAGCACGCCGACGTGGTCTTCGCCATCGAGGCGAACCTGGCGGGCATGAAGCGCTATGCGACGACCTTCGCCGCGGCGGCCGAAACGGCGGGCGTCAAGGCGCCGGGGGTCAGCTTCGGCGTTCAGCCGATCGTCGGCGGGACGGAAGCCGAGGCGAAAGCCAAGCTCGACGCCCTGATCGAGCGGATGCCGCTGGACGGCGCGCTGGCGCGGTTGTGCGGAACCATGGGCGTCGACTTCAGCACCTACGAACTCGACCGCCCCTTGCAGGAAGTCGCGACCCAGGCCTCCCAGGGGCTGATGAAGGCCTTCACCTCGATCCTCGGCGACCGGCCCTTCACCCTGCGGGACGTGGCCATCAAGTGGGGCCTGTCGGTGGGCATGCCGCAGATCGTCGGCTCGCCCGAACAGGTCGCCGACCAGATGGAAGAGATCTGGCGCGAGACCGGCTGCCTGGGCTTCAACGTGACGCCGCACGTCATGCCCTCGTCGGTCTCGGACTTCGTCGACCAGGTCGTGCCGATCCTGCAGAAGCGCGGCATCTACCGCACCGAATACGCGGGGACGACCTTCCGCGAAAACCTCGGGCTATAAGGAACGGCGCCGCCCCATGAATTTTGGCATGAGTGTTGGCCATGAGTGAGCTGGTCTATATCGCCGACCCGATCCACGCCGCCGGCGTCGAGCGGATCGGCGCGGCGCACGAGATCATCCCGCCCGAGGCGGGGATGTCCGACCCGCGCCTGGAACGTACGACCATCATCGTCGTCCGCACGATGGAGATCCCCGACGCCCTCATGGCGCGGATGCCGGGCCTGAAGCTGATCGTCAAACACGGCGCCGGCGTCGACAATATCGACGTCGCGGCCGCCACCAAGCGCGGGATCTGGGTCGCCAACACGCCCGGCGGCAACAATTCGACCGCCGTGGCCGAAGGCGCCGTCGCCCTGATGCTGGCCGTCCTGCGCCGGGTGCGCGACATGGACGAGCTGGTGCGCAGCGGCCGTTTCGAAGAGCGCTGGAAGGTCCGGCTCGGCGACCTGACCGGCGCCCGCGTCGGCTTCATCGGCTTCGGCCGGATTGCGCGCTCGGCGGCGATGATCTGCGGCGCGGGCTTCGGCGCCGACATCGCGGCCTATGATCCGATGATCCCGCCGGAGGAGTTGAAGGCGCTGGGGGTCACTCCGCTCGGTCTTCCGGAGCTTATGGAGCGCGACGTCATCTCGATCCACGTACCGCTCACCGACGGGACCCGCAACCTGATCGGCGCCCCGGAGCTGGCGCGGATGCATCCCTCCGCCATCATCGTCAACACCTCGCGCGGCGGGATCATCGACGAGGCCGCCCTGGTCGAGGCGCTCAAGTCGGGCGCCATCGGCGGCGCCGGCATCGACGTCTTTGAACAGGAGCCGCCGCCGGCCGACCACCCGCTGTTCGCCTTGCCGAACGTCGTGCTGGGGCCCCATGTCGCCGGCGTCACCGAAGCCAGCATGAAGGGGATGGCGTTCGCCGTCGCCGACGTCATCGATACGGTTCTCGCGGGGGGCCAGCCCGCAACCTTGCTCAACCCGGAAGTCAGCTCATGCCGCCCGTGAAATCCATCATCTACAACCGCATCCCCGAGTCCGATCCGGCGCTGATCGCGCGTGCGGCCGCCTTCGGCATCGCCGACCTGCACGAGGCCATGGGCGGGGTCGCCGGGCGGATGTGCCTGATGAGCCCGAAGATGCGGCCGATCTCGGCGGGCCAGCGGGTCTGCGGCCCGGCGGTGACCGCCTACAACTATCCCGGCGACAACCTGATGATCCACGCCGCGCTGCACCTGGCGCAGGCCGGACAGGTGCTGGTCTTCACCAACGGCGGCTCGAGCCAGGGCGCGCTCTGGGGCGACGTCGCCTGCGGCTTCGCCAAGAAGAAGGGCGTCGCCGGCGTGGTCGCCGACGGCGCGGTGCGCGACACCGACGCGCTGCGCGAGCTCGAGTTTCCGGTCTGGGCGACGGCGATTTCCGTCGAGCATCCGGAGAAGCGCGGCCCGGGCGCGGTCAACGTGCCGGTGATCGTCGACGGGGTCCTGGTCGAGCCGGGCGACATCATCGCCGCCGACGCCGACGGCGTGCTGGTCATCCCGCGCAAGCTGCTGGCCCACGCCGTCGAAGGCGCCGAAGCCCGCGCCGCCTTCGAGACCAAGGTCCGGGCGCGGATCGCCGCCGGCGAACTGCCGCTCGACATCCTGGGCATGCGCCAGGTGATCGAGAACCTGGGCATCGAGCAGCGGGATACGACCTGGGAAGCCGATCGCAACTGACGCTTCCGTCGCAAGCGCAAACCTGAGCGGGACGGCGTCGCCTTGGCGCGCGATAAGGACCTGCGCCACGTCGATATAGGGATCCGATCTTGAAGCCTGCGCATAACATCTGGGACCTGCGCACTCAGGCGCAACGCCGGCTGCCGCGCGCGGTCTTCGAATTCATCGAGCGCGGGTCTGAAGACGAGACCCTCGTGCGGCAGAACCGCGACGGGCTTGAGCGGATCAAGTTCTCGCCGCGGACGCTGCGCGACGTCTCCAGCCGCGACCAGACGACGACCTTGTTTGGCCGGCCGCTGCCGACCCCGATGATCATTGCGCCCACCGGGACCGCCGACCTGCTCTGCTACCGCGGCGAGCGGGCCATCGCGCGCGCCGCCGGCGCGGCGGGCATCCCGTTCACCCTGGCGACCAGCTCCACCACCAGCGTCGAGCAGATCGCCGAGGCGACCGGCGCGGGCTTCTGGATGCAGCTCTACCTCTGGGATCGGCGGGACCTGTCCTGGCAGCTGGTCGAGCGCGCAGGGGCGGCCGGCGCCGAGGCCATGGTGCTGACCGTGGACACGCCCATGTGGCCAAACCGCGAGTTTAACAAGCGCAACGGCATGGCCAACCCGATCAGGCCGAATCCGACCCTGGCGCGGCATTTCCTCGGGCGGCCTGCCTGGCTGGCGGCCGTCATGGGCCGGTACGCCCTGGAGGGCGGCATCCCGCAGTTCGCCAACTATCCCACCGAGGCGGTCGCCGGCGGCGCCCGCAAGGTCAACCGGCAGGCCAATTCGGCCGCGGTCACCTGGGACGACATCGTCGAACTTCGCCGCCGCTGGCCGAAGACCCTCATCCTGAAGGGGGTTCTCAGCCGTGAGGACGCCCTCTTGGCCATCGAACATGGGGTCGATGGGGTGATCGTCTCCAACCACGGCGCCCGCAATTTCGACGCCTCGCCGGCGTCGATCGACGTCCTGCCCGAGATCGTCGATGCGGTCGGCGAGCGGATGACGGTGATCTTCGACAGCGGCGTGCGCCGGGGCAGCGACGTGCTGAAGGCCATCGCCATCGGCGCCAAGGCGGTGATGATCGGTCGCGCCACCCTCTATGGCGCCGCCGCCGGCGGCCAGGAGGGCGCCGCCCGGGCGATCGCCATCCTGCAGGAGGAGATCAGCACGGCGATGGCCATGCTGGGCGTCACCTCGCTCGACCAGCTCGATCGCAGCTGCCTGCGGCGCGCGACGGTCGTCGGCCTGGACTGACGCGCGCGGACGTTTTGCGGTTCAGAAGCGGCGCCGGCTCTGCTCAAATGCGCGCCAGCAAGGGATGAGACACATGACCGATTTCGTGACCGCCGAGACCGCGATCCGCCAGCTGCACGCGCGCTGCATCGATATTGTCTGGCGCAAGGACGCCAAGGCCTTCGCCGAATGTTTCGCCGAGGACGGCGAGTGGAAGATCGCCGGCCAGCACATGCGCGGGCGGGCCGAGATCGAAGCCCTGTTCGCGAAACTGCTCGGCCTCTGCGAGCATGTCATGACCTCGGTCAGCAGCCCGATCCTGGAGGTCGGCGACGGATCTGCGATCGGCCGGACCTATGTGACCGAGGACGCCAAGCTGGCGAACGGCGCCACCGCGCATACGATCGGCGTCTACCACGAGAAATTCGTCGAAACGGCCGAGGGCTGGAAATTCGCCTCGCGCCACTGGAGCCTGAAGTACCGCGGTCCCGCCGACTTCACCGGCGACTTCTACGACACCCCCGACTACGGCCCCTTCCCGGGCCGGCCGGCCGACGACGAGCCGACGACCACGAAGAAGGCCGGCTCGGTCTGAGGCGGATACCAGCCCCACGACTGTCATCCCGGTTTCGCGAAGCGAAGACCGGGATGACAACAATTGGAGGTGGGCGGCGCCCCTCACACGTGAATCGCGTGGCCGAGCGCGCGTAGGGCGGCCTCGCCGATCATCTCCGACTGGGTCGGGTGGGCGTGGATCAGGCCGGCGGCGTCCTCGAGCACGGCCCCCATCTCCAGCAGCGCGGTCATCTCGCCGGACAGCTCCGACACGTGCCGGCCGACGGCGGCGAAGGCCAGGATCCGATGGTCGTCCGCGCGGGCCGCGACGCGGATGAAGCCGGCGTCGTCGCCGGCCTCCTGGCTGAGCGCGCGGCCGTTGGCGGCCAGCGGGAAGACGGCGGTGATCACCTCGGGCCCGGGCTCGGGCCAGGCGCCGACGCTGACCACCTCGGGCGTGGTGAAGCAGACCGCGGGGATGGCCACGGGGTCGAACCGCCGCCGCCGGCCGGCGATGATCTCGGCGACCATTTCCCCCTGGGCGGAGGCCTTGTGGGCCAGCATCGGTTCGCCGACCAGATCGCCGATCGCCCAGACGTTGCGCATCGAGGTGTGGCAACGATCGTCGACCTTGACGAAGGGCCCGTCCAGGTCGACCGCCATCTGCTCGAGCCCCCAGCCCTGGGTCCGCGGCCGCCGGCCGACGGTGACCAGAACCTTCTCGGCGGGGATCTGCAGGGCCTCCCCCTGGGTGCGTTCGACGGCGAGGCGACCCGCCTCGAAGCCGGTGGCGCGGGCGTCCAGGTGGACGTCGATCCCGGCCCGCTCGAGGGCGCGCACGATCGGCGCGCTCAGGCCCGGGTCGTACTGCGGCAGGATGCGGGACAGAGCCTCGACGACGGTCACCTTCACGCCGAGCGCGGCGAAGGCCATGCCCAGCTCCAGGCCGATATAGCCGGCCCCGACCACGGCCAGCGTCTTGGGCAGGGCGGGCAGCGACAGGGCTTCGGTCGACGACAGCACGTCGCCGCCGAACGGCAGGGCGGGAACGGCGGCGGGCTCGGACCCGGCCGCCAGGATCACATGTTCGGCCTCGATGACTTCCGAGACGCCGTCGGCGCGGGTGACCTCGCAGGTGCGCGCGTCGCTGAACACGCCCCAGCCGCGCACGACCCGCACCTTGGCCCGGCGCAGCAAGCCGGCGACGCCGTCGCTCAGCCGGTCGACGATGCCCTCTTTCCAGCGCACGGTCTGGGCGAAATCCACGCCGATCTCGCCGGTGATCCGCAGGCCCAGGGGATTGGCGCCTTGCGCGCGGCGCAGCGCTTCGAACTCGCCGGCGGCGTGGATCAGCGCCTTCGACGGAATGCAGCCGCGGATCAGGCAGGTGCCGCCCAGGCGGTCGGCCTCGACCAGCACGGTGTCGAGACCCAGCTGGCCGGCGCGGATGGCGGCCACATAGCCGCCGGGCCCTGCGCCGAGCACCAGGACCTGGACCTTGGAAGGCGGGGGCGGGCTCATCGGGCCTCCACGAACAGCAGCGCCGGCGTTTCCAGCAGGCGCTTCAGGGCCTGGATGAACTCCGCTGCGTCCGAGCCGTCGACCACCCGGTGATCGAAGGAGGACGACAGGTTCATCATCTTGCGCACCACGATCGCGCCGCCGACCACGACAGGGCGCTCGACGATGCGGTTGGGGCCGAGGATGGCCACCTCCGGCCGGTTGATCACCGGGGTCGTGGCCAGGCCGCCGAGCGGACCCAGGCTCGTGATGGTGATGGTCGAGCCCGAAAGCTCGTCGCGAGTGGCCTTGCCGCCGCGGGCGGCGGCGGCGAGGCGGGCGATCTCGGCGGCGGCGGCCCAGAGGTCGAGGGCCTCGGCGTGGCGCAGCACCGGCACCACCAGGCCGGAGGGCGTCTGCGCCGCCAGGCCGATGTGGGCCGCGGCGTGACGGCGCACGATCCCGGCGTCGTCGTCGTAGGTGGCGTTGATCTGCGGAAACCGCGGCAGGGTCCGGGTCACCGCCCGGATCAGGAAGGGCAGCAGGGTGAGGCGCGGGCGGGCGGGGTCCTCGGCGTTGAGCTGGGCCCGCAGCCGCTCGAGCTCGGTGACGTCGATCTCCTCGATGTAGGAGAAGTGCGGGATCCGCCGCTTGGCCTCGGACATCCGCTCGGCGATCTGCCGGCGCAGCCCGATCACCTTGACGTCCTCGAAGCCCGTGCGGACGAGGGGCGCGGCCGATGGACCGGCGAGGGCCTGCGCGCCCCCGGCGGCGACGTAGCGATCGAGGTCCTCACGTGTGACGCGTCCCGCCGGCCCGGTCCCGGGGACGAACTGCAGCAGGACGCCGAGCTCAAGCGCCCGATGACGGACGGCGGGCGAGGCCAGGGGGGCGCCGCGGCTTGTGCGGTCCGCCGGCGGGGCAGGCGCGGCCGGTGCGGGGACCGCAGCTGCGGTGACGGCGGGCGCGGGCTCCCCAGCGCGCGGCCGCCGGAGCTGGGGTAGGCGGCGCTGGGGCCGGCGACGCGGCGCGGGCAGGCGCTTCCGCGGCGGCGTCCGCCCCGACCTCCAGGACAGCGAGCACGGACCCGACGGCCACCTTTTCGCCCGGCTCGCCGACGATCGAGGCCAGCCGGCCGGCGACCGGGCTGGAGATTTCCACCGTCGCCTTGTCGGTCATCAGATCGACGAGGGGTTGATCCTCGGCGACCGTGTCGCCGGGACTGACGTGCCAGGCGACGACCTCGACCTCGGCCACGCCCTCGCCGACGTCCGGCGTCTTGAAGACAAATTCCGCCATCGGATCAGGACTCCATCACTTGGCGGAGGGCGGCGGCGACGCGCTTGGGCCCAGGGAAATATTCCCACTCGAAGACGTGCGGGTAGGGGGTGTCCCAGCCGGTGACCCGCGCGATCGGCGCCTCGAGGTGGTAGAAGCAGTGCTCCTGCACGAGGGCGGAGAGCTCGGCGCCGAAGCCGCTGGTGCGCGTCGCCTCGTGCACGATCACGCAGCGGCCGGTCTTCTGCACCGAGGCGACGATGGCGTCGATGTCGACGGGCCAAAGCGTGCGCAGGTCGATGACCTCGGCGTCCACGCCGCATTCCTCGACCGCCGCCAGGGCCACGTGGGTCATGGTGCCGTAGGCGAGCACCGTCGCCTGGGAGCCCGGCCGGATGATCGCGGCTTCGCTGAGCGGGATGCGGTAGTAGCCGTCCGGCGTCTCGCTCGCCGGATGCTGCGACCAGGGCTTCACCGGCCGGTCGTGATGGCCGTCGAAGGGGCCGTTGTAGAGCCGCTTCGGCTCCAGGAAGAGCACCGGGTCGTCGTCCTCGATCGCGGCGATCAGCAGGCCTTTCGCGTCGTAGGGCGTGGACGGGACGACGACCTTCAGGCCGGCGACGTGGGTGAAGAGGCCCTCGGGGCTCTGGCTGTGGGTCTGGCCGCCGTAGATGCCGCCGCCATAGGGGGTGCGCACCGTGAGCGGCGCGGTGAACTCCCCGGCCGAGCGATAGCGCAGCCGCGCGGCTTCCGAGATCAGCTGGTCGATGGCGGGATAGATGTAGTCGGCGAACTGGATCTCGGCGACCGGACGCAGGCCGTAGGCGCCCATGCCGACCGCGGCGGCCAGGATGCCGCCTTCGGTGATCGGGGTGTCGAAGCAGCGCCTGAGGCCGTGCTTGGCTTGCAGACCCTCCGTCACCCGGAAGACCCCGCCGAAATAGCCGACGTCCTCGCCGAAGATCAGCACGTTCGGGTCCCGGCCAAGCATCACGTCGAGCGCCGAATTCAGCGCCTGGATCATGGTCATGGAAGCCATGTCAGACGCCCGCCTCCTGCCGCTGCCGGCGAAGATGCCAGGGCTGTTCCTTGTAGACGTCGTCGAACATGGTGGAGGCGCTGAGCCGCTGGCCCGTCCCCAGGACGCCGGCAGCCTCGGCCTCCTTGCCGGCCTCGCGCACCTTGGCCGCGGCCTCGGCGTGCAAGGCCTTCAGGTCGGCTTCCTGCAGGGCGCCGCGCCGGATCAGGTGCTGTTCCAGGCGCGCGATGGGGTCGCCGAGCGGCCAGGTTTTCGCCTCGTCCGCCGGACGGTACTTGGAGGGATCGTCGCTCGTGGAGTGGCCTTCGGCCCGGTAGGTGACCAGCTCGATCAGCGTCGGGCCGAGGTCGGAGCGGGCCCGCTCCGCCGCCCAGCGGGTCACCGCGTAGATCGCCAGGAAGTCGTTGCCGTCGACCCTGAGCGTCGGCACGCCGTAGCCGATGCCGCGCGCGGCGAAGGTCGCCTCGGCGCCGTTGGCGATCCCCTGGAAGGTGGAGATGGCCCACTGGTTGTTGACGACGTTGAGCACGACCGGCGCCCGATAGACCGACGCCAGGGTGAGCGCGTAGTGGAAGTCGCCCTCGGCGGTCGAACCTTCGCCGATCCAGGCCGCCGCGATCCGGTCGTCGCCGCTGTAGGCGGAGGCCATCGCCCAGCCGACCGCCTGGCTGAACTGGGTGCCGAGGTTGCCGGAGATCGAGAAGACGCCCGCCTCCCGGCCGGAATACATGACCGGCATCTGCCGGCCTTTCAGCGGGTCGCGGACGTTCGAGTAGACTTGGCACATCATGTCGACCATCGGGTAGTCGCGCGAGATCAACAGGCCCTGCTGGCGATAGGTCGGGAAGCACATGTCGTCCCGCTCCAGCGCCATGGCCTGGGCGCAGGCGATCGCCTCCTCGCCGGTGCACTTCATGTAGAAGGAGGTCTTCCCCTGCCGCTGGGCGCGGAACATCCGCTCGTCGTAGGCGCGGGTCAGCAGCATGGCGCGCAGGCCCGAGATCAGCTGTTCGCCAGACAGGGTCGGGGTCCAGGGCCCGATCGGTTCGCCCTCGGCGTCCAGCACCCGGATCAGGGAGAAGGCCAGGTCGCGCATCTCCGCGGCCGAGGTCTCCAGCTCCGGCCGGCGCGTCTCGCCCGGTGCGGGGAAGCGGACCCCGCTGAAGTCCGCATGCTCGCCCGGACGGCGCGCCGGCTGCGGGATGTGCAGGGACAGGGCCCGTCGGTTGCGAAGGACGGGTTCGGTCATAGGCGCGGCTCCGGATTCCACAGTCATCAGCAGAAACGCGCGAGCGAGGCTGTAGCCTCGCCCGTCCGCGGGGAAAGCTGTGCGTTGCGCACGCAGGGCAGGGCCCGCAGCCGTTCCAGCCCGAGCCGAGCCGAGCGGCCGTCCGCCATGAGGCTGGCCCTCACCTCGAGGACGTCAGGGCCGGCGGCGGCGGAGAGTTCGAGCGGGGTGATCTCGAGAAGGGCGAGCACGTTGACGACGCGGCTCAGCCCGCGAACGCCGTCGCCGACACAGACGGCCAGATCAAACGTCGCGGCGGCCCGAAGCGGCCGGGCGGCGTCAGGGACGGATCGTCTCGCGGCGTTCATGGACCACTCCGTTTCGTGTGGAGAGTCTATGTGAGGAGTTGCGCAAATTCTTCTCTATCTCGACATGGATGAAACATTCTACGGCAATTCTATTCGCGATATGGTCGTGATATGAATGAACTCGATGATGCCGATCTGAGGGTCCTGCGGGCCCTCCAATCCGACAGCCGGCGCTCGACGGCCGAGGTCGCGGAGCTCGTCGGCCTGTCCCAGCCCGCCTGCTGGCGCCGCATCCAGCGCCTGCGCGAAACCGGCGTCATTCGCCGCGAGATCGCCCTGCTGGATCGGGAGAAGCTGGGCTTCGGCTTGACGGTCTTCGCCCTGGTCAAGCTCACCTCGGTCGGGCGGGCGAACCTCGCCGGTTTTTCCGAGAGCATCCGCGGCCTGCCGGAGGTGGTCGAGTGCCACGTGCTGATGGGCGCCTTCGACTTCCTGCTGAAGATCGTGACCAAGGACATCCCCGCCTACGAGCGGTTCTTCTTTGAGCGCCTGTCCGCGCTCGAGGAGATCCAGGACGTAACCTCTTCGGTGGCGCTCTCCGAGATCAAGGAAGGAACGGCCCTGCCGATCTGAAGAGGCCCCGATCTGAAGAATCCCAAGTCCGCTTCGCGGTCCGGCCTGGCGCTAACGCGCCTAGGCCGACGCGATCTTGTCGGCGGCCAGGACGATCTGCTGGTAGCTGCCTCGCGCGACGATCCGGCCCTGGTCGACACGACAGATGAGGTCGCAATTCTTCAGCGTGGTGAGCCGGTGCGCGATGATCAGGACGGTGATGTCGCCGCCGAGCCGGTCGATGGCCTGCATCACGGATTCCTCCGTTTCGTCATCCAGCGCGTTGGTGGCTTCGTCGAAGATCAGGACGTTGGATTGCCGGTAGAGCGCCCGGGCCAGACCGATGCGCTGGCGTTGGCCGCCTGACAGCTGAATGCCGCGTTCGCCGACGAGCGTCTCGTAGCCCGCCTTTCGAGACAGGATGAAGTCTTCGATATCCGCCTTGCGCGCCGCTTCATGTACGCGGGCGACGTCGATCTCGCGGCGATCCACGCCGAAGGCGATATTCTCGATAATCGTCGCGTCAGACAGGTAGATGGCCTGCGGCACGTGGGAGATCTGGCGCTGCCATCCGGTGATGTTATGCGCGTCGAGGGCGGCGTCATCGACCAGGATCGCGCCCGACGTCGGTGCTAGCAGGCCCATGATCAGGTCGATGATCGTGCTCTTGCCGCTGCCGGTCCGTCCGATGAAGCCGACGCGGCTGCCCTTCGCAATCTTGAGGTCGATGTTGCGCAGCACCTCGGGCCCGTCTTGCGAATAGCGGAAGGTGACCTCCTGCAAGCTGATGGCGCGCGTGAAGGGAAGGGTGGGGGCCTGAGCGCCCGGCGGCGCGGTGACCGGCATCGGCCGCTCGAGCACGCCGAGCACGTCGAACAGGGCCGCCTGATTGCCGGTGACCTGCGTCCAGCTGTTGTAGATCTGCTGCAGCAGCGGCAGCAGCCGCTGGGAGCCGATCGCCAGCGCGCCCAAGGTCGGCAGGGCCGCGTTCAGCCCGCCCTCCTGCTGGCTCAGCAGCAGCGCCAGCAAGGCGATCGCCGCCATGCCCAGGCCTTCGAGGACGAAACGGGGGGTGACGCTGATCATCGCGTTCACGGCCTGGGCGTCGCGGACCTTGGTGTCGACCTCGGCGAACTTGCGCACATAGACCGGCTGCGCCTGGTCGATGATCACGTCGCGGATGCCGCCCAGGCCCTCCTGAACGGTCTTGAGCCGCAGCGTATTGTTGTGGGCGATGATCTTGCTGTTGAGCCGCAGCTGCGCCCGGCTGGTCTTGGACACCGCGAAGTAGATCAGGCCGAAGGCGGCGGCGCAGCCGAACGCCACCTGCACGTTGACCAGGCTCAGGCCCACCAGGATGAAGAGGGTGATCGTCACGGACGTCAGCCCCTGCATCACCGGCAGCATGACGGAGCCGACGACCTGCTGGACCTTGTTGACGCTCGAGAGGATCTCGCTGGAGCTGTTCGAGATGTGATAGCTGTACGGCTGGTAGAGCACCCGCTTGTACAGCATCACGCCGATGTCATGGCCCAGGCGGAAGACGAACTTCTGGCTGACCCAGGTCATCAAGATCCGGATTGCCGCGGTCGTGATCGCCATGGCGCCGAACAGGGCGGCCAGGGCGGTGACGGCCGCACGCGGCTGTTGCGCGTGCAGGAGCGCAAGGAGAGCCGCGAGCGCCGGGTAGCGATCCGGCGCGCGCGGATCGGCGACGACCGCCAGGAACGGCAGGATCGAACCTAGGGTGAGGAACTCCGCCGTCGCCACGACCAGCATGCAGAGCAGAACCAGGGCGCCCTGCCGCCGCCTGCGCGGCGACAGGTAGTTCAGCAAGGCGCGAAAGCCGTCGAGATAGGACTTGTCAGCGCCCTGGTCGGCCGGCGTTCGAGCGTGTCGGGTTCTCATGGCTCGCTACTGGATCGACGGGACGGCGCCGCGGTCTTGTATCAGGCCGGGACGGACAAGCCAGTCGGCCGCGCGTCCGTCGACGTCGCGGAGCTCGACCCCCAGTCTCGCCGCTATGCTGGGGCCGATGTCTTCCACCGCCAGACCGGGCATTCGAACCCCGGGCGCAAAACCCTCGCCCTTCGCCAGCAGCAGGCCCGCGGGACGGTGATCGCCCGTCCGCCAATGGTTGTAGCGCCCGTGGAGCGTGCCGATCCTCGGCGAGGTCACGGTTTCGACCAAGGCGCTGCGTTCCCAATCGAGAAACAGGTCGGGCATGGTGTCCGTCGGCGACCGCTTGTGCCACCGCTCGCAGCGTTCGACGCCGCGGATCACCGGCTTTCCGGTGTCGACATTGACCAGTTCGAGCAGCCCCTCGGTGATCTCCGCGATCAGGGCGTCGACCTCCTCGGGGCGGACGCATCCCCTCGGTTCCCGGCCCATCAGATTGAGGCGCACGCCCCCATGGACGGTATTGTTGGGCTCCTTGAAGAACCTCTGCCGCGAGCGATTGTCCGCCTCCGAAGGGCGCGAAAAGAACGTCCTGCCGACCCACAGGCGAACCGACTTCGGCACGCGCACAGCCCGCGCGATCGTGCGCAGCGCCGACGCGGCCGGCGGCGCGGCGGCCTCGTCGGCCTGAGCCGACTGGCCCGCCCGCCCGTGGCGGTCGAGCCGGACGAGGATCTCCTCCAGCAGGTGGTCCCCGTCGAAATGCGGTCCCATGCCGTGGCTCAGATGGACCAGCAGCAGGGCGTCTTTCGGCATCTCGCGCTCGATTTCGCCGAGCGCACGATCCAGGGCGCCGTAGACCTGCACCAGCGGGTCGCCGCCCATCGCCGTTACTGTCTCGGCATCGTGGCGGGGATGCCGCGGGTCGTGCAGATGCCATTGCTGGTGGCCGATCGCGTGGCTTTCCCCGAAGACGGAGCAAAAGAAGTCCCAGTCCCCGTCCCGCATCAGGGTCGTGGTCATCTTCTGCTTCTGCTCGGCGCCCGCCAGCATGTCGCGCAGCAGCGCGCAGTCTTCATCCCGCGTCCGCAGCCAGCCGGCGCGATGCACCCAGTCGTCGGGCGCCGTGTCGGCGGCTCCGTAGACCTCCTCGCCCTTCAGCGCCGGATGCAGTCCGAAATCCGCTTCCACGAGCTTCGCCAGCTCCGCCGGGGACGAGTGGAACCCGTGGTGCTTGTCGTGGCAGCCCCATTCCAGGATCTGGAAGCCGTTCAGCGACTTGTTGGCGATCATGTGCGGGACGTCGATGACCGCAACGCGCTTTCCGCCGTCGCTGATCTGCGACCAGAATTGCGGGATGTGAGCGATGCTCGGTGTATTGAGGCGGTATTCGTAGGTGGCGGGGTCGATCTGGCTCCAGCAGTGGAAGGCGTGGCGGTCTGGCCGCAGCGCTGTTCCGAAGCTCACCCAAAGCGCGCCGACGAACAGGCCGAAAGGATTGTCCACCGGCGCGCGAGAACCGGTTTCGAGCAGCTTCGCCAGGTTCGGCATGACGCCGTCCTTGGCGAACTGTTGCGCCAGGGCAGGATCGCAAGCGTCCAGCCCGATCATCACAACTTTCCGACGGCATTCCATGACTGTTTCCCCCGTTGTCCCCGCCTTTGAAAGCGACAAAGGCAGGCCCCCATTTTCCAACACCTTAGATGATGGACATGAAGACCCAGTTGATGGGACGTGGCGAGGATGCATTTCCGCGCGGGCTTACTCGCTCAGTGTCAGAAACCACCTTGGTGGACTTTTGGAGCGTCCGCTCCGAGGCTGCCGGGCTGGTGAGGGGGGCGGCTTAACCCGCAGCCTTCGCCCGCGCCCGGTACCCGTGCAGCAGGGGCTCGGTGTAGCCGTTGGGCTGTTCGACGCCCTCGAACACCAGGGCGCGGGCGGCCTGGAAGGCGAGGTTCTCGTTCGCCCGGGTGACCATCGGCCGGTAGGCCGGGTCGGCGGCGTTCTGGGCGTCGACCTTGGCGGCCATCCGCCCCAGGGCGGCGTCGATGTCCTGGCGGGAGACGACCCCGTGCAGCAGCCAGTTGGCCATGTGCTGGGACGAGATCCGCAGGGTGGCGCGATCCTCCATCAGGCCGACGTCGAAGATGTCGGGCACCTTCGAACAGCCGACGCCCTGGTCGATCCAGCGCACCACGTAGCCCAGGACGCCCTGGGCGTTGTTGTCCAGCTCTTCGCGGATCTCTTCGGCGGCGAAGACCCGGCCGAGCGCCAACGGGACGCCCAGCAGCCTTTCGATCGAGGCGACCGGCTCGGCGCGGCGCTCGGCCTGACGGGCGAAGACGTCGATGCGGTGATAGTGGGTGGCGTGCAGGGTCGCGGCCGTCGGGCTGGGGGTCCAGGCCGTCGAGGCGCCGGCGCGCGGGTGGCCGATCTTCTGGTCGAGCATGTCGGCCATCTTGTCGGGCGCGGCCCACATGCCCTTGCCGATCTGCGCCTTGCCCGAGAGGCCGCAGGCCAGGCCGATCTGGACGTTGCGGTCCTCATAGGCCTTGATCCAGTCGGCGTTCTTCATCTCGCCTTTGCGGATCATCGGGCCGGCCTGCATCGAGGTGTGCATCTCGTCGCCCGTGCGGTCGAGGAAGCCGGTGTTGATGAAGACGATCCGCCCCTTCACCGCCTCGATGCAGGCGGCGAGATTGGCGGAAGTGCGGCGCTCCTCGTCCATGACGCCGATCTTCAGGGTGTGGCGCTCCAGGCCCAGCAGGTCCTCGACGGCGTCGAACAGGCGGTTGGAGAAGGCCGCCTCCTCCGGGCCGTGCATCTTCGGCTTGACGATATAGACCGAGCCCGCGCGGCTGTTGCGGAAGCGGCCGAGCCCCTTCAGGTCATGCAGGGCGATCAGGCTGGTGACCACGCCGTCGAGGATGCCTTCCGGCGCCTCGGCGCCGTTCGCCAGCCGGACCGCCGGCGTCGTCATCAGGTGACCGACGTTGCGCACGAACAGCAGGGACCGGCCGGGCAGTCCAAATTCCTTCCCATCCGGCGCGGAATAGCTGCGGTCCGGCTCGAGCGCGCGGGTCATGACCCGTCCGCCCTTCTCGAAGCTAGCCTCGAGGTCGCCCCTCATCAGGCCCAGCCAGTTGGCGTAGGCCGCGACCTTGTCCTCGGCGTCGACCGCGGCGATCGAGTCCTCCAGGTCGACGATGGTGGTCAGAGCTGACTCCAGGACGACATCGGCGATGCCGGCCGGATCGTCGCGGCCGATCGGATGCGCGCGGTCGATGACCAGCTCGATGTGCAGGCCGTTGTTGCGGAAGAGCAGGGTGTCGCCGCGGCGGCCGACCAGCTGCGCCGGGTCCTTCAGCGCCGGCTCGCCGCCCTGGAAGTCGGCCCAGGCGCCTTGGGCCAGCGGAACGGCCTCGTCGAGGAAGGCCTTGGCCCAGGCGATCACCTGGGCGCCGCGGTTGGCGTCATAGCCGCCGTCGGCGGCGCCAGGAATGGCGTCGGTCCCATAGAGGGCGTCGTAGAGGCTGCCCCAGCGCGCATTGGCGGCGTTCAGCACGAAGCGGGCGTTCAGCATCGGCACCACGAGCTGGGGCCCGGCCATCGTCGCCACCTCGTCATCGACCTTGGTCGTCGAGACCTGGAAGGGCGCCGGCTCGGGGACCAGGTAGCCGATCTCCCGCAGGAAGCCCTGATAGGCCACAGGCTCGATCGCCTGACCGGGGCGCGCCTGGTGCCAGGCGTCGATCCTGGCCTGGATCTCGTCTCGCCTGGCCAGCAGGGCCGCGTTCTCGGGCGCGAAGCGCGCATAGACGTCCGCCAGGCCCGACCAGAAGGCGTCGGCGGCGATCCCCGTGCCCGGCAGCGCCTGATCCTCGAGGAAGCGGACGAGCGGCTCGGCGACCTTCAGCCCGGCCTTGTCGATCATCTGGGTCATGGTGGCGTCCTCAAGCGGCTTCGAAGGGCAGGCCGGTGTCGAGGATTCCTCTAACGCCGAGGCTTTCTGGGCGGTAGAGGAACGAAACGCAAAGCAGTCGTGCTTCAGATGCAAGAGTCCATCGACCCCGACCTCGCCCTGTTCGCCCATGTCGTCGCCGCCGGCAGCATCGCGGCCGCCGCGCGTCGGATCGGCCTGTCCTCGCCCATGGTCTCGCGGCGCCTGTCACGCCTGGAAGCCCGGCTGGGGGTGACCCTGGTGCGCAGGACCACGCGGCGGCTGGAGCTGACTGTCCAGGGCGAAGACTTCTATCGCGAGGTGCGCGCCATCCTGGCGGCCATCGAACAGGCCGAGGCCCGGCTGACTGGCGCCGCGCGGCTCCCGGCGGGGCCGCTGAAGATCAGCGCGCCGACGTCCTTCGGCCGGCTGCACGTCGCCCCGGGCCTCAAGCCGTTTCTCGACCGTCATCCAAAGGTCTCCGTGGCGCTGGAGCTGTCCGACGCCTACGTCGACCTGCTTACCGATCGCATCGACCTGGCGGTGCGGATCACCGCCGCACTGCCGCCGGGCGTGGACGCGGAGCGCCTGGCGACCAGCCGCCGGGTTCTGTGCGCAGCGCCAAGCTACATCCAAGAGCATGGGGCGCCGGCGACCATCGGCGAATTGCGCGGCCACAGCCTGCTGGCCGCGGGCGGGCAACTGCCCTGGCGTCTTTCCAGGAATGGCCAGGAGGTGGTCGTAAACGGCGAGAGCGTCGTGCGCACCAACTCGAGCGAGGTGGTGCGGGAGCTGGCGGTGGCCGGGGTCGGGATCGCGCTCAGGTCGCTCTGGGACGTGAGCCAGGAGCTCGCGGCGGGACGGCTTGTCCGCATCCTGCCTGGGGTCGAGGGCTCGCTCGACGTGGGGATCTACGCCGTGCGCCCGCGCTCGCCCTTCACCCCGCCGGCCGTGGAGGCCTTCGTCGCCCATCTCCGCACGACGCTTGGCCCCACGCCGCCCTGGGAAGGCTGAGCCGGGAGGCCGGCGGCGGATCAGCCCGCAGGAGCTGAACCGCCGCCGGTGAGGCTCTAGATTATCCGCCGAACTTGTAGCGCACGCGGACGCCGTACATCCGCGGTTCGCCGATGAAGTAGGAGACGAAGCCGCGCAGCTGGTTGTCGTTGGCGTGGTTGTAGATGTGCTCGTTGGTCAGGTTGGTGACGAAGACCGATGCGTCGACCGGATGCGAGCCGATGTCCGCCCAGGTCGCGTTGAGGTTGACGATCTGGGCGCTCGGCAGGATCCCGTTGCCCGACCCCGGCACGCCGTCGACGACCGCCCGATACTTGTCCTGATAGACGTAGGTGCCGCCGACCGAGACCTTGCCCACCGATTCTGGCAGCGGCAGGGTGTAGGTCGCCGAGAGGACGAGCTTGTGCTTCGGGCCCGAGTTGGCGATCACGTCGCCTTCGACCGGCGGCGTGAAGGAGTTGTAGGGCGGCAGGCTGCCCGCGGCCGGGATCTCGATCTTCAGCAGCTTGCTCTTCAGATAGCCGTAGGAAGCGTCGAGCCGCAGACCTTCGAACGGAGACACGCCGACTTCGGCCTCGACGCCATAGAGGCGCGACTTGCCGGCGTTGATGATCGCGGCGTTGCCCGGGCAGGTGATCGTGAAGCCGGGCAGGCTCGAGACGCAGGCCACGCCGAACTGCAGTTGCTGATTGCGGAAGTCGTTGTAGAAGCCCGCAATATTGAAGTAGCCGGGCATAGCGCCGCGCCAGCTGGTCTTGCCGCCGATTTCATAGGTGTCGACCTTTTCGGCGTCGAAGGGCTGGATCGGGTCCGGCCCGAAGATCGCCAGCCCGCCTTGACGATAGCCGCGTGACCACTTGGCGTAGGTGAGCACGTTGTCGATCGGCTTGTAGTCGAGGCCGAGCAGCCAGGTCCACGCCTTGGTGTCCTTCGCGAGGTCCTGCCGGCAGACCGAGTAGCGCTGGTCAGCGGTGAAGGGAAAGACCCTGGTGTCGCTGACAAAGCCTGGCGCGGTGAGGTTGGCGCAGCGGAACCGCGCCGTGCCCACGTCGTTCGGCGCCGCGAAGCGCGTGAACCCAATGGTCTCGTTATGCAGCACCGTCCGGACCATGTCCTTGGTGTAGCGCAGCCCGCCGGTGAGCTTGAGTTGCTCCGTCAGTTCATAGCTCGCCTGTCCGTAGGCGGCGTAGTCGCGGAAGGTCGTCTTCGAGACGGAGAACGAGCCGGTCGACGCCGATTGGTTCGGCGCCGGTCCGAGGCAGTTGAAAACCGCGATGTTCTCGCAAGGGGTGAAGGTGGCGGTCTGCACGCCCGAATAACCGAGCGGCTGGTTGATTTCCATATAGAGGCCGGCCTGCCAGATAAACCTTCCGTCGCCCGGATCGCCCTGGAACTGGAGCTCCTCGATCAGGGAGGACTGGGCGTTGCTGTGGCCCTTGGCGGGTTCGGCGCTGGTGAAGGCGAAGCCGGTCACCTGATTCGGCGAGGTCTCCTGGCCGGCGATCGCGCCGGTGATCATGTAGTTGCCGAAGAGGTCGATGTTGGTGGTGCCCAGGATCTCGCCGTAAGAGAGGATATTCTTGACGGTGAGGCTGTCGCTCGCACGCCAGGTCGTGGTGTTGATGATCTGCCACGTCTTGTTTGACGACACGGCGTCCGGATTGCGGTTCGAGACCGTCCAGAACCCGTGCTGCGCCTCGCGCGCCATCTGATCGCACGACAAGTTGCCTAGCTGTATCGCGCCGAGTGGGCCGAGAGCCTGGGTCACCCCCGGATAGCACTTGGTCACCTTCGGGATGACCGGATTGCTCTTCGACTGCGAATACGAGGCGACGGTGTAATTCTCGAGGTTCGGCGTCAGGTCCGCCACGACGCTGAAGCGCCAGGCCCAGTAGTTGACGCTGCCCATGTCGTCATTGCGGCCCCCGCGCCCGTCGCCGAACCGACCGATGTTCTTCAGGTAGCCGTCGCGCTGCATGTGGTCCATGCCGAGGCGCACGCGCACGTTCTCGGACACAGGCGCGTTGACCACGGCTTGCACGCGCCGCATGTCGTAATCGCCGATGCTGCCCTCGGCATAGCCTTCGACCCTGTCCGTGGGCTTCTGGGGCACCAGCAGCACCGCGCCGCCCGTCACATTGCGGCCGAACAGGGTGCCCTGCGGACCCTTCAGAATCTGCACGTTCTGCAGGTCGAACATCGCGCCGGGGCCGGCGCCGTCGCCGCCCTGGGTCGCGCCGGAACCGCGCGGCATGACCACGTCGGCGAAGAAGGTGCCGACGGTGGAGAAGGTGCGCTGCTCTTGGGTGAAGCCGCGGATGGTGAAGGTGGTGTTGTCGGCACCGTAGCGGTTGTTGGTCTGCAGGCTCGGCGTGTAGAGCGTCAGGTCCTTAGCCGACGTCACGTTGTTGTTCGTCAACTTTTCCTGATTGAACACCGTGATCGAGATCGGCACGTCCTGAAGACGCTCCTCGACCCGGCGGGCCGTGACGATGACGTCTTGCATAATCGCCGATTCGGCGGCCGGTGCGCTGGCCTGAGCCTGTGCAATCTCAGGCGCGGCGACGCCGAGACCGAGAGCCGTGGTGGCGAAAAGAAGCCCTTTGCATGCAGGATGCATTGTTTCCCCCTATAAAGTTTTTGTTGGCCGCATGGCGAAATGCGGCTCGTTTCTGTGTCGAAACCGTATCTCTGCACGGCAATTGACTCTCGTCAAATAGCCTTGATATTCGCCGGTCGTCGGCCGCACCTCTCCAAGGGGGGCGCGATGGGCGGCCGCCCCGGCTCTCGCACCCCAAGGCCGAGGTTCCGATACGGCCCTGCGGGTCCGCGCCAGATGGCGTTCAGAGGCGCGTTTCAGGCGGGGCGGGAGGTCGCTTGCGTTTCCTGGGAGCGCCGATCAGACAAACAGCTCTGCGGCCGCGTCGATGATGGCCTCGGCGTCGAGCCGGTAGGTCCGATAAAGGTCCGGCAGGTCGCCGGTCTGGCCGAATCGGTCGGTGCCGAGCGGGCTGACGCGCAGACCGGTGACGCCGCCCAGCCAGGACAGGGCGCCGGGAGCCCCGTCGAGCACGGTGACCAGGCCCGCCCCCGGCGCCAGCGCCGACAGCAGGGTCTCCGCATGGGACGGCGTGGGCCGGTTCCCGGTCCAGCGGGCGGCCCGGCGCGCCGACCAGCCGCGGTGGAGCAGGTCGGGCGAGGTCACGTTGAGCAGGCCAAGGCCCGGGATGTCCTCGGCCAGTTGCGCCCAGGCCTGCAGCGCCTCCGGCGCGACGGCGCCGGTGAAGGCGATGGCGGCCCGCGCGCCGTCCCCCGGTTTGCGCAGCCAGTAGCCGCCCTTGAGCGCGTCGGCCTCCCAGCTTTCGTCCTCGCGTTCAACCTGCCGGATCGAGCGGGTGCTGAGCCGCAGGTAGGTCGAACTGCCGTCGGGCTGCTGCATGTGGTCGAAGGCCCAGCGCATCATCAGCGCCACCTCGTCGGCCCAGGCCGGCTCGAAATAGACCAGGCCGGGCTGGCCCATGCCGATCAGCGGCGTGTTCACCGACTGGTGCGCGCCGCCCTCTGCGGCCAGGGTCAGGCCCGACGGGGTGCCGACCAGGAGGAAGCGTGAGTCCTGGTAGCAGCCATAGTTGAGCGCATCGAGGCCGCGGGAAATGAACGGGTCGTAGACGGTGCCCACCGGCAGTAGCCGCGTGCCGAAGTGCGGGGCGGCCAGGCCCAGCGAGGCCAGCAGCAGGAAGAAGTTGTTCTCGGCGATGCCGAGCTCGATGTGCTGGCCCGCCGTGTGCGCCGACCACTTCTGAGCCGAGGGGATCTTGGCCCTCTGGAACACATCCGCCAGTTCCTGGCGACGAAAGAGCCCGCGCTGATTGACGAAGGCGCCGAGGTTGGTGGTCTGGGTGACGTCGGGCGCCGTGGTGACGATCCGGTCGCCGAGCAGCTCGCCGGACTTGGCGAGGTCCAGCAGGATGCGGCCGAAGGCGGTCTGGGTGGATTGCTCGGCGCCCGCGGGGACGGGCAGTCTCGGCGGAACGGGAACGGCGTCCGCCTTCGACTCGGGCTTTCTCCGGGCCAACGGGCTCTCGGCGACAAAGGCCTTCAGCCGCGCCGCCGCATTGGCGCCGAGGCCGCCCCAGGGCTCCCATTCCTG
The DNA here is from genome assembly GCF_964252855.1 of Phenylobacterium sp. LjRoot225. Lineage (NCBI taxonomy): Bacteria > Pseudomonadati > Pseudomonadota > Alphaproteobacteria > Caulobacterales > Caulobacteraceae > Phenylobacterium > Phenylobacterium sp. LjRoot225. The sequence goes on along the minus strand of NZ_CAXUPL020000009.1, from coordinate 5,824 downwards.
GCCCTCGGCGATCCCCAGGCTGGTGCGAAACTGCGCCATCTGGTCGGGGTTCATCATCCCGGAGTGGTTGTCCTTGTGGCCCGCCAGCGGCAGTCCGAAGCCCTTGACGGTGTAGGCGATGAACAGGGTCGGCTTGTCGTCAGAGGCCGCGTCGTACGCCTCCATCAGGGTCTCGACGCAGTGGCCGCCGAGATTGGTCATCAGGGCCGCCAGGGCGTCGTCATCGAAGCAGTCGAGCAGGGCCTTCACATTGGGCTTGGCGCCGATTTCGGCCTCCAGCCGCCTGCGCCAGGCCGCGCCGCCCTGGAAGGTGAGGGCGGCGAACTCGGCGTTGGGGCAGTTGTCGATCCACTCTTCCAGGGTCTTGCCGCCGGGGCGTTTGAACGCCGCCTGCTGCAGCTTGCCGTACTTCAGCGTCAGGACCCGCCAGCCGCAGGTCTGGAAGATGTCGTCGAACCGGCGGAACATCCGGTCCGAGGTGGTGCTGTCGAGCGACTGGCGATTGTAGTCCACCACCCACCAGCAATTGCGGATGTCGTGCTTGTAGCCCTCGATCAGGCATTCGTAGATGTTGCCTTCGTCGAGTTCGGCGTCGCCCATCAGGGCGATCATCCGGCCGGCGTCGGCCTCCTGCATCTCGCCGTGGGCGATCAGGTAGTCCTGCACCAGGCTGGTGAAGGCGGTGACGGCGACGCCCAGGCCCACCGAACCCGTCGAGAAGTCGACCGGGATCTTGTCCTTGGTGCGCGAGGGATAGCTCTGCGCCCCGCCCAGGCCACGAAACCGCTGCAGCTGGTCCAGCGACTGGTCGCCCAGCAGGTAGTGGATGGCGTGCAGCACCGGCCCGGCGTGCGGCTTCACCGCCACCTTGTCCTGCGGCCGCAGCGCATGGAAGTAGAGCGCCGCCATAATCGCGGTCATCGAGGCGCAGCTCGCCTGGTGCCCGCCGACCTTCAGGCCGTCGCGTTTCGGGCGGATATGGTTGGCGTTGTGGACCGTCCAGGACGACAGCCAGCGCAGCCGCGTCTCGAGCATGTCGAGGGCTTTGACGACATCCTGCCGATCCATCGAGAGGGTGGCGACCATGGCGCGTCCTTTGTCAGCTGCGACGCCAGCCTAACGCCGGCGGGCCCCGCAGGTCCTTGCAAAGACAGCCAATCCATGGCCAAGAATTGGTAGAATCTACCAATAGACGTCTTGGAAATTCCGACATATGCCAGTTTCCCGCCTGGACGAGCTGGACCGCAAAATCCTCGAGCAGCTCCAGGCGGACGGACGGATGTCCAACCAGCAGCTCTCCGAGGAGATCGGGCTCTCGCCCAGCCCCTGCCTTCGGCGCCTTCGCCAGCTCGAGGGCGACGGGGTGATCCAGCGCTATGTGGCCCTGGTCGATCCGGAAGCGGTGGGCTTAGGCGTGACGGCCTTTGTCCGTATCCGCCTGGACCAGCAGGACGACCGGCATCTGGCCCTGTTCGAGGCCGCGGTGGCCGAGTTTCCCGAGGTCATGGAGTGCTACCTGATGACGGGGGAGGCCGACTACCAGCTGCGCGTCCTGGTGAGCTCCCTGGGCGAATTCGAGGACTTCCTGCGGCGCAAGCTCACGCGGATCGAAGGTGTCGGCCAGGTCACCACCAGCTTCGCCCTGCGCCCCGTGGTCTACAAGACGGCGCTGCCGGTGAGGCGCGCCGGCCGGGACTGAGCCTAGGCATTGGCGCGCGGCTTGGGCGGCGTCTTGTCATCGGATGCGGTCGGTCTGTTGGGCTTGGGCCAAGGCGGGGCGTCGCGCGGGCTCCGCACCGACGGGCGCGCATGCTCCAGGGCGCGCTTGGAGTCCTCGGTCTTCCGCTTCAGCCGCTCCCTGTCGAGTATTCGGCGCGTCATAAGCGCAGAACGCCCGAGCACGGCCGCCGGGCTCAGCGAGAAACGCCTCCAGGCCCCTCGCCCGCATCGCGGATGAGGGCGGCGAGCAGGGCCGCGCCTGCGGGGCCCGGAGCGCGCTCACGGCACTGGGCGACGACGACGTCCAGGCGGGGCAGATGATCGCTGCCGTCCCAGCGCTCGACGGGCAGGACAACCAGACGGCCCGCTGCGATGTCCGCCGCGACGAGCGGTTCGGGCATGCTGCCCCAGCCCAGGCCTGCGCAAAGCAACCCGTGCTTGGTGGTCAAGTCGGTGACCCGCCAGCTGTCGAGGGCCGCAACGCCCCGGTCCCGGCCGCCGGGCGCCTCACGCGAGTCGGTCAGTACGATCTGCAGTTCTTCCCGCAGCATGTCGGTCGTAATCGGGCCCTCGCGCCCGGCCAGCGGATGGCTCGGCGCTGCGACCGCGATCAGGTCCGTCGTCGAAAGACGATTTCTGTCGAGCGCATTCGGCAGGTCGAGACCAACGAGGACGGCAAGGTCGAGATCGCCCTCGACCAGGGATTCCGCCAAGCCGAACGAGCCTCTCACGATCCGCAGCGCCACAGTCGGAAACTCTGCGCGAAACGCGGCGAGGGTCGGCGTCAGCTGGGCGATGGGAACCATGTCCGAAAGACCAAAGCGCACCTCGGCCTCCAAACCCCGGACCATGCCTCTGGCCTGGCCGCGAAGCTGGTTGACGTCCGCTAGGACGCGCCGCGCGCGCGGCAGCAAGGCCTTGCCCGTCGGGGTCAGGGTCGGGCGATAGGCGCTGCGATCGAACAGCGGCGTCCCGATCTGATCCTCGAGCTTCTGCATGGTGTAGGTGATCGCGGTCTGGCCGCGGTTGAGCGCGCGCGACGCGCCCGAGAAACTGCCCTCGTCGACGGCCGTGACGAACACCAGCAGCTGATCAAGGGTCAACGAATCCATATCGATCAACTTACCTGAAGGTGTTCAGGTCCGACGGCGATCTTCGCGGTGCGGGGCGCGCGGTCTCACTTGCGTCTCGCGGTCAGGTCCACGCTGACCCGGACTTGTCCGGCGATCTGGTCGGTGGCGGCCCACTCGCCTTGGCCCACGCCGAAGGCGGTCCGGTCGAGAACGGCCGAGCCGGTCACCCGCGCGGTGTCGCCGGCGATCTTGAGGCGGAAGGGCAGGTCGACCGGCTTCTTCACGCCACGCAGCTCGAGGACGCCGTGGGCGACGAAACGGTCCGGTCCGGTCTTTTCGAAGCGGCTGGCGGTGAAGGTCGCCGGTGGATGTGCCGCCTCGTCGAACCAGTCGGCGGAGGCCAGCGTGGCGTCGCGCTGGGCGTCGCCGGTGTTCACCGAGGCCAGGTCCATTGTGATGTTCACCCGCGAGCGGTCCAGGGCCTCGGGGCTGAACAGGATGTCGCCGCGCCAGCGGTCGAAGCGGCCCTGGACCGTCTGATCGCTCCAGGGCACGGCGAAGGCGACGGTCGAGCCGGGCTGCACAGCCCAGCGGCCCGGTTCGGCGGGCGGCTTCGCGGCCTGCGGCGGAGCGTTGTCGGCGGCGGCTTGCGCCGGGGGGGCCGGCTGCGCCGCCTCGGCAGGCTCCGGCGGGGCGACGGGATTTTGTTGGATCACAGCCGCCGCCGCCGGCCCGGCGGCGGCTGGCAGGGGCGGGCGGACCAGCCGCCCAAAGCCTATGACGGTCACGAAGCCGACGAGGATGAGCAATAGCCGCGGCTCCAGCCATCGGCCAGGCCGCGCGCCGGGCGCGATCCGGGCCAGGACCGGTTCGTCCCGGCTGAACAGCTGGTGCTTCAGCGCGCCGGCCACATGCAGCGCCAGAAGCCCATAGGTCGCCTTGACCAGCAGGCCGTGCCCCACCTCGCCGAACTCACGCCACGCGGTCTTGGCCGCGGGCGCCAGGGTGGAAAGCCCCGGAAGGTCCGGCCAGGGAACGACGCCGTAGAGCAGGGTGGGTAGGTTGAACCGGCTGGCCGAGACCATGATCCAGCCGGTCAGCGGCAGGCCGATCATCACCAGGTAGAAGCCGACGTGGACCAGGCGGGCGAGTTCGCGCTCCCACCGCGGCATGGCGCTGGGCAGCCGCGCGGGCGGGTGGATCAGCCGCCAGGCCAGCCGCGCCAGGCTGAGCAGGAGGAGGGTTATGCCGATCGACTTGTGGAGCTGGGCGACCGCAAAGACCGCCGGGGTTGGCGGCCCTTCCATCCGGCTGGCCAGCGCCACCTGCAGGACGATGCCGGCGGCGATCAGCCAGTGCAGCACGATGGCCGTCGTCGAGTAGCGCGTGCTCTCGACGTTCGCCGGACCCTGCATTCGCCGGTCGCCCGCGGGCCTCAGCTCGCCGCCTTGAATTCCGCTTCGATCTGCAGGGTGACGTCCTCGCCGATCGCCGGCGAATAGGTCTTGATGCCGAATTCCGAACGCTTCAGGACCGTCGTGCCGGCGAAGCCCAGCGAATACTTGTGGTCGATGAAGTTGACGCCGGCCTGGTTGAAGGTCGCATGGATCACGACCGGCTTGGTGACGCCGTGCAGGGTGAGATCGCCGGTGATGTCGGCCGACTTTTCGCCCGTCGGCTTGACCGAAGTGGCCTTGAACGTCGCCTGCGGGAATTTGGCGGCGTCCAGGAAGTCGGGCGATTTCAGGTGGGTGTCGAGGGCCGGATTCAGCGTGCCCACCGAAGCGGTGTCCACAGTGACCTGCAGGTCGGTGGCGTCCAGCGCCTTGGGGTCGAGCTTCAAGGTCGCGGCGACGCCGGTGAACTGGCCGACATAGGTCGAGAAGCCGAAGTGGCTCACCGACCAGGTGATCTTCGAGTGCGCCGGATCGATCACATAGGTCCCCGCGCGCACCGGCGACTGAGGCGCAGGACTCTGGGAGTGGGCGACCGGCGCCAGAGCCAGTACGGCGGCCAAGCTGCAAGCGGCGATCGAAGCGATATGGCGCAAGGGAGGATGACCTTCAGCAGTTGTCGGGAACGCCGCCGGAGCGGCTTGGTCGTGTCGTCAGCCAGCATGTCGGCGATCTCGCCCCATCCAGATAGCCGCAATAGTTCGAAGGAGATGTTCGATATTTTTGATGGAAAGCGAGGAGGGGTCGCGAACTAGCGGGGGACCTCGCGCGCCGTAGCCACGACCGCCGCGGCCTTCTAACCTGCGCCGGAAGGACCCCAGAGCCCCGGAGGAGACGCCATGGCCGCAGGCTGGCTCAAAAACGCCTCCAAGGCGGCTGCGGTGGTCGCCGTGGCGACGCTGGTGGTTGACCCCGCCTTCGCGCAGGTGGTCGTCGCCGGCGGCGCGCTCGATTCCGGAATCTCCGGAATAGACGTCTATCTGGGCCAGCCCGTCAGCGCCGAGGCGCCCGCGGGCCGCGCTTGCCAGGCGGCCAAGGCCTATGTCGCCCTGGTGAATGCGGGACGCTATGCGGATATCCCCGAGCTGTTCGAGGCGGAGGCGATCATGGCGGACCCCGGCGGCCCCATCCATCGTGGCCGCAGCGAGATCCGCGGCTTCTTCGAGGGGCCGATCCGCAACATGCGGCCCGAAGTCGTCGCCGTCGCTTACGTCGGGGACGACGCCGACTGCATGGTCGAGCTGGCCAACCGCAAGCCGGTGAACGGTCGGCTGCGCTGGGTGCTGGCCTCTGTCGACCACTTCACCCTGGCCCCGAGCGGAAAGATCTCCCGGATGGTGGCCTTCGCGAGGATGACACGCCCGACCCCACCGGCGGCGGCGGTCAGATAGGCCAGGCCTCAGCCCCCGCTGATCCCCTCATCGCCTTGCCGGCCGCATCTACCCGTGCACCTGAAACACCGACTTCGCGAGATCCAGACCGATCGCAGGGGCGCGAGCGGAAGTTAGAGACGGCCCGCGAAGCGGATGTTGGCGCGAATGTCCGAAGGCGGCGAGGTCAACAATGTCGGTTCGCGAC
>NZ_CAXUPL020000008.1:0-104029 GCF_964252855.1 Phenylobacterium sp. LjRoot225 | reverse complement strand
TGGGCGCGCCCTTGGACACCCCTCACGAACCCGGGCGGGAGCCTGCCGAGGGGCTCGACCGGCGTTTCAATGTCCGCCCGGAATATTGCGGCTACCGGGCTCGGCGTTACGTCGCCCGCTTCTGTGGCGAGTGGATCGGCGAGGCTCGGACGCGCAGTGAAGCCCGGGCGCTGGCGCGCAGCTGGCGCGAGCACCGTTTCTGAGCCGCGCGGAGCGGATTTGCGGAAGAGGTCGACCAAAGGAGGACGCGGCTGCTCTGCAGCCGCGGCTTTTCTAGTCGCCTCCCTAAGGGGCGTAGCCCCTCGCGCGCGGGGCGTGAAGTCTCCGCTCCGCTCCGACCGGCCGGAGGGGTTTCCCCAACCTTCCTCCCTTTGGTCGTGCAGGCCGGGAGATACCCCTCCCCTCCGGCCGCGCCCCACTTGCTACCCCCAGTCTCGCCGACGGGCAGGGGTCAGGGCGGGGGCCCTGACCCGACCATTAGCCCGTGGGATTTCCTGAAATGTTCCAGCCCTCCTTCTCTCCCCTTCCGACCGCTTTCGACGACGGCCGCGAGCAACCTCCCGAGGCTCAGCTTGAGCAGCTCGGCCATGCCCTGATGACAGAGGTGATCGACGTTTTGAGCGACACCCAGCTTGAGGACTTCCGGACGCTCATTTGCGAGGCGTTGATTGGCGCCTTTCATTCCGCCGCCCAGCGGATTGACCGCGATGCCGACAATCAGCGCGACGACATCAACCGCCTTGTGCGCGACAACGACGGAAGCGAGATCGCAGACGTTGAATTGCAGCAGGCGATCGCCAAGACCCGCGCGGCGGACATGGCGGTTGTCGCGGTCGAGGCGATCCGCGACGCCGCAGCGCAGGCCTACACCTCGGCGACCGGCGACGTCTGGACCGCCTGGAAGGGCACGGTTCGGGCCTCCCGCGCCACGGCGGCGCAGATGGAGGCGCGCGACGCCCTTCGTGCAGCCAAGGCGCGGAAGCACGCGGCGACGGATCCGGGCGCAACGATTGTGGCCTTCCGGGCGGCGCCACAGGCTGACACGGCGGACGACGCGCAGCGCATCTTTGACGCCCTGAACTGGGCGCACCAGCAATGGCCCGAGATGGCGCTGGCGACAACCGGGGCGAAGGGCGGCGAGAAGATCGCGATCAAGTGGGCGCAGCAGAAGAAGGTTACGCTTGTGCTGGCCAAGGCTGATTTCGACAAGAACGGCCGGGCAGCTCCGTTCCGTGCCAACGACCAACTGATGGACCTTGAACCGGTTTGCGTTCTGACCCTGGCGAACACGCTCAACACTGAGCGGGGCGCGAGCTTGCAGCCTTTCGGCCCGGCGCTGAACCTCGGTCAGAAAGCGGCCGAGAAGGGCGTGCGCCACTTCCCTGTGAAAGCACGGCCTTAGGGCCAATGGGCGGCCCGACGGGCCGCCCTTCCCTCCCTGCTGGTCGGGCGGGAAATGAGCGCCTTCAGCGCCGGTGGTTTTTGCCTCGACGCTGCAGCTGTCACTTACAAGCCGACCACAGCGTCGAGAGTGCGGAGCAAGCTGCGCCCTCCCCTTGCGAATTCGGCTGAGGGCAAAATTTGCGCGGCCGCGCTGCGGCCGCGCGAACGAATCACCAACCCCAAGGTCGTGTGAGGACGGAGCGCGAACCCTCCCACCTGTTGGATTTCGTTCCTGTGCTGTTCGCTGGCGGCCAAGTGCGCGGGTCCGCGGAGGCGTGCCCGCCCTTGGGGGGCCGGCGCCGGACCATAATGGTGCTCGTCACGGTCCCCGTATTCCTGGTCTCACCGTGACCGCCTTGTCCCCTGCCGTGTGGTGACCAAGCGCTCGATCTGCCCGCTCGCTGCTCCGGCTGCCGGTGAAGCGGTCGGGGCTGACCCCAACCCCTCTTCCCCTCGTGGACCCGTCGGGGCCGTCTCGGAGAGGCAGGCCATTGCCCTGCACAGGTCCTGATCTCGACCGATCTCCAGGGTGACTTGCTTTGCTGTTCTTTCGTTCCGCGCCAGCGGACCCGAGACTGTCGATCTTGCGACCGTTGCGGATGCGGGACGCGGACGTCGCGCCGGCGAAACCTTGATCTGGAGCCGCCGAGGCGCCGTCATCACCATTGCGCAGGTCGATCCCGTCGGTCGGCGGTCTGGCGCGATCCATCACGTGAACCTAGGGCGGGGCGGTCGTGGTCAAAGCCGACCTCGCGAGCGAGGCGAACTCGCCGGACCCTCCGACCTTCGCTGCGCTGCAGGCCGGTTTCCGTCGACCTCGGGCTTTGGCCCCTCCCCTCTCCCCCGCCCAGGACGGTCTCGTGATCGCGGCGGGACCGCGAGCCGCCGGGGCCTCTCCCGGCGGCAGATGGAGAAAGACGATGCTCAACAAGGTCCAACTCATCGGTTTCACCGGCGCGGAGCCCGAAATCCGCACGACGGCGGGTGGCAAGAAGGTCGCAACGCTCCGGGTGGCCACCAGCCGCTACACCAAGAAGAACGGCGAGCGGCAGGACTACACGACCTGGCACTCGGTCGAGATCTGGAGCCCGAGCACCGTCACATGGCTCGACACGCGCGGGCTTGCGAAGGGCTCCAAGGTCTTCATCGAGGGCGAGATCCGCCACGACCGCTTCACCGACAACCAGGGCGTCGAGCGCTACTTCTCGAAGGTGGTGGTCACTACGGCCGCGCACGAGGTGAAGTCCCTGGATCGTCCAGGCGACAACGCGGACCGCGACGAGGACTAACGCGGCCCGGCGCCCGTCCCGAAAGGTCGGGCGCCCTCCCCTCGCCCGCGACGGCTGGCTGGAGTGCGAGCGTGGCCGAGCACCGAATCCGGCTAGCCTTTTCCGGTGCTGTGGTGAGCTACACGGACGGCCCTCGGCCTGGAAGCTAGTGGGTCTAGACCTACTAGACCCACTAGACCGGAAAGTGACCCTAGGTATGCTAGGCGGGCTAGTGCTGCTAGGCGCGACGGAGTGGCTAGCTTTCCGGAGTGCTAGGCGGGCCGGAGAACAAGCGGGGCTAGACATCTTGCGAATCCGGAATACCGTTGGCTCCGGACGTCCTGTGCGCCGGAGCCACAGGACGTCCGGACCCACCGCAAGTCTTGTCATTCAGGAAGTCTTTACCATCCGGATGTCATCTGCTCCGGACGTCTAGACGCACACGCACGGAGAGCGCCATGGCCTTAGTCCTCTTCGCAAACACCAAGGGGGGGAGCGGTAAAACGACCGCGGCCCTTGTCCTGGCGGGCGAGCTCGTCAATCACCGGGCAAAGGTGGTTCTGCTCGAGGGCGATCCAAACCGGCCGCTGATGAACTGGGCTCAAGCGCGCAACATGCCGTCGCTGGAAACGTCGAGGTCGCGGGTCAAGTCTCCGGCTGAAGCCTGCGATCTGATTGAGAAAAGCGCCGTCACGGATGCGAACGGCGGCCGGCTGGCCGTTGTTCACGATGACGATCAGGAAGGGGTGTTCGACTGGATCGAAGGCGCTTCGTCCTGGGCTCATTTCGTCATCGCGGACCCCGAGGGCAGCCCGAACGAATGGTTGACCGATGTCGCCTCGCAAGCCGACCTGGTGATCATTCCGTTCGCGCCGTCCGCCCTGGACGCAAAGCAAGTGTCTCGGACGGTGCAGGTCCTACAGCGCGTGTCGAAGCGGTCCGGCAGGCCGGTGAACTATCGGATCCTGCTCACCCGGGCCGGCGGCGTGATGACCCGTGACGAGCGGGAAATCCGGCGGAGTCTCGTGGAGAACGGCCTTGCGCTGATGAAGACCACACTCCGCGAGCGCCCGGCCTATAGGGGGCTGTTCAAGCTCGACTCGACGATGGGGGAGCTCCCGGACACGGCGATCAACGGCTTGGAGAGCGCACGGCGAAACGCCGCCGAGTATGTGTCGGAGGTCCTCTCAATCCTGAAGGCCGCCGCTGACGAACAAACGAGGGCTGCCTGATGGCAAAGGAAGATCCTTTCGGTTTCGCCGCTGCGGCCGAGACGAACGACGTCGACCTGTCGGCCTTCGCTCCGAAACCCCGCCAAATCGACCGTGCGGCGGCTGAGGCGGCCACGGAGGTCGCTCAAGATGCGGGTTTCACCCGCCGCGCCGCAAAGCCAGGGCCTGCGCCGCGCGGTCGAGCGGCCGCAAAGCCCGCGCAGGCCGCGGAAAAGGGCCGTAAGCGCCGCGTTAGCCTGCAAGAGCTCCTCGGCATCGAGGACCGCTATCCCGAAAGCGAGCGGGCGCAGCTGAATCTATTGGCGCCGGTTCCGGTCGTCTTGCGCTGGCGTCAGCTCGTGAAGGACGCCAGCGTGCCGGCGTGGGAGGTGCTGGAGCGGGCCATGGACGCGATGGAGGCTCAAGCGGCCTCCGACACCCCCAAAGGCCGGTCTTGATGTCTGGCGCGCGCGTCCGCTGCGAAGTTGGTGAGCCGCGTGCGAGCCGGATTGGCGGGGAGGGGAGGGCGCATGTCCCCACCTAAGCCGTCCGCCCGCCAGTTCGACCTGTTCATCCCGTTGATGCGCGACCTCCCGCTGAAAGATCAGCGGGAGACGATGGAGCGGCCGTTCTTCAGCCTTCAAAAGCGCAAGCGCCTGAAGCCGATCGAATACGCCAGCGCCGACGGCGAGGTCCGGGTGAAGGTCGAGGCCGTGCCGGCCTATGGAATGGCGACGATCTGGGACGGCGACATCCTGATCTGGGCGGCGAGCGCCTTGAACCGCCTCAAGGCGGAGGGGCGCAATGACCTGCCTCGTGAGCTGAAGACGACGGCGTACGACCTGCTGCGATCGATCCAGCGCGACACCGGCGGAAAAGGCTATGTTGAACTCAAGGCGGCGCTCGACCGGCTGACCACCACGACGATTTTCACATCGATCCGAGCGAAGCGAGGACGCGACAGCCGGTTTAGCTGGCTTGATTCATGGAGCGTCGAGGTCGACCCGGTGACCGAAAAGCCGATCGCCTTGAAGATCACGCTGTCGAACTGGGTCTACGAGGGGATCATCAACGAGAAATCGGTGCTCACGATGCATCCCGATTACTTCCAGCTTTCCGGCGGTTTGGAACGGGCGCTGTACCGGATCGCACGTAAACATGCCGGCGACCAGGAGCAGGGATGGACCTGCCGCGTCTCCTTACTTCACGAGAAGTCGGGGTCGGATAGCGCGCCGAAGGAATTCGCGCGCATGCTGCGGAAGATCGTGGAAGCGAACGATCTGCCCGAATACGACCTGGCTTTCACGACGACCGGTGACAATTCTTCCGCCGTCCACTTTGTCCGGCGAACTGCGGCTGAACGGGCCAAATTCCGAGCGGAGCTTGAGGCGGAGACGGCCCAAAGGACGCGCCGGGCTCGTGAAGACGCCCGAGCCGCCGAGGTTGATGGCGTTCCCGAGCTGATTTTCAGACGCCGCGCCTCCTCCGCCGACAGCTAACGGTCTATCACACACCCAGCCTGCTAAAATGGCTATAATACAATGGCTTGTGAGGGACATGTAAGGCGCCCTTGTACCGCTTGAGGCACGGGGTTTCGCCCACCCGAGACTCTCCTCCCAACCTCCTCGTCCTTAAGATCCGGTTAATTTCCGCGATCGCGCCTGGAAGTTGGTGACGATCGGGGCGGTCCCTCATTCCAAGGACGGTCAAGTCAGCGTCTGAGGGGCTTTCGGGGCCAAAAACCCCACCGGATGGCCAGCGGGCGGCGCGTGCACCAGGTGCTGGACTTCACCGTCGGGGGATCGCCCACCGGGCAAACGCTGCGGGGGATCGCCCACCGTCCCTCACGCTCGCGTTTCGGGGTTTCACACACCGCAATATCGTCACCTCGTCGGGGTTTCACCCACCGCGCGGACGGCTTGCCGCCTGTGGATGGTGACGGGGGAACACACGCTTCAGCTTCGGGGGATCGCCCGCGACAAGTGCGGGGGATCACACACCGGATGACGGGTTATCGCCCACCCGGTCTACGTCGAAGCCATTGGCTAGGTGAGGCTTTCGGGCGGCATTTTGCAGCTTAACTGTCCTAACCTTCTCAATAACGAGACTCCTAATGCGCCGTTGAGGGGCCGCTCGATCCAAAGGGCCAAGGAGAGGGCCCTTTGGTCCGAGCTCGTTGGACAAGCGGCGATCGACCAGCATGGATCTGCGTTGCAAGGCGGGATGCGCTGGACCTCCTCACCCGGCAAGATCGGTTCGAGGATCTCCGCCGAATCTGAGGCGGCGACCAAAGCGGGTGCGCCTGGGATGGTTGTGACGCCGTTGACCGCCGACTGAGCGGCGATGTGAACGTGAGCAGCGGCGGATGCTGGCCGATTTTGTGCAACAGTCACGCTTAGCGAGTGTCTGTCGCGACGCGCATTTAGGGTTGTGTTTGGCCGCGGGTTGATGTGCAATTTCATGCAAATCGCACCTCCTCCCCGGCGCGTTCTTGAGCTTCAGCCGGGGGAGGGGCGTTCACCCAAACCTCGAGCGGGGCATGTCGTCCAGTCCATCGCCGAACAGCCGGCGTCGTCGCTTTCGGATTCTCGTGTGGTCGACAGCGCCGGTTGCGGTTGCGGCTGCTGTTGCGGTGTTGGCGCCGCACCCTTCAGTCCTCTGGAACGCCAGCGATAGCGAACCCCAGGGCCTCTACGTCCGGACGCCTGAGACGCCCCGCCTCGGCCGGGTGATCGCGTTCAAGGCGCCGGCCTCGGTTTTCCCCTATGCCGAGCGTCGGATGGACTACCTTCACCGCATCCCGATCCTGAAGCAGATCGGGGCCGCGGCGGGTGACAGAGTGTGCACCCTGAACGGCGAGTTGCGGATCAACGACCGGCGTGCCGGACCGGTCTATGCGCACGATCGATATGGCGGCGAACTGCCCCGTTGGATCGGGTGCAGGCGTCTCGCGGAGGACGAGTTTTTCGTCTTCTCCGATCGCATCCCGAACAGCTTCGACAGCCGGTATTACGGCCCTCTGCGCGCACCTGAGGTGGTCGGCGTGTTCCGGCCGGTCTTCACCCTTCCTGGCCGTCCTGGAGCGCTGTGATGGATCCCGCAGCCCTTGCGAGCCTGTGCCTGTTGCTCAGCCGGAACGCCTCGGCGGATCCACTTCCGGCGGGTGTGACCTGTCCGGCCCGCACGTCGGCCGTCCTCTCCTCAGCCCGGCCGGGGAGCCCTATGACCGGGGCGGGCTTGGCAGCCCGGGTCGCGTCAGCTGAGGCTCGCGACGGCATCGCTCGGGTGGCCTATGCAGAAGCCGCAAACCAGGGCGACAGCGGGCTTGCGGGTGTCGTCTACACCATCCTGAACCGGCTGCAGGATGGGCGTTGGGGATCCAGCGTCGACAGCGTTCTGAATGCGCCAGCTCAGTTTGAGCCAGTGCTTCGGGTTGGCGGAACCTGGCGCAATCTTCGCCCGGTCAGCGATGCCCAACGCGCCCGGATCGACACCATCCTCAACCTGGCGCTGGAGGGTCGTTTGCCCGACCTGACGAACGGCGCGCGCTATTTCCAGAACGCGACGATCGTGGCCCAGCGAGAGGCTGCCGGGGCCGTTTCGCGGGGCCTGACGAACTTCGGCGGGGCTGTCCCATCGGCGACGATCGGCGCGCACACCTTCTATGCGGAGACGGGGCGGCGAGGGCGGCCGGGCGCTGGCGTCCGAACAGCCGCCAATAGCACTCCGGCGGTCTCGATGTTCGTCGGGGAAGTCCGGGCGGTCAGCTCGGTCAGCGGCGGCCGGCAGCAAGCGACGACCGACGATGCAGAGAACCTTCTGACGCCGCTCCCTCCTAATGCGGACAAGGCTCCGTCACCCGTCATTCCGGCCCCTCGGTCCGCTGATCCAGTGCGGGGGATCTTTGTGCTGACCGACGGCCGCACCAGCGACCGGCTGGATTAAAGTTGAGGCCGCCAGCTGTCATCGAGGTCGGCGTAATCGGGGTCGATTTCGCTCGGCCGCAGCTCGTCGTCCTGGTCATCGGCCATGGCGCTTTGCGCCATCGCGTCGAAGTCCGGCAGATCATCTCCGGCAGCCTGGAGGGCGGCTTCGACGCCTTCCTCAAGGTCGCCGCCCTGGCGCAAGGGCAGCGGGATGTTGCCGAGGAGTTCGCGGACGGTGAGACGGTCGCGAACCCGATCGACGCGCCGGTCGAGAAGGTCGACCAGGCGCTCCAGAAGATCCTCGCGATCCTCGGTGAAGAAGTCGGCCACCTCTGCCAGCAGAGCGCCGCCAATGATGATCTTGCCGCGCGTCTCCCGCTTGCGCTGGTTGACGGCCCAGAGCGCTTCCAGCCGCTCGACACGGGCCTTCAGCACAGCGAACCGCTGCGCATCGTCGGCAATGTCCTCAAGCGGTTTCGTGTGCCGCTTTGCATGGACGCCGGATTGTCCCTGATCGCGCAGGGCCTGCTCAAGCTCGATCAGCCGATCGCGGAGGAGGTCCTCTTCGGAGAGCCGGCGACCAAGCTTCCGCTCCTCCTCGCGGGCGGCCCACAGCTCCTTTCGTCGCTGCTTCTGGGCCTCTGTGCGCGGGCGGTACTTCGAACGCCGGGTGTTCCTTTTGCGCTTCTCAGTCAGCTTCTCGATCGTCGCCATGTCGCGCTCCGAGACCAGAATTGCCCGCCCCTGGATGGTTTTCGCTACCATGACGGGAATCCATGGTCCACAGTCGGTAAACTAGAATTACGGACAATGGCGCAGTTCCCCATTGGTTGGGCTACGCCCACCAACGACTGCGGTCAGGCGACGCCCGACACCCTTCAAGCCCCCGAACGGCCGGCCGCGGCCTGGTGCTTGAAGCCAAGGGCGGAGCCCTTAGCGATCCCGCCGGCGGCGCCGGCCAGGAGAGGGTGACGTGGCGCAGTACCGCCTCGCCGTTCAGACGATCCAACGCGGCCTCGGTCGTTCGGCCGTGGCGGCCGCCGCCTATCGCGCCGGCGACCACCTCATCGACGAGCGCCTGGCGATGGAGTTCGATTTCTCCGCCAAGGACGGCATCGAGCACGCGGAGATCATCACGCCGCAGGGCGCGCCGGCGGCGTACTCGAACCGAGAGGTCCTGTGGAACGCGGTCGAGGCGGCGGAGCGGCGGAAGGACGCCGTACCGGCGCAGGAGATCCTGCTCTCGCTGCCCCATGAGCTCAGCTTCGCGCAGCGCCGTGAGCTGGTGCGCGAATGGGTGAAAGAGCACCTGGTCGCCCACGGCATGATCGCCGACGTGGCCATGCACCGGCCCGGAAAGGAGGGCGATCAGCGCAATTTTCACGCCCACGTCCTGGTCACGACGCGCGAGGTCGGGCCCGAGGGTCTGGGTAAGAAGAATCGCGACTGGCACCACGCCAGCTTTGTGCCGCGGCTTCGGTCCTCGTGGGCCGAAGTGCAGAACAAACATCTGCGCGAACACCTCGGCCCCAACGCTCCGCAAGTCTCGCATTTGAGCCTCGCCGACCAAGGGCTCGACCGCGCGCCGACGGTGCATCTGGGGCCGACGGCGACGGCGTTGGAACGCAAGCAGATCGCGTCCGAACGCGGCGAGCACAATCGCGATGTGAAGGCGCGGAACACCAAGGCTCATGAGGTTCAGACCGCGCTCGACGAGACCATCGACCGGGTCGCCGCGGCGCGCCCGCGCGTCGAAGTGACGGTCGAAAAGCTGATCGAAGGCGCGCGGAGTTTGCGTGCCGACATGATGTCCGAGCGCGACAGCTGGAAGGCGGAAAAGGAGGGGCTGAAGGCGCCGCCGGTCCCCACTGCCCGGCAGATTGAGCGTGAGCTCACCTCGGGCGCGGTGGCGGCGCGGAACCGCGCGCGGGCCCGTTTCCTGGCGATCCAAGAGCGGGTGAAAGAGACGCGTTCAAAGCGGCTGCAGCTCGTCCAGTGGATCCGCAATCCGGCGCGTATGATCTGGGCCAAGCACGCCGAGCTGAACGCCATCGCCAAGGCTCGTCAGGAGCTCAAGCGCGCCGAGGCGGTGCTCACCGTGCGTCAGGCGTGGGCGAGGTCCGAAAAGGGCCAGGCCTACATCGTCGCGCGCCGCCAGCCGGCGCTGGAAAAGGCCGTCGACGTGACGCGCGAAAAGCGGACGCTCGAGCGCAAGATCAAGCGCATGGACAAGCGGATCGCGACCGCGACCCGCACGTACAACGATCTTCGCGTGGCGCACGAGCTGGGGATCTCTTCATTACGCGTCCCGCGCAGCTCACCGGACGCGACGCGGTTCATGCGCGACGTCGGTCAGCCGACCCGCGCGGTGCTGCAGCAGTTTCCCGCCCAGGAGCGCGCCGCCGCGATCGACCGGATCAATCGCGGCGTCGGCCGCAGCATCACCCAGAACCTTGGAATAAGCCGATAGGAGCCCGCGATGACGGCCGCCTCGAAAGCCAAGACCATTCTGCCTGTCACTGCGCTTGGCATCGTCGTCGCATTGGCGATCTCGACGCAGTTCGTCGCCCACCTCTTCCATTACCCACACGAGTTCGGGGGCGGGCTCTTGGACGTGGGCCGGACGCGGCTCTACGCGCCTTGGAGCTTCCTCGGCTGGTACGCGAAATTCCAGCCGCTCTATCGCCAACAGTTCGACCTGGCGGCCGGCCTGCCTCTGCTCCTGATGTTCGTACCCGCCATGCTCTGGATCGGCCTGAGCAAGCGGCCTCCGGTGCGCGAGGCGCCGGAGTTTGGGGCCGGGAGCTGGGCGACGCTCAAAGACGTCGCCAAGGCGAAACTGCTGCAGGAAGGGCCGGCCGTGACAGGGCGGGTGTTCGGCCGCTTCGCGGGCCGATACCTGACCTACAACGGTGTCGAGCACGCGATCATCGTCGGCGCCTCGCGGAGCGGGAAGGGGGCGGGGCACGTGATCCCGACCTTGGTCTGCTGGACGCAGAGCGCGTTCATCTACGACCGCAAGGGCGAGCTCTGGCACATCACCGCCGACCATCGGCAGAAGTTCAGCCACGTCTTCTATTTCGCCCCGACGGACCCGAACACGGTCCGCTGGAACCCGCTGTTCGAGGTCCGCCAGGGGCCGATGGAGATCGCAGACATCCAGAACGTCGTGGGTATCCTCGTCGACCCGCTCGGCCGCAAGGCGGGCGACCTCAGCTTCTGGGATCAGAGCGCGACGGACTTCTTCACGGCCGTGATCCTGCACGTTCTCTACAGCGCGCCGGCCGAACAGAAGAACATCGCCCACGTGCGGCGGCTGCTGATCAACATCGAAGCCACCCTGCACGCGATGAAGAACACCTATCATCGCCACCGGCCGGACTTCCACGCGGCTGACGGACTGGCGAAGGGAGAGGACGGCAAGCCCATCCCGGAGATCCATCCGGAGGTGCTGCTCGGCGCCCGGGCGTTCGAGACCATGGAGCCCAAGGTGCGATCGAGCGTGCTCGCCACGTGCCGGGCTTCGCTGACGCTGTGGGCCGACCCCTTGGTCGAGTACGCCACGAGCTGGTCCGACTTCATGATCGGCGACCTGGTGTGCTCGGAGGCGCCCGTCAGCTTCTACATGATCACGCCGCAGGCCCACGCCGATCGGCTGGCCTTCCTCGTTCGCGTGTTCACCCGGCAGACGATCAACAGCCTCATGGAGAGCGAGCACGTCGACAGCCGAGGCCGCACGAAGCTCCATCGCCTGCTGCTCATGCTGGACGAATTCCCGAAGCTCGGGAGCCTGCCCTTCCTCGAGAACGCGATGGGCGAAATGGCCGGCTACGGCATCACCGCCCACCTGGTCTGCCAGAGTTTCAACGACGTGTTCTCGAAGTACGGCGATCGCACGCCGCTCTTCGACAACATGCACATCACCGCCACCTTCGCGACGTCCGAGCCGAACAGCATCGAGAAGGTCATCCGGCGCGCCGGCAAGTCCCTCGAAATGCGCGCCAGCTACAGCGATCCCCGAACGATCCTCGGCAATTCGCATCGCTCGATGTCGCAGTCGGAGCAGCAGCGGTACATCCTCTCGGAAGAGGACGTGCGTGAGCTGGACGACCGCAAGCAGTTCATATTCGTGAACAACACGAAGCCGATCCTTGCGGACAAGATCCGCTACTACGAGGAGCCGTTCTTCAAGGACAAGACGGGCGATTACTTCCATGGGAAGCCCGCCGTCTACAAGCAGCGGCCGGGCGAGGCGGACCTGCCCGGGCGCCCTGTGATCGATTGGGCTCGCGTTCGAGCTGTCATAGCGGCGCCGCCGCCACCGCCGCCCCAGTTTGTTGAACCGATCACCCCGGCCGAAGACGGCGACGCCAACAGCGCGATCGAGCCGATCGAAACCCTGCAGCGCGACGACGACGATTCCCTGCCGGGCCCGGCCTGAGGGACGGCTTTCGCCGCCTCCGCCCGCCTGGCCTCCAACTCCTGACGGACACCCCCATGCCGCAACACCACTTCGCCACCCAGAACCGAAAGGTCGCTGCCCTCAAGCAGGCGATGGGCCCAATCATCGCCAGCGCGCTCGCCGACCGCATGGTCGTCGAGGTGATGGTCAATCCGGACGGCCGGATCTGGGTCGACCGGATAGGGGAGGGGCGCTCCTTCACCGGCCACATGCTGGACAGCGCCGACGCCGATCGCATCCTCCGCCTCCTGGCCGACCACGTAGGCGAGGTCGTCACGCGCGACCGGCCCCGAGTGAGCGCCACGCTTCCCGAGACCGGAGAGCGCTTCCAGGGCGCCTTCATGCCCGTGGTCTCCAGTCCGGCCTTCGCGATCCGCAAGCGGCCCGAGGTGGTCTTCACCCTGGCGGACTACACCCGGCAGGGGATCATGAGCGAGGACCAGGCGGCGATCATCCGCCGTGCGGCCGAGGCCCACGACAACATCCTGATCGTCGGCGGCACCGGGTCCGGGAAGACGACGCTGGCCAACGCGATCCTTGCGGAGCCGGCGTTCGCGAACGATCGCGTCGTGCTGATCGAAGACACAGCCGAGCTTCAATGCTCGGCAATGGACAAGATCCAGATGCTGACAAAGCGGACTGATCCGCCTGTCACCATGACCGACCTTGTGCGCGACACGCTGCGCCTGCGACCCGACCGCATCATCATCGGCGAGGTGCGCGACGGCTCAGCGCTGGATCTTCTCAAGGCCTGGAACACCGGACATCCCGGCGGGCTGGCGACAATCCACGCCAACAGCGCGGCCGAGGGGCTGACTCGCCTCGAGGATCTGATCGGCGAGGTCTCCGAGCGGATCCCCTATCGGGCGATCACCCAGTCGATCAACGTGGTGATCTACATCGAGCGTACGCCGACGGGGCGGCGGGTGCGCGACGTGAGCCGCCTGGTCGGCCGAGAGGGCGAGGCCTACCAGTTGGAGGCCATCCGCCACTGACGACGGCCACGAGGGGCGGGAAGGGGAGGCTTTGGCTTTTCCGCGTCTCGCGGGACGATTCCGGGTTTCGGGGAGCGAGGTGGGGTCTTCATGCGCATCGAGAGCATGCCGCCGGCGGTGCGGGCGGCCTGGAAGCTGATGGCCATCGCAATGCGCGCCAAGGCGCTGAGGGGGTGCAATTTTGGAGCGGCTTTGCAGTTTGAAGCGCTAAGCTTGGCCGCAGGGGGCTCGGATGCGCATTGTTCACATCGAGATTCGGAACTTCCGCGGCATTGGGTGCCTGGATTGGGCGCCGGCGCCGGGCCTGAACTGTCTGATCGGTCCGGGCGACGCCGGCAAGACGACGGTGCTCGACGCCATCGAACTCGCGCTCAACCCGCGGCCAAACTTTGTTTGCGAGGACACGGACTTCCACGGTCTCGACCTTATGGTAGCCGCGACGATCACTGTCACGCTCGCAGGCCTGCCCGACACCTTTTGCTCGGACGCCCGCTATGGGTTGCACATGAGGAGCTGGGACGCCGAGCGTGACACGATTGTCGACGAGCCCGGCGGGGGTGAGGAAGCGCTCTCCGTGCGGGCAACCCTGGAGCCGGACTCCCTCGAGGCGCGCTGGTCAATTTTCCACGAGCGGCTCGCCCCGGACGAGGATCCGCCGACCCTGAGGTGGCTCGATGCGCGGCAACTGGCCACCACGCGCCTCGGACCCTACGCCGACCGGCACCTGAGCTGGGGGCGGGCGTCGGTGCTGCACCGGATCGGCGACCGCGCCAACATGAACGCCCAGCTCGCGGCCGCGGGCCGCGCCGCGCGAGACGCGTTTCGGGCTGGCGACCGTACGGTGTTCGGGCCGGCGGCCGCCCGTGCGGAGAGGCTCAGCCAGCAATTCTCCGTCGCTGTACGCGACGGCTACGCGGCCGAGCTGGACATCCAAGGGGTACTGGTGACCAGCGGTGGCGTGGCCCTGCACGACGGCCCGCTGCCGCTCCGCACGCTCGGCACCGGTTCGTCACGCTTGGTGGTGTCGGGGCTGCAGCACAACACCGGCGGTCCGCACATCGCCCTGATCGACGAGATCGAGCACGGGCTCGAGCCGCATCGTATTGCCCGCCTGCTCCGACATTTGCGCAACGCCCCGCTCGGCGACGACGAGGCGGCTGGCGAGGCCGCGTCGATCTTCCCGCCGCAGGTGTTCATGACCAGCCACTCGCCGGTCGTGATCCGCGAACTTGGTGCCGGCGACCTGCGCGCTGTGCGCCGGAACGGTGGCCGCGTGAGCGTAGGCGACATCGCCGGCACGGCCGAGACCCTCCATGAGGCGCAGCGGCATCTGCGGGCCAACCCGGAGGCTTTTCTGGCCCCGCGGATCCTGGTGGGGGAGGGGAAAACTGAGTGTGGGCTGGCCCGTGGCCTGGACGACCTCTGGTCGGCCACCGGGTCCGAATCTTTCGCCTGCCAGGGCGTCGTCGCGGTCAATGGGGGCGGTGTTCCTTCCGCCCCCACCTTCGCGCGCCATCTGCGGGAGCTAGGTTACGAGGTTCTGGTGCTGTTGGATTCGGATGAACCCCCAGACGCGGTGACGATCGCGGATCTGCGGTCGCAGGGGTGCGAAGTGGTGATCTGGCCCGGTGCCTGCTCCACGGAACAGAGGATATTCCTCGATTTGCCCTGGTCCAAGGTGCGTGAGCTGGTGGACCTCGCCGTTTCCTTCGAAGG
Source organism: Phenylobacterium sp. LjRoot225 (assembly GCF_964252855.1). Classification (NCBI taxonomy): domain Bacteria; kingdom Pseudomonadati; phylum Pseudomonadota; class Alphaproteobacteria; order Caulobacterales; family Caulobacteraceae; genus Phenylobacterium; species Phenylobacterium sp. LjRoot225. Next base: position 89,008 of record NZ_CAXUPL020000008.1, on the reverse strand, counting down.
GCCAGACCGGATCCTCCACACGATCAACGCCGCCTTACCGGAGGGGATCGCGAAACTCACGTCGACGGCCTTTCCCGCGTCAATTGAGACCGAGGAATTCCGCCGCATTCTCGGTAGGGCAGCGAAGACGAAGGACAAGGCTTGGTTCAAGGACATCGCCCGTGCCGAAACCATTGCCGGCGTTATCCACCCGGTGCTCGGCCGGATCGCCGAGACGCCGCTCGGTATCAGCCTGTCGACTGTCCGGCAGTGGGTCGATGGGTGACGGCACCGGCGACGATCTGACAGCCCAGGTCGCCGCCGCCCGCGCTGGCTGCGTGATCGCCGCAGCTGGATGTGGCAAGACCGAGGAGATTGCACGCGCCACCAAGCTGTCCGGCGGCCGCAGGCTGATCCTCACCCACACCCACGCCGGCGTGGATGCGCTCCGGCTGCGGCTCAAGCGCCTAAAGACCCCCGCGACGCTCTATCATCTGGAGACGCTGGCGGGTTGGTGCCTGCGCTATGTCTTGGCCTTTCCCGTGACCTCCGTGTTCGTGATCGGCGAGCCAAAGACTTCGGCAGACTGGAAAGCGGTCTATGCGGCGGCGACCCGCCTGGTCCTCAGCGGCGCCGTCGACCGGGTACTTCGCGCCTCCTACTGTGGAGTCTTCGTGGACGAGTACCAGGATTGTGGGCTCGACCAGCACGCCGTGGTGGTCGCCCTCGCGTCGCGCCTACCAATATGCGTCTTCGGCGACAACTTGCAGGCGATCTTCGATTTTGGCGACCAGACGCCGGTGCGCTGGGACACCGACGTCTTCCCAAGCTTCCCGGTCGTTGGCCGCCTGAACACGCCGCACCGCTGGATCAACGCAGGGAACCCGGAACTCGCCGCATGGCTCGCGTCCGCGCGCGCCACTCTCGAGGCGGCGCGCGCCCTTGATCTACGTGGCGGCCCTATCTCGTGGGAATGGCTACCCGACCAGCCTGGGCCCCGTCAGCAGAGGATCGTCTCCGCCTGCCTGAACGCCATGAGGCAGGAAGGCCGACTCGTCGTCATCGCCGACCCAAAAAACGAAGGCACGCGGGCCCAGATCGCAAAGGTGCTGGCCAAGCGGGGTTTTTCCAATATCGAGCCCGTCGACTGCAAACAGTTGTTCCGCTCTGCCGCGGCTCTGGAGAATGCTTCGGACGACCGACGCCTGGCGGCCGCCCTCAACTTCCTCAGCGCGTGTATGACCGGCCTCACTCAGGCGGCTTACGTGAAGGCCGTGGCGTCTCGGGCCGCTGGCGGCCGGTTGGGCGCGGCCCAGTTCGGTGAACTCATTGAGTTCGGGCTCGCCGTCGGCCGTCCTGGCGGCATTTTGGCCGTTCTGGACCTCTTCGATGGCTTTGCGGGCCGGTCGGACACCCATGTCTTCCGCCGCGAGATGTTCTTGGCCATGCGCTCGGCCCTTACCATGCTGGTCGCCGGCGACGTCCAATGCCTCCAGGACGCGCTCTGGCAGGTGCAGAACCGGTTGCGTCACGCCGGCCGGCGCATCGCGATACGCAGCGTTGGCAGCACCCTGCTGGTCAAGGGCCTCGAGTTTGAGCACGCGGTGATCGTCCACTCGCCCAACATGAACCACAGGGACTGGTACGTGGCCCTCACGCGCGCCAGCCTCACCGTGAAGGTGCTTTCGCCGCGTCAGACCCTGACATTCGGCGGCGAGTGACGACTGCGCGGCCGCCTACCCTTTGGCCTTTCGATTTTATCAACCGGCGCCCTGGAACCAATCCACGCCCCAGCGATCATCCAGCCCCAATGGGAGCAATCCAGCCTCATAGATAGGGGGGGAGGTCGGCGGTCATCAGATAATGCATGAGGTCCGAGTTTGTGATCACGGCGTCGTAAAAGAGATGCTGCCAACTGTTCGGCGTAGGATCCGCGGCGTCGAAGCTGAAGCTTTCCAGTGTCGCGGCAACGTCCTGATTCTTCGCCCGCATGCGCGAGACGTTCCGCAGAAGGCGGCGGTGTTCGTCAGTAAAGAACTTAAGGAAGCGGCCCGGGATGTGAAGCTCGCGCAAGTGGGAGGCGACCAGAGCAGCTTCCCTCTCCGCCAGGCCGAAGGGTGCCAAGTAGAACATTGGTTTATCGAAGGGAGGGTCGATCTTCATCTTGAGGATCTGAGCCTTGATGAATGTATCGAAATACGGGTGCAAGAAGTAGCGTGGCTCGGCAGAGTCGCCAGTCTTTTCCAGCTTCTTGGCCTGGCACGCGTCACACATAGGAAACAGGTTCGCCGGCGTGAGCGAGAAATGGGGGTAGCGGCCCTTTGGCAAATAGTGGTCGAGGGTGTTGGGCCGCCCAGGTTCGCCGCAGGCGGGACAGAGCGTCAAGTCGTGTTCTCGCAGCCGGGCGAGAACCTCGCCGTGCGCTGATTCGGGATCGGCGCTGTTGTAGAGGTTGTGAAATTTCCCCTTGTGAACCATGACGTCCAGCCAGACCGGCACGTGCTCTGGGGATCCCCCGTGATCGAGATAGGCTTGGACGCGGTCGCGCCATTCCGCCGCCCAGCCCGTGAAGAGAGCCGCGTTCGGCCCGTTCTGGCGCTCTGCGACGACGGCGTCCACCAGGTCGAGGCCGCAATCCTCGGGCAGGTCCAGAGACATCACCACAGGACGTCTTCATCGCGGCGAAGGCGGTCCAGGCCACGGATCTGGATCACCAGTTCCTCATTGATGTCCTCGCCAAGCGCCTCGATCAGGGCGTCAGCTCCGCGGTGCTCCTCCAACTGCTCCCGAATCCATCCTTCGAACGGCTTGGACGTCGCGCTGTCGCCGAAGACGTACGAACTGATCCGCTGCACGTCGCCGCCGAACGTCTGGAAGGGCGGCTTGCGCACCACCAAGCCGTCAGTGGTGCGTTCGAGCACGTGGACGCAGGCGCTCGGGACTTCTCGCACTGTGACTTCTGAATGGGTCGCGACCAGTGCCTTTGAGTTGAAGCGGTCCAGGATCTGTTTGAGCATCCCGATGAAGCGGATCTCAAGCGCCGGATGAAGGAACAGTTCGGGCTCATCGATGAGCACTAGGCTGTCCCGCCTGATCGCGCCAAGGATGTTGATGACAATGAAGGAGAAGAGGCGTTGGCCGGAACTCAGCTCAACCGGCATGCCGTCCTTGAAGAAGGTGACGCCGTGCGTGGCCAACATATCGGTCTGGACCGCGTCCGCCTTCAGATGGGGAACGTCGGCCGAGGCGATCGGCAAGTATCTGCCGGCGTAGGCACCGTCAGCGATGTTGATCATACCGTTGTCAGTCAGAAGATCATCTGTGTAGCGCTCGAGTTCCTTGCCGATTTTGATCCGCACGGCGGCGACATCGAACGCGAACGCGGACCGCAGGACCTGCTCAGCGGTTTTCAGCTTCTGCGTCCAGCCAGGGAAGCTTCGATACCGCTGGTCGTCGGTTAGGCAATCCAGCAGCGATGCGGCGGCGTCACGCTTTGGCGCGTCGTGGGTCAGGACAATCCTTCGACGACCGTCTAGGTCCTGCCGTGGAGCTCGGAAACCGAAATATCGATAGATAGACTTGTCCTGGAGCTTGGTTTCGGACAGGTCGACCGGAAATTTCTCGAACGGGCTGTAGGAGACTACCACCATCTGGCTGAGGTTCGGCTTCTCAGCGAAACCGGTCTTGCCGCGCCGATCCCCGTCCTTGACCCAATCCCGAACGATCTGATGGAGGATCTGAGATTTCCCGGCCCCGTTGGTGCCAATCAGGACATTGACGTCGTGGGGCAGGGGACCTTCGGACTGAAATTTGAGGCCTAGAGTGGAGATTTGGCCGAACACGTCCTCGAACCGGAAGCCCAGGTCCAGCACGGCCATCTGCTGGCGGGCGAAGATTTTCCAGCCATCCAGGAACGTCTTCTGCTCGCCGCGCTCGCGCTGGAGCGACTTCTTGAACGTCGACGAACTCATCAATCCAGTCGCGGAGGGATCCTGAGTTTCGTGAATGAGCAGACTGGCGTCCCTCAACTGGAGGGCTACGGAACGCGCGATCTCCACGCCAAGGATTTCGGAAATCTGCTGATAGAAGGTGATCTCCGTCGGAGTCGAGAGGTAGTTGGCATTCTCTAGCGGAAAGCTTCCATCCCACCCGACCTTCAATCGATGGTCGAGTTCGGTGGAAGTTGTGAACACATCCTCAATCATCAGCTTGATAGAGCCCAGCTCGACTATCTGGCCTTGGATTCGACTGGTGGAGACGAAGGTGGTCTTGTGGCCGTAGTCATCCCAGTTGTTGGTGAGCAGTTCAATCACGTCACCATCGTCCGTTGGATCGGGATTCACCCTCCGGCTCGACCGCCCGCGGTAGACCACCTTCATCGTGCTCGCCTGTGCTCTGCGTCAGCGCGAGTCTGGTGCGACGTTCACGCTAGAGGATTGTTAAGCTTCCTGCCGGCTTAGGGAAGCCAGTCTGGTGGCGGTCACCGCGCTGAAGGTGGCCGTCAGATCGTGCCAGGCCCCGTCGAGAAACCCTTCGTCGGGCTCCATCCGCCCGGACTAGGCATAAACCAGGTTGGCTAAGTGGGAGGTACGTGACGCGATTTGCTCCTTACCCCAGTCGGTGGCGTCCGCGAGGATTGGGTCCAGCACAACTCCAGACTTCAGTAAAATCTCCTTCTTCTCTCCGAATTCCTTGTTCTTAAGCTTGGTATTCAGGTCCTCGGAGACGAGCAGGAGGTTCCCGAGCGATGCATAACCCTCAACCGGGCTCGCTCCGACTGGATTTTGCGGAGCTATGTGCTCAATAGTCATAGCGTCATAGTCTACGGCAACTCCATTTTTGCCGGACAAGTCCACCCTTTCGAGAATGTAGCGGATAAGCGGCCGATTGCGAGTCTCCGCTTGACTGTAGCGGAGGTCATTGATTCCGGCGTTGAAAACGTCCCGGTCAGGTGTACGGCCGGTCAGCTTAGCCTTGAATTCTTGGAGGTGACGGGCTCGCTTCTGGGCATCCCCCTCGGAGGTCAGTTCGCGGGCGGCAGCAGCATACATCATAGATACGCCGCCCGAGGATGAGAGGCCGGCAATCGCTGTATGGAGGAAGTGAAACCGCTCGATTGCGGCTAGCGCGTCGCCGGCTTGCTTGAGCGAGATCTCCTTCGCTAGGTAGGCGCGAAGCAGAGCTAAGACAAAAGGTGTCGGCTGACGGATGCGGAATAAAGCGAGGGCGAGCAGCGACTTGAGGAGGCGCAGCTCCTCCTTAGCCCAGGCGAAATTGTCAGGCTCGAAGATGCGTCGGTAGGTCTCAACATCCGTGACGAGCTGGTCGAGGAACTCTGATGCGTACGCGGCATCAGCAACCTTTTTCTTGATTGCGTCAAACAGCGTACGCTCGGGCGTGTACTCGTGGCGAGAGAGCCAGAAGTGGTGAAGGTACGTCGACGGACCGATTGTCGTAGCTGATCTTGCGAGGCTGTCGAGGACGCTTGACCACTTAAGGCTTGCGACGTCTATGCCGCGGCTTGGTGGCATGAGCTTGGCTACAAGGTTCTTGACCAGGTCCTTCGGCTCCAGATCCTTTCCGCGCGTGTTGAGCGTCTCGAATACCACATAAGCATCTGACTCGTTGTCGAGCTGGACGACGATGAGTTCGATTCCGAGAAGGATATCCCGAGTTCTCTCTAGCCTTGCTTTGAGTATTGACTTGACTGCCTCTGGGTCCTCGGGGTTCTCCCGCTCGATCCCGAGTATAAGCGATGCGAGTTGGTCGCGCGCAAATTTGTACGCGGATTGGATGCCGCGTTCCTCCTCGGTCGGTGTCAGGCGGATCTCTGGCTTGCCGAGCTTCTGCACGTATTCCTGGAAGTATGGATACGAGGTCTCTGTCAGGAGCACGAAACGCTGTTCGGCATTGATGTCCTGCCTCTCGATGACGTTTTGAATCCCGCGGGCCTGTGCTTCAAATCCTCTCTCGTTCAGCTCGTCGCGGATAGCTGAGAGCATGATAGTGATCGTCGTGAGGCGCTGTTGACCGTCGACGACAAACAGGTCCTGGCTGCCCCTGGCGCCGTACATGACCATCGAGCCGATGAAGTAGCCCTCACGGTCCGCATTGGTAATGTCGGACCAGAACTCCTCGAGGTTACCCTTGTCCCAGGAGTATGGGCGTTGGAACCGCGGGATCTTCAGGAACGAGGACTGGAACAGCGACCGAATGGATGTGTCGTATGGCCTGATGTTCATAATGAAAGGCTCGGAGCATTGGTTGAGGTGCGGGATGTCAGGGGGGAGGGCTGGACGCGAACTCCGCCGCCCATTGCGCGACGGAGGCTTCGGCGACCTCCAGCTCGATGAGCCGGCGCTCGATTCGAGCAGGTGCGAGACCCGCGGCGGCGAAGGATGATGGCTCGGCCCATAGCAGGGCCTGCCGCACGAGGCTTCGCCAATCGAAGAATGCGGTGAGATTGACGCCGCGCTCGGCGGCCCAACGCTGGGCCTCCTCAACGGGTACAGGGGGCTGAGCTGGAGCGGTCGCCACCATGACCGCCTCGGTCACGCTGGTTTCCTGACATTTTCGGATAAGGACGTACAGGTCCTCCCGTGTGATCGGCTTGTCGCGAACCTCAAAAATGCGCGCCCAACCGCCGCCGCCCACAGCCCTGACGTTAACGTCGCCAGGCACTGAGCGCGAAGGATCGTTCACTCGGCGCACATCCACTCTCTGCGAGTCGGTAACGATGTCCATGAGGCCGGCTGCGGCTGCTTGCGCACGACGCCCGCCTTCGGAGTTCGCTTGCACGAACGCGGAGATCCGATTCGCGAGCTGGTCGGGTGCGAGCAATCTCGTGAAACCGTCGAGCTTGGTTGAGTAGCGGGGGCCGAAGCGGCGGCGCACAATTATGAACGCGCGAAGGGCCTGCCTCGCCTCGGCCTCGCTGGCGTTCTGGAGTCGATCAAGGAAGTCGCAGAGAAGGGTGACGACGGGCTTCGCCGTCGTGCGGGCAGGAATGTCGCGCGACATCCGCAGGATCCGAAAATAAGGCTGGTTGTTGAGCGGCTCACGTCCGGTTACGCCGAGGTTTATATCGAGTTCGGGCGCGTTCGGAACGAGCACCTGGTGGCAGAGCCCGCGTGCTGAGTAGGCTGTCGAGCTGGCCTCCTCCTTGACGGCGAAGACGTCGATGGCGGTGTTCACGCACTTGGCCAAGATGGCCGTCCCCAGGAACGCGATGTGGGTACGGTTAGCGTGCTCCGCGGCCTCCGAGATCGCCTCAATAGGCGCCACCCAGGTCTGCTCGACGTATCCGGCAGCCGCTTTCGCCGCCTCCTCATAGAGCATTGCGCGAGCGAGCCGCCTGTCGACGACAACCTTGCCCTCACTCACCGGTTGGCCCTCCAGGTGGCTCGAGCGTGAGCAGGTCGCCGGGCGTGCATTGGAGCGCCCGGCATAATCTTTCCACAACCGCGAGGCTAAGGTTGTATCCGGGCCGGCTCGCAGCGGATTCCACCGCCGCCTTGCTTATCCCGGCGCGCTGCGCCAATTGGGCATAGCTCAGGTGCTCGCCGGTGCGGGCTTGATAGGCGGTCATCATCTCCTTCAGGCGAACGACAATCACGTCTTGTATTGACAATACAATCCGCGACGGCGAAGCTCGTGATCACGCCTGATGTAGAGCCTAGAATCAGTCACCATGCCGCCCATGCCAAAGCTGATTAGCCTATACACGGGAGTCGGAGGACTCGATTTCGGGTTCGAGGCGGCCGGATTCCAGACTGCTGTGGCGCTTGAGCGTGATTCCGCTTGCTGCAGCACGCTCCGGCTGAATCGCAATTGGAGGGTCATCGAAGGGGACATTCACTCCGTCAGCTCCGATGAGATTTTGAGTGTGGCCGGGCTAGGCGTCGGCGATGCCGACGTGCTGATAGGCGGCCCGCCATGCCAGCCATTTTCCAAATCCGGCTATTGGGCCACGGGTGACGCGAAGCGGTTGGCAGATCCTCGAGCAGACACCCTTACCGCCTATCTTCGGGTCTTGAGGGATGCGCAACCCAAGGCGTTCCTGCTCGAGAACGTCTCGGGGCTAGCATACCGCGGCAAGGACGAGGGGCTTGGCCGCATCCTCGACGGGGTGGAAGAGATCAACAAGGCTACAGGCGCGCGCTACAGGCCTCGATGGCAGGTCCTCAGCGCTGCCGCGTATGGCGTGCCACAAATTCGCGAGAGGGTGTTCATCGTCGCCGCCCGAGACGGAACGGAGTTCAAATTTCCCGCCGCGACGCACGGGCCCGAAGCGCGTCATGGAAAGCCATTTCGCACCGCGTGGGATGCGCTAGGCGATCTTCCTCAACAGCGGAAAGATCCGGATCTCCGGATGGGCGGTAAGTGGGCCGAACTCCTGCCGTCGGTGCCCGAGGGGGAGAACTATCTCTGGCATACCAACCGTGGCGGGGGCATACCGCTCTTCGGCTGGCGCACACGATATTGGAACTTCTTGCTCAAGTTGGCGAAGGATCGGCCGTCCTGGACCATCCAGGCGCAACCAGGCTCGGCCACCGGACCATTTCATTGGACTAGCCGCCGGTTGGCCGCTGACGAGCTTTGCCGGCTCCAAACTTTCCCTGATGGTCTGCAATTCGACCGCGGCCGCAATGACGTACAACGGATGCTCGGGAACGCGGTGCCTTCGCTTCTGGCGGAGGTCCTGGCACGAGAGATCGCGACCCAGCTGCTCAGGCGCCCGCGCACGAACTCGCCACTAAAGCTCCTGCCAGCGGATCGAGGAGCGCCGCCTATTCCCGAGCGTGTAAGGACCGTTCCCAAGAAGTTCCACCCTCTGGTCGCGGACCACGCCGATCATCCCGGAGAAGGCAAGGGCAACGGGGCGAGGCTAAGGCTCGCGCGTGCGGCGTAGCTTGTCGAAGCAATTGGACCGGAGAGCCGCGTACGCCCCGTGGTCACCCGCGATCGTATGCCAGGGACGTCAGCCGAGCACCGCCTCTGGGGGATCTGCGACGAGTGTGCCTGGCGGCGGTCCCTTCAGAAGCGGCGCGTATTCGGCCGTGCAATCCAGCCAGGTCGCCGCCGCCTCCCGGTCGAGGAACACGGGCTGGCGATTGTGGAATGCGTGCATGTCGTCCCCGGGCGCGGTCTCTTGCATCACCATCGTGTAGCTCTCAGTCCGCTCGCCTTCCCAGGTGTGGCTCGCCCATAGCCCGGCCAGAAACAGCGGCGAGCCGTCGGCCTTGCTGATGAGGTGCTTGGTTTTCGAGCCTTTCGGCCCGCTCCATTCGCAGATTTCGGTCGCTGGGATGATGCAGCGCCGGCTCTTCACGCAATCGCGGAAGCTGGCCTTGGTCGCCATCTCCTCCGAGCGCGCATTGTTGGTTGGGAACTTCCAGCTCTTCGCAGGTCCCTTGTGGAAGAAGGGCACAACGCCCCAGCGGCCGACCCCTGGCTCCAGATCGCCGGCGGGGTCGTTGGCGTCGAGCGGACGAACGAAGAGACCATCGTACTTGGGATAGACGACCGTGGCCCAGGGCCGGTTCGAGAGGGTGTCCGGCCCCGCCGGCATCGCCAGCTTCAGCCCTAGGAGGTTATGGAAGACTTCCGCCAGCTCTGTGAGCGCGGGCTTCAGGGTGTAGAGATTGCACATGGCCTTAAGAATTGGCGGCTGGAGCCGCCGCGTCTAGGGGCTGCGATTGCGGCCCATGCCCTTGCTCAGATCCACGCCTTCACGTCACCGGCGCCGCACTTGCCGCAGCGCAGGCGCCGCCGGACCTCGGCCGGCGTGGCGTCCGGCCCGATCCGCCGTAAGGCTGTGGCTTGCGGCCATTCCGCGGCGTGTCCGCACCGTCCGCATTCCATCTTCAGCGTGTCCGCGGGCGACATGACGCGTTGCAAGGTCTGAAACATCATCATCGATCGGCGACCTAGTTCCGATAGAGATGGGCTAGCCGCCTCACTTCCCGCTCGTCCACGCCTGGCGGCCAGCCGAACTGAACCCGCCAGCGCATCCGCGCACAGGCCGGACAATTCCAGCCGACCCGCCTGGCCACGGCCGAGAGCGAGGTCGCGTGACCGCCCGCCTGGAGGACCTGCAACCGCTCGATGACGCGCTCGGGCTTGTAGGACTTGGACCAGCCGCAGGCGGCGCAGGCGAGGACCAGGCGACAGCCCGGATAGCGGCGGAAATCGCCGATGGCTGTGGCTGCGTCGGCTGGAATGAGCCGTAACTCAGCTCGCCGGTCGGATCGGGCCGGCGGAGTCGTTGCGCGCGGCATAGAACCTCTCCTCGCGCGTGAAGTGGAAGGCGGCGGTTTCCAGGCTCTGCTTGGCGATCTCCAGGGCGCAGTAGTCACGCCCGAAAGGCCGACACTGGAGCTGCAGCTTCCGCAGCTGCTCGACGTGCGGCGTGAGCGCTCGGAAGGTGGCGATCGCCTCAGCGCGGTCGCTGAGCCGGTCGTTTCCCTCCCGGTATGTCGGGCGGCCGCTTTCAAGCTCGTGGTAGAAGTCGCGCCGGCGGGTGAAGTGATAGGCGGCGGTCTGCAGGCCATCGAGCGCGACGCCGACGGCCATGTAGTCCGAGCCGAGTGGCCGGCACTCCGACTGCAGCGCCAGCAGCTCGGCGGCGTAGGGCTTCAGGCCTTCGAACGCGCAGACCGCGGCGTCCGGTGGCCCCAGGCCATAGTAGGTCCGGTGGACCATCCTCAAGCCTCCCATGAGCTGATCGGGTAGGCGGGTTCGTTGCTCACCCTGGCGGCATTGGCCAGGAGGTCCGTCGATAGGACTGTCCGCGTGCCATTTCGCCAAACGCCGCTGGCGATCGCCGCCCGACGATCCGCCTGGAGCCGGTTATCCGTGCTGGGTTTCATGATCAGAACAAAAACAGAACAGCGCCGCGTTGGCGAGTCCGTTCGTTTTGCGCATTCGGTTCGAACTGATGGACTGCGCAGCTATCGCAGAAGTTGCGGGCCTGAGCGGCCGGCCTCGTGCGCCCAGCGCAACCTGCGGAAGTGAATCTCAGGAATTCAGCCAAAAACAACGGGGCCATACGGCGTTCCCAGCTCCGCTCTATACAGCGAACGACTCTGGCTGAATCTGGATCGCGCACAATATATCTTACGTGAAATCAAAGGCTTGGGTGAAGTGAGAGGTAGCGCCATAGTAGCAGCAGGCACAACATAAAGCCCGCATCCGGAGACACTTGGCTCTTTGATGAGCCGTCTGCGAATGCCAGAATCCGGACTCCAGCGGAACCTATGCACCCAGACATGAGCAAGCGCGTCGACATCGCCGGTGCGTCCGGCCAGAGCTACTCCTTTCTGCCCCTGGACGGGGAAGGCCCCCTGCGGCCGATAGGGGTCACCTACTTGGTGGCGGAGAAACTGGGGCAGGGATGGCGTGTGCTCCAGGTCGGCGAGACCAACAACCTGGCGCAGCGCGACTGGCAACCCCGCTCGAGGCCGCTCGTCGCGACAATCCAGGCGCCGAGCTGCTCATCCGGCTCAACCTCAGCCGCACCATCCGCGAGGCTGAGGCGGAGGACATCGCCGCGACGCTCTGACGGGATTTCCTAAGCCATTGATTTATTTGATAAAAACGCGCCTAAGGACGGTTATGCGAAATCTGCGAGTGCGACGCATTCGCGCGTTGTGTCAAAGTTCGCATTCGTTGCGAGTCGCATTCTCGGCGGTAATTTTCGTTCGCATTCGTTGCGACTAGGACCCTCCGGAGAGTTCAGCGTCCAGCTGCGATTCAGCAGAACGGCTCGTAGGAGGTGCGGAAAACCCCGTCCTCGACGTTTTCGTACGGTGGGTCATTGCGGCGCCTTGAACCTGCCCAGCGCCTGACCAGGGTGGACGCCGAGCAGTGCGCGGTCGACTCGTCAAAGCTAGCGGCCTGCGAATTCTAGATCGGTTGCCGCGAGTGGCTGGCGTTGTCTCGGGCAAGCTGCGGTCGGATTAGGGGCGCAACTGCAAAGACGAACGCCAGCAGGACCGTGGGGAACGTCGTCGGCAGCATCATGTAGCCCAGGAACGCCGCGGCGTACCTCGGCCATCGCGGATCGCGCAGCCGGGTCAGGTAGACCGCCGCGCCCGGGGCGAACAGCGCGAACTCGTATGTCATGGCGTAGGGCGTCACCAGGATCGTGGCCCCGAACAGGAGCAGGCTGCGATCCGGAAGGTCCTGCGTCCGGCGAAAGCCGAACCAGACCATGGCTACGGCCACCGGCGCCAGCAGAAGGGCCCAGGCGCCCCGATGACCGGCCGTGACGAGGGCGGCGTACGGGGTGATGGCATAGCCCGTCAGGGCCCGATCGTTGAATATCAGCTCGTTGAATCTGGGAAGCGCAGTCAGCCAGTCTCGCCAGACCTGCGGTCCCCACACCAGCGTCGCCGCGAGGCTGAGCACGAGACCAGTCATCCCGGCCGCCGCCAGAGTGCGCCAGCGCATTTCCGCCAGGAGGGCGATCGGGACTAAAATCACCAGCTGCGGCTTGATGCAGGCCGCGAGCCCGAACAGCATTCCGGCTAAAATCGACCGATCGCGTAGCGCGAGGCCCGCCAGCACCAGCCCGCCCACCGCGAACGTCACCTGGCCGCAATAAATGACCAGGGCGACTGCAGGCATGAACAGCATCGCCGCCCAGGGCGCTCCGGTCCGTGCTGCCGCCCAGAAGAACAGGATGCCGCTTAAGACGATCCACAGGCCGTATCCGATCCAGTAGGGCGTCAGGGCGAAGGGTATGAACACGAACAAGGCGGTGGGCGGATAGATGTACGGCCTAATACGCCCTGGCCCCAGCGGCCAGCCCTGCAGGGCGGTGTTGTGATGGAAGTCATAGATGTAAGCGGGCTCGCTCAGCGCCGTTTTCGCCCCCGCCCAGAAGCAGGAGTAGTCCGCGCCAGCGGCCTGGAATTTAATGAGCGAGAAGACGCTGAGACTGGCGAAGGCGAGCATCACGAACAGCGCCGAAAGAGCGATCAACCGCCACGAGGAGCGGAGGAACGCCGGCAAATCGCGAATCGGATCCAGCCGCACACGATTTTGACACGTGGTGGAATGAGCCATGCTTCAGCTTGGCCGGAGCTAAGACACGCTAGCCACATCTTTTGGTTGTTAGCGTGCCCCAGGACGCGGGTCCGGTCACCTTCATTGATCAGAGGTCGACGTCGCGTACTGCCGCAAGCCTCGGGCGAGAAGCGGCCGCCACATTCGGGTTTTGTCCGCCTATGCGACAGAATTGGCCCGTTCGTTAGCTCTGGCTGATCCGCGCGCTACGGGGCGCCTGAGGGAAGTAGCCGCGCAGCCCCGGCCCATCGTCATGCCATTTGCGCCGGATTTTCCCGGTGAATGATCTAACGGTGTCGGGCTCTCAATGCGGTATCATATTACCGCGCAGAATATATCTTATGCGAAATCACACTCGGCGCGACGAGGCTATCAAGCCAATGCGGGTCCGGTTTTGATAGGTCACGTCGTTCGAACTCGGTTCGATTAGCGACCCGCCGGCAGTCGGTAATCTCCTGCCGGCCGCACGTCGCATCGTGCGCGGGCTCGCCGCCGTCTCACGCGTCTCCTGCTCAGGATGGCATGGTCCAGTTCGGCGTCCTCGATCGCAGCGATGGCCGGTCCAGCGAGCGCGGGAGGAAGGTCTTCAAGATCACCAGCGAGCTCCGCGCGGCCTTCACGGCCAAGGTACTCGGCCAACGCTCTGTACGGGCCCCGGTCGTCGGATGCAGTTCGCCATCCAGTTTCTTCGGCGGCCTCTCCGACAAGCGCTGAAGGTTGGGCCAACAGAGCTTGCAGCGCGGCCAGGGCATTGCAGCGGGTGCGGATGGATTGCCCCTGCAGCGAAGCGACGCCTCGACGACACATGGCGGGCGTGAGGCCGAACACATCTCGACCTTTGGACTCGAGCGTGTCGAACGCTTGGGCGAACGGCAAGCACCCGACCGGGGCGCACAGGACATAGCCGATCAGCACCTCCACGCTACGCAGCAGCGTCGCCGGACATTGCAGACGCCAGCCCGAGCCTGGCGAGTGACCCAAATGGCACCCCGCTATCGCCGCTTCCATCTCCAAGACCGACGCTTCCAGCGGCTCGTTCGTGCGGCCGGCGCCGAGTGGCTGGTTGCTGGGCAGCATCAGCCGCAGCCCCTGCGGAGTCCGCGTTAGGATCAGTTGGCCGAGCCCCGCGAACCGACATCGATGGCGCGGACAGCTCACCCGCAGCAGGTCCTCGCTTTCGCCGGTCCACCAATGATCCTGGTGGGCCTCGGCGGCTTCGCGGCAGCAGACGGGGCATGCGCCGCCGCGCAGCCCCGACGCGTTTGGCGCAACTTGCCAGGCGCGGCCGCTGGACGCGCTGCTCGCCACCAGTGGCGCTAAATCCTCGACCGGCAATCGCGAGAGCACCGCCAACCGCCGCAGCACCTCGCTCGTTGGCGTCTCACGCGCCTTGCCAGCTGCGCCCATCCATTCGGCAAATGCGGCAGGCTCAACGAAGTTGTGGACCGCAAGCCTGGCCGTCCATGAAGCCAGCCCCTCCCCGCGGATCGGGCGGGGCGCGTATGGCAGCGGCTTCAGGTGGCTCACCCGAAGGCGCCGGCGCCGCGGCGCATGGCGGAGGCGGTGCGGACGTGGCGGACAACTTCGTCTGCGCGTAACGACGCCACGGTGATGCACTCACGACCGCTGTCGACCGCCTCGACCCCTGCGGCGTTCAGCAGCCGGAAGGTCTTGCCCGGGCTGCCGCCGCTGATCTCGTGGACGGCGTCGACAAAGGCCGCGTCGACCTCGCTCCGCATCCGCAGCGGCAGATGCGCCACGACGGCGGAGACGATGGCTCCGTAGGTTTCGTCCTTGGCCATTCGCGCCAAACGGTAAGGCTGGGCGCGGCCTTCGATCTGCGGGTCCGAGGCCAGGGCGTTCAGCGCCTCGAGCGTGCCGAAGTAGGCCATCGACATCGAAAGCGTGTTCGACAAGCGTCGCAGCGCGGCCAGGGTTTTGCGCTGTGCGGCGGCGCTGCCGATCACCAAGTTGTTCGTCTCGTCGATCACCAGCAGCCGCGTCTGAAGGCGCCCCAACTGGCCGTGGACGGCGCGCTCCATATCGATGACGCGTCCAGCCGGCGTCGGCGCACCGATCGCCTCCAGAACCGCCGCATAGAATCGCATCTCGTCGGCCTCGGGCGGCGCTTCCATGGCGACCACCTCCATCCGGCTCAGACCTGAAGCGGCGTCGAAATCCGATCGCTGGCTCCGCATGAACTTCCGCAGAATGGTGGTCTTGCCCATGTCCGGGTCGCCGACCACCAGCAGGGACGGCATGCGGGTTCGGCGCGCTCCGCGCAGCAGGTCCTCCAGCCACCGCAATACCGTCGTTCCCTGCGGATAGCTGACCCACCGATCCGATAGGATGAGCGCGATGCGTGCGTCGTCATCGAGCGCCAGCGCCTCCGCTGACGAATTCACCATGGCTCGATCTCCACGTGGAAGTCGGTCGCTGCGGCCGTGGAGTCCACTGGTTCTGGCGCGATCGCCGTCGAGCTCGGCGCAGCGACGCTGGCGGCTTCGGTGCGGTGACGCTGGCGCCGCACAGCTTCACGACGCTGGCGCCGCGTCTCGGCCTTCGCCCGCGACGTCAGCTCTTCATTGGCGGCGCGCGCCGCGAACAGCGCCTCTTCATCGACCAGCCCCCGGCCTTCGGCGACCAGCCGCCGCCTGGCGGCCCGAAGATCCCACAGGCTCATCGGCGGATGGGCGAGGTTGCGGTACCGCAGCGCGCGCCGGCCTTGGGGAGTCTCGATGAACAGCTGTGAGAGATCGCGCGGGTCGTAAGCGATCTCCTGCCTGCGCTCGCCGGCGTCAAATAGTGGCTCCAGGAACGGCTCGTAATACCGGACGTGATTGAACACGATCCCCTGCCGCGTGATCGTGCGGGACACCCGCGGTAGGAACGCGAACGCCAGCGCGTCGAGGTCCGCGGGCATGCGTGGCGTGACGCCTTGCTGATTGCAGAGCCGCCGCCAGGTCTCCAGTGGCGGGGCCATCAGACTGGTATGGATCCGGCGGTTGTAATCGCCCGCCACGAAGCGCCAGAGCCACGCCTCGAACTCCTCGACGGTCATCACTGCAGCCGCGTCGCTGTCGTAGGCGCCTCGCTCTGCGACGTTGGAGAAGGTGGTGCCGGGCACGAGATGCATCTCCTGCATCACTGATCCGATGAGCCGCTCGATGTGTCCGCCGTACCGCGGCGCGCCGACCGGACGGCGATCCGTCTCGATGCCGAGGTTGGCGCAGGCGCGGGCGAAACTGCGACTGCGGAAATCAGCACCATTGTCGCTGTGGATCAGCTCCGGCGTTCCGAACGCCGGCCAGTCGGCGGCGATCCCGCGTTCGGCGAGCGCCTCGGCCTTCGGCAAAATGGCATGCCGCATGGCCATTCCAACCGAGACAGCGGACGGAGCATCCAGCGAGACATGCAGTCCCGTCACGACGCGGGAGGCGACGTCGATGATCAACGTCACCCAGGGCCGCCCGATGGGCGCGCGCGTGCTCGCGTCGACGAGAATGACGTCTGCCGGAGAATGGTCGATCTGCCAGACCGCGTTTGGAATTGTGACGACCAGGCTCCCGGGCCGCATTGTCTCGCGTTCCGCGGCGTTCGCGCCTCGCCTGCGGGCGGCCGCAATGCGGAGCTCAACACGCTCTACACGACGTGAAATCGCACTGGCCGACGGGGGCTTCAGACCAGCAGCGACGCAGCGTTTAGCGATGTCGCGGCCGAGCTGCGCCTTGGTGGGGGCCTGCGGATCCAGGAACACCTCCTCGATCGCGGCGTCGATGATCTCGCCCGTCCGGGCGGGCAATTTGGAGAGGCCTTTGCGCCAGCCACCGACCCCGGCGGTGATGGCGGTCGCAGTTCCATCGACGGCGTAGCGGGCGATCAGTCGGTACACGGTCGCCGGATGGAGGTTCAGGCGACGAGCGGCCACCTCGACGTCGGCCCGGGTGCGGGTTGGGCTCTCAATAAGCGAGCGGAGCACACGTTGTCGTTCTACGGCGCGCTGCCAGCGCCGCTCCGCGGCGCTCTGGCCCGGTTCAACGTCCGAGCCCCTGCCCTTCTGTCCACGCGCCATGCCCGTTCACCTGCAGCACGATGACGGGAGGCTGTAACGATTCGCATCGATTGCGAACGAAATGGGCTTTTCAATGCGAACATTCGCATCGATTGCGAACGTCCATGTTTATGAAAAACAGGTGCTTAGGCCACTGGCCCAGTCGCATTCAATGCGAACTCTGACACGTTGTCAGATCGCGAAATAGACGCGACTGCTTGAGAAGCCAAGGGTTTGCGGCCGCGAAATGCGCGACTATTCGCTTCCGCGTTCGAAATAGATGCGCCTCATCCTGTGATGCTGCTTGCCACTCAAGATGGCCTCACCTGAGGTTTGTGCGCCAGAGTACGCTAGCTGGAACATATATCGAACACGCCCATCCTTCCGGTCGCGACCACGCGAGCGCCAGGGAGCAGACGTTCGGAATGACCGTTCGGGGTCGAAGGACTAAGCCGCTCCCGCGGCATTGGCGCGCGGCATAGATGGCGGGGTTGAGCCGGCCTGGGCCGTGATCGGCCCGTCCTGTCTGAAGATCAGGGGTCCATCCCTGCAGACAGGAGATCTTCGATGGCCTCTGTACCTGTAAGCCCGCTGCGTCAGCGGATGATCGAGGACATGAGCATCCGCCAGCTCGGTCCCAAGACCCAGCACGACTACGTCCGCGTGGTCGCCGACTTCGCCCGGTTCCTGGGCCGTTCCCCGGACCAGGCCGAGCCGGAGGACCTGCGGCGCTACCAGCTGCACCTGGCCAGCCAGGGCGCCTCGCCGGCCAAGATGAACGCCGCGGTGTCGGCGCTGCGGTTCTTCTTCCGGGTCACGCTCGATCGGCCCGCGTTCGGCGAGCGGCTGGCGACGGTGCGCACGCCGGAGCGGCTGCCGGTCGTGCTCAGCCCCGAGGAGGTTGCGCTGCTGCTGCATTGCGCACCCAGCCTGAAGCACAAGGCCGCGCTCAGCCTCGCCTATGGCTGCGGCCTGCGCGTCTCGGAGATCGTCCACCTGAAGGTCGGCGACATCGACTCCGCGCGCATGCTGATCCGCGTCGAGCAGGGCAAGGGCCGCAAGGACCGGTACGTGATGCTCTCGCCGGACTTGCTGGAGCTGCTGCGCGCCTGGTGGCGGGCGGCCCGGCCGCGCGGCTGGCTGTTCCCCGGCCGCGATCCGGCCCAGCCGATCACCACGCGGCAGCTCGACCGCGCCTGCAAAGCCGCCGCGGCCACCGCGGCGCTCGACAAGCGGGTGTCGATGCACACGCTGCGGCACTCCTTCGCCACCCACCTGCTCGAGCGCAGGACCGACATCCGCGTCATCCAGGTGCTGCTCGGCCACAAGAAGCTCGACACGACCGCGCTCTACACGCGGGTGGCGCTGAAGACCCTGGGGGCGGTGAAGAGCCCGCTCGCCCACCTGAGGCCGCCGCCGGCCTGAGCCCGGCCCCGTGTCACGGCCATCCCTGGAGGTGGCCGACATCCTGCGCGCCCACGGCGAGGCCTTCCGCCAGGCCCACGCCGGGCGCCTGAGCCTGGGCCAGCTCAAGGTCATGTCGGCCATCGAGGCCTGCCGCACCGCCGAGCTCGGCGGCCACGTCGCGCGCTGCGACGACTGCCAGCGCCTGGCGGTGAGCTACAACTCCTGTCGCAACCGCCACTGCCCGAAGTGCCAGGGCGCGGCGGCCAAGGCTTGGCTCGCCGAGCGCGAGGCCGACCTCTTGCCGGCGCCCTACTTCCACGTCGTCTTCACCCTGCCGGCCGCGCTCGCCGCGATCGGCTTCCAGAACAAGGCCGTGGTCTACGCCCTGCTCTTCAAGGCCGCCGCCGAGACACTGCAGACCATCGCCGCCGACCCGAAGCATCTCGGCGCCCGTGTGGGCCTCGTCGCGGTGCTGCACACGTGGGGCTCGGCGCTGACCCACCATCCGCACGTCCACTGCATCGTCCCCGGCGGCGGGCTCTCGCCCGACGGCCAGCGCTGGATCGCCTGCCGCAAGGGCTTCTTCTTATCCGTGCGGGTGCTCTCGCGGCTCTTCCGCCGGCTCTTCCTGGAGAAGCTCGCCGCCGCCCACGCCCGCGGGCGCCTGAGCTTCTTCGGCGACCTCGCCCAACTGGCGGCGCCGGACGCCTTCGCCGCGCACATCGCGCCGCTGCGCCGGACGGAGTGGGTGGTCTACGCCAAGCCGCCCTTCGGCGGCCCGGCCGCGGTGCTCGCCTACCTCGCCCGCTACACCCACCGCGTGGCCATCGCCAACAGCCGGCTCGTCAGCCTGGACGAACAGGCCGTCCGCTTCCGCTGGAAGGACTACCGCACCGCCAACGCCGAGACCGGGGCCGTGAAGATCAAGACCATGAGCCTCAGCCCGGCGGAGTTCTTGCGGCGCTTCCTGCTGCACGTCCTGCCCACGGGCTTCCACCGCATCCGCCACTACGGCCTGCTGGCGAAGGGCCCGCGCGCCCCAGACCTCGACCAGCTCCGGGCGCTGATCGCCGCCCAGGCCGGGGCGCCGCCCGCCGCCGACCAGCACGCCACCGCCGAGCCCGAGCCGGAGGCCACGGCCCCGCCGACCTGCGTCTGCTGCGGCGGGCGCATGCGCGTCATCGAGGTCTTCGGCCGCGGGCGTCTGCCGCGAACCGCCATCGTCACCCGCTTTTGGCTGGACAGCTCATGACCCGCACCTGGCCGACATGCCCAAGCCTGCGCCGCCGTCGCCCCTCGGCCTCGGCGCCAGCCCGGCTGCGCTCATCGCCGTCGACATGCGCAGAACCGGCTCGCATCCCGCCCTGGCGTCCCGCTCAGCTCGCGCCGCCACGACCGAGGACTCCTCTGGCGTGCGGCTGCGGACGCAGAAACCGCCCGGGAACTCACCTCCCGGCGGGTGGCGCGACACGAAAGCCCCATAGCCGCGCATCTCTCGGCCGGCCACAGCACGGCTGACCGCGGCTTCCTCCCCCGGAGGCCTTCGGACGCCGGCCCCCCAGCCGGCCCGCTCTTCTGCGCGAGGGGCCGGCATCCGAAACCCTCAACATTCTTTCGCATTGGATCCGTGCCGCGGAGCGGACCTGCGCGGAGTCCGCTTGTTGGAGGGGCGCCAACGGGGAATTTCGGACCCTAATCGGACATGGCGCATGAACCGGCTCGGTCGAAGCCACTGGCCGGCGCCCCTCTGGGCTTCAGCCAAACCAGTTTCTCTGGATTGCGCACGACATAGACGGCGGTGATCAAGCCTTCAGAGATGGACACCGACATCGTTTGCAGCGGCTCATCGCCGACGCGGGTGATAAGCCCCATGGAGCGGTTGATGTGCACCACGTCCGAACGGCTCCCTGGTGGAGGCCCCCCGAACTTCTTGGCGGCTTTCGTGAGCAGCCGCGCGATCCGATCCGGTCCATAGATTGGATTGAGCGCCGATGGTCGGAATCCGCCGGAATCGGAGAGCAGCACGGCGTCGTGACGGAGGAGTATGGTCAGGTCTGCTAGATCGCCCGTCGCTAGCGCTGTCAGAAAGGCTTGGAAGATGGGACCGTGCGCCTCAACCCCTGGCGCGTCCGGCCGCGGCCTCTCACGCAAGGCTCTACGGGCCCGGGTAGCCAACTGACGGCATGTCGCGTCGGTTTTCCCCAATATCGCTGCGATCTCCCGAAACGGGAGATCAAAAACGTCGTGGAGCAAGAAAGCGGCTCTCTCCGCAGGTGTAAGCTGCTCCAGGGCGAGCATGAACGCGAACGTGAGATCTTCCGCCAACTCGGTTGCTGTTTCCGGAGAGAGGCTATCGCAGTCAATTACAGGATCCGGTAACCACGGGCCCACATAGATCTCGCGCTTGGCGCGAGCGCTCTTGAGCCGGTCGAGGCAAAGCCGTGTGACGATCGCTGTGAGATATGATTCAACATCCTGAACGCGGTCGGCGCCGGAAAACCGGATAAAGGCGTCCTGAAGCACATCTTCGGCGTCGGCTCGGCTTCCAAGCATACGATAGCTCAGGCCGAGCAGTCGGCGACGGTACGGAGCAATCGGATCGCGTGATCTGTTCATGCCGCAGGTCGGCGGATTTCAACGGCGTTCTGGCCGACACAGAGGCGCTCGCAGCTCGTAGCGTAACCAAAACCCACTTTCAGCATGCTAAGGAAGCGGCTTGTTTGGGTGGCCATAGTCAAGTCCACGACCCCTTTGTCCCCCCATCTTTCGCGGACGTGTTCTCTTGCTTCCGCCTCTTCATCCGTCCTGTTGATGATGGCGCGCGAAAAGCGGACCGCGAGCGCCGCATCGCTTGTAAGATGTTGGTCATCACCGCGGAGCACCGCCTCGATCAAGTCATCGCTTATCCCTGCTCGGCGCGCGGTGTTGATGTGGATCTGGACGCACGATCCGCACCCCTCCGCCAGTGCGCCGACGAGCTGGGCAGCGAATGCCGCCTCCAAGGACGCCGCCTCTCGGTGGGAAAGCAATTCCGCGGCTTTTCCCAATCGCTTCAGTGCCTGCGGTGAGGCGGCGAACAGCGCGATTGCATAATCAGGATCGCCGCCATTGCGGCGTGTGATGGTCTCAATTGCAAGTTTCGCTAGCCGCTGCTTCATCTTCAATCCTCCTGATGAAGCTAAGACGACTGAGAGGTACGGAACGTGACAGGCAGCGCGTCTACAAGGCGACGCCGCCGCCAGCTTTTTGTCTCCAGCCGTTAGCCGCGGGTCGAACGACCCTATGGCGCACAACGAGCGTCATTAGTGGACGTTGCGATCGCTCCAGGAGGAGGACCTTCGCCTGGGCGGTCTGTCGGTTGGAATGACCCTCCCCAGCGGGTTTCTCAGATCACCTGATCGCTTCCGGCGCGCCCGTTCCAATGTATTGCGCCAGCATGCGGTGGAACTGGATGATCGCCACTTCCTGTCGGGGGCTTGGGCGCGCGCCGGGGAAGCCCCGCGACTTCATCCCCTGCTGGACCTTCGGCATGTTCTGGAAGTCCTGGGACAGGATGAGCCGCCACTTCTCTTCCGTGGGATCGGGCTCGTAGACCCACTCGGTCTTCGGCTCCTCGCCTTCCGGGAAGCGCTCGATGACGTACACCTCGAAGATGCAGCTGTTCGGATCGGCCCCGTTCGGCCGCGCGCGATAGCAGAGCGCGAAGGTCACCCCCGGCAGGATCACCGAGTTGGGGAAGAGGTGCCAATCGAAGCCGGCTTCGGCGGTCTTTTCAGGATCGAGAGCCGGCCAGACGACACCGCGCGCGGCGTCGTCCCGGGCGGCCGAAGCCATCATATGGGCCGCCACCAGTTCGGCGGGCGTGCCCGGGGGAAGCTCCTGCGGCAGACGCTGCGCGGCCTCGATGATCGTCCGTGTCGTCGTGGCGTCCAGCGTCTGCTCCATCTCGAGCATCATCTCGGCCGCCGCGGTGCGCGGATCCTGGCCGTCGCGGACGTTGACCCCGCCAAATCCGGAGCCTCCCGCCGCCCCGCCCTCCCGGGGCGTGGCGACGCCGTGGCAGGCGTGCCGGCCGGCCGTCCGGCTCCAGTAGATGAGGTCCACCCACTTGGTCAGCTGCGGGTGGGTGGCGCGGGCGTGATAGCTCTCGTTGAAGGCCTCCAGCGCGGTCTTCCAGTTGCAGGGGAAGTTGAGCCACTGGCGCCAGCGGTAGCGCATCTTCTCAAGTTCGAACGGGTCGAGCAGGGATGAGGCCGGCTTCAGGTAGTCGAGCAGCGGCTCGCAGTCAGGATCCATGTTGATCCACACCCAGCCGCCCCAGGTGTCCACCCTCACCTGCTTCATTCGCAGGTTCTCGTTCGTGAGCGCCTCGCCCCAGTCCTCCCGATCGAGCACGAAGGCGTTCTCGCCGTCGAGGTTCCAGCGCCAGCCGTGGAAGCGGCAATAGAACTGGGCGGTGTGGCCGCAGCCCTCCGTCAGCCGCCGGCCGCGGTGGAGGCAGACATTGTAGAAGCCCTGGATCCTGTCCGGGGCGGTGCGGGTGACGATGATCGACTCGTCGAGGATGTCGTAGGTCACGTAGTCGCCGACCTTCGGGATCTCCTCGACCCGGCAGGCGATCTGCCAGACCTTCGGCCACAGCCGTTCCCCTTCGGCGCGGACGTAGGCCTCGGAGACGTAGGCCTCGACCGGAATGACGACCGGCGCCTCCAGGCGGCTCGCGGCCGGATTGGTGATATCGTTCAAGACGTCCTCCTTGGCCGGGTCGGATCGGCTGCGATCAACGGGCCCGAAGGCCTTCGTTGCCTTCCATCAGGCGAATGCGCAGCGCGTTCTGCAGGTAGGCCACGCCCTGGTACTGGCCGATCAGGATGGGCAGCTCGATCAGCTGCGGCTCGGTCAGGGTGCGCGCCAGCACCGCCCAGGTCCCGTCGGTGATCATGGCGTCGGCGATCAGTTCCTCGGTCGCGCGCCGACAGATGTCCCTGGAACAGGCAGCCGGCGAGCGCGGTGTGCGCGTCCATCAGCACGGGCGCCTTCAGCATCGTCGCGGTGAGCTCCGGAAGCGGTCCTACGATCGGGCCGACGCCGAGGCTCGCGCGAAGCGCGTTCATCTGCTCGCGCACCTTGCCGGGGATCTGGTCATCCCCGAGCGGCGCGATCCTGGGCGCATGGCCGAGGATCGCGTCTTCGCGGGCGGCGATGTTTCGCCCGATGTCGTCGCAGATGTTTCGATCCACCAGCCGCGTTCCCTCGCTGCACGCCTCTCGCGAGCGTTGTTTGCCAACCTATTAGCACCAGGTCCGAGGAGCAAGGACTGTCCTGGCGCGTCCTCACCATTGACACCGCCCGCCGGCCGCTAACATTCTGGCAAACACCAAGCGCCGCGCCTACGGGAGCTGCGAGCGAGTTCGCGGCTCGCCAAGATCTAGAGAGGCTGGAGGAAAGGCGCATGACCGACGTCGAGACGCTGCTCGCGATCGAGGAGATCAAGCGGCTGAAGGCGCGCTACTTCTACGGCCTCGACCACAAGGATTGGGACCTCTGGCGCCGGGAGGTGTTCGCCGAGGATGGTCGGTTGATCGTCCCCGAGGCGTCGATGGAGGCGGTCGGCGTGGAGGACATCATCGCCTATGTCTCGAAGAGCACGGGCGACCAGGTCTCTGTCCACCACGGACACATGCCGCTGATCGAGATCACCTCGGACCGGACGGCGACGGGGATCTGGGCGATGGAGGATCGGCTCTATCGCACCAAGGCCCACCCGCTGGCGGACGGCAGCACCTACCTCCATGGTTTCGGCCACTATCATGAGACCTACGTCCATAACGCCGCCGGCTGGCGTATCCAGTCGACCCGTCTCACCCGCCTGCGGGTCGAGATGACGAAGATCCTCTAAGTTCCCGGAGCCTGCGGTGCCCCACGAAATCGACTTTTCCGCGCTTTTCACGCCTTTCAAGCTGCGCGACGTGACCCTGCCCAATCGGGTGGTCATGCCGGCGATGGGCCTGGCGATCTGCGAAGGTGGCATCCCGTCTCAGGAGGTCGCGGACTACTATGCGCGCCGGGCCGCCGGCGGCGCCGGCCTGGTGATGACCGAGGGCGTCTACATCGACCACCCTGCGTCCGGCGACAATCCGATGCTGGGCCGCTTCCACGGGGAGCCCGCGCTGGAGGGATGGTGCAACGTGGCCAGGCAAGTCCACGCCGCCGGCGGCGTCACCTTTCCCGAGCTGTGGCATGTCGGCCTGATTTACAGCAGCTACGACATGGTCACGGGCACGGCGCACTACCGGCCGGAACTGGGCCAGGTCAGTCCCTCTGGCTACATCGCTCCCGGCAAGAAGGTCTGCGAGGGCATGACCCAGGCGCAGATCGACGAGGTGATCGACGCCTACGGTCGCGGCGCGGAAACCGCCATGGCGCTGGGATACGACGGGATCGAGATCCACGGCGGCCACGGCTACCTGATCGACCAGTTCTTCTGGTCGGAGCTGAACAGGCGGACCGACCGCTATGGCGGCAGCCCTCAGGCCCGCGGCCGCTTCGCCGCGGAGGTGGTCGCCGAGATTCGCCGCCGCGTCGGCCCGGGCATGCCCGTGGCGCTGCGGATCTCCCACTGGAAGATGGTCAATTACCAGGCCCGCATCGCCGAGACGCCGCAGGAGCTCGAGGCCTTGCTGGCGCCGATCGTCGACGCCGGCGTCGACCTCTTCGACTGTTCGGAGCGCCGGTTCTGGCAGCCGGTGTTCGAGGACAGCGACATGAACCTGGCCGGCTGGACCAAAAAGGTCACCGGCAAACCGACCATGACCATCGGCTCGATCGGCCTCGACGGCGACATGCAGTCGAGCCTGATGGAGGGCGTGGACGCCGGCCGCGACCTCTCCAGGTTCAGGACGCTGATGGAGATGTTCGATCGGGGCGACTTCGACCTGGTCGGGGTCGGGCGCGCGATGATCTCCGAGCCGGACTGGGCCAAGCTCGTACAGGCGGGCAGGATCGATCAGCTGAAGCCGTTCTCGCCGCGCGTCATTTCCGAGGCCCTGCTGCCCGCCGTGCGCTGAGCGCGGCCTAGCGGGTCAGGCGGCGCCCTCCTCCGCGCGCAGCCGCTTGGCGACCAGCGCGCGAACGCCGTCGGCCTTGACCTTGGCGCTGCCGGTGAAGTCGAGCTCGGTCTCGCTGACGAAGACCACCCGGCGCGGGACCTTGTAGCTGGCCAGCCGGGCCCGCAGGTAATCACGCACCTGCGCCTCGGTCAGCGGCCGCTCGGCCTCCGGCGCGACGCAGGAGACGACCATCTCGCCCAGGGTTTCGTGCGGCACGCCGACCGTCTTGCAGACCTTCACGCCGCGCAGGGCGCCCAGCACATTGTCGACTTCGACCGGCGAGACGTTGGCGCCGCCGGTCTTGATGATGTCGTTCAGCCGCCCCTGGAAGACCAGACGGCCCTGCTCGTCGATGTAGCCGCCGTCGCCGGTCCGAAGGAAACCCTGCTCGTCGAGCGTCTCGTCCAGCGGCACGCCCAGATAGCCAAGCATCAGCGTCGGCCCCTTCACGGCGATCTCGCCGCTCTCGCCGCGCGGCAGGATCTCCCCGCTTAGCGGATCGACCACCTTGATGGTGCAGCCGGCCAGGGCTTCGCCGTGATGCCCCTGCGTCGCCTCCGGCGGCAGGTTCGCCGGCGTCCCGGTGACGATGGTGAAGGTCTCGGTGTTGCCGTAGCTCGCCCGCGGCTCGCGCCATTCGGTGCGGATCGAGGCCTGCGGGCGGCGCAGCTGCAGGCCCGGCTCGAAATAGTGCAGGCTCGAGAGGTCGGCGCCATCCCAGTTCGGCACGGCTTCGAGCTGCGCCCACTGGTGAGGCCAGGCGTAGGCGAAGGTGACCCGCTCCTTCTCCAGCAGCGCAATGGACTCGGCCGGCTCGAAGATCCGCTGGATGACGATGCACCCGCCGGCCGCCATCACCGCGCCCAGGCCGATGGCGAAGTTGCCCGACCAGAAGAAGCCGTTCGGCGACCACCCCCTCACCTCGGGCCCGAAGCTGTAGAGCCTCGCCCAGCGCCAGCACTGAATGCAGACGCCGCGGTGGCTGTTGAACACGCCCTTGGGCCGGCCCGTCGTGCCGGAGGAGAAGAACAACAGCGCCGCCTCGGACGGCTTGACCGTGGCCGAAGCGGCCTCGACCAGGGCCGGCGCCACGGCCTCGCCGCGCGCCAGGAACTGCGGCCAGGTCTCGATGGCGCCGCGCGGGCGCTCGTCGTCCAGCTTCGCCACGTGCCGCAGGAAGGGAAACTGCGGCGAGGCGACATGACCCGGTCGAGCGGTTTCGAGTCCCGGCTCCAGCTTCAGGAGCATGGCCTCGAAGTCCTTCTTCAGCACGGCGCGCTCGAAGAGCAGGACGGAAATGTCGGAGGCCTTCAGCAGGAACTCCAGCTCGGCCTCGGTCGAGAAGGTGCTGAGCGCGATGGCGACGCCGCCGGCGAGGCTGACGCCGAACACCGTCGCGATCCATTCCGGCCGGTTGGTCATCAGCACGCCGATGCGCGAGCCCTTGCCGACGCCGCAAGCGAGCAGGGCGCGGGCGACCTCCATGGTGCGGTCCCAGAGCTGGGCATAGGTCCAGCGGGTCACCGCGCCGTCGGGCCGGTGCATGACCAGCCCCTCGCGCTCCGCATGCCGGAACGCGACGTCCCGCAGCATGCCCGGCAGGGTGAGCGGCCCCAACCCCGGTTCCTCGCTCAGCGGATGACCCCGGATGATCGAGGGGGCGCCCTGCGCAAGCTTGATCTCGTTCATGCCGGTGATCCCAAGCCGAAAGGCATCCTGCCGTTCAATGCGCCCGCCCTCAGCCAGGCTTCTTCAGCAGTTCGATCTCGGCCGCGCCCGTGCACAGGGTGGTCCCCTTCTGGTTGGCCATCTTGTGCTTGACGTGGACCAGGTGGCGGCCGTCCTGGTCGACCGACTTCTCGACCACTTCGGCGGTCTGGACGGTGATGTCGCCCGCCAGCGCCGGGCCGCGGTAGTTGGCCGTGGAGTGGACGATCATCCCGTGCTCGCCGGCCCAGCCGGCCAGGTAGTCGGTCACCCAGGACCCCATCGAGGCGCCGTAGCCGTAGGCCCTCGGCATGCCGATGCGCCGCGCCCACCGCGGGAAGAGGTGCCCGCGCGAGGGGCCGTAGTAGGCGCCGTCGGTCAGCTCCGGATTGATCCGCAGCATGTCCGGGTCGTTCTCGTGGCCGCCCATCTCCTTGGTGAAGCCGAGAGCCGCGAGATCGTTCTTGCGCATCTCCAGCGCGCCCCAGACGTTCATCAGATAGGCCCGCCATTCCGTGGTGAAGCTCGCCACCGAGTGCGGGCCGAAGACGCGCTCGGGCAGCTGGTCGCCGACCTTCACGTCATCCCACCAGCGCTGCTTGTGGCCGAGGTCATGGAGCATCTGGATCCACTGGAACTTGCGATCCTCCAGGGCCTCCAGCTCGTCGTCCGCCCAGACGGGGTCCTCCGCCTCCTCCGCCTTGACGCTCTCACCGCCCGCTTCCGCCGAATAGCGGATCGAGGTGGAGCGCTGCTTGGCCAGCAGCTCGCCGGCTTGGTTGCGATAGAAGTTGTCCCCGCGCTGGAAGCAGGTCGGGCCGGCGAACGACGTCTCCTTCACGACGTAGTCGTAGGGGATCCGCTCGTTTGAGATCACATCGCCGCCGAAGACGCGCGGGCCGTAGTACCACCACTCGTCCCCGCCAAAGAGCAGGTGCGATTCCGGGATCTTCCCCACGCAGGCCGGGGCGACGCCGTGACCGTCATCGGTGGCGATCGGGAAGCTCTGCGGCGCCAGCATCCTGCCCCAGCGGCTGGCCTCGGCGTAGGGCGGGTCGAAGTGCAGCAGGTTGGGGTAATGCATCGCATGCACCCACCGCCGGATGTCGTTGTTGGTGATGGGTTCGCGCAGCGGCGAGCTGTCCATCGGCTTGCCGAGGTGGCGCTCGATGTCGGATGTGTCGAGTATGCGTGTGGTCATGGATCTCTCTTGGAGAAAGCCTGGATTAGGTGGAGCCGCCCCACCCATCGCTGGGCGCAGCCGAGAGGGGACGCTGTGGTCGCCTCAGGCGAACGGCTCGTCGCCCTGGATGGTGGTTCGGTGCATCAGGCGACCGCTGTCCAGCGCATAGGGCATGGCCCGGTGCATGGTCCCGGTGTTGTCCCAGATGACCATGTCGCCGACGGTCCATTCGTGTCGGTAGACGAACTGCGGCTCGGTCGCATAGTCACGCAGCCGGGTGAGCAGCGCCCAGCCTTCTCGCAGGTCCATGCCTTCCACATGGCTGGCGGTGGAGCCCAGCACCAGCGACTTGCGTCCCGACCGGTGGGTCCAGACCAGCGGCAGGGTGTTGGGCTGGAAGGTCTGCCAGGCCTGCAGTGTCTCGAATGAGGGCTCCGGGTTCACATAGCGTTGCGAGACCTCGAACATGTGCACGACCTTGAGCCCGTCCAGCACCGCCTTTTCGGCCTCCAGCAGGTCTTCCCAGGCCGCATAGGTGTTCGAGAACTCGGTCTGGCCGCCGACCGACGCCAGCTTCCGGCCGCTCATGATCGAGGCGAAGATCGGCACGTCCGACATGGTGCCGTCGATGTGCCAGTAGAAGGCCCCCTTGGTGTACTCGGCGACCGGGTTCACCTTCGGGTCCATGCTGATCTTGAAGACGCCTTCCTCGACCGCGGGGCCCAGCGTGCGGGTGAAGGCGATCTGCTGCTCGTCCGTCAGGTTCATCCCCCGGAACACGACGACGCCGCGCTCCTCCAGGAGCGCCCGGATCTCGGCCGAGAACGCGCCGCTCACAAGCGCGTCAGCGTCCGCCTTCAGCTCGCTGCCGATCGTCGGCGTGAGGTCCGGAACGGCCAGCTTCGACTTTGCTGAGGCCAGCATGAAATTCGATCTCCACCCTGCAGCCGCCCGAGCGACTATTGGGCATATGTTCAATAGTAACTGCCAGAGGTCGTCAAGGACCTGGTTCGGCGGCTAGGTATGGGAGCCGCCGGCGTGCGGCCGAAGATGGGGGGACGCGGGATTGAGCGAGATGACAGTGAAGGCCAAGCGCGTCAGACGTGATCCCGAAGACGCCAAGAACCTCATTCTCGACGCCACCGAAGGCCTCATGCTCGACGAGGGCTATGCGGCCGTGACGACCCGCAGTGTGGCCAAGCGGGCGG
Source organism: Phenylobacterium sp. LjRoot225 (assembly GCF_964252855.1). Classification (NCBI taxonomy): domain Bacteria; kingdom Pseudomonadati; phylum Pseudomonadota; class Alphaproteobacteria; order Caulobacterales; family Caulobacteraceae; genus Phenylobacterium; species Phenylobacterium sp. LjRoot225. The sequence goes on along the minus strand of NZ_CAXUPL020000008.1, from coordinate 59,293 downwards.
GCCTCGCTCCAGGGCTGGTGCACTACTACTTCCCGTCCACCGACGACCTGCTGGTCGCCGCCTATCGCCGGGCGACGGCGGCCAACTTCGAGCAGCTGACGAGCGCGCTCGAGGCGGACGATCCGGTGAAGGAGCTCTGGCGGCTTCAGACCGAGGGCACGCCCATGGCCCTGGCGGTCGAATTCATGGCCCTGGGCAATCACCGCAAGGCGATCCGGGCCGAGATCGCCGCCTACGGCGACCGCGCGCGCGACCTGCAGAGCGCCGCCGTGGCCCGGTTCATCCAGGACTCTCCGGTCGACCCGGCGATCTGCCCTTCCATCTGCTTCGCGACCTTGCTCGCGAGCGTGGCGCGCGGGCTGGTCATGGAACAGAGCGTCGGGATTTCGCGGGGACATGCCGAGACGCGCGTCTTCATGCAATGGATGCTTGAGTGGGTCTCCGGAAGCCGGAAGGCGACACCGGCGAGTTGAGCCGGGCTCGGGCGCTCGGGTAAAAGGGTGCGCGGCCGGGGCCGTGGCGCCGCCGCGAGTCGGCGGCGGCAGTTGGACAGGAGCGAAGCGTGGCGTCGAAACGACGGATGGGCCCTGAGAGTTCGGCGACCCGCTCCTTGCTGATGGACGGGGTCGAGGCCGTGATGCTGGAACAGGGCTACGCGGCCCTGACCTCGCGCAGTGTCGCCGAACGCGTCGGCCTCACCCACCAGCTCGTCTACTACTACTTCCAGACGATGGACGAGCTCATCGTCGCCACCTTCCACCGGCACATGGACACCTTCATGCGGCGGCTGGAGGAAGCACTCGGCTCCGAGCGACCGCTGCACGCCTACTGGGAGGTGTCCGCGAACCCACCCAACGGCGCCATCGCCAACGAGTTCATGGCGATGGCCAACCACAACGAGCGCATCCGCCGCGACATGGTCGAGTATGGCGAGCGAAGCCGGCAGATCGCCGTGGAGGCGCTGTCGGCGCGCCTGCAGCAGGTCTCCCCCGAGCCGGAGGTCTTCACGCCCTACGCCATGCTGATGGCGATCAATTCGATGGCGCTGGTCATGAACTTCGACTCCGCCCTCGGGATATCGAGCGGGCACAAGGAGATGCGCACGCTGGTCGAGTGGTGCCTCCGCCGGCTCGAGCCCGAGGCCGCCCCCGCCGCCGCGCAGACCACCGCCTGAGCGCCACGTCCGGACCTCGCCCCCGGCCTGAACTTTAGTCGCGGCTTGGCCGCGAACGCCGATTGACGCTCGTCAGGTCGCTTGCTAACAACTTGGTCAACAACACCGAAGGCCGCTGGCCAGCCGCGCGCAGCGTGGCGCAGACCTCACCCTTCGGCCGCAACCAGGGTCGCAAGAGCCCAGGAGGAAACCCCAGATGTCCGTGGCCACCCGCAGTCTCGCCATTCCCGAAATCCGCGATATCGGCGTGTTCTTGAACCGCTCGCCCCAGAGCAAGGGCGACATGAACCTGCCGCCAGGGACGCGGCTGGTGTCCGCCGACAACCACTGGGAAATCACCAAGGACATCTTCTACGAGAACTTCCCGACGCACCTGCGGGACAAGGCGCCGCGGGTGTGGTTCGACGGCTTCTGGCGGATCGGCTATCGCGGCCAGGTCGAGGCGCTCCCGATCGGCGAGCGCACCACGCGGGCGATCGTGCGCACCAACGGCACCGACTGGACGCCCGAGCGGCGCTACAGCGACATGGATGCGGAAGGCGTCGACGAGGAGATCTGCTTCCCCAATACCCTAATCGGCTTCGCTCGATATCCTGAGTTCGCCGTCCAGGAAGCCCTCTACCGCGTCTATAACGAGCACTACGCCGCCGGGCACATCGAGCGCAGGTCGCGCTCGCACGCGGTCGGCGTCTTCAGCAACTGGTGGGATCCGGCGGCTGCGGAGGGCGCGATGCAGCAGATCGTCGACCTCGGCCTCAAGACCTTCATGATCCCGGTGAACCCGGGGAAGAGCGTCGACGGCAAGGAGATCCACTACCAGGATCCGATCATGGACCGCTTCTGGGACGTAGTCGCCGAGGCAGGCCTGCCGGTCTGCTTCCACGTCGGCGAAGGCACGGACGTGGAGCACCGCGGCGGCGTCGGCGCGCTGAACATGACGCTGCTGGCGCCCTTCCGGAAGCCGTTCGGCCAGCTGGTGTTCGGCGGCGTGTTCGACCGACACCCGGACCTCCAGGTGGTGTTCGCCGAAGGCGGCATCTCCTGGGTTCCGCCGGCGCTGCAGGACGCCGAGATGATCTTCGACAGCTTCGGCAACGGCGACATCGTCGACCGGCTGGATCATCGCCCGAGCGAGTACTGGCGCCAGAACTGCTACGCCACCTTCCAGAACGACCCGCTGGGTCTGAGCCAACTGGATTATATCGGCGCCGACCGCTGCATGTGGGCCACCGACTATCCGCACAGCGAGGGCGCGTTCGGCTATGGCCGCACCTCGGTGCGGGCGGTGGTGGACTCGACCAGCACGGACGACGCCCGCGCCATCCTCGGCGGCAACGCCATCAAGGTGTTCAAGCTCGACAAGTGAACGCGACAGGTTGCCGGCCGCCGGTCGGCGGCGCGATCGAGATGTGAGCCGGAGAGCGTCGGCGACGATCTCCACACCAACAGAGGGAGTGGGTGGATGACCGACCTTGCAGGCAAGGTGGCGGTGATCACCGGGGCCGGCTCCGGCCTCGGCCGCGCCGCGGCGCGCGTGTTCGCGGGCTATGGCGCGACGGTCTTCTGCAGCGACATCAGCGGCGCCGAGCAGGACACCGCCGCGGCGATCGGCGAGGCCGCGAGAGCCTTCCATTGCGACGTCACCCAGGAGGCTCAGGTGGAAGCGGTGATCCGCGCGGCCTGCGACGAGTTCGGCGGGCTGGACGCCGTGTTGAACGTTGCGGGCGTGCCCCACTTCGGCTCCTTGGGCGAACTCGAGATGGTCGACTACGACCGCATCCTCGACATCGACCTTCGCGGCGTCGTCCATGGCACGAAGCATGCGGCTCGCGTGATGAGCGCCGCGGGCGGCGGCGTCATCCTCAACTGGTCGTCGGTGGCGGCGCTCGGCGGCAAGCGAGGGACCGCGGTCTACTCTGCCGCCAAGGCAGGCGTGATCGCCATCACCAAGGCGGCGGCCGTGGAATATGCGCGCTTCGGGGTGCGGGCGAACGCCATCGTGCCCGGCATGTTCATGACGGAGGCGGCCGAGCGGGCGCCCAAGGCGCTGATCGACGAGGTCATCGCGGGCGTGCCCGCGGGACGCGGCGGCGATCCGGACGAATGCGCGGAGTTGGCCGCCTTCCTCGCATCGGACAAAGCCAAATTCATCAACGGCGCCGCCCTCGTCATCGACGGCGGGCAGAGCGCGCAGCTTGCGTGAGGCGGAGTATCCGCATCTCCACGCAAACGGGAGGAAAGACATGACGATCACCACGGCCACATCGGTCACCCATGAGCTCGGCCCGTTGGCCAAGGTCGTCGAGGCGCACACCGCCAAGCAGATCGAGCTGATCGGCGAGGGCATCAACTCGCCCGAAGACTGGCAGCCGCTGACCGAGTTCCTCGAGCCGACGGTCTTCAAGCGGGTCGGCGCCTATCTGGAGGAGCTCGACTGGCCGGCGTACCGGAAGTTTCTGACCGGCTGGGTCTCCGGCGGCACACGCTTCGAGATGACGACCTTCCACATCAGCGAGGTCGGGAATTCCGTCTTCCAGGAGATCGAGGAACGTCACTACCGGGGCGACGAGTTCATCCGGAAGAATGTGATCGCCGTCTACCGGTTCAACGACCAGCAGAAGATCGTCCACCTCGACATCTACGAGCAGGCCCGCGACTCTGGAGAATGGATCGCCCAGGCCGCGAAGGCGGCGACAGCGTCGTGAGCAAGCCGCTCGAGGGAAAGACCGCCTTGGTGACCGGGGCCTCGCGAGGCCTCGGTCGCGCCATCGCCCAGGATCTGGCGGAGCGCGGCGCACTCGTCGCAATCAACTATGCCGCCAATGACGCCGCGGCCAACGAAACCCTCGCCGCCATCGAGGCCAAAGGGGGCCAGGCCTTCCTGATCCGCAAGAAGCTCGGCGGCCTGCAGGCCGCCGAGGAGCTCGCCGCCGAGCTCGACGAGGCGCTGACGCACCGCACCGGAAGCAGCGGACTCGACATCCTGGTCAACAACGCCGGCGGCGGCCCGGTGCATGATCTCGACAGCACGACCGAGGAGATCTTCCAGAGCGTCCTGGCCGACAACCTCGGCGGCCCTTTCTACGTCACCAAGGCGTTGAAGGCGCGGCTGCGCGATCATGGCCGCGTCATCTTCATGAGCTCGGTGGGGGCTCGAAAGGCCCTGCCCCAGTATGTGGTCTACGCCATGGCGAAGTCGGCGGTGGAGACCTTCACCCGGGTCATGGCCCAGGAGCTGGGCGGCCGCGGCATCACGGTGAACTGCCTGATGCCGGGCGTGATCGCCAGCGATGCGAACGCCGACATCAGATCTGACCCGGGAAGCAAGAAGTTCTTCGAAGACAATACGCTGCTGCGCCGCTTCGGCGAGCCGTCGGACCTGTCGGGCGTGGTGGTTTCGCTCGTGTCGCCGAAGATGGGCTACGTCACCGGCCAGATCATCGAGGTCAGCGGCGGCCTCTTCTTCTGAACCAAATTCAACAAGGCAAGGAGGCCGGCATGACGGTCGAAGAACGGCTCGACGAACTCGAGCGCGAGCTGAGATACATGAAGGATCGACAGGCGATCCTCGACTGCATCGCCCGCAACGCACGCGGGTGCGACCGGCACGACGCCGAACTGCTGGCCAGCTCCTACCACCCCGACGGTTTCGACGAGCACGGCTTCGCCGTAAACGAAGGCCCCCGCTATCCCGAGTGGGCCAACGCGGCGCACAATGCGATGTCGCAGCAGAGCCTGCACAACATCACCACCCACAGCTGCGAGATCGATGGCGACGTGGCGCATGCGGAAACCTATTCCGTCGGCCTCTTCCTCGATCCCGACGGAAAGACCGCCCGGATGCTGGCCGGCCGCTACGCCGATCGCCTGGAACGGCGCGAGGGCGAGTGGAGGATCGCGCTCCGGCGCACCACGGTCGACATCCTGCTGGTCGGCGAGGCCGCCTTCCTAACGTCGGAAGCCTTCGCACAATTCGGCTACCTGAAGGGCATGCGTGACAAGCGCGACGTCAGCTACCAACGCCCGCTCACGCTCGAGAGGACCTCGTCCGACCGATGGTGATCCGGAGCGGCCTGCCGCGCCGGTGTTGCATATGAGAGCCCGCTCAGATCCCTAGCCGCTCCCCGTGGACATGACGCTTGACTCGCCGCGCCGATCGCGTTGAAACGTTGCTAACGTTTTGGCAAACAAGACGGCGAGATTGTAGTTTTAGACGCGCATAGTCGAGTGCGTGCGTCGCGAAGAACCGAATCAAAAAAACTATGGGAGGGATATAGATGAACAGGGCTCAGATTCTCGCGTCCGCTTGCGCGATTGCTCTTATGACCAGCCCGGCTGGGCCGGCGATTGCACAGGCGAGCAGCGGCGGGGGACCGGCGGCCACTACGGCTAACAACGAAGCGCAAAGCAGCACGATCGGCGAAATCGTCGTCACCGCCCAGCGTCGCTCGGAGTTCCAGCGGGATGTGCCGATCGCCATCACCTCGGTCACGGCGCAGCAGATGGAGGCGGCCTCCGTCAAGGAACTGACGGACATCACCAAGCTGACCCCGGCCCTGCGGTTCGACTATGCCGGAGCCTTCATCCAGCCGACCATCCGCGGCGTGGGCACGGCGATCACGACGGCCGGCGGCGGCTCCAACGTCGGCATCTACATCGACGGTTTCTATTCGCCCAACCCGGTGGCGGCGAACTTCGAACTGTTGAACGTCGAGAACATCCAGGTGTTGAAGGGGCCGCAGGGCACGCTTTTCGGTCGGAACACCACGGGCGGCGCGATACTGGTCACGACCGCCGAACCCAGTCGCGATCCCAAGGCGGTGTTGCAGGCGAGCTACTCCCGGTTCAACACCCAGCGCTACCAGGCGTATGGAACCACGGGCTTCGGCGAAAAGGTGGCCGTGGACCTCGAGGGTCTCTACACCCGTGGCGACGGCTACCAGCGGAACATTCTGACCAACGACAAGAAGGTCGGGCAGTTCGAGAACTGGTCGATGCGCGCCGGCGTCAAATTCGCCCCCACCGACAAGATGTCGTTCCTGCTCCGCTACCAGCACCAGAGCACCGACGATCCGACGGCGACGCTCGGCAACGCCTTCGTTCGCAACGGCCAGGCCCTCACCCCGGGCGCCGTCTTCGGCGCGCCCGTCGCGACCCGGCCCAACGAGGTGGCGAACAGTGAGCCCATCGGCGTTCGCACCCAGACCAACGTGTGGCAACTGACGTCGAAGTTCGACTTCGACTTCGCCACGCTGACGTCATTCACCCAATACAGGGACGAGCGAACGAAACACGCCTTCATCGACCTCGACTGGTCGGCCGCCCCGGTGGTCTTCAGCGACATCCCGATCAAGGACAAGACCTTCACCCAGGAGTTCCTGCTCAACTCCGCTTCGAGCGGCAGGCTGAAGTGGACGCTCGGCGCCTTCTTCATCGACTACAAGGACGCCTATCCGAACACCCAGATCGCGTTCGGCGGCGCGCCGCTCGTCTCGTACGCCAGCTCGGCGGTGGATACGCGCTCCTACGCCGCCTACGGCGACGCCACCTACGAGGTGGTCCCGAACCTCTTCCTGACGGCCGGCGCCCGCTACAGCCACGACCAGATCAGGAAGCCGTTCTTCACGAACTTGCTGTTCCCGCCGCTCGGCAAGTTCGAGTTGCCCAATCAGAAGAACGACCGCATCACCCCGCGCTTCGTCCTCCGCTACAAGCCGGACGCCTACTCGAGCATCTACGCCTCCTATGCCCGAGGCTATAAGGCGCCGATCACCAATGTCGGCTGCGGTTGCCTGAACAACGTCAACATCGCCGCCGAGACGATCACCTCCTACGAGACCGGCTACAAATATGGCCGCGGCCCGCTGTCGGCGAGCGTCAGCGCCTACTACTACGACTACAAGAACCTGCAGGTCTCGACCTACACCGGCGCGCTGGCCTTCATCACCAACGCGGCGAGCTCGCGGGTCTACGGCCTGGAGGGCGACCTGAGGTACGAGGTCACGCGCGCCTTCCAGATCAATGCCGGGGCGGCCTACACCGACGCGAAGTTCAAGAGCTATCCGAACTCGCCGGCCCAGTTCCAGTGTCTGGATCCGGTGGCGTGCGGCGCAGGCTACGGCCTGTTCACAGCCCAGCCGATCGACGCCAGCGGCTTCCGCATGCCCCGAGCCCCGAAGTTCACGGGCAATGTCGGCGCGCGCTACACGATCGCCGGTGTTGCGGATGGCGAGCTCGCGCTCTCGGGCAATCTCTTCCACTCATCGAAGTTCTTCTTCGATGCGTCCAACCAGTTCCCTCAGAAGGGCTACACGACGCTGAGCCTTCGCGCCGAGTGGACCGACCCGTCGCAGCGCTACACGCTGGCGGTGTTCGGCGACAACGTCACGAACGAGCGGTACCGGATCCAGGGCCTGGCCGGCGGCTTCGGCGTCGGCTCGGTGTGGAACTACCCGACCACCTACGGCGTATCGGTGCGCGCCCGGCTCTGAGGCCCAACTTCGGCGGCGTGCCGAGCACGCCGCCGCCAGTCCAGCTGTGACGGCCTCCCATCGGGAGAATGCCATGCGCTCGGCTCAACAGCTCGATCTTCTGACCCTCGACCTCCACAGCCCGGCGATGGCCGCGGACCCGGTGGCCTTCATCGAAGCGGCGTGGGCGCATCATGCCTCGCCCGCCCGTAGCGAGCAGGGCCTGGTGGTCACCGAATATCAGACGATGAAGGACCTGATGTCGATGGACGGGCCTGGCGCCTAGCTGCGCAGCTTCAGGGCCGCTTCGCGGGCGCCGAGCGCGTTCGCGCCGCGGGCATGGAAGCGGCGGCCAGGCCGAGCCGCGCCCGAAGCTCTGGCTGCAGCTCGATCACATAGAACCCGCTCGCTGCGCAGGTGAACCAGATCTGGCCCGATTCCGGACGGTAGCGAACATGTCCCGTGCAAGCGTCACCGGGTCTGAAGTACGCGACCTCCTCTGGCTTTGCAGGGTCCCGGAGATCGGCGATGCGCAGTCCCGCCCACATAAAATTGAACAGGCCAAGCCGGGTCTGGGTGCTGCTGTCCACGTCATTGTAGTGGCTTGTCGCCGTCCCCGCTCGACCGATCACGCCGCCGGATGCGAGTTCCGTCTCCGTCATCGGCGGGCAGTTATCCGGGCGGTTCATCGCCAGCCGGAATTCGCCGGCGCGAGCGGGCCGGGTTTCGTCCGCGATGTTGGTGATCCGCGGCCACGCCCCGGGACAGGCCCCCAGCTCGCCGGCGCCGACTAGGTAAGGCGTCCCGCCGATTTGTGCGGGCACGACAGAGTGCCAGCCGCCGTGCGGAACCGTGCCGACGAGCTTCAGTCTCGGGTCCGGCCGGCCATCAACGATGTCACCATTATCGAGAATGTAGATCCCGCCCGCGTCTGGCCCGAGGCCTGCGACGGTGGGCGGGAAAAGCCCGATGCCTGCGTTCAGGTCGCCGTCCGTCGAGGCAAGGACCCCGGCGTAGATTCGCCGCTCGTCCTGACGGAATGAGATTTCGTGGATCGCTGCCTCGAAGGTCCGGCCATCGGGACGTGTGATCCCGAACTTGCCCAGGTAGCGAGGATGAGAGGGATCGCTGATGTCCAGGATGAGGACGCCGCCCTTTCCCGTGAAGGGATCGATCGCCGTGCCGTAGACGCGTGTTCCGCTGGGCCCGATCGTCACCGTATGGACGTTCTCAGGCCACTTGACCTGAGCCAGGTGTTTCGGGTGGCCGCAATCGCTGGCGTCATAGATCTCCAGCCATGCAGCGTCGTCGGGTTTCGCCCCCGGCTTACCGCCGGCATAGGCGCCAGCGACGAGTATTCGTCGCCCTCCCGCTTCGATGGCGTGCATCGTCTCGGCCGCGAACATCGCGCCGGGATCGCGCAGCAGCATCGAAAGCTTCGGCGCGGCCGGATCTTGCACGTCGACGACGGCAACGCCCGAGGTCTCGGCGCTGTTGGGCTTGGTCGCAAAGCCCAGGAAGTTGACAGGCGTGCTCGACACGTACGCGCAGTGATCGATCCACGCGAGCTGCAGGTTCGAGTCGCGGCGGAGGATCTCGTTGCGCCCGATGACCCGCACGCCTTTGTGATAGGGCTCCTGCAGGACACGAACCTCGCCCAGGGTTTCACCTTGCCTATTGGGCTCGAGGTTATCGCGCGGCGGCGCCGCTTGGACTGAGGTCGCACTGCTGAGCACGATCGCGGCGCTGGCGCATAGCCCGATCGTCGATCGCCGCAAAGTCATCCGCACCTCTCCCGAAAAGGCGTTTTGCTTCATCCGGATGTGGCATCCCTGGAGTTGTCGCGCCGACTGGCGCCGACCCAGGCTCCAACACCCCGTTCGTCCGCCGGCCTCCGTGGGGGCGGACCGTTCGCCCGGCGCAGCCACCGCCCTCTCCTATCGAAGAAGAAGAAGAGCGCCGGGCGTCGCCGCCCAGCGCTCCAGGTGCTCGCATCCGGGGAGGTTAGCGAGAGCCGAAGGCGTAGCGTAGGTTGACGCCGAACTCGCGCGGCGGGGTCGAGCGCGCCGACACATAGGAGCTCGGGATCGAGCGGCCGATCGCCGAGGTGAAGGTCGGCGGCTGCAGTTCCTGCACACCGGTCGTGATGACGCCGTTGCTGCGCGACAGCACCTTGTCGGTGTTGGTGATGTTCTTGCCGAAGAGCGCCAGTTCCCACGCCCCGTCGCGGCTGCGGACCCCCAGGTAGAGGTTCAGCAGGCCGTAGTTGTCGACGTTGTCGTAGGGGTTGTAGGGGTCCTGGCGGTTCTTCGGATAGTAGGACAACAGCCCGCGCACATATCCGTCGACCGAGCTCGAGATCGGACGGGCGTACTCCGACTGAAGGGTCAGGCTCCACTTCGGGCTGAACGAGATGGGGTCGTGCACGATGCACTGCGCCACCGCGCCGCTCCCGGTCGAGGCGAGCAGTTGCGCCAGGGTCGGCGTGACCGCGGTCGAGTCCGGCACGCCGTTGAGGTCGAGGTCGTTGCAGGCGACGGGGTCGTTCTTGATCTTGCTCTTGGCGTAGCTGAAGGCCGCGCTGACGTTGAAGCCCTGCATCACCTGGAATGCAGCCTCGACATCGACGCCGTCGATCTTCGCATCGACGCTGGAGCCGAAGTTGAATGAGCTTGGCACGAGCCCGTTCTGGTTCAGGTCGACGTAGGAGACTGCAGAGCCGCGATAGATGAAATTGTTGAAGTCCTGGTGGTAGATGGCGACGTTGAACAGGGCCCGCTTGTCGAGGAAGGTCGACTTGAAGCCGACCTCGTAGGACTTCGAGGTCTCGTTCTGCAGATCGACGAACTGCCGCAAGGTCGGCGTCAGCGGACGGAACACGCCGATCAGGAAGGGGCCGGGACGGAACGCCGTCCCAGTGTTCGCATAGGCCAGGAAGTCGGGCGTGAATTTGTGGGACAGGGAGAGGTTGTAGATCGTCTTCTGATCCTTGCTCCGCTCCTGGAAGAGGCTGTTGCTGCTGACGATCAGTTCGCCGTGATCCTCGTACCAGATGTGGCGCAAGCCTCCGGAAAGCTCGGTCGCGTCTCCGACATGCCAGGTCGCATTGCCGAAGATCGAACGCTCCTTGTTCACGCCACGATTGAAGATCGGTGTGTCGGCGATGAAGACCAGGTTGCCGAAGGCGGTGATGGCGCTCTGATTGGTCAGGTCCGACGGAGCGCCGAACCGGCTGACGAACGCGCCGACCGTGTAGTCGAACTGGCCGAACAGGCGATCCTCGGACGCCAGTCGCAACTCATGAGTGACTTGCGAGCCCTTGCTGACGAGATCCTGCCCGTAGACGACTCCCGGAAAGGCGTTGCCAGCATCGCCCGGGGTGAAGGCGGTGATCGTCTGCTCGCTGAGCGAACCGACATAGCTGAGCTTCTGGCCGGAGAAGCGAACGTCGAGGTTGCCGATCAGGGCGTCCTGAACCTGGCGCGTGGTGCGCTCCGCCCCGGCGATTCCGACGCTGTCGCTGGCGTGTATCACCGGGTTCACCACGGGCGCGCTGGGATCGATCTGCGAGAGCGACTCCACCGGATCGTAGGCGCCGAGCTTCCGTTCCATGTGCTGGTACATGACGTTGACCGCGACGGCGTCGGTCGGCTCCCAGCGAATGCTCGGACGCACGCCCCAGGACTTGGAGTAGGGTCGGAGCGGGTTGTTGATGCTGCGGACCTGGTCGTAGCGGTTGTCGTCGATGATGGCGGCCAGACGTACGCCGAGTTTGTCCGCAATGATCGGCACGTTGACCGCGCCGTTGAGGTTGCGCCCCCCGTGATCGGTGGCCGTGACATCGGCGTAGCCGCCGCCCTCGCCCAGCGTCGGGCGGCGCGTGGTGACCGTGATCGAGCCGGAAGGCGAAGCTTCGCCGCGCAGAGTTCCCTGCGGACCGCGCAGGACCTCGATCTGGCCGACGTCGAACAGCGACTCGAACAAGTAGGCCGAGTTGATCGTCGCATCGTTCAGGTAGAAGGCGACCGTCGGCTGCGCGCCCGTCTCCTGCTGGAACGAAGCGCCCCGGACGGTGGCTGCGGTCGAATAACCGCTGCTGCCGGACGAAAGGGTGAGGCCCGGAACGACAGCCTGGATGTCCTCGAAGCGCTGGATGTTCAGCTTCTGAAGCGTGTTTCCGGAGACGGCGTTCACCGTCTGAGGCACCGTCTGGAGGCTCTCCTCCCGCCGACGTGCGGTGACCACCACCTCGCTCAGCGTGGAGTCGTCGGACGAGGTTGCAGCGGGTTGCGCGGTAACAGCCGTCGCAAGGACGCTAAGGCTCACGCTCGCAAGCGCGAGCGTCGTCAGCTTGTTCATGTTTCCCCCAAGTTGTCGGATCCCTGCCGATGCGGCGGGTCCTCGATCCGACCTCGCGACCTCACGGTCCGGTCGTTTTTTATCAGCGGTGAAAGACGTCCACGACGCGCCGCGGCACGTCGAATCGCGCACGCGATTGGCTCTGTGAGCCATGTTCCTCCTTCCCAGGTCTTTTGCCGGTGCGGTGATGCTGCGTCGCCGACGCAAGTTCCACACCTGTTTGCCAAGATGTTAGCGACGCCTCTTCATCGCCGTCAACGCGCGAAGGTCATTTTTGTCTGAGTTATTTTTGCCAGCGTGTTCCGCCCGCGGAGAGACCCCAGCCGAGCTCGTGGAGAGGACGGCATGGCGCCCTTCAGGCCTTCGAGAAGGTGAGGTTGATGCTGCGCAGCGCACGCTGGGTGTAGTTCGGCTCATAATCATAGCGGCGCGCGTCGGCGGGCCCGTGGACCGTCTCGTCGATGCGGATGTCGCGAACCCGGTCGAGCAGCTTGTTGAGCGCCAGTTTCGCCTCCACCCGCGCCAGCGGCGCGCCCGGGCAGACATGGATGCCGCTGCCGAAGGACAGGTTCTCGCGGGCGTTCTCGCGCTCGACGTCGAACACGTTGGGGTTTTCGAATTTCCGCGGATCGCGGTTCATGGCGGCTTGGGCCAGCATGACGAGCCCGCCCGGCGGGACCTCGACGTCGCCGACCTTGGCGCGGCGTCTCGCGAGACGGAACACCGCCTTGGTCGGCCCGTCCAGCCGCAGGGTCTCTTCGATGAAGTTCGGGATCAGCTCGCGATCGTTCCGCACCCGCTCCTGGAGTTCGGGATTTTCGCCCAGGGTCTTCAGCATGGCGGCGATAAGGCGGACGGTGGTGTCCTGGCCGGCGCCGAACAGCAGCCCGGCGAGTCCGGTGATCGTCTCCAGGTCGGGCAGGTCGCCTTCTGGATAGGTGACGTTGGCCAGGATCGACATCACGTCGTCGCGCGGATTGGCCCGGCGATCCTGGATGTAGCCGTAGAAGAGCATGCCCACCTGCGCCAGCGGGTTGCTCGACATGTCGTCGTCGCCACCGAGCCGCCCGGGCAGCCCCCCGACCAGCGGAAGGATCTGCTCGTGGGCCTCTTCAGGCAGGCCCAGGAGATCGGCGATCGCCAGGGTCGCGAAGGGATGGGAATAGTCGCCGATGACCTCGACCCGGCCGGCCTCGACGAACTTGTCGATCAGCCGCTCGGCGAGCTGATGCATGAAGCCTTCGTTCTCGCGGAGGCGCTTCTGGGTCAGCAGCCCCATCATCAGCTTGCGCATGCGCGTGTGCTGGGGCCGATCCATGGCCACCAGCATCGAGCCGTAGGGCATGGTCGGGCGGTGCGCCTCCAGCTGAGCGCTGATGTCCTCGGGATCTGGCGTGAACGGCAGCGGCGGGAACGGCCCCTTCGCCGTGACGATTGAGGAGAAGTTGTCGTGGTTCCAATAGACCTCGACGCCTTCCTGGTAACCGGTCACCGCCACGACGTTATAGACCGGCAGCTTCGTCACCGGTCCCTGCGACCTCAGATGCTCGAAATAGGGATGAGGATCGGGGACCAGATCGTAGCTGTTGAAATAATCGACCTCGTCGAAACGGCTCGTCATTGACTCTGAGCTCCCCTGCGCCCGGCACGATGCTTCCCGTCCACCTGCGCGGACCGACAACGTGCTCGGGCGTGTTCCCCGACGAACCCACGAAGGCACGCCGGAAACTGATCATGTTGGACTGATAATCCGGGCGCCCCAGGCGCGTCAACAAAAACCGACCATCCGGTCGCATATAGCGACCATTAGGTCGCAAAAAGACAGCCGACCGTGTGCGCGCGTGGCTTGGTCTTGATGGACGATCAGCTGTCCCGGCGCGGACTCATCGCGGCGACCACGGTTTCCATGTCGCCGTCGCTCTCCCCGCCCAGTTCGAAATTGCGCAGCGAGTCGAAGATCAGGGCCTCGAGTTCATCGTGTCCGGCCCTGATCCCGAGCGTGGCCTCCTGGACCAGCGAACGCGCCATGCTCGTCGTCATCACGGCGACGAGTTGCGGCGAAAGGCGGGGGATGATGCCGCGGGCTTCGAAGTGTCGGGCGAGGGCGTCAGCCTGAAGTTTGCGTGCGGCCTCGGCGTTCTTGGCAAGTTCCGCGCGAACCAACTCGTTGTGGTTGGCCAGGGCCATGAATTCGAGGGTGAAGCGGGTCTCCTCGCGATCGCTGACGATCTCCCAAAGTGACCTGACCGGATGATCGGACGCCATGGCGATCTCGAGCCGCTTGTAGGCGGCCTCGGCGGCCCGTCGGTAGACCGCGAGCAGCAGCTCATCCTGCGAGCCGAAGTAGTAGAAGATAACTTGGTGCTTAAGCCCCGCCTTGGTGGCGATCCGGCGCGCGGTCGCAGCGGCATAGCCTTCCTCGCGGACCAGCGCCTCGGCGGCGTTCAGCAAGGCCACGCGGACGTCGGGACGCTCCACATAACGCCTCTTGCGCGGCTGCGCCTTCTCAATGGCCGACATGGCGACTCCAGTTCTCCACTCGCTTCAATGCGGTGATCCCGACCATTCATCAAGGCCGGCACCCATTATACGACCATATGGTCGTCTTTGTTGACACTATGGTCGGACAAGCCTACTGCACGGGTCGACGACGGTGGTCGCGGCGTGGCGAGAACGCCCTGGCGAGATCGTGGATAGGGAGAAACGACATGAGACCCAGGCTCGAAGGTAGGGTGGTCCTGGTGGCGGGCGCCGGCGGGATCGGCAGCGCGCTTGCTCTTCGCTATGCCGCCGAAGGCGCCAAGGTCGCTCTGGGCGACCTCAAGCTGGAGTCTGCGGCCGAGGTCGTCGAGGCCATCCGCAAGGCTGGCGGCGAGGCGCTCGCCCTGCACCTCGACGGCGCAGATGAAGCCTCGGTGACCGATGCGGTCGCCAGCTGCGTTTCGACCTACGGCGGACTGGACGGCCTGCACGCCAACTTCGCCAACCTCGCCGACAGCAGCCCCGACCTCAGCATCCTGGATTTGCCGCTGGCGGTCTACGACGACGTGCAGCGGGTGAACGCCCGCGGCTTCTATCTCTGCACCCGGGCGGCGATTCCCGAGCTTCTGAAACGCGGCGGCGGCGCCATCGTCTACACAAGCTCCGCGGCGGCCTACAGCTCCGGGCCGGCCCAGGTGGCCTACGCCATGAGCAAGGCCGCCGGTCACGCGCTGATGCGCCACGTCGCCCTCCGGTTCGGCGCCCAGGGGATTCGCGCGAACGCGCTCGCGCCCGCCCTGACCCTGCACCCCAGCATCGAGGCCCTGCTCCCGCCCCAGATGATTGACTGGGCAAAGGCCGCCGCCGCCATCAAGTCGCGCGTCGGCCGGCCCGAGGACATCGCCGCCATGGGCGCCCTGCTGATGTCGGACGAGGGCTCGTACATCACCGGCCAGGTGATCAGCATCGACGGCGGCACGATCATGCGCAGCTAGCGCATATGACGCTCCGGATGGATCGAATCTGCAATTTCGGCGCGCCAGGGAGCGCATTGATGGTGCTGACCCCGAATGACTGCAGACGCGAGGCGGAGCTCTGCGAGCAAGCGGCCCTGCGGATCTCGCTACAGCCTGACAAGGAAGAACTGCTGGCGACGGCGCAGTCTCTGCGGCGTCGGGCTGACCTGATGGAGGGCGCAATCGATCGCCCTGCGTCCAGGGCCGCCTGTGAGACCGCCCCGCCTCCCGCGAAGCCGCCCCATCAATCAATGGCCAAATGCTTGGCTCCGGCGATCCACGCCTCAGATAACTCTATGAATTCCGCTTCTTTTGGAGATTAAACCCGTGGTGAATAAGACCTTTGAGGACATTGCTGTCGCAGCTCAGCGATACACTGGGCTCTCGCGCAAGGCGATCGACTATGGATTGTTCCAAAAGGGCCTGATGGATCGCGCGAAAGGACCGGATTATTCACCGGACGAATGGCAGGGCCTGAGGGATTTCGTCTCCGACGACTTCCAGCGCATCGGCAACTTCAAGGAGACGATGACCATCGACGCGATGATCGCCTTCCTGGCGACCTGGTGCGTCGACGCCCACTGGGAAGGCTCGTTCAAGCGGGTGACGGAGCACGACAACGTCGTCTTCCTCGAGCTGGAAGAGCGCGTCGTCTACGACGGCCAGCAGAACGTCGTGAATTCCGTGTCGGTTTACGAGTTCAATGCGGACGGCAAGCTTCGTCACCTCGACGTTTATCTCCAGGCCACGCCTGCTGGCAGCGTTCCGACGCCGGCTTACGACCAAATCCCCCTCGGAAACGGCTGAGCCGGAACTGGAGAGAATATGAGCAAGATGCTCGACGGTAAGACCGCGCTCGTCACCGGCGCCTCGCGCGGCCTGGGGCGCGCCACGGCGGAGCTCCTGGCGGAGCACGGCGCCCTGGTCGCCATCAACTACGCCAGCAACGACGCCGCCGCACAGGACACGCTTCGCGCCATTGAGGCGAAGGGGGGTAAGGCCTTCCTGATCAAGAACGCCCAGGGCAGTTCCGAAGCTGCGGAACAGTTGGCGGCCGACCTCGACGCCGAACTCCTGAAGCACACCGGCGCCACCGACCTCGACATCCTGATCAACAACGCCGGCGGCGGCCCGGTGGCGAACATGGACGCCACCACCCCGGAGCTGTTCGAGAAGATCCTCGGCGACAATCTCCGCGGGCCCTTCTTCGTGACCAAGCATCTGAAGGGGCGACTGCGCAAAGGCGGGCGGGTGATCTTCGTCAGCTCGCTGGGCGCACGCAACGCCCTCCCGGACTATGTCGTCTACGCGATCAGCAAGTCGGCGATCGAGACCCTGACCGTCGTCATGGCCAAGGAGCTCGGACCGCGCGACATCACTGTCAACTGCATCATGCCCGGCCTGATCGCCTCCGACGCCAACGCCGACCTGCGGGGCGACGCGGCAACCAAGGCTTATCTCGAACAGAACACCGCCCTGCGGCGCCTGGGCGAGCCGTCCGACTTCTCCGGCGTCGCCCTGTCGCTGGTGTCGCCGCAGATGGCCTACGTCACCGGCCAGGTCATCGAGGTCAGCGGCGGGATGTCGCTGTAATCCGCGTTCAGGAAACAGGTCGCAGATGAACATGTCGAGATCCGTGTGCCGCCTCGCGGCTGCGCTGCTCTGTTCCACGGCCGCCGCTCACGCCGCGCCGTCGCCGAGGCCGGATGAGGCCGAAGCCCGCGCGGCTGCGGTCCTCACGCAGATGACGCCACAGGAACGGCGCGTCCTGCTGCGCGGTTACGTCCCCTACTACGCGCCGGCCAGACTGTTGGGTGCGCCGAATTCCGCCGGCGTCGTGCCGGGCGTCCCGCGGCTTGGCGTCCCAAACCTGACCGAGAGCGACGCCAGCCTCGGGGTGGCGAACCTGGGCGGCGTGATGCGCGCGGGCGATGGGGCCACCGCCCTCCCGTCCGCCGCAGCCCTGGCCGCGACCTGGGACCCCGCCCTGGTCGAGAAGGCCGGCGCGGCGATCGGCGCAGAGGCGCGGGCGAAGGGCTTCAACGTCCTGCTCGCGGGCGGCGTCAATCTGGTCCGCGAGCCGAGGAACGGCCGCAATTTCGAATACTTCAGCGAGGATCCGCTGTTGTCCGGAACGCTCGTCGGCCACGCCATTCGAGGCGTGCAGTCGAACGCAATCATCTCGACCATCAAACACTTCGCGCTCAACGCCCAGGAGACCGGGCGAGGAGGCCTGAGCGCCAACATGGCCGAGGCGGCCCTGCGGGAAAGCGACCTCCTTGCCTTCGAGATCGGCGTCGAGATCGGCCGGCCCGGGTCGGTGATGTGCGCCTACAACCAGGTGAACGGCGTCTACGCCTGCGAGAACAGCTTCCTGCTCAACGACGTGCTGCGCCGCGATTGGGGCTACAAGGGCTTCGTCATGTCGGACTGGGGCGCAGTTCATTCCACCTCGATTCGCGAAGGGCTCGATCAGGAGTCCGGTACGAACGCCAAGAAGCCGGCGCTGTTCGGCGAAGGCCTCGAGACAGCGCTCGCGTCGGGCAAGGTCGCCCAGGCCGACGTCGACCGGGCGGCCTTGCGGATCCTCACCAGCATGTACCGCCTTGGGGTCGTGGATCGCCCGGTGAAGGCAGGCGAGCCGATCGACTTTGAGGCGAATGGCCGGGTCGCTCGCGAGGTCGCCGAGAGCGGGATCGTGCTGCTGAAGAACGAGGGCCAGATCCTGCCGATCGGCACGGCGACGCAGCGCATCCTGGTGATCGGCGCTCATGCCGACGTGGGCGTCCTGGGCGGCGGCGGCTCGTCCCAGGTGCTTCCGGTCGGAGGGGCGGCCCTGACCCTGCCGCTGCCGGGCGAGCCCATCTATCACAAGAAGATGTACGCCCCGTCCTCACCGCTGCTTGCCCTGCGCGCTCTGCGGCCTGGCTCCTCGGTGACCTATGACGACGGAACGGACCCCGCCCGCGCCGCCGCCGCGGCGCGCGACGCTCAACTGGTCGTGGTCTTCGCCGAGCAATTCACCGCCGAGGGCAAGGATGTCCCGGACCTCTCCCTCCCGAACGGCCAGGACGCCTTAATCGCAGCCGTCGCCGCGGCGAACCCGAAGACGGTCGTCGTGCTGGAAACCGGCGGCCCGGTGCTGATGCCCTGGCTGGACAAGGTCTCGGCCGTCCTCGAGGCCTGGTACCCGGGCCAGCGCGGCGGCGAGGCGATCGCCCGGGTGCTGACGGGTGAGATCGATGCGTCCGGTCGCCTGCCCGTCACCTTCCCTGCCGCCGTGGACCAGACGCCGAACCCCAAGCTCCCCGGCAGCGATCGCGGTCAGCCACGGGGCGACGCGGGCTTGTACGACGTCGCCTTCGACGAGCATTTCCCGGTCGAGTACCCGGAGGGGGCGGACGCTGGCTATCGCTGGTACGACCGCACCAAGGCAAAGCCTCTCTTCGCGTTCGGGCATGGCCTCAGCTACACGCGCTTCGCCTACAGCGGCCTCGAGCTCGCCGGCGGCCGCACCCTAACCGCCCGGTTCACCGTGGCCAATGTGGGGACCCGGCCAGGAACCGAGACCGCGCAGGTCTATGCGCGGGTCGGCGGGGTCAAGCATCTCGTCGGATGGGAGCGGGTCGTTCTCAAGCCCGGCGAGACCCGCACCCTGAGCGTCACCGCAGATCCCCGCCTGCTGGCGGCTTTCGACGTGAAGGCGCGCAACTGGCGCGTGGCGCCCGGCGCCTATGCAGTCGCGGTCGGATCGGCGTCCGACGCTCCTCGCCTAGAAGGTGAGGTCCGGCTGACAGGCAGCCGCCTTAGGCCTTAGCGACCGCGGCCGTCGCTCCTGGCGGGCACATCCTGCAGGAGGTCGCGGTCAGCGCGGCATAGATGAATGGCCAAGATCGCCCCTTCAGCCGACTAGGCGGGACCCGGTCCGTCGTGGACGGATCGAACGAGAGACGCGAACTGCGAAATCCAAAAAGAGGATTGAGATGTCGAAGGCAGATGCTGGCGCAAGCGTACAGCCCCCCGCCCGACCAGACCGTCGCGCCGTTCTCGGGGCCGGCGCGGCCCTGGCTCTGGCCAGCGCAGCGCCTCCTGCCTTCGCCAAGGGGACTCGTCGGTTCCCCAGCAGGTTCATCTGGGGGGTCGCCACCGCCGCCCACCAGGTGGAAGGCAACAATCTCAACAACGATTGGTGGCTGCTGGAGAACGTGCCCGGAACCATGATCCGGGAGCCGTCACTCGACGCATGCGATCATTATCATCGCTTCGCCCAGGATATCGCGCTCATCGCGCGCCTCGGGTTCGGGAGCTATCGCTTTTCGATAGAATGGGCGCGCGTCGAACCGGAGCGCGGGCGGTACTCGAGCGCCGAGCTCGACCATTACCGAGCCATGCTGATGGCCTGTCGCCATCACGGCCTGAAGACGGTCGTCACCCTCCACCACTTCACCAGCCCGCGCTGGCAGGCCGCAGCGGGCGGGTTCGAGAACTCCGACAGCGTTGCGGCTTTCGCCGCCTATGCGGACCGGGTTGTCCGTCACTGCGGGGATCTCATCGACGTGATCTGCACTTTCAACGAAGCGAACCTTTCGTTCAGCGATCACCTTCCGGCGCGAACCCTTGCGCCCATGCTGAGCGCCGCGGCGCAGCGCAGCGGATCCTCGACGTTCAGATCCTTCCTGTTCGACGACAGTTCTCGATCCAAGCCGATCGTCCGAGCGTGTCATGAGGCCGCGCGCGCGGCGATCAAGGCGGTGAGAGCGGATCTGCCTGTAGGGATGACGCTGGCCATCAGCGACATCCAGGACGCGCCCGGCTTTCCAGGCGCCGGCGCAGCCGAGCGGTCCAAGCGCTACGACGCTTGGCTCCAGGTGGCCCGGCGCGACGACTTCCTGGGCGTGCAGAACTACACTCGTGAGAGGTTCAGCTTCGCCGGAGCGGTGCCGGCGCCCGCGGGAACGCTGCGCACCCAGATCTTCCAGGAATATTACCCTGAGGGGCTGGCGAATGCCGTGCGCTATGCAGCGGATGCGGCGCAGGTGCCGATCTACGTCACCGAAAATGGCATCGGCATCGAAGATGACGCGGTGCGGATCCGCTATCTGAACGAAGCGATCTCCGGCCTTCATCAATGCATCCAGGACGGCGTGGACGTCCGGGGATATTGGCATTGGTCGCTGATGGATAATTTCGAGTGGCTCTTCGGCTACGGCCCCAAGTTCGGCGTGATCGCGGTCGATCGGAAGACGCAGACGCGCACGCTCAAACCCAGCGCGACATGGCTCGGCGATGTCGCACGCCGGAATGCCATCTGACCTTGGGAGCGGAGGCCAAAGGCCCCGCTTGGACGCGGCGTTCGCCAGCGATGGGTACCGGAAGCCTTCCTTGGTGAAGGCCGACTAGCTTCCTTCGCAACATCAATGCACCCAGCGCGTTGCCCGCCCGAGTCATCTGCTGTGGCGCCGGCGAGTCAGCGCCTACGCCGAGGGTGAGTCATGAAGCTGGCGGCCTGCAGGGAACTGCCCAGCGCAGCCGGGCGCGATGTACAGCGAGCGCATCGCAATCTCCCCACGAGCGAAGAACTCATGCGACACGGCCGCCGGAACCCAGACTGCCGGGGTCCGCGTAGGTAGCGGATTGTTTGCCAGGTCATCGATTGCATCCCAGCTAAGTTGCGGGCCAACCTAGTTGAAGCGCCCGTGGCGTATAAAATCATGGCATACAGCGGACGGTGTCGCCTCGGGCGATCCCATTCTCATTCACCGCGTCCACGACGAAGCAGTACTTTGCACCTAGGTTGAGACTGGCGACAGCGACTGACGTCTGGCCGTCATAGACTTGGTAATTCTGGTTCATCAGGTCAGGGCGGACACCCAGTCGCACGACGTAGAAATCTGCACCCTTCGCGGGCGCCCAGCTGATCGCCGCCTTACGTCCGTCGACCGCGTCGCGCGTGGCCTGCGCATAACCGACTTTCGCCGGCTTCGCTCCGTAACCCCTGCCGAAGACCCGTAGGTCGTAGAGCGAGAACTTGCCGCCATCTGGCGAATGGACGTTTCGAAGCCGCACGAAGCGAGCCTGGTCGGCCTTTGGCAAGACCTCGTAGTCGTGCGGGGCGTCCCTCCCCGCCGCCGAGCGGTCGATCACGCTGCGCCAGGTCCTTCCGTCGTTCGAGAGCTCCAGGACATAGTTGTAGACGTCCTTACTGATCCCTATGCCTGCGCTGCCTTCGTCGGCGAAGTTGATCTGCACAGCCTCGATCTGCTTGGGTTCGCCCAGGTCAACCTGGAACCATTCGTCGGAGCCGCCGGTCTTCGCCGACCACCAGGTTCGCACGTCCTCATCGACGGCGTTTTCCGCCGGGAATTCGTTCAGTTTGGATGATGCGGTCACAGCCTTGCTGCGAGACAGCAGCATCCAGCCCGTCAGTCCGCGGTCGCCGTCGAGGTAGTGCGGATAGTCGCCGAGGTAGGTGTCGGCGAGGATCTCGCCCTTAGCCGTGAATCTGGTCGGGAAGAGGCCCAACCGGCGCTCGAAGATATGCCGGCGGGAGATGGTCATGGTGCCCGCGTGCCACCAACGGCCATCCTTGGCCTGGAAGGTGCTGCCGTGGCCGGCGCCGGCGATGAAGCCCGTCGGCTTCACGGCAAAGGGGCTGTAGGCCTGATACGTGAACGGCCCCATCGGCTTGTCAGCCACCAGCATGCCATTGGCGTAGGTCTTGGATTCGGTGCCGGGCGCGGAGTACTCAAGGTAGTAGCGCCCCTTGTACTTCGTCATCCACGAACCTTCGACAAACGACAGATTGGCGGTCTTCTCGTTGTGATCACCTGGAACTTCCCAGCCGCGCGTTTCCTTGCTGCGAGACTGGGGTATGTCCACCCGAGCTAGCGGTTGGAGGGTCTTCGGATCCAGCTCGTAGGCGTGAAGCGGTCCTGACGGAGCCAGGCCGTCGTACATGTAGAGCCGGCTATTGTCGTCGAGGAACAGGTCTGGATCCTGGTAGCCTGAGCTGATCGTCGCCGCCTCGGTCCAGCGGCCGGACATCGGGTCGTCGGTTGTCCATATCCGCTTTGTCGCCTCACTCGTCGCAAGGAACATTCGTCCGCCCATGACGACGGCGGTCGGCGCGAACTTGTCGACGGCGTAGCCGCTCGCCTCGACGAAGCTCCAGTGCAGCAGATCGGTCGAACGCCAATAGCCTTTCGAGTGCGAAGCGAAGAGCCAGTACTGCCCTTTGAAGAGCACCAACGCTGGGTCAGCCGCCTCGCGGTAGGGCTGGCCCGGCATAAGCTGCAGACGCGGGATGCTGACCGGAGCCTGATACCGGTACGGTAGATCGACGGGATTGGCGTAGGTCGCCAGCCGATTCCTCGCCGCCGGCGCCGCTCCGGAGGTACCAGCGAAGAGCGTCAGACAGCATGCGGTCACAATGCCCACCTTGTCGTTCGAAGGCATGCCCATAAGTCCCTCTCACCCGTAAGTGATACCGCCACTCTTCGCGCGATTTGTCTGAGTAAACGAGCCGTCATGTTTCGACAATCGAATTAGCTGGATGTGAGAAACAAAGCGGATAGGTGTTTGAATTCGAGAGAAACGGTCCCCCGAGCCGTCGCCAGCACCACATCTTGGCCGGACCATTTCGCGTCCGCGTTAGGTCGGTTAGCCGCTGGCGACCTTCCTCTGAACCGCCCAAGGCGATCTCGCTCGACTGGCTGGAGGATCCAGCGCTGCGCCGCCAGGCCAGGGCGGAATTGAACAAGGGCGAGTCCCGCAACGCGCTTGCCCGCGCCGTTTGCTTCCATCGCCTCGGCCGCGTTCGCGATCGCACGCGAGAACGACCGATTGCGCAGCTATCGCAGAAGTTGCGGGCCAGGCGGCCGGCCTCATGCGCCCACCGCAACCTCTGGAAGTGAATTTCAGGAATTCAGCCAAAAATAACGGAGCCGTACGGCGTTTCCGGCTTCGCTCTATACAGCGTAAGACCCTGGCGGAATCTGGCACATGCACAATATATCTTATGCGAAATCGTGCATATTCACGATGTGTAGAGTTATACGGCGTCAAAATGGAAGTTAATATTAAAGTGAGCGGGACATAGAGACAAGCCCGAACGAAGTCATAACCTCCCTCAATGGTCAAGCTTTCCTCGGAGTAGGAGGTCTTGGCGTGAGATGCCCCGATTTAGCCTAAATTGCCCGTGAGCTTGTCTTTGCGACAGCCGTCTAGCTCGAGCCCGTAGTGCGCCAGCCCGGGCGGATGTCGGATTTCTCTACTTTTCCGACGTAAAAGCACATAAAGCGCATTTACAAAAAAAAGGCGCTTGACGCGAGTCTGCCTCACTCACAATCCTAGGTAGCCCAAACACCTCGGGCGGGACTGAAAAAGGTAGGCAACTCCAATGAAATTCCGGCATTTCGGCCGGCTGAATCGCCCCCGATTCAGCCGTCACGCTAAGACTGCGCTCATCGCAGCGGCCGTCGGCCTGCTGCTCGCCGAACCCGCATTCGCGGCTGGCGGCACGGCCATGCCGTGGGAAACGCCGCTTCAGACGATCCAGGACTCGCTTGCGGGTCCGGTCGCCAAGGCGATCGGCATCATCGCGATCGTGCTCACCGGCGTCGGCTTCGCCTTCGCCGAGGGCGGTTCGGCGATGCGCAAGGGCGTCGGCATTGTGTTCGGTCTCGCGATCGCGTTCACGGCCACGACCTTCATCAGTTCGTTCTTCAGCATGACCGCTGGGGCGGCGTTCTGAGATGGCGGAGCCGGAGATCGAGGGCTTCAAGATCGGCTTTCACAGCTCGCTTTCGGAGCCTGTGACCATGGCCGGCGTCCCACGGATGATCGCGGTGCTGAACGGCACCCTGACCGCCGTACTCGCCCTCGGTCTCCAAGTGCCTTGGCTCGGCATCCCGCTCGGGCTGCTGATCCATGCGATCTGTTTTTGGCTGAACAAGCGCGACCCCTACTTCTTCGACGCTCTGATGCGGCACATCCGCCAGAAGTCTCATCTGGCCGGCTGATGAGCGTCAGGTCGCCCTCCTCCCCTGAAGTCCTCCTCAACGTCGGCGCGGCGTCACGCCGCCAGGCCTAGCGCCGCGCCGACAGTAAGGCCCCGCGATGCTCTATCTCCGCGAATACCGGCCCAGAGCCGACCGGCTTTTCGATCATCTTCCGTGGGTGGCTCTGATCGGGCCGGGACTCCTGCTCAACAAGGACGGCAGCTTTCAGAAGACGCTCGCCTTCCGCGGTCCGGATCTCGCCAGTTCGACGGAGCCCGGCCTGGTCGCAACGCGGGCGCAGCTCAACAACGCCCTGCGGCGCCTCGGTTCGCGCTGGTGCCTGCACATAGAGGCCCTGCGGGCGCCATCCCAGAGCTATCCGACCAGCGCCTTCCCGGATCCTGTATCCGAGCTGATCGACAACGAACGGCGCGACACCTTCCAGGCGCACGAGCGGCACTTCGAGAGCCGCTACTACATGACCTTCACCTATCTTCCTCCGGAAGAAGCCGTCAGCACGGCCGAAAGCCTGTTGCTCGAGAACGTGCCGACTGGCCGCGGCGCCGCCGGCATGTACCGGTCCGAACTCAGCAGTTTCGAGAGCACCATCGCGCAGATCGCCGACATCCTGGCGGCGATCATGCCGGAGGTCCGCGAGCTGGATGATGACGAGACGCTGACCTACTTGCACGGCTGCATCTCGACCAAACGCCACTATGTGCGGCGGCCGGACACCCCGGCCTATCTCGACGCCTTCCTGACTGACGACGACTTCCAGGGCGGCCTCTACCCGCGCCTCGGCAAGCACTTCATCAGGACCATTTCCGTTCGGGCCTATCCGACCGGTTCGTCGCCCGGTCTGCTCGACCGCCTGAACGAGCTCGGCGTCAGCTATCGTTGGGTCTGCCGCTACCTCCCGCTCGACAAGGAGGACGCGCGCAAGGCCGTGACCACGATCCGGAAACGCTGGTTCGCCAAGCGCAAGGGGATCATGGCCCTCATCAAGGAGGCGGTGACCCGCGAGCCTTCTCAGCTGGAGGATCCCGACGCAGCGCAAAAGTCCGTCGACGCGGACGCGGCGCTCGCCATCCTCGGCGGGGATCTTGCCTCGATCGGCTACTTCACCCCGACCATCACCCTCATGGACGCCGACCCCGATCGCCTGGCCGATCGGGTGCGCGAAGTCGAAGGCGCCATCAACCGCGCCGGCTTCGTCTCGAAGGTCGAGGACGTCAACGCGGTCGAAGCCTGGATGGGAAGCCTGCCCGGCCAGGCCTACGCGGATCTTCGCCGGCCGCTCGTGTCCTCGCTGAACCTTTGCGATATGATGCCGATGTCCGCGATCTGGCCCGGTCCGACGCGGAACACCCACCTCACGTCTGAGTGCGCGAAGCGGGGCCACGAGGGGGATCAGCCGCCGCTGATGTTCACGCGGACCGCGGCGACGACGCCATTCCGTTTCGACCTGCATCAGGGCGACGTCGGCCACACCATGGTCGTGGGCCCGACCGGCGCCGGCAAGTCCGTGCTGCTGAACACCATTGCCCTGCAATGGCAGCGCTACCCGGAGGCGCAGGTCTTTTTCTTCGACAAGGGCGCGAGCTCGCGCGCGGCGACGCTGCTCAGCGGTGGCCAGTTCTACCAGCTCGGCGGCGCAGACAGCGAACTGGCCTTCCAGCCCCTCGCGGATATCGACGCGGCCGAGGACCTGGCCTGGGCGCAGGAGTGGGTGCAGGACATCGTCGCGGCTGAGGGCGTTCCCGTCACACCGCAGGTGAAGGACGAGATCTGGAGCGGCATCCGCAATTTGGCGGCCGGTCCGCAGGATCAACGCACCCTCACCTTGCTGACGGCCACTGTTCAGGATCAGGACGTGAAGGCTGCGCTGCAGCCGTACACGCTGGCTGGCCCCCACGGTTATCTGCTCGACGCCAACCAGAACACCTTGAAGACGGCTCGGTGGCAGACGTTCGAGATGGGCGAGCTGATGGCGAACAAAGCCGCCCTGCTCCCAGTCCTGACCTACATCTTCCGCACACTGGAGAAGCGGTTCGATGGGCGCCCGACCCTGCTCATTCTGGACGAGGCGTGGCTGTTCCTCGATCAGGGCTCGTTCTCGGCCAAGATCCGCGAGTGGCTGAAGACGCTGCGGAAGTACAATGTCGCGGTCGTCTTCGCGACCCAGCAGCTCTCCGACATCACCAGGTCCTCGATCGCGCCGGCGCTGATCGAGAGCTGCCCGACCCGCGTCTTCCTGCCGAACCCCGACGCGCACTCGCCGCAGATCGCCGCCCTCTATGACGGCTTCGGCCTCAACGGCCAGCAGATCAGCATCATCGGCAAGGCGACGCCGAAGCGGGAATATTACTACCAGTCGACGGCCGGAAACCGGCTCTTCGAGCTGGGCCTAGGCCCGATCTCGCTCGCGGCCGTAGGCTCGTCGTCCCCGGGCGATCAGCAGCTCATCTCACGTGTGCTCGAGACGCATGGCCGCGACGGCTTCGCCGCCGGCTTCTATGCCGCCAAAGGCCAGCATGATGTCGCCGCCTACCTCGCGGACCTTACCGTTCCAGCGCGAGTGGCGTGATGGACGGCGGCGCCCTCATGCCCGCACCGAATCCGGAGCCATCGGCCTTCAGTCCGCGCGACTTTCGGCGGCTCAGCTGGCTCGCGCGGCATCTCCCGGCCGACTGGATCCGCACGCGGCGGCGGCGCCGGTTCCTGTTCCTCGGCTTGGCGGCGCCCGGCTTCTTCAGCGTCTTCGGGACGATCTACCATCACAACTTCTTCGTCCTGTTGGCCGGCTTTGTGCTGTTCGGCGCGGCCGTCGTCTTCCGTGCTCGCACCGAACCGACCTTCGTCAGGGCAGAGGCCGCGGACCTCTGGCCCCCCTCCCCTCCGGCGTCCGCACCCCAGAAGGATCATCGCCATGCGTAAGCAACTCGCCGCGACGGCGGCGGCCGCGCTCGTCGCGTTCTCTGCGATCCCGCCGGCGCCGGCGCAGGCGGCGATGGTCGTCTATGATCCGGCGGCCGTGGCTCAGGCCATCAGGCAGGTCGCCCAGGGCCTTCAACAGATCAACAACCTGAAGCAGCAGGTCGCCTATCAGGCGCAGATGCTCCAGAGGCTCGGCACGGATGTGACGCATCCGCTTTCGGCGATCAGCGCTCAGGCGACCAGCCTCATGCAGTCGGCGACCGGGATCGGGTATTCCGGCGCCGACGTCGCGATGGATTTCCAGACGCTCTACCCGTCGAGCATGGGCGGCTCGAGCCTGTCGCAGATCCTGGCGAAGTACGCCAACTGGCAACAAAATCAGCGCGCCACCATGAATGACGCGTTGCGGCTGCAGAACCAGATCGTCGCGTCGCAGCCGACTACGGCCTATGCGGTGAACAGCGCTGTTTCAGCGTCCCAGAGCGCTCAGGGCCAGACCGCCGCGATCCAGGCCACGAACCAGCTGCTCGCAGCGCTTAGCAGCCAGCTTCAGACGCTGCAGACCATCCTCGTCGCCCAGGCGCGCACCCAGGAGACGATCCTGGCGCAGCAGCAGGCGAGCACCGCGGCGGCTCAGGCGGAATCGACGCGGCACGACGCTTACACGCCGACGACCTCCACCCTAGGCAGCATGACGAGCTTCTGAGATGCGCTTGATCCTAAAAGTCGTGACGCTTGCGGCTGCCCTCGCGCTTGCCGGGTGCGGCAAGCCGGCGCCGCAAGCGGCCCAAACGCCAGCGCCAGCAAGCGCTCCAGTTCCAGCCAAGCAGAAATGTCCAGACCCGGATATCCGCGACATGAACAACCCATGCTCGCCTTATTACTACAAGCCGACACACAGCAAGCTTGGAAACACCAAGAAGTTCTAGAAATCCGAAAGAGTAAGTTCGATGGCTGCCTCAGCTAGCCCCGCGGCGCTAGACGAATTCATTACGAAGTTCGTGTCGCAGATCGACAGCGGCTTCGGGATGATCTCAGGCGACGTCCACGCTATTCTCGGAACTCTCGTGGTTATCAGCATCGTGCTTACCGCGATGCTCTGGGCCATCGACGAGCATAACAACGTGCTCGCGAGCTTCGTCCGCAAGGTGCTCACGATAGGCTTCTTCGCCTGGCTGGTGGGCAGCTGGCACAGCCTCAGCACGACGATCGTCAACGGGTTCGGGAAACTCGGACTTCAGGCAGGCGGTGGCGGCAGTGTGGGTTCGTTCATGACCCAGCCGACTGTTGCTGTGGACGCGGGGCTCAAGGTCGCCTCTCAGCTGATGATCTACATCGGCCAGCTCGCTTCGCAGAATTTCGGCGCAGGTACGCTCATGCACATCGACGCGATCATCTGCGCGGCCGTCGCCGCGCTGGGGATCCTGCTTGCCTTCATCGTTCTGGCGATCGAGGTCGCAGTGACGGTTATCGAGTTCCACCTGGTCACGCTCATCGGGTTCGTTGTGGTCCCCTTCGGGGTGCTCAGCCAGACGTCATTCCTAGCAGAACGGGCAATCGGCTACGTCGTGTCGGTCGGCATGAAGCTGATGGCGCTCGGCGTAATCCTCGGGATCGGCATCAACATCTTCAAGTCGATGACGCTCTCGGCCGAGCCCACGCTGACCGAGGAGTGCGGCTTCGTCCTCGCCGCCCTCTTCCTGATGATGCTGGCGCTCAAAGTGCCGTCGATCGCCGGCGCCTTGATCTCCGGCGGCCCCCAACTCCACTCGGGCTCCGCCCTGTTGGGCGCAGCGGGGGTTGCCGCCGGTGTGGCCGGCGTCGGACTCGCCGGCCGTGCTCTTGGCGGCGCCGTCGCGGGCGGCTGGGCTGCCGGCGGTGAAAAGGTCGCCGCGGCGCGGGCAGCGGCTGGCGCAATTCCGAGCGGCCCTTCAACGGGGTCCGCAGCAGCTCGCGCGGCGGCCGGAGCCGGAGCTAGTTCAGCGGGCTCGAGCGGCGCAGGAACGGCAGCATCTGCGGCATCGAGCGTGGGCAGCGGCGGCGGCGCGGGCGCGGCCGGATCTTCGGCCCCCGCTTCCGGTGGCGGTTTCAGTGGCTCGGCCATGGCTGAAGACGCCATGAACTTCGCCGAAGAATTCCGGCGAGCGCCCGTGTCAGCAACTTCCTCGGTCGCTCGGCAGCTCGCCAGCGGCACCTTCGGTCGCCGACCGTCCAGCGGCGGCGGCGAAGAACCCTCCTCGCCCCCTGAACCCCCAAGCCCCTCTGAAACCGTGGCCAGCGCTCGTGCTCGCCGCGCTGACGGTGGCGGTCTCTCCAGAGTCGCCAAATCCGCGGCGGCGACGGCGACGGCCGGCGATCACTCCACACACGGAATGACGGCCACGCCGACGCGCAGGGATGACGAAGAAGAGCCCAAGGCCTGACCCCAAGTCGGAAAGCCAGTCATGAACCCCTTCAAACGACCTGCAGACAAGTACGGGAGCTCGGCTCCCCTCGAGACCCCCTACGTTCGCGCTTCCCGGGAATGGGACAACCGCATCGGCTCGTCCGCTGCGCAGGCCAACAACTGGCGGCGCATCGCCTTCGGCTGCCTTGCCCTGTCGGGCCTCGCCGTCGGCGGCCTGCTCTACCAGATGAACAACACCCACATCGCGACCTACGTCGTGCCGGTCGACAAGTATGCCCGGCCGGGCACCATCGAGCTGGCGGGGAAGACCTACCAGCCGAGCACGGCCGAGATGGGCTATTTCCTCGCTGATTGGGTGCGGCTCACGCGTTCGAAGAGCATCGACCCGATCGTCATCCGCGACAATTGGACGAAGGCCTATCAGTTCGTCGCCGGCGGAGCGATCGGCCAGCTCAACGACCTCGCCAAGAACAACGACCCGTTCGCAAACGCCGGCTCTCAGGCGGTCAATGTCGAGATCGTTTCGGTCCTAGCTCGCAGCCCAAACACCTATCAGGTGCAGTGGCGCGAGACCCAATACAACGCTGGCGCCAGCGGCGGGACCGAGAACTGGACCGGCCTGATCACGACCAAGGTCAACCCGCCGAAAAACGCCGCTGAGCTGAGGGCAAACCCGCTCGGCATCTACGTCACCAATTTCCAGTGGAGCCGCGAGCTATGAGCGCTGTCGCTTCCAAGATTCTGCGCCTCGGCGGCGCTTCCGTTTTCGCCCTGACCCTTTCGGCCGCCGGCGTCGCCTTGGGCCAGACCCAGCTGGTGCAGCGGCCCAATCCGGCCGCCGCACCGGGCGCCGCGCGCGGCGTGCCGATCACTAAGGCGGCTGAACGTGGGCCCGCGGCTACGGCCCTGCCGGCGCCTGTCCACCGCGCTCACGTGCGCCGGTCCGCTCCGAAGCGCCGCTCCCCGACTTACGACACGGTTCGATACGCCAACGCGGTCGCGCGGGACTATCCCACGAGGGGCGCCTACATCAATTCGGCGCTCTACTACGACTTCGAGCCGGGCCGGCTCTACACCGTCAACACCAGTCCGCGCTTCCTGTCGGTCATCACCCTTAGGCCGGGCGAGAAGCTGGTCTCCAAGGCCGCCGGCGACACGGTGCGCTGGGTGCTCGGCGAGACCGTGCAGGGCAGCGGTCCGGACCAGCAGATCCTGGTGATGCTGAAGCCGGTGCGCGGAGGTTTGCGCACAAACGTCATCCTCACGACCGATCAGCGGACCTATCTGCTCGACGCGGTGAGCCACGACGGCGACGCCTACACGAGCGTCATCAGCTGGAACTACCCGCAGGAGCAGATACGCGAAGCCCAGGCGGCAAAGGCCGCCGCGACGCAGTCGGTCGTGGCCGCCAGCGTCCCGATCGACAACCTGCACTTCGATTACGACGTGCGCCCGATCCACAGCCGTGCGCCGAGCTGGCAACCCCTGCGGGTCTTCGACGATGGCTTGAAGACCTACATCCAGTTCCCGACCAACATGGCCGCGACCGAGGCGCCGCCACTCTTTCTCGTCGGACCAGACCACCAGGCCCAGCTCGTCAACTATCGCTACCTGAACGGCTACTACGTGGTCGATCGGATCATCGACGTCGCCGAGCTGCGGCTGGGCGAGAAGCGCCAGACGGTCGTGCGGATCACCCGCACCGGGGAGCGTAGCTAGGGCATGACGCACCTTCCTCCCGACCCCCCGCTCAATTCGGCCAGCGCGCCCCCGCTGCGCACCAAGTCTGGCGGCGCGAGCCTGCTGACGGCTCCGCGGCCGCCGGTGACGCGGTGGAACCGGAAGTATCTGGTCGCCGGCGCTGGCGTCCTCGCTCTCCTCGTGGGTCTCGGCTTCTTCGTGGGGCTTGGCGGCGCGCACACGCCGAAGCCGCGCGAGCAGGATCCGCAAGCGAATGTGGACACCAGTACGGTGCAGACTCCGCCCTTCGCCCAGGCGGTCCCGACCAGCTACGCGGACCTCAAAAACACACCTGGCGTGACGAGCTTGCCGCCGCCCGGCACGCCGATCGGCGCGACAGCGGCGAACGCGACCGCAGCGGGCACACCAGCGGCAGCACAAGCCACGGCTCCGCCGCCTGTCGATCCAGTTGTGCAGCAGGCTCGCGAACAAGCGCGCGCTGCTCAGACGTCAGGCCCCTTCTTCGGCGGGGCGTCTCCCCAATCGACGGCGCAGAACGATGGCGGCGCCGCCAGTCTCGCGCAGCTCGCGGGGACCCAGCCTGACGCCGCGAACTCCACCGAGGAGGTCCAACCGGGCAACGGCCAGGCGGCCAAGACCCAGTTCGCGCGCACGGCGCGCGCCGACGACTATCTGGAGAACCCGCTTCGAGGGCCATTGAGCCCGTATGAGGTCAAGGCCGGCACCATCATTCCCGCGGCGCTCGTCACTGCGCTCAACTCGGATCTGCCGGGCGAGGTGATCGCCCAGGTCACTGAGCCGGTCTTCGACCACGTGACCGGTCGCACGGTCCTTATTCCCCAGGGGTCGCGGCTGATCGGCAAGTACGACAGCCAAGTCGCCTACGGCCAGAACCGCGCGATGATCGCCTGGAACCGGATCATCATGCCCAACGGGCGATCGATCAATATCGGCTCGATGACCGGGGCCGACCTGACCGGTGCGGCCGGCCTGCAGGACCGCAGGGACGCCCACGGCTGGCAGCTCGCCAAGGGGATCCTCCTGTCGACGATCTTCAGCGTCGGCGCCGCCTCGGCCCAGGACGCTTCGACGCGCAGCTCGGGCGGACTGGTGCTCAATAGCGCTGGCTCGGGGGTCGCCAACGAGGCGGAGCAAGTCGGCTCCCAGATCACCGCGCGCGACCTGAACCGCCAGCCGACGATCCGCGTCCGCGCCGGCTGGCCGCTCCGGGTCATCGTCAACAAGGACATGATCCTGGCGCCCTATGAGTAAGCGTTACCTCCACACCGAGAAGGTCGGGATCTACGTGCCTGAGCGCCTGCATCAGGAGATGATGCAGGCGGCCAAGGCGCGCCTCACCGACGGTCGTCCGACCTACGGCGCGCTGCGCCTCACCTATGAGGACGCCTTCGCCCAGCTGCTGAGCGCCCTGGACGCGGGTGAGGACGTCGTCTTCGCCGTGCGCCGTTCGCCCAAGGACTGCAGGAGCCTGCGGCTCTCCAGCAGCCTCTGCGCCGATGTCCGCGAGCGGATGAAGCAGCTCAACGTCAAGCTCACCGACTTCGCCTGCACGGCGGTCGATCGCTACCTCGCCAAACAAGAAGGGACCCAACGTGTCGCGTACCAACAAGACCAGTCTGGCGCTGCCGAAGTTCGACGCTGAGGAGAAGACGCTGGAGCTCCGAATGCGCCTGAAGGGCAAGCCGGCCGTCGATCTCACCGACTACCGTGACGCCTACGTCGCTGAGAATGGGCCGATCGAGCTCGAGCAGCTCGCCGCCCATATTCTCGCGACCTTCATCGACAACGATCGCGGTTTTCAGGCCTGGCGGCGAGCGCGCGCGGCCGCCGCCGACCGGCTCGCCGCAGAATGATCCCTCGCCCGATTCACCTGCTCGGCGGCTGCGGCCTCGTCTCCAGCATCCAAGGCATACAGACAGGCTTTGTCGTCCCTGCTCGCGCCCGCCCGGGGTTTGGCAAACCGCAGACTCAGCTGACTCTCCACCCTGCCGAATCACACGCCGAATTTCCGGCGTGCGATGGCTGTTGAGGACTTCAACGTGACTTAGGACGGAACCCTAAAACGGCGAAAGCCTCCAGCGCCAACTGGAGGCTCTCGGAAAATCGACTTGCTGCTGCGCGCGGCTTCGATGGGGATGAAGCTAGGTGGCGTCGCAAACGCCGTCAAGCCCCCAGCGGTTTCGTGTGGCCTGACGCGAGCCGGTCCGATCGCCCCTCCAGGTCCCGTCCCGATCGAGGGACGACGATGCGAACACGCTGAAATTCCAGTCTGGCGCGCCGCTGCGGTGCGCGCTCCGAGGTCTCCTGAGGTCACCGGCTTCGGCCGGCGACAGACTCACCGGAGGCTGTGCTGTCCGTGGGCCCACACCCCCGGCGAACCCAAGGGATCCATCCCGTGACCTAACGACGAGACCCTAAAACGGCGAAAGCCCCCAGCGGGAACTGGAGGCTTTCGGAAATCTCAGATGGCCGTTGTCGTGGCGGCTCAATGATCGGGTTAAAACTAGGCGGCGATTTTTTCGCCGTCAAGCCCGAGCAGGAGATCTATTGTCTCCGCGTCTGGTGATCTCCAGGCCGTGACCGGCCTCGTCCCTTCCTCCGAGGGACTTGATGCACCCTGCTGTATCCATTGCCGATTGGCGGCCTGGCTTCGCCAAGCGCGCCGACAATTTCGAGGACGTTCGCCAGCGCGCGAGCGCCTGGCGCTGGGAGCCGGGCGTCACAATCTGGCGGATCGAGGACGCCGTGCTGCTCGGCGCCCGCGATCTGAACCCGATGCAACGGCTCGTGCTGCTGCACTACGTGCGCCGGCTGAACCAGGAGCAGCTCGAAAAGGACATCGCCTGCGTATGGCCGAGCACAGCCCGTATCGCCGCCGAGGTCGGCTGCAGCCAGAGCACCCTTCGCGCCCATCGCAAGGTCCTTGAGGCGCGCGGCTATATGGTGCGCGACTACAACCGCGCCAACCGACCCGCCGACATCGAAGCCTATGACCTGGCCCCCCTCGCGGACCGGCTTGGAGAGCTCGAGGCGAATGCCGAGGCTGTCGACGCGGAGATCCGCCAGCGCTGGGCGCAAGCTGCGGAGCATGTCGTCGCAGAGAGAGGATTCAGCGCCCAGGCGCCGGAAAGCCGGCGCCTAGAACAGTCCCATAGGAACCAAAGTTCTTCTGTACGAAGAGGAGCGGCCGCGCCTACGGCGCGAAGTCATTCAATAGCGCAGCGGCCTGCGTCCGCTGCGAGCGGCAACGCCGACAAAACCTCGACCCAAAACCTGCGTTCCGGCAATCACAGCGCCATTTGCTCTCCGGAGGGAGCAAGCGGCTTCGTTCGAGCCCAACCGGGCACCTCGGTACAGGCCGAAATGGCGCGCCAAGAGTTGCAGGCCGCCTACCAGGCCTCTCCCAGGCTCGCCGCCCTGGTCGGTCCTGGCGTTGTCGCTGACCCGCTCAGCGCGTCCCCAGCGGACCTCGCCCGGATTGCGGCTGCCTTGCCGGAGCTGCTTCCTGAGCCTGAGCGCAACAACGACCAGACCTTCGCCTGGGCCCTGTCGCGCCATGGACTGCGCGCCATCGCCATGCTGGCAATCGCAATCGAAGATCCCGACGTCCGCAGCCCCTGCAAATACTTCGGAAAAATGGCTTCCTACGACCCCCTCGGAGCTCCCGACCTGCGCCTGAACTTTGCGCGGATCCTGAAGCAGAAGGGCTGCGTGCCGCCAATCTCGGACCCGGCGCCCACGGCCGTTTCGCCCGCCGAGGTCGTGGGCGGCCCTGGCCGCGACGATCCTCGCTGGCTCCGGATCGAGGCCGAGCTGCAGAGGCGCGTGAAGACCGGCCCCTACGGGGCCTGGTTCAGCGCGATCGGATTCCATGGGATCGAGGACGGCGTGATGCAGCTCTCACATCGGAATGGCGTGGCCGCGGATCGACTGCGGCGGGACTTCGCCGCGGTGATCCAGGCGGCCGCCTTGGCCGCCGGCGAGGATGTATCGCGGGTGTTGCTCACCGTGCGCGGCCGATGATGATGGCTAGATACGCGCTAGAGGCGAAGTCGAGCTTCATCCTACATGGGGGCGCCTCAGGCGGCCCGATCGCAGAGCTTCTTGGTGACAGCTTCGACCAGTTCACCCGGCGAGAAGGGCTTCGGAAGGAAAACGCTCTCAGGCACGCCGAAGGCCTTGAACGAGGTCTGAGGTGCTTCGCCGCTAACGTAGACGACCGCGAGATCGGGGATCACTTGCCGGGCGAAGCGCGCGACGTCAAAGCCCGTAGTTCCTTTCCCGAGGTTTACATCCAGCACCAGCCCCTCGAGCGTGGGGACGCCGGCGATCCTTTCATAGGCCTCTTGGTCGTTGTTCACGCACTCGACGGCGTGTCCGCTGTCCCGCAGCGCCTCGCACATGATCTCGCAGATTGCGTGGTCATCTTCGACCACGAGGACCCTGCCCATATTTTCCAGCCCCAGCTACGCTGTACCAGCCGCAAGTAAAACAAGACGTTCCTCGCGTCAGGCTCCCGACGCATGGAAAGCCCTACGCAGCCTCAGGCGTGGTTGCAATGCACTCTGATGGTTTGGTGGAATAGCCGCAAGGTGGGCGTCGCGGTAAAGCTTCTGGGTTGCTTACCGAGGGGGTGTGCTACCTTTAGTTGACACATCACCATTGGCTCTTTCGTACGACAGGGGGAGCGTTAATGAGCCGGTGATTATCCTGTCGGACAGTGCGTCGCCTAAACTCGCGCAAAAGTGGAGCGCTTGAATGGACGATGAGCGCGCCCGACGCTGGATCGCACACTGCCACCGCATGGCGGAGGCCACCCGTGATCTCGCCGACTGGTGCGAGGACCGCGCGATGATGGCGGCCTATGCCGCTCTCGGAGCACACTGGCTGGAGATGGCCAAGAGCCCGCCAACGTCTTCGGCTGAAGCTCGCTGTGAGGACGTCAACGCCTCCTAGCGCGCTTGGC
Source organism: Phenylobacterium sp. LjRoot225 (assembly GCF_964252855.1). NCBI lineage: Bacteria > Pseudomonadati > Pseudomonadota > Alphaproteobacteria > Caulobacterales > Caulobacteraceae > Phenylobacterium > Phenylobacterium sp. LjRoot225. Next base: position 22,762 of record NZ_CAXUPL020000008.1, on the reverse strand, counting down.
GGTCCTTCGCGATCAGCCTCTCGCGGCACAACATCCGCCGGTCGGAACAGATAGCGATCATTTAGTCCAGGTCACGCCAGAGCGGCTGATCTGTGCCAAAGACTCCAGCCCGGCGCGCCCTGGCGCGCGCTTCCGCTGGCCGGTAAAAGCCCCGCGAGAACCGCGGCCAGTCGAGCGCCCATCCGGTTTCGACCATCTGCCAGGCGATGTCCCTGCCGCGCTCGTCTACGCAGCGCGCGACGATGCGCTGATAGGACCGGCCGAGCGGGCGGCAGGTCAGGACCGGCGCCCGCACGATCTGGCGCAGCGCGCGCGTGCCGAACGCCTTACGATCGTCGTCCGGAGCGTCGATCCCCCAAATGCGGATCGACTGGCGACCGATCCTGAAGGTGTCACCGTCGATCACGTCGGCCCGGCCGACGATCTCTTGTGGCTCGCGCCGCGGCTGGCCATGACCCGGCGTGGCATGTCCCGCGACGGCCAGGATCGCAACGGCGAGACCCGCAACGGCTCCCCTAGCCACGCTTCAGCCTTCCGCCTCGTCGGCTTCACTCGAGGTTTGTCGAGGGCCGCCGGCGCGGCGCTCCGTCGACAGCACGACGGGGCCGAAGTAGCCGAAGTCGTCGCGGATCGTGTTCACAGCGAGATTGACGGCTCGGTAGGTTTTCGGCTGGTCGGACTTGTACATGTTGACCCGGTGCTCGCCCGGCCGATCGCTGAGCCGGACGTAGATCGTCCAGAGGCCCTCGGCGTCTTCGATCACGCGGCAGTCGACGACAGATCCGCCATTCTCAAGATAGATCCCGAGGCTGCGGAGTCGGATTTGCTGGTCGGGGTTCGTGGCCGACTGGATCCAAGTCTCCTCCGACTCCTGGTCAGCACGGCCGTTCGTGTCACCCATTCACGCCCCTCCCCCTCGGCGGCCGAGACTTGGCCGCGCGAGATAGCAGCTTTTTGATAGTCGCGCTTTCACCCGTGAGGCGACTGGTCAGCGCGTGGGGCGAGTAGATTCGCTTATAGGCTGAGCTGCAACCGTTGTGCGCAGCTGGCGCAAGTCGCATCTCGGCGAGCGCCGCCAGAGTGAGCGGTTGGGGCCCGGACACGGGCGTGCCGGAGCAGGCAGCAACCGGGTGCGCGCCACGACGGCGCGGCTTACGGCACCCGGCCAGGCGAACGCAGATATTTAATCAGGGCCGCGATCGCGAGCACTTCTAGAACAAGCAGGATCAGCCATTCGACGGCCATCCCGCCCATCATCAGCATCCCGCCGGATCCGCTCATCATGGCGCCGCAGTTCATTGTCCTTGGCTCCAATCCGAAAGTCGGACACCGGGGCGTCCAGTCTTTCAACGCGAGGCGGGGTGGCCAAGTCGCATCTGACCACCCCGTTGCGGCTCACTGCTTGCTGATGGCGGTGATCTCGTTCTTGCCGCCTTCAACCTTGACGTTGAAGGCGACCTTGTCGCCGGCCTTGACCTTGCTCGCGAGCGCCGGCGGGTTGGCCTTGAAGGTCATCGTCATTGCCGGCCAGCCGACGGCAGCGATCGGGCCATGCTTGATCGTGACGGTCTTGGCCTTGGAATCCACCGCCGTCACCACGCCCGTGGCGTGACCCGTCTTGGCTGCGGCCGCCGGGCCCATCGCCATGCCCTTCATGTCGTCGGCGAAAGCAGGTGCGGCGATAGCCGCTGTGAAGCCGACGAGGGCGGCGAGAGTCGAGAGTTTCATGGTGTCTCCTTGGGTTGAAAAGCTGCAGGAAGGGATCGCCGCCGGCGCAGCAGCAGGTAGCCAGCGGGAATGACGAACATCGAGAGCAGCGGGGCCGTCAGCATGCCGCCGATCATCGGCGCGGCGATGCGGCTCATGACTTCGGAGCCGGCTCCGTGGCCGAAGAGGATAGGCGCTAGACCCGCGAGGATAACGGCGACGGTCATCGCCTTTGGACGGACCCGCAGCAGCGCGCCTTCGCGAACCGCTTCGGCGACCTGCTTCTCCGATGGATTGTCGCCGCGCTCGGCGAGCGCCTCCTTCAGGTAGATCAGCATGACCACGCCGAACTCAGCCGAGACGCCGGCCAGCGCGATGAAGCCCACCCCGGTGGCGACCGACTGGTGGAAACCCAGCAGGTACAGCGTCCAGATCCCGCCGGTCAGCGCGAACGGCAGGGTTCCCATGATCAGCGCCGCCTCGTCGAACCGGCCGAAGGTGACGTAGAGCAGGACGAAGATGATCAGCAGCGTGGCTGGTACGACGAGCTTGAGCCGTTCGACCGCGCGTTGCAGGTACTCGAATTGGCCGGAGTAGGCGATCGAGACGCCGGGCGAGAGCTTTACGTCCTTGGCGACCGCCGTCTGCAGGTCGCCGACAACCGAGGCCAAATCGCGCCCGCGCACGTCGACATAGACCCAGGTCGAGGGCCGGCCGTTCTCGGTCTTGAGCATCGGCGGCCCATCGGCGATCTGCAACCTGGCGACGGTTCCCAGCGTGATCTGCTGGCCGGCGGGGGTCAGGATCGGCAGGGTGCGTAGGCCCTCAAGGCTGTCGCGCAGCTCGCGCGGATAGCGGACGTTGATCGGATAGCGGGCCAGCCCCTCCACGGTCTGGCCCACATTCTCGCCGCCGACGGCGCCGCTGACGATCGCCTGCACGTCGGTGATGTTCAGGCCGTAGCGGGCGGACGCGGCGCGATCGATATCGACGTCCACATATCGTCCGCCGGTCAGCCGTTCCGCGAGCGCCGAGCTGACGCCCGGGACGGTCTTGGCCACCGTCTCGACGTCGTGGGCGATGCGGTCCAGCTCGGCGAGGTCGGCGCCGGACACCTTCACCCCGATCGGGCTCTTGATGCCGGTCGCCAGCATGTCGATGCGGTTGCGGATCGGCGGGACCCAGACGTTGGCGAGGCCGGGGACCTTCACCGTGCGGTCCAGTTGCTCGACGAGCTTCTCCGGCGTCATGCCGGGCCGCCACTGGCTCTGCGGCTTGAACTGGATGGTGGTCTCGAACATCTCCATCGGCGCGGGATCCGTGGCGGTCTCCGCCCGGCCGGCCTTGCCGAACACGCTCTGCACCTCCGGCACGGTCTTGATCAGCCGATCGGTCTGCTGGAGCAGTTCCCCAGCCTTGGCGGCGGAGAGCCCCGGCAAGGCCGAGGGCATGTAGAGCAGGTCGCCTTCGTTGAGCTGCGGCATGAACTCGCCGCCGAGATGGGCCAACGGCCAGGCCGTGGTGGCGAAGGCCAACACGGCGACGATGAGCGTCGTCCGCGGCCGCAGCATGACCCGGTCCAGCAGCGGCTTGTAGGCGGCGGCCAGCCACCGATTGATGGGATTGCTGCTCTCCGCCGGGATGCGGCCGCGGATCAGCCAGCCCATCAGCACCGGCACCAGGGTCACCGAGAGGATCGCCGCGCCGGCCATGGCGTAGCTCTTGGTGAAGGCGAGCGGTGAGAACAGCCGTCCTTCCTGCCCTTGGAGGGAGAAGACCGGCACGAAGCTGAGGGTGATGATTACCAGGCTGAGGAACAGCGCCGGTCCGACCTTGGCGGCGGCCTCGGTGATCACGTTCCAGCGCCGTTCACCCTGCAGATGCTCGCCGGGATGGGCGGCTTCCCATCGTTCAATCTTCTTGTGGGCGTTTTCGATCATCACCACGGCGGCGTCGACCATGGCCCCGATAGCGATGGCGATGCCGCCCAGCGACATGATGTTGGCGTTCACGCCCTGGGCGCGCATGACCAGGAAGGCGAAGACGACGCCCAGCGGCAATGTCAGGATCGCCACCAGGGCCGAGCGGACGTGCCAGAGGAAGAGCGCGCAGACCAGCGCGACGACGATGAACTCCTCGATCAGCTTTTCGCGCAGGTTGCCGATCGAGCGGTCGATGAGCTGCGAGCGGTCATAGGTCGGGACGATCTCGACGCCCGGCGGCAGGCTCTTCTTCAGCTCGGCCAGCTTGGCCTTCACCGCCGCGATGGTCGCCCGGGCGTTCTTACCCGAGCGCAGGATCACCACCCCGCCGGCGACCTCGCCCTGCCCGTTCAGTTCGGCCACGCCGCGGCGCATTTCCGGCCCAAGCTGGATCGCAGCCACGTCGCCAAGCCGGACCGGAACCCCGCCGGCCGCGGTCTTCAGGGGGATGGCGCGGAAGTCGTCCAGCGTCTTCAGGTAGCCGGAGGCGCGGACCATGTACTCGGCCTCGGCCAGCTCCAGCACCGAGCCGCCTGTCTCCGCATTGGCCTCTCGGATCGCGGCGACAGCTTGCTGGTGCGTGACGCCGTAGGCGGCGAGCTTCACCGGGTCGAGCACCACCTGGTACTGCTTGACCATGCCGCCGATGCTGGCGACCTCGGCCACGCCCGGCAGGGTCTTCAGCTCGTAGCGCAAGAACCAGTCCTGCAGCGACCGCAGCTGCGAGAGGTCGTTGTGGCCGGTCCGGTCGACGAGGGCGTATTCGTAGACCCAGCCGACGCCGGTTGCGTCGGGTCCGAGGGCCGGCTTGGCCGTATCCGGCAGCCGGCTCTGCACCTGGTTCAGGTATTCCAGCACCCGCGAGCGGGCCCAGTAGAGGTCCGTTCCGTCCTCGAACAGGACGTAGACGAAGCTATCGCCGAAGAAGGAATAGCCGCGCACCGTCTTGGCGCCCGGAACCGACAGCATGGTGGTCGCGAGCGGATAGGTGACCTGGTTCTCGACGATCTGCGGCGCCTGGCCCGGATAGGGCGTGCGGATGATCACCTGCACGTCGGAGAGATCCGGCAGCGCATCCACCGGCGTCGAGCGCAAGGCCAGGACGCCGGCGGCGAGCAGGGCCAACGCGCCCAGCAGCACGAAGATGCGATGCCGGACCGAAGCGCGGATCAGGGCCGCGATCATTGCGCGCCCGTCGGCGCGAGCCGCTGCACGACCGGCCCGTCCGGTTTCTGCTCGAAGCCAAAGGCCACGCGGTCGCCGACCTTCGCGCCTTTCGCCAGCGCCGGCGACCCGAGCTTGAAGGTCATGGTCATGGCCGGCCAGCCGATCGCAGGAACCGGCTCATGGCTGAGCGTGATGGAGTCCGCCGTGAGCGACTCGATCCGGCCGCGCGTCTCGTAGAGCGCGGCCCTCGGCTGTGGCGGCGGCGTTGCGGGCGCCGTGCCGACCGCCTGTGCCTGCAGACCGGCGAGGCTGGCCTCGGAGTCGATCAGGAACTGGCCCGACGCGACCACCTTCTGGCCCTCGCTCAAGCCCGCCAGGATCTCCGTGCGGGCGCCGTCCTCCCGGCCGAGCTGGACCTCGACAGGCTGGAATCTTCCGCCGGGCCCCGCGACCATGACGATGGCGCGCTTGCCGGTGCGGATCACCGCCTCGGACGGAACCGACAGGGCCGGGTGCGCAGTCCCGCCAAGGTGCGCGGTTCCATACATCCCCGGCCGCAGCCGTCCGCCGCGATTGGATAGCTCCACCCGCACCTGAAGGGTCCGGCTCTCCGCCTGGGCGGCGGGGAGGACCGCGGCGATGCGCCCGGTGAAGGCTTCGCCCGGGAATGCCGCCAAATCTATACGGGCCGGCGCGCCGATTCGGACTTGGCCTGACTGCGCCTCCGGCACGGCCGCGGTGAGCCAGACCGTGCCGAGGCCGGAGACCTGGGCGAGCGTCTGGCCCATGTTCACCGCCATGCCTTGACGCACGTCGAGCGTTTGAATGGCCCCGCCGATCGGGCTGGTGAACGTGATGACCGTTTGCGCCTGGCCGCGGCGCGCGACGGCCTCGATCAGGCCTTCCGGCATCCCCAGGAGGCGGAGGCGCAGGCGCGCGGCCGCCTCGAGCGCTGGATCGCCGGTCCGTCGCACGGCCAGAAACTCCGCCTGGGCCCCGCCCCAGCTCGGGACCAGCAGGTCGGCGATCGGCGCGCCGGCGCGTACGACGTCTCCGGGGGCGCGGCCGTAGACCCGTTGCACGAAGCCGTTCGCCCGGGCCTGGACGATGGCGACGTCGCGCTGGTTGAACTCCAACACGCCCGGGGCGGTGAGCTCGTCGGCGAAGTCTGTGCGCTCGACGGTCGCATACCGAACCCCGAGGCTCTGCAGCCGGGCCGGGTCGATCTGGACGCCGGACGCCGCGCTCGGTCCTTCATCCGCGTAGCGGGGGACCAGCTGCATATCCATGAACGGTGACTTGCCCGGCTTGTCGAAGTGCTGGGCTGGCACCATCGGGTCGTACCAGTAGAGAACCTTTCGACCTGCCGCCGACGTCGAAGGAGCGGGGGCCGGCGACTTGCCGAGATGGCCCAAGCCGTAGCCGGCGGCGCCCGCCACCAGGGCGATAGCGGCGGCGGCAAGCGCCAGGCGCGCAGGGCTCAGGGAGCGGATCGGGCTCATGGGTTCGAAGTCTCGTAGGTGAGATTGATGCGAACCGCGTCGCCGACCACGTCCGCCTCGCGGTCCAGGGCGTCCACGCGAACTTCTGCGAGCGCCACAAAAGCCTGCAGCACGTCCGACAGGCTCGCCGTGCCAGCGGCGTAGCTCGATCGTTCGAGGTCCGCTTTGCGTCTGGCGAGCGGCACGAGCGTGCTCTGCGCCCGCATGAGCCGGTCGTGGTGCATGAGGTGGTCGGCCACGTCGACGTCGAGCTGGGCGACCAACGCGCGACGCGCCGCCTCCCGCTCGATCCGCACGCGTGACGCGGTCTCAGTCCGGGCCGCGATGACCGGGTCCTGACGTTTCCGCGCGAACAGCGGCAGGCTCATCGTCCCGCCAACCGAGACCATGTCGCCCCACATCGGGTCGCGGTGCTGGTAGGCGAGCTCCCAGCTCCAGTCCGGCCGCTTCTCGGCTCGCGCCGCCGCCACCTCGGCGCCGGCCTGGCGCTCCATGGCGTCGTAGGCCAGGAGCGAGGGATGATGATCAAGGCCGGCGCGCAACGCCCCGGGGTCGATCTCAAGCTGTGGCGGGGTTCCCGCGACCTCGGGATCCGGATCGCCAGTCCAGCGCGCCAACTCGGCGCGCGCTTTGGCTACAGCCGCGGCGAGATCGGCGCGCCGGTCGTCGAGGGCGGCGACCATCTGTTCAGGCTCCACAGTCTGCGCCGGCCTGCTAGCGCCGGAGGCGAGCTGCGAGGGCGCGGTCTTTCGGAGCGGCTCGAGCGTGGTCGCAATCTCATCGAGCGCCGCGAGGCGACGCCTCGCGAAGTAGAGATCGACCCACGCGAGGGCGGTCGCGGTCCGAACATTGCGGGCCTCGACGACCTGGCTGGATTCCGCCGCGCCAATATCGGCGGCGGCGCGGTCGCGGGCCGCTCGGCGCCTGGCTCCGTTCGGCACGTCCTGCATAACGCCGACCGTCGCCATCGTCATGCTGTCCGGTCCAAATCGACCAGCCGGCGGTCCAGAGATTGGGAAGTTGTCGAGACCGAAGCGTAGCTTCGGGTCCGGCAGCCGCCCTGCAGCCATGGCTGACGCCTGTGCGGACCGGACGTCCAGCGCCTTCGCCTCCAGGCTCGGCGCTGAATTGGCGGCGAGCTTCAGCGCCGCTTCATAGGTGAGCGGTGCAGCATGCGTGGCGCTGGCGAACAGCGCCGAGGTCAACATCAGCCAGCAGGGCCGCATATTGGCTCCTAAGGTAGGAAGGGACTGCATCCGCACGCAGGAAGCGTCGGCGGACAGGCAAGCCGCCCGCCGAACGCCCTCCGTCCCCGGGGCGGGGATAAGTAGCCGCGGGGTTGGGAGCCTAGCCGGCCTGACCGGGTTGCGCGGTCTCGCCGCGGTGGCCAGACATCATGGACATGCACTGATCGCGCATAGCCCCATCGGACTTCATCATGGAGCAGTCGCACTTGGTCTGACGCATGTGGGACTTGTGCTCGTCCTGAGCAGACGAGGCCGAAGAGGGTGCGACGTTATAGTTGCCGCCTTTGCCGTACGGCTGAGCGTGGGCGGCGGAGGCCGCGATGGAGAGTGCCAGCGCCAGAGCGCTGAGGGCCGTGAAGCTACGGTTGGTCATGGGAAATCTCCCTGAAAATCGATCCGATGCCCGGACGGAGTCGGGGCGCGCGATCCCGCGGGCTCAAGCCCGCAGGCTCAGGCGATCGATCTGGGAGGTCTTTCGAGCCGACTAGGCTCGTGGGGGTGCAAAGAGGCCACGACTGATGGGTGGGGTGCTTGTTCCACCAGGGGCAGCGGGGCCGCGACCGGCGTGCTCGGCAGGGCGGCGACAACGCCGCACATCGCCGCGCAAGCCTGCACACAGTCAGAGTCGTGGTGCTTCGACGGCCGCTCGTTCTTGCTGTGGTCGCAACAGGGGTCGGGCTTCTGCGCATCGATCCGATGCATCCCGTCCATGTCGGTCATGGGCATGGCGGCCATCGCCTGGTCGGCATGCCCGTTGCACGCAACCTGGGCCGCCGCAGCGGCGACCGGGCTCGCGAGCAGGCCAAGGACGGCCAGGAGGGCGACGACGAAGCGCATCACGCTTCAGGCTAGCGTGCCGGTCGGACAAGTCATCTAAATTCCACGACAGACTGCGAAGCTTGCACTCGACAGAGCGCGTGCGGCGTCTATCGCTGACCAAGTAACGGCCTCATGACCTCATGATTGGCCCCAGCGTGGTAGGCTAGCGCCATGAGGCGTCTCGGTGTGCTTGTAGCCGCGATCGTCGCCTTGGCCATCGCGGTCGCGCCGGTCTATGCGAGCGGCGCGGCTCCCTGTCCCTGCCCTGCGACAGCGGCGGACTGCGCCTGCCACATGGGCGGCTGCGATATGTCGACGCCACTCACCGCCGGCTGCCACTGCTCGCCCGCCATTGTTCTGGCTCCGGTCTCCATATCGGCGGCCGCTGTAGTTGAGCAGGCAAGGCGTTGGCCCGCGCCTCGTCTTTATCGGCTGTCGGGATTGCAAAGGCCGCCCCCGCTCAGGCCGCCGATTCTCGTCTGATCCCCAAAGCGCTGGCGGACATGTGTCCGCCTACAAGCCGTCGCGGCCATTCGGTGGCTGCCGACGGGGATCAGAAGGAGAATGTGATGAGGAACATTCAGAAGGTTCTCGCCATCGCCGTATTGGGCGCTGGCCTTACCAATTGCGCCACATACTCAGGCCAAGATTATGCTCTGTCGGGAAATCCCAAATTCACCACGGGAGCGTCCGCGCCGAGCGTGGTCGGCGTAGACGCCGCCGCGCACGTTCAGGCCAGCTCGGAAAACTCGAGCTTCGCCATGGGAGGTGCGCCGAGCGTGGTCGGCGTAGACGCTGCTGCGCACGAGCGCATCCATCAGCGCCCGGCATGGGCGGGAAATCCGAAGTTCACGACGGGTATATCCGCGGCTAGCCCAGTCGGCGTGCCGCAATGATTTGAACCCGCGCGGGCGACCGAATTTCAGCCGTCCGCTGCATTTCGCGGCCCGTGCTCTTGCTCGATCAGCTGGGGCGCGGGTCGCCCGCGTCGTACCGCCAAAGAACATGTGACGGGCGCTCGTGCCAAGTAAATGCCCACCGTCCCCGGGCAATTACTATCTAAGACCTGGTGGCGGGCGTGGTGAGCTGGCGGTTCTGCCCGAGCTTATCAACGCGCCTCGTGCTCCATCGCGGCCGCGGCGAGCTCTGCCCCGTCCGGCAGGCGGCCGTCAGCCTTTCGCTCGCTGTAGCGGTCCACGAGGTAGTCCGAACGATCCCGGGTCAGGAGGGTGAACTTCACCAGCTCCTCCATGACGTCCACGACCCGGTCGTAATAGGCCGACGGCTTCATACGGCCCGCCTCGTCGAACTCCTGGAACGCCTTTGCGACCGAGGACTGGTTGGGGATGGTGATCATGCGCATCCAGCGACCCAGCAGGCGCAGTGCATTGACGGCGTTGAATGATTGCGAACCGCCGCTGACCTGCATCACCGCAAGCGTGCGTCCCTGGGTCGGCCGCACGCTGCCGACCTCCAGGGGGATCCAGTCGATCTGCGCCTTCATGATCCCGGTGATGGCCCCGTGACGCTCCGGGCTGCACCACACCTGCCCTTCAGACCAGGTCGACAGCGCCCGCAGCTCCTGGACCTTGGGATGATCCGGCGAGACCGAGTCCGGCAACGGCAGGTCGCGAGGATCGAAGATCCGCGTCTCCGCGCCCAGGCGCTGAAGGATGCGGGCCGCCTCCTCGGTCAGCAGCCGACTGTACGACCGCTCGCGCAGCGAACCGTACAGCAGCAGGATCCGCGGCGGATGGCTCGCGCGGGTCCGGGGCTCAAGCTTTTCGAGCCGGGGCGGGTCGACGAACTGCGGCTGCAGGGCGGGAAAGTCGGTCATGGATAGCCTCGGGGAGGAGGGCTGCGGAAGCGACTTCAATCTGTCGCACAATTCACCTATTGTCGAAATATGGAAACCAAGTCCGCGGTCTCAAGTCTCAGCGCGCTGGCCCACGAAGGCCGTCTCTCGACCTTCCGCCTGCTCATCCAGGCGGGTGCCGAAGGCCTGGCGGCAGGCGAGATCGCTCGGCGGCTCGAGGTGCTGCCCAACACCCTGTCGGCAAGCCTGAACATCCTGAGCCACGCCGGCCTGATCACGTCGAAGCGGGACGGCCGCTCGATCATCTACAGCGCCAACTACGACGCCATGCGCGAGCTGCTCGCCTTCCTGATGGAGGATTGCTGCGGCGGCTCGCCCGAGATCTGCGCGCCCCTGGTCGCCATCGCCAGCCAATGCTGCGAGGCCGAGGGGCGCTGCGCATGAGGGAGCAAAACCAATGAGCGAGGCGGCCCCTAACAAGGTCTACAACGTCCTCTTCCTGTGCACGGGAAACTCGTGTCGCTCGATCCTGGCCGAGGCGATCATGAACCGGATCGGTCGCGGCCGGTTCAAGGCCTACTCGGCGGGCTCGATGCCGACGGGCAAGGTCAACCCGCACGCTCTGGATCTCCTCGAGCAGATGCATCACGACACCGATGGTCTGCGGTCGAAGGCGTGGGAGGAATTCACGCGGGACCAGAATCCCGACGCGCCGGAACTCGATTTCGTATTCACCGTCTGTGACAACGCCGCCGGCGAAGTCTGTCCGTTCTGGCCCGGCCAGCCGATGACGGCCCACTGGGGCATGCCGGATCCGGCCCTGGCGACGGGATCGCCCGCCGAGATCGCGATCGCCTTCGCCGACACCTATCGCATGCTCAACAATCGCATCTCGCTCTTCATGAACCTGCCGATGGCCTCGCTCGATCGCCTCGGACTTCAGAAGCGTCTCGAGGATATCGGCCAGACCCGCGACGCGCCCGCGGCGACCGCGGAATGAACGCTCCTGTCGAAACCTTGCCCCGAGCGGCGCGGCCGTTGGACGCCAGTCTCGAGCCGCCGCTCGAGCCTTTCGGCCCCGCGCGACGGCTGGCCGCGGAGGCGCTCGGCACGGCGCTGCTGCTGGCGGTCGTGGTCGGCTCGGGGATCATGGGCGATCGCCTGGCGGCGGGGAACGCCGCTGTGGCCCTGCTCGGCAACACGCTGGCGACCGGTGCGGCTCTGGTCGTGCTGATCACTATCTTCGGGCCGATCTCGGGCGCGCACTTCAACCCCGTGGTGACCGTCATGTTTGCGGCCAAACGCGAGCTGAGCTGGCGCCTGGCGCTGGCCTACATCGCGGTCCAGGCCGTAGCGGCGATCATCGGCGTCTGGGCGGCGCACCTGATGTTCGCCGAGCCGATCCTGCAGGTGTCCGCCAAGGTGCGTGACGGACTACCGCAAGGGTTCGCCGAGGCGGTGGCCACCTTCGGCCTCGTCGCCACCATCCTGGGCTCGCTGCGGTTCAAGCCCGAGAGCACGCCGATGCTCGTCGGCCTCTACATCACGGCGGCCTACTGGTTCACGGCCTCGACCTCGTTCGCCAACCCTGCGGTGACGATCGCCCGCAGCCTGACCAACACCTTCGCCGGCATCGCGCCGGCCTCTGCCCCACTGTTCATCGCCGGCCAAGTGGTCGGCGGGCTCGTGGCGGTGATCACCTTCAACTGGCTTCTGGGCCGGAGATCTGCGTCATGAGCGACTTTCCAATCACCATCTTCCACAACCCGGCGTGCGGGACCTCGCGAAACACCGTCGCAATCGTCAAAGCGGCCGGCTACGAGCCAAACGTCGTCGAGTATCTCCAGGTCGGCTGGACGAAGCCCCAGCTGGAGGAGCTGCTGGCATCAATGGACGCCAAGCCCCGCGACATCCTGCGGGACAAGGGAACCCCGGCCGCTGAACTGGGACTTCTCGAGCCGAACGTCAGCGACGACGCCATCCTGGACGCCATGGTCGAGCACCCCATCCTGGTGAACCGCCCGATCGTCGTGACACCCAAGGGTGTGAAGCTCAGCCGGCCGTCAGAGGCGGTGCTCGAGCTCCTGGACCGCAAGCCGGAGAGCTTCACGAAGGAAGACGGCGAGGTCGTTCGACTCTAAAGCCGCTGTCGAACTAATGGATCGGCAGCCGTGACCTCAGCGTCGGTTGAACCAAGGAAGCGCGACCTCGCTGCTGCGTTCGGCGGCGGCGGGGCGATCGGAGCGTTGGGCGGTCTGATCGGTCTGGGCGGCGCGGAGTTCCGCTTGCCGCTGCTGATCGGAATGTTCGGCTTCGGACCGCTCGAAGCGGTGATCATGAACAAGGCGATGAGCCTCGTCGTCGTGGCCAGCGCTCTGCCGTTTCGGCTAATGGCGGTGCCGTTGTCGGAGCTATCAGCGCACTGGACGGTGATCGCCAATCTGCTGGCCGGGAGCCTCGCTGGCGCGTGGTTCGGCGCAGGATGGGCGACGCGCCTACGGTCGGAGACGCTCTATCGCATCATCGCCGTCCTGCTGGTGGCGATCGCGATCGTGCTGCTGGTCGGACATGACACGACCAACACGGGCGGGGCGTTACTGGCGGGACCGCTCCAGATCGCCGTTGGCGTCGGCGCCGGCTTCCTCATCGGTGTCGTGGCCTCGCTGCTCGGCGTCGCGGGCGGCGAACTGCTGATCCCCACAATCGTCCTGCTCTTCGGCGCCGATATCAAACTCGCTGGAAGCCTGTCGCTCGCGGTCAGCCTCCCCACCATGATCATTGGGTTCACCCGCTACAGCCGAGACAGTAGCTTCGCCGTGCTCGGTCGCAATCGCCTGTTCCTCGCCGTGATGGCCGCCGGCTCGATCGTCGGTAGCTCCATCGGTGCGACCCTGCTGGGCATCGTCCCCAACGCCGTCCTGCTCCCGGTCCTGGCTGGGGTCCTGCTCATCAGCTCGGTCAAGGTCTGGCGGCACCGCTGACCTTCGTGCCGTCTCAGGCCGCGGCGCGGTGCTCTTCGCGGGCGGCTCTCCACACCTCGCGCGCCGCATCGGCATTCATGAGGGCGATGGCCAGACCGACAATCAGGTCGGGCCAGGCCGAGCGCCACAGAAAGGCCGTGACCAGTCCCGCCGCCACGATCGCAACATTGGCGAGGGCGTCGTTGCGCGCTGACAGGAAGGCCGCCTTTGTGAGGCTGCCGCTGTGCTGACGGTAGCGGGCCAACATGAATGCACAGGTCAGGTTCACGGCGAGCGCGCCGAGCCCTGCCAGCGAAAGCGGCCCCGGGTCGGGCGCGACCGGGACGTTGAACTTGTCCCAAGCGGTCCAGAGCGTGGCGAGGCCGGGAACGAGCAGGATGCCGGCGAGCGCCATGCCGACCCTCGCCCGACACTTTGCGGTCCAGGCTAGGGCGACCACGATCAACAGATTGACCGACGCGTCCTCGAGAAAGTCCACGGAGTCGGCGAACAGCGAGACCGAGCCGATCGACAACGCAACGGCGAACTCGATCCCGAAGTAGGCGAGGTTCAGGAGAGCGACCGCGATGACGATGCGGCGTAGGGCCGGATACGCCACGCCAAGGCCGAGGTCTTCGCTCATGGCTTCCCATAGCTGACTGAGCCGGCTCGGGCGATCGCGCTGCGGCCAAGATCGATCAGTTCTGAAAGCACAAAGGGGTGGGTCCGGTGCTGCGATCGCTCGCGAGCAACGGAGGAATTGTCATGCACGTGTTCTGTGGTCTTATGATCGCGGAGGTTGTGTCATGTCGCTAGCCAACATCGTTAGAGCCCTGGGAGGAGATCTCTACGACGGCGGGATGCGGGCGAATATTCCGGCTCCCGGGCACAGCCCTGTCGATCGCTCCGTGTCCCTGCTGCTCCGGGGCGGCCGGGTGATCGTGCACACTTTCGGCGATTGCGATTGGCGTGAGGTTCTCGACGACCTCCGGGAACGTCGTCTGATCGACGATGACAATGCGCCGACGTCGATCGCCATCGAACGGCGCGCTGACCGGTCCGACCGCGGCGCGCCGGCGTCTCACACGCAGCGCCTAGCCGCGGCTCGAAGGATCTGGGAGGACGGGCGCGGGCTTTCGGGAACGCTTTCCGAGCGTCACTGCCGGCTCCGCCACGTGAATCGTACGCTCCCCGGGCCCGACGTTGGCCGCCATTGCACCGAGACGCCGGTGGCAGCCTACGCGGAGAGCCGCTATCGGCGCCCTGCCCTCCTCGCCGCGATCGTCGACGCCGAAGGCGATTTCACCGCCGTGGAGGTGACCTACCTCGCTGCGAACGGCCGCCGAGCAAGCGACCTTCGCTTGCCGCGCAAAACAGTCGGTCAGGTTCCGTCGAGTTGCGCGATACGCATCGATCCCGCGGCTCGCGAGATGCTGGTGGGGGAAGGCTTCTTCACCACCCTTTCGGCCACAGAGCGTTTCGGCCTACCGGGCTGGGCGCTCATGTCGACGCGAAACCTGAAGACCTGGAACGCTCCGCAAGGCGTTCGCTCGGTGCTGATCGCCGCCGATCGCGGCAAGGATGGCGCCGCGTCCGCGGAGATCCTGGCGGAGCGACTGCGTCAGCAACAGCTGAAGGTGTGGATCGAGTTTCCGCCCGCGCCGCATGGCGATTTCAACGAGCTCGCCGAACACAAGGCGTCGCCGCCTTCGGTTGCCGCGCGTCTTTCTGAGGCGCGGCCCTGAAACCGCACCAGCCGATCCGAGCTTCAGGATAAGACGCTTGTACAGCTCACAGTGGAGGTCCGCGTGGCTCCTTTCGCCGAACTCTCGGCCTTCGCGCAGAGCGCCTATCCCTGGACGATCCCGGTCGCCCTCGCCCTCTCCTTTGTCGACATGCTGACGACGCTGCGCATCTACGAGACGCTCGGAGCGGCCCGTGAGGGCAATCCGCTCTATCGCTTCGCCCTGCGAAGGTTGGGGCCGCCCGGGCTTTGGCTCGCGTGGATCGCGTATTGGGCGGTTGTCCTGGCCATCTTTGGCCGCAGCAGTCTCCTGATGTTGGCCTTCGTGGCCGCCGTCACCGTCACGATCGTGAACAACGCGCTGGTCCTGTGGCGCGGGCGGGCCGGGGCAGTCTGATCTCCAAAGGAGGGAGCAAGGGACCGGCGGGGAGCCGGTAAGGCCGGAGCGAGTGGCGCTCCGGACGCCGGCGGAGGCCACCTCGATGCTTCACCGCCCCCAAACCCGCTCAGAAGTCGACTTCGTGGCAGTCGCTGCGGCGCCAGCTGCCCATGTTGTCCTGGCCGCCGCTCTGACTGCCCTGCTGGTCTTTTCTCATCTGTACCTGGCCGGGATCGCGCTGCGCCCGATGGCGACGACGGCTGTCGTGTCGTTTGTTTCGTCGTGCGCGCTCGGACTGATCCTTCGCGATCGGCGGAGGTCGACGCCGCCTCGAGCGGGGGACTGACGCCCCTCGCGCTCTCGCCGCCACGCGGCGGAGGCGACTCGTGCGCGGCGCGGCGGCTTCAGCCGCCAACGCCGCTTCCCCTTCCCCACGGCATGACTAAGCTTAGCTGTACGTCAACGCCGCTACTCGTAAGAGTAGTGCTGGCAAGTCCATCCCATGACCGATTCCCGAACCCCTAGATCAGGCAAGCCTACCGACGACGTGGACGCCGAACGCTCCATCCGCGACCGACAACTGACGACCCGCCCCGCCGGCGGGGTCATCGAGGCGGTCCGGCTCAGTCTGGGGCAAGACGGATGGCGAATGTTCGTGCGCGTCAGCTGGCGCCCTGGCGAGTTGCTCGTTCTGCAGCGATCAGCTCCGATCCCGAAAGTCTACAAGACGGCCGACAACGCCATCCAGCATTGCCGGGGGCGTTACGAATACGCCGGCGCCATCGTCGTTCGATTGAGCGAAACAGCCTCGGCGCATCGCCCGAGGCTGTTTCCACGCAGCCGCAATCATTCGTCCAGAGGGGGGAGGTCATGCGCCAAGCGCTTCGTCCCGGAACCCAGCGATGAGCCGAACCCGGCATTCGAAGCCTTGCGGACAGCTGGATGGAGCCGTTCGTCCTCTGAAAAAGAAGGGAGGAAGGGAGGCGCAGGATGCGCCCAGGGGCAGGATGGCCCTCGCCCACGGCGCTGGAACCCACTCCGATGTCCCAAGCCGCCAACTCCGCCGAGCCGGTCAACCGGCAGATCTTCGTCCCGTTGAAGGACGTCGGCCTCGCGCCTGAGAATATGCGCTTCGACGAGCCGATCGACGCCGGCGTCCCGCAGCTCGGCGAGACCATCCACGCGGCCGGCATCCTGATTCCGATCGCCATCCGGCCGGGACGCAAGAACGAGCAGCCCTATATGGCGCTCGACGGCCGCCGCCGGCGCTACGCTCTCCTCGGCTTGCTCGAGGCCGGCCGGATCGCCGAGGACTACCCGGTCAAGTGCGAGCTCTTCGAGACCAAGGCCGAGCAGCTGGCCGCGCTCTCGCTGACCAACACCGAGCGCGCGCCAGTCCACGTCGCCGACGTGATCCTGACGATCGGCAGGCTGCGCAAATCGAGAATGGACACCGGGGCGATCGCCAAGGCGCTCGGCTACCCGGAGATCGAGATCAAGCGCCTGCAGGCGCTCGCCGGCGTCCACGACACCGTTCTAGATGCGCTGCGCGCTGGCAAGATGACCCTGAAGCAGGTCCGGCTCTGCGCCCGGCTCGAGGACAAGGCGCAGCAGGCCGAGATGGCGGAGGACGCCCTGGAGGGTCGGCTGCACGACTACCACCTGCACCAGGCCGTCACCGGGGAACAGATCACCGTCGAGGATCCTCGTTTCACCCTCGTGGGCGCCCGCTACAGCGAGGCCGGCGGCCGTGTGGCCAGCGACCTCTTCGGCGAACTGCCCGATCGCGTGCTTGACGCCGACAAACTGCAGGCGCTCTGGGTCGAGCGGGTGCAGCCCTTCGTCGAGATGTTCAAGCAGCTCGAGTTCGCGGTCTTCCTCGGCCGCGAGAGCGGCTACGGCGCGCCTGACGGCTTCGAGCGCCTGCCCTACGTCAACACCTACTACCTGGCGCCGGAGGTGAAGGCGAAGGTGGTCGCCGCGCGCGAGAAGCTCGAAGCCGCCCGCTCGGCGATCGGCGACGTGGACCTGGCGGGCGATAGCGCCTTCGAGACGCTGTTCCCGGTCCTGCAGGCGACGATGGAGTTGGCCGCCGCGCCCCTGACCAGCATGAAGCTCGGCGCGGTCCTCATCACGCCCGACGCCCAGGACGGGCTCGACGTCGAGTTCTACGGCGTGTGGACCCCAGCCGAGAACGTCGCTGCCGGCGACGACGGCGAGGACGACGAAAGCGAGAATGGCGAAGACGACATCCGCGGGCCCGCCCAGCGCGAGCTTGAGATCCCCGACGTCGAGGTCGACATCGAGGGCGCCAGCAACGTGTTGCACGCGACGCGCACGGACGTCGCCACCCGCGGCCTGATCCGCGACTTGGCCGACAATCCGGGCGTGGCGCTAACCGCGCTGATCGCCCAGCTCTTCAAGGCGATCACGTTCACCGCAGGGGTCCGCCAGGGCAGCTCGGCGCTGAAGATCGACGCCACGGCCTACAGCCGCCGCTCGACGCCTGTGATCGCCGCGCTCGACGGCGAGGTCCGCGCCCGGTTGGCGGCCCGGCGCGACGCCTACCGCGCCTCAGGCCTGCGGCCGATCGCCTGGGTCGACAGCCTGCCGCACGGCGAGAAGATGGCCCTGCTCGCCGAGCTCACGGCGATGTCGCTCGATGTGCGCGAAGAGCGGAAAGACATGATCCGGCGGTCCGCCCGCGCCGAGGCGGCCGAGATCGCCCACCTCTGCACCGCGGACATCACCGTGCACTGGACACCCGATGCGGCCTTCCTCGGCTTCCACACCAAGAAGCAGCTGATCGAGCTGCTCGATGAGATGCAGGTCGAGGACGCACGTGCGACGTCGCTGAAGAAGGACGATCTCGTCCCCTTCGTGGTCGACGCCTGCGCCGAACGCCAGTGGGCGCCCAAGGTGCTCTCCTGGCAGCTGGCGCCCGCCGAGGCCGAGCTGGAGGACGAATCGCCGGAGGATGGCGTCGTTGAGCCGGTTGTGTCTGACGACGCTTCGACGGAGTCGGGCGATGCCGTCATGCCCGACGAGGAAGTGGCAGATTTTTCTGCCCAAGCTGGGATCGATCACCAGGCCGTGGCCTGAGCCTTGGACCGGCCTCCGCGCCGTACGCGGCGCGGAGTTCGGTCCGTTCCTCGACATCGTGGGGACCTCGGCCTGGCCGCCGTGTCGGATGACACCGTGCAACGCCTCGTCGC
This sequence comes from Phenylobacterium sp. LjRoot225, assembly GCF_964252855.1. Lineage (NCBI taxonomy): Bacteria > Pseudomonadati > Pseudomonadota > Alphaproteobacteria > Caulobacterales > Caulobacteraceae > Phenylobacterium > Phenylobacterium sp. LjRoot225. The sequence goes on along the minus strand of NZ_CAXUPL020000008.1, from coordinate 4,224 downwards.
CAAGCAAGCGCGCACCCTGCGCGGAGCGCCAGTGGCAGATCGCCACGGTTCGGGTTATCTCATCCGCAGTCCCAGCGCCTGCGCGCGGAGGCGGCGGGCCAATAGGCCCGCCCTCTGAAGCTCGCCGACGCCGTGATGAACGACCGCCACAGTAGGCGGGAGCGCCGGCCGTCAACGGCGCAAGGCCGTTCCCCCTGCGGGTGACTGCCGGGCTCTGCTTCCCGCCTCAGCTGAGGGCGTCATCACGGCCAAATCGGCCAGCCACAGAGGAGGATCTATGATTGAGAAACGCCGCCCCCAACCCAAGCGCGCAAGCGCCGTGACCCCGAAAAACCCGAAAGCCGCCAGCGAGCGCTACTGGCGCACCTTCATCCGGAAGCTCGGCGAAGCGATCGACCTTGGCGGCAAGACCTTGACCGCGGCCGGCGCAGCCGGGGTCCTCGCGCCCCTCGCGACGAAAGCCGTCCTGCGGATCCCGACCGGCAGCATCGTCGCGACCATCGTCGTCGGCATTGCATTCGTGGTGCTCGGCGTCCATCTTCAGGCTCTAGCCGACAAGGCCAAAACCGATGAATGACCCCACCATCCAGATCCTGATCTTCGGCGGCGTCGTCCTCGCGATCGGGCTCTTCTTCGAGCGGGTCGCTCGCAAGAAGCTCCATCTCGACGATCGGGAGTAGCCCCCGGCGACATCAAATTTGAAGCCCCGTCGGCGAACCCGGCGGGGTTTTCGTTTTAATCAGCCGAGGGCCTGCCACGAGGGCTCGCGCCTGCGTGGTGCGCCGTCCCACTCCGGACCGCTAACTCGCCGCCTTCTTCTCCGCCCCGGGCTTCTTCGGTGCGCCGCTCGCTGCCGCGCGGGACTTCGTCGCGCGGCGTGGCGCCGGCGGCGATGAGCCGCCTAGGCTCGCTTTCAGCGCCGCCATCAGATCGGTGATCTGGGCTTCATTCGGCGCGGTCTTGCGCGACCGGGTGAGGCCATGGGTTTTCTGCTTTTCCGCGATCAGCGCCCTCACCGCTTCCTGGTAGCGGTCGACGAACGCCGTCGGGTCGAACGGACCTTCGTGCTGGCGCAGGATCTGCTTGGCGATCGCCACCATCTTCGGATCCGCCTCGCCGTCCGGCAGGCGATCGAAGAACTCGCCCGCCGGCCGCACCTCCCGATGCGTGCGGATGGCGTGCGCCACGATCCCTTTCCCGCGCACCTCGAGCGCGAACTGACGCTCGCGCCCGCTCATCACCACACGCGCCAGCGCCACCTGGCCACCCTCCCGCATCGCCTCGCGGATCACCTGATACGGCTCGTGCGCCAGATCGTCATCCGGCGTCAGGTAATAGGGCGCGTCCCAGTAAAGCCGGTCGATCTCCGCCTCGGCCACGAACCGCTCGATCTGGATCGCGCCGTTGCTTTCCAGCCGAAGGTTGCGGATCTCCTCCTCGGTGACGGTGACGTACAGGCCTTTGTCGACCTCGTAGCCCTTCACGAGGTCGGAGCGGTTGACCTCGCCCAGCTCCGGATCCTTCGGTTTCATGTTGATGCGGTTGCCCGTTTCCGGGTTGATCAAGTTGAAGCTCGTGCCCCGGCGGGCCGGTTCCACGGCCTTGTAGAGCGCGACGGGGCAGGTCACGAGCGACAGCTTCAGGTGGCCCTGCCAGGCGGGTTGGTAGACCATGGGTTGCACTAAAGTGTTGAAGAGATTCACAATTTAGGCTCGACCCTCCGACGGCAAGCGTAGCTGCCGGGATTTGCTGCTGACGCCGTTCCGCGAGTGCTCACCCGAGACACGATCCAGGCGGCCCAGGACGATTGGGTTGGGCGCGTCCTGCGGACCGGGCTCTACTCCGCGCTTCGCCCTCCGCGGAGCCTTTGCTACGCAAAGTCTCCGCCGCCCGAGCCGCCTCCGGAGCCCGCAAGCGGTCTCCTCCAGCTGGCGGTCACAATCCCTCGCGCGTGTCCTCAGGCTGACGGCAGAGGGGTCCGGGCACTCACCGCTCTCCTTGCTCGTCCAGCGCTCGGGCGCCGGACCGTATATGTCCGTCGGCGCAATCCGCTTCTGTGTTGGCGGCGGCGGACGGGCCCGGGGCAAGGCTAAAAGGAAGGGACCGGAGCGGGCGAGCGCTCCGGGAATGGGTCCTGGGCGCCTGGAAGCAGCGCCATGTCCATCTCCTTCGCCGACCTGATGACCGACATCGTCGCCCGTATCGAGGCGGGCACGCCGCCCTGGCGCCAGCCGTGGGTCAACTCGACCGATCCCACATTGCCGCTCCGGTCCAACGGCGAGGCCTTCACCGGTTCCAACGCCTGGCTGCTGGCCTTCGCCGGCGCCGTACGCGGCTACGCCTCGCCCTACTGGTTCACCTTCAAACAAGCCTTGGAGATCGGCGCGCCGGTTCGGAAAGGCGCGAAGGCCGCGCCGGCGATTCTCTACAAACAGCGGATCGTCGACGGCGACGCCGGCGAGGGCTCTGACGGCGAGGGCGAGACCAAGATCGCCCGCTACATGAAGACCTACGCGGTCTTCAACGCGGCCGACCTGACCGACTGCCCGGAAAGGTACCTGGCCGCCCCCGAGGTCGACCCCGACGCCCGCGCTGCGGCCCGTAATGCGGTGCTTGACGCCATTCCGGCCAAGATCGAGATCGGCGGTTCCCGCGCCTGCTATAGTCCCCGCGGGGACTTCATCCGCCTACCGCCGCCGGAGGCCTTCGAGACCGTCGATGACTTCCTGGCGACGAAAGCTCATGAGGCGGTTCACTGGTCGGGAGCCGCCCACCGGCTGAACCGCGAGTTCGGCAAGCGTTTCGGCGATGAGGCCTACGCCTTCGAGGAGCTGGTCGCCGAGATTTCCGCCTGCGCCATGGGTCTGCAGATCGGTTTGCGCCCTCAGCTGCTCGACAGCCACGCCGCCTATTTGGGCCACTGGGCGAAGATCCTGAAATCGCGCCCCAATGCGCTAATGGAGGCCTCGGGCCACGCCCAACGGGCCGTTGACTACCTGCTCGCCTTCAGTGCGCCGGCGACGGCCGCGGCGTCGATCGCCGTCTGAGCCTCCCTTCAATCTCACCAGGAGACCGCCGCCACGGCGCAGCTATCGCTGGGCTGAGGAGGATGGAGGAAGGGACAGATGGGGTGCGCTCGAAGGGAGCGAGACAGGAGATTGCCCCATGTCCGACCTCGGCTGGTCCGACGCTCGCGTCGACCTACTCAGGAAGCTCTGGCAGGATGGAATGTCCGCAAGCCAGATCGCCAAGCAGCTCGGCGGGGTCACCCGCAACGCGGTGATCGGCAAAGTTCACCGTATCGGACTGTCCGGCCGAGCTGCGCCCTCGCCGCCTGCGCGGACGATCCTCCGCGCGCCGCGGCCGCCCAGGGCCCGCCCGGCGCCGCCTTCGAGGCCGAGGGGCGTCGCCTGCCCTCCGACTGTGGCCAAAGTTCAGCCGGCTCGGATCGTCGATGAGGGCCCCGGCTGCGCGACCCTGCTCACGCTCAGTGCGCATATGTGCAAGTGGCCAATCGGCGACCCGCTCTTGGACGGGTTCACCTACTGCGGCCGGCCAGCCGAAGGCCCCTATTGCCAGGGTCACTCGGAGGTTGCCTACAGGCCGGGGAAGCCCAAGCCGCTCGACCGGGACCCGGAGATCCGGCGCGCGCTCGCCCGTTACTCCTCCTGAGGTGCGGCATGCGGACGTTCGGCGTCTCGCGCCAAAGCGTCGTGACGCCCATGACACCGCGCTACGCGCACGCCTTCCAGCTCGCCGAGGCGTGCCTGTTCGGTCTCTGCGACGAGGTCTCCTACGCCAGGCGCCGGGTCCGGGCGCGCCAGCTGCGGCTTGAGGGCCGCGGCGGCGATATCGACGACGGCGGCTTCGCCCCCCTGCCCTAGCGCAGACGGCGCCCGAAGCGCCCTCCCCCAACCACATCAGGAGACCGCGATGTCTCGCACCGTCATCATCACCTGGCGGGATGAAGCCTATGGCTCGCTGTCGGGCGTGTCCTGCGCCTTCCGCCTCTACGACTGCGCCTCGTTCAGTGACGGCGCGGTTCGCAGGATCCACGGCAAGGCTCGCAAGGCCGGCTTCAGCTGGAACCCGGAGCGCTGCGCCTGGATCACCTACAAGCTCGCCTCAGCCCATAAGTTCGTCGCCGGCCTGGAGGTCCTCGGCTACGTCGTTGCGCATGCCGGCATGTGGCGCGAGCTGCCGCCCCTCTCGGAGGCGGCCTGA
>NZ_CAXUPL020000007.1:0-120378 GCF_964252855.1 Phenylobacterium sp. LjRoot225 | reverse complement strand
CCAGGCTGTTGGCGCCCGCGTCGCCAGTTAGCGTATCGCTGCCGTTGGTGCCCAGCAGACCCTCGATGCTGTTGTAGACGTCACCAAGCGCTTCACCGGTGTTCGAGCCCGGAGCCGCTAGGCTGGCGACGACAGCGCTGCCACTTACGGTGTAGGCCGCGATATCGATCCCACCTCCGCCGTTCAGCGTGTCGGCTCCGCCGCCGCCAAACAGCGTGTCGTTGCCGCCGCCGCCGGTCAGGGCGTTGGCCAGGCTGTTGCCCGTGCCGGTGAATGCTGCCGCCCCGGTGTAGGTCAGGTTCTCGACGTTCAGGCCCAGCGTGAAGGTGGCGGAGCTCGCCTGAACCGTGTCAGCGCCCTCGCTGGCGGCCTCGGTAACAATGTCTGTGCTGACATCTACCAGGTAGATGTCATTGCCAAGGCCGCCCACCATCGTGTCCGAGCCCGCGCCACCGTCAATCGTGTCATTTCCCGCAAGCCCCGAGATGCTGTCGGCCGTCGACGTTCCGACAAGACTGTCGTCTGCGGCGGTACCGGTGATTGTGCTCATTTTGTATGCCCCGGGAAAGTTGTGCAACGGTCGCGCAACTTAGCTACAGTGGAGCACGCCCATCAGCTAGTCCATAGGTTGTTATTGTGATTCTAACACTCTATGCTTGTGGATTCTGTCGCGAACATTTGTTAGCTAGGCAACGATAAGTTCGATCGACCCACGAACTGGGCAACGAGCCAGGCGTACGACGCATCAAGGCCCCCTCCCCCGCGCTGATTCGTGTTTCCCGCATGGCCTCAAATTGTCTCGGGCGTTCGGAACATCCGCTCCAGGCGAAATGGGCGGGCCAACATCCCGTCGGCACAACCATCCAGCTTGGGCAGGCGAGTGAACGCGCTGATTGGGAGTCATCAAGCTGGCGGTCAGCAGGGCCGACGGGTTCAATTGCCTAAACTAGCGCCCGCGCGGTCGGTCTTTGCCCGGCGATGCCTGGCGCTCCGGCTGATCCTCAGGCGCCTTGCGGGCGCGGTGCCCTTCCGCCAACCCCCGCGCCATCGCCACCCGCCGGCTGACCGGCGAGGGCATGGCTTTCACGAACGCCTCGACGTCGCGCGCAAGAGCGCGATCCTGGGCGTTGCTCGACGCCGCCAGGACCTTTGCAGCTTCGAGATAGGTCCTACGCACCTCCGCCTGACGCCGGCGCATCTGCTGATCCCACGCCTCGACCTTGATCCTGCCCTGCGCCAGCGCCTCGGCCTCTCGCCGCGCCTCGCGCAGCACTCGCGGCTCATTCTGCCCCGTGCGCTCATAGCGCTCGCGGGCCTTCCGCACCGGCGTCCGCTCCGGCTTCTGCGTGATCCCCCGCGCACGCCGTGGCGTCGCCTCAGCTTCGACACCCCTTCGCCGCAACTCCTGGGCGAACCGGTCACGCCACTCCGCCAGGTGCGCCTTGCGCGGGTTCAGTCGCTCGCCATTCACGCCCATGGCCCGCACCGCCAGGTGGACGTGCGGCTGCTCGCCTTTGGCGTCCTGATGGAAGGCGAAAGCGAAGGGGAAATTGTCACCGAACTCAGCGCGCGCGAAGGCGCGAACGGCGTCCCTCATCCGGCTCTCATCCGTCCCGATCGGCATGGAAAGGACGATGGAGATGCTCATGTTGGTGTTCGCCCGCCGGCGGCTGTCGCTCTCACCCACGGCAGACCAATCCTCGGCAAGCTCGCGCACAGCCTCGCGGCCGTGAATCAGAGCGCCGTCCGACTGCTCTAGATCCAGCTCGCCCTTGCGCGAGATGTAATCGAGGTGGGCTCCGAGGTGAGCGCCGTCCTTCGTGCGCCCCGTGACCTTCACCATGACCTCGGGCGCCTTCTTCACGACGCGCGCGAGGCGCGCCTTCTCGCCCCCACCCTTCGCGCCGGCGCCAGGCGCCCCAAGCACGGGTTCTCGCGGGATGATCTTCCGGCCGCCGGCTGGCGGCCGCCAGAGATTGTCGAAGCCCCGAACTGTTCGGAACTCGCTCACTCCTCGACCTCCCAGAAATCGAGGTTGCCCTGAAAGGCGTCCTTCAGCCCCCGCACATGGGCGCGGAGCTCTCCGCGGAAATCCTCAACCTGGCGGATCTCCGACGTGAGCACGGTTCCGGGCATGACGGCGGTGTTCATGGCGCGGGCGATCTGATTCAGGTTCACCCCGATCCGACGCAGCTCCTCCTGCACGGCGTAGAACGCCAGCTCCTCTTTCCGACCGAACTTGGGGCGGCCAAACAGACGGCGGCGCATTAGCGCCAGCATCCAGTCGGTTCGCAGCATCCCCTCTTTCCGTGCAGCGGCGTCTAACGCGGTCATGTCCTCGGGCTTCAGCCGGAGCGTCAGTTTCACCGACTTCCGACGTAGCCCCGTCGCGGGGACGGCTGTCGCGTCGCCGACCGCGCCGGCGACCAACTCCCGAAGCTTCTTTGAGCGGCCCTGAACGGCCATCGCGTCAAAGCGTGCGGCAAGCGCGTCCGGAAGCTGAAAGGCGAACATGGCCATTCAACCGAGGGTAGTTTATAAATTTGCCGGCGCATAGCCTATCCTGCCCTCACACCCAACACTCACCCCTCCTATCCGACCTCCCCCGCAAGCTGACCGCTCGCGAAGGGGCTCGGCGGGCTGACGAGGGTCTCGCAACGGCGGGCCTTCGAGCAGCTGAACGGCTCAACAGGACCCTAGCCAAGACAGGGCTAAGGGGCTTCGCCCCTCGCGCGCGGGGTGTGAAGTCTCCGCTGCGCTCCGACCGGCCAGGGGGGTCTCCCCAACCTTCCCTCGCTGCGCTCAGTGCAGGCTGGGTGATCCCCCTCCCCCCTGGCCGCACCCCACTTGCTACCCCCAGCCTCGCCGGCGGGCAGGGGTCAGGCGGGGCCCGACCCTGCCACTGACAACGAGCCCTGCCATTACCGGCAACGTCAGCACCGGAGACCAACGCCATGCAAATTAGTGAGCTGGCCCGCAACGCTCAGCTGACCACCCGCCAGGTCCGCCACTACGAACGCGAGGGGCTGATCAAACCCAGCCGCGGCGCCAACAGCTATCGCGACTATCCACCTTCGGCTGTCGCCCTTGCCCGCCGGATCGGACTACTGGTGGATCTCGGCTTCACGACGGGCGAGGTGCGCGCCTTCATCGACCGCATCGAAGAGCCGGCGAAGGATGATCCCGACCTGGCCAACCGCAGACAGCGCCTCGAACGCCTTGACGCTGTGATTGCCGATCTACGGGAGAAGCGCGCCGAACTGGTCGCTCTGCTCGTGGCGGAACCCCCTTAGACGTCGAAAAATAACGTCCGACCTTCGGGCTCAAGCCACTGAAGGAGGGTGTCGTACTTGTAGCTGATGAGTGCCGCGGCGAAGGCGAAGACGCTCAGCCATATCCATCCCGCCAGGGGCATGCCCGTCGGCAGGAAAAACGATATCGCGATGAAGAAGGCGAAGACGACAAGGTAGAGCTTGGTGAGCCCTTTTACGATGCCGCGCAGCATGACCAGGAGGGTAAAGACGATGAAGGCCAGCGTCATCACAACCGTCCGCAAGACGGCCCAGCCTATACGGCGGGCATCCAACCTAGTGGCTCCTGACGCCTAGAAGCCGCACGCTCGACACTGGCGCGGGCTCAACCACGCCACCTTCAAATTCGATCATGACCGTTTCGCGGTCGGGGCCGGCGTCGAGGAGAAGTCGCCCGTTCCGCCGCCCAACCTTCACGTCAAAGCCCACGATAACGGCGCGGCGCGGCGGCGGAGTGAGGGATCCTTCCTCGGGCTGTTGTACATACAACACCCCCTCCTGCGCCTCCCCTGCCCTGTCCTGGTTGGTCTGGGACTGTTGTATGTACAACACCCCCTCGCCCTCGACCTCCGAAGCGGGGGCTGGCTGCGCAATGGTCGTCGCCTTGCCTTGCTGCCCCGCCTTCAGTTCGGCCGCAAATGCGCGAGCCTCTGCGACCGTGATGGCCTCGCCCCTCTCGGCGATAAGGGCTTCGGTGCGCGCAGGATCCCGCCTCCAAGCGCCGTGCAGCTCATACAGAGCCCGAACCCCAAGCGTCGGGGTCAGTGCATCGAGCACCGGCGGCAGGTCCCGCAAGCCGGCGTACATATTCACCTGCTCGCGCGAAATCCCGAGCTTCTCCGCCGCTGCGCCCTGGCTGAGGCCGCCTGTCAGGAGCCGACTAACAGCCTGGATCATCTCCTGGGTGCTCAGCCCCGCACGGTGATGGTTCTCGATCACCTGTGCCGCAAGGATGTCGGCCTCATCGGCGTCGCTCGTGGAAACGATCGCGCGAACGGTCGCAATCCCCGCGATCTTGGCCGCGCGGAAACGACGGGCGCCGAAGCGGATCATATACCCGCGATCATCCTTCGGCCGCACGGTGATGGGCTGCAGAACACCGTGCGCCTTCACCGACGCCGCCATCTCCTTGAGCTGGTCCTTGTCGAACGACGTGCGCGGATTGCTCGGGTCCTCATAAATTTCGTCGATCGGGATATCCCGTAGCTTCGCGCCCTCCGGGGTTTCGTGTTCCTCCACCAGACCGGTGAGGAGATTGCTGAAGTCCAGGCTGCTCATGACGACTGCCCCCTCTAGGCGACGATGGGAGCCGCCATGCGGCTCTTGACAGTGGTGAGGACGCTTCGGGCTTCGCGGCCCGCTTCTTGGGCTGAGGTCTTCTTGAGCTTCCAAACAGGCGTCTTCACCGCAACGGCCTCGGCGTAACCCTGGCGCTGGGTTAGCACCCCCTCGAACATCAGCGAGGTCCCGGCCTGGGTGACGAGCGCCTTGAGGTTCTCACGTTGCCGCGGCGAGTTGCTGACGAAGCGGGACGGCAACAGCCCAAGGAAACCGACCTTACGCCCCTTGCGCCCCTGCTCTTCCACCAGCCTGATCTGTTTCCGAAGTGTCGCGACCCCTTGAAGCGCGAAGGACTCGAGGTCTATCGGCGACAGGACGAAATCTGTGACCAGCAGGGCCGCATAGTTCCGCGCGCCCCAGGCTGGCGGAGTGTCGATGACGCAGTAGTCGAACTCAGCCCCGAGCTTCGCAAAGGCCTTGGCCATCGCCGGCACAGCGACGGCCATCTGCGGGTCAATGATGTTCAGCTTCTCGTCGGCGGCCAGGACGTTGATCCCAGCCTCCCCGGTGACACTGAAGTTCGGATCGATAAAAAGGCCGCTGCTCAGGCCGGCCTGACGCTCGTCGCTCAGCACCGAGGATGCGTTACCCTGAGCGTCGAGGTCGATGAACAGCACGCGCGAGTAGCCTTCTTCCGCGAGGAACCACGCGAGATGGACAGCGACGGTTGTTTTTCCGACTCCGCCCTTCTGGTTGTTGACCACGATGGTTCTCATTGGGCCTTTCTCCTGCCGGATCTGACAGGACGCCGGTCCGCCAGGTCTTCATCGTTCACCGTGAATCCCGCGGCCTTCAGCGCACGCAGGACGATCACGCGCAGGGTCACGCCGTCTCTGGCCGCCTCCTGCTTGATCTGCTCGTGCAGCAATGCGGAGACCTTCAGCCCCATGAGCCGGTCGCCGCCGTCGTCGTCGTCCAAAAGCGTCCCCCGCCGAACCATTACGCCTCGGCCGCCGAAGGCGGTCGAGGCGAAGCGATTCAGCATACCGAGAACGTACAAATGTTTCAGCACTCATCCTCCCGCCCCTCCTGATTTTCACGCCAAAGCAGTCGAGCCCCCTCGCTGTTGGGGCGTCCTGCTCCCAAACAGCCCACGAGGGCGAAGGCGATGACGACGAGAAACAGGGCCAGCATGACGCGCTCCAGTCCGGAGGCCGCCTAAGCGGCCTCCTCCATGTCGTGGTATTGGGAACCGCTCGCCTGGAAGCTTTCCAGCAGGTCAGCGGCGCGCTGGGCGTGGCTGGCGGCGGTGAAGATAAACCGCTTGTCGTCCTTCAGGACCTTCAGCCAGGACGCGATGTAAGAGGCGTGATCTTCGACGTGCGAGGGGCGCAGGCCGAGAAGCGCACCGACATAGGCGGCGCCCAGCTCCGCCACGCATTCCTCTTTCGCATATCCCTCATCGCCGAACCGCTGCCGCCCGAAGTCGCGATCCAGACGGGAAGGGTGGCGCGTCCAGTGGATCAGCTCATGCGCCAAGGTCGCGGCCTGGTGTTCGGCGTCGCCGAACAGCTCGAAGGCCGGCATGTGAATTTCGTCGGTGCTGATCCGATAAAAGGCGCGGTCGCCGCCGTGGTGGATCTTGGCCGGGATGTTCGCGAAGAACCGGTCGGCCGCCTCGATGCGCTCCAGCATGGGGCAGGGTTCGGCCTCCTTCACCTGATAGCGCTCGGGCAAGCCGTCGATCTGGTCGACGTTGAACACGGTGTAAGCCTTCAGCCAGCGGCGGACCTCGGGTCCGTCCTCGCCCCCGTCGCTTTCGCCCGCGCCGTCCTTGTCGCCGAACACGCTCTGGCCGGCCTTCACGACCTTGGTTCCGCGCTCGCCCTTGCGCACGCAGCCGCCCAGCTCGATCGCCTGCTGAAAGGTCATCCAATAGGGCGAGACAAAGCCGCGTTCCTGAGCCCCAACCCACAGCATCAGGACATTGACGCCGCGGTAAGGCTCGCCGTTGAAGCGCAAAGGACGGAGGCTGCCGCCCAGCGAACGCCACGGCTGTTCCCAAGGCTTCGTCCCGGCTTCAAGGGCCGCAATGATCTTGTCAGTGACGTGCTGGTGAACGTCGAAGCGCTCGGTCTCGGCCGGCGCGACGCGCTTGGCCTTGGAGGTCTTCGAAGTCTTCGAGGTTGTGCGGGCTTTGGTCATGGCTTCGGCTCCGTTTCCAAGAGAAGAATACCTTTAAATGTTCTTCAGAGCTAGAAGGTTTAAATGTTTTCGTGGTCTAAGGGCTTGGTCGCTCTTCGCGATCCATGCCCGCTAGGCCGGCGCCAATGAGCCTGGGGGTAGCAACCGGGGGGCGCTGGCGGGGGAGGGGGATCACCCGGCCTGCACTGACCCCGGCCTTGAGCCGGGGGAGGGAAGGGCGGGGACACCCCCGCCAGCGGTCGAAGACTTCACCCCCTGGGCGCGAGGGGCGACGCCCCTTAGCAACCTCTAGGAAAGGACCGGCGGGCCGCAGGCCCGCGCCGCTTCCGGCCGCCGGCCGGGGGTGTTGTACGTACAACAGGGATGGCCGGGACTGACGCCCCGGCCCCTAGTCTCACTCCGCGGCGAGCCGGTAGTCGTCGCCTTGGCTCTCGTCTGCGGGGGTGTCGTCAACGTCAGCCTCGTCCTCGTCGTAGGCAGGCTGGGCGTGTTGCTGGGCGCGAACCGAGGCGGGAGCGGCCATGTCGGAACGCAGCAGGGCAGGGAGCCAACCCTTGCCCGCCACCCGCTTCTCAGCCTCGGCCGCAAGCTCGGCCTTCTTCAAACCAGCGATGTTGTCCGCGGCCTGGGCGGTGGAGACTTCGGCGACGGCGGCGAGGATCACAGGCTTGGAGACCCGGCCGAAGAAGCTTTCCGCCGTCGCTTCCCACCAGTCGGTCATGTTGAGGGCCAGCGCGCACGCCAGAGCGTCGGCGGCGCGCACCCGGTCGGTGTTCACCTGGTTATGGGAGGCCACCAGTCCGTTGACGAGATTCGAGGCGGCGTAGGCCAGCAGCTCAAGGAGCTGATTTTGCGACCGCTCCATGAGGTAGCCCCACAGCTCGCGGCTGCTCGTCGGCAGAAGAAGGGTCATGCGCCCGCGCGCCGAGGTCAGCACCTGACCAGCCTTGGACCCCTGATAGCCCTGGCAATGCCGCTGCGGGTGGTTGGTCAGGGTGTCGGCGCTCAGCTCGAACGTCGTCGGGCGGTCGTAGACGGCGCAGCCGTAGTGCGTCTGGACCAGCAGGGCATGAGTGACCGCGACCAGGGCGACATCAGGCCGGTCGAGAAGGCTGGCGCGGATCGCCGCCGTCCGATGCGCTGACAGGTCCAGCACCAGCTTGTCCGCGAGCGCGCCGTTCTCTCGCTTCGGCCGCTCCTGGGTTGGGTAGGCGCTGCCGCGCGACCCATTGTCTTGGCCTTCCAACGCCCGCAACGCCTTGGTGTCCGCACCCGGCTTGGCGCAGCCCCGCTCGATCCGAACCCCGCCGCTCTGGCTGACAGTGACGATGGCGCCGGTGATCGCCTTCACCTCGTCGGCGTAGGTTTCGCCTGCGGAGGCTTCCAGCTCCGCTAGCCGCTGGTCGATCGCCTCCATCAGTTCCAAGGCTTCGGCGTCGTCCTCGTCGGTCTCCGTCTCCAGGGTCTGATATTCGACCGTCAGCCGCTCGATTTCGTCGCGAGCCTCGGCGCTGAGGGGGACCGGCGTGGGGTAGGCGCGCCCGTACTGCTGGGACGTGCTGTAGTCCCACGACAAGGCCAGCTCGACCCATGACCAGCCTTCGCCGCGAACCTCCTCGGCCGCGATGTCCAGCTTCTCGGTCGCCAGCCGTTCCAAGAGCGCGATGTCGGTGATGAAGCCCGCGTCTCCGTCCTGAGCGAAGAGGTCCTGGCTGACAACGCCGCCCGCTGCTCGGTAGGCGCCCAGCCCGACCAGCTTGGCCAGCGCGTTCGTCTCCGTGCTGATCGCGCCGCCGACGATCCGCCGCTTGATCTCCCAAGGGCTGCGGCTGTGCTTGGGCGCGTGGAAGTAGGCGGCTTCCTGAGCGGCGTGATCGTCGCTCAGCGTGAACGCCGCCATGTGGTCAAGGGTCAGCTCGTCAGCCCTGAACAGCTCCATGAGGCGAGGGGAGACGGTCGCCAGCTTCAGGCGACGCTCCACGATGCGCGGCGATATCGAGAACCGCTCCGCGATCTCGGTGACGGTCTTTCCGGTCTGGCTCAGCTCATAGAAGGCCGCGAACTGATCGGCCGGGTGAGGGGGGAGGCGTACGTTGTTTTCGGCGATGCTTTCCTCAAGCGCCTCGGCCTCGTCCTCGCAGACGGCGCAGGGGACAGGGAAGGTGCGCTTGATCGCCTTGCGCTCAGCCAGGACGTTCAGCGCCCGCCAGCGCCGTCCGCCGACATGGACCTCGAAGCGCCCGGTCGGCTTGCCCGCCTCGCCTTGCTCGGCCGTCACGCGAAGGTTCTGAAGCACCTTGCCGGTCGCCCCGATGTTGGCGACCAGGTCGTCAACGAAGACGTCGCCCTGGCGCATGTTGCGCGGCGACAGGACCAGCTTGTTCAGGGCGATTTCGCGGAAGTTCATCGTCTTGGCTCCGGTTGTTGGCAGGGTCAGGCCCGCCTGCCCCCTGCCCGCCGGCGAGGCTGGGGGTAGCAAGCGGGGGACGGCCGAAGGGGAGGGGGATCACCCGGCCTGCACGACCGAAGGGAGGAAGGCTGGGGAGACCCCTTCGGCCGGTCGGAGCGAAGCGGAGACTTCATCCCCGGCGCGCGAGGGGCGAAGCCCCTTAGTCCTTACCGGGCCTCCATAGAGGCCAAGGAGGAACCCAAGCGCCGTCGGGCGATTCAACCTTCCCAGAAGGAGACCCATGCCATGGCCGACAATAAGCAGAACGTGGGTGAGCCCGACCGCAGCCGGGTGTCAGGCGCCGAGGACTATGAAGTCCGCCACATCGCCGAAAAGCACGGCATCAGTACGCACCAGGCGCGCGAGCTGATCGCCAAGCACGGCAGCCAGCGCAAAGAACTCGACGCGGCCGCCGAGCGCCTGAAGAAGCACTAAGGGGAGGGGCCGCAGCCCGGCGTCAGTCGGGCCGGGCGAGCCGCACGAGCTCGCCCGCGGAGCGCGCCAGCGCGCGGCCCTGGGGCGTCTTGTCCTGGCCGGTCCTGGCGATCTGCCGCCCGAGCTGCGCGACGAAGGCGCTGAGCGCCGGCGCTGTCTCGAGGAGCGGCCGCGCGAAGTCCATTGCTTCCCGCGTCGCCTCGTCGGCCATCGCTGGCGAGGCGGCTGCGGCGGCCAAGATCAGCTCGACCGCCTCGAGCTGGCGTTCGGTAAGGGCGTCGATCATTGCTCGATCACGTCTTCGATCGAATCCAGGGCGATCCGGGTCACGAGGAATATGTCGTTGATCAGCAGGGCCGGTTCCGGCTCGCTCGTCGGGTTGCCGATGAACCGCAAGGTCAGCCGTTCGATGTGCTGAACGGCCTCAAACAGACTCGCCGCATTCACCATCAGGTCGCGGCCCTGGGCGGCGGCCTCCTGAAACTCCTCGTCGTCAGCGTGACGCAGCGAAGCCGCCTCATCAATCTCCCGCACCAGGCGCGCGATAGCGCGCCGCGCGTCTCGAGGGTCAGCAGCCATCATGGCCGCGCCGCCTTCGGACGGCAGATCATCCGGCGCACGCGCACCCGGCAGTGGAAGCTGTCGACCAAGATCCAGCGGCCGGCGCGGGCGCGCTCATAGACATTGACGGTGGAATCTCCAGCCGGATCGAAGCGCTGGCTCTCGTCGCGTCTGCGCATTGCGCCAGCTCCTCAAAGGGCGTTTCGCACTTTGAGAAGAATACATTTAAATGCTTTCCCACTCCAGAACATTTAAATGTTTTCCGAGGCGGGCACGAAAAAGGCCGGGGAATGCCCGGCCTTTCCGAAACCCTGTGGCTGGTGAGGCTAGTGACCGCTCAGGCGGCGCTCCTCGCGCGCGATGTTACGGTTAGAGATCAGCAGCGTGACCAGACCGGCCCCGCCGAGGGAAAGCCCGAAGAACAGGGCCATCTGCACAAGCGGATTGGAGAATGCTTCGATCATCGTTCGGCCTCTGCTTTCAAATATATGCCGAAAAACACGAAAAGAACACCCAACCCCAACAACACGCCGGCGCCCGGATAGGGCAGGGTCTGCGGCTTGATGAACTGGGCTGCGAATGCGACCGCGACGATGCCGCGCCCGCCCAGGTCGATCGCTGAGCCAAGCTCAGATAGGACCTTTTTGACAAAAGGCGAGCGCTTCGGCTTCGACAGTGGGATTGCAGGAGCCTTGCTATCGTCGGTCTTGGGCGTGGTGTCTGCCATATAGCTCTCCGGTCTTGGGGGTGGCCTTCCCTTTCGGGGTCAGGGTTGGTGCGATCACCAACCCCTGCCCGTCGGCGAGACCGGGGGTAGCGAGTGGGGCGCGAAAGCCGGGGAGGGGGATCACCCGGCCTGCACGGAGCTGCAGCTTAGCGTAGGCGAAGGAAGGTCGGGGACACCCCGGCTTTCGGTCGGAGCTCCGCGGAGACTTTACGCCCTGCGCGCGGGGGGCCGGAGCCCCCTAGTTGAACTATACCGCGCGCGCCCAAAGGGTGCTCCGATCCGGCCAGAACTCCACCGGCACGCCGTCCGCAAGCGCGGCCGGCTCGCCCGTCGGCTCCTGCTATTTGGGAGCCGATCCGCCGAGCGTCCCCTGGATTTCTCGCCTACCGCAGCGCTCACGATCCTTGGGCAGGGAGGGGCTTTCTCCATCGGCGCTTCTGAACGTTGATCAGCTACGGCCTCACGAACCGGCGGCGAGCGTTGCGTAGGTCGCGATGCCGGATCCGACGAAGCCGATGAAGCCCAGCCCCAAAAGCAGCGCGAGCTGTGGCAGGCTGAAGTCCCTGACTTCGCGCGGCTTTCTTGGGAGCCAACCTGCAAGCCAGAGTATGAAGACGACAACCAAAGGGCTGAAAGCCATGAATAGACCGAGATCGCTGAGGGACGGCGGATTCATCTAACGTCTCGCGGATAGCTGGTTGAGCCAGACTCAGAAAGTAGGGGCACGTCACGAGGTGGACCACCTAGACGGGTAATGTCTCAGCTCGCACCTCAGTAGGCAACTCATGTCACGGCACATGCGACAAGCGTTGCGAAAATGCCGGGGTCAATGCGCGTGCCTGATGAGCCCCTCAGCCAAGCCGAAACAAGGTCTGATCTAGCCGCAACTCGCCCGTCGGCTCCTGCTATTGGGAGCCGATCCGCCGGGCGTCCCCTGGATTTCTCGCCTACCTCAGCGCTCACGATCCTTGGGCGGGGAGGGGGCTTTCTCCATCGACGCGTTGCGCCAGGCCTGCTCCTTGCTGACCTCAACAATGGCGTGGCCGGCGCGGAGATGGTCGGCGATTTGCTCGCGAGCCTTCGTCACCAGGCGGTCCTGCGCAGCCTGGTCCTGGGGCATGGCGCTGCCGATCACGCTCCTGATCTTGTCGAGGTTCGCCCAAGCGGCCTGAAAGCTCGGGTCGCCGGTGGCGATCGCCCCCTCGCGCGTCATAGCGAGAAACTGCGCGGCCCGCTCCGGGCCGCGGCCGCTGTCCGCCCGCTCGAGCGGCTGGATGCGCGCCAGGACCAGGCGAGCCATGGGGGAGGGGTCGGCGGCCTCGAACCCGATTTTCGAGGCGCCGTACCAGGCGTCGCGGTCCTCGGGCCGAATCTTGAACTCAAAGCCTGCGCGCTCGGCGACGCCGCCCAGCCAGACGCGCTGGGTGCGGCCGTTGCCTTCGATGAAGGGATGGGCGGCGTTGATCTCGGTGACGATCGCGGCCGCCTTGTGGGCGAACGCCTCGGCCGCCAGACCTTTGAGCTCGCCGGCGTCGCGAAAGCTCCTGAACTGCTGCTCCATCCACGGCTTGATCTGCTCGGGCGGGGCGAAGGGCGTCGCCCCGCGCCCGGTCGTGTAGTCGCGCTCCTGGCCGGCCCAGGCGTAGAGGTCTTGGAATAGGTGGAAGTGGATCGCCTTGAAGCCGGCGTAGCTCGGCTCCTGCGTGGTGGCGGGCATGGGCCCGCGCACCCGCTCGTCGGTGAACATCCGCTCGGCGGCGTCCAGGGTGGCCGCGTCGCGGATTCCAAGCCGGTTCACGAGAACCTTGGTGCCTGGGTAGAACGCTCGTTCGAATGCGGCCGCTTCGGCGTCCTTACGCCCTGTCACCCGGCTTTCTTGGCGAAGTAGCTCCGCAGCGCCTCGAGGCGCTGTTCCGAGCTGGCGCCTTCGGCGTCCAACTTGGCGACCAGGGCTTCGGCCTCGGGGTCGCGCCCGACGCTCTCGATGTCGTTGTTGGCGCTCATCTGTTCGCGGCGCCAGGCGACGTCGGCGGGGTCGGAAGACGACCAGCGGCCCATGCGGAAGCTCCTTGAAACGCCTCGCAAATATAGCAGCCGGGGCCCGAAAGGGCCAGCCGGCGGGCTGGCCCTCGCAGGTTCAGTATTCGTGGACGAGCAAGACGGTGAGAACTCGCCGGGTCAGCTCCACGCTCCATTCCGCGGCGGAAAGTTCCTCCCCCTCCGGCGCGAAGTAGTCGATTTTCCAGCACAGTCGCTGGCCCCAAAGGGTGAGGGCTCCGAAGTCGCGCTCCCGATAACCCTCGTCGCCAAGATGAAAGGCGGAGAAGCTGGCGATCGCCTCCTGCAGCTCGCGGCGTCTGTCCTGGCCGCCCTCTATGAGATCCGCGACGCCCTTGGTGGCGTACCAGGTTGCGTTCACCCGATGGGGGTCGGTCCTGGCGAGGTCGTTGAGCCTCGCGGTCTCGGCGGTGCGATCCTCGTCAGTCTTGAACATCGCGCGCCACCTGTTCCCAGAGATCGCCGCGCGAAATCCGCGCTTCTTCGACGGCCCGCAAAAGCCGCCCGGCCTTCAATCGTACGTACTGCCGGCTGTAGGCGTCGAGCAGGCCCACCGAATATTCAGGCATGTGCTCCCAAGCGCGGCCTTCCTCACGGGCGATGGCCTTCGCCAGCGCCTCCTCATCATCCACGCTGAACAGGGTCTCAGTTTTGCCAGTCATGGCTCATCTCCGGGTTGGGGCTGATGCGTCGCGCGCATCGCCCCTGCCCGCCGGCGAGGCTGGGGGTAGCAGAGGCATGAGCCGGGCCGGGGAGGGGGATCACCCGGCCTGCACCGACCCCGGCCTTGAGCCGGGGGAGGGAAGGTCGGGGACACCCCGGCGCGGCTCTTGCCGGCGCGAGGGGCGAGGCCCCTTAGCAAACGAAGGATCAAGGCGCGCGAAGCGCGACCATCCAGACCTCAGGGGGCGTTGCGGGGCAGGCCGTGCAGAAACTCGCCAAGGCTGGCGGCGGCGTCGGATGCGCCGCGCCAAGGCGCGTCAGCCCGCCCCGGTCAGCTTCCCCGCACCGAAGGTGTTCACCGCATGAAGGATATTGAACGCGAGGACCGATAGCGCCGCTTCTGCCTTCACCTTCCGGAGGCCTCGGGTGAGGAATCTGCCCCCGCCGGACATTCGCTTGATCGTGCCGAATGGATGCTCGACGGTGCATCGCCTGATCCGCATCAGGCTCGGATCGGCGTAGATGCGCGCCTCCATGCGGTCGAGGGCGCCTTGGTCGATGAGGCGGTGGATGGTCCGCTGCGCGCCGGACGTACACCTCGGCTTCAGGCTGCACGTCTTGCAGCCCGGTGTGCGATAGCGGACCGCCCGGCCGCGGGTATGGATTCCGGAGCGGCGCAAGTCGTAGCCGCCGGGACAGCGGATTGTGTCGCTCTCCTGGTCGTAGACGAACTGAGTCGGCCGGAAGTGCTCGCTGTTCATCGCCCCCCGCTTGATCGGCGCCGACACGATGATCGCCTCGTCCTCGCAGCGGGCGACTTCGACTGCGTTCGAGTAGCCGCCGTCGGTTAGCACGTGGAGCTGGTCAGCCTCCAGCACCTCCTTCGCCGCGACGGACATCGGGTGGAGGAGGTGGCTGTCATTGGCGTCGTTGCAGACGTCGTGATGGACGATGAGGCCGCTTTCCACGTCAACGACGCTCTGGAGGTTGTAGGCGGGCACCTTCGGCGCATGGGCGTAGCCCATCGGCTTGGCTTCAGGCTCGCCGAAGACGAGCACGCTCTCCTCCCGTTTCGCGAGCTCGCCCTGGCGCTTGGCGAGCCGGTCCTTACGACGCTGGAGCGACGCAATTGCGTCGCCGAAAGCCTCGCGATGCGTGGGCTGGTCACCAAAGCCCTGCGCCACCTGCTCATCCATGGAGTCGAGCCGATCGAGATAGTAGGCGATCTCCCGTTCGGTGTGCGCGATGTCGCGCGCCAGGCGCTCCGCGCCCGCGATGTTTTTCGGGCTGGCGACCGCCCGCATCTTGGTCCCGTCCAACGCGACCATGTGGCCGCCCACCAAGCCCTGCTCGCGGCAGAACTGCACGAAGGCGGCGCTGGTCCGCACGATCGCTTCCGGGTTGTCGTGCCGGAACGCGGCGATGGTGCGGTAGTCGGGCGCGAGGCGGCGCATCAGCCAGAGCGCCTCAAGGTCCCGCCAGCACGCGCGTTCCAGCATGCGCGAGGAACGCACCTGGTTGAGGTAACCCCAGACGTAGAGCCGCAGCATGTCGTCCGGGCGGAAGCCGGGACGACCAGTTGCTGCGGCGACGGTGCGCTCGAAACCAAGCTCGCTCAGGTCGAGGCTATCGACGAAGGCGTCGACCACTCGCACCAGCGCCTCGGGCGCGACGTAGTCCTCGATGCTCGGCGGGAGAAGACTGACCTGGGCGCGGTCCTGACCTTCGATGAAGCCCACTGGATCCCCTCCCGTTCCTTCGAACCAGTTGATTCTACCGGTGTTCGATGCCGTTTAATAGTGAGTAATTTCAATCACCTAGGGGCACCCTGTCGGCCGTGATCCCCGAAACCGGCGGAATCCACCCCTACGGGTTCTGAGAGAATCTACTCGGTCCGGTAGAGAATCTAGTTTTCCTAGCGGCGCTGTAGGGATAGTGTCACAAAAGCTTCACAAAAGGGGATGGGCATGGCGCATGTCGGCATTATCGCGACCGTCGGACCGGTTTCGCGCAATCCAGAGACTCTCCGCGCACTCGCCTCGGCGGGAATGACGGTGGCGCGTCTTAATGGGTCTCATGCGGACCTCGATTGGCACCGGGAGACGATCCAGCTGATCCGCAGCGTGTTGCCCGATCTTCCAATCCTGTTGGATGTTCCAGGGCGCAAGATCAGGACGCTCCAACTCGCACACGAGCCGCGTTTTTCCGCGGGAGACCGTCTCACGCTGACGACGGACCGCTCGCACGACGGTCGCGACAAGGTGCCCGTCAACTTCGACGGCCTTCACGAACAGCTCAGGCCTGGAGTGCGCGTCTTCGCCGACGACGGAACGCTCGCATTCCTGGTCGAGGAGGTGGACGGGCGCGACATACACGTTCGAGCGCTCGGGGACGGACAGCTTCGAAGCCGCAAGGGGATCAACGTCCCTGACGTCAAACTTGGCCGAGACCTCGTGACCTCCGCCGACGAAGCCATGCTGGCCTTCGCGGCCGAGACCGGAGTTGACTATGTCGGCATCAGCTTCGTCGAGAGCGCAGCGCACGTGCAGGCGATCCGTCGGCTCATCCGGAACGGCTCGCCTCGCATCGTCGCGAAGGTGGAGAACCAGGGCGGCCTCGATCACCTGGACGAGGTGATCGGCGCGAGCGACGTGATCATGATCGATCGGGGGGACCTTTCCGTCGAGACGGAGCTCGACCGCGTCTCCCTGTTCCAGAAGCAGATCATCGCCGCTGCGCAAGCCCGCGGGAAACCGGTCATCGTTGCGACGGAGCTGTTGCACACGATGATCGAGAACCCATACCCGACGAAGGCGGAGATCAGCGACATCACCAACGCCGTGCTGGATGGCGCATCGCTGTTGATGCTCTCTGGCGAAACAGCGGTGGGCAGGTTCCCCGTCGAAGCGGTCGCCCGCCTGGCGAGCGTGGCGAGCGTCGCATCGGAAGACGTCGGGCGGATCACTCGGAGCCCGGAGCTGCCGCAGGTGGTCCGGGCGGTGCACGCCCTCAGCCGATCCGGCGAGGTGACCGGCGTCATCGTGCTCTCGAGGTCAGGATATGCGGCGGGTCTCGTCGCCGCGGCTCGGCCGGCGGCCCCCGTGTTGGCGGTGCATTCGGACGAAGGCCTGGCGCGATCGCTGAACCTGCTGCCGGGGGTGCGAGCTGTCCACGTCCCCGGCTTCGATTGGGATGCGTCGGATCCGGCGGAAGCGGCCATCGCAGCCTTGGTTGCGCGTGGCTTCCTGGGCGAGGCCGATGTGGTGCTGACGGTTGCGGCTTCCGCCGACGAGAGCAGGACGGACCTCCTGACGCTCCGCACGCGAAGACTCTCGCCCGGTCTCGCGATCGAACCGCAAGCGGCCTGACGTACGCCAGCATCACGCGGAAAGATCTCCCATGCACGACGCCTTCCTGATCGGCGCGCTGATCGCCGCCTTCGCCGTTGTCCAATCCGTCTTTGGGATGGGGCTGCTCATCTTTGGCACCCCGACCCTGCTGCTTCTGGGCCTGGATTACGCAGAGACGCTCGGCTGGCTGTTACCGGCCTCGGTCACGATCTCGGCGATTCAGACGCGCGGATCCTCATCGCAGTTCGTGGAGATATGGCGCAAAGGGCGCCCCCTCCTGTGCCTGATCCCGCTTCTGCTCGCGCTTGCGCTGGTGCTGCGTCAGGGACTTCACGCCCGTCTTGACCTGGCGATTGGCCTTGCCCTCATCGGCGCGTCCGCGCTGCGCCTCAACCAGGCTCTGCAGGCTCGACTTCGGGCCTTCATCGGGCGTGCGGAACGACCCTATCTCGTCGCAATGGGCCTTCTGCACGGCTTCACCAACATGGGCGGCGCGCTGCTGTCGGTGTACGCCTCCGCTCAAGGAGAGGGAAAGGAGCGCACCCGAGGCGTCGTCTCGACCTACTACCTGTCCTTCGGTATGGTGCAGCTGACCGTACTCGCGCTGTTCTCGCTTCATGCGCTGGGTCTGCACAGCGTCCTTGCCGCGGCGATTGCGGCCATCGCTTACGCCGCCGCCGGACGGAAGGTCTTCAAAGGGGCCACTCCGCTCGTCTTCGAGCGCTCCCTGACGGGATTCATTGCGGCATACGGCGTCGCGGTGCTGATCAAGTCGGCTCTGTGAGCGCCAAGCGATGACCGCGATCCTCACAGCGCTAGCTCCGATTTTCGGGCTGATCTTGATCGGCTTCCTCATCCGCCAAAAGGGCCTGCTCGCCGACGAGTTCTGGGTTCCCTGCGAACGCCTGAACTACTTCCTCTTTTTTCCCTGCCTGATGTTCGGTCAGATTGCGACGGCGCGCTTCGACGGGTTCTCGCTCGGCGGAATTGCGACCAGCCTACTTGGCGGCGTCGCCGTTGGCGGGCTGCTGCTCTACGTCTCACGTGCGCTTCGACCACAGCCGGGACCGACCTTCTCGTCCGTCCTCCAAGGCGCCCTGCGGCCGAACACCTACGTGGGCGTCGCAGCAGCGACGACCCTCTTCGGCAAACCCGGCCTGACCGCGACGGCGATCGCAATTGCCGTCACGATCCCGGTTCTCAACGTCGCCTCGATTATCGTGCTCTCGATCTATGGCCATCACGGACGGCTTCAGATCGGAAAACTCGGCAAGACCATCGTGACCAACCCGGTGATCCTATCGGTGCTCCTTGGCGCCGCCGCGAATGGTCTGCACCTCGTGCCCCCGCCGGCTTTCGGGAGCCTACTGTCGATCCTTGGCGCCGCTTCGCTTCCGCTAGGGTTGCTGGCTGTGGGAGCGGGGCTTGAAATGCAGGCGTGGCGCTCGGTCCGGCGGCCCGTCTTTGAGTCCACGATAGTCAAGCTGGCGATCGCCCCCATTGCGACCTATGTGCTAGGCCGCGCTGTCGGGCTGCACGGTGTCGGTTTGAGCACGGCGGTGCTATTCAACGCGCTTCCGTGCACGCCATCGGCTTACATTATGGCTCGCCTCCTCGGTGGAGATCATCAGGTCTCCGCCAGCATCATCAGCGTTCAGACGGTGCTCGCGGCCGCCACCATTCCAATCGTGCTTATCTTCCTCGGCTGATGCTGCAGCTCGACCTCCATGACCGTTTCGCCGTGGTGTCGGACATTCACGGCAATCTCCCGGCGCTCGAGGCCGTGTGCCGGGAGCTGGCGCGGGAAGGGGTGGAGCAGGTGATCAACCTGGGCGACTCCTTCTCGGGTCCACTCTGGCCTGCCGAAACCGCAAGCTTCCTTCGTGATCGCGCATGGCCAACGCTCGCCGGAAATCACGAAGGCTATATCCTGTCAGGCGGCGGGAGCGCGTCGGACGCGTTCGCGGCGCGCGAACTCGGCCCGGAAGTCATTCAAGATATCGCCCGATTGCCAAAGTCACTTCGAGGCAGGACCCGGCGCGAGGCCTCGGTGCTCTTTTGCCATGGCGTGCCTGACGACGACTGCCGCCCTTGGCTGCACACCGGAAAGCCCGGCGATTATACGCCGGCCACGCGATCCGAGATAGCTCGCCACCTTACGCCGGACGCGCTGGCATTGTGCGGACACACGCACCTGCCGCGGGTGCACCGAACGCGAGATCAGCGTGTGGTCGCTAATCCTGGTAGCGTGGGTCTTCCCGCATGGCTTGAGCAGCGGGTTCGAGAGCCACCGCCACCTACCTTTCTCCTCGTTGAGCAACGCGCCAAGTTGCGAGTCACCGTGCGATCCGCGCCGTATCAGTATGAATATGCTGCGCAGCGTGCCGAGACTAACAGCCGCCCCGAGTGGGGGTTTCGGTTAAGAACGGGCGTGTTCACAGCACCGGCGCCGTAAGGCCGCGTTGCGCCGAACCGGGATTCGTTTCATTTCCCAAACTAGACATCGTGGCGCCGGCCTGCGGCGCAGGGGGACTGTATGCTGAGATGGTTTCAGGCGCTGATGCCGCGCGAGGAGGCGTTCTTCGATCTGTTCGAAGCGCATTCGAGAACCCTCTGCGCCGGCGCACGGGCTCTGCGCGACCTGTTGCAGTCGGGTGGCGACGAGGTGCCTACGCACTGCGCCGACATCTCGCGCCATGAGACAGACGCCGACGAGATCACCCGCGAAGTGCTGCTGGCGGTGCGGCGCACCTTCATCACTCCGTTCGACCGGGCTGACATCCGCGACCTGATCACCTCGATGGACGACGCCATCGACCAGATGCACAAGACGGCCAAGGCCATCACCCTGTTCGAGCAACGTAGCTTCGAACCCCACATGGCCACCCTGGGCGAGGTGATCGTCAAGACCGCCGACCTGACCGCGGAGGCTGTGCCGCTGCTTCGCGCGCTTCGCGCAAACGCCACGCGGCTCAACGCCATCACCGAAGAGGTGACCCGGCTCGAGGAAGATTCGGATCAGCTCTACGACAAGGGCATGGCGGCGCTTTACCACGGGCCCGCGCGCACCGACCCCATGGCCTTCATCGTGGGCTCGGAGATCTACGATCATTTGGAGAAAGTGGTCGACCGGTTCGAAGACGTGGCCAACCGGATCAGCGGCGTGCTGATCGAGCATCTGTAGGGCCCGCTGACGTGGATCTCGCCAGCTCGGGCGTCCTGCTCGTCTTTCTCATCGTCGTGGCTCTGGCCTTCGACTTCCTGAACGGCCTTCACGACGCCGCCAATTCGATCGCCACCATCGTCTCCACGCGGGTGCTGCCGGCGAAGTGGGCGGTGATCTGGGCGGCCTTCTTCAACTTTATCGCCTTCCTGTTCTTCGGCCTGCACGTGGCCACGACGGTCGGCAAAGGCATCATCCATCCCGACATCATCTCCGATGCGGTGATTTTCGGCGCGCTCGGCGGCGCGATCACTTGGAATGTGGTGACCTGGCTCGCGGGGATTCCGTCCTCCTCGTCGCACGCCCTGATCGGCGGCCTTCTGGGCGCTGGCATGGCCAAGGCGGGGCTAGATCCTGTCGTCTGGTCGGGCGTCCTGAAGACGGTGGCCGGCATCGTAGTCTCGCCATCGCTCGGCTTCGCCCTAGCGCTCCTGCTGGTGCTGATCGTCTCCTGGGCGTTCCGGCGGGCCACCCCAGCGATCGCCGACTCGACCTTCCGCAAGCTTCAGTTCGTCTCGGCCTCGCTCTATTCGCTCGGACACGGCGGCAACGACGCCCAGAAAACCATGGGCATCATCGCGGTCCTGCTGTTCGCCCATGGCAAGCTGGGCGGGGATTTCCACGTCCCGCTGTGGGTGGTGCTCAGCTGTCAGGCGGCGATGGCGCTTGGAACTCTCGCGGGCGGATGGCGTATCGTCCACACTATGGGCTCGAAGATCACCCGGCTCTCGCCTCAGCAGGGCTTCTGCGCTGAGACCGGCGGCGCGCTGACCCTGTTCCTGGCCACCCACGTCGGTGTGCCGGTCTCGACGACCCACACCATTACCGGCGCCATCATCGGCGTCGGCGCGGCCCGGCGGGTGTCGGCGGTGCGCTGGAACCTGGCCACGGGCATTGTCTGGGCCTGGGTCATCACCCTACCCATCTCCGCCGCCATGGGCGCGTTGTTCTACGGCTTGGCGCGCCTGGCACACCAGGCCGCGGGGTAATGGCCAAGAAGGGGCCAGTTCCCAGCCAGTCCGACCGGGCGCCTCGCTCCCAGGCGGCGGCCCTCCCGTGGCGGTGCACGGATGGGGGCGAGGTCAAGGTGCTGCTGATCACCTCCCGTCAGACGCGGCGCTGGGTCATCCCCAAGGGGTGGCCGATCAAGGGCCTCAAAATGCCGGAGACGGCTGCGCGCGAGGCCTTCGAGGAGGCTGGCGTCGAAGGAGAGGTGTCCAAGAAGAAACTCGGCATTTTCCATTACGAAAAGCGTCTGGGCAGCGGCCAGGTGCTCCTCCGTGTCGCGGTCTTTGCGCTGAAGGTCGAGGCTGAACTCGAGGTCTGGCCGGAGGCAGAGCAGCGGGAAAAGCTCTGGACGACCTGTACGGCAGCAGCCGAGCTGGTGCAGGAGACAGAACTTGCCGCGCTCTTGCGGGCCTTCTCGCCCGTCCCGAGCTGACGCTCACTTCGCGGCCAGGGAGCAGTTGCAGAGGGAGCGGGAACCGGTGGCGGCCCCAATTGTTTTGCCCTCTCAACTGGAGGTAGCCTCAATGAAGCGAATTATCGTGGCCGCCATCGCCGCAGCTTTCGCCGTCCCTTGTGTTGCCGTCGCGCAGTCAGCCGCGCTCGGCTTGACGCGCCACCAGCTCGAGGACGCTGATCTCGTTGACGCCCAAGGACGCGAGATTGGCGAAGTTGAGAAATTGGTGGTTGGGCCAAACGGAAATGTCACGGGCCTCATCGTCGAGATCGATCAGCGCGATCCTACGCCAGATCGCCGCGTCCAGATCCCGCTCACCGGCTTGAAGTCTGTTCCTGAGCGCGGCGATCCTGGCGACCACAACATCCAGACGCAGCGCTCAGTCGCGGAGTTGCTGGCGTTGCCAGCCTCGAGCGGCTGAAAATCAAAGTCTGTGAGCCTACTGGAGAAGCTCGCACGGTTCTCGAATGGTCAGTGCGGCGCCAGCAGCGGCGAGTTCCGCCTCGGTTCCGTAACCCCAAAGGACACCGACGGTTGGGATTCCGTGTCGCATGGCCGCGCGCACATCGTGCTCGCGGTCTCCCACCATACAAACCTGATCCGGAGACAGCGCCTCGCGCTCCAGCAGGTGTTCGATGAGGTCACCCTTGTCATCGAACCGACCATCTAGTTCCGGGCCGTAGACGCCGCTGAGCAGCGGTGAGAAGCCGAAGTGATCGACGACGCGCTGGGCGAACAGCTTGGGCTTGGCGGTGCACAGGATGAGCCTGGTTCCAGATTGCACCTTGCTTTCCAGCACCGCCAGTATTCTCGGGTAGGGCGCCGCATCGTACAGCCCGCTCGCCGAATATCGTTTTCGATAAAGTTGGAGCGCGGCTTCAGGGTCTCCGTGTTCGCCGAGCAGCTTCGAGAACGAGGCACGCAATGGCGGACCAATGACCCAACGGAGGTCCGCGTCATCCGGCACCGGCGCGCCAAGCTCCTCCAGCGCATATTGGCAGCTGCCAATGATCCCGGGCGCGGGGTCCACGAGCGTCCCGTCTAGATCCAGAAGTAGGGTCGAGCGCTTCCGTACAGCCATGTCGCGGCCTAGCACGACACAGACGCAATGTCCGGAATGCGCGCCTGGCATCCCGGCCGTCATGATCGCTAGCCGTTGGCCGGCGATGAGTTTCTGCACAGCCTGGGGGGTCTTCCCCCGCTTGAGGGGGTAGACGGAGACGCGGAACGCGGCTCCGGCTCAGGGGGAGGCTTCCCCCACCATGAACTCCAACGTGTTGCATAGGCACCACCCACGGCTAAGTTGCGCGGATTGGGGGACGGCGATGCAGACGAAAGAAGGCAAGGTTTCGGGCCTGGCGCAGTTCAGCGAGACGACAAACCAGAACAGCTTCCTTCATCTCGCGGGGTTGCTGGATGACCAGCCGTTCCGGCTAATGCCGAGCCAGACGCCCGTTATTCACCATGGTGACAGGCTGCGCGTCGTCGGCATCCTTGCGTCGGATGGCGTCTTCGACGGCTACGCGTTCACGAACCTGACGAACCGGACACGAGGCGGTAGCGAAGTTTTCTTTAACCTGCTCCTCGGCCTAATTTTCGCGGCTGTGGGTCTCGGCGCCGCCGTCGCGTTCATCATCGCCTGCCTCAAGGCGAGCTTCACGGCGCTTTTCTTCCTCATCTTCGTGCTGGGATTCGGCGGAGCGGGCCTCTGCTGTCTGCGCGAAGGGCTTCGAGCCAGACAGGCTAAAGCAGAACTGGATCGAACTTCCCTGGAGGCGGACCGCTACCCCGAACCGCGCGCTCGAAGCTAAGCCTCTCTGCAACAAGTGACACTACGCCTTGGCGATCGGCAGCTCGTCTACGCGCCAAAGATACAGCGGCGACCGCCACTCGGCTTTCTGAGCCGCAGCCTTCTTCACGCCGGCGGATGCGACTAAAACGGAGCCTTGCCCGACCTTCCGATTCAGCAGGTCCACCGCGCCCATCAGGCCGAGTTACCGCCCAATCCTCAGCGCGGGCGATAGGGACTCTGTACGGCCTAGCGCACATCGAAGCTCCGTGATTTCCGGAGCTGTCTCCAACTCGCCGATGATGTCCGCAAACGCTTCCTTGGATTGCTCCGTGTCGGGTGGCAGCAACGCGAACGCTTTCTCCCGCAAGCGCAATATCAGGCGTTCGGCAGCCTCAGCGCCCTCTCGCAAATCCCGATATGCGAGGAAGTTCAACGCGGTGTCGGTCACATCAAGGAACCTCCTTCCGTCCTTCGGACAGAGTCCGGTCGCGACACCGAGGTTCCCGCGCTCAGTGTGCGGGGCGAATCGGGCCGACCGAGTCGTTGCGCGCGGCATAGAACCTCTCCTCGCGCGTGAAATGAAAGGCGGCGGTCTCCAGGCTCTGCTTGGCGATATCCAAGGCGCAGTAGTCCTGCCCGAAGGGCCGGCACTGGAGCTGCAGCTTGCTCAGCAGGTGGACGTAAGGCGTGAGGGCCTTGAACGCGGCGATCGCTTCGGTGCGGTCGCTGAGACGGCTGTTGCCTTCCCGGTACGGAGGCCGGCTGGCCTCAAGCTCGTGATAGAAGTCGCGGCGGCGGGTGAAGTGATAGGCGGCGGTCTGGAGGCCATCGAGCGCGATGCCGACGGCCATGTAGTCCGGACCCAGCGGCCGGCACTCCGACTGCAACGCCAGCAGTTCGGCCGCATAGGGTGTCAGGCCTTCGAACGCGCGGACCGCGGCGTCCCGGGGCCCGAGCCCATAGTAGGTCCGTGCGACCATCTCAGGCCTCCCGCGGGTCGTTCGGGAAGACAGGCCTAGGGCGAAGTTGGGCGACGACGGCCAGCAGATCCGCCAAGCGAACCGTCACCGTGCCGTCCGAGCGGACCAGACCAAGGAGCGGCAGTAGGCGACTGGCCTCGGACTTCGGCCGGTTGTCGTTGCAGGGCTTCATGACGAGAACAGAAACAGAACAAAAGGCGCTTGGCGAGTCGTTTCCGACGCGGCATTGTCGCGCCATGGATCGATACATCACGCGCCCCGACCGAGGCGGCTTCACCGTCTTCGATGTCTGGACAGGCGAGATCGCTGTGATTGCGATGGCGCCCCAGCAAGGGTTGTCGATCGAAGACGCCGAGCATACGGCCGAACTCCTGAATCGACGGGTTCGTCAGGGCGATCGCAAGGTGCTTCAGTAGGACGCGAAACGCCCCCGGCCTGAACCGGAGGCGTGTTGTACGGAGCAAAAGGATCCCTACGGGCGGGTTCAACCCGACGGCGCACCGACGGGCCATGAAGACCTCCGCCCCGCCGCCATGATTTTCCCTATCGGTTGATCGACAACGGGCAGAGCTGAACTGCGCCAATCGTGATCGCAGCGGCGGAGCCTGCACAGTCGTAGAAGCAGATCTTGTTCATGCCGCTGACCTGTTCGCCGGTCTTCGTGCACATCATCGCCACGCGGATGGGTTTCTCAGCTGGCGGGGCCTTCTGTGGCGTCGCGGCGCCGAATGTGAGCGCTGCGAGGCTCGCGGCCAGAACCAATCTCATCGTGCCCTCCCTCGCGCCTGAGTGGCGCGCCGAGCGATGCTAAACCGATGCCCGGCCGAGAGAGAAGAGACCTCCGGGAGCGCCACACCGCCCGCCTTCGGCTTGGCGCCGAGGGCGAACCGACTGCGCCTCGGCGGAACCGCAGGCGACCACGCGCGCTCTTGATCCGGCCACGGTCTAGCTACAGTGTGCCGGCGCAACCAGGGATCGCAACTTCGTGCGCCGCAACTACGTCGATGAACTTCGCGCAAAACTCCAACGCTGTGCGCGTCGCGTGCTGGCGGCTCGAAACGCAGCGCGGAGGCCGGATTCTTACACCTGGTTTGATTGGGGCCTCACATGCTGGGGTGCAGCCATCTTCGGGTACGTGTCGCGCATGTCGGCGGCGGCTCTCATCGACATCAAGCAAGGCCCGGATCTAGCCTTCCTGACGGCATTTGCATCGAGCGCCCTGGCCTTCGCGTGGCCACTTCGCCATCGCTCGAGCGCACCCTTCACAGCTGCGGCCAACGTCGCGCGCAAACTTCTGAAAGCTGCCGCTTTGTGCTTCGTCGCGGGCGCAGCCGCCGTGGCGCTGCTGCTGGCGCCGGGTCATCTCAGCGCCGCGGGCGGGATCGCTTTCAACGTACTGAGCACGGCCCTCAACCTGTCAGCTCAGATTGTCCTGTTCGCGCTGGTCATACCGTGCTGGCTAAACGCACTCCGGAAGGTGGCTGGACCCGCCTGAACATGGGCGAAGGCCTTCGCAATTGCGGACGACCCGGCGCCAGTGCATTGTTGGGACACAGACAACGGTAGGGCTTGCGAGGGATTGGGCGGCCGGCAATCTCAGCGGCATGCACCCGGCAG
Source organism: Phenylobacterium sp. LjRoot225 (assembly GCF_964252855.1). Classification (NCBI taxonomy): domain Bacteria; kingdom Pseudomonadati; phylum Pseudomonadota; class Alphaproteobacteria; order Caulobacterales; family Caulobacteraceae; genus Phenylobacterium; species Phenylobacterium sp. LjRoot225. The sequence goes on along the minus strand of NZ_CAXUPL020000007.1, from coordinate 94,264 downwards.
CGTCGAGCACGAGGGCGTCCTACTAGACGTAGTCACCCAGGTTGGTCCCATCTGAGTGGTGAGAGCTGCGGGATCCGCCCCTCATCCATCGTCACCGCGCTTTGCGAGCCACGCCCTATCTGTAACGGCGCGCAATGATGATCGCTTCGACGCGCAATCATGGCCCATTTCCAACGCACGTTAGCTGAGACCGTAGTGCGCGGCGGGCGCACGCTCCTTGAGACTGAACGCACGCTCCATGAGACGGACGCGCAATCATACTGGTTCGCCGCACGATATTTGAGACGGATCAGGTCGGCAGGCCGGCGGCGCGCATTTCGTCCATCAGCTCCCGGGCTCGACCCGGATCGAGCTCGCCTCGGAGGAGCTGACGGATCTCGGCCGGCTTGGCGTCGAACTGCTCGGCCAGCCTGCTGATGTCATAGCCGTTGCGCGTCAGCGGGGGTTCGAGATCGTCTATCTGACGCGAGAGGACGGCTTCGACGATGTTGACGTCGATCGGCTTGGCTCCGATTTCAAACCCGGCATCGAAGGCGCGGTGAGCGTCCCTACCGCGATCACTGCCCGCTAACTCTGCAAAGCCGCCGCGCTGGCGCTGCCGGGATGATCACAGGCGGAGGACCTGGCGATCGCCCCTGCAGCCCGCGGCGTCTGTCCTGGCCGCCCTCCATGAGATCCGCGACGCCCTTGGTCGCGTGACAGATTGCGTTCACTCGACTGGGGTCGGTCCTGGCGAGGTCGTTGAGCCTCGCGGTCTCGGCACGTGGGCCTAGCTCGGACGAGTGCGAAGCGCGTCGATTGCCGCCACGGCGGAGATCAGACTCTCTCTTAGCTCCTCGAGGACGGCGGTCTGGATCTCCCCCGCTCCGGTCAGCGCGGGCAGATTGGCGGGACGCGGCTCCTCGGCTGAGGCTGGGATGTGCGCGATCGGACAGCCTGTCATGCCCGGAAGCCCCGCGCTCGTGCCCAAGGCGTAGGACGTGAAGGATTTGGTGTGCAGTTTGGTGCAATGGTCGTCGATATAGCTTCGGCCGGCGGAATCCACGCCGCGGTAGTAGTGCTTCTGCCACTTGTCGGCAGGCTTCTGCGGCGGGTTTCGCGCCATTTCGTGGTGGAAGGCCTCGCGAGAGCGGCTCCAGTCGTAGAACGACGCCTGCAGGTCTGGCTCGGACTCCAGCGGCGCGAAACGCGGTTGGAAGGATTCCAGAGCGGCGCGCTCCACCGGAAACAGGAAGGCGATCGCCTCGTTCGCCTCGAAGCGCACCCGGTGATGTGGTCGTGTGAAGCGCCAGTTCATGGTGAAGGTGAACGGTGACCAGTCGGTCTCAATCACGCCTGACAGGGCGCCTATCCCGTCCTTCGGCTGGTTCGGGGGCCCGCCCACCCAGAGATTCCAGCCCGGAGGCGTACGAAACAGGCCCGCGATATGGAAGCTGAGCACTCCCTGGCCGAATATCGAGGCAGGAGCCGTGACCGCGTCCGCATCGCCCTCAACCTGGATGTTCACGGCGTCGGTCCCCGCGCCTCCATCCCACCAGGCTTCCACCGCGACGGGGGTGGCGACCTCCCAACCGTGGGCGTTGGCGATGCTGAGCGGCAGGCAGCGATACGCGAAAGATTCCGGCGTGTCGTCCATCCAGCCCCGTCTGGCGCTGGCCGGACGGATGAGCGGGCGCCAGCCTGGATGCAGATAGCAGATGAGCTCCATCCTACTCCGCTCCGTGTTCTGGCGCGCCGTCAGGGCGCCGGCTCCTCGGCATGGGCCAGGAAAACATCGTGGATCGAGCGGACCTCCGGCAGGACGTAGACAATCCCGTTTGTCCCGGTGAAGGACGGCCGTATGACCGCATCATAGAAGGAGGCCGGCACATTTATGCAGCCGTAGGATATCCGGTTGTCCAGCGGCGAGGCGGTCGCCAGGCGCTGCAAGCGACGCTCCCTCGGGTTGCTGGTGACGACCCGATGCAAGGAGATCGCTGCGCCATAGTCGATCCACACAAGGTCCTTTTTGCCAAGCCCAACGCCTAGCGCCGATACGAACCGACCGGCGGGCGTGGTGCGCTCTTCGGGACGTATGGACGACAGCTTGCGCTCGCCGATTCCGGGAACCGTGTTGTCGCCGCGAGCCAGGCCAAGCAGCACGGGCGCGGCCCCACGAAGACGGCCATCGCGGTAGAAGACGAAGACCTCGGCCTTCAACTTGTCGACGATGACGAACGGCAGGCCTTTGTTGTCGCCAGTGACGATCACCCAGTCGGCGACTTGGCGTGCGTCCTTTGACGCGCGGTCAGGCCGAAGGTCAGCCTGATTTTCGGTCGCCGCGGCCGTCGTCGGAATTAGGCCGGCCGACAGCACGGCCAGACAAGTAGCCAAGCCTGTAACTGCCGTCCTCACGCGCTGGCGCATGCCAATCGCTCCACACTGGTCCGGGCTCAGTTACGGTCCTGCTTCGGCGGGTGGATCGGCGCCACATAGGGCAAGGACGCCGGCCTTTGCGCCATGACCATCGGGGTCGGTTGGCTCCGCTGCGTCTCCACCACCTGGTAGACCGGCATTCTCACCCCGCCCTCGAGAATGGCGAATTTCAGCCCGACCACCAGCGGCGCAATTTGCGGGCTCGGAGGTGTCACCACGGGAGCCGTCTCGGTGGGCGTTGGCGTTGGCGTGGGTGTTGGGGGCGGAGTTGGCGTCGGCGTCGGGGTTGGTGTCGGCGTCGGCGTCGGCGTGGGCGTCGGGGTCGGGGTCGGCGTGGGGGGCGGAGTCGGAGTTGGCGTGGGCGTCGGGGTTGGTGTCGGCGTGGGGGTGGGGGTCGGAGTGGGCGTTGGTGTCGGGGTCGGGGTCGGCGTTGGTGTCGGGGTCGGGGTCGGCGTGGGTGTAGGAGTGGGCGTCGGTGTGGGCGCGCTGATCGTCCCGGCGGTCCTGTACGTCGTCGGGAGGCAGCAGCTAACCGCGAGGGCATATTGGGCCGCATCCGGGCCCCCCAGCGTATAGCCGCTATAGGTGATCCCGATGTTCGATCCTGTCGTCGCCTGATCGAAGGTCGCACTGCTGCCGCCGCCGGCGATCAGGGTCACCCCGGTGGGCAGGCCGCTGGCTACCGTGCTGTTGAAGCCGGCGAGGGACGTCGCGGTGGACCCGTCGGCGACCTTGTCACCGGTCGGGAACACCAGCATCTGCTGGGTGAGCGTGGCGTCGACCAGGGTGAAGTCGGGCAGATAGTCGGTTGGCGCCGCGTACGAGGGCGGATTGTATTGGATGGTCACGGGTGCGTTAGGCCCGGTGACGGTGACCGGTGAAGTTCCGAAGGTCAGCGTGCCGCCGGCGACGCCGGGTCCGGAGCCGTCATAGCCGGCCACAAGCAACATGCCGGTGGTAAGGCCGAGGCTTTGCGCCGCCAGGCTAGCGCCTCGGGTCTGGGTCATGGCGCCCAGCAGATTGAGGTCGTTTCCGGCGCAGATGGTGACGTTGCCGTCGGTCGTGGTCATGGCCGCGGCCGCATCCAGCGTCACATTGCGTCCGGCGCTCACCAGAATGCTGCCGTTGGTGGTGGTCACGGTCGCGTTCAAGTTGGCGTCGCGCCCACAGCAGACGACGAGGTTGCCATTAACCGCCGTGACGGCCGCGTTCACGTTCACGTCCCGCTCGGCGTTCAGGGTGAGGGTCGTCGTGCTTGAGGACGCCGTCCAGCTGACCGGTTCGTTCACGTTGATGTCGCCGTCGCCAGGGCTGGCCGTATGAAGATTGCTCTCGGGCGGCGTTCCCGCGACCACGGTGTCGAGCCCGGTCGCCGTACTGATGATGACGCTGTTGGTGACCAGCAGGAGCGAGAGGTCCGCTCCGGAGATGTTGCCGCCGGCCTCGATGGTGAAGTCGAAGGGATCGATCAGCCATGTGCCGGTGAGCCCCATCGGGGCCGTGGTGGTGATCTTCGCCCCAGGCGCGACGTTCACGGTCGCGGCTGAAGTTTCGATGAAGCCGCCGTTCCCGCCGGAGGGCGCGCTCGCGTCCAGCACGCCGCCCACGTTCACCGTACCGCTTCGCATATCGCCCATCAACATGATGGTCCCATTGCGGTTCTCGATGCTGCGGGCCTCTATCAGGCCGGTGTTGTTCACCGCCGTGCGCAGCAGATCGCCCGCTGAGCGCGCAGTCATCAGCACCCGACCGCCGTCGGCGCGGATCAGCCCGCCATTCTCCGCCAGGGCGTTCAGGGCGCCTTCGCTCACCGTCACGTTCAGCAGGCCGTCACCCGCCACGTCCAGGGTCATGGCGTTTCCCGCCGCCAGCGACACCGCGCCGAGCCGGGCCGAGATCACGCCCTGATTGCTGACATGGGCGCCCAGAAGCGCGACCGAGCCCCCGTCCGCGACGATGGAGCCCTGGTTGACGATCGAGCCGGCGCCAGCCCCGGAGAACCGGTACTGGCCGGACATGAAGTCAGCGTCTTTGATCGCCAGTGTCGAGGCCACAAGGCCGCCGACATTCACCTGCGCGCCGGATCCGAATAGCATGCCGTTGGGATTGACCAGGAACACCTGGCCGTTGGCCGAAAGCCGGCCGAGGATGGTGGAGGGATCGGAGCCCAGCACGCGATTCAGCGCCACAGAGTTCGAGCTCGGCTGGACGAACTGCACCGCCTCGCCCTGTCCGATGCTGAAGCCCTGCCAGTTGATCGCCGCGTTCTGGGTCGACTGATTGATCGTCAGGCTGCCGGGTGCAGCCGAGATTGTGGCGTCTCCCGCAGCCACCACGCCTGCCGTCGGGAGCGCGTAGGCGCTCGACGCCATCACCGCCGCCAGCGAGCCCGCCAGGGCGGACGAGGCCCAGAGCCAGGCCCGCAGGCCGACGGCCACGCGCCTGCGGGCGGAACCAGTTGAGCGGAAGGTGGCGTCCATAGGGGCGATCCTTTGGCCAGCGGGGCGTGCTGACGCGGTCATCCGAAGAATTTCGAGATCTGGACCCAGATCCGGCCGGATCGGTCCGGCGCGGAGGTGGCGCGCTCATCGCCCAGCTTGAAGGCGTAGGAGACCTTGACCAGGAGGTTGTGGCGGTCCGCCCAGGTCAGGCCCAGCCCGGCGCCGCTCAGGTTCCGGTGGTTGTCGCCCGCGATCCAAGGCGACTTGTTCAGGGTCACGGAGCCGTGGTCGATGAAGGCGATCGCGCTGAGCTGGCCGCGCGACCGCGCCGAGAGGCCGGCAAGGCGCCACCGGGCCTCCGCGCTCAGGAGGTAGCCCTGGTCGCCATAGGCCTCGCCTTCGGGGTAGGCCCGCACGCCGTAGGCGCCGCCCAGCTCCATCTTCTCCGAGGAGTCGAGGTTCTTCGACGCCAGCTGGCCGCGGGCCTGGCCATAGAGCGACAGCGGTCCGCCCAGCTCCTGTAGCCGTGCGACCTCGAATGAGACCTTCCGGTAGGAGCCGTGGGTTCGCGCGGTCAGCGCGTCGGCGGCCCGCACCACGGGGGTTTTGATGTTGAGGTCACCGAAACCTCCGTAGATCGAATAGGAGGTCCAGCCGCCGCCCCACAGCCGGTCGTGGTGATCGCCCGCCAGTCCGACGGTCATCACCTGGGCCGTTTTGCTGGTCACCGAGCCGGTGGCTCGGACCCTGTCCTTGAAGGTCTTGGCGGCGAAATCGCCCAGGAGATAGAGGTTGTTGTCATAGGAGCGGATCAGCGGATAGCTTGCATAGAGGCTGGCGATCCCCAGCGTCCCGCGCGCATCGAGCGGCGCGAACTCTTTACCGAGCTCATACCAGAGATGCGCGTAGGCCACGCCGACCGTGGCGTTTTGGATCCGCGCCTGATAGGCGCCGCGCAAATAGTTCAGCCCCTCGCCAGCCGACAGGAAGCGCAGGCTCGCCACGTCGCCATGCCCGGTCGGCTCGTTGAAATTCAGAGTGCCGCCGCCACGGTAGGCGCCGGTGTAGCGGTTGCCGGCATTGTCGGCTTCCAGACTGCCGGTCACCCGCCGTCCAGGTGTGAGATCGACCGACAGGTCGGACGTTCCCACCGCCTCGCCGGGGGAGAGGGTGGACCTCACCCTGAGACCAGGCAGGTCGGACAGCAGCAGCAGCCGTCGCTCGAGCGGCGCCGTGGTCACCAGGTCGCCGCTGTCCAGGCCGCCCAGCACGCTCCAAGCTAGGCGGTCGGAGACATTCGTCTGGTTGTTGAGCGCGACCTTGCCGTAATGGCCCTCGACGACGGCGATCGTCACGACGCCGTTTTCGATGTTCTGGGCGGGCAGATAGGCCTGGGCGACGAAATAGCCGTGGCGGTTGTAGAAATCCGATATCCGGGTCGCCATGGCCCGCAGGCCGGCTAGGTCAAGCTCGGTTCCCGGCCGGAATTGCGCCGCCGCGATCAACTCCGCCTCGGTAAAGCGGGTCTCGCCTGTCACATGCAGCGACTGGACGAGGATCCGCATGTCTGAAGGTCCCGGCGCTGTCGGGGTCTGGCCGCGCTGGACACGAATGTCCGGGATGGGCTTCGGCGCCGTTGGAGCCGGTGGAATCTGCTGGATCTGAGCTCCAGCGTCGATCGACGGCTGTGCGAACGCACTTTGGCCAGCCGCCAGCAAGGCGGCCGTCAGCAGAGACACTTTTATCATGGAGCCGCCCATCGGGACGTGAGTGCGTCGAAAGACGCATGCCCATCCAACACGCGTAAAACGTGCAACACAACCCAGACGTTCCGCCTACCTGGAATATTTTCTCGTTGTCGTTTTCGAAACGCGGCAAGTCACATCGAAATAAGTTTCGCGAAACAATCTTTTCGCCGAGCAAACTTCGCTCGAATGTATCTTACAGATAGCCGCCAACTTTCTCTGATGCGCGTGGTATCCGGTACAAGTTTACATAAATTCTGAGGCGAATTGCACGTCGAGCGCGCCGAATCGATCGCCTGCTGCAGAGTGCTTCGGTGGCCATTGCGCGTCGGCATGTCGGCTATCCCGACGGTGGAGACGGGATCGTGATGGTCGGCTGGGGTGGCGTACTGCCGCGAGCTTCGAGCCAGATAGCGACCGCTGCGTTCGTGCTTTGTCCGCCAATGCGACAAGGAGCATGCTGAACACCTATTTTTCGCACCGCATGTCCGACTCACGACCGACCGAGTCTGCACTCGCATGGCCTCCGCCTCCGACGGATGTTGTCGTTTGAGGCGATCCGCCCCGAACAGCGCAGGCCGTGTTCAGTTGGCGCCACGTGCGGACCGGCGGCCATGATCGGCTCGTGTGGAGATCATGCAAACGCTTCTCGGCGAGAGCGTCGACCGTGAGCCGGTCTGAAGCCGGAGTCGGTAAGGCGCGGGTGGAGACAAAGCGCTGAGGGGCAACCCTAGTGGCAGCGAGGCCGTCGTGCGGTGGCCATGGCGCAGGTCGGAGGACCTGCGGCTTATCAGGGAGGTTCAATGTTTCGATTCCGCTGGAGCGTTGCGGTCGCCGCGGTTGGCGCGCAGTTCGCCGCCGCCTGCACGACGACAGACCCCCACACGGGTCAGGTGGTGCGCAGTAACACCCGATCGGGGGTGTTGGCCGGCGCTGCGGGCGGGGCCCTGCTTGGGTACCTGACCAATACCAACAATGGCGAGCAGGGCCGCAAGAATGCGCTTATCGGCGCCGGCGTGGGGGCGCTCGCGGGCGGAGCGGTCGGAACCTATATGGATCGGCAGCAAGCGCAGCTTCGCGCGCAGCTCGCAGGCTCAGGCGTGGACGTGCAGCGCCATGGCGACAACATCGTGCTCAACATGCCGTCGGACGTCACCTTCGGCGTCGACAAGGCGGACATCCAAAGCCGCTTTCACCCGCCGCTGGACGCAGTTGCAAATACCCTCAGGCAATATCCCCAGACGACCATCGACATCGTCGGTCACGCCGACTCCACGGGGGCGGACGACTACAATCGGGCGCTATCCGAGCGCCGGGCGGCCTCCGTGGCCAGCCACCTCGTGAGCCAGGGTGTCCTGCGCGATCGCCTGTTCGTCGCCGGTCGGGGGGAGGCCCAACCGATCGCCTCCAACGACCTGGAGGAGGGCCGCGCCCGCAATCGGCGCGTCGAGGTGGTGGTTCGACCGTTTACGGGGTGAAAGACGGGGGAGACCTGTGGGCGCCATCATCGGGCTCTGCTCGCCAGCGACTGATCGTGCTCGGATTGGCTGCCAACGGGCGGGGCTGGCGGCTTCTCCCCCTGTCCCTGCTGTCCGGAGCCGCGCGTCAGGCCCGCTTCGTTTCTCAAAACTGTCCTCAATTGGCGCGTTCCAAAACACTACCCGTTCGACGGGATTCGAGAACAAAGGTAGCTAGTCGAGGTGATGCGAGAAGCCTCTGGCGTCCCCTTGGCTCTGGTCAACCTGGAGCGGATAGGTCGGCCGAGGAGACGTTGTCGAACACCTCCAAGCGCGAGGGTCCCGGCCGCGACTCGTCGCCATGCACATGACGGAAGAGGTAGTCGACCGCCTTGAGCATGTCCGGGGCGCTGTACGGCTTGGCGAACGAAGCGATCGCCACCGCCCTTTCCAGCCTCGCTCGATCCGCTTGCCCGCTGATGAACAACACGGGGACGCCGAACGCCTTCAGATCGCGCGCGAGCGCAACGCCATCATCGCCATTGGCGAGGTCGATGTTCACCAGGGCCAAGTCCGGCTTGACCTCGCGCGCAAAGCTCAGCGCCTCCTCGTGCCGCACGGCCAGTTCGAGGACGCGATAGCCGCCGTCTTCAAGCTCGTCTTTGAGCCCCATCGCCAGCAGGATCTGATCCTCCACGATCAGGAGGATCTTGGGCGACGCCGCAAGCATAAGAGCATCTCCTTCCAATATGAACGGCTACGGCTGAAATGGGCCTGTCGATCTGCGTCCAGGGCCCCAATTCAAAGGGCCCACTGGGGAGGAAATTCCCAGTGGGCTATGAGACAGCTCGACTGTGGGGGTGCGATCGAGCCGCTCCGCTTCATCTGAACGAGCAGTGTTACCTTAGGTTGCGTCGCGCAGCGCCCAAGTGCAGCAGGTGGTCACGGACTTCGGCATATCGCGCCCTGCTACGAGACGACGATCAGCGCCGTTGGCCAAATCACACCGTTTCGATCCAAGCTGAACACCAGTCGGTCTTCCTGGCGAACGTCGACGGCGAGGCGATGGGCGGACTCTGCGAGAGCCCTCTCGGCCAGCGCCGTCAATCGCCCTACGTCGCTCGCGACTTCCATCATGAGTAAAGGCGTTGAGGAATCGGCGCTGTGAATGAACAAGCTGAATGTCGGCATGGCGCACCCGGTCCGGAAGAGGCGGGAGCTGACTGAACGCGGCCCTCAGTCGCCGGAGCCCAAAGGTCTTTACCGACGATACTGGAGCTTACGTCGGATTGCTGACACAGGCGAGTACGCATTCTACCTGGGTCACCAGAACTAACGAACGGCCCGTTTTTGTCGCATAAGCCGACAAAACATGAACGTGGGGGCCGATTTCTGGCGTGAAGCTTGCGACGGTGCGCGACTCCAGCCGATCAGCCACCCGCCGGCGGCGATGTTCGCGCACCGCCGCCAACTGCGCGCGCGAGTTCGCTGACCAGCGTTCCGCTATGAATCCGGGTAATTCCGTCATTGGCGAGCAATGTGAGCACGGCCGTCTGTTCGCGAGCACGGGTAGATGATTGCGAGCACGGTGGCGGATAATGTGAGTACGGAGCCCGCGCCGTTGGCAGCTATTCCGAGCAGGAAGCGCCGCTGTTTGCGAGCTCAATGGCAGGTCAGCCGATCTTCTTCCCGTCTGGCGCACAGGCATTCGGCGACATTGGGTGCATGCTGCCGACATATCGCCCCGTCGGGGACATCGGCCGGACCCCAATCTAAGGACTTTTTGAGCGGCTCTCATGCCTCGCCAGCTCTTCAGCTTGGCGCGCGAGGTTCCGCCATTCGGCAGCGACCTGTAGCAGTGCTTCGTGCTCCTGCTCGCCTATAGCCGCCTGGGCCAAGCGCTCAGCGTTTTCGGCTCGTGCGAGGTAGTTCGTGACCCGCTCCATCCCTCGAGTATTGTCGGCTAGCCGACGCGAGTACAGCCGCGTCGTCCACCCTTCGGACGCGCCTTCGGGGTAACGGGAACCGCGCCTAAGCGAAGATGGCAGCGGCTGACGCCTTAGCCGGTTCCGTCTTTGTGCTTTGCAGGAGGTCGACGAGCAGCCGCCGCGCCTCCGGCGTCATCGCCTCATAGCGCTTCAATAGGTCGACGGCGCCGGGCAGGATCATCAGCTTCAGGAACTCGAAATCCGCAGGCGCCACCTCGGGTTGTTCCAGCGCGCCGGTCAGGTCGGCTACCCGGCATTCGAGCGCCTGAGCGATCTGCACCAAGCGAGAGAAGGAGACGCGGTTGGCGCCGTTCTCGTACTTTTGCACCTGCTGGAACGAGATTCCGCAAGCGCTGGCCAGCTCTCCTTGCGTCAGGTTCATCGAACGCCGGCGCAGGCGAATGGCGTTGCCAAGCGCACGATCCAGGTCGTCGGCCGCCCGGGCGTCGGAAGCTACATTAGGCATGGCTCAGCTTGTGGGTAGATATCGCGGGCAGACGCAAGACTTTGAAGGTGCGCTAAATCGGCGCAGGGCGGGGATGCGCCAGATTCTGTGAGTTTTCGGAATCGTTGCGAAACCCAAGCGCTGACATCCCATATCTTTTTCGATGCCGCGTTTCGGAGATACTTAGACGGAAGGGTCGCGTGATCAATTGTCGCGCGATTGAAATTGCCTGCGGTATTAACGAGATGCCGAAGAAACTGGCGCTTTGAGGGAATGTGTCGATTAACAACTTTAGCGTTATTGGCGCGCAATTTCGTCTGGCGAGCGCCTACAGCTATGGCCTGCCCAAACATCATCGGGGATTCACTTCGAGTTGCCCTGCCACCAGCGCCGCCAGGACAGGCTTATGTCGCATCAAGGTCTCCTTCGGTGTCGTCCGCCTCAATAGGTGAGGGTGACCATAATTGTGTCCGTGTAGGGCGCGCCATTGCCGGAGAGGAGGGTTTGACCGGCCTTCACCTGTCCGTAGACCGTCAGGCTTTGCTCGACCGCTGTTCCGGCGCCGGAAACTAGGCCGGCGCCTGCGTCGCCCCAGCGGATGGTGCGACCGCTCTCCTTGTAGAGGTCGTAGGCCAGGGCGTTGCTGCCGCTTACCAGATTGCGCTGGGCCGCTACACTGTGCAGGCCGTCGCCCAGGCCCACGGTATAGCCGCCGCCGTCGGTACAGGTCACGCTGACCATGGCTGATCCCGCAGTGGCCCCGCTAGGCGCCACTTCGCCGAACGCCAGCGGAGCGGAGTTCATGGCGCAGACGGTGGACACGCTGGCGCTGGCGGCGATGCTAGACGTCTCTGTCGCCGCCGAGGCGGTTTGGGTTGCCGCCACGCCGAGGACGGCGGTCGCAAGGAGAAGCGCGAATTTCATTCAATAGACCTTTGAGTATAATCGGACTTTAGCGCCCAAAATACTTACGATATTGGATGATTGGGACGAACGGGCCGTCCGCGGTCCTGCATTCCAGGCAGCGGAATGTGCCCCACGCCCTCAATGGTTGAAATTCCGGACGACTACCTCCGGACTATTACGGGGCCGAGGATGCGCCTGGCCCGCCCGAGCTCCGCAGGTGAGGGTGAGTCCAGATGCGTACGTTCGCTCGCCGCCGCTTTGGGAGGCGAGGACGACACGTCATGCACTGTCCTTAGGAGGCGCAGGTGGGGTGATCCGGCCGCCGGCCGAGATCGAACGGTCAACGCCTCCACCCGGCTAGGCGCTCAGTCGAGCCGGCTAGCGCTGGCCGCGTGATCGTGGCCTAGGCGCTTGGCGCTGCGCAATTTGCAGGATCGGCATGGCCGAAGCCGAACTCAGTAGTCCAGGACGACGCCGATCTGAGCGGTGTAGGCGCCCACCATGGCTCCGGACTGCCGCGCCAGGATGCGCCCGTAGACGGTGACCGTTTCCTGGAAGGAGCCGGCGAGGCTGGCGGTCCCGGCGATGGATTTGGCGCCGCCGCTGCTGCCGTCTCCCCAAAGGGTTGTTCTCGAAGGATCCAGAAACAGCTGATAGCGCAGACTGTGTGTCCCGTCGGTGAGTTCGCGGTCGGAGGGGGCGCCTGGTCCGGTCAAGCTGATCGATCCGTTGATGGGGTCAGGATCGCTGCTGGAACTGGTGCAGGTCACGGTGATCGTCGCGGTGGAGTCCGTCGGCGCGTCCTCGTAGGGCACGTATTGGCCGAACACGAGCGACGTGGCGGAGAGGGCGCAAATTGCGCTGGCGGCGGCTAAACCCGGCGCAGCGGCCAGCGCCATCGACAGCCCCAGAACCGTCAGCCAGGCAAGTCGAACACACTTTGACCGGCGGTGAAGCGTCACTGGCACACCAGCGGGCCAATGAGCGGAATATCCCCCTTCACCGGCTTGTAGTCGAAGGCCACGCCACAGGTCGTTCCGTCCGGCAAAACCACCGTCATGCGGTTCTTCGGCTTCAGGCCGGTCACATAGGCCGCGCCGTCATAGCCCACCGGCTCGGGTTGCGCGCCATCGACCCTGGCGACCGAGCCCAGGGGCAACGGATGACCCGCGCGGTCCTGCAGCGTCAAGAGGGCCGCGGCCACCTTTCGTACGCGGAAATCGACCATCACGCCGGATCGGTCGGCAGGACGCACCAGCACGGAGGTTCGTCCGACCTCAATGTCTGGAGACAGTCGGGTGACGTCGACCGCGAGCCGATTGTTCTGGTAGGAGAGCAGCGAAGGAACCAGGAGCTTCCCGTGAGCACCGGTCCTGCCCACAGGCCGGTTCGCGTACAGCACAGGTACGCCCGCGATGTCGCCGGTGCTGACCACGGCGAAGCTGTCGTGAATCTGATCGCTGGCGAACAGGCCGCCGCCGGCCAGGACAAGCGCGCCCCTGACGCCGGCGCGGCCGGCGACCTGTCCGGCGGACCGGTCAAGGCCGGCCGACAGGCGACCCCAGCCGCTGAGCAATTCTCCCTCCGCCAGGAGGCGGGCGACAGCGCCTTGCGAGGCCTGCAGCCGGTAACCGTAGTCGCCAGGTTTCTGGGCGGACCTGGCGACGTTCGCCGATAATCTGGAACGCCCGCCCTGCTGCGAAGCCTCGAGCGACCCATAGGTCGAGCCGCCGAACGGGAAGCTGACGCCGACGCCCACGCCGAAGGCGCGACTGTCGCGAAGATCCTTGAAGCCGGTGGCATAGACGGACGCGCGGTGGGCGATCGATACGCTGTAACTCGCGGTGACCAGTTCCGCCCGTCTATCGATGCTCCCGCTGATGTCGGGCTGCCCCCGCGGAAACCTCGCCGGCCGGGTTCGCGAGGTTCGGCGGCTATAGGCGAGGCCGATGTTTCCCCACGCTCCGACCTGATACCCAAGGTTCGCGTCCAGCGTCGACTTCGGCGTCGGAGACCCATTTTCAGCGGCGATGTCCTGGTAACCTGAAGTGGAAAACCCGCCGCTGACGCTGAAGCTGGCGCGTCGTGAAACCCGTTGCACGCTCGCCCAGCCCATGGCGCCGCCCGGCCTTGCGGAGCCGGGTTTTCCGCCGACACTGCCTGCCATCGCCAGATTGACCACGCCGAGCGTTCCGATCAGCGAGGTGACGCCCCCGCCGAGCAGCGCCAATTCGCCGGTGGCCTCGCCATGGCCTTCCAGCGTCAGCCAGTCGGTCAGGCCGTAGCGGGCCGATCCGTTCGCGGCCCAGCCCGAATACCGATCACCGGCCTGGCCGAAGTTTCGCCGCACGCCGCCGGCTTCGACGGAATAGCTGCCCAGCCCTCGGGCCAGAAGCGCGGTGCTGGCGTAGAAGGGCAGGCTGATGAGGGTTTCCCGGCCGAGCACGTCCACGACCGTGACCGCCACCTCGCCCGCGCCGGTCACCACGGGGAGCGTCCGCACGTTGAAGGGACCGGCCTGCACGGACCGGCTAAGCTGGCGAACCCCGTTCACCAAGACGTTGACGGTTGAGGGCACCGCGGCGGTAGAGCTGATCTGCGGCAGGGGATAGGTGACCAGGTCAGGGCGCAGGCCGAAGTCGCTGGCGACCTGGGCGCCGCCGAGCCGCACGGCCCGCGTCCACGACAGGGCTCCCGATACGACGTCCCCGACGCGCCACCGGCGCAGCTTGTCAGATTGGGTGTTCGTGTAGGTGGTCTCGAGGCGCACGAAGCGCTTCTCGCCGACGTTCGGCGCGACGTTGACGAAACCGGTGCTTTGCAGCAGTCCGTACGGACTGAAGGCGCGGCCGTCGAGCAGCGCACCGCCAGTGGCCCGCGCCCGGCTGAACGTTCCGACGACGTCGTAGTTGAGCACCGCGCCGTAGTCAGGGCGCGACAGCGGCGCCAGCGGTGTGGCCGTTCGGCCGTGAAGCTCGGTGGGCTGCAGGGCGGAATCGCCGGCCACCACCACGAGCGTCTGCTGCGCCTCGTTCACCAGCGCGCGGACGTTGGGCAGGGAACTGAGCGGGATCGGCTCGCTGCCCGCCGGGACGTCCTGTGGGACAACGAAGCCAAGCTCACGCAATTCCGAGGGTCTGGCGTAAAGCGCGCCATCGCGGTCGGTGAACTCGCCGACCCGGCCCGTCGCGCGGCCGTTCATCACCACCTCCAGGACCAGGGTGCGCTCGGCTCCCGACGCCGCGTCTGCCGCCAGCAGGGCTGCGAGCAGGGCGACAGCGCCCAGGCCGACCTTCGGTTCAAGGCGCCAGCGCAAGCGTTTGCTCGCTCTTGCCGTTGCGGGTGGTGACGTTGAGGCGCAGCGCGCCCGCCGGCACGCGGCCGCCATCGACGACCCAATGGCGCTCGGCGCCGGCCAGGACGTACGGATTCTTGCCGCGAGCCACCGCGGACCGGCGACTGCCGTCGGCCAGAGTCACCGCGATCGCCTGCACGGCGTCGTAGCCCCGTCCCGCATTGGTCGCCGACAGTACGATTTCCCCGCCGGGCGCGTGATCGACCCGCCACTGGAGCCCGTTGGGGCTCGGCGCCGCCCCCGCGACGATGACCGGCAGCGAGGCGCGCATCGCGATGATGATCTGCTGATCACGCGGGTTTGCGGCCGGGACTTCATCCAGCAGCAGCCGGTAGCTGCGCTCGCCCGCGCCCGCGGTCCCGCCGCGCGACAACAGCCTCAGGGTCTGGGACCCGCCGGCGGGAACCGTGAAGATCGGCGGCGACAGGATGAGGTCGCGGGTGGGCGTCAGGACGTCCTCGTCCCCGGCCTGCGCCCAGGCATAGGCGCGGACCTGAACCGCGGCGGGCGTGTTGCCGCGGTTCCTGACCTCGATCGTCGTTGCGCTTTGACCGTCAGCGAGGCTGATGGTGACCGGCGAGATCTCCAGAACGGCCGCCTGGGCCGTCCCGGAGAGCAGGCATCCCACGGACGTCAGCGCCGCCAGGACAGGCATAAGTCGCATCACGCGTCTCCTTCGGCGCCGTTAGTCTCAATAGGTGAGGGTGACCAGAACCGTGTCCGTGTAGGGGGTGCCATTACCGGCCACGAGCGTCTGACCGGTCGTGACCTGTCCGTACACCGTCAGGCTTTGCTCCACCGCCGTTCCAACACCGGAAACCAGGCCGGCGCCAGCGTCGCCCCAGCGGGTGGTGCGACCGGTTTCCTTGAAGAGGTCATAGGCTAGAATATTGGAGCCGCTTTGCAGATTGCGCTGGGCCGCCACATTGTGCGTGCCGTCGCCCAGGCCGACGGTGTAGGCGCCGCCGCCGGTGCAGGTCACGTCGACCGTGGCCGTACCGTTAGTGGCCCCGGTGAGCGCCACTTCGCCGAACGCCAAGGCAGTGGATTCCATGGTGCAGACGGTGGACACCTCGGCGCTTGCGCTGATGTTGGATGTCTCTGTCGCCGCCGAGGCGGCTTGGGCGGCCGCCACGCCAAGGACGGCGGTCGCAAGCAGAAGAGCGATTTTCATTGGATAACCCCTTTTTGTAGGCATGATGACGTCGCGTTTCAAATACTGAAGCTGACTGATAAAGTGCCGCCAACGCCCGCCTTTGGATCCCGCCACTACCGAACAATATGCCCTTATAGGTTGTTTTTAGGGTAAAGCATTATTTAAGTAGAATTGATGTTGCGGCATTTTTACTCGCGGCGACCAGATTGAGATCTGCAATAACTGCCTAGCTTCCCGGAAGCCGGCCAGGGTGGTTCGCGGAATCCTCAACCTTTACGCGAGGGTGGATTGCCGAGATAAGCCATTTCGGGTGGTGACGCTCATAGCTGTCAGCCCGATCTGCCCACGCTCCGACAATGAGGCCAGACGTTGATGGAAGGCCCGCGGCTGGCCGGGCAGGCGCAAGTTCGACACGCGAGGGATCCGGAAGGTGGAAGGTCGAAGCGGCCCTATCGGCCCTCACGTTCGACATCATTCATGCGGTGAACGATTTCAGTACGGGGAAGCCGACCAGGGCAGGCTGACGCTTCTGGGCGCGCCGCGTCAGGCGCGCCCGCACCCGTCGGCGGCGAACAGCTAGGCGGCTAGGAGACCGCTGAGCCGCTCCGTCCAAGGATGGAGTACGCTGGCGGTGTCCTGCGCGGCCGCTCGCATGCGCACCAGGTCGGTGGCGAACGGCTGGCCGTCCCGACAGGACGCTTCGAGGCGTCTCGCCGCCTCGCCCAGGGTCAACAGGCCCAGCGTGCCGGCGGTGCCCGCGACCTTGTGCGCGTCTTCCAGCAACGCGCTCCGCTGCTCGTCGAGGAAACGCTGCGCCAGCTGTTCCTGGAACATGCGAACCAGCCTGAGCGTCGTCGCCGGGCCATCGAGCCCTCAAAGGTCTCCCGGGCCTGCCGCTCCTCGTCGCGACGCTCGCAGGACGCGGTCTGGACCGGGGTCGCAGTGACCCCCTCGAAGACCCGCGCCAGCGCGCGCTCCAGGTCCTGCGGCGCGAGCGGCTTGAGGAGATGGCCGTCCATGCCCGTGGCCAGGCAGTTCTCCACCAAGCCCGCCGAGATCCGCCAACTGCTCCGCGGCGAGCTCGATCCGGGTCGAGCTCGGGAGCTGATGGACGAAATGCGCGCCGCCGGCCTGCCGACCTGATCCGTCTCAAATATCGTGCGTCGGATTGGGATGAATGCGCGTCCATCTCACAGAGCGTGCGCTGAGTCTTAAATAGCGTGCGTCCAGCACGCCCCACAGTCTCAGCTAACGTGCGTCGAAAATGGGTGATGATTGCGCGTCGGGGCGGTCATCATTGCGCGCCGCTACAACTAGGCCGAGGCTCTCTCCGTCGCCGCGTCGCTCGTGTCGAGTTTCTGGTGGAGGCGGTCGCCGAGGCCGTAGCCTCAGCCGAGGCTAGACACGGCCCCAGAAAATGACCATATCTATGGTCGTATTTCTGGGGTTACACCATGACCACCTACAGCGTGGCGGACGCCAAAACCGGTCTTCCGAGCTTGATCGACAAGGCTTTGGAAGGGGAGGAGGTCGTCATCACCCGGCACGGCAAGCCCGTCGCGGAGCTGAGACCGATGGCGCCCGTTGCTCGAACCGCTGCACCGGCCTCCTACAACTGGCTACGCGCGCGCCGCCAGGGCCGCAAAGGCGTCGGCCTCACCTCTGTCGATCTCCTCAATCAGCTCTATGACGAGCCGACTGGGTGAGCGCCTATTTGGACGCGAGCGCTATTTTGCCGACTCTGGTCGAGGAGGCGGGCAGCAGCGCGGTCGACGATTTCATTGCGTCGGCCAGCGACGCACTGGTGATCAGCGAGTTCGCGGCCGCAGAAGTGGCGTCGGCATTGTCGCGCCTGGTCCGGATGGGGCTGCTGGAGCGGGATGACGCCATGGCCCGGCTGGCCGATTTCGACGCTTGGCGGGCCGTGGCGAGCGACGACGTCGACCTGCAAGCCTCCGACGTCCGGCTCGCCAGCATCTTCGTCAAACGGTTCGAGCTGATGCTGCGCGCGCCGGACGCTTTGCACGCCGCCGTCTGCCGCCGGGGCGACCACCTGCTTGTCACGATGGACCGACGACTGGCCCTGGCCGCCGAGGAACTCGGCGTGCGCGTTCGGTTACTTAGCTAAGAGCGATCCTCTAAATCATTGAACAATCACATCAATTTCGCATAAGATATATTGTGCGCCAAATTCCTGTAGCCGGGTGGATTCCATTTCCAAGTGCGACCTGCCAAGCTTTTCAGCGGGTCGTTCTTGAGGTCGGAGGCGACACCGCGAACGTCCGGTCCCTCCCCGCGATCCTCTCTCTGTCGCGCTGGTGGCGCAACTTACCCGCCCGCGACCAGATATCTGCTCGGCTGGCCGGAAGCCCCGCCCTTTCATACGCCGCAAGCAAGGATCCAAACCGGGCGACATAGACCCCAGCCGTAGGAAGTAAGGGGTCGTGGTCAATTAAGGCTGCGGTGGCTCGCCCGTGCATTGCAGATAGACGCTGAAGGCCATTCAACAGATCCTCATCATTGAATTTTGTGGGGATCGAGGGCCACCGTGGTCTCCGTCGAGGCTTACTGAATGACGCCCGCTCCAAGCCGCGAACTCGGCCAGCGCGCTGCAATTCCGTCAGGCTGTGCGGTAGACCGGCAAGCCGGTAGGCTTCGGTCAGCCTCCCAAACCTCCTTTGCAGGACAGAGACAGCGGGCAAGCTCCAGTCGCGGTTTATGAGGCGCTCGCTGAGGTAACCGTGCCGCGCGAACGCCTCTCGCAGCAGAGCGAGCAGCTCACGTCTGGTCGCTGGCTTAGGTCTGCCCCTGCGCCACCGGATCTTTGAATTGAAGCCGATCAGATCATAGGCGCGCCCTACGCTTCCAAACCGCTTCCGATAGGTCGCCGAGTGGGGCGTGTAGGGACACTCGTCGATGATCCGCTCGTTCAGATGCCCCTCGGTACGGAGTAGCCGCCGAAGATCCCGGAGCATTGCTGCTCGCGGTATCCGGTGGCGCGGGGGATCGGATAGCCTCAGTTGGGCGGCCTCAAAGGTCGCTCGGCTGATGATGGGATCGATGACACGGACGCGAACCCAATCCTCAGGCGGGTTCCGGCGCGCGCCCCGCCTGATACGGCCAGAACTAACGAACGGCCCATTATTGTCGCAGGCCCTTATCAACCAAAGACAGCGATTCCTTGCTGGATAAGGCGAAGCAGGCGATTCTGAAGTCGGCGACGTTTGGGGGTAGGCCGATGTCGGAACAGGTCCGGGAATTTCTCGCGCAGATTGAAACGGTGGACGACATGGTGGCGGCGTTCGCGGACGAAAACCGCTGTCGCCGGCTGCTGGAGGCGATGGTCTGGTCGCGCGGTCGGGTCTGTCCGGCCTGCGGCTACAAGAAGTCGATCGCCATAGCGGATCGCGAGATGGGGCCCTTCCGAGCCCGGCCTGGTCTGTATCAGTGCTCGAACGGGGCCTGCCGCTTCCAGTTCACCGTCACCACGCGCACGCCGCTGCACGCCACCAAACTGCCGCTGAGCGTCTGGCTGAAGGGTCTGTGGTTCATCCTGCAGTCCGACAAGGGCGTGTCCTCGCCGCGGCTGGCCGAGGCGCTGGGCGTCAGCCAGCCGACCGCCTGGCGCATGGGCCACGCGCTTCGGCTTTTGGTGGCGGCGGCCGATCCGATGGAAGGCGTCCTCGAGGTGGACGGCTTCTACTTCGGCGGCCGTCGCCCACGCGATCCGGACCGGCCGCATTCGGGCCGCGGCGGCAAGGGGTTGCCGCGAACCAGCAAGACCCCCGCCTTGGCCATGGTCGAACGGCCGCAAAGCCGCGAGCCCGGAGCACCGGCCGGCCGCGCCGGGGCGGCCGTTATTGAGGACCTCTCGGCAAATGAGGCGGAGCGGGTGTTGGAGGCGGCGGCGGCCCGCGAAGACACGCACCTGATGACCGACGAGTGGAAGGCCTTCGCGCCCCTGGGCGCGGCAGGCTTCTGTGCCCACGACACCGTGCGGCACAGCGGCAGCGAGTACGCCCGCGGGATCGTCCACACCAACTCCGCCGAAGGATTCAACAACCGAGTCCGGCGCACGATCGCCGGGGTCTTCCACCACATCAGCCCCAAGCACGCCGATCTCTATTTCCACGAGATCGGTTTCCGCTGGTCTCAGCGGGTGGTCGCCGGTCAGACGGTGCGGCGGTCGCGGAAAGGCCGTGAGACGGCGCAGACGGTCTGGACCCGGGTCGCGCCCGCCCTACAACTTCCCGCTGTCCTCGCCCACGCCGTCGGCCGCCAAATGCGGCGCACCAAGGACGGCGGCATCAGCATCCAATCGTCCATCGCTGTCTTTGGTTGATAAGGGCCTTGTCGCATAGATGGACAAAATGAGAACGTGGCGACTGCGTTCTGGCTCGAAGCTTGCGGCATTGGCGCGCTCAGGGGCGCGCTGGCGCGATCTGCCGGAGCGGTTCGGCAAGCACCAGAGCGTCAAGCGCCGCTACTACCGCTGGATCGAGATGGGCGTGCTGAACCGGATCTTCGAGGCGGTGGCCGCCGAACCCGACCTGGAATGGGTGATGCTCGACGCCACCGTCATCCGCGCCCACGCCCAGGCTGCGGGCGCGCCGCAAAAAAGGGGGGACAGGACGCCCAGGCGCTTGGCCGTTCTCGCGGCGGCTTCGGAACCAAGCTCCACGTCTGCGTAGACGCGCTGGGCCCGCCGGTTCGCCTGATCCTCGGGCCCGGCCAGCAGAACGACATGGCGCCCGCCTGCGACCTGATCCACGGCGTGGCGGCCGAGAACGTCATCGCCGACAAGGCCTACGACGCCGACCGCCTCTTCCAGAAGGTCATCGATCAGGGCGGCGATCCCGTCATTCCACCGAGGCGCCACCGAAAGCGCCAGCACGCCTACGACCGAGCCCTCTACAAGGAGCGCAACCGCGTCGAGAACTTCTTCAAGCGCATCAAGCACTGCCGGCGCATCGCCACCCGCTACGACAAGCTCGCCGAAACCTTCATGGGCTTCGTCGTCCTCGCCTCCATCATGCTCTGGCTCAACTAGAGCCCAAGCGGGCGGAGCTCCCGCACGAGGTCGATGAAGAGCCGCAACGCCGCCGGCACCTGACGGCGGCTCGAGTAGTAGATGTGAAAGCCGGGCCCGAGCGGCGCCCAGTCGTCCAGAACAGTGCGAAGGACCCCTTCGAGGAGCGCTTGGCGGACCATCGGCTCGGCGACGTACATCAGCCCCGCGCCCGCTCTGACCGCCGCCAGTCCGACCAGTCCCTGATCGACGATCAGCGCGCCCGGGACCTTCACCTCCAGCTGCTCGTCGCCGCGCTCGAACTCCCATTGGTAGATCCGGTCGTCGCCGATCCGGATGCGTATGCAGCGGTGCGCCAACAGGTCGTTCGGGTGCGCGGGCGCTCCGAACCGCTCGAGGTAGGCCGGCGCGGCGACGACGAGCCAGCGGACGTCGGCGGAAAGTGGCTGGGCGATCATGTCCTCCGGCACCGTGCCGCCATAGCGGATACCGGCGTCGAACCCGCTGTCGATCACGTCGATCATGTGGTTGCTGACGGAAACTTCGATCTCGACGTCGGGATAGCGTTCAAGGAAAGTCGCCAGCACAGGTCCGACCAGATACTCGGCCGCCTCGGTCGGCACGCTCAGCCGGACCCGGCCCATGGGCGCGTCGCGGAAGCGGTTAAGCACATCGACAGCCCGGCCGATCTC
Organism: Phenylobacterium sp. LjRoot225; assembly: GCF_964252855.1. Lineage (NCBI taxonomy): Bacteria > Pseudomonadati > Pseudomonadota > Alphaproteobacteria > Caulobacterales > Caulobacteraceae > Phenylobacterium > Phenylobacterium sp. LjRoot225. The sequence goes on along the minus strand of NZ_CAXUPL020000007.1, from coordinate 72,635 downwards.
CTCGAACGGCTGCAGGATCGATGTCTGCAGCGCCTCGCCGGCCGCAGTGAGGGTGACGCTGCGGCTCGTGCGGTTGAGAAGCCGGACGCCGACGCGCTCCTCGAGCCCCCTGAGCGCATGGCTCAGAGCCGAGGCGCTGACCCCGAGTTCGAGTCCCGCGCGCCGGAAATTGCGATGCTTGGCGATCTCCAGGAAGTACGAGAGGTCCGCGAAGTCTGATCGACGAAACTGCATCGGCTCACGGCTCCTTCTCTGAGAAAGCGGCGAACCTGCGCCGCGGACGTCGAGCCGCCGCATAGTTGCGCCCTTGAGCGGCGCTCAACAATCCGGCGCGGCGCGCCTCTGACGCCGCCGGCTTGGAAGCGGGTCAGTCCGTGAGCCGCTCGATCCTGGCGGTCACCGGCTCGGGCCGGCTGAGCGCCTCGACGCCGCTGTCGATCCGTCCCAGCGGGATCAGGTCATCGGAGTAGCGGAAGTCGCGATAGAACACCGCTAGATTGCCCCAGGGGGCGTAGTAGGCGATGACGCCGGCGGAAGGATCGAAGCCGGCCGGCGCGCCTTCGCGCGACAGCATTCGCGGCAGATCGCTGATCTTCTCCGTTCTGTTGTAGTCCTCCAGCGTGAGGGTGAGCGGCAGCATGGCGGCGAATTCTTGCGCCGCCATGCTCTCGTTTAAGGTCGCCGTGAGAACGGTCCCGTCCAGCGAGATGCGGATCTTGGTAGCCATGGAGAGCTCCTCCTGGCGAGCGGCGCCCGCTGCCGGCGGCGGGGCCGTAGAGCTTTGCGAGCTGGCTTCGCCCCCGCAGCCGCCGACGCCCAGGGCGACGGCGGTCACAAGGAAAAACCTCTGGAGCGCTGATGTCGTGCTGCGGCTCGCCAAAGCGCTGCGGGGGCTCATGCCGAGAGCGGCATTCGGTCCAGCAGCTTGTCCAGGGTGATGGGATAGTCACGCACCCGCACGCCGGTAGCGTTGTAGATTGCGTTCGCCACCGCCGCGGCGACCCCGCAGATCCCGAGCTCGCCGACCCCCTTCGCCTTCATCGGCGACGAGAGCGGATCGGTCTCGTCCAGGAAGATCACCTCCTGGCTTGGAATGTCGGCGTGCACCGGGACTTCGTACCCGGCGAGATCGTGATTGACAAAGAACCCAGTGCGCTTGTCGACGGCGAGCTCTTCCATCAGCGCGCCGCCGACACCCATGGTCATCGCGCCGATGACCTGGCTGCGCGCGGTCTTGGGGTTGAGGATCCGCCCGGCCGCGCAGACTGCCAGCATGCGCCGGACGCGGATTTCCGCCGTGTGCGCGTCGACGCCGACCTCGACGAAGTGCGCGCCGAACGTCGATTGCTGGTAGCGCTTGTCGAGGTCCCCGAACTCGATCCGGTCCTCGGCGACGAGCTCACCGGCCGCAGCCGCCTCCGCCAGTGGCCGTCGCGCACGGCCTGAACGGACCTCGCCGCCGACGAACTCCGCGCGTGCGGCGTCGAAGCCGAACTTCTGGGCGACCTGTTCGCGCAGCCTGGTGCAGGCGGCGTAGACGCCGGCGGTCGAGCTGTTGGCGCCCCACTGGCCGCCGGAGCCGGCGGAGACAGGAAAGCTGGAATCGCCAAGCCTGACCCGCACCTGATGCAGCGGGACGCCCATCATCTCCGCCGCGGTCTGGGCGATAATGGTGTAGCTCCCCGTGCCGATGTCCGTCATGTCGGTCTCGACGATCACGAGGCCTTCGCGGTCGAGCCGCACCCGCGCGCCCGAGGCCTGCACCGCGTTGTTGCGGAACGCAGCGGCGACGCCCAGCCCCACAAACCCGCGTCCATCCCGCATCTCGCCCGGCTTGCGCCGACGATCCCAAGCGAAGCGTTGCGCGCCAAGACGAAAGCATTCGGTCAGCCGGCGCTGAGAGAACGGCCGCTCGGGCTTCTCCGGATCGACCTGGGTGTCGTTGCGGATGCGAAACTCGATCGGATCAAGGCTGACCTTCTCGGCCATCTCGTCCATCGCGATTTCGAGCGCCATCATGCCTGGCGCTTCGCCCGGCGCGCGCATGGCGTTGGCCTCAGGCAGGTCGAGCGCCGCCAGACGCATCGAAGTCATCCGGTTCGCGCCCGCGTAGAGGAGTCGGGTCTGTGAGACGGTCGGCTCCGGTCCGCCACCCACCTGGTCGCCCGACCAGCCTTCGTGCGCGATGGCTGTGATCCGCCCGTCGCGCGAACATCCGATGCGGATCCGCTGGATGGTCGCCGAGCGATGGGTGGTATTGTTGAACATCAGCGGCCGTGTGAGCACCACGCGGACTGGACGGCCCGTGGCGCGTGCGCCGAGCGCCGCGAGTACGACGTCGGCCCGTAGGAAGAGCTTGCCGCCAAAGCCCCCGCCGATGAACGGCGACATCAACCGCACCTTCTCCCTGGGGATCCCCAACGCCTGCGCCAGGTCCGTGGCCCCCCAGTCGATCATCTGGTTCGATGTCCAGACGGAGAGCTCGTCGCCGCGCCAGACGGCGACGGTCGCATGCGGCTCCATCATGGCGTGCGACTGGCCGGGCGTGGCATAGGTGGCGTCCAGCTTCACGGGCGCCGCATCAAACGCTCCCCGGAAGTCGCCGACCGCGGTGTCGGCCTCGCCATACCAGTCGGGTTTAGGCGGGACCGCCGAGTCACGGGCAGCCGCGAGGTCGAAGCGTCCGCTGCTCGGCGTGTAGCGCACCCGAACCAGCTGCGCCGCGGCGCGGGCTTGCTCGAAGCTCTCGGCCACCACCAGCGCCACGGCCTGGTGGTAATGGCGAACCTCCCCGTCCGCGAGCAGGGGGGCGGTGTTGCGTGGACCCTTGACCAGCTTGCCGGCGTTTTTCGCCGTCACCACAGCGAGCACGCCAGGGGCGATGCGAGCGCGGGAGGTGTCGATCGACGCGATCCGACCCTTGGCGATCGCCGCGCCCAGCACGTAGCCGTAGGCCTGACCTGCGGCGACGTCATGCCGGTCGTTGGCGTAGGGCGCGCGCCCGGTCGTCTTCAGCCGTCCGTCGATGCGGTCAGCGGGCTTGCCGACCACCTTCAGCTGGTCGATGGGGTTCGTCGTTGCAGGCGTATCGAACTTCATGCGTCAGCTCCCGGCTGCGTCAGCACGCCGGCGAGCGTCCGCTCGGCGAGCTTCACCTTGAACGCGTTCTGGTCGGTCGGCCGCGCGTCGCCCAGCAATTGCGCGACGACGGCTCGTGCTCCCGACGGCAGCGCGGCGTCCGCCGCCTCGCGCCGCCAGGGCTTGTGCGCCACGCCGCCCAAGGCGACCCGGCCTGTTCCGTCCGGCTGCACGACGGCGGCCACCGACACCAGGGCGAAGGCGTATGAGGCCCGGTCGCGGACCTTGTGGTAGACTTGCCGGCCGCCGACTGGCTTCGGCAGCGTCACCGCGGTGATCAGCTCGCCAGGCCTAAGCGCCGTCTCAATGTGCGGCGTGTCGCCCGGCAGCTTGTGGAAGTCGGCGATCGGGATCGTCCGCGCCTGTCCCGCGGCGTCGAGCGTATCGAGCGTCGCGTCGAGCACGCGCATCGCCACCGCCATGTCGCTGGGATGGGTGGCGATGCAGGCCTCGCTCGACCCGATCACCGCCAATTGACGGCTGAAGCCGCCGATCGCCGCGCAGCCGCTGCCCGGCCGGCGCTTATTGCAGGGCTGGTTCGTGTCGTAAAAGTAGGGGCACCGGGTGCGTTGCAGCAGATTGCCGGCGGTCGTGGCTCTGTTCCGCAGCTGACCCGACGCGCCTGCCAGCAGCGCCCGGCTGAGCACGCCGTAGTCGCGTCGCACCGTCGGATCGGCGGCCAGGTCCGTGTTGCGGACCAGCGCGCCGATCCGCAGCCCGCCGTCGGCGGTCCGTTCGATCCTGTCGAAACCGACGCCGTTCACATCGATCAGGTGCGTGGGCGTCTCGATCTCGAGCTTCATGAGATCGAGCAGATTGGTGCCGCCCGCGATGAACTTCGCGCCGGGCGTCCGGGCCGCCTTCGCCGCCGCTTCGACGGGCGATGCCGCCCGTTCGTAGGTGAAGGCCCTCATGCCGGCCTCCCGGCGACTTCGGCGATCGCATCATGGATGTTGGCGTAGGCGCCGCAGCGGCAGATATTGCCGCTCATGCGCTCCGCGATCTCGACGCCTGTGGCCTGCGGCGGGTCGGTTAGGCTGGCGCTCACATGGCTCGGATGCCCGGCGCGGATTTCGTCCAGGACGGCCACGGCGGAGCAGATCTGACCGGGGGTGCAGTAGCCGCACTGGAAGCCGTCGTGCTTGATGAAGGCCGCTTGCATGGGGTGCAGCCGGTCGGGCGTGCCGAGGCCTTCGATGGTGATGATCCGATCGTCCTCGTGCATCACGGCGAGGCTGAGACACGAGTTGATGCGGCGCCCGTTCACCATCAGGGTGCAGGCCCCGCACTGGCCGTGGTCGCACCCCTTCTTCGTGCCGGTGAGATGGAGATGCTCTCTCAGCGCGTCGAGGAGCGTGGTGCGGGGATCCAGCTCCAGCGTCTCCGGCGCGCCGTTGACTTCGAAGCTCACCTTCATCACCGGATGCGGATCTGAACCGGCGGCCTGCGCCGCTGATGCCGCGGCGGTGACTGCTGCGGTGGCGGCGCTGCCGACCAGCAAGCCTCTTCGGGACAGCTCGAGGTCGAACCCGACGGGAGTGTCTTCCATTGCCTAGTCTCCTGAGCTGGCCGCAATCGCCGGCATGCGGAGCTGCGGGCGCGACCCACGCCCCGGACAAATGCGGGTCATGGATGGATCTGAGCCCGGATGATGCGCCTCCGGCTGGAGAATGAAGAGCCGGCGCACGTTTGATGGCGCGGTGAGCCGGGCTCATTGATCGAGCGCGTCACGTCAGGCGCTCTCGACAAGGCCACACGGCCCGCCGCAGCCGCAGGGTGGGCCTTCGCCTTCGCGAACTCCTGGCCGGTGACGCGGCCGACCAACCACCCGTCGCCGCCAAGCTGCTGGTGCAACGGTCGTACAGGTCGCCTTCGAGGCCGTGCGGTCGCCATCGGCTCGGCAGGATCCGGCCGTCGACGCTCGCGGCCATGTGGCAGATGAGGTAAGGCTTCCACCGGACGCTCCATGCGTGCGGTCGTTTCGCCGTCAAACCGTCTGGCCGCCATCGATGACCATGGCGTGGCCGACCACGAAGGCCGCCGCGTCTGAGCACAGCCAGACCACGGCCTCAGCGATCTCCTCCGGCGTCCCGGGCCGGCCCACCGGCTCCTGGTCCGCCACCATCTGTCGGCCTTCGGCCGTGCCGCCCGTGAACCGCTCCATCATCGGCGTGTCGACGAAGCCCGGGCAGACGGCGTTTACCCGGATGTTCGACTTCGCATAGTCGAGGGCGGCGGCCTTGGTCAGCCCGATCAGGCCGTGTTTGGCCGCGCAGTACGCCGCCTGGCCCGCGAAGCCTCTTACCCCGGCGCCCGACGAGGTGTTCACGATGACGCCCCCGCCTTGCTTCAGCATCTGCGGGATCTCGTGCTTCATCGACAGGAAGACGCCTCGCAGGTTGACGTCCAAAATGCGGTCCCATTCCCCGACCGAGAGGTCCACGGTCGCAATCAGGCCGTGTTCGACGCCCGCGTTGTTGAAGGCGAAGTCGAGCCGCCCGAGCGCTTCGACGGCCTTGTTGATCGCAGCCTCGATCTGATCCGGCTGCGACACGTCGCACTGGAGCGCGATCGCCTGGCCGCCGGCGTCCGTGATCAGGCGGACCGTCTGTTGGAGGGGCTCTTCGTCGAGGCCCGCGACAGCCACGCGCGCGCCTCTACGGGCAAAGGCCAAGGCCGCCGCCCGGCCGATTCCGGTTCCGCCCCCGGTCACGAACGCGACCTTGCCGGCGAAGATCTCCTGCTGATTGTTCATGAGACCGTTTCCCTTGCTCTGCTGGCGAGGCCCTGACGTGGCCACTCGCTTGCCCGAGAACGTAGTCGTCAACTCACGGCGCGATGAGCGGGTCCGGCCTCCATAAGGCCCTGAGCCGAATTCATCGAAAGGCCACTCACCAAAGAACGCGGCGCTGCCAATCACATCTCAGGTCGCGATCTACCCGCGCCATAGGTTTGCATCAGACAGGCCCGTCGCTCCCGACGGCGGCGACCGCCCGGGAGGCGTCCCAGCCTCCGCCGAGCGCGCGGGATAGCGCGACCCTCGCGCGGGCCGCGTCGGCCCGCGCGGTCGTCGCCTCATCCTGCACCTCGAGCAGGCGCCGCTCTGCGTCGAGCGCTTCGATCAGGCTCACCGCGCCGCCCTGGTAGGCCAATCTGGAGATGTCACGGGCCCGGGTCAGGGCCGCCTCGCTCGCCTCAAGCTGTTGCGCTTGCCGGCTTCGGCGGTCGCGCGTCGAAAGCCCATCCTCCACCTCGGCGACGGCGCGAAGCACAGTGGCCCGGTAGTCGGCGACAGCCTCGCGGGTGCGCCCCTGCGCGCCTTCCACCCGGCCGCGAGCGACGCCGAAATCAAACAATCGGCCCGAAAACCCCGCGCTCCCCGCAGTTTGCAGGGCGTTGCCAGCGAACAAGCCCGGCAACCCGGATGAAAGCAGGCCGACGAGGCCCGAGATCGTCACCCGCGGGTAGTAGTCGGCGACCGCCTGCGCCGCACGGGCGTCGGCGGCCGCGACCCGGCGCTCGGCCGCGATGATGTCCGGTCGCCGCCTGAGCAAGCCAGCCGGTCCGTCTTGAACGTCGACCGGGACCGCTGCGGGCAATCGGCCCTCTCCGAGCTCAGCCGCCGCCTGACCGGGCGCGCGGCCGGCGAGCACGTCAATCCGGTTGAGCGTCGGCTCCAGAGCGGCCTCGAGAGCCAGAATCCTGGCTCGAGCCGCAGCAAGGTCCGCCTCCACCTGTTCCGCTTCGAGGCGGGCGGCGGCGCCTTCCACGACGCGCAGCCGAACGAGCCGGTCCAGCTCGCCGAGGGTCCGGGTCCGCTCGTGAGCGATCTCGATCCGACGCTGCAGCTCGCGGGCGCCGATATAGGTGGTGGCGATCTCGGCGGCGACGGTGAGCCGGGCGCCGACGACACCCGCCGAGGCGGAGGCCTCGTCGGCGCGCGCGGCGAGACGCGCCGCAGACAGGCGACCGAAGAGGTCGATCTCCCATGAGGCCGCGGCGCTGAGGCCATAGAGATCCCCAGTTCGCTCATAACCGGGGAAAGTGGACGCGATGCGGGCGATCGGCTCGTCCAGCGATTGGCGCTGCACGGCGGCCGACCCGCCGAGGGTCGCCGACGGAAACGACGCAGACCTGGCTACCCTTGACGCTGCCGCCGCCTGCTGAAGACGGGCGCGGGCCGCTTCGACGTCCAGGCTCCCGACGAGGGCCTCCTCGACCAGACGGTTGAGCACCGGATCGTCGAAAGCTGTCCACCAGCGGTCATCCGCCTGCACGACAGCGCTCTGCGCGGTCCCGGACGCGATATTGCGGTAGGAGGAGGGCAGCTCGGTGAGCGGCCGGCTGTAAGGAGTTTGGCTGGCGCAGGCGACGAGCGATAAAGAACCGACCAGCACGACAGGCATACGCGAGATCATAGCCCGCCTCCTTGCCGACAATAGTATGACGAGATACATTAGTTTTCATGAAAAGCAAGCCGCCATCGGGTGCGGCCGCCCCCAGGCGCCCGGGCCGACCGACCGTCGATCGTCGCGAGGAGATCCTCGACGCTGCGCAGCGGCTCTACGAATCGATCGGCTTCGACAAGACGACCATCGGAGACGTGGCGCGCGAGCTCGGCATGTCTCCGGCCAACCTGTACCGGAGCTTCCCCAATCGCCAGGCGATCGACGAGGCGATCGCCCGCCGCAAGCTCTCGGCTATCGAGGACGCCGCATGGACCGCGGCCCGGGGAGGAGGAGACGCCGGCGCCGCCCTTCGCCGACTGAGCCTGGCGGTGCTGCGCGAGACGCGGCGGCTGATGTTCAGCGAGCAGCGGATGCACCACCTCTGCGCTGTGGCGGCGCGTGAACGGTGGCCCGTGGTCGATGCCTATCTTGATGGCCTGCGGGGCGCGGTGCGCCATGTCGTCATGGAGGGGCAGCGCTCCGGCGCATTCCGCAAGGCCGACGCGGAGGCTCTGGCGGACACGGTCGGCGCAGCCCTGACCAAGGTCTGGCACCCCTACATGCTCGAGGTGTTCGCCGATGAGGATCTGGAAGCCACAAGCGACCGCATTTGCGACCTGCTCGTGAGCGGCCTCTCAAATTAAGTGACTCATTACATCATTTTTCACTTTTCTGGGCGCTGACTTTCGACCTATGCTCCGCGGTATCGACTTGATCCGCAGGAGCGCCCGATGCGCCTCGCCCGTCCGCGCTCAGCCGCGCCCCTGATCTTCCTGACGCTCGCCGCGTGCGGGTCGGGGAAGGCGGCCTCCCCGCCAGCCCCGCCGCTGGTGCGGACCCTGGTGGTCGGCCAGGCCGACAGCGCCCCGATCCGTTACACCGGTGTCGTGCGCGCCCGGATCGAGAGCGACCTCGGCTTCCGGGTCGGTGGCAAGATCGTCGAGCGGCTGGTCGATCCCGGCCAGCGCGTCCGGCGCGGCCAGCCCTTGCTGCGCCTGGACGCCACCGATCTTCGGCTCGAGGCGGCGGCGGCCGTCGACGGGTTGAGGGCCGCCCAGGCGGAAGCCACGCGGGCCGACGCCGAGGAGGCGCGACTCCGCCGGCTCGTGGAGGCCGGCGCGGTTTCGCGCTCCGCCTACGACGTTGCGCTCGCGGCGGCGCGATCGGCCGGCGCCAACCTGTCGGCTGCGCGCGCAGGCGCGGGCCAAGCCGCGAACCAGCAGGGCTACGCAACGCTCCTCGCCGACGCCGACGGCGTGGTCACAGAGGTGCTCGCGCAACCCGGGCAGGTGGTGAGCGCCGGCGCGAAGGTGGTGCGGCTCGCCCGCGCGGGAGACCGTGAAGCCGCCGTCGCCGTGCCTGAGACCCAGGTCGCCACGCTGCCGCGCGTCGGGCGTGCATTCCCCTATGGATCGGAGACGCCATTGCCGGCTCGGCTGCGGGAGGTCGCGGGCGCGGCCGATCCCTTGACCCGCACCTATGACGCGCGCTTCGCGCTGGCCGATCCGGACCTCCCCCTGGGCGCGACGGTGACAGTCGAACTTCCCCGGCTGACGGCATCGCGGCTCGCGGTTCCCTTGTCTGCGCTCCACGATGGCGGCGCCGGTTCCGGCGTCTGGGTCGTCAGGTCGGGGCGAGTCACGTTCCGCCGGGTCCAAGTCGCTGCGCTCGGCGAGGAGACCGCCTCCATCGCCGCAGGCGCGCTCGCCCCTGGCGATCGCGTCGTTGCGCTGGGGGCGCAACTCCTGCGCGAGGGCGAGACGGTGCGCCTAGCGGATGCAGGGAGTCCGCGGCGATGAGAGGCCCCAACCTGTCCGCTATCGCCGTGCGCCAGCCGTCGCTGACGCTTTTCCTGATCATTGCGATCGTCGCGGCCGGGGCCCTTGCTTTCCTGAAGCTGGGCCGGGCCGAGGATCCCAGCTTCACGGTCAAGGTTTTGACGGTCAGCGCGTTCTGGCCGGGCGCCACCGCACGCGAGATGCAGGATCAGGTCGCGGACCGGCTCGAGAAACGGCTCCAGGAGCTCCGCTACTACGATCGCGTCGAGACGCAGGCCCGGCCCGGCGTGGTCTCGATGACGGTCACGCTCAAGGACACGACGCCGCCCGCCGCCGTGCCTGCGGAATTCTATCAAGCCCGGAAGAAGCTGGCCGACGAGGCGGTCAACCTACCGCGCGGCGTGATCGGGCCGGTCGTCAACGACGAGTATTCGGACGTCTACTTTGCGCTGTTTGCGCTCCAGGCCGACCGGATGCCGCAACGCCAGCTCGTCACCGAAGCGGAAGCCTTGCGCGAGCGGCTGCTGCATGTGCCCGGGGTCAAGAAGGTCAATATCATCGGCGAGCGCCGGCAGCGCATCTTCGTGGAGCTGTCCTACCGCCGCTTGGCCACGCTCGGGCTGACGCCGGACCAGCTCATCGGCGCGCTGTCGCAGCAGAACCTGCTGACCGCCGGCGGCGAGGTCCAGACCGGCGCCCAGTCGGTGAACCTGCGCGTGGACGGCGCCTTCGACGACCTCGACGCGGTGCGGGCGACCCCGGTCGCCGCCGGCGGCCGCAGCTTCCGGCTCGGCGACATCGCCGAGGTCCGCCGCGGCTACGAAGATCCCCCCCCCTATTTGGTCCGCCACGACGGCGCCCCCGCTCTCGTCCTCGGCGTCGTCATGCGCGAGCGCTGGAACGGCACGGCGCTCGGCGAGGCCCTGGCCGAAGCGGCCGCCGAGATCCGGAAGCAGCTCCCGCTCGGCCTCACGCTGACGCAGGTGGCGGACCAGTCGAAGAACATCGAGGAGGCCTACGGCGAGTTCATGGTCAAGTTCGCCGTGGCCCTGGCCGTCGTGATGGCGGTGAGCCTCGTCGCGCTCGGTTTCCGGGTCGGGCTCGTCGTGGCCGCCGCCGTGCCGATCACGCTCGCGGCGGTCTTCGTGATCATGCTCGCGACGGGCCGCGACTTCGACCGCATAACCTTGGGCGCGCTGATCCTCTCGCTCGGCCTTCTCGTGGACGACGCCATCATCGCCATCGAGATGATGGTCGTGAAGATGGAGGAGGGCCTCGACCGCCTGGCTGCCGCCACCTTCGCCTGGGGCGCGACGGCCGCCCCCATGCTCACGGGCACCCTGGTGACCGTGATCGGTTTCCTGCCGGTCGGTTTCGCCCAATCGACCGCGGGGGAATACGCCGGCAACATCTTCTGGATCGTGGCGTTCGCGCTGCTCGTCTCCTGGGTGGTCGCCGTCTATTTCACGCCCTACCTCGGCGTGAAGCTGCTGCCTCCGATCAAGCCAATCCCGGGCGGTCACGAAGCGATCTACGCGACCCCGCGCTACGCGCGCCTTCGGTCCTGGGTCGCCCGCTGCGTGGCCAGGCGGGGGCGCGTGACGCTCGCTGTCGTCGGAGCGCTTCTGGTGGCCGGCGCGCTTCTGGCTCTGTTCGTGCCCAAGCAGTTCTTTCCCTCCTCCGACCGCCCCGAGCTGCTGGTCGAGGTTTATATGCCCAAGGGCTCGAGCATCGAGACGACGGAGGCGGTCGCCCGGCGGGTCGAAGATGACGTGCGGCGGCTGCCGCAGACGCGCTTCGTCGACGCCTATGTGGGCGCCGGCGCGCCTCGTTTCTTCCTGTCGCTCAACCCTGAACTGCCCGACCCGTCCTTCGCGAAGCTCGTCGTCCTCACCAAAGGCCACCGCGACCGGGATGCCTTGCGCGAGGCGCTGGAGGCGAAGGTCGCCGCCGGCGCCTACCCCGAGGCGCGCGTGCGGGTGACGGGTTTGTTGTTCGGGCCCCCCGTGCCCTATCCGGTCGCATTCCGCCTGTCGGGTCCCGACGTGCGCCTGCTCCGCGCCTTCGCTGCCGAAACGGCGCGCGTCGTCCGCGCCAACCCGAACACGCGTGACGTCAACCTCGATTGGAGCGAACGCGCGCCCGCGGTGAGGCTGCAGTTCGACCAGGAGCGGCTTCGGCTCCTGGGGCTCGATCCTTCAAGCGTCGCTCGCCAGGTCGGCGCGCTCGTCTCGGGCGTCACGGTCTCGCAGATGCGGGCCGGCGACCGCACGGTGGACGTGGTGATCCGCGCGCCCGAGGCCGAGCGCCGCGGGCTCGCGGAATTGGACAACCTCACCGTCAGCACAGCCGACGGGCGGCCTGTGTCGCTGGCCAGCGTCGCTCGTCTCGTGCCGGAGTTCGAAGATCCAATACTCGTCCGGCGGGACCGGACACCGACGATCACCGTCCGCGCCGATGTCGTGGACGGCGTCCAACCGCCAGACGTCACCGCCGAGATCGTGCACGACCTGCGTGGCCTGCAATCGCGGCTTCCGGCGGGCTACGCGATCACCGCGGCCGGATCGGTCGAGGAGTCCGGCAAGGCCAACGCGGCGCTGGCCCCGATCTTTCCGGTCATGATCGTGCTGATGCTCACGGTGATAATGCTCCAGACCCGGTCGTTCCGGATGACCGGCCTAGTCTTCGCCACCGGGCCCCTGGGGCTGATCGGCGCCGTGCCGGCGCTGTTGGTGACCGGCACATCGTTCGGCTTCAACGCCATCCTCGGCTTGATCGGCCTGGCCGGCATCCTGATGCGCAACACCCTGATCCTCGTCGATCAGATCGAGGCGGAGCGCGCACGCGGCCTCGACGAAAGCGCCGCGGTCATCGAAGCCACAGTCCGGCGCGCACGGCCCGTGCTGCTCACCGCCCTCGCCGCCGTCCTCGCCTTCCTGCCGCTCACCCTCTCCACCTTCTGGGGACCGCTCGCGATCGTGCTCATCGGCGGGACGCTCGTGGGCACCGCACTGACCCTCTTCTTCCTGCCCGCTCTCTACGCTCTCTGGTTCCGCGTCGGCCGACACTCGCACGCCATTCCACCAGCCGCCCCGCTCGCCACGGAAATGAGACCGTGACCGGTCCCTTCACTCTCGCACGGGGCTCGTGACGGCCGGTCGGAGCGTCTGCTTTAGCCTGCCAACCCGGACATTCCACCAGAAGCGGCCGAAGGTCACAGAGGGGGGTCGCGAGCGGAAATCAGACCGCCTGCGGGATCGCGACGTTGGGGGCGATTGGGCTGTCGGCAAACACCTGTTTTCCGACTGCTCGGACCGGGGCGACCAACTCGGCGCCGCGAGGCCCCGCAAAATGCATGACAAACCCTGTCGGAATGACCTACCGTACGGAAACGTCGAGGCAAGGGTTTTCCGCACATGCTGGTCGGATATATGCGGGTCTCGACAGACGGTGACCGGCAGGTGCTGGACCTACAGCGTGACGCCCTGCTGCAGGCCGGCGTCGATGAGCGCCACCTGTTTGAAGATCACGCCAGCGGAAGCCGCGGGGACCGCGCGGGCTTGGCGAAGGCGCTGGCCTTCGTCCGACCTGGCGATTGCCTCGTCGTTTGGAAGCTGGACCGCCTCGGCCGCTCATTGCCACACCTGCTCGCGACGGTGAACGATCTCAAAACTCGCCAGGTCGCCTTCCGCTCGCTGACCGAACAGATGGACACGACTACCCCGCAAGGGGAGTTCCTGTTCCATGTCTTCGGCGCCCTGGCGCAGTTCGAGCGCTCGTTGACCCAGGAACGCGTCAATGCTGGTTTGGCCGCTGCTCGGCGGCGAGGGCGCCGTGGCGGACGGCCTGTTGCAATCGACCCGGAGAAATTGACCGCCATCGTCGCGGCGCTCGATAGCGGCGCCGCCAAGGCCGCCGTCTGTCGGACCTTCGGCGTCAAGCGGAGCACCCTGATCGATTCTCTCGCGCGTATCGGTTGGCCCTCGGGTTCAACGGTCCACGGAGACGGTCGTGACGAGACGCCAGCAATTGACGGAGCTCCAACTCGCCGCGCTGTATGACGCGCCTGTCGAACAGCGCGAGCTCGTCCGTCAGTACACATTGCCTAAAGCCGATCTGGCTGCGGTCGGGCGTTGCCGCGGCGACCACAATCGGCTCGGCTTCGCGCTGATGCTCTGTCACCTGCGCCACCCCGGCCGGCCAATCCGGGCCGGCGAGCGGCCGCCCGCCGCCCTGGTCACGTTCGTGGCTGAGCAGATTGATGTTCTGCCCGAGGCCCTGGACGAGTATCTGCGTTTCGACCAAAGCCGACGCCGCCACTCCGCTGAGCTCCAGGAGCGACTTCGGCTGCGCCCATTTGGCAGGCTGCCGGCCGCCGAGCTGGCCCGCTGGCTTCTTCCGCACGCCATCGAAAATGACCGGCTGGTCCATTTGGCGAAGCTGGTCGTGGAGGCGTGCCGCCAACGCGGGATCATCCTCCCGCTACCTCGGACGCTGGAACGCCTGTGCATCGACGTCCGATACGAAGCGCGCCGCGAGGTCCGGCGGCGCCTTACGGATGGGCTTTCGCCCGACCAGCGCCGCAAGCTCGACGAACTGACGCAGCGCAGAGAGGACACCAGTCAGACCTGGCTCGCCTGGCTACGGCAGATGCCCGTGGCGACGAAGCCGGCAGCCATGCTCGGCCTGATCGAGCGGTTGAAACACGTTCGCGGGGTTGGTCTTGATCCGGCGCATGGGCACCGCGTGCATCAGTCCCGCTTGGCCCAGCTCGCCCGTGAAGCCGCTCGCACCACGGCGCAACATATCGCGGGCTATGAGCGCCGGCGCCGCCAGGCGTCGCTTGTCGCGGTCGCCCTCGATCTGAGCGCCACCCTCACGGATCAGGCCATCGATCTCTTCGATCGACTGGTCGGCACGATGTTCCGCAAAGCCGAGGCGCGCCATGGCCGCGCCTTTCAGGCGGACGGACGGGCCATCAACGAAAAAGTCCGTCTCTATGCCCAGGTCGGCGCCGCCCTGATCGCCGCTCGCGAAACTGGGCAGGATGCGTTCGAGGCGATCGGCACGGTCATTCCCTGGGACCGGTTCTGTGAAACCGTGGCCGAAGCCCAGGCGCTGTCCCGGTCCGAAGAGTTCGACCCGTACCAGATGTTGGGCGAGCACTACGCCGGCGTTCGCCGATGGTCCCCGGCCTTCCTCTCGGCTTTTAACTTTCAAGGCGTCCCTGCCGCGGCTTCGCTGTTGCGAGCGATCAACCTCCTGCGAGAACTGAACGCCGGCCAGATCTCCAATCTTCCGAAGTCGCCGCCGACCGGCTTCGTCCGAGAACGCTGGGCGCGTCATGTGTTTGTCGATGGGTTGATCAACAGGCGCTACTATGAACTCTGCGTGCTCGCGGAACTGCGCGACCGCCTGCGCGCCGGCGATGTCTGGGTGGCGGGCAGCCGACGCTACCGCTCGTTTGAAGAACGTCTGATCTCCCCGGCAACCCTGCGGGAGTTGGAGGTCAGCGGAACCCTGCCGGTTGCGGTCGACGCTGATCTTGAGCGCTTCATCGATGCCCGGCGCGCGGCCCTGGACGGCCGCCTGGCGGCGATCAACGTCAAAGCGCAAAGCGGTCTGTTGCGGGACGTCACTCTCGAGAAGGGCGTCCTCAAGATCTCGCCCATCGAGAAGTCGACACCGCCGGAAGCCGAAGCCCTGGCAGCGCGGCTTTACGCGATGCTGCCTCGCATTCGGATCACCGATCTTCTGGCCGAGGTCGCCCGATGGACGCTGTTTCCTGAATGTTTCACCCATCTGCGCACCGGCGAACCGAGCGGCAATCCGCAGGTCCTTATGGCGACCCTGCTTGCCGAGGGCCTGAACCTGGGCCTGACGCGCATGGCCGAGGCCTGCGACGTCGGCAGCCTTGGTCAGCTCGCCTGGACGTCGGACTGGCACATCCGCGAAGAGACCTACGCCATGGCGCTCCAGCGCCTGGTCAACCAGCAGCAGCAGGAGCCGCTGGCCGCGCTGTTCGGGGGCGGGACGTCTTCCTCATCGGACGGACAGTTCTTCAAAGCTGGGGGGTTCGGCCGCGACGGCGCCAGTCACAACGCCCACTATGGCGGCGAGCCCGGCGGCAAGTTCTACACCCATGTCTCCGATCGCTATGCGCCGTTCCACACCAAGGTGATCGCCGCCACAGCGAGCGAGGCCCTGCATGTCCTCGACGGCCTGCTCTATCACCAGTCGGACGTCACCGTGCGCCGGCACCATACCGACGGCGGCGGCGATTCCGATCTCGTCTTCGCGCTTTGCTCGCTGCTGGGCTTTCAGTTCGCGCCGCGGATCCCGGATCTGAGGAGCCGCAAGCTCTACTGCTTCGACAAGCCCTCCACCTATCCGTCGCTTGAGCCCCTGATTGCCGGCCGGATCAACGTCGCCCTGATCCGCGCCCATTGGGCCGAAATCCTGCGGGTGGCCGCTTCCATCCGCACAGGGACGGTGACGGCGTCCCTGATCATGCGCCAGCTGGCGTCGTATCCTCGCCAGAACGGTCTCGCATCGGCGCTGCGGGAACTTGGCCGACTGGAGCGGACGCTTTTCACCCTCGACTGGATCGAAGACCCCGGCCTGCGCCGCGACGCCAGCCGTGAGCTGAACAAGGGCGAGGCCCGCAACAGCCTGGCGCGGGCGGTGTTCATCCACCGGCTCGGCGAAATCCGCGACCGCACCTACGAGAACCAACAGCACCGCGCCTCAGGGCTGAACCTTCTCGTCACCGCGATCATCCTCTGGAACACCCGATATCTCGGGCGGGCCATCGCCGCGCTGCGCGACCTTGAAGACGTCCCCGACGCGCTCTTGGAGCACCTTTCCCCCTTGGGTTGGGAGCACGTGAATCTCACGGGCGACTACGTCTGGGCCGCCACGGACGAGGGGGATGGCAGTGGTGATCGCCAAGACGGCTTCAGGCCGCTCAGATCGGCGCCCAAGGCCAACCTACTCGCCGCGTGAGTTCATGGGCCGTTCGTTAGTTCGGGCCAATCCGCTCAACCGCCTTGCCCAAACATGGGTACGCTGATTTCAGAAGACGGCATGCAGGGGGACCCATGACGACCGATCCGATAGCGCTCAAGAGACCTGAACAGGCGATTTCCGCGCCGAAGACGCTGAGCCCTCAGGCCCAGGCCTACCTGACTGACGCAGCCGCCCGGTTGCGGGCGTCCGGTCGGACGCGGGTGGAGCCGGAGCATATCACCGAGACCCTAGCGCCCATTCTCGACATGTTGCGGCCGCTCTCCGCCGCGTTCCAAGGCTCCGCCTCCATGATGGCGTTGCCGAGCGGCGGAGAGCTCCACCGAGCCAACCCCGAGGCAAGGCGGGGACGGTTGGCGGAGGTCGCATATTTCGACATCCATGGCGGCGGTTTCGTCGCCGGCGGCGGCGAGATGTGCGCATTGACGGCGAAGTTGAAGGCCGCCGACTACGGCGCGGAAGTGTTCTCGGTCGATTACAGGATGCTTCCCGACCATCCGTATCCGGCCGCCCTGGACGATTGCATGGCGGCTTATGCCGAGGTCCTGAAGAGTTATCCGGCATCGGCCGTGGTCGTCGCCGGCGCTTCAGCCGGGGGCAACCTCGCTGCGGGCCTGATGTTGCGCGCCCGCGACGAGGGGGTGCCGCTTCCTGCAGGGCTGCTGTTGCTCACCCCGGCGCTTGATCTCACGCTCGCGGGCGACAGCCACCAGACCAACCGTTACCTCGACGTGAACCTCTACGGAGGAGCGGACTTCATTCGCAGTCATGCGGGCGCTGAGGATCTCGAACATCCCTACGTCTCGCCCCTGTTCGGAAACTTCGCTCTGGGCTGGCCGCAGACGTTCCTGATGACGGGAACACGCGACCTGCTACTGTCCGACACGGTGCGCATGCACCGCGCCCTTCGGTGTGCGGGGGTGACCGCCGAACTCCATGTGATGGAGGCCGGTCCGCACGGCGGGTTCATGGGGGCCGCCCCGGAAGACGCCGAGATCATGGCCGAGGCTCGCCGGTTCACCTATTCGGCCTGGGGCATTCCGAGCTGACCTAGGAGTATCGGCTGGTTAGTCAGACCCGTCCAAACTCCGGTCGCATGCCGAAAGTCTTAGATGGGTCGATGTCGTTGAAAAAGGCCGCTGATCTTGGCGACGCCAGGTCGCGACAAATCTCCTCCGAGGCTCAGGCCGGGCAGGCCTGAGCGCGGAGCGGGATCAGCTTGGCGAGTTTGCGCAGGTTCTGGGCGGTGGCGGCGAGGAGGAACTCATCTCGAGCGCCGCAGGGGCCGCGCAGGCGCAGCCGGTCGAGCCCGAGGATGCGCTTGAGGTGGGCGAAGAGCATCTCGACCTTCTTCCGCTCGCGTCTGGAGGTGACGTAGGCGTCGGTCTTGGCGATGTCGCGCGCCATGTCTCGGGCGCCTTCATAGATCGAGCGCATGACCTTGCGATGGGGCTGGCCCGGGCAGCAGACCGGCTTCAGCGCGCAAGGCGCGCAGTCGTGAGTGCTGGCGCGATAGCGGATCATGTCGTCCTTCACCGACACCGCGCGGGGGACCTTGAAGGCGCGCCGGCTCGACTTCAGCAGCTTGCCGCCCGGACAGGTGTAGGCGTCCGTCGCGTGGTCGTAGGTGAAGTCGGCGCGGGAGAAGGTGTCGTCGTCGCGCTTCGACATGTCGAAGACCCGGATATGCGGCTCGATGCCCTGCTCGTGGACCAGCCAGTCGAGCATCTCGGCCGAGCCGTAGGCGGTGTCGGCGGCCAGGCGCTCGGGATACAGCCCGAGCCGCTCTTGGGTCCGCTCGACCATGGTGCGGCAGGCGGCGAGCTCGCCCTGGCGCACGGCGGTGGAGGGCTCGACGTCGACGATCACCGCATGGTCGAGATCGATCAGGTAGTTGGTGCAGTAGGCGAAGCTCGCTGGGCCGGCCTGCGCCGCCGTCCAGCGTGAGGCGGGATCCGACAGCGAGATGTACTTGGGCGTGACCGGCGTCGCCGCGCCGAAGGCCGCATCGTCCAGCACCGCCAGATACTCCTCGACCGCTCGGCCGGCGGCCCCTGGTGGCAGGCCCGCGGCGCCGTCGACCGCGCTCCTGTGCCGGCTGGCGTCGGCGCGGATGATGCTGGCGTCCACGGCGAAGCCTTCGCCGCCGACCAGGCCCTCGGCCATGCAGCGGCGCACCACGCTCTCGAACAGCTCGCGCAGCAGATCGCTCTCGCGGAAGCGCCCGTGCCGGTTCTTCGAGAAGGTGGAATGGTCCGGCACGTCGCCGTCCAGGCCCAGGCGGCAGAACCAGCGGTAAGCGAGGTTGAGGTGGACCTCCTCGCAGAGCCGCCGCTCCGAACGGATGCCCATGCAGTAGCCGATCAGGAGCATCCGGATCATCAGCTCCGGATCGATCGAGGGCCGGCCGATCGGGCTGTAGAACGACGCCAGGTGCGCCCGCACGCCATCGAGGTCCACGAAGCGGTCGATGGCCCGCAGCAGGTGATCCTGAGGGACGTGCCGCTCCAGCGAGAACTCGTAGAAGAGCGCACCTTGCTCGACCCGACGCTCGCCCATCATCGCCACGTCCTCCCGCCTTCAGCAGGAGTGAATCAGGCCGGAGTCACGGCTTCAACGGGCCTTTTTCAACAGCATCGGTCGAAATTCCCCGTTGGAACCACTGCCAACAAGCGGACATCGGAAAGGTCCGCTCGGCGGACGGGATCCAACTTCAGAACGACCCTAGTCGCACATTGCGCTAGTTTAAGTTGAGGTCCGCTCTGGTGTCAATGCGGACGAGCGCTCTACTTTGCTAAATGCTTCCGGAAAAACCGGATGATCGTCTCGTAAGCGTCCACCGCTTCGGGCGTCGCGGCGCCATAGAAGAAGCTGTGCCCCAGCCCGTCGAATACGTGCAACGACGCCTCGACGCCCGCTTGGCAAAGGGCGCGATGAGTGGCGAGCGCCGGGCTCAAGTCGAAGGCGCGGGTGGCGGTGATGAGCAGGGTCGGCGGGAATCTGGCCCGGAACGCCTCGGGAGAAATGTTGGGGTTGACCAAGGGGTCGTCCGAGCGAGCGCCCGCGAAATAGCCGACCTCGGCCTCTATGATAGACGTCATGATCCTGTCCGGCGGGTATTTTCCGGAGCCGACGGCCGCGAAGTAATCGCCGTCGCCTGCGCCGCCGGTCCCGGCGCTGAAGACGCCGATCGCGCCAGGCGTCGGAAGCCCGTGTTCGATGATCCAGGCGGTCGCCTGAGCTGTCAGCATGCCTCCCGCTGAGGCACCGCAGATCCCGATCTGACGGGGTGCGTAGTCCTTCAAGAGTTCGGCGTAGACCGCGGCGACGTCTTCGCTCGCCGCGGGGAACCTGTGTTCGTAGCCCTGGCGATAATCGACGGAGACCACCCGGAACCGGCCCATATGAGCCAGGGGGATCGACTCCATGCGGGCGACATAGGTCGCGCCTGAGTAAAAGGCGCCGCCGTGCAGGTTGATCAGCACCCGCTCCGGATCCAGCCCTTCCTTGGGAGTGACGACCTCGACGGGAACACCGCCGATGCGGTCAGGCGCGATATCGACGGGGAAGGTCTCCAGCAGCCTCTCCGAGCCGGGTCGGGCCAAGCCCTCATCGAGCATCTGCCGCATGGCGTCGACTGCGATCTTGAATTCGGCCTCGGACGTAAAGTCCTTCGCATCGACCAGGTTGATGCGCTGAGGGCTGCCGAGCATGGCCGCTAGCTGCGCTTTATTGCGCGCGCTGAGCGCCGCAGATAATGGCAGCTGGAACGCGCCCACGGATACCGTCCCGTCCACGCCGACTTCGAGCATGTCGCCTGGTTTCGGCTGTTCGGATGTCATCACCAAATCCTGTTCAATTGGCCTGCTGACTCAACTAAGCGCCCCAGCCTGATTGGGCCATATCTCTCAGACAGCGGCGTTCCGGCCCGATCGCATATTTCACGGGCGACCTCGCTGAGGCGATCCGAGTTAGGTCAGTCCTCCACGCGGCCAGTGTCGTTGAGTCTAGAACGCATCCCCGAACGGTCATTCCGAACGTCTGCAAACTGGTATCCGAACTACGACGTGGGCGGGATCCGTCCGATCGTCGCCTTGCTCACCCCGAGGACCTTCGCCCGGTGACGCACGCTTTCGCCTCGCGCGCGCTCCTGGGCGGCGAAGGCGCGCTGAGCGCCTGAGAGTTTGGGCCGACGTCCCAGTTTGACGCCCAGTGCCCGCGCCCGGTCTCATCCCTCTGTCGTGCGCGACCGGATGAGCTCTCGCTCGAACTCAGCCAGGCCACCAAGAACCGGGAGCATCAGACGTCCATGAGGCGTCGTGGTGTCGGCCCAGGCGTCTCTGAGCGAGCGAAACTGTGCTCCGCGGTCGCTGATTGTGGCCAGCAAGTTCAGCAGGTCCCGGGTCGAGCGTGCAAGACGGTCCAACCTGGTCACCATAAAGAGCACGCCGCATCCAGCGGCTCGCAGATCCGCGCCTGCGCCTCGACGCTCTGCCCATCGGTCGAGACACGTGCGTAGCCGATGATCATGCATCGCTTTTTGAGACTCGCTGGCGCTCTGGAACACTCTGTATATGGACCGAGCCGTCGAGCATCTTCGGTCGCGCGAAGTGTCTGTCCCTGATCACCTTCTCGCCCATCTGTCTCCGATGGGTTGGGCGCACATCAGCCTCACCGGCGACTATATCTGGGCCGCGGCGGATGCAGGGGATGGCAGGGGCGATCGCCAGGACGCCTTCAGGCCGCTCAGATCGGCGCCAAAGGCCAACTACTCGCGGCGTGAGTTCATGGTTTGTCCGCTTATGCGACAAAATTGGGCCGTTCGTTAGTTCGGGCCGATACGTCGAGTTCCCTTGTTCCACACGTAGTAGCCAAGTGAGAGTTCGCTCGTGAGGATGGAGCGCACCCTAGGGTGCGTCCAACTCCGACCGTTGTTCGTGGGGACCCCGCGCTGGTTGAGATGGCGGGCGATAGCGGCAAGGCGCCAGCCGTCACCGGTAAATAACCGGAACACCTCGCGGATGACTCTGATCTCGTGCTTCGACCCGCGGAGGAAGATAACACGCTCACCAGACAGCGCCTTGGTTTCGCCATCCTTCAGCTCGGTCCTAACGGAGCCGTTCTTTTGGATGAGGACCCTGCGGACGCCATATGGTCGGCTCCCGCCCTGTTTGTACCCAAGCCGCGCCTGTTGGAGCTGAGCCCGCAGAACCTTCTCGGAAAGCTCGCGGCTGTACTCACCAGCCATCACGCGTTTGAGGTTCTTGAGGATATTGGAGACCGCGGCTCCGTCGTTCTCAAAGGGTTCGGCACAGTAGTTTACAGTCACTCCGGCCTCTCGGCAGAGGAACTCGTAGTGCGCGGCTTGGTCAGGGTCCTGGAAGCGTCCCCAGCGGCTCACATCGAGCACCAGAACCGCTTCGAATGGACAGTCCGGTCGAAGCACATCCGCGAGGAGCTGTTTGAGGCCTGGTCGGCCGGCGAGCGTCAGCCCACTTTTACCGGGGTCGGCATACGTCTCGACCAGCTTGTACCCGCGAGTGATCGCGTAGGCGGCGATGACGGCAGCTTGGTTTTCGAGTGAGTACCGCTGGTGCTCCGTCGACATGCGGAGGTACTGGGCGGCGTGAACTGGCGTCTGGGCTTCCGTCATGGCAGCCTCCGAGCTTTGCGCACAAGCTGCGCCCGGAGCACGAACGTCGTTAGTCAATTGCTCTTGAAGGCGGCTGCCGCGGTCGGCGGAAGGCCTGCATAAGCGCGCTTGGGCGCGAGCGCCCGGCCCGGCCGAAGTTCGTAGATTTTCGCTTATGCGCGGTTCCTGTTACCCCGAGTGAGCGCCTCGCCCGCTAGAATCCGACGCTCACATCGATGCAGAAAACAGGCTATCCCTACCGGTCCGAGCCGGAGGAGGCCGGCTTCGCACGAGGGGCTGCTGCAATGTCAGCCGCCTCTGCGTCTCGGATGCTGCGGCTAACGTTGAGCCGGATCAGCATCTCGGCCGCAGGATGCGCGGCGCGGATAGCCGCCAGGCGCGGCTCCCAGTCTCGTTGCGCCAAGTTGTTGGTCTCGCCCACCAGCAGCACGCACCATTCGTGCTCCGCTCTTTCCGCAATCAAGTAGGTCACGCCGATCGGCCTCAGGAACGCCTCGGCCTCGAGCTGAAAGAACGAGTAGGTCTGGCCGGATGCGCCGGCGATATCGATGCGGTTGCCCATGACGTCGGACCACTAACTCGTTCCCGAGTCGAGACTTTGGCCGAAACACCCCGGAACACCACGGCTATCGCGGCGAAGGGTCAGTGCTCAGGTCCGAACGGCGTCAGAACGCTGATGAGGCGCCGGGTGAACACCCGAGTCGAGCGAGGGCGGAGGCGCGCCAAAAGGAGACCTGGGCTTCGCTCCAGATTCCTGACGTTCGCACGGATGACCGAACGGGACTCACTCCTCTAGCGACATTGCGCCGACGCAGAAAGAGGTGCAATCTGAGCGGGAATTTTGGGTTGTGGAGCCCTGCGCCATGAGCAATAGGATCCGTATTGGCCACTTGCGGCGCAATGCGCTCGTGTATGTTATGGTTGGGAATTTTCTGCAGGCGATGAACGTAATACTGGGGCTTATCGCTGTACTGTTGACGCTCACGGTTTCTTCGAAGCCATTTGGGACTACTGTCAATTACGAGCTCTTGGGTTATTTCGCAGCTGTAGCGACTGCCGCCCTGACCTTCGTAAGGGCAGAGACGCGCGGAAAGGATTGGTCAAGAGCTGGCCGGCATCTGGAGGATGTGATTGCCCGCTATGACGGCGAACCGACTTACCCCTATGCTGACGTAGTCAGGGCACGGGACGAAGCAGTCAAGATCGCTGCGGGGGAGGCTTGAACTAGCTCCGGCCAACGTGGGTGCTCTTGGTCATCGAGATGGGCGCGGTCCACTCGCCACCCTACCCGGCCCTACGGAACGTCCGCTCGAGGAGCCGTCGCCAAGCGCTGACCAGGTCCGGCCGGCGCCATTAGCAGAAATTGGGACCGCTCCAGTTTCCGGACCTTCGCTCAGGCGCCTCAAGGGGACTTAGACCCATTTGCCAGCGCGTGCCGCTAGCAGGTGCTGTTGGTTACGACGGGCGGAACCGCGCGGCACGCCCAATCACCGCCCGCGATAAGGCTCGCAGGCTGTTCCGTCGTCGTCCCGGTCGAGTTGAGACGAATAGCCTGGCTGGCCACGATAGAGCGGGGCCGCACCCGCCGCCCGGGCCTCTCGGCAAGTGCGGTATCGAGGCGCGTAGTTCGCGGACGCCACGGCGCGAGGAGCGATCGGAGCGAAGCTGCGACGCGAACTTGCTTGAGCCGGCGCATAGCCGCGGCCGCCCTGAGGCGCCCATGACGCACGCATCATCTGGCCCACTGCTCGCCCCGAGATCGTGCACGCTGCCATCACGCGGTCATAGGACTGCGCCCCCGCGGTGCAGGTCGCCATCTTGCCGAGCGCGATCCGCTCAAGCGCCGCCTTTGCCGCTGGCCCGCCGGCAGACCCGAGTTCGGCTGCGTAAAAGTCTTCGAGCCGCACCTCCGCCCAGAAACTAGGGCCGCTGCCGACGGCCACACAGAACGAGTCGCCGTCTAGCACCCGCACGACGGCGCCAGAGAAGCTGCGGCCAGGCTGCAGGTACGCCGGAACTGAGCCGCCCTCCGGAATTGCTTTGCAGGGGTCGGCGTGTGCGCTTGCGGCGGCTGATAGCCCCAGCGCACACGCCGCGACTGCAATCGCCCACCCAACGCTGGAGCTTGGCTTACGCATAGGCAGGCACCCTTGAACTGTTGGCGATCGGAATACAGCCACCAGCTTGGCCATGGGGCCCTATCAAAGGAGCGATTCATTGAGCGGCGAATGGGCGCGCCGGCGACGCCCCCCCGCGCCGCGCTTAGACATGAGCCGCGGGGGTCGCGATCCCAACATCAGCTTCGGCTCTAAGGACGCTCCGGCGCGGGACTCGGCGGGGCGGCGGATCGTCCTGCAACGAGGACCGAACCGTGGGCGCGTTGCAGACGCTTGAGCCATGCGCGCGCCGGCAGGTCGAAGACCTTGTCGACGACGAGGGCGAGCGCGGTGACGACGACCAGGAAGCTGACCGCGACGGTCGGCGATGGGTTGAACGGTATGGCCGCCCGGACCAGGACCGAGAGCGGCACGTGGATGGCATAGATCGCGTAGGAGGCGACGCCCGACAGGACAACGATGGTGCGCACGCCTCGACCCGGCGCAAAGCGCGCGCCGACGTAAACCAGGATCGGCAGAATGCCGAGCAGGAGGAGGTCGCGCACGCGCGTCGCCATCTCGGTGCGGATCGGCGACGGCAGGGCGAACAGGAAGACCACCACGGCGCCGAGCAGGACCGGAGCTGCGACGCTCTCGCGTTGCGCCGGGCGCGGCGCATGCCGGTACAGCAGGACGCCGGTGAAGAAGCCGAAGATGACGCGCAGGGTCGCGATGATCGCGCCGCTCCACATCGAGCCGGTGGCCGCCCCGCCTCGCAGCAGGACGTAGGCGATGATCCCGACGGCGGCGCTAGCCACGAGGGCGACGAGCCATCGGCCGCGGAGGAACCGCCAGCCCACGGCGAACATGATGTTCGCCGCGAGCTCGTAGACGAGCGACCACATCGGAAAGTTCAGCGGATAGAGGTGCCCCCGATGGGGGACCGGCAGGAAGGCCAGCCCGAAGGCGACGCTTTCGGCGGCGCGCCCTATCGGCAGCGGCCGAACCAGCAGGGTCAGGACGCCGAGCCCAAGGCCCAGAATGTAGAGCGGATAAAGGCGGATCAGCCGGTCCACGACGAACTGTCGGATGGAATAGCCGGTCGCGAACCGCCGGTCATAGGCGTGCGCGAGCACAAAGCCGCTGATCATGAAGAAGAGATCGACCGCGGCGTGGCTGCCTTCCCATTGGGTCGACTTGCCGCCAAGCGTCGGGATGTGGACCAGGACGACGCACAGGGCCGCCACGCCGCGAAGACCATCCAAGGTTTCATAGCGAGTCGATCCGGTCCCCATATTTCGCCCTTGGGGGAACACTGTGTCAAGACAAAGGTCGATTGCGCGGCGTGGACAACTTGGCCGCGCAGAGCCCGTTTCGACCGCACCCGTGCTCGAGATCAAGTGCCCGGTCCTCCCGGCGCGCCGAAGCAATCCCGCCGTCAGGCCTGATCGGCGCAGCGGGCCGCCATCCAGGTGGTCGTGTCCGCCAGGGCCTCGCCCAGGACCTCCGCGTCCTTTCGACCGCTTTTCGCCGGCACGTGGAACGAATGGTCGGCGCCCGGAATGATCTGAAGGGTCGCGCGAGCGCCGATCCGGCCGACAACGCCCTGCAAGAGCGCAAGCTCGGCAAGTGCGTCTCTGGTCCCCTGGACGAACAGCATTGGGACGGAAATCTGAGAGAGATGCGCGGCCCGCTCGACAGACGGCTTCCCGGCCGGATGCAGCGGGAAGCCGAAAAAGACCAGACCGCAGACGTGATCCAGCGGCGATTGCGCCTGCGCCTGGGAGGTCATGCGACCGCCGAAGGATTTGCCGCCCGCGAAGAGCGGCAGGTCCCCGGCCCGGTCCAGCGCCACCGCCACGGCCGCACGAACCGTCGACTGCGCAACGCTGGGCGAGTCCACGCGCTTACGTCCGAGCTCCATGTAGGGGAACTGATAGCGGAGCGTCGCCACGCCTAGCGGGTAGAGCCCTTCGGCGATGGCCGTCATCGAGCGATGGCTCATGCCGGCTCCGGCGCCGTGGGCGAGCACCAAACATGCGTGTGCGGCGTCCGGCGCCAGCCAGAGACCCGAGACCGCTTCGCCCTCGCGGATGGGGATTGAGATGGGCTGCGCCGACATGGTGCGACCTTAGCTGATCCCGGCGCGCGGCTGAATCGACATGCCGCCGAGGGGCGCGCAAGGCAGCAGAAAAGGTGCGGGGATCCAGCTAAACTGAGACGTCGGGGATTATGAGGTGCGCCATGCCGGAGCCTCTGAAAACCCGCGCCGCGCAGTACCTGCGCATGTCCACGGAACACCAGCGCTACTCCTTGGCGGCTCAGGCCCAGGCGATCGAGGCCTACGCGGCCGCCAACGGTTACGGGATCAACAGGACCTACTTCGATCCGGGCGAGAGCGGGGTCACCTTCGAAAACCGGGTGGGTCTCCAGGCGCTTCTCTCCGCCGCGCTTGATCCGGGTCGTAGCTTCGAGGCCATCCTCGTCCTGGACGTGACGCGTTGGGGACGATTTCAGGACATCGACCAGCCTGCGCATTACGAGTACCTCTGCCGCAGCGCCGGCGTGCGCGTCATCTACTGCGCCGAGCCGTTCGACGACGACGGGAGTCCTGTCTCGAGCATTCTCAAGACGCTTAAGCGGATCATGGCTGCAGAGTTCAGCCGCGAATTGTCCGTCAAAGCGCACAGTGCTCACATTCAGCAAGCTCGCCTGGGCTTCTATCAGGGCGGCACGGCCGTCTACGGCGTTCGCCGGGTCGTCGTCGATCCGGAAGGACGCCCGCGTGCGGAACTTGCGCGCGGCGTCCGGAAGGCGTTCGCCGGGGACCGCGTTATCCTTCAGCGCGGTCCTCCTGAGGAATTGGCGGTCATCCGGCATGTGTTCCGGAGGTATGTCCGGGATGAGCGCGGCCCAGAGACGATCGCCCGCGAGCTGAACCGCAAGGGCGTGCTCTGCGTCAACGGCGGCCCCTGGCTGAGCTCCAACGTCTGCAGCCTGCTCCGCAACGAGTTGGCCATCGGCCTGTACGTCACAAACAAGACAAGCCAGGCCTTCGGAACCAGACAGAGGTCGAGGCCGACCGACGAATGGGTGCGAACCCGGGTTTTTCCTCCAATCGTGAAGCCAGCGCTATTCCGCGCCGCCCAGGAGAAGTTGGGGCGGGGTAAGCGCGAACGACTTTCTGAGCCGCTGATGCTCGAGGCGCTCCGAAGGCTTTTGCGCCAGGAGGGGCGGCTCAACGCTCGACTCCTGAACCGTTCCCCCGGAGTCCACGTCGCCCAGACTTATCGTCACTACTTCGGGTCATTGAACCGGGCCTACGACCTGATCGGCTACGTTCCACGGCGGCCGAAGGGCGCGAGCCTGCTGCCCCGCCGTGAATACATGATCGCTGCGCTTCGCGAGGCATACAGCCGCCACGGATACCTCACGGCGCACATCGTCAACATCGACCCCGCCCTTCCCGTGATTGAGACCTATCAGAAGCATTTCGGATCCCTGAGCCGGGCCTACGAGCTCGCGGGACTTCCCCACGAGCGGAAGGATCTTCTTCGAGCGGCCCATCGGCGTTCGGTCCGTCGCGGCACGGCGTCGGCCGTGCCGGGGAGCCTGTTCGGGCAAAGGGCCCCCTTCAGCGATGCAGAGCTGCTGCAGATCCTTCGCGAAACCTACGCGCGCTGCAAATCCATCTCGCCTGACATTCTGGAATCGCAGGTCGGGGCGCCAAGACCGTCGCTTTATCGAACCCGGTTCGGATCCATCATCCGCGCCTACGAGCTCGCCGGATTACCCCAGGCGTTCCTGGAAAGTTACAGGCTCCGGCGGTTCACGAACCTGGGCGCGCGGCCTACCACGCCGCCGGTTCCCCCCGAGCACTAGGGGAGCCGCCCATGGAGCCGTCGGCGCCAATGCCTGCCGCGCAATACCTCAGGATGTCGACGGAGCAGCAGTGCTATTCCCTCCGCAACCAGAGCGACGCCATCGCCAGCTACGCGAAGGCCAACGGCTACGAGATCAAACGCACCTTTCAGGACGCCGCACGAAG
This sequence comes from Phenylobacterium sp. LjRoot225, assembly GCF_964252855.1. Taxonomy (NCBI): domain Bacteria; kingdom Pseudomonadati; phylum Pseudomonadota; class Alphaproteobacteria; order Caulobacterales; family Caulobacteraceae; genus Phenylobacterium; species Phenylobacterium sp. LjRoot225. The sequence goes on along the minus strand of NZ_CAXUPL020000007.1, from coordinate 44,448 downwards.
CGGACTCCACCTGAAAGGCAGGGCCGGCCTGCAGGCGCTCTTGGCCGAGGTTCTCCGCGAGGACAGGACCTTTAGCGCCATCCTGGTTCTCGACGTCACGAGATGGGGGCGTTTCCAGGATCTCGACCAAGGCGCGCATTACGAGTTCATCTGCCGTGCAGCCGGCGTGCCGGTCATCTATTGCGTCGAGCCGTTCGAGAACGACGGCAGCACGAAGGCGGCGCTCATCAAGCAGCTGAAGCGCCTGATGGCCGCCGAGTACAGCCGCGAGCTCTCGGCCAAGACAAAGGCCGGGCAGCTGCTTCGCGCCAGGCTTGGCCATCGACAGGGCGCTCCGCTCATCTATGGCGTCCGAAGGATCATGGTGGATCGGACGGGGCGTCCGGTCGGCGAGTTGCGGCGCGGCTGCTGGAAAGCCCAGCATGACAACCATGTGCGCCTGAGCCCGGGCCCGGACACCGAGGTTCAGGTGGTCCGGTGGATTTTCCGACGGTTTCTCTGCCACGGCTGCACCGCCAGCTCCGTCGCACGAGAGCTTAACGCGCAGGGTGTTCCCTTCATTGGCGCGCGTCGCTGGGCTCCTGACTCCCTCACGCGGCTGCTGAGGCACGAGCTGATGGTCGGGATATATGTGTACAATCGCACCTCGCACCCTCTGAAGGGCACGCTGGTCCGCAACCCCGCGGACGCGTGGGTCCGGGTTCAAGTCTTTGAACCGATCATTCCCAGGAAGCTGTTCGCGCAGGTCCAGGAAAAATTGCGAGAAGAGGCCCGCCCCAGACGCAGCCGCGAGGAACTGCTGTCTGCTCTGCGCGCGCTATTGAGAAAGCATGGCCGGCTCTCAGCCGCTCTGATTAAACAATCTCGCGATACGCCCTGCGTCGGCGTTTATGCAAAGCACTTCGGCCGGCTTACTGCCGCCTACAAGGCCCTAGGCTACGAACCCGCGTCCAGTTCGAGGCGGAAATCCTTGGCGGCGGCGCAAGGACAGAATGTGTCTGCCTAACTGAGCCAGCCGGCACGCCGGGCGCAGGTCCTTCAAGGCGCGGACCAGGCACCTATCCGCGGAGCCGCACCAGAGTTCCTTGGTGTGTAGGCGAGATCCTCGCAGGCCCGTTCCGCCTCGATGTCGCATGCGCACCAAGCACATCGGTGCGCCTGAGGAGATCATCTCCCGTCGGGCGCACCCCATGGTCTCACCTCTGGCGGTATGCCCGAATAACGAGGGCCACGGCCCTGCCAACCGCCGTTACCACCAAGGCCAAAGCGGCGGCCAATCCAGCAACCTCGGAAACGTCGATATCCACGTTTGCACCTCCGCGTTTCAAAGCGGCGACGGACTCGCAGGTGGTTCGGCCTCGATCGCAAGTTCCCGGGCGGGCTCTTAATCCCAGCCCTGTGTCCGGGCAGCGCCAACAGGAGACATTGGCTTCCTTCCGCATTCCGGACATTCCCGTAGGCGCCCGTACGGGGCTGAACGACCCTAAGCGGACGGGAGCCCCTAGCTGCCGATGAGCTTCTTCAAGTCCGCCTCGTACTCCCCGAGAAGCTGCTGCAGGCGGTCCCGTCCGGTATCGAGGTTTCTACCCGCCGCCCAATCGAAGTACTCGGTTGACGAGACGCGATCCAAATACCGAGGAACGACCTCCCGCAGCCTCAGGATCATGGCCTCGATGTCTGCAGGAAATGGATGTCTTCCCCAGGTGAGAAGATCATCAAGGGGATGGTCGCCGGGGCCACCCTGGGTCATCTCACGCTCCATGGGGTTTCGAAGTCCAAGGAGGGTAGCCCGACCGATAACCTCGTCCCACCCCTTAGTGGTCGTCCGCTACTTTGTGAAAGCTAGGACCGTGGAGGTTCCGTCGCTCAGGTCAATCTCGACGAGATAGCAACTCATCGTGTTTGCGGTGAGCTTAGCGCCATCCCACTTGAGAGTAGTGAAGCAGTCTTCCAGGCGAGGCTCGCCATAGAACACAGGATGGGCTCTCCACATTTCGCTGCCGTCAGCGCCAATTCGGACTAGATTTCGCCCATCTCTGACATCAGGAGCCATCCAGTCGTAGAGCAAAACGACCCCTTGGCCGTTTGGCAAATCGACTTTTCCCAAAATCGCAGCGCTCATGGGCGGACGGTGCCATAACAATCTGGCCCAGAGCAACGGGTGGAAACCACCCCTCGCCGCCGTTGCGAATGTCGGCTCCCCGGCGCGGAGCGGATGACCGCCCACGACCTTAGTCGGAGGTTCGCGTGACCCGTGCTGCCGGTTCGCTTGTGACCCTATTTGTCGTTCCGCGCGTAGCTGCGAATGCAGCCGAGGTAGGTGCCTGTTGCCGCGCTTTCGAAGAATGTGAACCGCTCACAATTCGGCGCATGGATGTAAAATGCTGTGACGAGGTCCGTTGGACTGCCCCGCAGGTTTTCCAGGAGCCCAGTTAAATCACTGGCGAGTTGGTTCTCTGCCGGAGGCATGCCCTCATTGAGCTTCGTATCGAGCGCTATTCTCAGGCGTATTTCGTAAATTCCCAGGAGTTCTTCCGCGCTCAGGCGGCGCTCGTCTTGACGGCAAGTGGCCCCGGCATTGAGGGCTCCGACAATGTCGCTGCGATGCGGAAAATCGCCAGCACTTTGGATTGCTCGGGGCAGTACCATCCGCTGAAGCTACCCCACCAATGGCCGATTTCCACCCTCCCCTTCCGTTCCGAAGGTACGCTCCTCGGCGACTGGCTGAGATCAGGGCAGGGTCCGAGCGGCGCCAACAGGAGACATTGGCGTCCTTCCGCATTCCGGACATTCCCGCAGGCGGCCGTACGGGGCTGAACGACCCTTCGACGACGTTGGCAAGGTCCGCTGTCGGGATGCTAACGTCGCCATTGGGTGGGTCACGGCGAGGGGGAAGAGCCGCCATGGGAATCGATATTCCAGCAACAGGTGGCTTGAGTGATCTCGAGATTGAGCTCGCCGAAAAACAGCTAGGCTGCCAGCTCCCAACCGCATGGAGAGAGTTTGCCCGTCAGCACGACGGTGCTGTTCCGCAGGACAACCTATTTCAGACCACAGATAACGAGAGTGGTGTTCGCTGCTTTGTCCCGCTTCTCCAAGCTGCCTCACTTCGCCAGGAGATCGATGGGTTTCCCAGCCAAGGAGTGCCAATGGCTGAGGATGGTAGCGGCAACTATGTGTGGGGCGATCCGGCAACCGGAGCCATATTTTTCTGGGATCACGAGAATGATGAGCCAACGGTCGCCATCGCGCCGGATTTGGGCTCGTTCCTATCTAGCTTGCAGCCCTTCGACCCGGCTTCTGTTCAGCTTGCCCCAGGGCAGGTGAAATCCGCATGGATCGATCCGGACTTCTTCGCCTCCCTCAAGAAGAGCTGACGCAAACTTCCGCTATCCACCCCCTGCGGCCGATCCGAGGGTCCGGTTCTCGGCGGCGGGCGAACGCGAGTTCGCGCCTCTAGCGGACCTTCCCGCGAACTGTGGTAGGCTTGAAGTATCTGGGACGACAAGCAAGGGACTGGGGCTCAATGCCAGAGTTGAGGCTGGTTGAAGTCAAATATCGAGGCCAGACCGTACGTGGCGAGTGGTATGTTGGGGGTGGCTCTATCCATGTGACGAGCAACCTCGGCAACCTCAGCGGTGTGGTTGCTCGTCCAGGCACCGTGATCGCCTCGCCGTCCCAAATTGCCGAACAGCTCCTGTGGAAAATCGCCAGAAAGGCCGATCCGAAGCGACCATTCTTCTTCTGGCGCTAAGGCCCGCAATCCACCCTCCCCGGTCATTGCGAACGTCTGCTTCGGCGGATAGTCAGCGCCGCGGCGCCTGGTCCGGCTGGCGCCATTAGCAGAAGTTGGGACCGCTCCAGTTTCCGGACATTCCCGCCGGCGACCAAACGGGACGGAACGACCGAGGCTGTGTGAAAACTCGGTCTGCGTTCCGGCAGACGTCAATTTCTGCGGCTTGGCGATCAGGCTTGGATCACCTGCATCAGCGGTTTGACGCCGAGGATCTGGATCATTCTCTTCAGGTTGTAGGCCAGGACGTGGAGGCTCATCTCCGTTCGGACCTTTTCGAGGGTCTTGGTCAGGAAGTGAGTGCTTCCCATCCAGGATTTGAGGGTGCCGAAGGGGTGCTCGACGGTCTGCCGGCGGATGCCCATGGCGTGGGGCATGCGGTCCAGCCGGGCCTGCATCTGGTCCATGACGCCCTCATGCTTCCAGCGCTTGAGCCTCTTCAGCTTGTCCGGCGTGCATTTCGGCTTGAGCGCGCAGGTGAAGCAGGCCGTCAGGTGGCGGTAGTGGTCGATGTCGTCCTTGCGGTCCGATCGCGTCGCGCCCTTGGTCAGCTGCTGCCCCGCCGGGCAGGTGTAGTGATCGTTCTCAGGGTCGTAGACGAAGTCGTTTCGTGTGAAGACGCCGCGCTCGCTGGGCCACACGGTCTTGGGGATGCAGGGCAGGATGCCGGTTCCCTCGCAGGCCAGCACCTGCTCGCCATTGAAGTAGCCGCGATCCGCCAGGGCGGTGAGTTGCTCGCAGCCGGTCGCAGCCTGGGCCTTCAGAGCCAGGGGCTCCAGCTGGGTCCTGTCGTGACCCAGGTTAGTCACCTCGTGCGCCACGATCAGGTGGTGCTCGGCATCGACGGCGGTCTGCACGTTGTAGCCGACAACGCCCGTCCCCCGGCCGCTGGTCGCCATGGAGCGGGCGTCCGGATCGGTGAGGGATATCTGTTTGTCTGGAGCGGCCTGGACCTGCTCCTGCATCGCCTTCAAGTCCTGCATCTGGCGGCGCAGACCCGCGATCTTCTCATGGATGTGACTGGTCCTGGCTTCGGCGACGTCGCTGTCTTCGCGGTCGGCCCGGTCCAGGGCGGCGAGGTAGCGGTCGATGCTGGCGTCGACCTGCTCCATGCGCTTGGCGACCTTGGTCGCCGTGAAGTTCTTGTCGCGATTGTTGACCGCTTTGAACTTGCTGCCGTCGATCGCCACCACGGCCTTGGTGAACAGCTCCAGCCGGCGGCAAAGCTCGATGAACTGCCCGCAGGCCGCCCGGATCGCCACGCCGTTATCCCGGCGGAAATCGGCGATGGTCTTGAAGTCCGGCGCCAGCCGTCCCGTCAGCCACATCAGCTCGATGTTGCGCTGGGCTTCGCGCTCGAGCCGCCGGCTCGACTGGACGCGGTTGAGGTAGCCGTAGAGGTAGATCTTCAGCAGGGTCGAGGGGTGATAGGCAGGACGGCCCGTCGCCGCCGGCCGCACGCCGTCAAATCCAAGCGCCGCCAGGTCCAACTCATCGATGAAGGCCTCGACCACCCGGACCGGATTGTCCTCGGCCACGTAATCGTCCAGCGAAGCTGGCAACAGGAACGACTGCCGCCGATCCTCTCCCTCAACGAAACGCCCCATGACCGGCCCTCCGAAAGCCAGTCGATTCTAGCTAAGCTCGGCGCGTTTTCACACAGCCTGGACCCATCAGCGACCTCCGCTCTCACCGGGACAATGTCCGGGTTGGCCGGCCATGCGGACATTGCGCTTCAGCCGGAGCGCGCGGGCTAGCGCCCCGCCTTCACGTCGGCCCGGCGGTCTGCAGGATGTCGAGCAGCACGTGGGCCGCGGGCCGGTACTGGTCGGCTGCGGTGTCGAAGATGATTTTCGGCAAGCCCTCCTGCCCATGTTCCGCCTTCAGGCGCCCGAGGATGTCGTCGCGCCACGCATCTTCCCGCCGCCCCGCAGCCGCGAGCAGCTGGGCGGCGGCGCAGAACGACTGCAGGTCCGCCCCGCTCGTGCGCACGGCATTGAGTTCCGCGGCCAAGGCGGGATCGCGCCCGACCCGCGCGGCGAGGACCCGGTTCATCAAGTCTTGGTTCTCGTGGCTCGCGGCTGCGATCCGCCCGGCCATGGCGGCGACATAGTGCGCCACCAAGTCGGCGGGCTCGGTCCAAGCCGCGAGATAGGCGCCAATCAACCAGCCGCGGAAGGTCTGGCCGATCTCGACGCTGGTCATCTCGATACCCGCAAGTGCGGGGTGTGTCGGCGCCAGGATCGCCAACACCACAGCGGTGTCGCCGTCGCGCCCCCGTTCGAACCTCATCTCGGACTCCCCGATCCACGCGGGGTGGGGAAACTGGTCGCGCGCGATCTCGGCTGCGGCGATCAGGGTGATGAGCGGTGGACGCCGTTCCGGCATCGGCGGCGTCAGGGCCGCCGCCACGTGGCGGCGAAGCACGTCGCTGCCGGGATCGAGCTCCGCCAAGGCCCGCAGGGCCGCTGGCCCCAGGCTCTTTGCCGTATCGCACCACTCGAGGAAAGCGCGTCGGGCGGCAGGGTGACCGCCCAGATGGGGCGCGAGACGATGCCAAACCCCGTCGCGCCCATCGTCGAACCAGCGGTCGACCCAGCCCTGTCCGAGCAAGGCCTCCAAGGCGTCCCAGCGCTCGACGATTAAGCGGACGAGGGCCGCGCTGCCGGCGTCTCCGATCGGGTCCTGGATGCGGATCCGTCGTCCAGCGTCGCCCGGCGGATCCATCAAGCGCACCTGCCCGAGCTCCACGAGCCCGGCGAAGCCCGTGCTGCGGGCTTCCTCATGGTCCATGCCGCGACGCTCCGTCTCGGCCAGCAAGCGCGCCTCGAGATCTGGCGCCGGCCCCTGCGCGGCGCGAAGCGCGCTGTAGTAAATCACCAGTTGCACCCGCAGGTCGAAATCAGTTTCCGCGTCGAAGCTCTCGAGGACCGCGAGCAATGCCGGGTGGCGGTCGCCGTCCACCGCGCAGGCTTCGGCGATCACATAGCGGAGTGAGGCGGACGCGGGCGTCAGGCGACGGCGGACGAGAGGCCGGACCTCGTCGTCGTGGCCATAGGCCTGGGCGAGCGCGGCGAGCGGCTGGCGCGGTCCCTGCAGTTCTCTTATCGCAAGCGCGCGTACCTTCGGATGGTCTCCGAAGTGCAGGAAGAGGCCACCCAGGTCGTCGAAGATCGCGCGGGCCGCGAACCGCGGGAGGAGGATCTCGACCACCTCCTCGTCCTGCTCGTCGCAGCCCAGCTGCGCGAAGGCGCGGATCAGCAGGTCGGTCCGCGGCTTCTGGGCGCCTCGGGCCACGCGCAACAGATGCGCCCGCGCCTCAGTCGGATCGTCGTAGAGATCCGGTAGAAGTGCGGCGACCATGTCCAGTTCATCGTCCGGGAGGGCGCGCATCTCCACAAGGAGCGAGCGAACCGCGGGATCGTCTTTCCAGCCCCGCAGGAGAGGCAGGAGGCTCCAATAGCGCGTCGTCCCCGAAGTGCCACTAGCGCGGGCGATGGCGTGGTCGCGCAGGCGCGGGTCGTGGATCTCTGCGATCAGGGGCCAGACCCGGTTCTCCCAATGCTCGGAGCGCTCGAGCACGTAGGATAGGACCCGTTCATGGATCCGTGGATCGGCTTCGGCGAACGGCGCCAGAAAGCCCCAGCTCTCCCCGAGGAGGCCAATGAAGGGGTGCTTTTCTTCAAGCTGCGCCAGGATCCAGTCGCGAAGCGCCGGATGGTCGGGAGAGGCGTGGAGGAGATAGTGGAGGGCCGAATCGTAGTCGATGGCCTCGGGATCGTGGCGGCGCTGGACGTCGCGGAGCGCGCGCGCCACCACTCGCGGATCGTCCGGCCAGCCGCGTTGAAGGGCCTCGCCGAGCACGCCATTCTCACGAAACCTCGGGCCCGCGTTCGACAGCAGCAGCTCGTAAAGGGCATCCAGTTCCGCGTCGCCATGGGCGCCGCGGAGGACCCGCCCTAGGAGCGCCAGCGCCCGCAGACGCGCGATCGGGCTTGCGGCTGCGGCCGTGAGCAGGTCTTCCAGATCCGACTTCGACCAGCCGCGCACCAGCGCCTCCAGGGCCGCCATCACGGTCCCGAGCTCGGCGCCCGACATGAGATCCCGCAGGCGCCGCCCGACCTCGGGATCGCCGGCGTAGCGCGCGGCCAGACTGTCGGCAGCGGCCTGTTTCACCCAATCCTCGTCGTCGTTGAGCCCGGCGAAGAGCGTTTCGAGGAGGTCTTCACCCTTCGGCCAGCGTCGCAGCGCCTGGAACTCGTTTGTGCCGAAGCGGAAGCGCCGTGGCGCCCAGCGCTCGACCCGGTCCGCGACCACCCCGCCCAGAGTCGGGCTCGCCAGGCCGCTGAGGGCGATCCGCGCGAGCGTCACCTGTTCCGTGGCGAGCCCCGCCCGGTCGATCGCGGCGAACACGTCGGCGGCCAGGCGGTGGGCGGTGGCGCTGCGCATGGCCGACGGCCCGAAGGCGATCTCCGCAAGGAGGCGTCGGCGTTCGATGTCGCCGACCACGTTGAGTTGCGCCGCCTCGAGGCGGCTGACGATGTCGTCGATCTCATCGGGGCGGCGGTTGAGCGCCACCATATTCCGCAGCACGTTGCGCCAGCGCGGATCGCCGGCCTTCTCGCCGGCGAAATCGAGCAAGGCTGAAAGGCGCCAACTCTGGACATGCTCCGCGCCCAGGAACTCCTCGAGGCTGGCGTGGGCGAAGCCGATCTCGCCGGGCGCCTTCTCCACCAAAAGCCCAACCGTCTCTGCGTTGATGGCCAGCATCTCGTCCGCAGCCGCCCGCGCCCGTTCCGCCGCAATGCCGACGGTGTCGATGAGGTGCGCGACGATCACCGCGGCCGCTTGATCGCGCGGATAGCCAGCGTCTCCGCCGTCCCGCCGTGAGGCGAATGCAAGCGCGCCCATCGCGGTCCTGCGCACATCGGGGGCCGCGTGCTCGAAGCGCGGCCGCACGTCGCCCGCCGCTGTTGCTCGGCTTTGGGGATGAACCTCCAGGAGGATCTGCACGAGGGAATCCAGCGCCTGACAGCGATCGCGGGGTAGGGCGACCTGCCGCATCGCCAAGCCCAGAAGGCCTACGAAGAGAAGTGGGTTGGCTGCGAGCTCCGCCAGGGCCCCGTCACGCTTCAGCTCGTTCAGGAAGCGGTCGGCGCTCCAGGCCGCCGCGCTTTCCGCCGCATCGTGACCGCGGCCCTGGCGGTGCTGGTGACCAAACCAGGTCCGGGCGAGCTGGCGCTGCTGCAGCGCCGAGAGGGGGGCCAGCTCCCCCACCTTCCAGGTCTGAGGCAGGGCGCCAATGCGACGCAGGCCGCTCGGCCGGCCGGACGCGATCGCCGGAACTCCGTGGGCGTCGGTGTAGGTGAGCATGGTTTGGAAAGCGAGGCGCGCGGGCTGTTCGGCGGCCCATTCGTCCAGCCCGTCCACGAGCAGGATGATGCGGCCCTCGTCGATGGCGCGGTTGACGAGCGGAACCAAATCCACGGTGAGCAGGGGCTGCAGCACTGCGGCCACCAGGTCCTTCAGCCCCACCTCGCTGTCCGCAGTGGCGGTCACCCGCGCCCATTTGGCAAAGGAGATGAAGATGGGCAGCCTGCCGCCCCAGCGCCCAGCCAGGCTCGGGAAGACGCGCTGGTCGCCCAGGAGGTCGAGGGCGATGCACCGCAGCAGGGTGCTCTTGCCCGCGCCGGCATCGGCGACGACCGCGATCTGGTCGCCCTCTCTGAGCCAGTCCGCCACCGACGTCCGCCGCATCGTCTCGCGGGGCGACACGGGCCCGGCGCGGGCCGTGTCCGGCCGGTCCGGCGACGTCTGGTCAGCCGGTTCCGGGGCTAGTGCGGCTGGCGCGTCGGTCCGGCGCTCGCGAAGCACAATGTCTGGAATGGCGTAGCGCTGGAGCAGGCCGAGCGGCGGCGGCGCATCGGTGGGATCAAGGGCAAAGCCCGAGCCTATGGCGCCCGGGTCCAGCGCCTGGAAACGCGTCAGATAGACCCGACCCAACTGCGCCCGCACCTTCGCGAATTCCGGGCCGTCGAGGGTCGCGACCACCGCCGCGTCGGCCGCTTCCCCGTAGAACACCTTGGTCCAGGCCCGCCCGAAGAAGGCGTGAACGAGTTCGGGGTGGTGCCGCAGCCGGTCCGCTAGGCCGTCGCCGCCGAGGCCTACGAAGGTCACACCGTCGGCCGCGAGCACCTTCGCCTGGGCCTCGATCTCGTCCTGCAGCGCCGTGTCGTCGAGCCGCGCCTGCACCGCGAGGAAGAGGGTGTCGGCGCGCTTGAGCCAGGCACCCTTGCGGAACGCACCCACGGCGCTGCGGACGTTGGCGGGCCCGAAGGAGACGTAGCGCTTCGACTGCCAGACGGCATATCGGCCGTTTGGCTTACGGGCGAAGACATCGATCCCGCCCTGGGCCTGGCCCTGGCGACCGTAGCGCTGGACGTCCTCGATCTGGCCCTCGCGGCGGGCGAGCTGATAGCAGAGCCGCTCGAAGTTCTCCCAGCCCAGCTCGCCGAACGGCAGGGCCATCGCCAGGGTTTCCACCGGTGGCCGTGGGAACACTCCGTCCGGAGGCGCATCGATCGGCGGCGGCGGCGAGGCCGTGCGTGGGGCCACGGTGTGTATGCTCCTTCAGCCCAGCTATGCGCCGATTCCGCGTATGGGGCTGCGGGCGACTGGCAAGTTTCTGCGCCGCCCAAGGTCCGGAACTCGCGCGGGTCGGCCAGCACCTGGCGATGTGCGCGGCTCAGTTCGCACGTCCGCTCTGTGATCTCACTCTGGACCTTGCGCTCGCCACTGTGTCGAGAGCTGGAACCACCCTCCCCGGCTGTTGCGAGCGTCCGCTTCGCGGCCCGCGGCCTGGCGTCAGGCTGCGTCCGAGCGGCGCCAGCAGCGGACCTTGAGACTGCTCCGGTTCCGGACCTTGGATCGATCTCTACCGTTATGGTCGCATGCTGCAGTTGGACCACGCCGGCGCGACCGCGCACGACCGATTCCCACGCGGGCGCACACCTTTGATCGGGCTTGGGCCTCGCCGCGGGCTCTCCCACGGCGCCAATCTCGATGCATGCCGATCGGGTTTGTGTAACGTCCTCTCAGACTGCCCACCCGCGTCGAACAGGCGTAGTTATTCCCGTCCATGTCGGGCTACCGGAACAACCACTACGTACCGCAATGGCATCAGGCCGGCTTCATCGAGCCGGGACGCAACAAGCTCGCCTATCTTGACCTGACGCCGGCCCGCCACGACCTGCCCAACGGGGGTGTGGCCTACGAGCGATCACGGTTCAAGAGTTCGCCCTCGCAGTGCTTCGTCCAGCGCGACCTCTATTCTACGGTCTTCGGCGCGGAGGTGAACGACGAGATCGAGCGGCGACTGTTTGGCGAGGTCGACAGCCAGGGCGCTCCGGCAATTCGCGCCTTCATGACGTCCGATCCCGCCGCGTGGCACCAGCATTTCCAAGATCTCTTCACCTATATCGACATCCAAAAGCTGCGGACCCCGAAGGGGCTGGACTGGCTGCGCACTCGATATCCAGCGCTCTCCCAGAACGAGTTGATGTGGGAGATGCAGGCGCTGCAGACGATCAGCTGCTCCATCTGGGCGGAGGGCGTGCGGGAGATCGTTTCCGCCGAGGATTCGACGGTGAAATTCATCCTGAGCGACCATCCGGTGACGGTCTTCAACCCAGGCTTGCCGCCGGACGCGCCGCAGTGCGCCTATCCGCTGGACCCGGACATCGCGCTCAAGGGCTCGCAGACCGTCTTCCCGCTCGGCCGCGATCACTGCCTGATCCTGACCAACCTGGAATACGCCAAAGATCTCTCGGCCGACCCGCTTGAACGGCGCACCGCGGCGCGCAACTACCGCGCGTCGATGGCGCGCACCGACGCCTTCATCCGCACGCGCAAGCTCAGCGAAGAAGAGGTTCGGCGCGTCAACATGGCGATCAAGTCTCGCGCGCTGCGCTACCTCGCCGCGGGCGACGCGGCGTGGCTGTTCCCGGAACAGCCCGCACCGCCAAGCTGGCCAGAGATCGCCGAGACCCTGCGCCCGCCTCGGAACGAGCTCCACCACTTCGGCGGCGAGGTCCTTGCCCGGTACGACGACGGGTCGGTCTACTTCCAGGACGCCTACGGCCGACGCGAACCCGAACACCGGCAGATGTTCGCGATAGAGCCAGCGACGCCCCGGCCGAGCGAGGCCTGCGGGTGCGGCTCGGGCCGGCGCTTGCGCGACTGTTGCGGCCCCATCCCGATCCACCTTCGCCCCAGCTGGAGCGAGATGAGCATCCGGGAGCGCAACCTCGCCCTGCAGAACGCCGTGATCAAGATCTTCGGCTTGAACCCGGAGAAGACCTGGACGGAGGTCCGCCGCGAGATGACCGACGAGAAGATCCGGAGGATCTTTGAAGTCTTCGCCTCGCTCTGGCCGCTAGAGACCGAACTGCTTCAGCTCCTGCCCAAGCCGGACGGCCGGCCACGCGCCGTCTACACGGGCCTACTCCATCCGCAGGCGATCATGCAGACGGCCGCCGCCGCGGGGCTCTACTTCGGCGAGGTGATCGTCCAGCATCCCTTCACGCATCCGCGGACGATTTCCCCCGAGCACAACCCGCTCGAGAACCCGCAGGCGTACCGCGGCGAGATCCTGAAGACGCTGCTCGGCTTCCTGGAGCTGATGCCGCTGGTCGAAGCCGGGCTGGTGATCCTGACGCCTGACCCCGGCGCCTTCGACTACCATCTACGAGACCAGGCTTACCGGTTGGCCAAGGCTCGATGCGAAGGCCTGGACCTGAAGCCGCAGAAGAACGAGCGGATGGTCCAGTTGATGGAGGAGGACGCCCATCGCGCCGTCATGAACATGCCGCCCGAGGTGATGATCTCGGAATTCCGCAGAACGGCGCCGGGGTCCGACGACCTGACGGAAGCGGAAATCCTGGCGGGACTTGAACAGCTGAAGCTGAGGGACCCCCTCGCCTCGCTGCAGACCGAGCCGCTGGCCGAAGGTGAGGCCGGCGGGCATTACGTCATGGCCTCGCTGGCCCCGAACTTCGAGATGACGATGTACCTCGCGCAAGCTACCGGCAGCTGCATAATCACCGACGCCAGGCCGCGCTTCACCGAACTGGTCGACGCGATCCTTCGCCGGGGCGGGACGCTGCCTGGCGGCCTTCCGGAGGTCGCCCGCGGGCTGGCGCGCGCACCGTTCGTGGTTCCGCAGGACATCCACGCCATCGTGCGACTGGCTCTCGCAGGAGGCCTGCCGCCCTACCCCCAGCTGTTCGGCGAGACCGCGAAATACCTCGAAGGCCTCGCGCGCCGGGGCCGTAAGCCGAACTACGAGCGTCAGCTCGCCGCGAGGTTCGACCGCGCCCGCGCCATCCAATCCAAGGCATCGAAAGCCGGCTGCGCCATCGGCTCGGCGCGGGTCCACGCCCTGCTGCCCGAGCATGGCCTGCAGGACAACACCATCAACCGCCTCCTGCTGATGGCGAGCTCGGAGCACCATTGGCGTAGCGTGCCCATGGCGTACTACCTGGAACCGCTGGAGAGCTAAGACGGGGGCCTTCCAGCAGCAGAAGTTGGGATCGCTGCAGTTTCCAGACCTTCGCTCGGCCGGCCGGCCGGCCGGCTGAAGGGGATAGGGGACGGGTGCTTGGACCCGTGTTCCCTCACTAATTTCTCAATGTTGGGAAACGGGCCGCCTTGGCGGTAAAGCTAGCTGCGACATACGCGGCCGCGCCTTGGGGCTCGATCAAACGGAGTTGAGAAAGACCATGGCCGACAGCGATTCCAAGCTTGAAGACCGAGCGGAAGAAGACGACGCCGCGAACGACCTCGAGTTCGCAAACGAGGACGATGCCGCCCTAGCGCCTTCCGAAACCGCAGCATACTCAGACGCGGTCCTCTACTCGTCGGATTGGACGGTCGAGACGGTCATCTCTCAACTTAAGAACAATAACATCGAGATGAACCCGCGCTTTCAACGGCGCGACGCATGGCCACCGCGGGGTAAAGGTCGCTTCATCGAGAGCGTCATTCTTGGGTTCCCGATCCCGCAGATTGTCCTGGCAGAAAAGAAGGGCGCACGCGGGCAATTCATCGTCCTGGACGGGAAACAGAGGCTGCTGTCGCTCCTCCAGTTCACCGGCAACGCTGAAGGGCCGAAGAACGGTTTTCGGCTGAGCGGCCTCGAGGTCCGGACGGACTTAAGCGGAAAAACCTTCAATCAGCTCGAGAAAGACCCAGATCGGCGGAGCGACCTCAATGCGTTTTTCAACAATACCATTCGCACGGTTGTCATTCGGAACTGGCCCGACACCAACTTTCTCCACGTAGTGTTCCTGAGATTGAACACGGGCAGCGTGAAATTGTCGCCACAGGAACTGCGTCAGGCGATGGTTCCTGGCGATTTCACAGATTTTATCGACGACACAGCGATAGCGTCTGGACACATTCAAAAGCTTCTAGGGCGGACAACCCCTGACCCACGGATGCGAGATGTGGAGCTCCTCGTTCGCTACCTCGCCTTCCGCCGCTTTTTGCCCACGTACACGGGTCGCATGAAGGAATTTTTGGATCGGACGTGTCAGTCCTTGAACGCGGACTGGGGCAAGGAAGAGGCATCCGTAAACGAGGACATCGCTCAGTTCGACGCAGCCGTTGACGCGCTGATCGCGATCTTTGGCCAGGCGAACTTAGCGCGAAAGCCTGGATCAAGATCTTTCAACCGCGCGATTTTTGATGCGCTCATCTTTTTCGCGGCGGACGGCGCAATCCGCAAGGCAATGACCGATAGTCCACAAGCGGTCCTCGAACTCTATGCAGCGAGCGTCGCGGACCCTGGTTTCACAGAGGCGGTGGAAAGCGACACGGCGGGTATCCCGCATACGCATGATCGACTTTCCTTCTGGGGCAATAAGCTGAAAGGCGCGCTCGGTTTGAACTTCAACGTCCCCGCGCTCGAAGATCGAGAAGACGAGGGCGTCCGGATTGCGTTCGCCGGCCTAAATTAGATGCCGTCGGAGCGCTTCGTCGACCTTAGAGAGCGCGTTGAGGAACTTCGGCAACTTTTGCTGCCACAGATCTTTGACCCGACTGGTTCATATCCCAATGAGCTTCTCGTAACCACCCAGGCGTTGTCCTTTCGGGTGCTCACTCATGCCGAAGTCGAGACCTATTTTGAGGATCGCGCGCTCGACGTCGCGACATCAGCGCTCAAGGCTTGGGAAGACAGCGCCCGCGTATCGGTAGTCAGTTTTCACCTGCTCGGTTTCAGCGGGCAAACGCTGGAGCGCCCTCCGAAGTCGCTCTTCACCACTGAACAGAACAAAATCAAAGATTGGCCCGCGAAGACCAGCATCCAGGATAGGTTTTCACGCTGTGTATCCGATTTCTGCAAACGCATCCGACTTGAAAATCACGGCGTGAAAGAGAGCAATATCATGGAGATGTTCGTTCCAATCGGGTTCGACATGTCGAAGTGCGACGAACTTTTCCTTCGGATGATGAGTACCTTTGGCGAAGACCGCGGAATGGTCGCGCACACGAGCGGCAAGGGGCACATAAAGAAAGCTGTCGACCCCAAGGATGAATACAATACACTTTCGTCGATCCTGAAAGCACTTGAGCCGATCGACGAAGAATTTGATCGGCTTCTCTATCTAGCCTCATCACCTGACGCCGTCTTCACGGCTGATATTGATTGTAACATCTAACTCGGAACCTAGCGCATCGCTCTTTTGCTATGAGAAGATTCGAATTAATTAGCGCCCAACCTTGCCTGAAACTCCTTGTACCTGGTGGGCGGCGCCGCACAGTCCAAGCTTAGGGCCACATGGGTATTCCCGCACGTTTCAGATGAAGCCCGGGCGTTAGTCGCGTGTCCCCGATGCCTGCGACGCCGACGCAAACGACGCCCGGTAGTGGCCTGGCGCGAGGCCGGATAATAGTGGCTAGCGCCTCCGGGAACCGGACCCTCCGAACGTCCGCGTTGAGCCACGCGCTGCCCTACCCTGGCCAAGCTTGAGGTCGACGCCCGAAACCGGACGTTCCCAAGTTCGGCTAGGAGTCAAAATTCCCCGTTCCGTCCGGCGAACTGTTGGGCCCCTTCGGGCCCGCGGGAGGTCAGACGCGGTCCGAAAACCGGTCATGCGCTTCGATGCGGCGGCTGAGCAGGTCAATCTCCCGGCCATAGATCTCAGCACATAGGAAGCCGAGCTCGGACTCGCGGTCTGCTTCGTCGACATCGATGTACCAGGCGCGCGGCGCGCCGCCGTGTTCGCCGTTCCACCGATAGCCACGGGCCTTGAGCGTGTCCTTCAGTTCGAAAGGTGCGCCCTCCGCCCAAATCCGCCACGTGGGCCGGCGAGCGCGCTCGAGGAGCATCGCCAGGCCAAGCACACCGCTTTTCGGCAGCGGTCGAGCCAGCAACTCGATTCCCGCCAGGCAGTCATGGACCGCCCGGTGCTTGTCGTAGAAGAACCCCGCCCCACTCGCGAGATAAGCCAGCTTCACCCCTTCGTAGCCTTCGTCGGCCCAGGCCACCTGACTCATCGAGCAGCCCCAAGGCTTGGTCGTAAAGGTCTCGCAGAACCGTTCGAGGAAACGGCGATCAAAGGCGGCGTTGTGCGCGATGACGAGAGCCGCCGGCGCGGCAACGGCGCCGACTGCGGCCGGGTCGATCGATTGTCCGGCCACCATTTCGTCGGTGATGCCGGTCACCGCGGTGATCTCGGCCGGAATGGGCTCGCTCGGCTGCCGCAGCTGATGGAAGGGCTCGCCCACGTCGAAAATCCGACCATCAAGGGCGTAGGTGAACGGCGCCATAGCCAGCTCGATGATCTCATGTCGCGCAGGGTCGAGCCCGGTCGTCTCGACATCCACATAGAGCCCGACACGGACGGGCGAGCCGTCCGGCTCGCAGAGCCTGGTGCGCGGCCTCAGCTTGCGCAGCACACGATATTGGCCACTCGCTTCCAAGGCAGCCGCCATGGCCTCGAGCTCGTCGCCGGACGGGGTGGCGCTGCTCACGATCGCCCCTCCGCGCGACGCTGCGCCTCGTCCTCAGCCAGGCGGCGATAAACCGTCGCGCGGTTGCACTTCAGGAGCGTGGCGGCTGCGAGAACCGACAGTTCGCCGTTCCTCAGTTTGGGACCGAAGTGGCCCCACTGCTCGGCCGTGATGGCGCTGCGGCGACGGCCGAACTTCACGCCCTTTGCCTTAGCAAGCGCCCTCCCCGCCCCGGTTCGCTCCTTGATGAGCTCCCGCTCGAAGGTGGCGATGCCGGCGAACACCGTCAGGATCATCACCCCGCTGGGCGACGTCGTGTCCGCCCAGGGCTCCTGAAGAGACCGCAACCCGACCTTCTGGTCTTTAAGGCGTTCCGCGATCTCGAGCAGGTCACGCGTGGACCGCGCCAGTCGATCGAGGCGCGCGATCGTCACCACGTCCCCTGCCCGCACATGCTCGAGCATTCGATCGAGCTCCGGCCGCGCGCGGTAGGCGCCGGAGATCTTCTCCTCGTAGATCCGCTCGCAGCCCGCGGCGCGTAACGTGGCGCGCTGAACGTCCAGCGTCTGGTCGTCCGTCGACACCCGGGCGTAGCCGATGATCATCCTGGAAATGTCGCAGATTCCAGTCGCAGAACCTACCGGTTCTGCGGCCGACTTCTGCGACGGCGCGTTGCGAGGGAAACGGCGCCGCTTCGCTGGGTGTCGCAGAACTTAGGAGTTTTGGGACCAGCGGCTCCGCACTAGCTGTGCTGCAACATCACGATCGCGCCGTCGCTTTTGAGCGCTCACGTCAGGATGAAGTCGGCTGAATGAAGTTGGTTCACGCTGACGTTCCGCACGAGGATGTCGGCGTCGGCGTCGAAGCTGATCAACACACCTTCGGAGGTAGTCTGGAAGTTTGCGGCCAGCTCCTCGAAGCCGCTGAAGCCGAAACCATCGAGTTCGATGTGATCCTTTCCCAGCTGGAAGTCCATGATCTGGTCATGGCCGTTCTGCTGCGCAAAAACGAAGCGGTCAGCGCCGGTAGTCGCGCGCGGCCCCACCACGGCGGCATCGCCCCACATGACGTCATCACCGTGCCCGCTGATCAGCACATCATCGCCACCTCGCGCATGATCGGCCAGCGTTGAGCCGTCGCCGAACATGGACGTTGTCGGGCCGAAAAAGGACGGCGCCAACGGGGCGACAAGGGTGTCATCTCCTCCATGGGCAAGACCCGTTAGGGTCTGTGCGTCCCCGTAGAGGACTTGACCGTAACCGGCGTTGGCGGCGCTGAGTAAGTCATCGCCGCCTCTGGAGTGTCCGCTCATCGTCCCGGCGTCTCCGTACCCCACAGCTCCCTGGTCAATCTCCTGAATGGCGATCGTGTCATCGCCGCCCTGGCCTTGATCGGTGATCGTGAAAGCGTCGCCATACACGAGCGAGCCGGCGCATTGGTCATTTCCACCCGAACCGTGTCCGGCGATGGTCTCGGCGTCGCCGAGGGCCAAACCTGCCCTCGAAAGAAGGGACACCACCACGTCATCGCCGCCGCGCGCATGATCGGTGATCAGCAAGGCGTCACCTACAGCTTCCCCAGCAAGAAAGCCGCTCACCGTAACCGTATCGTTTCCGCCGATTGCGTGATCCAGCAGCGAACGGGCGTCACCCACCGCAGCGAGGTACAGGACCGGGTATTCAGAGGAGTCGACGGTGAGAACATCGGCGTCACCGTGGGCGTGATCGGCGAGATCTTCGCTGGTGTCGCCGAAAATAATCGGACCAATGAACGGAGGCATCTGATTACCCTTTCGGCTGCGCTTTGCAGCCCAAGCGGGCTCTTGCGCCCCCGATCAGGAAAGCTGCGACCCCCAAATGGGGGAGCCCGTCTAGAGGGCGGTGCAGCCACTCCGCGGATGGGTCGCGCGGACCGACACTCCTCTCCAGCTCCGAAAAGCTAGCATGGGTGTCCACCAGACCGGGGGAGGATCACATGCGCCGGAACGATCAGTGGCGCTTTGGGCGCTCGCTCTCGCGCGAGCCAGGTCGCCCGCCTCTCCACATCCCATCGAAGCTCGCGCCACCAGCGGCTCCGCTCAGCTGCCGACCGCTCCAAAAGGACCGCCAGCGCAAGATGGTGCATGGCGCGTCGTCGGTGGCGCTTCCCAATAACCCGCGTGTTGTGAGCTTGATTTGCCCCTGAAGTGTCGTTATAAACGACAGGACCAACCGGCATAGGCCGAGCGGTATTCGGAAGGACCGACATGACCAATCCCGATGAAAGTCAGAACAATTCTGTGGTGCGCTGGGGCCTCGATGTCGCAGCGTGGCTGACCGTAGGCGTTTCCATCTGGTTCGCCTGGTACGGGCTGCATGTGGACCCGGCAAACCGGGTCTATGAGCTGCCGTGCATCGTACTTTGCGTGGCGGCTCTCGTTTTTCTCTGGGCTGGGCTCGTCGTCTATCTCGCGGACGACGGCACGGGCGCGCCGCTCGGGGAGATTGAGATGTCGAACTGCGCACTGGCGGTGATCATGGTGGCGACGTTTTTCAGCGTCGTTTGGGCGGAGAGCGCGGCAGGCTCGAAGTTCGACGCCAATGGCGACCAGCGCCTGGTGGCGTCAATTTGGTGCGAGTCCCGGGTGTTGGACTCTGTCGGACAGACGGCGGCGTGCGTGGATCGCGTGAGTGGCCGGGTCACCACCTTCGGTCACCGCGGGATCCCGCCTGTATTCGTTCCAGAAGCCCTGCAGCAGATGCGTGCTCAAGCTTTTGCCTGGCTCAAGAAGCCCCCAGAAACCACCCTTGAGTACCTAGGCCAACAGAACGCGCAGGCGGCGTTGGACGCCTATCAAAACAGACTGGCCCAGGCCGCTCGTGACGCGTCTATGACGATGCAAGCACCGCGCTATATTGGATTTGACGGCTGTATCTATACAATTGCCCGCAACGGTAGAGCGAAGCCTGCCCATCGCCCGGATGGTGGCCCCTGCAAGGGAAGGACCTAGGACCATGACGCGCCTCGGATTGGCCCGCCTCGGCTTCACCGCCCTCGCAATCTTAGGCTTGGTCGCCTTCTTCGGATCGGGGATCGCGCGTGTAGTTTGGGGTGCGCTCAGCCCAATCCACGACATCACCGACGTCGACCTGCGAGATCGCGTTCTGTCTCCGATCGCAATGTTTGGCGGGGCGGCCGCTGTCATCGGAAGTTTGGGCGTCCTCTTCACCTCGAGGGGCCGGTATTGGAAAGCACTAGCGCTTTCGGCGACCGCCCTCTGGCTCGGGCTGTATGGCGCCCTGCAGGTGAGCGATCCGGCGGTTCGCGCCGCTCCATTTGAGCACCCCGCGTCCTTCGCGCTGTTCGCTCTTTTCCTCGTCGGGCTTGTTGGGGTCGGCGTCTTCACATGGCGCGCGGCAAAGGTCTCGAGCAGCGGTGCTCATCCGCTCCGATGAGTGATCGTCCAACCTCCACGAGCCAACTCTCCGATCTTGCCCGCGAAGTGTACGGCAGCGAATGGGCCGCTCAGCTCGGCAGGTTCACGGGCACCAATCCGCGGACCTGCCAGCGCATTCGCCAGGCGGATGCCGAGGGGCGGGAGTATCCCGGCGCCAAGGGTGTTCTGGCCGCCTTCGCCGAGGCTTTGGGGATAGCCGCCGAACGGGCCAAGGAAGCCGTGGAGAGGGGGGAAGTCTCCCCCTGAGCCGGAGCCGCGTGCCGCGTCTCCGTCTACCCCCTCAAGCGGGGGAAGACCCCCGCAGGCTGTGCAAAAACTCGTCGCACGCGTGCCTGAGGCTAGTCTCTTGCGATCATGGCGTTCCGATAGGCGGACCTTCCGGCGCCTCGTCAACGGTTCCCGCAGGGCGGACTCCTGAGTTCCCGGCCCGTTCTTTCTTAGCGTACGCGGCCCTTATCAACCAAAGACAGCGATTCCTTGCTGGATAAGGCGAAGCAGGCGATTCTGAAGTCGGCGACGTTTGGGGGTAGGCCGATGTCGGAACAGGTCCGGGAATTTCTCGCGCAGATTGAAACGGTGGACGACATGGTGGCGGCGTTCGCGGACGAAAACCGCTGTCGCCGGCTGCTGGAGGCGATGGTCTGGTCGCGCGGTCGGGTCTGTCCGGCCTGCGGCTACAAGAAGTCGATCGCCATAGCGGATCGCGAGATGGGGCCCTTCCGAGCCCGGCCTGGTCTGTATCAGTGCTCGAACGGGGCCTGCCGCTTCCAGTTCACCGTCACCACGCGCACGCCGCTGCACGCCACCAAACTGCCGCTGAGCGTCTGGCTGAAGGGTCTGTGGTTCATCCTGCAGTCCGACAAGGGCGTGTCCTCGCCGCGGCTGGCCGAGGCGCTGGGCGTCAGCCAGCCGACCGCCTGGCGCATGGGCCACGCGCTTCGGCTTTTGGTGGCGGCGGCCGATCCGATGGAAGGCGTCCTCGAGGTGGACGGCTTCTACTTCGGCGGCCGTCGCCCACGCGATCCGGACCGGCCGCATTCGGGCCGCGGCGGCAAGGGGTTGCCGCGAACCAGCAAGACCCCCGCCTTGGCCATGGTCGAACGGCCGCAAAGCCGCGAGCCCGGAGCACCGGCCGGCCGCGCCGGGGCGGCCGTTATTGAGGACCTCTCGGCAAATGAGGCGGAGCGGGTGTTGGAGGCGGCGGCGGCCCGCGAAGACACGCACCTGATGACCGACGAGTGGAAGGCCTTCGCGCCCCTGGGCGCGGCAGGCTTCTGTGCCCACGACACCGTGCGGCACAGCGGCAGCGAGTACGCCCGCGGGATCGTCCACACCAACTCCGCCGAAGGATTCAACAACCGAGTCCGGCGCACGATCGCCGGGGTCTTCCACCACATCAGCCCCAAGCACGCCGATCTCTATTTCCACGAGATCGGTTTCCGCTGGTCTCAGCGGGTGGTCGCCGGTCAGACGGTGCGGCGGTCGCGGAAAGGCCGTGAGACGGCGCAGACGGTCTGGACCCGGGTCGCGCCCGCCCTACAACTTCCCGCTGTCCTCGCCCACGCCGTCGGCCGCCAAATGCGGCGCACCAAGGACGGCGGCATCAGCATCCAATCGTCCATCGCTGTCTTTGGTTGATAAGGGCCGCGTACGCTCAGCGCACTTTCTTGCAGTGATCCCTTGATGAGCGAAGCTTACGGCCTCTCGCACAGCCTGGCGGGAGCCTATGCAGAAAACTCGCTGCAATGAGACAGATGGGGTCATCCAACGCCAGGCCCACGATCCAGCTTTGCGGCAGCCCTAAGCGCCCGGCGTTGTGGCGCGCCGCCGATCCTGCAACCATTGCGCGAAATCAATCGTTGACACCTGGCGGATGGAAGCCTCTGTCTCGTCGTCGGTCGTAGTTTGTGAACGCGAGGCGACGAACCCGCTGCTGAGCTTCTGGCTATCGACAAAAAGATCGGGCTCGTCCCATGCCGAAGATCGCCCGAAAGTCCGCCGACCAGAAACGGGCCGAAGCGACAGTCGAGGGCTTTCGGAGGGACCTTGGCCCGTTCGTCGTGGCGGCCGAGACCACGCGAATGCCCATGGTCTTCACGGACGCCAAGGCGCCCGGTCACCTGATCATCTTCGTCAACGACAGCTTCCTCGCCTTGACCGGCTACGCCCGGGAGGAAGTGCTGGGACAACGCCTGGACTTCCTCTCGGCCCGCAGCGGCGGCCCCGGGGCCCCGAGCCAAGTTGAAGACGCGTTCGCGGCCGGCGCCGAAGATGACATGGAGAGCCATTACCGTCGTAAGAACGGCGAGGTGTTCCGGGCGGCCCTCTTCTTCAGCGCGGTGCGCGATGAGGCGGGCGATGTTGTTCAGAACTTCATCTCACTGGTGGATCTTTCCAAGCATGAGCGCGAGGAGGAGCGGCTGCGGTTCCTCCTCGATGAGTTGAACCATCGCACTCAGAACACCCTGGCCAGCGTGCAGTCCATCGTCCTGCGGACCTTGCGCGGGCACGCCGACCCGAGCCTGATCGATACCCTCGAGCGGCGCATCCTCGCGCTCTCCAAAGCCCACGGCTTGCTGGGACGAGATAATTGGGACGCTGTGCTCCTGCGCGACGTCCTCGACGAGATCATGCGGCCGATCGACTGGAACGGCCATTCGGCCCCCCGCATCTCGCCCGAAAGTCCCAACGTTCGCCTCTCGCCGAAAGCTGTCCTCAGCCTTGCCCTGGTGCTGCACGAGATGGCCACCAATGCAACCAGCCATGGCGCGCTCTCCAACGGCTCCGACGGGAGGGTCGATGTCGATTGGGGCATGGTGCCGACGCCCAATGGCCAACGGATGCGGTTGCAATGGCGCGAAAGCGGCGGACCGCCGGTGAAACCGCCGACGGAACAAGGCTTCGGTTCCCGCCTGCTGCAGGGCCCCTTGGCGCAGGAGCTGCACGGGGAGGTTAAGCTGGACTTCGCGCCGGCTGGCATGGTCTGCACGATCGTCATGCCAGTCTCCAAGGAGGCCGCGCATGATGCATAGCCCCCTCTCCGGCCGCCGCGTCCTCGTCGTCGAGGACGAAATGCTCGTGGCATTGCTTCTCCAGGACATGCTCGCCGATCTCGGTTGCGTGGTGATCGGGCCAGCCGCGAGCGTCGACGAGGCCCTGTCGCTGATCGAGACGCAGTTCCTCGACACCGCGGTGCTCGACGTGAATCTCAGCGGCCAGATGAGCTACCCGGTGGCGGACGCCTTGCTCATCCGCCACGTGCCCTTCGTCTTTTCGACCGGCTATTCGTCGAACAGGCTGCAGGAAGGCTATCGGACGCAGCGCGCGGTGCAGAAGCCGTATCACATGACCGAATTGCGCAACGCGCTTGCGGACGGGTTGGCGCAGGCCAAGTCCAGCGCCAACATTGCGCCGGGAACAGGGCCGGCTGACTTGGCGGCTTAGCCTGGAGCTCGGCCGCAGGGGCAGATGGCCAGCCACCACGCTCTGCATCCACCTGGGGCTAAGTCCGGCGGACGTCGGTAACGCAAACGTCCGATTAGGGTCGCGAACTTCCCCGCGGTGGCTGCCGGACTCCGGACATCGGCAGGGCAGGAAAGCGCTCCCTCCCCTGCCCGCCGGCGAGAGCGGCCGCCCAATCAGCGAAGGTCCGCAACGGATCGAGGCTGTGTAGCAAGGGGGTATCGCACATGATGATCGGGTACATGCGTGTTAGCGCGGCCGACGAGCGGCAGTCGGTCGACGTGCAGCGTGACGCCCTGGTCGCCGCCGGTGTCGACGAGCGGCATCTACATCAGGACAAGGCCAGCGGCGCCCGCGACGACCGACCTGGATTGAAGGCTTGCCTTGCGGACCTGCGCTCCGGCGACATCCTCGTCGTCTGGAAGCTCGACCGGCTCGGCCGCCCCCTGTCGCACCTCCTTCGGATCGTAACCGAGTTGAAGGAGCGCGGCGTTGCCTTCCGCTCCCTCACCGAGCAGATGGACACGACGACGCCGCACGGGGAGTTCTTGTTCAACATCTTCGGCTCGCTCGCCCAGTATGAGTGAGCCCTCATCACCGAGCGGGTGAATGCCGGCCTCGCCGCAGCCAAGCGGCGCGGGCGCAAGGGCGGGCGGCCGCCGTCGCTAGATCCCGAAAAGGTCGAGCAGATCATCGCTGCACTTGACGGCGGCGCCAGCAAGGCCTCCGTCTGTCGGACCTTTCAGGTTCCTCGCTCGACGTTGCTGGACACGCTCGATCGAGTAGGCTGGGTTGGGGCAGGCCATCGACCGCAGCGGGCTAAAAGCTCCACTGAACAGGTCTTCTGACCCCTACTGAAAACGTCTTCTGAAATCGACAGCGGGGTCCCCCAAACTGGGCCGAAAAGAACGAATCACCAACCCAAAGGGGCTGGGGGTGCGGGAAGCTAGACCGCAAGAGCTTGTTCTTTGTTCCTGGTGTGTTTCAGCGCCACTCGGCCTGGGCCTGACCGTGCACGCCGGCGCGTAGCGCAGCGGCGCGGTCCTGAGCCGGACGATAACGACCCTTCGAGAACTCCGGCCAGTCGAGCGCCCAACCGGCCCCCACCATGATCTCAGCCACATCGCGGCCCCATGGATCCACGCATCGAGCGACCAGGCGGTCATAGGATGGGCGGCCGGCTTGGCGGCAGGTGAGCGGATGTTTGGCGACGACCTGGGCGAGGTACCGCGTCGCGGTCGGTCCGTTCGGCGTCGCGGCTTCGGGTGCGTCGATGCCCCAGAGCCGGATCTTCTGGCGGCCGATCCAGAACGTGTCGCCGTCCGTCACCCGCGACACCGGCCCGACGACCGGCGTCAAAGCCGGAAGCGGCGGTGCGGCTTCTCGATAGCCGGCGGCGACCTTCGGACCTGCAAGGGCCAGCGCCACGGCGCCGAAAAGGAAGAAGAGACTGGCGTTCAGTCCAAGCCGACGCCGCCGAATTCGTAGGAACCGGCTCACTGGGCGCAGACCTTCTGCCGCCGGTTCAATGCAGCCCACCTGCGGTTCCTGGGATCCGCGGCGGAAAACGCGAGGCTTTCCTCGGAAAGCCCTTTGCGGCGGTCGTTTCGTCTCAATTGGGGTTTCAGTTCGAAAATTGTCGGAACCGAGACCCTAAGAAAAGCTTGTCGGGCGTTAGCCCGACACCAATTGGGGGATGCCGGGTGGGAGGGTGCGCAGCACCCGGGGCGAAGCCGCGTAGCGGCGTAGCGAGCCGGCGGGGGCGGAGCCCCCAAGAGGCGGCGTGAGGACCTCACTTTGAGGGTCCTCGCCGGTTAAAGAAGACTCTGTTAGATAGGAAAGTTAAGCAGTTAAGGGCTGTGAATAACCGCCTACGGCTTTGACAATACAGGGTAATATCAGGGGCCCGGTTCCTGTTACCCCGTCTTTTGGTTCCTAATACCACGAGTCTCGGTTCCTGTTCCCCCGATGGGATGGGTTCCTAAAACACCGAACGACACGGTTCCTAATACCCCGAGGCCATGGGTTCCTGAAACCCCGAGGTTGACGGTTCCTGAAACCCCGAGTCGCCCGGTTCCTGAAACCCCGAGTCGCCTGGTTCCCAAAACCCCGAGTCGTGCGGTTCCTGATACCCCGAGCCAAATCCGTACCGTCGCCAGGGGGGCGGGTTCCTAAAACCCCGAGTGCCCTCCGATCGGCCAAAGGCAGCCCGGTTCCTAAAACCCCGAGCCCTGTTTTGGCCCGCGCAGGCGGTCTATCTGAGGCCACGCACGTCGCTCTATCGCCAGAGCACGGCGAATCGAGCCCATATCCACGCGCCGCCCACCCGTCCCGGTTCCTAAAACCCCGACAGGTCTGCCCATAGCGCAGATGTTCGCAGGAGGTCGGTTCCTGTTACCCCGATGCCCTATGCAGGCATGACGGCTCGCTTATCGCTGCAGGCCAAGGCGAACTCTTCGGGAGAGAACCCGCCCTCGACCCACGCCGACCAGGCGTCGTCAAAGCCGCGCGGATCCCGCTCAGCATCAATCCATGCGGCCCGGCCGTCTTCTCGGCCGCGCTGACTGGTGTCGGCGCTCTTCCGCTCTGCCGCTTTTTCCTCGAGGAACGCCCGATCAATGAAGAGCACCGCAGGACTTCCGTCCTGCGTCTTCGTTTCGCGCATGGCGTACCGCGGGAGTTCGTCTGACCGGCACATTTCACGGATCCGGAAGGTGAACTTCTTCAACGGCGACTCGCTCCCCGTCTTCTCGTAGAGGGTGGTCATCTTGCAGACCCAGCCGTGGGGCTGTGCGCCCGAGTGTTTGCGCGCCACCCTATAGATGGCCCGCTCGATCCCTCCAGTGAGCAGAAAATACTCCCGATCAAGGGTCAGGATGTTTCCCACCATAATGCCGTCGAGCAGCCAGTCAGGCACTCTCAGCGTCAGCGTTTTCAGTTGTTCGGGATCCTCGGCGCCTTCGCCTTCCCCCTCAATGTCGCCCAGGTAGTGAAAGGCGGTGTAGCGCCTCTTGCCGGCCCGGATGTTCGTCTCAACTTCCGTGGTCCGCAGGCGACGGATCGCCTTCATGAGCTCGACGTAGTCCTGGCCGCCCGTGCTGCGCGCGATCCCGCGCAGCAGCTCATACGGCGTGGTGTGGATCACAGGCCGGATGTCGTTCTTGCCGGCATCCTTCTGGGCGACGATTTTGGAGATGCACCAGATGAGAATGTCCGCATCCCAAATGGTCGCCATCCCGTGCGTCGGGTTCGCGTTCACCTTGATCCAGAGCTTTCCGTCCGGCGTCTCATAGCTGATCGGCTTGTTTCGCTTGCGCTTCGAGATGGAGAAGAACGGGCGCTCCATCATGTCGGTGCTGTCTTTGGGCGCGTAGTCGATCAGGTCCGAGATGAAGAAGTCTCGGACAGGATGGGGATCGGATCTCGTGCTCATCGCTCACCCCGCGCCGGCTTGCCTGCAACGGTCAGCACATGGTCAAGGCCCTCACCGACCAGGGCCTGCACGGTGATCCCCCGTTCGGCGGCTAGGAGCTTCACCGCTCGCGCCAGGTCCGGACTGAAATAGCCGGCGATCATTGTCTTGCCCGCCCGCGCGCGGGTCGCAGTCGCCGCCTCTAACGGCGCAGCTGCGACTTCTCCTACGCCAGCCATTATGCGTCCCCGTGTGCGAAGCCGTGGACGCGTCCACACGTCCACACACCAAGGATGCACGCCTCAACTGAGTCGGTCGAGGGAGGGTGAACCGGCCTGAGCAACGCCACCATTTTAGACACTCCAACGAGGGTTCTCGAAAGCGCCATGGCCACGCTTGCAACGTACCGCTTGCGATGCTGGGTTGCATTGCGTTCCCGACGCATTCCCCGCAAATAGCAGTTGCATCCCGGCAGGTCAGCAGCTTATTGTCGTATTTAATAGGAAATACGACATTTTCCCCCTACGAGGCCGAGCACCAATGGGCGCATGCATCCTACGACTGAATGTCGCCGCATTTGCGCCACTATTTCTAGTTGTATCGATCGGAGCTGGTTATCAAACGCCAGCCGATCAAGGACTTGCCGAGGATTTCGGGTCATTCCGAATTGTGGCGCGCCCGTGATTTTGGAGCTCGCGACCGCTCTGACGCTGGCCCAACAGTGCGCTCCGACCATCGCGCCGGAGACATTGCTGAGCATCGTTCAGGTCGAAAGCGGCTTTAATCCGCTGGCCTTGAACGTGAACGGCGCCGCCGATCCGCGCCCGCCACACACCAAGGCTGAGGCGATCCGAACGGCGGTGGCGCTGATCCGGCAGGGCCAGAACATCGACCTCGGTCTGGCGCAGATCAACAGCAAGAACCTGGTGTGGCTCGGCCTAAGCGTGACCGACGCCTTCGATCCCTGCCGCAACCTCGCTGCGGCCGCCAAGGTGCTCGAGGCCGGCTATGTCAGCGCGGCCCAGCTCGCGCCCCAGCAGCAGGCGCTGCGCATGGCGTTCTCCGCCTACAACACCGGGAGCCACGCTCGCGGCTTTCGCAATGGCTATGTCGCCAAGGTGGAAGCGGCCGCTGGCAAGCTGATCCCGGCGATTAGCGCAAACTTCTGCGATGCTAATGCGACGCATGAGCGACCGCTAGGCGTCCGAGCGGCGCTTGAGGCGGCCGCTGAAAACCTTCAGGAGCCGCCGGCTCCCGAACTGAAAGCCGCGAGCTGGGACGTCTTCGGACGTGCCGGCGGCTCTCGCGTCCATGTGTTCGCCCAGGTGAACCCATGATCGCCATCCGCCACATCGCTCGTGACCACCATCGCCCCGCCGACCTATGGTGCCCCGCTTGTGAGTCTGGGGAGAGCCACATGTCCGACGGGACAATCCGCGAACGTCTGTTGACCCAACTCCGCCCACAAGGCGGAAAGGTTCTCGGCATCCGGATTGTCGAGGCGAATGACAGTACATGGTCCATGTACGTCAAATTGAGCTGGAAACGTGACGAGTTACTCGTCGCTCTTTACCGCTCAACTGAACCGAAGCAGTACAAATCCATTGCTGCTGCGGTCGCCCATTGTCGGGACGCATACCATTACTACGGCCCGATAATTCTCGAAACGGAGAAACAGGAGCCTCCCCCCCATGATGAGCTCACAAGCCATCACTGATACGCCGCCGACCAAGGGACGGATTTCCACCGTCCGAAAGTTCGCCGCCGTCATCTTCTCAACGACCGTCTTCAGCCTCGGCCTTGTCGCACCTGCGGCGGCCCAGAACGTCGAGTCGCTTCTCCAGAACGCCCTTGACCTTCTCACCGGGAATGCGGCCCGCCTCCTGGCCGTCATCGCCTGCGTGGTCCTCGGCATCCTGGCGATGTTCGGCGCTTTCGACTTCCGCCGCATGGCCACTGTCGTCATCGGCATCATCGTCGTGTTCGGCTCCGCCGAAATCGTCGATCTGCTGACCGCCTAAGGACAGTTCCCGCCTGCCGCGCGGCTCCCGGGGGGGCGGCCGAGCGTGTCAGGCGGGACTCCCCTCATGGACGATGAGCGCATTACCGAAGACACGCTGTTTCTGGCCTGCACCCGGCCGGCGATGGTCCTTGGCGTCCCCATCGAGGCGATGGGGGTCAACGTCATCCTCACCGGGGTCACCTACCTGACCGCCGGAAGCCTTCTCTACCTGTCCGTCGGCGTGGTCCTGCACTTCGTGTTCCAGGCCATCGTGAAGCACGACCACAACGCGTTCCGCGTCCTCTTCATGTGGTTCGACACCAAGGGGCGGACCCGGAACCGCGGCTGGTGGGGCGGTAGCTCCCACACGCCGCTCAAGGTTCGCCGTCAGTTCAACGCCAAGGACATTCCGAATGGCTAAGGCCCTGGCCTTGCGCGCGCCGGCCGCCCGCCCGTCCGCCGCGATCCTCAAGAGGGAGACCGAGCCAGGCGATCTGCTGCCCTACGCACGGCATGTTTCCGACTACGTCGTAGCCCTCGACACACGCGCGCTGATGATCTGCTTCAAGCTCGACGGCGCGTCGTTCGAGACCGCCGACGTGCGCGATCTCAACGACTGGCACGCCAAGCTCAACAACGCCTGGCGCAACCTCGCCGATGAGCGGCTGGCCATCTGGCACCATGTGGTTCGGCGCGAGGAGCGCGGCTACCCAGAGGGAAAGTTCGAATCCGCGTTCGCGCGCAAGCTCGACGCTGAATATCGCAAGCGCGTCACCGCCACTCAGCTCTTCACAAACGACCTCTACGTCACGCTCGTCCTTCACCCTGGCCGTAGCGCAGCCGAGAAGGTGGCGGCCTTCCTCGACCGCCTCAAGTCGCGCAGCAAGGCCGGCGCCGAGGTAGACGAAGAGTCGATCCGGCTCTTGGAGGACAAGGGGCGTGACCTGCTCCAATACCTCGGCCGCTACGGCGTGCGCCCGATCGGCCTCTATGAGCACAACGGCCTCTGGTTCTCCGAACCCATGGAGCTGCTGCACCTCGTGCTGACCGGGCGGCCGCAGCGCATCCCGCTCGTGCGCGGCCACCTCGGCAACGCCCTCTATACGAGCCGGGTAATCTTCGGCCGCGAGGCGCTGGAGATCCGCGACCCCGGCGACGAGAAGTACGGCGGGATCTTCGGCGTGAAGGAGTATCCGGCCGCCACGCGCCCCGGCCTTTGGGACGGGCTGCTGAAGGCCAAGTACCCGTTCGTCGCTACGCAATCCTTCGCCTTCCTCTCGAAAGCGTCGGCACGCTCAGTCTTGGAGCGCAAACAGAACCAGATGATCCGGGCGAACGACCGCGCATCGTCGCAGGTCGATGGTCTGGACGAAGCCATAGACGACCTGGTGAGCAACCGCTTCGTCATGGGCGAGCATCAGTTCTCGCTGTTGGTCTACGGCGGATCCACCAAGGAGCTCGCCAACAACATGTCCCTGGCCCGCGCGACCCTGGCCGACTCCGGCCTGGTGGTGGCGCGCGAGGACCTGGCCCTCGAGGCGGCGTTCTGGTCGCAGTTCCCGGGCAACTTCGCCAAGCGGAGCCGGCCGGCCGCGATCAACTCGCGCAACTTCGCCTCGCTCGCGCCCTTCCACACCTACCCGTCAGGTCGGCCGACCGGAAACCATTGGGGTCCGGCCGTGGCCCTTCTGCGCACCTCGGCGCTGTCGCCATTCTATTTCAACTTCCACTCCGGCGACCTCGGGCACACCTTCATCTGCGGCCCCTCGGGCTCCGGCAAGACCGTCGTCCAGAACTTCAAGCTGGCCCAGCTCGAGAAGTTCGGCGTGCAGCGCATCTTCATCGACAAAGACCGCGGCGCCGAGATCTTTGTGCGCGCCTCCGGCGGTGCGTACCTGACGCTCAAGAACGGCGCGCCGACCGGCTTTGCGCCCTTCAAGGCGTTGGAATTCACCCCGTCCAACCTGGTGTTCCTGTCCCAGCTGGTCCGCAAGCTGGTGACGCCCGCGGATCGGCCGCTGACGGTCCAGGAGGAGCGCATGATCGAGGACGGAATCAACGCGCTGAAGCCGATGGCGCCGCATCAGCGCTCGCTCATGGCGCTGCGCCAGCTGCTCGGCCAGCGCGACGCGGAAGGCATCGGAGCGCGTCTCGAGAAGTGGACCCGGGCCGGCTCGTTGGGCTGGGTCCTCGACAACGACGCAGACCAGGTGTCGCTCGATAGCCGCCTGCTCGGCTTCGACATGACCGACTTCCTCGACAACCCGGAAGTCCGCACGCCGCTCATGATGTACCTCTTCCACCGGCTCGAAGCCCTGGTGGATGGGCGCCGCCTCGTCATCGACATTGACGAGTTCTGGAAGGCCCTCGGCGACGAGAGCTTCCGCGGTCTCGCCCAGGACGGGCTGAAGACCTACCGGAAGAAGAACGCCTTCATGGTGTTCGGGACCCAGAGCCCGGCCGACGTCCTGCGCTCCGAAATCTCGCACACGATCTTGGAGCAATGCCCCACCAAGATCTTCCTGCCGAACCCCTACGGGCAGGCCCGTGACTACGTCGACGGCTTTGGCCTCACCCGAGAGGAGTTCCGGCTGATCCGCGAGGAGTTGTCGCCAGAGTCGCGGATGTTCCTTGTGAAGCAAGGGCACAACTC
Organism: Phenylobacterium sp. LjRoot225; assembly: GCF_964252855.1. Taxonomy (NCBI): domain Bacteria; kingdom Pseudomonadati; phylum Pseudomonadota; class Alphaproteobacteria; order Caulobacterales; family Caulobacteraceae; genus Phenylobacterium; species Phenylobacterium sp. LjRoot225. The sequence goes on along the minus strand of NZ_CAXUPL020000007.1, from coordinate 12,676 downwards.
CGTCGTCGTTGAGCTGAACCTCAACGGCATGGACGACGAATTGGCGGTTCTCTCCGGCCGGGCGGAGACCGTCGAGCTGCTGGATCGCATCCGAACCCAGCACGGCGATGACCCGGCCATCTGGGGTCCTGTCTTCCACCAAGAGCGACGGAGAATGTAATGAGAACGCGAGTTATCGCGGCGGTGGCGCTTGCCTCCGCCATTTTTGGGGCGGCTGTCCCCGCTCAGGCGATGGTCGTCACCGATCCGGGCGCCTACGTCCGGATGCTGCAGCAACTCAATCAGGCCCGGGCGCAACTCGTGGAGTTGAAATCTCAGGTTGCTCAGGGCAAGCAGCTCTACGACGGCTTTAACAAGCTGACGCAAATCAACAGCATCGCCAGCGTTCTGAACAACCCGGCGCTGCGGCAGTACCTCCCTGCCGAGGTGCGAGACACCACCAGGCTGCTCAATGGCTCGCTGTCGGACCTGGGCTCCATCGGTACGAGAGCGACGTCGATCCGGAGCGCCAACCGCCTGTTCACGCCGGTAACGACCGGCCTGAGCGCCTCGCAGCAGTACTACCAAGACACACTGGAAAAGTCGGGCGACCTCGCCGCACGCGACATCGCCCTCGGCGAAAGCGCCTTCAAGACGGCGGCCGAACGGCAGGCTGGTCTGGACGAGCTGCGCCAGCGGCTGAGCAGCGCGACGACGGCCAAGGAGGTCATGGACCTTCAGACGCGCATCGCCGCCGAACAGGCGCTCATCAACAACGACCAGATGCAGCTGCAGGGCCTGGCCATGATGCAGGAGGCTGAACGGAGGATGGCCGAGCAGCGCGACCGTGAGCAGACGGCCATGAGGAACCGCCAGACGATGGACGACTACAAGGCGGGCTTCTGATGCGTCCGGCCATCATCCTGACCGCTCTCCTGGCTGCGAGCGCCGCCCTCAGCGCATGCCAGCGTGAGCCCCGGTCAGAACGATATTTCGAGGCGAACCCCAACGTTCGGGCCGAGGTCATAGCCGACTGCAAACAAGGCACGCACCGAGGCGCTGAGTGCCAGTTCGCTCAGCGAGCAGCCGAGACCGCCGCCAATCGCAAAACGATGGAAGATTACAGGAGCGGCTTCTAGTCGCCGAGGACCAATGCCCGCATCAATATTTACGCCCGCCTACGACTATGTTGACGACCGTCTGACAGCCGTTCTCAACACGGGCTTGGGCAACGTCATTGCTGCGGTTGAGGGGCCTCTTCGATTAGCGCTGGTTCTTTACATTGTCCTCTATGGCTATGCGATCTTTCGAGGTTCGATTTCAGAGCCGGTAATGGACGGCGTCGTGCGGCTAGTGAAGTTAGTGTTCATCTATGCCGTTGCGACAACAGTCGCTTACAGCACCTACGTCACTGAACCGCTCTTCAACGACCTGCCGAATTGGCTCGCACAGGCGATTAGCGGAGCCGCCACGCCTTCTGTCGGCGCAGCCTTTGACAGCTTCTTCAATCGCGGCGGCTATCTAGCGACCAAGATTTGGGACAGCGCCTCACTGACCAACCCCGGACCCTATGTGACAGGGTTCGGGGTCTGGGCGATGACGGCGCTAACCTCGGCCGTCGGCTTCGGCATCGTCATGCTGGCCAAGGTCGCACTTGCGGTGCTGGTGGCGCTCGGACCGATTTTCGTGGCCTGTTTGGTCTTCGAAGCGTCCCGCAGCTTCTTCTTTGGGTGGCTCAGGCAGGGCGTGAACTACCTGCTGCTGTTCGCGCTCATCATCACCATTTTCCAGGTCATCCTCACCTTGGTCGCAGACCAGTGGGGCAACATCGACGGGCAGGCGGACCCAAATCAATCGGGACTGCTCTTCATCGCTCTCTGTGCCCTCGGCGTAATCTTCTTCCTGCAGACGCCCAACATCGCAGCGGGCATCGCCGGCGGCGCGGCCGCCGGGATCGGCGACTTCTACAACGCCGGTCGATCGGGCGCGAAGTTCACCGGCGCCGTCGGCATTGGCGCCGCGAAGCTCGGCTACCGAGGCATGCGCGCGGTCGGCTCGCGCATGGGCGGTGGAACGGGCGGCTCTCTTCGCCCGACGTTAACAGCGAACCGCAACGGCCATCCCCGCCGATGACGGTCCCGAACAGCTTCCTTTGAACATCCGAACAATCCGCTCCCCCGGAGAACCTGACGTGTTGCGCACCCTGACCCTTACGGCCTGCGCTCTGATGCTGAGCGCCTGCGCTACAAGCAGCGCGGCGAAGCCGAAGTCCTGCGATGGCAAAAGCCGGCGCCCGGTGAACATCTACGGCTCCGTGCTGCCGGGATCTCCGATCCCGGCCGTGACGGCGCCCGTCCCTGTGCCGCCTGTGGCCGGGCCGAACGGCAAACCCGCGAAGACCGGGAAGTCGTCTGCTGCCGTGACCGTTCCGCCCATCGCGATGGAGACGCCGGCGACGGCCGGCGCTCGATCAGCCGCTAAGCCTCGGAAGGTCTCGGCCCTCGCGCCGGCCTTTCCGAGCTGCGCTTGAGGAGTGCGACGATGGCTGGCGTGTCCACGGACAATCTTAAGGCATACTTCGAGGAAGCCCGTCGCTGGGACCAGGACCGCGTGTTGGCGGCAAACCGCTCGAAGCGGCTGGCCTGGACCGTGGCGAGTGTTTCGGCGGCGCTATCCATCGCAGCCGTGGCCGCGATCGCCGCGCTCGTGCCGCTGAAGACCGTCGAGCCCTTCGTGGTTCGCGTGAACGAGACAAGCGGCGCGGTCGACGTCATGACCGGCCTGAAGGGCGAACGCGACCTCACCTACAACGAGGCGGTCAGCAAATACTTCCTCGGCCAGTACGTGCGAGCGCGTGAAGGCTATTTGCCGGACGCGGCCGAAGAGAATTTCCGCTTCGTGTCGATCAGCTCCACGCCGGATGAACAGCAGCGCTGGGCCGACTTTTACCGCGCCACCAACCCGGAAAGCCCTCAGACCAAGTTGGGCGCCGATGGCGTGGCGACCGTCTCGGTCCGCAACATCACCTTCATCAACGACAAGGTCGCCAACGTGCGCTTCACGCGCACGGTGCGTAAGGCTCAGGACGTCCAGCAGGCCGATTTCATCGCCACGCTGACCTTCACCTACACCAAGGCGCCCATGTCCGAGGCCGACCGGCTGCGCAATCCCCTTGGCTTCCAAGTCCAGAATTATCGCGCCGATCCGGAGATCTCCAAATGATGCGGAAATTGCTCGCGGCCGCGGCCTGCGCGGCGATCGCCGCGGCCGCGACGCCCGTCGGCGCTGTCGACGTGCCGCGCCCCGGCCAGCTCGATCCTCGCGTGAAGTGGGTCAACTACGATCCGTGGCAGGTCTATCGTGTCGTCGGGACGTTCCGGACAGCCACGCAGATCATCCTCGGCCCTGGCGAAGAGATCCAACACGTCGCCTTAGGCGACACCGTCTCCTGGGAGGTCGCGGCGGAAACGAACATTCTGTTCGTGAAGCCACGCGAGAAGGGCACGCCCACCAACCTGATCGTCACGACCAGGCGCGGGTCCGAGCTGCGGAACTACACCTTCGAGCTGGGGATCCGCTCCGGCCCGATCTCCGCCGGATCGCCCAACACCTTCTTCCAAGTCCGCTTCCGCTATCCGGAGGACGAGAAGGCTGCGCTGACGCGCGCGATCGCCAGTCAGGTCGACGCGGTCGACCGCGCGAGGACCGGCTTGATGCTCGACAACGCCGCGATCGAGGGGTCCCGGAACCTGAACTACACCGTCCAGGGCTCGTCCAAGATCCAGCCCTCCGAGGTCTCCGACAACGGCCAGTTCACGGTCTTGCGCTTCCCCGGCAATCAAGAGCTGCCGACCTTCTTCCAGATCCTTCCCGACGGCTCGGAGGGCCTGGTGCCCTTCGACGTGCGCGACGAGTTCGTGGTCCTCCACACGGTCGCCAGCAAGATCGTCCTACGCCGCGGCAAGGAGATGCTTTGCATCTTCAACGAGGCCCCACAGCGGTACGGCGTGACCCACGGGACCAACACCGCCTCCTCCGCGGTCGAACGCACCACGCGCACTCCGGGGCAATGACATGACTGACCTTCACGAGAGCCCCCCGCGCATCACCAAGCCCGCCGGCATCGATGACGAGGAAGAGGTCCGCCGCGACGATCCTTTCGGCCGTCGCCGGGCGATGGACGACAGCAAGGTCTCGCCGGAGCGCCTCGAACCCAACGAGGGCGTCGGCGGCGAGCGGGGGATATCGCCCGTCGCGGGCCGCTTCAGTTCGCCCCAAGCCAAAATGGCCGGCGTCGCCGCCATGGTCGGCGGTGCGGCCCTGCTGCTCGTCCTCTCCTGGGATCGCGGCGACGCCAAGCCGGAAGAGCCGAAGGAGCCGGCGCGCCAAGTGGTCCGCTATGACGAGGTCGCGACCATGCCCCCTCCCCTGCCGCCGGCGCCGACGACCGGTGCAGCCGGCGCGGTTGACCCGCTGACCGGTCAACCCCTGGCCCCCGGTCAGGTCGTGCCCGCCCCTGGCGGCGCGGCGGGATCAGGCGCGGAAGGCGCAGCGGGCCGCGCTCAGCCCCGCGAAACTCTCGCCGACATGACGCGCCGTTCGCCCATGATGGCCTTCAACCAGTCCTCCGGAGCCTCCCTCGGCGGAAGCGGCGGCTATGACGTCGGCGTCGCCAGCGCCGGCAGCGGACAAGTCGCGGCCGGACGGCCAGCGACGGAACTCGACAATCTCCGCCGCGGATCCGCGATCACCAAGGCCCGCGCCACCGCGCTCGGCGACCGCAGCTACATGATCCTCGCCGGCACGCAGATTCCCTGCGTCCTGCAGACCGCCATGGACTCGTCCCTGCCCGGCTATACGACCTGCATCATTCCTCGGGACGTCTACTCCGACAACGGCCGCGTCGTGCTGCTGGAGAAGGGGACCAAGGTTCTCGGCGAATACCGCGGCGGGATGCAGCGAGGGCAACGCCGCCTGTTCGTGCTCTGGACCCGCGCCGTGACGCCTCAAGGTGTCGCGATCGACCTCGCCTCCCCCGGCGCCGACGCCATCGGTCGGGCTGGGTTCAGCGGCGATCTCGACAACCGCTTCTTTGAACGCTTCGGCGGAGCCCTGCTGCTCTCACTCGTCGACGACGGCGTGTATGTGGCCGCCGGCCGGGGCAACGAGCTGCAGAACACCGCGCGCGTGCCCTCAGACGTGGCGGCGGTCGCCCTGCAGAGTTCGATCAACCTGCCGCCGATCCTGCGAAAGAACCAAGGCGAGGACGTCGGAATCATGGTCGCCCAGGACTTCGACTTCTCCGAAGTCTACGGCGTGCAGGCGCGATGATCGCCGACAGCTCCGTCCTTCATCACTACCTGCAGCCGCTCCTGCCGCTGCTCGAGCCGGCCGATGTCACCGAGCTGGTCATCAACCGCCCCGGCGAAGTCGGCGTAGAAGGCGCAAAAGGTTGGCGCTGGCACGAGGCGCCCGAGCTGACGCCGGCGTGGCTCGCCACCCTGGCGACGTCGGCCGCGGCCTTCACGCGGCAGGACGTGAGCGCCGAGACGCCGATCTGCTCGACGGTGCTTCCTGGCGGTGAGCGGTGTCAGATCGTCCTTCCGCCGGCTGTCCCGGCGGACTCCGTCTCCATCACCATCCGCAAGCCCTCGAGCGTCACCTTCGGCATGGACGACTTCACCAGGGCGGGCCTTTTCGAGCACGCCAAGGCGACGTCCGACGAGCTCGCCGAGGAAGAGAAAGAACTGATGCGCCTGCGCGAAGCGCGGGCGTGGCCAGCCTTCTTCGACCTGGCTGTGCGCTCGAGGAAGAACATCCTCATCAGCGGAGCGACAGGCTCCGGCAAGACCACCTTCAGCAAGGGCCTCATCCAGCTCATTCCTGCGCATGAGCGGCTGCTGACGATCGAGGACACGCGCGAGCTCACCGTCCCGCACCGGAACGTGGTTCACCTGATCTACTCGAAGGATCAGCAGGGGCTCGCCAAGGTCGGACCTAAGCAGCTGCTCGAAAGCTCGCTGCGAATGCGCCCTGACAGGATCTTGCTGCAGGAGCTGCGGGACGGAACCGCCTTCTTCTACCTGCGCAATGTCAACTCGGGCCACCCGGGCTCGATCACCACGGTTCACGCCGATTCCGCCGCCCTCGCCTTCGAGCAACTGACCCTGCTTGTGAAGGAGTCCGAAGGCGGTCGCGACCTCGCCCGCGAGGACATTCGCAGCCTCCTGCACCTGCTGGTCGATGTCGTCGTCCAGATGAAGAAGGTCGAAGGCCGCTTCCGTATGACGGAGCTTTACTATGAGCCGCTTCGCAAGCGCCACGCCGGCCGCTAGGGCCGGGATCGTCGCCGCCGCCGCCGTCCTCCTGCTCGGCCTCTGGGCGGTCCTGGCGATGGTCGCCACCATGATTGGCCTGGGTCGCTTCGCGAGCGACCTGGACTTCGTGAGGGTCCCCGGCTGGCTCTGGGCCAATCGCGCGCACCCTCAGGTGCAGCTTTGGACCAAGATTTCCGGTCTGGGCTCCGCAGCATTCATCCTGGTGCTCGGCCTGACGGCCGTGCTCCGCGTTCGCCGGCCTCTGCACGGCGCGGCGCGCTGGGCGAATGAAGGCGAGATCAGGCGCGAGGGAATGCGCGCCAAACACGGGATCATCCTCGGCCGTAAGGGCGCCGGCTATCTCGTCTTCGGCGGCGCCGAGCACGTCATGCTCTACGCCCCCACCCGCACGGGGAAGGGCGTGGGCGTCGTCATCCCGAACCTCCTCAACTGGGCGGACTCGGTCGTCGTCCTCGACATCAAGAAAGAGAACTGGGAGGCCACGGCTGGCTTTCGGGCAAAGCACTGCCAGAACGTCGTGATGTTCGACCCCCTCGATCCGGAGGGCCGCACAGCGCGATATAACCCCCTCGCCTACATCGACCGGTCCAACCCGGTGGAGGCGCTGGACGAGCTGCAGAAGCTCGCCACCATGCTCTTCCCGGCGCCGGAGAAGGGCGACCCCTTCTGGTCCGAAGCCTCTCGAACCGGCTTTGTCGGCGTGGGCGCCTATGTGGCGCAGACGCCGGATCTTCCCTTCACCATCGGCGAGATCTACCGCCAGCTGACCTCCGGCAATCCGAAGACGCGTTTCCCGGCCCTGATGGAAGCGCGGTCCAAAGGAACCGGCGCGCTGTCGGCTGGCTGTGTGAACGCCCTCAACGACTTCTGCTCGGCCTCCGACAACACCTTCGCCGGCATCAAGCAGACCATCACCTCGCGCATGAACCTGTGGCTAAACCCGCGCGTCGATGCGGCGACCAGCGCCAGCGACTTCGATCTGCGCGAGCTGCGGAGTAAGCGCACATCCGTCTATCTCGGCGTCACGCCCGACAACATGGCCCGGGTCGCGCCGCTCTATAACCTCTTTTTCCAGCAGCTGGTGGACCTCAACACGCGTGAACTGCCGGCCGCCGGCCGCCATGCCGTGCAGGTCCTGGTCTTGCTCGATGAGTTCGCCCGCATCGGCCATGCCTCGGTGATCGCCAAGGGCTTTTCCTACGTCGCCGGCTACGGGCTGCGCCTGCTGCCGGTGATCCAGAGCCCGTCCCAGCTGCGGGCCGAGTACGGCCCCGACGTCGCCGAAGAGATCATGACCAACTGCGGCGTCGAAGTCGTCTTCACGCCCAAGGAGCTGAAGGTCGCGCAGGACCTCTCCGAGCGCCTCGGCTACTACACCTATGAGGCCCGTTCGAAGAGCCGGCCGACCTTCGTCGGCGGCGGGAAGCGGACCACGACGGAATCCGATCAGCGCCGCGCCCTCATGCTCCCCCAGGAGCTGATGCAGATGAGCAAGGACGCGCTCATTGTGCTGCGGGGCGGCATAGCCCCGATCCAGGCGAGCAAGATCTACTTTTTCAAGAGCCGCGACTTCACCAGGCGCATCTGCGCGCCGCCTGTTATCTCCGCTCTGCCGGCGATCGCCGCCCTCCCCTCGGAACAATCTAACGCCAGTCGCCTCGAAACGATGGCGGCCGATCTGGCGGCGCTCACGCGCAGCGTCGGTGAGATCCACGCCCGGATCATTACGCGACCGCTGACGGTCAGCGAAGCCGCCGGCGAGACCGACTTGGACCTCGATTCCCTCACGCTGGACGTCGACGTGCTCGATGCGGACGAGCTGCCAGACGGCACGTCCGAGGAACAGTCAGAGCACTGGATCAACCAGTACATCAACTCGAGCCTGCTGCTCGAAGCCACCGACCGCTAACCGCAGAGGAGGTCAGTTATGGCCGACGAAACCGATACGGGCACAGAGCGCACCGTCACCCCTCCTGCACCGCCCCAGGCGACCGCGGAAGCGCCAAAGCGCCGCCGCGGGAGCAGCGAGGTCGAGAACTCCATCGAACCCACTCAGGAGCGCACAGCCGAACGGGCCCCAACCACTGCGGACCCCTCTCGCGACAACAGCCAGGGCGCGCCGCCACCGACCGGGCGCAAGGCCGCGCCCGACAAGGACAAGGCCGCGAACGACGACGATCCCGATCGCTTCTCGGTGCAGCGGGGCGACGTGCCTGACGCTTTGAAGCGCCGCTACTTCTCGGACGAGCCGCAGTTCGCGGCGGAGCTTCGCTTCTACACAGACGCGAAGACCAAGGAGCCGGCCTTCCGCGACACCGGCGACAAGCTCGTCGCTCGTCAGACGAGCGCCGACGTCGTCAAAGACCTCGTCGCAATCGCCGAACATCGCGGTTGGAAAGCGATCGACGTGAAGGGCCAGGAGGACTTTCGTCGCGAAGTTTGGTTGGAAGCCCGCACAGCAGGCCTTGAGGTGCGCGGCTACAAGCCCTCCGAGCGGGACGTTCAGGAACTCGAGCGGCGGCTGAATGCGCGCGACGTCAATTCGCTCGCGCCCAGCCGAGACCGCTATCCGAACGTCGAGACGGCCAACGCCGAACCCACGCGCGGCAAATCCGAAGGGGCGCCGGAGCCCAGCGCTGCCGTCCCCAAGCCGGAGCGGCTGGACTACGACAAGGGTCTCACCGGGAAGCTCGTCGAGATCGGCGAGCAGCCCTACAAGCATCGAGCTGGCCAAGAGCTGGCGCCCTTCGTCCGCGTCGAACAGCCGAGCGGCCGCCAGGTCGAAGTTTGGGGCGTCGGATTGCCGGCCGCCCTGGAGCGGTCGGGCGCGAAGATCGGCGACGACATCACGCTTCGCCGCGACGGCGTCGAGATGGTCAGCAAGACGGTCGAGGTGAAGGACAAGGATACGGGGGAAGTCTCGTTCACTAAGCGCGAAGTGCCTCGCAATAGGTGGACGATCGACGCCGAACGCTTCCGGGACGCGACGCCGACTGAGGCCGCACGGGACCCTGACCTGCGCGATGCACAGAGCCGCCTGGCTGTCGTCGCCGCTGTCGTGAAGGACCGCCATCCGGACGATACCGCCGTCCAAGAGCGGTTGATTGCTGGCGCAAAGGAGAAGATCGCCAGCCACATAGAGCAGGGCGCCAAGTTCCCGCCCGTCACAATCCGAGAAGCAGAGACCGCCAAAGAGCGGTCCCCCATCGAGCGCACCGCGGCCGCTGAAGGCGAACGCGGCACGCCGCCGGAGGTCAATAAAACCGGTCCAGAACGCACCCGAGGGCGTTAGTGGCGAAGCCTCCTCGGCCGACCCGCGAGGGGGGTGTCGTACGTACAACACCCCTCCCCCACCCAATCGACGTGGCGGTTGGCCGCCGCCTGCGGCTCGCCCGCAAGGTGCGCCGGCTCAGCCAAGGCGCGCTCGGACAAGGCATTGGACTAAGCTGGCAACAGGTCCAAAAGTACGAACGCGGGTTCAATCGCGTCTCGGCGTCCGTCCTTGCCGAAGCCGCGATCTTTCTCGAGGTGCCAATCGAGTACTTCTTCGTCGATGTGGAATCCCTAATCACAGACGGACCACCGGACCCGATCGCCATGGACCTGGCGAACGATCCGCGCGCGCTCGCCATGTTGCAGTCCTGGCGAAGCCTTCCCACGGCCAAGCGCAACCTTATCGCGGAACTGATCCACGCCGCGGCCCAGAACCGCGGCTGAGCGGAGAAGGTGACCCGCGATGGCGGGGTCGATGGCTGCGCCGGCGCGAGAAAGGCTCGCACATTTCAGCTGGGACGCGATCAGGCCTGGTTGAGTGAGCTTCACACAGTTCCAGATCCCTAGCCGACCCAAGTCCATTGAGGTAGGCCGACATTCCAGCGGAGAAGGCTTGCGCGCCCTCAGCCGTGGGGCTTTCTGCCGTAAGGCTGCGTCCCACAAGCCTGTCGACGATCTGCGGCGGCAAGTTCACGTTGGTTTCCGGTGCGAGCAGCGAAGGCTCCGCCCGCCTCAGCTTCCGGACGTGTTGCACCTCCAGAGGGGCTGACCCAAGCCTCGTAGCCTACCATAGGTGTAGGGGCTTGCCATAATCGGGGCTCGTGCTCGCAAACAACGGCGCTTCCTGCTCAAATTATCTGCCAGCGGGGCGGGCCACGTACTCATATTATTCGCCAGACTGCTCGCCATCATGGCCGCGCGTTCGCCAACCGGCGTTCGTGCTCACATTGCGCGCCAATAGAATTTCCCGCGTTTACCACGACATGCCGGCCACGCGGAGCTGAGCGGTGAACGCGCGGCGAGATCGGCCGCGAGCGCGCTGGCGAGGAAGTGGCTGCTGTGCGCCACCGGCCAGGAAACCGTCGCCATAAGCCGAACCAAAATAGTGCTCGCGGGTTCGAGGGCAGGCGAGGAGATAGGAGGTTTTGATGCGGATCGCAGCGATAGCCGTAGCGGTCGCGCTCGGAGCCCAGGCGGCCTACGCCCTCCCTATCGTCATCGAGAGCTGCTGTTGAACTCGCTCGCGGCCGGCCTGATCAGAAAACGATGTCGAGGCCCGGCGCATCCGGCGCGGTGGCATACGCTTTCATCGCCTGGTTCAACTGGTCTTGATAGACCTTCAACATTGCGCCCGCATCGCCATCCAAACTTAGGAGACCCGGGTGACCCGCGACCCTTGCAGTGAGCGATTGGATGAGCCCCTGATACTTCTCGCTCTCGGCTTGAAAGTAATTTTTCGTGGCTTGGCCGTGGCCTTTGGTCGGTTTGGGCCCGCCTGTCGGATCAAGATCGGCTACTTTTCGTGTTGAGCCTTGCAGCCTGGCGACGTTCTTGAGGTGTTCGCTCTGGGCGGCCGCCAAATCGGCCCATAGCGTCGGCGACGTTGAGTTAATGTTCATGCGCGTTTCTCCTGCGAGCTGCCGTGCAAATTTCGGGCCGCGTTAAGGTTGAGCGCGTTTTTGACGCGACGAAGCGCCCGTAGCCGCGGCGAAGCGGCTACGGGCAGGTCATCAGAGTCCGATGAATGAGCCGTCGGCGGCGTACGCGCGCTCGATTAGATCGATAGAAGCATTGATGATGCCGACCCCGCTATCAATGAATCCGTCAGCGACGTCGGCATCCGTCGTAATGTAGAGTGTGTCGGTGCCGCTATCGTAGGAAGTAAAGATATCGGACCACGTCGCTGCGGCAGAAATGACAATTTTGTCGCCTGCCGAGGATCCGGTATCCGAAACAAAACTGACGCTACCATCGCTTGCGTTGAAGGTGTCATTTCCTTCGCCACCATAAGCAAAATTGCTCATTCCTTGGAAAGTAAACGTGTCATCGCCATCCTCACCATACATTGTGGCGATGCCAGGTGAGATGAAAATATCATTTCCGCTGCCACCGTAAGCGGTGCCGAGCCACATATGAATTTCGTCGTTTCCAGAGCCTCCTAATATTGTTGAGCCCGCATCTTCGGTTCCTTCGAATACAATGTCATTACCGTTGCCGGCATCAACATAAGCGACATAGGAGGTTGGAATACCGGCATAGGGACCCGTTGCGTAGAGCTGGACGGTATCATCGCCGTCACCAGCAATAATGCTGTCGTTGCCGCCACCACCGCCAAGAAGGTTGGCAAAGGAGTCGCCCGTGAGTGTGTCGGCGTAAACGGAGCCGAGGACGCTGCGGAAGCTGGTAAAAGTGTCCCCGGCGGCATCACCTCCCGAGGCAGTACTTGTCGCCAGATTGACGTTCACGCCCGCGGAGCTCGTGGCGTACCAGAGGTAGTCGCTGCCGCCGCCACCGGTGAACTGATCGGCTCCGGCACCCCCCATGAAGTTCTCGCTGGCTGTCGACCCGACAAGCGTGTCGGCGAAGGCCGTGCCAGTGAACCCTTCGAAGCCCGTCAGTACGTCGTCGTTCGGGTCTCCCGTGTGAACGCCGGTGGAGAGGTTCAGTGAGATCGCCGACGTCGCATGCTCGTACGAAAGGAAGTCGAGCGTACCGGCGCCGCCATCGAGGGTATCAGCTCCCCCGCGGCCTTCGATGAGATCGTTGCCGGCCGCCCCCTGCAGATTGTTCCCACCAGAATCTCCGGTTAGCGTGTCCGCACGGCTACTGCCTTGGTAAATCTCGATTGAGCTGAAGCTGTCCCCGGCGGCATCGCCAGTGTGGACGCCCGTGGTAAGGTTGATAGTCAAGTTCGTGGTCGCATTTGAGTAGCTGGCGGTATCGATGCCGCCTCCGCCATTCAGCGTGTCGGCCCCGGCGGCGCCGATCAGCGTGTCGTTGCCGCCACCGCCTGTGAGGATGTTGGCCAGAGCGTTTCCTGTGCCGGTGAACGCCGCGGCTCCGGTGTAGGTCAGGTTCTCGACGTT
>NZ_CAXUPL020000006.1:0-134659 GCF_964252855.1 Phenylobacterium sp. LjRoot225 | reverse complement strand
GGGCCTGGTTCTCGGTCCCCGAGGCCGTGTCGGCGACCGCTGCCGGACCGTCGTTGGTCCCGGTGATGGTCACCGTCACCGTCTGCTGGGCCGCGCCGCCGTGGCCGTCGTCCACCGTCACCACGTAAGTCTCGGTGACGCTCTGACCCTCCGCCAGGCGCTGGGCCGCGGCGGGGTCCAGGGCATAGCGCCAGCCCACCGAGCCGCTCGCCGCGTCGGCGGCTTCCGACACCGGATCCAGGCTGAAGGTCCCCAGGCTCGTGGCGTTGGCCGGCGACGCCGCGAAGCCGGCCGTGTGGCCGTCGCTCAGGTCCACGTCGGTGAAGGCGATCGTCCCGGCCGCGCTCGGCGTCCCGTCCTCGACCACTTCGCCCGCCTGGGCCGCGGAGGTGATCTCCACCGCGTCATTGACGCCGACGACGTCCACGGTGACGGTCGTGGTCGAGGTCTGACCATCTGCGTCGGTCACCGTATAGGTGAAGCTGTCGGTCCCGTGCTGGCCGGCGGCGAGGTAGTTCCAATAGGAGCCCGCGGTATAGGTCGCCGAGGCGCTGGCGGCGTTCACCACGCTGTTGTCGAAGACCGTCGCGACCGTCCCGTGGGCGCCATGGGTAGCGCTGAACGTCTTCACCTGGTCGAGCACGGAGTCGTTCGCCAGCAGGTTCCCCGTCGCGCCGGCGCCGTCCTCGGCGGCGGTCATCGTGTCGCCCGCCAGCAGCACGGCGTTGTCAGCCGCGCTGAGGGCCTGGCCGTCGACCACCACATTGACGGCCTCGATCTTCGAGACCTGCAGGTTGAAGGCGGTGAACTGGAAGGTCGCGTTGTCGGCCTGGCCGTTCACCGGGTTGATGTGCGCGCCGAGGAAGGTCTGGTAGCGCGCCAGGTCGGTCTGGAAGGCGCTCGAATACCAGGTGCTGAGCGTCAGGTTCAGGCGCAGGACATCCTGCCCGGAACCTCCGTCATAGACGTCGAGCGTGCCGGGAAGCTGGCCGGACGAATAGATCAGGACGTCGTTGCCGGCGTCACCGTTGACCGTGTCGGAACCGGATCCGCCGTCGATCGTGTCGTTCCCCGACCCGGCGGAGATCTTGTCCGAGCCGGCGCCGGCGAAGATGGAATCGGCGCCTGCGCCGCCATTCAGGGTCTCGGCGCCCGCCGCGCCCGTGATCGTATCGCCGCCCGACAGGCCGCTTGTTCCGCTGATCGCCATGACTAGCCCCACATCCGCGCCGAAACGCGGATCACCCCGAGATCAAGAGCCACAATCGCTCTCGACGTTCAGAGCTGTGCTACGGGGCTAGGGGCGCAACATTATCAATTGTTCGGTCTGACCTATGCTGAGAACGACTGGCACGGGACCCGCGACAATTTTTCCCGGCGCACGAATTCTCTGGACCGCCCAAAGGCCGCCACAATTCTACTCATGCGGGAAAATTCTCGGGCTGTGGCCGCTACTTAAGCGCGCCGAGCCCAGAGCCGCCTTGGGGAGGGGGTTGGCGCAGGCGCCGTCGGGTCACAGGCAAGGGGGATTGGCGCCCGGGTCACGGCGATGCGGCCTGGGGCGCCCTCGGCGACGGCCCCGCCTGGCAAGCATCGGCGGAGCGCGTCTCCAGTTGCGGCGGGTCCAGCCATCGCAGCGCCATCAGCGGCGATCCCGCAGCCCCGCCGTCGATCTCTTCCTGGGCCCAGGCCTCCTGCGCCAGCCGGCCCCAGTCGGGCGCCAGGCCTAAGTCCCGGCAGACCATCGCTATGATCTCGCTGACCGGCTTGGCCGAGAGGTCGCCGTAGATGTCGTCGTGGTCGAGCCGCTCATAGGCCGCGTCGGCCAGCCGGTCGACCTCGGCCTCGTCACGGGCCTCGTCACGGATCATCCGCTCGACGATGCGCTCCACCCGCGCCTTGCGCGCGGCCTGAAGCTGCTGGCGCGCCCGGCCGGCGTCGGCCGCTTCGCCGGCCCGCCGGCGGGCCGCGACCACGTCGATCTCCTGGAGGTCCTTCACCAGCCGGGACTGCAGGGCGACGGTCAGCCGCACGGCCCGCGACACGCGCCCGTAGGCCAGGGCGAGACCCTGCACCGCCTGAACCGCCGAACCCGCTTCGGGCGAACCTGCTTCAGGCGAGGCCTGCTCGGCCGCCATCACCTGCCGCTCGACGGCCAGCGCGATGTTGAGCCCCGCCTCGGCGAGCCGGCCCAGCAGCCCAAGCTGGCGCTCGATCAGACCGCGCGCCATGCCCTGCGCCCCGGCAGGCGCCGGGCCGTCGCCTTGGCCTGGGAGGGATGAGACAGTGGCGGGCATTTGAGAACGAAACATGAACATACAGGGCTGATTTGTCAAGTCGCCCATCCCCGGACGGTCGCAGGCGGACACAGGCCGCGCTCGTCGCGGGCGGAACCCGGCGGCCGGGGTGATGAGTTGATGGGGCTGGATTGGGAGACAAGGTCATGCCCGAGGACTCCGCCCTGCAACCCGCCGCCGCAATCGCTCACAACAATCGCGCCCGCCAACCGAACGAGAGCGCCGAATATCGCAGGGCCCGCGAGGCCCTGCTGGCCGAGGAAATCGAGCTCAACCGCCACATCGCGCGCGTGGCGGCTCAGCGCCGCGCCCTGCCGCCCGGCGGCGAGGTGAAGGGCGACTACCAGTTCCTGGGCGAGGCCAGCAGCGTTCAAGGCGCCAACCCCGTCGGCTTCGCGGAGCTGTTCGGCGATAAGGACACGCTGTTCGTCTACAATTGGATGTACGGCCCCAAACGGGCGCGACCCTGCCCCATGTGCACCGCGCTTCTGAGCTGCCTGAACGGCAACGCCGACCACATCCGCCAGCGGGTGGCCATGGCCGTCGTCGGCCTTTCGCCCATCGAGCGACAGGTCGCCTTCAAGGTCGAGCGCAGCTGGACCAACCTGCCGCTCTATGCCGACGTCAATGGGACGTTCAGCCAAGACTATCACGCGATCATGGACGACGGGACCGACACCGCCGCCACCAACGTCTTCACCCGCCGCGACGGGACGATCCGGCATTTCTGGGGCGCCGAACTGGGTTTCGAATCGGCCGATCCGGGCAAGGACCCGACCACCGAGCCGGACCTGATGGTGCTGTGGAACGTCCTGGACCTGACGCCGGGCGGCCGTGGGACAGACTGGTACCCGAGCATCACCTACTAGGAATAGGAATTCGGCCCTCCACCCGCTCCGGCGGGCGCCACGACCACGCCGTCATCCCGTCCGACCCGATGCGCCGCAACGCTTGACCAGGGCCAGGCCCGCGCATCGCGCGCCAGACCGGCGCGCACCGGGTTCAGGCCCACCTATCTCGCCGCGGCGATCAGATGCGCCTCGTCCATGGCGACGGCGCCGAAGCGGTTCTCGAACAGGCAGCCGCGCCAGCGGCCGCGCGCATTGACCAAGCCGGCGTCGCGGCGATGGGTTTCGCCGACCGCGCGACTGAGCCCCTCCGCCGTCGAGGGGGTCAGGATCAGATGCACGGGGTTGGGCATGAGACAGCAAGCCCACGGGAATGCCTAACCTGTCACCGAATTCGCGCACCGCACTTGAGGAGCAGCGGCGCTGAGGACAGCCTGGGGATTGGTGCTCCCGTCCCCGCATTCCTCGCCCCCTGCGAGCTTCGTTGAGCCGCTTTGGTCAGGAGGCTGACATGGGCGCCGTTGGGTCGGACAAGGGGTTTCGCTGGTGGACGCCGCGACACGAATTTCGGCAGCAAGTACCGGCATACAAAATTTGACGCGGGCTCAAACCGTGCGGGCCAAGCTGCGCGGACCCTTGCACCCAGTGATTGGTCCGTACATCGTGAACGCCGAATCGGGACAAAAATGATCACCCACGCCTATATCTCAAGATATAAAAGCGTGGCCGAAGCGGACATCAGCTTCGGCCCCCTTAATATTCTTGTCGGCCCCAACGGGCATGGAAAGAGCAATATTATTGATGCTCTGTATTTTTTACATGATTGCGTTGCAGAAGACTTGGATACGGCCTTAGTCAAGCGACACGGCGTAGAAAGCATCAGACAGTGGTCTAGAACGCGGCCATATAATATTGTATTAGACGTTTCCATCCAGCGAAACGACGGTGTTGGGCGGTACCGCGTAATCCTCGCGTCTGCACGCGGCTCCTACCGCGTAGTTGAGGAGCATGCCGAGTGGTATGGCATTGATCGATATAGCGCTCCGGTTGACGGCGAGCACATAAAAAGAAAAGTTGCCTTTGATCGCAACGACGAAGGCGAGGTCCGCTTTCGTATTGAGCCCCCAACAGATCATCTTCGAGATGAGCGAGGACGGACGGTTCCTTCTACAGATCTATTTCTCAACGTTATTGACGCGTCCTACTTTTCCTTATCAACAATGATGCTCCGCCCCATCGCCGAAGAGCTGAAGGGTTTTCTGTCATATTCTATTTATCCGAATACTCTCCGCGAGCCGAGAGTTGTATCTCGACAGCAATATCTTCGGCCAGACGGATCAAACCTGGCTTCCATTTTAAAGCAAATCAACAGCGGGCAAAAGAAAAGCAAGGACGCCCTCATTACGGCGCTTCAAGCGGTTATGCCGACTCTCGTTGATATAACGGTTCGATCTGCTGGCGGTTATTACGTGCCCGTTATCAATGTTCGAGAACGGGAGGGAGAGCCACACCAATTTAATATGTCACAGATATCCGATGGAACGCTTCGAATGCTTGGGCTATTGACAGCTTTCTATCAGCCGCACTCGCCCTCCATTATCGCTCTTGAAGAGCCAGAACAGATGGTTCACCCTGGTCTTCTAAGTCTCCTAACAGAAGCTGCACTTGAATTTTCTGATGCAAGCGCAACGCGGCCTCGTCAAGCCTTTATAACTTCTCATAGCCCGACGCTTCTCGACCTTGTGCCACCTGATTCCATCTTTTGGACCAAGATGACTGATGGAATCACAAAGTGCGGCCCGATTTCCGCCCGACAAATGGGACTAATCAAAGATCATTTGTTTACACCGGGCGAGCTTCTTCTTGCCGAAGGGCTTTCGGGCGAATGAGGCTGGCGCTCATTGTTGAAGGGCCCGGCGATGCCGCGGCCATTCCATGTCTAATGGCCAAAACCGCGATCATGGTCGGAGATAATATCTACGCTGCACCGCCAATCACATCCGGCGGCATCCACAAGCTCCGGAGAGCGGGTCACTTGGAAAAGATGGTCCTACTTGCGGACTCTCGGGACGTCGATGCGATCCTTCTGATCGTTGACGTAGATGACGACTGCCCGGTTCAGGTGTCGAAGGAATTCCACGGACGAATTGAAACGATCAAGGATCGAGTTAGAAGCGAACTTCGAATTGCACTTTGCGTCCGGGAGTACGAATGTTGGTTTCTAGAAGGTATTGAAAATCTAAGAATTAGCGCACCAGATTACGGGTGGGATGTTAATTTTGTATGCAACAATCCAGAACAGAAAAGAGACGCGAAAGGACTTATAAATGAGGCGATGTCGAAGCATTACAAGGCAACAACAGATCAACTAATACTTACTCAGAGACTGGATTTGAAATCTCTCTACGAGAAGAGCCGCTCTTACAAGAGATTTGTAAGGGCCGTGACGGGAGCCGATTACGATATACTAGATGCGACAATATTATAGACACACATATTTGTAGCACCGGTAATCCTTCGGAAGCCCGCCGGCGATATGGGATTCTCTGGAAGTACGCCTACGAGAATACAGGGGCAGGATTTCCTGGCCCCGCGATCTTCCCGCGCAATCGTCACCGACTGGTCGTCGGACGTTGATCGCACGGCCGCTGCCGCCATCATCGAGAGCCGAATCGCCCCCTGGCCGACGAGCCTTCCCTTGACCGACACCACTTCATCCGCGCAGGACCCCAACCGTCACGTGCGGGACTATCTGGAGCACTACCTCGACCTGACCACCCCGCCGCACTATGCAGTGCTGCTCGACGGGCCATGGGGCATCGGCAAAACTTACCTCGTCCGTCAGATACTCGACCAACGCTTCCACGACCAGCAGACCTGGGCTTACTTGAGCCTCTACGGGCTCACCTCTGTAGAGGAGATCGATCGGGCCCTCGCCCATGCGCTGTTCCCCTTCCTGGGTGGGAAGACACGCATGGTTGCAGAACACGCGACAAAGGCCGTCGCGAGCTTCTTCCGGATCAAAACGGAACTCAGCCTCGAGGATATCGTAAACACGGGCAACGCCCTGGTGTACGTCTTCGATGACCTTGAGCGTTGCGACATGCCGATGAACAAGGCGCTGGGCTACATCAATGCCCTCGTGGAGCATGACGGCAAAAAGGTGATTGTCATCGCAAATGAGGCCGCCATCCAGGACGAGGCCTACGGCGGCATTCGCGAGAAGCTGATCGGCAAGACACTTGTCCTCCGCTCGGTGTTCGAGGGCGCGCTGGACTCGTTCGTGGGCGACCTGCGTGACAAAGCGGCCCGGGACTTCCTGACCCGGCGGCGTGATCTGGTCCGCCAACTCTACAGCCAGTCACACCTCGACAACCTGCGGATCCTACAGCAGGGCCTCTGGGAGTTCGAGAGAGTCTTCAGGGTCCTGGACGAACACCATCGGACCAACGCCGAAGCCATGGACGCCGTCCTGATGCTGATCCTCGCCTATTCATTCGAGGTGCGCGCCGGACGCCTGAAGGCGGAACACCTCCGAGATAGGTTCGCCCGACGGGTGGCCCTCATGTCGCCGCCGAAGGAAGGCGGGTCGTCTTCCATGGCGGAAGCCACTGCGCGCTACCCCGACGTCGACTTATTCGACCGCGTCCTCGACGATGAGACCCTGCACGCCATCCTCGGTCAGGGCCTTGTGGATCGGGATCAGGTGCACAGGTCGCTCGACCAGTCGATCCACTTCCGTCCGGAGGCCGAGGAGCCCGAGTGGGTCGTTCTGTTTGACTTCACGCAGCGTCCCGACGAGGACGTCGAGAAGGCCCTCACGATAATCGAACGCAGGTTCGCGGACCGAAGCTATGAGCGCTCTGGCGAGGTGCTGCACGTCTTTGGCCTGCGGCTCTGGGACGCCGTCGAAGGCCGCAATCCAACGCAGAACATTGAGACCGTCCTGGAGGAATGCCGTGCCTATCTCCGGGACCTACTGGCCCAGGGTCGGATTGAGCCAATACCACCGCATGATTCCGATCCGCCGTCCGGCTACGCCGGCATGACATTCAAGGCAATCGACGTTCCTGAATTCCAGGCGCTGAGCGCCGAGCTGCACGCGCTGCGGCTGAAGGCCACCCAGGCATCGCACCCCGCCCAGGCGGATGATCTGCTCGGCCAGATGGCGAAGAGCCCGACGCTATTTGCGCAGGAGATCACCCTCTCCTATGGCAACGCTCCGCGCTTCTATGACGTCCCGATCCTTGCGTCCGCCTCCCATGACCGGTTCCTGCGGATCTTCGCCGGCCTGGACGTGGAGGGCCAGGGAGCTGTCCTTGGTGCCCTGGCTACCCGCTACCGGAACGGGCGGCTGTTCTCCGACCTCAAGGCAGAGCGTGCCTGGGTCGAGGCGCTAACCAATGCGCTCGAACGCTACGCAACCGGTCTATCTCCAGCCGGTGCCTTCCGCATCCGCAAGTTGGTGGCATGGCGGCTGACGCCGCATCTCGCAGCTAACGGGACCCACTGACCCGTCGGTCCGCTCGCCGTCGCCGATGCCAGCCCTCGCGCGACCGTCGGCATTGGGACGGGGTCGGGTAGGAGAGCCGGAGCCCGATCACCGTTAATTAGCGCGAGGCCCTCTGCCGGGCACTAGCCTAGCCCCTTCGAACCCGGCGCCAAGAAGCGGACGTCGCGAAGTTCGGCTTAGGGTTAAACCCCGCCCAACGCCACCCTCCGCCCCACCCCCACCGCCTCCAAAAACGCCCCGTCGTGGCTCACCACCACCAACGCCCCGTCATACGCCCGCAACCCCGCCTCCACCGCTCCGATGGAGTCGAGGTCCAGGTGGTTGGTGGGTTCGTCGAGGATCAGCAGGGGCGGCGGGGCGGCGGCGCTGAGCACGCAGGCCAGGCCGGCGCGCAGCAGCTGGCCGCCGCTTAGGGAGCCGGCGGTCTGCAGGGCGGCGTCGGCGCGGAACATGAAGCGGGCGAGCGCCGCGCGGCAGGCGTTCTCGTCCGTGTGCGGATTGAGCCTTCGGAAGTTGTCGCGGATGGAGAGCGCCGGGTCGAGCAGGCTGACCCGCTGGTCGAGGATGGCGAAGGGGACGAGCGTCCGCACCGTCCCCGACCAGGGTTTGAGCTCGCCGGCGATCAGGGCCAGCAAGGTGGTCTTGCCCGCGCCGTTGGGGCCGGTGAGCGCCAGGCGCTCGGGGCCGGTGATGGTCAAGGAGACGTCCGCGAGGACCGGCCGGCCGGGGACGTAGCCGGCGGTGACGCGCTCGACCTTCAGCACCTCGCGGCCGGCCGCCAGGCCGGTCGGCGGCAGGGTCACCGACATCGGCTGCAGGACCTCGATCCGCTCGCGCGCCTGGGCTGCGGCGGCCTGGGCCTGGCCGCGGCGGCGCTCGGCGAGGCGGGCCTGGTCGGCGCCGGTGAGCTCGCTGCGCTCCTTCATCATGCCCAGCAGGATCTTCGGCTGGTCGCCGCGGGCGGCCTTGCGGCGGCCGGCGCCGTCCTTGCGCGCCTGGCGCTCGGCGGTCGTTTGCGCCGTGCGGGCGAGGTCGGCGAGGCGTTTCTCGGCGTCGGCGAGGTCGGCCTGTACGGCCGCCAGCTCCAGAGCCTTGCGGGCGCGAAAGGCGCTCCAGCCGCCGCCGTAGCGGGTCGCGCCGAGCGAGGTCAGATCGACGATGGCGTCCATCGCCTCCAGCAGGTCGCGGTCGTGGCTGACGACGATGGCGCAGGCTGGCCAGCCGGCCAGCAGGTCGGCGACCGCGGCGCGGCCCTCGCGGTCGAGGTTGTTGGTCGGCTCGTCGAGGATCAGCACGTCCGGTTCGGCGAAGACCAGGGCGGCGAGGCCCGCGCGCGTGCGCTGGCCGCCGGAGAGGGCGGACAGCGGGGTGGCGGGCTCCGCCGCCAGGCCGACCCGGGCCAGGGCCTCGGCCATGCGGGCCTCCAGCGTCCAGTCGGCGCGGGCGAGGTCGTCCTCGCTGGCTTGGCCGGCCTCGGCGCGGGCGAGGACGGCGAGGCCGTCGCGGGCGCCGAAGAGGTCGGCGAGGGTCTGGCCCGGCTGGACCTGAACGGTCTGGCGCAGGGTCGCGATCCGGCCGTGGACCGTGACGGTCCCGGCCTGCGGCGAAAGCTCGCCGGCGACCAGCTTGAGCAGGGTGGTCTTGCCGACCCCGTTGCGGCCAACCAGGCCGCAGCGCTCGGGGCCGAAGGTCAGGGTCAGGTCGGTGAAGAGGGCTTTTCCGTCTGGCGTGGACCAGGCGAGGTTCGACAGCGCGATGGACGCAGGCATGGATAGGGGTTCCCCGGGGGCAAGGCAGGACGGCTTTGCGGTCGGGGGCGGATCACATGGGGCGTGCGGGTCCTCTGTCGCGGGTGGGGGAAGGATAGGGAGGGGGGCGGCGGGGTTCAAGTCGCCGGCGCCGAACGCCCCCTCCGTCGGCTTCGCCGACACCTCCCCCGCTGCGCGGTGGAGGATCTGGGCCGTAGATGCTCCACCGCAACGCGGGTGAGGGGGCGTTCAGCGCGGTGGAAGCGCCGCCAGCTGCAGGAGCATGTCGGCCACCGCGCGGGGCTCGGTGATCATCAGGTCGTGGCCGGTGTCGATCTCCCAGACGCGGTCGGCCTGGAGGGCGCGCTCGACTCCCTCAGGCGAGCGCGTGTCGAGGGTGGAGGTGCAGTTGATGTTGGTGCGCGGCAGCTTCAGCAGCTCGGCCTCGCGGGTCAGGTGGAGCTTCTGGGTCAGGCAGGCCCAGGGGTGCGGCGTCAGCTTGCCGGCCATCCAGGCGACCTGGTCCGGCGCGGTGACGCCGTAGAGGCTGACGATGTGCGGGTCCGGCCAGAGCGCCAGCTCGACGCCGTCGACCGTGCGGACGTGCCGGCCGACGAGCTCCTGCAGGCCCGGCGAGGTGTCCGCCAGCGACTCACCGTTGCGCGGGATGGCGGCGTCGAGGAAGACCAGCTGGCCGACCCGCTCCAGCGCCCGGTCGGCGACGCCGGTGATGACCATGCCGCCATAGCTGTGGCCGACCAGGATGACGTCGTGGAGGTCCTCGTAAGCCAGCACGCCGAGCACGTCGGCGATCTGGGTGTCGAGGTCGATCCCGGGCCGCAGCAGGTGGGCGCGCTCGCCCAGCCCGGTCAGCGTCGGGGTGAAGACCTCGTGGCCCGCGGCGCGCAGCAGGGGCGCGAGCCGGCCCCAGCACCAGCCGCCGTGCCCGCCGCCATGCACCAGCACATAGGTCGCCATTCCGATCCTCCCGGGCCGTCCCCGCGGCCTTTGGCGAAGAGTCTGCCGGGGGCGGGACGGGGGCAAGAGCGGATCGCCGATGGCGGCCCAAGGCGGCGGCTATGGCCAGGACGGCCGGCGGAACTTGACTCTTACCCTCAGAGTTTTAGAACAAAAGTGGAACAAAAGGAGTCTCTTGCCGATGGTCGATCCTCGCACAGCAGGGCGCCTCGCCGCCGTGCGGGCGAAGGTGTCCGCCCTGGAGGGCGGCGGACGGCCGGACTGCGGGCGGCTGAGCCTCGGGGCTACGAGCGTGGACGCGGCCCTGGGCGGCGGCCTGCCGCTCGGCCGCTGGCACGAGATCGGCGGCGCAGGCATGGAGGGCGAGACCGGGGCGGCGCCCGCCGCCTTCACCGCCCTGATGGCCGCGCCCCTGGCGAGGCGGGGCTGGACGGTCTGGGTGATGCGGCGCGACGACCTCTGGGCCCCGGGGCTGGCAGGGCTGGGCTTTCCGCCCGAGCGGCTGATCCAGGTCTGCGCCCGCGACGAGGCCGAGGCGCTGGGGGTGATGGAGGACGCGCTCACGACCGAGGGCGTGGCCGCGGTGATCGGCGAGGTCGAGGCCGTCGACCTGACCGCCGGGCGAAGGCTGCAGCTCGCCTGTGAAAAGCGCGGCGGCGCCGGCTTCGTGATCCGCAGGCGGCCGTTCGGGGGCCAGGCTCAGCGCGAGGCGACGGGCTCGGCGGCCGCCACCCGCTGGCGGGTGGCCTCGGCCCCCTCCGAACCGCCGGCGGGGGAATTCGGCCTGGGCGCGCCGCGCTTTGCGGCGACCCTCGAACGCTGCCGGGGCGGACGTCCCGGCGCCTGGCTCTTCGAAGCGAAGAGCGCCTTTTCTCAAGATGGGGAGGCCTGGAATGGGACGCATCCTCTGCGCCTGGTCGCCGACCTGGGCGATCGCGAACTGGCGCCGGCGGCGGCCGTCAGACGCGTCGCCTGAGACGGACGCCCAAACGCCCCCTCCGTCGGCTTCGCCGACACCTCCCCCGCTACGCGGTGGAGGATCTGGGCCGAAGATGCTCCACCGCTTGCGGGGGAGCTGTCGCGAAGCGACTGAGGGGGCGTTCGGCGCCGCCCCGCCCCCCTTCGCCCTGGTGGAGACCACCCGCGGGACACGGCGTCTTGCCGCGGTCAGCCTGGAGGCCGCGCAGCTCCGGCTCTACCCCGGCCAGAAGGCGACCGACGCCTTCGCCCGGGTCCCGGACCTGGCCACCGCCGAGCACGAGCCCGAAGCTGACGCGGCGGCGCTCGCCGAGCTCGCCGGCTGGTGCGTGCGCTTCTCGCCGGCGGTGGCGATCGATCCGCCGGACGGCCTCTTCCTCGACGTCGAGGGCGTCGCCCACCTGTGGGGCGGGGAGGCGCAGATGCTGGCCGACTTCCGCGCCCGGCTGGCCGCCAACGGCCTGCCGTTCCGCCTGGCGCTCGCCGACACGCCCGGCGCGGCCTGGGCGCTGGCCCACTTCGGAACCGACGGAACCATCGCCCCGCCCGGCGGCCAGGCGGAGCTGCTGGGGCCGCTGCCGCCGACGGCGCTGCGGCTCGACCCCGAGACCGCCGCCCAGATCGAGCGGCTGGGATTTCGGCGGATCGCCCAGCTGGCCGCCCTGCCCCGCGCCCCGCTCGGCCGGCGGTTCGGGGCCCAGACCCTGACGCGCCTGGACCAGGCGCTCGGCCGCGCGGCCGAGGCCCTGACCTTCCGCCGCCCGCCGACGCCGTGGTTCGCCCGGCTGGCCTTCGCCGAGCCGATCAGCGTGCCGGAGGACATGGCCAGGGTCGCCTGCGACGTCGCAGCCAGGCTCTGCGCCCAGCTGGAGGCCAAGGACCAGGGGGCGCGCCGCTTCGAGCTCGCCTACCACCGCCTCGACGGCAAGGTGCTGGGCGTCGCCGTCGGCCTCTCGCTGGCCGGGCGCGATCCCGTGCGGCTGGGCAGGCTGTTCGCGCCGAAGCTGGACGTGCTCGACCCCGGCTTCGGGATCGAGGTGGTCACCCTCTGCGCCCACGAGGTCGAGGCGATCAACGCCCGCCAGGCGTCGCTCGACACGATTGATCAGCCTGCGGATGACGGGCTCGCGCCCCTGGTCGACCGGCTGACCAACCGGCTGGGCGAGGGCCGCGTCTGGCGCGCCGAGCCGGCGGAAAGCCATGTGCCCGAGCTGGCGGTCGTCCGCGGCCGGCCGCTCGCCGCGGGCCAGCCCGGCTGGTCGCCGGAGACCCCGCGTCCGGTGCGCCTGTTCCGCCGGCCCGAGCCGGTGGACGGGGTGATCGCGCTCACCCCCGACGACCCGCCCAGCCAGTTCCGCTGGCGCGGCCAGGTCCACCGGGTGCGCCGCGCCGAGGGGCCGGAGCGGATCGGCGAGGAATGGTGGAAGGCCGACATCGACGCCGTCTCGGTCGCCCACGTGCGCGACTACTACCGGGTCGAGGACCAGGACGGGGCGCGGTTCTGGCTGTTCCGCGCGGGGCTGTATGAGCCGCAGCAGCCGGCGAACTGGTGGCTGCATGGGGTGTTCGGATGAGGCGCCGCAACGCCCCCTCCGTCTCGCGCTTCGCGCGATCCACCTCCCCCGCTACGCGGTGGAGGAGCGAGGCCCCGCTGCTCCCCCGCCTGCGAGGGAGCTGTCGCGAAGCGACTGAGGGGGCGTTCCCCCCATGACCCGCTACGCCGAGCTGCAGGCGACCAGCAACTTCTCCTTCCTCAAGGGTGCCTCGCACCCGGGGGAGCTGGTGGCGGGGGCCGAGGCCCTGGGGCTGGAGGCGGTGGGGATCTGCGACCGCAACTCCCTGGCAGGCGTGGTGCGCGCCTGGAGCGAGGCGGGGAAGCGCCGCGAGGCCGGTTCGAAGATCCGCGCGCTGACCGGCTGCCGGCTGGAGTTCGTCGACGGGACGCCGAGCCTCCTGGCCTATCCCTCCGACCGCGAGGCCTATGCCCGCCTCACCCGGCTTCTGACCCTCGGCCAGCGGCGGGCGGAGAAGGGCCACTGCGAGCTGTATCTGGCCGACTTTCTGGAGCACGCCGAGGGCCAGCTCTGCCTGGTGGTCCCGCCCGAGCGGCTGGACGCGCGGTTCGAGGCCGACCTCAAGCGCCTCTCCGGCGAGCTGGGCGGGAGCGTCTGGCTGGCGGCGGCGAGGCGCTATGGCGCGCGCGACCTGGCGAGGCTGTCGCGGCTGGCGGCCCTGGCCGAGACGAGCGGCGCGCCGATGGTCGCTGTCAACGACGTCCTCTACCACGGCCCCGAACGGCGGCCCTTGCAGGACGTGCTGACCTGCATCGCCGAGACCTGCACCATTCACGAGGCCGGCTTCAGGCTCCAGGCCAACGCCGAGCGGCATTTAAAAAGCCCGGGTGAAATGGCCCGCCTGTTCGCCCGCTTCCCGGGCGCGGTCGAGCGCAGCCTGGAGATCGCCGAACGCATCGGCTTCGACCTCGGCCAGCTGCGCTACGAATATCCCGACGAGCCGGCGCCGCCCGGCAAGACGGCGATCCAGCACCTGCACGACCTGACCTGGGCCGGCGCGGCCTGGCGGTTCCCGCAAGGGGTTCCGGACCGCGAGGCCAGGACCATCGCCCACGAGCTGGCGCTGATCGAGAAGCTGGACTTCCCCAACTACTTCCTGACCGTCCACGACGTGGTGCGCTGGGCCCGCCAGCAGCAGATCCTCTGCCAGGGGCGCGGCTCGGCGGCCAACTCCCTGGTCTGTTTCTGCCTGGGGATCACCTCGGTCGACCCGACCAAGCCCGGCCAGGACCTCCTCTTCTCCCGCTTCATCTCCGAGAAGCGCGGCGAGCCGCCGGACATCGACGTCGACTTCGAGCACGAGCGGCGCGAGGAGGTGATGCAATATGTCTACCGTCGCTATGGCCGCGACCGCGCCGCCATCGTCGCCACCGTCATCCACTACCGCCCGCGGATGGCGATCCGCCAGGTCGGCAAGGCGCTCGGCCTGACCGAGGACATCACCGCGGCGCTCGCCGGCGTGGTCTGGGGCTCCTACGGCGACGGCGTGCCGGACGAGCACATCCGCCAGGCCGGCCTCGACCCGGACGCCCCGGAGATCCGCCGGGCCACGGCGCTGGCCCAGCAGCTGCTGGGCTTCCCGCGCCACCTGTCGCAGCACGTCGGCGGCTTCGTCCTGACCAAGCGCCGGCTCGACGAGACCGTGCCGATCGGCAACGCCGCCATGGCCGACCGCACCTTCATCGAATGGGACAAGGACGACATCGACGCGCTCGGCCTGATGAAGGTCGACGTCCTGGCGCTGGGCATGCTGACGGCGTTGAAGAAGAGCCTCGACCTGATCGGCATCGCCGACATCGCCGACATCCCGGCCGACGAACCGGGGGTCTACGAGATGCTCGGCCGGGCGGATTCGGTGGGCGTCTTCCAGGTGGAGAGCCGGGCGCAGATGTCGATGCTGCCCCGGATGAAGCCCAGGGTCTTCTACGACCTGGTGATCGAGGTGGCGATCGTCCGACCCGGCCCGATCCAGGGCGACATGGTCCATCCCTATCTGCGACGGCGCGAGGGCAAGGAGCCGGTGGTCTATCCCAGGCCCGGCCCCGGCCATCCCCAGGACGAGCTGGAGAACATCCTTAAGAAGACCCTGGGCGTGCCGCTCTTCCAGGAGCAGGCGATGCGGATCGCCATCGACGCGGCCAAGTTCACCGACAGCGAGGCCGACGGCCTGCGCCGCTCCATGGCCACCTTCCGCCATTACGGCAGCGTCGGCGTCTATGGGGTGAAGTTCGTCGAGGGCATGGTCGCCCGCGGCTACGACCCGGTCTTCGCCCAGCGCTGCTTCCAGCAGATCGAGGGCTTCGGCTCCTACGGCTTCCCGGAGAGCCACGCGATCAGCTTCGCGCTCTTGGTCTACGCCTCGGCCTGGGTGAAGTGGGCGAGGCCCGACGTCTTCTGCTGCGCCCTGCTCAACAGCCAGCCGATGGGCTTCTACCAGCCGGCCCAGCTGGTCCGCGACGCCCGCGAGCACGGGGTCGAGGTGCGGCCGCCGGACGTGATGTTCTCGGGTTGGGATTGCGGGTTGGAGGGCGGCGGCGAGGCCGCAACGCCCCCTCCGTCTCGCTACGCGAGCCACCTCCCCCGCGTTGCGGTGGAGGTGCTGGGCCGAGTCGGCGCCATCCAACCCCTCCGCCTCGGCCTGCGCCAGGTCCGTGGGCTGAAGGAGGCCGAGGGGCAGCTGATCGCCCAGGCCCGGCGCGACGGGGCGCAGAGCTTCGAGGACTTCGCCCTGCGTTCGGGCGTGACCCGTCGGACGCTGGAGCTGCTGGCCGAGGCCGACGCCTTCCGCTCGCTGGGCCTCGACCGGCGCCAGGCGCTGTGGGCGGTGAAGGGCCTGACCGGCGAGATCGGGGCCGAGGCGCCCCTGCTGGTCCGCGGCCGGGCCCAGGAGACCCAGGTCGAGCTGCCCTTCATGAGCAGCGCCCAGCACGTGGCGGAGGACTACCGGACCACCAGCCTGTCGCTGAAGGCCCATCCCGTCGGCTTCTTCCGCGGCGAGCTGGACGCGCTTGGCGCCATCCCCGCCGCCGGGCTGAAGACGCTGCGCAACGGCCGGCGGATCTCGGTCGGCGGCCTGGTGCTGGTGCGCCAGCGGCCGGGCACCGCCAAGGGGGTGGTCTTCCTGACGCTGGAGGACGAGACCGGGATCGCCAACATCGTCGTCTGGCGCGACGCCTTCGAGGCCAACCGCCGGCTGGTGATGGGCGCGGCCTTCCTGCTGGTGCACGGCAGGCTGCAGCGCGAGGGCGAGGTCATCCACCTGGTGGCGGAAAAATTCACCGACCTCTCGTCGCGGCTGTCGGAGATGCGCGAGGCCGAACGTCCTTCGTCCGAAGTCCGCCCATCAGAGGTTCGCTCCAAGGTTTCCGGCCGGCTGATCCGCAGCCGGGATTTCCACTGAGGGCCGGGCTTGAGTTAGGATCAGCAGACGAAAGGGGAGAGCCCATGGCTCAACCGGTTCAGCTACTCGTCGGCACCCGCAAGGGCGCCTGGATCTACCGCAGCGACGCGGCCCGACAGGCCTGGGACGTCGAGGGACCGATATTTCTCGGCGCCATCATCCACCACCTGGTGCCTGACCCGCGCGAGCCGGGCGTGCTGCTGATGGCGGCCTCCACCGGCCACCTGGGCCCGACCATCTACCGCTCCGACGACGGCGGGAAGACCTGGACCGAAGCTCTGCGGCCGCCCGCCTTCCCCAAGGCCGAAGATCCCGCCACCGGCCGCGCGGTGGACCACACCTTCTGGCTCGAGCCGGGCCACGCCTCCGAACCCGGGGTCTGGTGGGCCGGGACCTCGCCACCGGCCCTGTTCGAGAGCCGCGACGGCGGACGCAGTTGGGATAGCGTCGAGGGCTTCAACGACAATCCGATGTACGGGGCCTGGTGCCCGCCCGAGGCCGGCACCCCGGACGGAGCGCTGCTGAACCAGGTCAAGATCGATCCGCGCGACGCCAGCCACATGTACATCGCCACCTCGACCGGGGGCGTGTTCGAAAGTCTCGACCGGGCGAAGAGCTGGCGGCCGCTGAACCAGAACGTCGAGGCCACCTTCCTGCCCGACCCCTATCCGGAGTTCGGCCAGGACGCCCACTACATCGCGCTCTCGCCGACCAACCCCGACCGGCTCTGGCAGCAGAACCACTGCGGCGTCTACCGGCTCGACCGGCCGGGCGAGCGCTGGGAGCGGATCGGCAAGGCCATGCCGCCGGAGATCGGCGACATCGGCTTCACCGTCGTGCCGCACCCGACCTCGGCCGACACCGCCTGGGTCTTCCCGATGGACGGGACCGAGGTCTGGCCGCGGGTCAGTCCGGGCGGGAAGCCGGCCGTCTATCGCACCCGCGACGCCGGCCAGAGCTGGGAGCGGCAGGACCAGGGATTCCCAGCCGAACAGGGCTGGTTCACGGTCAAGCGGCAGGCCTTCTGCGCCGACGCCGGCGCGCCCGTGGGTCTCTACCTGGGCGCCACCAACGGCGAGCTCTGGGCCAGCGGGGACGAGGGCGGGACCTGGCGCCAGATCGCCGCCCACCTGCCGGAGATCTATTCGGTGGTCGCGGCGCCGCTCCCATGATCCCGGTGCTGATCCCCTCGCAGCTGACGTCCTACACCGACGGGGCGACGCGGGTGCAGGTGGAGGGCGCGACGGTGGAGGCCGCGCTCGACGACCTCGACCGGCGCTTCCCGGGACTGAAGTTCCGGGTGATCGACGAGCAGGACCGCATCCGCCGCCACATGCGGATCTTCATCGGCCAGGACGAGGCCAAGGACGTGCGCCGGACGCTGAGCCCCGGCGACGAGCTGATGATCTTCGGGGCGCTGAGCGGGGGCTAGCCGGCCATGGCCTTGGGCCGTGGAGCGACGCCTCCTGGCGGTTCAGCCCTTGATCTGGCGGCAAATCCGTTCCGTGATCCTGGAAATCCTGGTTGGAGCACGCCGCCGAGGCCGTCTGGCGGCATGTTTGATCCTGGCGGCTCCGTTCGGCATCCCAAACAGACAGGCGAGCATCATGTCGTTCTCAGGCCGCGCCCTGCTGTTCGTCCTCCTGGCGGCGACCTTTGCGCTCGGCGGTTACACCGACGGCGCCGCCGGGGATGAGCCGTCCGCGCGCGGGACGGATCGCAGCAGCGGGCAGGACTGGGCCGGCTATGGCCGCACCTTCGGCCAGCAGCATTTCAGCCCGCTCGCGCAGATCCATCGGGGGAACACCGCATCCCTCGGGCTCGCCTGGACGATGGACCTGCCGCTCGGCAACACGGTGACCCAGCCGATCGCCGTCGACGGCGTACTCTATTTCGCCAGCGGTCTCAGCATCGTCCATGCCGTGGATGCGGTGACCGGCAAGGAGCTCTGGCAGTACGATTCCAAGGTCGGCGAGGTCGGCGGCCTGAACATGCGGCTGGGCTGGGGCGTGCGCGGCGTCGCCTGGTGGAACGGCCGGATCTACGTCGGCGCCCAGGACGGTCGGCTGATCGCGCTCGACGCCAGGACCGGTCGCCCGGTCTGGACGACCAAGACCTTCAAGGCGGAAGACCCCGCCTATATCAGCGGCGCGCCGCGGGTGTTCGACGGCAAGGTGTTGATCGGCTTCGCCGGCACGACCGGGGTGATGCGCGGCTATGTCTCGGCCTACGACGCCGAGACCGGCAAGCTGCTGTGGCGCTTCTGGACGGTCCCGGGAGACCCCGCCAAGGGCTTCGAGAACAAGGCCATGGCGTTCGCCGCGAAGACCTGGTCGGGCGAATGGTGGAAGTTCGGCGGCGGCGGCGCGGTGTGGAACTCCATCGCCTACGACGCCGACAGCGGCCTGGTCTACATCGGCGTCGGCAGCCCCTATCCCTGGAACCACCGGGTTCGCAGCGCCGGATCGGGCGACAACCTGTTCGTCGATTCGATCGTCGCGCTGGATCTCAAGACCGGCGAATACCGCTGGCACTACCAGACGACGCCCGGCGACACCTGGGACTTCGACGCCGCCATGGACATCGAACTGGCGGACCTCACGATCGAGGGCAAGCCCCGCAAGGTCCTCATGCAGGCGCCAAAGAACGGCTTCTTCTACGTCATTGATCGGATCACCGGCGAGCTGATCTCGGCCGAGCCCTTCGTGCGGGTGACCTGGGCGACGAAGGTCGACAAGCGCACCGGCCGCCCGGTCGAGGCGCCCGGCGCCCGCTATGGCCTCGACAAGCCGGCCCGTGGGGTCGCGCCCACGGCGCTCGCCGCCCACAACTGGATGCCGATGGCCTATAGCCGCGAGACCGGCCTGGTCTACATCCCCTCCGTCGACTGGGCGATCGAATACTCCGATCCCAATCGCCCCTGGAAGGACGCCGGCGACCGCACCGTCGACGGCGGCGTGGACATGAAGGGCGGCGCCCTGTTCGGCATGCCGGCGCCGGTCGGCTTCCTGCTGGCCTGGTCGCCGGTCACCCAGAAGGAGGCGTGGCGCTTTCCCTACCCCAGCTATTACAACGGCGGCGTGCTGGCGACGGGCGGCGACCTGGTGTTTCAGGGTTCGATCGACGGCTATTTCAGAGCCTTTTCGGCGACGACGGGCGCGCTCGCCTGGCAGTTCGACGCCAAGGCCCCGATCCTGGCGCCGCCCATCTCCTTCGAAGCCAATGGACAGCAGTACGTCACGGTGCTGACCGGCCTCGCCATGGGCTACGTCATGAACTCGACGGCCCTGGCCGGGCCAGCGATCGAACGCTACGGCCTCGATCCGCAGACCCAGGCCCGGCGGGTGCTGACCTTCGCGATCGGCGGCAAGGCAAGCCTGCCGCCGCGCCTGGTTCCGCCACCGCCGCCCGAGGATCCCCATTTCACGCCGCTTCCCGCCAAGGTCACGGCGGGCGCCGTGGCCTATTCCGCCCATTGCCTGAACTGCCACGGGGCGCTCGCCGTCGGCATCGGCCATGCCCCCGATCTCCGCCGCTCCGCCCTGCCGCTCGACCAGGCCGCCTTCGAGCAGGTGGTGCGCAGCGGCGCGCTGGAGCCGCGCGGCATGCCAGGATTTGCGGAATTCTCAGATGAGAAGCTCGAGGACATTCGCCACTACCTGAGATCACGCGCCGCCGACCTGAGGCGCGGCGCCGCCTTCCCGCTGCTTGGCGAGGCGCCAGCGACGCTGGACATCAAGTGACGTCAGATCCGGTCAGGGCATCCACGCTGGCGGGTACTCGCTCCGGCCGCTGCCTCACGTCCGGGAAGCTGACCTTCCGAGTGGCCGTTGAGGGTGGTCTTTGCTCTCTCACCGCCCCCGCGCAGCGGGGGGAGGGGGACCGACCGCCGAGCGTAGCGAAGAGCGGTTGGTGGCGGGGGCAGGCCAGGGGCAATGAGGTCAGGTTCGCACTCGCCGCGCGGTTCGCGCCGGCCGAGCTCTGCCGGCCGCCTACCCCCACCCCCACGGGCTCTTCGCTGCGCTCGGCCCGCGGGTCCTCTCCCCCGCTCTTCGAGCGGGGGAGCTAGAGTCTCAGAAGTGTCCGAAAGGGGAAGCCGAGTTCCCCCTTAAATCGGACATTGGCGCAATGTCCCGCCCCTTATGCGGGCTCGAGAGGATCTGCGTCTCGGACGCGGCGCGTTCGTGGGGTCCGTGTCGTTCGCGGACCAAATGAAAAGCGCCCGCCGTGAGGCGAGCGCTTCTTTGTAACGCCGTAGACGCCTGGGATCAGCCGAAGTTGAGGACCCGGGCTTCCTTCACGTGCGGCAGGTGCTGGAGCTTTTCCAGCAGGTCCGCGGTGGGCTCCTGGTCGACGCCGACGAGGGCGATGGCGTCCTCGCCCGCGGAAACGCGGCCCAGGTTGAAGGTGGCGATGTTGACGCCGGCGTCGGCCAGCAGGGCGCCGAGCGCGCCGATGAAGCCCGGCTTGTCGAGGTTGTTGACGTAGAGCATGCGCGGCGCGAACGGGGCGTCGAGATCCATGCCCTTGACCTCGATGACGCGCGGCGCGCCGGCCAGCACCGAGCCGGCGAAGGAGCGCTTGCCCTTCTCGGTGGTGATGGTGATGCGGATCAGGCTCTCGTAGATCGGCGAGTCGTCCTGGCGGGACTCCGAGACCGTGATGCCGCGTTCCTTCGCCACCGCTGGGGCCGAGACCATGTTGATCTCCGCCAGCATCGGCCGCATCACCCCGGCCAGCGCCGCCGCCGTCAGCGGACGGGCGTTGAGGCGCGCGACCTCGCCCTCGTAGGCGATGTCGATGGCCTTGATCCCGAAGTCGACCATCTGGCCGGCGAAGGCGCCCAGCTTGTCGGCGAGCGCCACATAGGGCTTCAGCCGGGGGGCTTCCTCGGCGGTCACTGAGGGGCTGTTCAGGGCATTGGTCACCGCGCCGGTCAGCAGATAGTCGCTCATCTGTTCGGCGACCTGCAGGGCCACGTTCTCCTGGGCCTCGTTGGTCGAGGCGCCCAGGTGCGGGGTGGCGATGAAGTTGGGCGCGCCGAACAGCACGTTCTCCTTCGCCGGCTCGGTCACGAAGACGTCGAAGGCCGCGCCGCCGACATGGCCGTGATCGAGCTGCTGGCGCAGCGCCGCCTCGTCGACCAGGCCGCCGCGGGCGCAGTTGACGATCAGCACGCCCTTCTTGGTCTTGGCCAGGTTCTCGGCCGACAGGATGTTGCGGGTCTTGTCGGTCAGCGGGGTGTGCAGGGTGATGACGTCGGCGCGCCGCAGCAGGTCTTCGAGCTCGACCTTCTCGACGCCCATCTCCACCGCCCGGTCCGGCGACAGGAAGGGGTCGTAGGCGACCACGTGCATCTTCAGGCCGTTGGCGCGGTCGGCGACGATCGAGCCGATGTTGCCGGCGCCGATCAGGCCGAGCGTCTTGCCGTACAGCTCGACGCCCATGAAGCGGTTCTTCTCCCACTTGCCGGCCTGCGTGGAGACGTCGGCCGCGGGAAGCTGGCGGGCGAGCGCGAACATCATGGCGATGGCGTGCTCGGCGGTGGTGATCGAGTTGCCGAAGGGGGTGTTCATCACCACGATCCCGGCGGCGGTCGCCGTGGGGATGTCGATGTTGTCGACGCCGATGCCGGCGCGGCCGACCACCTTCAGGTTCCTGGCGGCGGCGATGACGTCCTTGTCGGCCTTGGTGGCCGAGCGGACAGCGAGGCCGTCGTAGTCGCCGATGATCTGGAGCAGGTCTTCCTTCTTCAGGCCGGTCCGCACGTCGACCTCGACGCCACGCTCCCGGAAGATGGCGACGGCGGCGGGCGAAAGTTCATCAGCGATCAGTACGCGAGGCGTATGAGCCATGGGATTTCCTTAAATCTGCGGTCGTCATGGCCGGGCCCCGTCCCGGCCACCCATGATCTCCGGGTGTGCAGGTGGGACGAGCGGCCAAAGACGGCGATCAGTGTTCATGGGTGGCCGGGACAAGCCCGGCCATGACGTCTTGGACGGCTCAGGCCGCGGCGAGCTCGGAGGCGACGGCGGCGAAGGCCCAGTCGAGCCAGGGCGTCAACGCCTCGAGGTCGGAGGTCTCGACCGTGGCGCCGCACCAGATCCGCAGACCCGGAGGGGCGTCACGGTAGCCGGCGACGTCGAGGGCCGCGCCTTCCTTCTCGAGGAGGGAGGCGAGCTTCTTGGCGAAATCGGCCTGGGCGGCTTCGGCCAGGCCGGTGACGCGCGGGTCGACCACCTTCAGGCACACCGAGGTGTTGGAGCGGATCGCCTTGTCAGCGAGGAAGTCGACCCAGGCGGTCTTGGCCGCCCAGGCTTCCAGCACCGCCAGGTTGGCGTCGGCTCGGCGCCGCATCTCGGCGAGGCCGCCGATGGACGAGGCCCACTTCAGCGCGTCGAGATAGTCCTCCACGCAGAGCATGGAAGGCGTGTTGATCGTCGCGCCTTCGAAGATGTCGGCGCTCAGCTTGCCGCCCTTGGTCATGCGGAAGAGCTTCGGCATCGGCCAGGCCGGGGTGTAGCTTTCGAGCCGGGCGACGGCGCGGGGCGACAGGACGAGCACGCCGTGGCCGCCTTCGCCGCCCAGCGCCTTCTGCCAGGAGAAGGTGACCACATCGAGCTTCTTCCACTCGAGCGTCTGGGCGAAGGCGGCGCTGGTGGCGTCGCAGATCACCACGCCTTCACGGTCGTCGGCGATGAAGTCGGCGTTCGGCACGCGCACGCCCGAGGTCGTGCCGTTCCAGGTGAAGACCAGGTCGGCGTCCTTGCGGACCCTGGTCAGGTCCGGCAGCTGGCCATAGGGGGCGTCCAGCACCTCGGCCGGGATCTTCAGCTGCTTGGTGACGTCGGTCACCCAGTCCTTGCCGAAGGATTCGAAGGCCAGCAGTTGCACGGGCTTTGGGCCCAGCATGGACCACATCGCCATCTCGACGGCGCCGGTGTCCGAACCGGGCACGATGCCGATCAGATAGTCCTCGGGAACCTCGAGCACCTCGCGGGTGCGGTCGATGGCTTCCTTCAGGCGCGCCTTGCCGAGCTTGGAACGGTGCGACCGTCCGAGCACTGCGCTGCTGAGATTTTCAGGGGACCATCCGGGGCGCTTGGCGCACGGGCCGGAGGAAAATTCGGGTCGAGCCGGGCGCATGGCCGGCTTGGCGGTCGTCATAGCGATGTCTCCCATCCTTACAGATGAGCAGCGCCCCGTTGGGAGGGCGTGGCCCGGCGCGGAGAAGCTCCCGTTCGAGCGCCGAAGCAAGCTTTATTTTTCGCGCGGCCGGCAGAACTGAGGTCCGCCGCCTTCGCCGTCCAGAGGGCGAAACGCCCTAAGGTTGTGTTTTGGCCAAACGATCTACCGACAATTACGCCAGGGACAACAATGTGTTGCCGGTAGGTCCAGACCTTGGAAGCGAACCGTTAGGAATATTTCGATAAGGCTCGACCCTAGACCGGCCTCAGAAGAGACATGGGTAGAGTACACAGCCAGAATGGCGGCGCTTCGGTAGTCACCTTCCACGCCCGCGTGGCGGGGGTTGGACTTATCACGACCGTCGTCGCCCTGGCCGCGGCCTGCGCCGTGTTCCTGGCTCAGCAATGGGCGGTCGCCCGCGCCGAAGCGCACAGGCACCACGAGGCCCTGGCCAGCTTCACCGCCACCGCCACGGCCCACGGCGCGGCCTTCGACCGGTGGGCCTACCTGCGCGCGCCGATCTCCGCCGCCTTCGCCGGCGCGCCGGAAATCGTCTCCGCCCGGATGACCGACCGCCAGGGCCGCCTAAGGCTCGAGTACCGCCGCGCCCAACCTCCGGCGCCGGACAGCCGGGTCGAGACCGTACGGCGGCCGTTGGTCAGCGGCGGCCAGGTGGTGGGCGAGCTGGCGCTGACGGCGGAAATGCCCGGCCTGGCGCCGCTGCTTCCGAAATTCCTGGCGCTGACCTTCGTGCTGCTGTTCGGCGGGGTCGGGGTGGCGCTGTTCCTCTCGCGCAGCCTCGCCCATCGGGTGATCGCCCCGGTCCAGAAGCTGTCGACGGCGATGCACGCCGTCGCCGAGGGCGGCGACTTCCAGCCCGTCGACGTGGCGGCCCAGGACGAACTGTTCCGTAGCCTGACGGCCAGCTTCAACCACCTGCTGGGCAAGCTCGCCGAGCGCGAGGAAGACCTGAAGGGGGCGATGCGCGACCTGGAGCAGGCGCGCGACGCGGCCAATGCGGCCAACGTCCTGAAGACCCAGTTCCTGGCCAACATGAGCCACGAGATCCGCACCCCGCTGAACGGGGTGCTGGCGATGGCCGAGGTGATGGCCATGGGCGAGCTCGCCGCCGTGCAGCGCGACCGCCTGCAGATCATCCGCCAGTCCGGCGGCCTGCTGCTGGCGGTGCTGAACGACGTGCTGGACCTGTCCAAGATCGAGGCCGGCAAGCTCACCCTGATCAACGAGCCCTTCGAGCTGGAGCCCACGGTCCGGCCGGTGATCGAGAGCTTCTCGGTGATGGCCCGGGGCAAGGGCCTCGACTTCCAGGTCGAGGTCGAACCGGACGCCGCGGGCTGGTGGGAAGGCGACGCCGACCGCCTGCGCCAGATCATCGGCAACCTGTTGTCCAATGCGGTGAAGTTCACCCCCCACGGCTCGGTCGTCGCCAAGGTCTGCGTCGATCCCGCCACCAACCTGCTGCGCCTGATGGTGCACGACACCGGCGTCGGCATCGCGCCGGAAAAGATGCCGAGCCTGTTCGAGAAGTTCACCCAGGCCGACAACTCCGCCACCCGCCGGTTCGGCGGCACGGGCCTGGGCCTGGCCATCTGCCGCGAGCTGACACAGATGATGGGCGGCTCGATCAATGTGGAGAGCCGGGAAGGCCATGGCTCGACCTTCGTCGTCGAGCTGCCGCTGCGCCGTTGCGAGGCCGCCGGGACCGCGCCGTCGGACGCGGTCCGTGCGGAGCGGGACGGGCTGCGGCTGCTGGCGGCGGAGGACAACGCCACCAACCAGCAGGTGCTCGCCGCGGTCATGGAATCGCTGGGCATCGACATCGACATCGTCGCCGACGGCAAACAGGCGGTGGAGGCCTGGCGCATCTACGACTACGACCTGATCCTGATGGACATCCAGATGCCGGTGATGGACGGCATCGCCGCGGCGCGCGAGATCCGCGCCGCCGAGCGCGACAGCGGCAAGGCGCGCACCCCGATCGTCGCCCTGACCGCCAACGCCCTGACCCACCAGATCGAAGAATACCTGGCCGCCGGCATGGACGGCCACGTCGCCAAGCCGATCGAGATCGCCAAGCTCTACGAAGCGATCAGCACCGCGCTCAACGCCGCCGCTGTCGGCGGGGAGCATTCTTCGGTCGCCGCGGCCTGACCGCCGCTTGACAACAGCTTCACCTAGCTGAACGCCGGACAACGCCCGCCTCAGGCGGCCTTCACCCGGCGGATGGTCTTCTGCCGCCCATGACGACGCCAGTCCCCCGGCGTCGACGGGTTCTGGAGACCTCGCGATGAAGAAGATCCTGCTTTCGCTCGCCGCCGCCGCCGCAACTCTGACGCTGGGCGTCGGGACGGCCGCCACCGCTCAGCCGTGGCACGGTGAAGACCGCGCCTATCAACAATCCCATCGCGACGAGCGCGGCTATCAACGCGGCCGCCACGACGAGCGTCTGTCGCCGGCCTACGTCAGGAGCCTCGACTGGCGGATCATGAAGGAGGCCCGCGCCGGCCATATCAGCTGGAACAGGGCTGGCGAGCTGAAGGCGGAACAGCGCCTGGCCATGAAGCTGGCGGTGCAGAACCAGCGCGGCCAGATCGGACGCTGGGAGTACGGCCGGCTGATCCGGGCGGTGCGCACGATCGAGGTCAGCACCTCGCGCTACGCCGAAAACAACGCCCGCCCCTACCGCGACCACGACGGCTATCGCGACCATGACGGCTATCGCCGCTGATCGCCGGCGCGGCCTGAAGACCAAGCGCCCCCGGAGCGATCCGGGGGCGTCTTCGCATCAGGGCTGCAGCCGCAGGCGGCTCTCGACCACCGTCACCGCCTGCCCGCCCAGGCCCACGCGCTCGCCGCGCGCCTCGCAGGTCAGATCGCCGCCGCGGCCCGGATAGGCCTGGTGGAAGGCCAGGCGGGAGCGCCCGAGCTTCTCGGCGAACAGCGGCGTCAGGATGCAATGCAGCGACCCTGTGGCCGGGTCCTCGGGAATGCCTGAGCCGGGCGCGAAGAAGCGGTCGACGACGTCGTAGCCGCGACCCGGCTCGGCGAGCGCCGCCACCCCGACGTTGCCGCGGCCCAGGGCCTCGGCCCTGGAGACCCGCTCGAGGAGGGCGATATCCGGCTTCAGGCCGCGCACCGCCGCCTCGTCCGCCAGGATGGCGATCAGGAAGGCGCCCGCCCAGACCTCCACCGGCGTCGCGCCCAGCGCCTCGGCCAGGCCCGGCGGCGGCTCGATCCGCGTCGGCGGCTGGGACGGAAAGTCCATCTCATAGCCGCTCGCGGCGCGCGCGACGGTGAGCGGGCCGGACCTGGTCTCGAAGGTGATGCGGTCCGTCGCGACCGCCAGTTCGGAGAACAGCACGTGGCCCGAGGCCAGGGTTGCGTGGCCGCAGAGCGGCACCTCCAGGGCCGGGGTGAACCAGCGCAGGCCAAAGCGCGCGGGATCGTCCGTGCGCTTCAGGAAGGCGGTCTCGGCCTGGTTGTTCTCGGCCGCCAGGGCCTGCATCCAGCGGTCTTCCGGCCAGGCCTCCATGGGCTCCAGGACGCAGGCCGGATTGCCGCGAAACGGCTCGGCGGCGAAGGCGTCGACGGTCCATTGGCGCATGACGGGATCTCCTGTGAAGCTTGGCTAGATGGGGATGCAAACCCGCGAGCCAAGATGCTCTCCCTGAGGGGCGGAGAGATTGCATGCAGATCAACTTCAGCCCTCATCCCGGCCGGAGCGCAGCGTAGAGCCGGGACCCAGGGCGGTGCGCACGGCCTTGGGTCCCGGATCGGCCTCGCGGCCCCGTCCGGGATGACGGGGATTGTTCAAATGAAATCCCCTTCCGGGCGTCAGCCGTCCTAACCCTCCACCACCACCTCGGGCCAGCGCGCGCGCACCGCCGCGGCCGTGCGGGCGAAGCCGGCGGTGGCGCGCAGCGGATTGGGCCGGAGCCGCAACGCAAAGAGGTCCTCCAGCCCGAAGGGCGCGAGCACTGTCAGACGGTCATCGGCCTCCAGCCGCACGGCGACCGCGAAGGTGGCGCTGGTGAAGCGGGTCAGGGCCTCGGCGGAGCGGCTCAACGGACCATAGTCCGCATCGTCGAACTTCTGGTGGAACCACAGGTGCACCCGGGCCTGGTTGCGCACCTCGACCAGCGGGCTGAGCTCGGGCGCGAAGGCGGCGGCGGCGCGCCGGATCACCTGGTCCTCGGCCTCGTAGGAGAGGTCGGAGGCGTCGTGGTAGGCGAGGTCGTAGTCCTTGAGCCCATAGTCCGTCGGCCGTCCGGTCAGGTGGTTGAGCACCGGCTGGTAGACCGCGCCGGAAAAGACCATCCAGTCCGGCAGCTCCAGCGACCGGGCGGTCTCGAGCACCTGCATCAGCCGCGGCGTCGCGCGCAGGATGGCCTCCAGCCGCGGGCCGAGATCTTCGCTCACCTGCGGCCCCGCAGAGGCCAGCCGTGGTCGAGCGGACCGTGGCCAGCCCCGAAGCCGGGCGCGCTCAGCATCGCCTGATGCACATAGTCCCAGGCGCGGGCGGCGGCCTCGACCAGCGGCAGGCCCTGGGCCAGGCCGACAGCGCAGGCCGAGGCCAGGGTGCAGCCGGTGCCGTGGGTGTGGCGCGTCTCCAGCCGCTCGCCTTCGAACACCGTCTCGCCGGCCGAGGTCATCAGCACGTCGGCGACCCGCGCCCCCGGCACGTGGCCGCCCTTCATCAGCACCGCCGCCGCGCCGGCCCGCAACAGGGCCTCGCCCGCGCGGCGCAGGTCGTCGGTGGTGGCCACCGTCAGCCCGGTCAGCGCCTCGGCCTCCGGCGCATTGGGGGTGAGCAGGGCCGCGCGGGGGACCAGGATCGAGCGCAGCGCCGTGACCGCTTCGGAGGCCAGCAGGGACGCCCCGCCCTTGGCGGTGATGACCGGGTCGATCACCGCCGGGACGCCGGCCGCGCGGTCCAGCACGCGGGCGACCGCCTCGACCATGGCGACATCGCCCAGCATGCCGGTCTTGATGGCGTCGGCGCCGATGTCGTCGAGCACCGCGGCGGCCTGGGCCTCCACCACCTGCGGCGGGATCGGATAGACGCCGGTGACGCCCAGGGTGTTCTGCACGGTGATGGCGGTGATCGCGCTGGCCGCATAGCCGCCCAGGACCGTGACCGTCTTGATGTCGGCCTGCACGCCCGCGCCGCCGCCGGAATCCGAGCCGGCGAGGATCAGGACGCGACCGAGAGCGAGCGACATGGACGAGCCGATAGCGCCTTCGCGGGCTGAATGCACGCTCAAGCGGGGCGCGCCGCGGCGATCGCCTGCCAGACCCGCAGCGCCTGGACCGTTTCGCGCACGTCGTGGACCCGCACCGCCGCCGCGCCGGCTGCGACGCCCGCGAGCGCGGCGGCGATCGAGCCGCCGAGCCGCTGGTCGGGCGCGGCGTCCTGGTCGAGGGCGCCGATGAAGCGCTTGCGGCTGACCCCCAGAAGCACCGGAAAGCCCAGGGCGACGATCCGGTCGAGCCCGGCGATCAGCGGCAGATTGTGGCGGATCATGTGCTTGCCGAAGCCGATCCCCGGATCCAGCCAGATCCGCTCGCGCGCCACGCCTGCGGCCAGGGCGGCTTCGGCGCGATCGCGGAGGAAGCCGGTCACCTCGGCGACCACGTCGTCGTAGCGCGGCTCGGCCTGCATGGTCTGCGGCTCGCCCTGCATGTGCATCAGCACCACGTCGCAGCCCAGCTCGGCGGCGACCGCCAGGCTGTCGGGCGCATGGCGCAGCGCCGTCACGTCGTTCCACATGGCGGCGCCGGCGGCTACGGCGGCGCGCGCCACCTGCGGCTTCATGGTGTCGACGGAGATGGGGACGGCGCTCTCGGCGCGGATCGCGCGGATCAAGGGTACGACGCGGGCGATCTCGTCCTCGGCGGAGACCGGCGTCGCGCCCGGGCGGGTGGACTCGCCGCCGACGTCGAGCATTTCGGCGCCCTCGGCGATCAGGCTGCGGGCGTGGGCGAGCGCCGCGGCGGCGTCGAAGAACCGCCCCGCGTCCGAGAAG
Organism: Phenylobacterium sp. LjRoot225; assembly: GCF_964252855.1. Taxonomy (NCBI): domain Bacteria; kingdom Pseudomonadati; phylum Pseudomonadota; class Alphaproteobacteria; order Caulobacterales; family Caulobacteraceae; genus Phenylobacterium; species Phenylobacterium sp. LjRoot225. The sequence continues at coordinate 105,088 of NZ_CAXUPL020000006.1, read as the reverse complement.
CTGTCGGGGGTCACATTGACGACGCCCATGACCCGCGCAGGCGTTTGCAGCAGTGCGACTTCAGCGCTCAACCTGTGTCGTTCCCCTTGTGGTTCGCCTGGCCTTGTTACCTTCCGCCCTCGCCGTCGGCCATATCGCTCTTCGCGACCGTCCTTTCCGCGGCCGTCTCCGGCCTTCTCCGTCCGGGCCGGGGATTGTAAAGCCTCCGGAGCAGGTCGAGGGGCGGAATCAGATGAGCGTCATCACCCAGGAGGACTGGTTTCGGACGGTCCCTTGGATCGACAAGGTCGAGGGCGACGTGGCCTCGGCGGCGAAGGCGCTTGGCAAGGTCCTGACGTCCGAGGAGGTGACCTGGCTCGAGCGCTGGCGGACCGACGGCTATCTCGTGATCGAGAGCGCCGCCGACGAGGGCGACATCGACGCCTTCCTGGAGGATGTGCGCTGGGCCGTGCAGCATCGCCAGGAGCTCGATTTCAACATCGAGGTCAGGGGCGAGCAGGTCCGGTTCGCCGGAACCTCCGAGGCGGACCTGTTTGGCGGCCAGATGAAGTTCCAGCAGTTCCACACCTATTCCAAGGCCGCCGTCGCCCTCAGTTTGAGCGCGAAGATCCAGCGGTTCCTGGCGCTGGTGTTCGAGCAGCCGGCCGTCGTGCTGCAGTCCCTCGGCTTCTGGCGGGGCACCGAGCAGCCCGCCCACATCGACTACCCCTATGTGCGGATTCAGCGGGGCATCGCACAGCTGGCCGCGGCCTGGATCGCGCTGGAGGACGTGCGGCCCGGGTCCGGCGCCCTGTTCTACTACCCGGGCTCCCACCGACCCGAGGCGAGCGGCTTCTTCGACTGGGGCCGCGGCAGCATCCTCATGGAGCGCGACAGCACCCGCAGCCCTCTGGAATTCGCCCCGCATCTCGAGCGCAGGATGGCCGAGGTCGGCATCGAGCCGGTCGAGTTCCACCCGAAGAGAGGCACGGCGATCATCTGGCACGCCAACCTCGTCCAGGGCGGATCGCCCATCACCGACGCCGCCCTGACGCGGAAGTCCTACGTCACCCACTACACCTCCACCGCGGCCTTCCCCCGGGGCCATGCGCCTGCGACCCTCGTCCGAGGAGTGAACGCTTTCGACGCCCGTCCGGGATACGCCTTCGACTCCCCCTGGGACGCCGGCAGGCGGAAGTTCCCGAGTTGGACCAGCACGACCTATCTGGAGCGCTTTTCGCGCTGAGGCCGCGCTGAGCGCGCACGAAAAAGGCGGCCGTGACGCCACGGCCGCCCTTCCCTTGTTCGTGTTCGCCTCGCCCGCGGCTCAGGCCGGCTCGGGATCGGGCCGGGGCGAGAGCGGCACCGAGACCGCCGGGCCCGCCGGACGCTTAGCGTCGGCCTCTTCGCGCACCGGCGGCACGCCCTTCAGCGCGTTGACGATCTCGTCGCCGCTCAGGGTCTCGTACTCCAGCAGGCTGCGGGCCAGGGTGTGCAGGTCTTCCATCTTCTCGGTCAGGATCCGCCGAGCCTCGTCCTCGCCGGACTTCACCAGGCGCTTGACCTCCTGGTCGATGAGCTTGGCGGTCTCTTCCGAGACGTTCTGGTTGCGGGCGACGGAGTGGCCGAGGAAGACCTCTTCCTGGTTCTCCCCGTACTCCACCGCGCCCAGCAGGTCGGAGAAGCCCCACTTGGTCACCATGGCGCGGGCGAGCTTGGTGGCCTGGCCGATGTCGGAGGAGGCGCCCGAGGTCACCTTCTCCTTGCCGAAGATCAGCTCCTCGGCCACCCGGCCGCCGAACAGGATCGCCAGGCGCGAGGTCATCTGCTCGTAGCTCATCGAGAACTTGTCGCGCTCGGGCAGCTGCATGACCATGCCGAGCGCGCGGCCGCGCGGGATGATGGTGGCCTTGTGCACCGGGTCGGTCGCCGGCACCGACAGGGCCACCAGGGCGTGGCCGCCCTCGTGGTAGGCGGTGAGCTTCCGCTCCTCGTCGGTCATGACCATGGACTTGCGCTCGGCGCCCATCATGACCCGGTCCTTGGCGTCCTCGAAGTCGGCCTGGGTGACCATGCGGCGGTTCTTCCGCGCAGCCATCAGGGCGGCCTCGTTGACCAGGTTGGCCAGGTCCGCGCCCGAGAAGCCGGGCGTCCCGCGGGCGATCACCTTGACGTCGACGTCGGCGGCCAGCGGCACGTTCTTCATGTGCACGCGAATGATCCGCTCGCGGCCGTTGATGTCGGGGTTGGGCACCACGACCTGGCGGTCGAACCGGCCCGGCCGCAGCAGGGCGGGGTCGAGCACGTCGGGACGGTTGGTCGAGGCGATGACGATGATCGCTTCGTTGGGGTCGAAGCCGTCCATCTCGACCAGCAGCTGGTTCAGCGTCTGCTCGCGTTCGTCGTTGCCGCCGCCGAGGCCCGCGCCGCGATGGCGGCCGACGGCGTCGATTTCGTCGATGAAGATGATGCAGGGGGCGTTCTTCTTGGCCTGTTCGAACATGTCGCGCACGCGGCTGGCGCCGACGCCCACGAACATCTCCACGAAGTCCGAGCCCGAGATATAGAAGAAGGGCACGCCCGCCTCGCCCGCGACCGCGCGGCCGAGCAGGGTCTTACCGGTGCCGGGCGGGCCCACCATCAGGGCGCCCTTGGGGATCTTGCCGCCCAGGCGCTGGAACTTCTGCGGGTCCTTCAGGAAGTCGACGATCTCGGTCAGCTCTTCCTTGGCCTCGTCGACGCCGGCGACGTCGTCGAAGGTCACGCGGTTCTTATTCTCGGTCAGCATGCGGGCCTTGGACTTGCCGAAGCCCATGGCCCCGCGCGCGCCGCCCTGCATCTGCCGCATGAAGAAGATCCAGACCCCGATCAGCAGCAGGATCGGCAGGCTGTTGAGGATGAAGCCGATCAGGGTGAAGCCGCCGGCCGGCTTGACCGAGATGTCGGCGCCCTGGCCTTCGAGCCGTTTGACCAGGTCGTCCTGGTTGTTGGGCGTGACCGCGGTGTAGGTGCGGTTCGACTGGTCCTTCACCTCGACGGCGGCGCCGCGGATGATGGCCTGTTTCACCTGGCCGCCGTTCACCTTCGACAGCAGCTGGGAATAGGTGATCTCGCTGGCGCCGGCGGCGCGACCGCCGCCGGTCATCATGCTGTAGAGGCCAATCAGGACGACGACGATGACGCCCCAGATGACGAGATTGCGCAGATTCATCGGTGTTCAGACCGTTCGAAAAGTTTCGAGCCGGGAGATGCGGCCCTGACGGGAAGATAGGACGCCGATCGGCGTTCCACCAGGAAGCGGGCGAGAACGCGACCGAAGACCGCGCCTTGACCATTCAAAAGAGACATATCCGAAACAGAAAAGGCCGCGCCTTGCGGCGCGGCCCTTCTAAATAGGCGCTGTTTCCGTCAGGCCAGCTCAGCCTTAGCGGCCGACCGGCTTCTTCGGCGCAGCGATCAGGCCTTCGCGCTGAGCGCGCTTGCGGGCCAGCTTGCGCGCCCGGCGCACGGCTTCCGCCTTTTGGCGGGCGCGCTTCTCGGACGGCTTCTCATAGTGCACGTGGCGCTTCATCTCGCGGAACGAGCCTTCGCGCTGCATCTTCTTTTTCAGCGCCTTGAGGGCCTGATCGACGTTGTTGTCGCGGACGAAAATCTGAACCAGGGCTATCTCTCCTGTTGCACGCTAGACCGCCCGGCCCCCTCATCCCTCTTTTCAGGGGCGGCGGCGAGCGAACAATGGAATTCGACAAATGTCTGACGCCCGTAGGCTTGAGGCCTCCGGGTTGAGCCGCGCGCAATACCAGATCAGACTTGGCGTGTCCACGCCGCGACGCCATCATCCGATAAGGCTAGAATGGGTTTCATGACCGACCCCGCGGACCCGACTAAAGGCGACTGGACCAAGGACGCCGAGCAGCGCCTGCTGGAGCAAGCGATCCGGTTCGCGCCGATCGAGGGTTGGACGAGCCGGATGACCCGGCTCGCCGGCCAGGCCGCGGGCTTTTCCGAAGGCGAGACCGAACTCCTGCTGCCGCGGGGGCCCGCCGACCTCGCCGCCCTGTTCTCCCGCCGCCACGACGCCCGCGCCCTGCTGATGCTGCAGGCGACGGCGCCCGAGACCCTGAAGGTCCGCGAGCGCGTCGCCCGCGCGGTCGAGGCCCGGCTCGACGCCGCCGGCGACGACGAGGCCGCCGCGCGGCGCTGGGCCGGCTTCCTGGCCCTGCCGCAGAACCTCGCGGTCGGCGCCCAGCTCGCCTGGGAGAGCGCCGACACCCTCTGGCGCTGGGCCGGCGACACGGCCACCGACGAGAACCATTATTCCAAGCGCGCCCTGCTGGCCGGGATCCTGACCGGCGCCGTCGCCATCCGCCTGAACGCCGGCCGCGGCGCAGCCCTGCGCTTCGCCGACCGCCGCATCGACGAGGTCATGCGGTTCGAGAGCTGGAAGGCGGCCAGCGGCTTCAAGCCGACGCAGCTGATGGAGACCGCCGCCGCGGTTCTCGGGCGGATGCGATACGGCCGGGCGGAGCGTCCGTCTTAAAAGACCGGTCTCAATTCGCAGCGTCTGCGGCCGCGTCGCCCCGGCGGCGATCATGGAGGCGAGCTGACCGAGGGTCTGGCGCGCGTGTTCGACGTCATGCCGCCGCGCCTGCGCCGGCGGCGACGCCGCGGGACCAGTGATGCATCCGGTCCCACATCTGCCGCCGCGTGCCGGCGAAGGTCTGGCAGTGACCGGACCGCGGCAGGATGTGCAGGGTGACGTCGCGGCTGGAGCGATAATAGGCCGGCTCCCCATGCGGATCGGGCGAGACGTCCCGCTCGGCGAGGCAGACGTAGACGGGGACGTCGATCCGCGCCGCCTCGTCCTTGACGATATGAGTCCGGATGGAATCGAGGCCGATGCAGGCGGGCGTCTCCACCGCCAGCAGGTCGTCCGCCGCGATCACCGCCGGGGGCACGTCTTCCCAGTGAAAGCCTTCATGCAGCGCAGCGCGGTCGTTGCGGCTGTAGTCCGGTCCCTCCGTCGGGATGAAATCGGCGGCGCGGAGCTTTTGCCCCTGCATGGTGAAATGGACGCCTTCGGCGGTGTAGCCGATGACCATCACCCCGTCGTAGCTGCGATGCTCGGCCTGCTGGATGATGGTCAGCATGCCGCCCATCGAATGGCCGCCGCCGATCCGGGCGAAATCCGGGATGGGAGGAAGGTCGGGATGCAGGCCGCCCGAGCGGAGCCTCGCGTAGAACTGGCCGACCGCGGCATGGTTGGCCATGGCGACCACCTGTCGGGTGGCGTTGCGCTGTTGCAGAAGCCGGGTGCTTTCACCGACGCCCAGGTGATCGCTCAGCAGGACGATATTTCCCAGCGACGCGAGGTGTTCGGCGGCGCTGTAGCCGGGAAAGCCTTCGATCTCCGCATGATGGTAGCGCTTGTCGTAGCTGCCGCCGGCGCCCAGCGTGATCGCCGCCGGACGACCCCCAAGCCGGCCCAGGTCGTCGGGGAAGAACAGCCAGCCTGAGATGGCGGCGCGGCGGCCCCCAGTGGCGGCGGCCGGCAGGGCCTCGGTCACGTCGAATGAAAGGGGTATCGGTCCCGGCACCGCGCGCTCTCCCGTCAACGCCCCGCTGGCGGGGGCTTAAGTCATCAATTGATGACATATCGGACCTGCCCGCCTGTCAATGCTTGTCCGCCTGCCAATCCTGGGCGAAGGGTCGACCATGCCGACGAACAGCCCTGCCAAGCAGCGTGACGCGCCCCGGACGAAGGCGAGAATCCTCGCCGCCGCCCAGCAGGCGTTCGCGGAGCTCGGCTACTCGCAGGCGGGCATCCGCGACATCGCGGCCATCGCCGGAGTCGATTCCGCCCTGCTGCAGCGCTATTTCGGATCCAAGGCCAAGCTCTTCGAAGCGGCCCTGATCGACGCCATACCTCGGTTCGAGGCGCTGGATCTGGCGCAGGAGGGATTTGGCGCGCGACTGACGGCGAAATTCCTCGAGGCCTTCCTCGACCTGCGCGCGCAAGCGATGATCGCCCTGTCGATCAGCGATCCCGAGGCGCGGATGATCAGCGCCCGCGTGATGGAGGAATACGGCATCGAACCTCTCGCGCGCTGGCTAGGCCCGCCGAACGCCCGCACCCGGGCCATCCGCATGACCATGCTGTCGACCAGCTTCATGCTCTACACGCGCCAGATCCCCCTGATGTCCCCCGATGCGGCGATCGACAGCGAGACGTCGGAATGGCTGGGCCGATCGCTCCAGGCGATCATCGACGAACGCTGACCTCGGCCCGCGGGCTCAGCCGAACAGCTTGCTCAGCGCAGCGGCTTGACCCGGTTGATGTGGCCCATCTTGCGGCCGGGCTTGGCTTCGCGCTTGCCGTAGAGGTGCAGCCGGGTTTCGGGCTCGGCGGCGAACTTCAGCCAGGCGTCGGCCTCGTCGCCGAGGAGGTTGAGCATCTCCACCTGGGCCACGGCGCGGGCGCGCGCCAGCGGCCAGCCGGCGACGGCGCGGATATGCTGTTCGAACTGGTCGACCTCGCAGCCGTCCTGGGTCCAGTGGCCGGTGTTGTGAACGCGCGGCGCGATCTCGTTGACCAGCAGCCGGCCGTCGGAAAGCTCGAACAGCTCGATGCCGATCACCCCCACGTAGTCGAGGCCCGAGAGCACCTTGGCGGCGATCCGCTCGGCCTGGTCGGCGAGCGGGACAGACACCCTGGCCGGCGCCAGGGTGCGGCGCAGGACGCCGCCCTCATGGTGGTTCTCAGCCAGGGGATAGGCGGCGATGGCGCCGTCGCGGCCGCGGGCGGCGATCACCGACAGCTCGCGCACGAAATCGGCGGGCGCCTCGACGATCACCGGTTGGCCGCCCAGGGCCTCGAAGACGGTTTCGGCGGCGGCGACGTGCTCGACCCAGCGCTGCCCCTTGCCGTCATAGCCCTCGCGGCGGGTCTTCATCAGGCAGGGGACGCCGATCCGGGCCGCGGCCGCGGCGGCTTCGGCGGGCGTCGAGGCCTCGGCGAAGGCGACGGTGGCGACGCCCTGGGCATTCAGGAAGGTCTTCTCGTCGACGCGATCCTGGGCGACGGACAGCGCCTTGGGGCCCGGCGCGACCTCGAGGCCCAGCGCCGTCAGCGCCTGAACCGAGGCGGCCGGCACGTTCTCGAACTCGTAGGTGACGACGTCGGCGGCCTCGGCCAGCGCCTTCAGCGCCGCGGGGTCGTCATAGGCTCCCACCAGGGTGCGCACCGCAACCCGGCCGGCAGGGCTGTCGGCGTCGCGCTCCAGCACGACGACGTCGAAGCCCAGGCGCGACGCAGCTTCGGCCAGCATGCGGCCGAGCTGGCCTCCGCCGAGTATGCCGATGGTCGATCCGGGCGGAAGCGGGAAGCGGGCCATGGGGATCTACGCGTCCTCGACGCTTTCCGGGATGCTGTCGGTCTGCTGTCGGGCGAAGGCGGCGACCCGCTCGGCGAGCTTGGGATCGGAGAGGGCGAGGATCTTGGCGGCCAGGATCGCGGCGTTCTTGGCCCCGGCCTCGCCGATGGCGAGCGTGCCCACCGGAATGCCGGCCGGCATCTGCACGATGGAGAGCAGGGAATCCATGCCCTTCAGCGTCCTGGACTCGACCGGCACGCCCAGCACCGGCAGGTCGGTGAGCGATGCAGTCATCCCAGGAAGATGCGCCGCGCCCCCGGCGGCGGCGATGATCACCTTGACGCCAGCGGCCTGGGCCCCCTTGGCGAAGGCGTACATGCGGTCGGGCGTGCGATGGGCGGAGACCACCTTGGCCTCGTAGGCCACCCCCAGCTCGTCCAGCATTTCGGCGGCGTGGCGAAGCACCGGCCAGTCAGATCGGCTGCCCATGATGATGGCGACGGGCGCGGCGGCGCTCATTTTCCTAACAGACCCCCGTAAGCCCCAGAAACAGCAAGAAAGAGATAGGCGCGTCGAACAGCGACGCCGCCGTCCACTTTCGCCTGACACGCGTCAGCCGGAAGGGCGCGGAGTATAGGCGCCGGCATTGCCGCCGCAACCAGGATGGCTAAATTCCACCAAGGTCGCCCTTCGGCGCGATTCCTTGCTGAGAGTTGAGGGCCGGGCTGCATGATGATCACGGCTGCCGACAACGACCGCCCGACCCCCGGGGGGCCCGCCGAACTGGCGCGCGAGAACGCCGAGCTGCGCGCCGAGCTCGCCCGGTTGAAGGCGCGCCTGGAAGAGGCGGAGGGGCTGGCCGACCGCGACGCCCTGACCCCGCTGTTCAATCGCCGCGCCCTGGTGCGCGAGCTGGTCCGGACGTGCGACTTCACCGAACGCTACGGCGCCTCGGCCAGCCTCGCCTATTTCGACCTCGACGGGCTGAAGGCGATCAACGACCGGTTCGGCCACGCCGCCGGCGACGCGGCGCTGAAGGCGGTCGCCGCCCAGCTCCTGGGACATATCCGCGGCTCGGACGTGGCCGGCCGAATGGGGGGCGACGAGTTCGCGGTGATCCTGGCGCAGACCAACGGCTTCCAGGCGGAGGCCAAGGCCGAATCCCTGGCTGCCGCCATCGCCGCCGCGCCCGTCGAGGGCCTGCCGCCGTCGATGCAGGTCAAGGTTTCCTGGGGCGTCGCCGAGATCCGCGCCGCCGCCGATCCCGAGGCCGTCATCGCCGAAGCCGACGCGGCCATGTACGCCAAGCGGGCTGGGCGGGAGTAGCGGCGACTCGCGAACGCTCGCACGCTCCTTCTCCCCTTGTGGGAGAAGGTGGCCCGCGCAAGCGGGTCGGATGAGGGGTCTCTCAGAACTCTCGGACGAGCGGCGGCGCTGTCGAGGCGGAGGTCATCTTCGACCCCTCATCCGTCGGGCTACCGCCCGACACCTTCTCCCACAAGGGGAGAAGGACGATGTCGCCGCCACGCCCTAGGCGATGAGGTCGGGGTTCAGCTGGGCTTCGATGCGGCTGATCTCGTCCTTCATGGCGAGCTTCTTCCGCTTCAGCCGGCCGATCAGCAGCATGTCCGGCAGTGGCGAGGCCGAGAGCGCATTGACGGCGGCGTCCAGGTCGGCGTGGTCCTGACGAAGTTCCGCCAGTCTTGCCCGCAGCGCATCTTCTTCGAGTTCGTCCATGAACATCGACATTACGCCAAGCCCGCCGCGAGCGCAGCCAGCGCATCGTCCGGCGCCGGCCGTCCCCAGGCCTTTACGGCCGCCGTCAGGGCCTGCAGCGCCGAGCCTTGATCGCCGGCTTCCGCCTTGTCAGCCGGAGCGCCGCTGAGCGCTTCCAAGGTCTCGACCAGCACGCGCTCGGCGCGCAGCTCGGCCGCCTTGACGTCCTCCCGCAGGCCCTCGCGCGCGGCGTCGGCCACCGGCGGAAACGGCGCCTTCAGCGCGCGACGCACCGCGCGCAGCGGATGAAGGGTCGTCTGGTCCCAGGTTTGCGCCACCCGGGTCGCGGTTTCGAAAACGCCCGCGTCCGCAGGCCTCGCCCACGCCGCCCACAGCAGGACGGAGGTGTTCTGGCCAAACTCGTCCTGCAGCGTCAGGCAGGTCTCCGGAACCCCTGGCCGCGCATAGGCGGCCAGCATCCAATCCCACAGCGCCATCGGCTCAGTCCTCTTCGTTCAGCGGGGCGATGTCCCCGCCCCAGCGCCGCACCGGCCGCCAGGCGAGCCCGAACAGGTCGAGCGCCCGGCCCACCGACTGGTCCACCATCTCCGCCAGGCTCTGCGGCCGGGCGTAGAAGGCTGGCAGGGGCGGGGCGATGATCGCGCCCATTTCGGCCAGTCGCACCAGGGTTCTCAAGTGACCGAGGTGCAAGGGCGTCTCGCGCACCATCAAGACAAGCGTGCGACGTTCCTTAAGGGTCACGTCCGCCGCGCGGCTGAGCAGGGTGGAGGTCACGCCGGTGGCGATCTCGCTCATGGTGCGCACCGAACAGGGCGCTACGATCATGCCCAGGGTGCGGAAGGAGCCGGAGGCGATCGAGGCGCCGATGTCGGTGACCTTATGGACCACGTCGGCCTTGGCCTGGACCTCGGCCAGGGTCAGATCGCTCTCCTGGGCCAATGTCAGCATCGCCGAGCGGCTGATCACCAGATGGCTGGCGACGCCCAGCTCGCGGCAGGCGTCGAGCGCGCGCAGGCCGTAGGCGACGCCGGAGGCGCCGGAGATCCCCACCACAAGCGGCGGTTGTTCATCTTTCGACATGCAGAAGGCCCCAAACGCCTGAATCAACGGCGCCGCGTCAGCTCCACCGGCTGCAAAGATATGTGATCTGACAGTCGGGGGAAGCGGGTGTTCACTCAAACTCCCCCCAGCGAGGAGACATACCATCATGGCCGTGGAAGCCAGGATCCGCGAACTCGGATCTCGCCACCAGTCTCTCGATCAAGCGATTCAGGACGAACTGCGCAGGCCCGCTGCCGATGACCTCAGACTGAGGGAGCTCAAGCGACAGAAGCTCAAGCTCAAGGAAGAGATGGAGAGTCTGCGCGGGCGAGCCCACTAAACCGCAGGGGCGATCCGGGGCCGCCGCTCATCCCGCGCTGGCGCGGGGTGGGCGGCGTTCCCGCGTGTCCGAACCTAGTCTTCGTCTTCGTAAGCCTCGGCGTCGTTCGGCGCGAAGACGTTGCGCAGGTCGGTCTTGCGCTCGCGCTCCTCCGGCTCCTCGACGTCTTCGTAGGCGCCCGCTTCGGACGCCGGACGCAGGGTCGGGCCCTCCACGTCGACGATGCCGCGACGGGCGTCGTCCTTGGCCTTCTTGTCGGCCGCTTTCCGCACCACCCCGTCCAGCTCCAGCTGGCTGGCGAGGCCGAGCGTCACCGGGTCGACCGGCTTGATGTTGGCCGAGTTCCAGTGGCTGCGGCTGCGCACCTGGTCGATGGTGGCCTTGGTGGTGCCCAGCAGGCGCGCGATCTGGCTGTCGGCGACTTCCGGGTGGTTGCGCAGGAACCAGGCGATAGCGTCCGGCCGATCCTGGCGGCGCGACACCGGCGTGTAGCGCGGCGCCTTCTTGACCGGCTTGAGGAGCTCGGCGTGCCGGCTCTTCTGCGCCTTCATGCGGTAGGCGGCGTTCTTCTGCGCCGCGTCCAGCTCTTCACGGGAGAGCTGGCCGTTGGCGATCGGGTCGGCGCCGCGAATGTCGCGCGCCACTTCGCCGTCGGCGATCCCCTTCACCTCGAGCGGATGCAGGCCGCAGAAATCGGCGATCTGCTCGAAGGTGAGCGAGGTGTTGTCCACCAGCCAAACGGCGGTCGCCTTCGGCATCAGGATGTCGGTCATGGTACTTTCCGGCTCTCGGAAACGAAGGCGCCCGGCCTTTCGGCCGGGCGGTGCAGATCGTTATATAGGCCGGATCGCGCAATCTGGGAACCGCATTATCGCCGCGCGGCAGCGAGCGAGCGTCCTGCGCCGCCCTCAAGCCAGCAGGATCGCGCCCGCCTCCAGACTGCTCGCCTGGACGCCCACCAGGATCACCTGATCCGCCGCCAGGCCGAGGGCGATGACCGTGTCGGCCCCGCTCTGGGTCAGGGTGTAGCTGGCGATCCCGTCGAGTTGGATGCGGTCGCCTTCGTTCAGATGGAAGTCCAGCACCCGATCGGCGCCGCCGTTCGGGGCGACGTGGAAGAGGTCGGCCCCCGTCCCGCCGGTGAGCGTGTCATCGCCCAGATCGCCGAACAGCTGGTCATTGCCCGCCCCGCCGTTCAGCACGTCGGCGCCCTGGCCGCCGCGGACGATGTCGTCGCCGGTCCCGCCGGTGACGGTGTCGAGGCCGAGGTTGCCGTTGAGGATGACATTGCCGCTGTGGGCGGTGACGCGGTCATTGCCCTGGCCGCCCAGCAGCCAGTCGGCGCCCCCGGCGCCGCCGTCGATCGTATCCTCGCCCTTGTTGCCGTTGACCGCGTCGAAGTCGGCGCCGCCGGTGATCGAGTCCGAGCCGTCGCCGCCGAACAGCTGGTTGCGGCCGGCCGTCCCGCCGTCGAGGGTGTCGGCGCCGGTCCCGCCGTCGATGGTGTTGCCCGCCGCGTTGCCGTGGATCACGTCCGCCCCGCCGCCGCCGACCGCGTTCTCGATGACCACGTTCTGGGCGATCGCGACATTGCCGACGAGACCGCCGACGTTCGAGAAGAAGCCGGCCCGCAGGTCGATCACCTGGCTGTTGCTGTAGCCTGAGAAGTCGAAGGTGTCGGTCCCGCCGGCGTCCCAGGCCGCGAACACCAGCTTCGAGGCGCTGGAGCTGGCGATGAACCAGGGCGCGTCCGCGTTGGCGTGAAAGCCGTAGACCGTGTCGCCGGTGCGGGTGGCCATGTTGGCGCCGTAGGCCTGCTGGGCCGCGGCGATGTCGTCCAGCATCGGGGCGGCGGGATAGGCCCCGCCGAAGTTGGCCCCGGTGTTGGCTTCGCTGAAATAGCTCATGACCGAGTACTGACGGTCGTCCTCGTAATAGCTGGCGTCGGCCGCGTAGGTCGGGTCGGCGTCGGTCAGCGAGTCGTAGTCGGACGGATGTGCCAGGCCGATGGCGTGGCCCAGCTCGTGCACCAGCACCGTGGCGCCGTATTGGCCGAGCGTCGGGTTGGCGTTGTAGCTGAGGCTCGAATTCACCCAGACGTCGCCGTCGGTCGAGCTCGCGGCCGTCGATCCCGGATAGTAGGCGAAGGCCGAGGCGTCCTCTTCGCCGGAGGTGTAGCCGCCCAGCAGGATGGAGGCGTTGTTCGAATAGGCCCCCTCGCCGAAGGTCCCGACGCCGACCCTTACGAAGCGGATGTTGGCGACGTCGGACCAGGCCTTGAGCGCCAGCTCCGTCGCATTGATCTGAGCCTGGGTGAAACGCTGGAAGCCCGCGGTGTCGGACGGCATGTCGAAGGGCGCGGTCGAGCGATAGGCGTAGGTCACCGTGTACGCTTGGCCCATCGCCCCCCAGCCCGGCTCGCCTCGCAGCAGCTGGTTGGCGGCCTGGTCGATCGTGTAGCTGATCTTGCCGTTGCTGCCGTACCCCGTGCGCGCGTCGGCGTTCAGAAAGCCCTGCGGCTGCAGCTCGAAAGCGTTTCCACTCGCCATGCCAATACTCAGGTTTGTCCTTACGACCCAACAACTTACATCAGGGCGTCGATGAATGCCGGCTGAAAATCCCTCCGCCTGCGACGACAGCCTGCCGTGAGCGTAGGTCCCGGCAGGATAGACGGACAGCCTTCACCCAAAATGAACGTGCGGCAAAAACGCCCGCCAAGGTTGTCATCGACTTCACGATCAACGCCCTATCGAAGCTGCTCGCTGAGTGAGCGCCTTCAGCCGCAGGGCGTCAAAGGGCGCGGCGCTCTTCACGTCGTTGTCAAAGTAGGCGTAGACGTCCCGCCCCTCGCGGCGCCAGCGCCCGATGGCCTCGGACCAGCGCCGCAACTCGGCCTCCGGATAGCGTCCGACGTAGCGCCCGCCGGGCCCATGGCCGCGGAGATAGACCCAGGAGGCGGTGACCTCCCACGGCGAGGGCGCCGAATGGTGGTCGGAGATGCAGAGCGCCGCATCGAAGTCGGCGAGGATCTGGAAGATCTCCGGCGCGTACCAGCTCTCGTGACGGAACTCGACGGCGTGGCGCCGGCCCTTGGGCAGCAGGCCGAGGAAATCCGCCAGCCGATCGTCGTTCCGCCGCAGCTGCGGCGGCAGCTGGATCAGCGCCGGGCCGTAGGCGCGACCGAGCGGCGCCATGCGGCCGAACACCAGGGCGACGGACTGCGCGCAGTCCTTGAGCTTCTTGTTGTGGGTGATGAAGCGGCTGACCTTCCAGGCGAAGACGAACGCCGCGGGCGCGCCCTTCGCCCAGCCCTCGACCGCCGCCTCGGACGGCAGGCGGTAGAAGCTGGCGTTGATCTCCGCGGTGTCGAACCGGCTGGCGTAATAGGCCAGCCGGTCGCGGTCCTTGACCCGCGGCGGATAGAAGGGGCCGCGCCAGTCCTTGTAGGCCCAGCCCGAGCAGCCGATGCGAAGCGCGCTCATGACGCCTCGAAATGCTCAGCCGCCCCGTGCGTTGCCGATGCGGGCGGGGGTCAGAGCTCCTGGCGCCCGACGATGCGGATGCCGTAGCCGCCCGAGCCCGGCAGGCGCAGGTTCGCCTTGGCGGCGGTCAGAAGGATGATGTCGCGGACCCCGAGGTCCAGCAGGATCTGGGCGCCGATGCCGTAGTCGCGCTGGATGTTGGCGTCCTGCTGCACGTCCGGCTGGCCGTACTTCTGCGACATGGCGTCGGGATCGGAGCTGCGGATGAAGACCGCCACGCCGGCGCCGTCGTAGGCGCCGATGGCGCTCAACGCGCGCGGCACGAAGTCCTGGCGGGTCTCCACATGCCCCAGCATGTCGGCGGCCATGTCCACCTTGTGCATGCGCACCAGGGTGGGGCTGTCGATGTCGATCTTGCCCTTGGTCAGCACCACATGCTCGGTGCGGTCGAGCACGTTGCGATAGATCAGCATGCGGAAGCGGCCGCCGTAGACGCTTTCGAACGGCGTATCCAGCACCCGCTCCACCTGGCGCTCGGTGCGGCGGCGATAGGCGATCAGGTCGGCGATGGTGCCGATCTTCATGCCGTGCAGCTGCGCAAACCCCACGAGGTCCGGAAGGCGGGCCATGGAGCCGTCGTCCTTCATGATCTCGCAGATCACGCCGGCGGGGTTCAGCCCGGCCAGGCGAGAGATGTCGACCGCCGCCTCGGTATGCCCGGCGCGGACCAGGACGCCGCCGTCCTTCGCCACCAACGGGAAAACGTGACCCGGCGAGACGATGTCGTCGGGACTCTTGGTCGGATCGATGGCGACGGCGATGGTGTGCGAGCGATCGTGGGCGGAGATGCCCGTCGTCACGCCTTCGCGGGCCTCGATCGAGACGGTGAAGGCGGTGCCGTGGCCGGCCTGGTTGTCCCAGGCCATCGGCGGCAGGCGCAGCTGGCGCGCGCGCTCGGCGCCGATCGACAGGCAGATCAGGCCGCGCGCGTGGCGGGCCATGAAGTTGATCTGGTCCGGCGTGGCGAACTGCGCCGGGATGATGACGTCACCCTCGTTCTCGCGGTCCTCGGCGTCGACCAGGATGTAGGGGCGCCCGTTGCGGGCGTCCTCGATGATGTCCTCGATCGGCGAGATGGCGGAGGCGACGTCGTCGTCCGACGTCCCGTCGCCCGGGGGCACGAGATAGGGCTTGGTCATCAGCGAACCCGCATCCTGGCGAACTCCATCACCTGTTCCGCCACGGTCTGCAGCGCCCAGGCGTCCTTTGGATCACGACAGGCGCCGGTCTCGTCGAACAGGCCGGCCGTGGAGTTGAGCGCGGCGCCGAACGGCGTCGGCCAGCCCCGCATTGCATGTATGATGCCGCGCAGCGCGTTCAACGTGCTGCCGGTCGCCTGCCAGCCGTAGGCGGTGACCACGGCGCCCACCGGCTTGCCGTGGAAGTAGGGCGAGGCGTCCTTGGCGGTGATCTCCAGGGTGTCGAGGGCATTCTTCACCACGCCGGAGATCGAGCCGTGATAGCCGGGGCTACCGATGATGACGCCGTCGGCCTGGCGCACCGCCTCGACCAGCTCCAGCTGCTCGGGCGTGGGGTCGCAAGGGCGGGGATCGAAGATCGGCAACTTGGCGAGGAAGTCGCCGCCGAACAGGCGGGTCTCGGCCCCCATCGCCTCGGCCGTCCGCAGGCTGCAGATCAGCGCCGTCTCGGTCGTCGAACCCGCGCGGATGGTTCCGCCGATGCCCACGATCAACGGCCGTCGGCCGCCAACTTGTTCGCTCACTCCCCGAACTCCTTTTCACCTGCTGACCGCGCGCCGGCGTTTCCCATCGTCGCGACCTATAGGCCCATCCTTCTCTGGCGCCATACATTGTCGCCGTCCGCCTCGCACGAGCAAAGTTGCGCGAGCCATCAGGAGAGAGCCATGAGCAGGGCCACGGCGCACGGCTTTTCGCCGGAGCGGCTGACGCGGATCGACCGCTTCCTGCAGGACCGCTACGTCGGTCCCGGGCGGATGCCCTGCGCCCAATTCCTCCTCGCCCGCCACGGCGAGGTGGCGCACCAGACCGTGCTCGGCCAGCAGGATCCGGAGCGCGGGATCGCGCTCGCCGAGGATACGGTCTTCCGCATCTACTCGATGACCAAGCCGGTCACTTCGGTGGCGTTGATGTCGCTGGTCGAGGAGGGGCTCATAGCGCTCGACGATCCGGTCGCCCGGCACATTCCGGAGTGGGCGGGGCTCGGCGTCTTCCAGGCCGGCGTCGCGGGCGGCTTCCTGACCGTCCCGCCCGAGCGGCCGATGCAGGTCGTCGACCTGCTGCGCCACACCTCGGGGCTGACCTACGGCTTCCAGTACCGCTCCAATGTCGACGCGGCCTACCGCCAGCTGGACCTCGAAGCCTTCCATGGCGAGCGCGACCTGCAGGGGCTGATCGAAGCCCTGGCGACGGCGCCGCTGGAGTTCTCGCCGGGGACGGCCTGGAACTATTCGGTCTCCACCGACGTGGCCGGCTACCTGGTGCAGAAGGTCGCCGGAAAACCCCTCGACGTCGTTCTGCAGGAGCGGATCTTCAGCCCCCTGAAGATGGTCGACACCGGCTTCTTCGTCCGCGAGGACCAGCAGCCGCGCTTCGCCGCCTGCTACGAGGCCACGCCCCCCAATGGCTCGGAATGGGGCGGGATGAGGCTGCAGGACGACCCGCGCACCAGCCCTTTCCTCGCCCCGCCGAGGCTGCTCTCCGGCGGCGGCGGCCTGGTCTCGACCGCGGCCGACTATCTGCGCTTCGCCCAGATGCTGCTGAACGGGGGCGAGCTCGACGGCGCGCGCATCCTGGCGCCCAAGACGCTGAAGCTGATGACCACCAACCACCTGCCGGGCGGCGGCGACCTGACCCGCCACTCGCGCTCGCTGTTCTCCGAGAGCACCTATGCGGGCGTCGGCTTCGGGCTCGGGTTCGCCGTGGTGTTCGACCCGCCGCAGACCCTGCTGCCGTCGAGCGTCGGCGAGTTCTATTGGGGCGGCATGGCCTCGACGGCCTTCTGGGTCGATCCGGTGGAGAAGATCGTCGCGATCTTCATGACCCAGCTGCTCCCGTCCTCCGCCACCACCGTGCGGCGGGAGCTTCGGACCCTGGTCTATTCGGCGCTGGTGGAGCCGGGCGGGTAGCGCCCTCTCCCCGCAAGCGGGGAGAGGGCTCGAGGGGCCGCGGCCTAGAAGAGGTCCAGCTCGCCGGAGTCTTCCGCCCTCGGCGCGATGACCGGCTTGATCTCGCGCGCGAGCAGTTCCGGCGCGGTGCTGGCCATGAAGACCTGGCGGGCGCGGCCGCTCACCGGCCAGTACTGGAGGCGGCGTCCCGCGTCGCCCCGCAGCGAGCCGCCGACGTGCTGGATGCCTTCGCGGCGCAGGAAGTCCTCGGCGAACTGGGCGTTCTTCTCGCCGACCGCCGTGAGGCCGGCGACGACGCGCCCGCCGCCGAACAGCTTCGCCTCGATGCGCTCGCGGCGCGCGCCATGGGCCAGCAGGGCGTTCACCAGCAGCTCCATGGCGTGCACGCCGATGCCGATGTTCTCGGCCTCGCCGCGGGGATTGTCCGAGCCCGGCAGCAGGAAGTGGTTCATGCCGCCCACGTTGGCGACGGGATCGCGCAGGCAGGCCGCCACGCAGCTTCCCAGCAGGGTGGCGATGCAGAGGTTCGGATCCTCGCTGACGTGCTGCTCGCCCTGAACGATGTGGATGACGTCGCCCTCCGCGGTCGAGCGGCGGACCAGCGCTGGGAGGGGGGGGGCGTAGCCAAGGCGCTCCGCGCGACGTTCGGCGAGAGGCCGGATCTGATTCATCGCGGCGCTCTCAGGCTGCAACGCGGTTGATGGCGTCGACCAGCTTCTGCGGGTCGAAAGGCTTGACGATCCAGCCCGTAGCGCCGGCGTCGCGCGCCCGCATCTTCTTCTCGGCGCTGGACTCGGTGGTCAGGACCAGGATGGGGATGGCGCGGTGCTGGGGATCGGACCGCACGCCTTCCATGAAGCCGTAGCCGTCCATGCGCGGCATGTTGATGTCGGTGATGATGACGTCCGGCTTGGCCCCCAGAAGAACCTCCAGGCCGTGCACCCCGTCTTCCGCCTGAACGACTTCGAACCCGGCGTCGACCAGGGCCATTCGCAGCATGTCCCGCATCGTTCGCGAGTCGTCGACCGTCAGAATAATCTTACTCATGCGGCGACGCCCTCGCGGAACATCGACGCAAAGAGATCTTCGCCTTGGTGATTGGCCATTCTGGCTCCCCCCGTAGGTCTTCACCTTGGGAGCGCCTTGCTTAAGCTTGGGTTTCTTCTCATGCCGCCGCCGACGAGCGGT
The DNA here is from genome assembly GCF_964252855.1 of Phenylobacterium sp. LjRoot225. Classification (NCBI taxonomy): domain Bacteria; kingdom Pseudomonadati; phylum Pseudomonadota; class Alphaproteobacteria; order Caulobacterales; family Caulobacteraceae; genus Phenylobacterium; species Phenylobacterium sp. LjRoot225. Next base: position 86,782 of record NZ_CAXUPL020000006.1, on the reverse strand, counting down.
CCGCTTTCGGACGCTTTGTCGCAGCCTTGGCGGATCGCCGTCGCCCGCCTAGCCGCCCTGATGCGCCTTGAGGCGGACGACCGCCGCGGCCTGGCCTTCCGTCTCCTCGACGCCGGTGGAGGGACCCTGGCCAGGGTCCGGCGTCTCGCCGTGCGGGGTGGTGTCGACCAGCCGCACCGTGCGCCAACGGCCCCAGCGATAGTAGCTCATGGCGATCACCAGGGTGACCAGGCTGCCCAGCGGGAAGCTCGCCCAGACCGCATCGGCGCCCCAGTAGGGCTGCATCACCTGCGCGAACGGAATCCGCACGAACCACAGGGCGACGATCATCGCCAGCAGCGGCGGCCAGACCACGCCGGTCGCCCGCACCACGCCGGAGAAGGCGAAGGCCACGCCGAAGGGCACGAAGCTCCAGATGGCGATGAGGTTGATGCGCTCGGCGATCGGCAGGGAGGGGCTGTCGGCCGGCAGGAAGGCCCGCAGCACCAGATGCTGGCTGAGCAGGATGGCGACGATGGGGACCACCGAGCAGACCAGCGCATAGCCGGCGCCGATCCAGGCCACCCGCTCCACCCGATCCATGCGCCGCGCGCCGACGTTCTGCGCCGCCATGGAGGAGATGGCCGCGCTGAGCGCCATGGCCGGCATCTGCACATAGTTCCAGAGCTGCAGGGCCGCGCCATAGGCGGCGCCGGTGTGCGAGCCGTATTGGTTGACGAAGCGCATCATCGTCAGGCCGGCGAGGCTGATGACGATCATCTGGAAGCCCATGGGCATGCCCTTGAACACCAGGGTCCGCAGGATCCCGAGGTTGGGGATCAACAGGCGCCACTCCCGGGGCCGGATCACCAGGATCGACCGCTTTCGGTAGAGGTAGACCAGCATGACCAGCAGGGTCAGCGACTGCGACACCAGGGTGGCCGTCGCCGAACCGACGATGCCCATCCGCGGAAACGGCCCGACGCCGATGATCAGCAGCGGGTTCAGGACGATGTCGAGCGCCACCTGGACGATGGCGAAATAGAAGGGCGTGCGGGAATCGCCGACGCCGCGCTGAGCCATCATCACGAACTGGAAGAAGTAGATCGACGGCATGGCGGCGAACAGCATCCGCAGATAGACGATCGCGCCGGGCCGGGCGTCCGCCGGGGTGCCCATGAGGTCGAGAATGGCCGGGGTGAGGACGCCCCCGGCCACCGCCAGCGCCAGCGACGCGACGATGAAGAAGACGGTGCAGGTGCCGACCACCCGGCCGGCGGCGGCTTCGTCGCGCGCGCCGACCGCCTGGCCGATCATGATGTTGGCCGCCATCGAGATGCCGAAGACGACGCCGATCATCAGGAAGAAGACCTGGCCGGCGTTGGCGCTGGCGGTCAGGGCGGCTTCGCCAAGAATGTGGCTGACCCAGGCGGTGTTCACCGAGCCGTTCAGCGTCTGGATGATGTTCGAGCCCAGCACCGGCAGGGCGAAGGCGATCAGGGTCGGGCCGATCGGACCGGCGGTCAGGTCCGGTCCGCGGCGGGCGGCGCGGATGGGTCTCTGTTTGCTGGCCTCGTCCACGATCTGCCGTTCCGATTCCGCTTCGCCGGCCAGGGGACGCCGAACGCACGTTGCTCGTGCGAATGACGGTTGTATGGGCGCCACGCTCGCGGCTTCAAGGGCCGTCCGCCGGATTTCACAGTCGCGGCTTGGGGTTGAGCCCTAGCCTTTTCGTTGTAAGAGGGCGAAGGGGACGGTTGATGAGCGGCATGGCAGGCTGCGAGAAGCTTAGAAAGACCGCATGAAGATCCTGATTACGGGGGGCGCCGGATTCATCGGATCGGCTGTCGTGCGACGGGCCGTCGCCGACGGCCATGAGGTGGTGAACCTCGACGCCCTCACCTATTCCGCCAATCTGGAGAACGTGGCCCTGGTCGCCGCCGACCCGCGCTACGCTTTCGAGCAGGCCGACGTCTGCGACCCCGCGCGGGTGGGCGAGATCTTCGCCCGCCACCAGCCGGATGCGGTAATGCACCTGGCGGCCGAGTCCCACAACGACCGCGCCATCGAAGGCCCGCTCGACTTCGTGCGCACCAATGTCGTCGGCACGGCGATCCTGCTGGAGGCCGCGCGCGCATACTGGAACGGTCTTCCGGCGGACCGGAAGGCGGCTTTCCGCTTCCACCACGTCTCGACGGACGAGGTGTTCGGCGCCCTGGGCGAGGACGGCGATTTCACCGAGGCCACGCCCTACGACCCCAACTCGCCCTATTCGGCGTCGAAGGCCGGCGCCGACCATCTGGTGCGCGCCTGGGGCCGCACCTATGGCCTGCCGGTGGTGCTGACCAACTGCTCGAACAACTACGGGCCGTTCCAGTTTCCCGAGAAGCTGATCCCGACGGTGATCGCCCGGGCGCTGGAGGGCAAGTCGATCCCGGTCTACGGCGACGGACGGCAGGTGCGCGACTGGCTGCACGTCGACGACCACGCCGAGGCCCTGCTGCTGGTGCTGGACCGGGGCCGGCTGGGCGAGACCTACTGCATCGGCGGCGACGCCTCGAAGCGCAACATCGAGGTGGTGCGGATGCTCTGCGCCCACCTCGACGCCTACGCCCCCGCCAACTCCGCCCACGCCGAGAAGATCGCCTTCGTCACCGACCGGCCCGGGCACGATTTCCGCTACTCGATCGACGCGGCCAAGCTCGAGGCCGAGCTGGGCTGGCGTCCGCGCATGCCGCTCGAGGCCGGGCTGGAAGACACGGTGCGCTGGTACGTCGAGAACCGCGACTGGGTGCTGCGCATTCGCGAGCGCGGCTTCAACTCCGAGCGGCTGGGCCTGGTGCACGTATGAGCCTGAAGATCCTGCAGTACGGGGCCAGCGGCCAGCTGGCGCGTGAACTCGTCCGCCAGGCGCCGGGCCATGCGGTCGAGCTGACCGCCCTCTCCCGCGCCGAAGCCGACCTCTCCGACCCCGAAGCCGCCGCCCGCCACGTGCGCGCAGCCAGGCCGGACCTGGTGATCCTGGCCGCCGCCTACACCGCCGTCGATCAGGCCGAGTCCGAGCCGGGCCTCGCCCACGAAATCAACGGCGAGGCGCCGGCGGCCATCGCCGCGGCTTGCGCCGCCGCCGGGGCGGCGCTGGTCCACATCTCGACCGACTACGTCTTCGACGGGCGCAAGGGCGCGCCCTACGTCGAGGCGGACCCGACCAACCCGCTCAGCGTCTACGGCGCCAGCAAGCTCTCCGGCGAGCGGATGGCGCTGGCGGCCTGCCCGCGCAGCCTCGTGCTGCGCACCTCCTGGGTGGTCTCCGCCCACGGCAAGAACTTCGTGAAGACCATGCTCAGGCTCGCCCGCGAGGGACAGCCGCTGCGGGTCGTCGACGACCAGTTCGGACGCCCGACCGCAGCGGCCGACCTCGCCGCCTTCGTGCTGGCCCAGGCGCCGCGGCTGGCCCGCGCCGAGGCGGGCGACCCGGCCTTCGGCCTCTTCCACTTCGCCAACGCCGGCGAGACCAGCTGGCGTGAATTCGCCCAGGCCGTGTTGGAGATGGCGATGAACGGGGAGGCCCCGCGGGTCGATCCGATCGCCACCGCCGACCGGCCCGCGCCGGCCCGGCGCCCGGCGCGCGGCACGCTCGACACCGGCAAGCTCGAGCGGACGTTCGACTGGCGCCCGCGGCCCTGGCGCGAGCCGCTCGCCGAAATCCTGGTCGAGCTCGCCCGTCCCACCCTGTCTTCCAACGGAGCTCCGGTCGCATGAGGCGCGGAATCATCCTGGCGGGGGGCTCCGGCACCCGTCTTCATCCGCTGACGCTGGCGACCTCCAAGCAGCTGCTGCCGGTCTACGACAAACCGATGATCTACTATCCCTTGTCGGTCCTGCTGCTGGCCGGCGTGCGCGAGATCCTGATCATCACCACCCCCGAGGACCAGGCCAGCTTCAGGCGGCTGCTCGGCGACGGGTCACAGCTCGGCGTGCGGTTCGAATACATCGTCCAGCCGAATCCCGGCGGCCTCGCCGAGGCCTATATCCTGGGCGAGGACTTCGTCGGCGGCGAGCCCAGCGTGATGATCCTCGGCGACAACATCTTCTTCGGCCAGAGTTTCGGCCAGATGCTGCGCAACGCCCACGCCCGCGAGGGCGGCGCCACCGTCTTCGGCTATCCGGTGCACGACCCCGAACGCTATGGCGTGGTCGAGCTCAGCCCCGACGGCCGCGCCCTGTCGATCGAGGAAAAGCCGGCGGCGCCGAAGTCCAACTATGCGGTGACCGGCCTCTACTTCTACGACGGCCGGGCCAGCGAGATGGCCCGCACCCTCTCCCGCTCCGCCCGCGGCGAGCTGGAGATCACCGCCCTGAACCAGCTCTATCTCGAGGCCGGCGAACTGCACGTCGAGCTGTTGGGCCGCGGCTTCGCCTGGGAGGACGCCGGCACCCACGACAGCCTGATCCAGGCCGGCGAGTTGATCCGCACCTTCGAACAGCGCCAGGGCCTGCGGATCGGCTGCATCGAGGAGATCGCCTTCCGCAAGGGCTGGATCGACGCCGCCCAGCTGGCCGCCCTGGGCCGGGCCCAGGCCAAGAGCGAATACGGCCGCTACCTGCGCGAACTCGCCGAACAGCCGGCTCCAGGCGATCCCGCGGAATAGGCGGAGCTTGTCCGGCCGCGGGCCGGATGCGACCGTCGGGCGAACGGGAGCGGTCGGCGCAGCCGACTGAGGGGGCGTTACGGCCTCTCCAGCGGCTCCGCCCCGAAAGGAGGGCCCATGCCTGAGACCGTTTCCATCACCGCCGCCCAGCAGCCGGTCGCCGTCGTCGCGGGCGGCGGCTCCGGGATCGGCCTGGCCTGTGCGCTGCGGCTGGCGCGCGAAGGCTGGCGGGTGATCCTGGTCGGGCGCACCGAGGCCAGGCTCGACGCCGCGGTCCAGGACATCGCCAGCGCCGGCGGCGCGGCCGAAGCCTTCGTCGGCGACGTGCGCGACTGGGACCGCATGGCCGAGCTCGCCGTCCGCGTCGAGGATGGCCTGGACCTGCTGATCAACAGCGCCGGCGGCCAGTTCGCCGCCCCGACCGCCGAGCTGTCGCCCAAGGGCTGGCATGCGGTCGTCGACACCAATCTCACCGGCGCCTTCTACCTTTGCCGACAGCTCTTCCCGGCGCTGAGCCGGCGAGGCGGCGCCGTGGTCAATGTGGTGGCCAACCTCTGGCAGCGCGGCGCGCCGGAGATGGCGCATTCGGCCGCCGCCCGGGCCGGGGTCGTCAATCTGACGCGGACGCTGGCGGTGGAGAGGGCCCCGCAAGGCGTGCGGCTCAACGCGGTCTCGCCGGGGGTGACGGACACCCTGGGCCTGCGCCGCTACGCCAAGCATGAGGAGGCGCTCGCCAAGGTGCCGCTCGGCCGCGCCGCGACGGTCGAGGAGGTCGCCGACGCCATCCTCTTCATGGGCCGCTCGGCCTACATCACCGGCGAGGTCCTGGCGGTGGACGGCGGCCTGCAGCTGGTCGCCTAGCGGTCAGAGCAGGTCCGGCCTGCGCACAGCAAAAAGGCCCGCCGGAGATCCGGCGGGCCTTTCGCAATCTCGTCGAAGACGCTCTGGATCCGTCTTAGGAGAGCTCTTCGTTGATCAGGGCGACCTGATAGAAGCCGTTGCCCTGAAGAACGTTCATCACCGACATGAAGTCGCCGTAGCGGACCGTGCGATCGGCGCGGATGTAGACGCGCTGTTCGGTCGCCGGCTTGCTCGGGTCCTTCTGGCTCAGGATCGCCGAGAGGTCGCCGGTGAGACGGTCGAGATCCGTCGAACGGTCGCCGATGTAGACCACCCCGCCCTGCTGAATATTGACCAGCACCGGCTCCTCGACCTTCGCGCCCGGGGGCGGCGGAATGGCCGGCGGCAGGTCGAGCTTGACCGACACCGTCGCCGCGGGAATAGACACCATGAAGATGATGAGGAGCACCAGCATCACGTCGACAAACGGCGTGACGTTGATGTCGCTGTTTTGGCCGAGATCGAAGCGTCCACCGCCTCCGCCGCCCAGCTTTGCACCCATGCTGATTTCCTTCCCTGGGGCTCGGCGCTCCGGCCCGGCTCTAAATTCTGCGAACCATTGGCAAGCGACCATGCCGTTGTAAAGGCCTAAGCGAGCCCCGCCACGGCCGGCGGCGGCGGCGGGACCGGCGGGCGGGCGCCCGCCCCGGCTCTGCGGCCATCCACAAGAACCGCGTTCCCTTCAACGCGCGCCGCAAACAGCTGCGAGATCGCGGTTTTTGCAGGCCCGTCAATAAAACACTGTTCACCTCTTTGGGCTACTCAAGCGTCGGGCCTGGTTTTCCGGGCCATGGGAAAAACGTCCATCTCGCGAGGCTTAGAATGAAGCTGAAAATCACCCTGGCGGCCGCCGCCGCCATCTTCTCCATCGCCTCCGGCGCGATGGCCGAACCCGTCGTCGCCAAGCTGACGGCCAGCACCTCGGGCGCGGTGAAGCCGGTCGCCGGCGGCGCCGTCTTCGAATGTCTGGGCGACGTCTGCGCCAGCCGGGCGCCGAGCTCCGACACCGCCAGCATCCGCGGCTGCAAGGAACTCGCCCGTCAGGTCGGCGGCGTGACCAATTTCGGCCCGCCCTCCAAGCCGCTGACGAGCGAACAACTCTCGAGCTGCAACGAGTCGGCCCGCAAGTAGGATCAAAGTCGCCCGGCCATCGGCGATCGAGCCGCTGCCGGGCGTTCCTCCCCCCGCGGCCATAGGCAGGCGGGGTTTTTAGCGTTCAGTCCCCGGCTTGGACGGGGGCGGGGCCGCATAGGCCCGCACGAAGGCCGCCGAAACCTGCTCGGCCAGATCGTTCAGCTCCATGCGACGGCTGTGGCGTCCCTTCATCTGGTCCTGATGGAGCACCGCCAGCAGCAGCGGCGACAGCAGCATCAGCGCCGCGGCGCGCACGTCCGCCTCGATCATTTCACCGCGGTCTCGATGTTCCTGCAGGCGCGCGGCCAAGGCGTCCACCGCGGGATCGACGACATGGGTCAGCGCCAGCGGGCTGACCAGCGGGTCCGCCAGGCCTTCACAGAGCGCGGCGGCCAAGACGTCGCCCAGCCGCACCGTCGCACCGGCCTGCATGCCAAGGACGAAGCCGTGGGCGAATTCCCGCATCGAGGCGGCGAAGGCGCCGTTGGCCTTCGACACCATGCAAAGCCGGGTTTGGCCGCGCTGGTTATATTCGTCCAGCAGGGCCGCGACCACGCCGGTGCGGTCGCCGAAATAGTGCTGAAGGGTGGGCGCCGTCACCTCCGCCGCAACGGCCAACTGACGTAGGCTCGGGCGCTCCAGATCCAGGCTGGCGAAGCGCGGCAGCATACGATCCAAGAGCTCGCGGCGCTTGGCGTCGTAATCCGCGTTCTTGACGCCCTTGGCCCTCGGCAACGCCGCTCACTTCCCTCGATGATCTGCGGCCTAGATCGCCGCGATTCGCAAATGATAAGGCGCCAGGAAGGGGGCACCAACCTATGCGCGCATATCGAACAGCGATATCCGGGACTTCGCCGATATCTATACTTATGACGGATGAATAACGATTGAGCCGCCGACGGGCGTCGCAGCCCGGCTTGTCGCAGGCGCGCCCGATCATCCCGCAAAGGCCCGTGGAAAGGCCGCCGCCGGGGCGGACCGAGCCGCAGGGAGTTCTCGCCGCCCGGAACGACTATGCCGTTGTTTCTTATGATCTCTGCGACGCCAGGACGGCGCGGCCCCACCCGCGCGCGCCGGCGCATCGCAGCTCAGGACCGACCTCTAGGAGGGCCGGTCTGGTCGGTCAGTCTAGCTTGGGACGCGACGGGTCCAGGCGGCGTCGCCTGGCCCCGTCGCGTTCGAGTCGCGGCTAGCTCAGGACGACGATGGCGACGCGGCGGTTCTGCGCCCGGCCCTCGCGCGTGTCGTTCGGCGCAACCGGAGCATCCTGACCATAGGAGATAGTCGCCATACGGTTGAGTGCGACCCCCTGCTGATTCAGGTAGCGGCGCACCGCCTCGGCCCGGGCCTCGCCCAGCTTCTCGTTGTAATCCGGCTGACCGGTGGAGTCGGTGTAGCCCTGGATCTCCAGATACACGTTGCGGTTCTCGGTCTTCAGCCGCTGGACCAGCTCGGCCAGCCGCTGCTCGGCCTCCGGCGACAGGCCGTGGCGGTCGACCGGGAACTTCACTGAATCGTCCGACAGGACCACCTGGTAGAGGAACTTGCCCTCCGCCAGCTTATGCGCGGCGTTGGCGCGATCGAGCGCCTGGCCCGCCGTGCCCTCCACCCGCGTGGTGTGGTCCTCGACGACCGCGACCTGGTCGCGCACGAAGCGGTGGCTGGCGCAGCCGCTGGTGACGAGGCCGAGGGCGAGCAAGGCGCCGCCCACGGTGGCGGTTCGGAAGATGGTGTGCGTATTCATTCCAGTCTCTCCTTCTGATCGACCCGCCCCGGCGCGGGATGTTGCGCAGCTTGCAAAAGCACGAGGCTGTTGGGCGCTGTGATGGCCTGTCCGTGACCGGAAGATGGCGGCTTACCAAAAGTTAATGCCGCTCCGAGGGGCGCGACCGACCGTGCCGCGCCACGATGCTGACGCGCCGGCTTGCTTTATACGGACGAGTTGGCGAACGGCCCCGCGGCCGGACGGCCGAGGAGGCGCATGATCGGGGGATCACAGACCCAGGCGAGCGATCGCCAGAACGCGCAGACGTTGCGCCAGCGACTGCTGGCGGGCGCGCTGGCGCTCGCCGGCCACGCCCTGGTGCTGGTGGTCGTGCTCTCGGTCAGCAGCCCGATCCCGCCTGCGCCCGAACCCCCGCCCTTCGAAAGCGCCCTGGTGGAGCTGGTCCCGGCGCCGCTCGTCATGCCGTCGCCCGAACCTGCGCCGGCGGCTCCCGCCTCCCGGCCGGCCGGGCCGAAAACCCCTGCGCCGCCCAAGCCCGCCGCCGCCAAGCCGCCGCCCGCGCGGGTTCTGCGCCAGGTGGCTGTGAGCGAGGTCCCGCCGCGCCTGGTTCCGCCGAGCCCGCCCGAACCTCCAAGAGAGGTGGCGGTGAGCGCGGTGGCGCTGGCCTCGGCGCTCACCGCCGAGGCCGAGGCTGCGGGCGCCGGCGGGATGGGCGGAACATTCGGCGACGGCGCGGGCGGCGGCGGTGACGGCGGCGGCGGCGGCGGTCGCTGCGACATGGTCCGGCGGCTGCAGCAGGCGCTGCGAAACGACGCCAGCGTCCAGGCCGCGGTGGCCCGCGCACCCCGCGCCCCGGGCTTCGCCGGGCGGCCCCTGGTGGTCTGGAACGGCGACTGGGTCCGGCACGGCGACGAGGAGGGCAAGGGCCTGGCCAGCGTGCGCCAGGCGATCGCCGTGGAGGTCGCTTTTGCGCCCCGACCCTGTCGCGTCCAGGCGATGCGCGGCCTGGTGCTGCTGTCGCTGACCGACGCGCCGGGCGCGCCGCGGCTGGTGCTGGGCGCCGGGGCCTGGCGCTGGTCGGACCTGACGCTGGCGCGCTGAGGTCCGCCCCGCCGCGATTGTGAACGGATCGCCGCCGCCGCGGCCGGAACGATCCGGCGCGGCCCGTGTTGGCGCGGGGCGGACGCCGAAACGGCGACGCGTGATCACAAGGGCGCCAGGACAGGAGCGAACCATGAGCGATTGGCACAGACGCGATCGTGACGACGATCAGGAGCGTCGTGACGCCGAGCGCCGCGACCGCCGCGACTTCGAGGGTCGCGACACGTGGCGCGGCCGGGACGACGAGCAGCGCAGTTTCGATCTGCGCCAGCCGGATCCGGCGCGCGGCGGCTACAGCGGCCAGAGCTTCGGCGGCCCGGACTTCAGCCGCCCGAACCGGAGCTACGGGGAACGGGCCTATGGCGGCCAGCCTTATGGCCAGTCTTATGGCGGCCAATCCTACGGGGGCCAATCCTACGGCGGGCGGCCTTATCGCGGCGAGGACATGGAGGGCCGCCGCTACGGCGGTGGTCGGAACGCCGCCGACCAGGGCGTCGGCGGCCAACGGTACGAAGCCGACCGGGCGCGCTATGGCCAGGATCGCGGCGCCGTCGGGACCAACCCGTCGCTGCAGCGCGTCAGCGACGGCGATGCCGACCAGGGCTGGCGCGCCGACATGGGCGCGGGCGAGCACCGCGGACGCGGACCGAAGAACTACACGCGCTCGGACGCGCGCATCACCGAGGACGTCAACGACCGGCTCAGCGATGACTCCTGGCTCGACGCCTCGGAGATCGAGGTGAGGGTGGCGAGCGGCGAGGTCACCCTGACGGGCGCCGTGCAAAGCCGTGAGGACAGGCGCCGGGCGGAAGATCTCGTCGAACAGGTCGGCGGCGTGAAGCACGTGCAGAACAATCTGCGCATCGAGGCCCAGCCGACCCAGAGCGGACGCAACATGCCGCTGCCGCCGGTGACCTGATCCGGACGCGCCGGGCGGCCGCGAAGAGGGCGGCGCTCCGCGGAGCGCCGCCCTAGTTTGTTTTGTCGGCCTCAGGCGGCGCGGCGCCGCCGGCTTGGGACTACTTCTGGGCCAGGGCGACGGTCGTCGCCGGCTGGGCGTTCGGCGACCGCGCGCCCAGCAGCGCCGTCACCAGGGGGGCGTTGAGCTGGGCGACGCTCTTGTGCATCATCGTCGTCACGCAGCGGTTTTCCACCGCGACCCGCTCGAGGGGCTGACGGCCGGACGAGACCTCGCAGAAGGCGCCGGCCTGCGACTGGATCCGGAGCAGCGCGGCCTTCGCCCCGTCCGCCGTCGCCAGATTGAGGTCGTTCAGCTTCACTCGCATTTGTCCGTCTTCGGCCTGCGCCGCGGTCATCGCACCCACGGAAGCAGCTGCGGCGAGCGCCGCGCACAGAATCGCGCGCCTCATGACATGTTTCCTTTGTTGGAATGGAGACTGAATTCTACTGTTTCTGCCGCACTAACAGCGAAGCGTGCGCAACATAGCGACAATCATCTCTCCAACAACTCAAAAGGCGGCTTTCTAATAACCGAATGATGTCTCACATACTAATATATGTTACATCAAATACACCGGTATGACCTCCGATGCTCTCTGGCACACGCTCGGGACATGCCGTCGTTACGCGAGCTGCGCGACTCGCCGCCGCCTGGCTCCCGGACACGAAAAAGGGGCGGCGTCCGCCTGGACTCCGCCCCGATTTCGCGGGCACGCGTCGCGCCCGGCGACGACGCCGACGCCTATCGCGCCATGGCGACCTGGGCCAACTTTTCGCCCGCCGCGCGGTCGCCGACCAGGGCGGTGACCATCGGCGCGTTCAACTGCTTGACGCCCTTGCGGGTCATCTCGGCCACGCAGCGATCCTTCACGTAGATGCGCTCGAGGGACTCGCGGCCCGAGGTCTGTTCACAGAAGGTCTCAGCGCTGAACTGAATGCGCGTCAGGGCCGCCTTGGCCCCCGCATCGGTCGCCACGTCGAGACCCGCCAGCTTCACCCGCATTTGGCCGTCCTCGGCCTGGGCCGCAGTGACCGCGCAAAGAAACGCCGACGCCGTGACCGCCGCAACCATGATCTTCTTCATACCCCACACCCCTAGGTTATTTCGACAAATTGATATCGTCGAAATGCCACAGAAATAATAAGGATACATTACCGCGTTACACGAATATCGTCAGAAAGTCCGCGATGTATACAGGATCAACTCAACACCGTTTGTTATGGATAACCGGAATTTACTTTAAATGACACCCAGGCTCGGCCGACCCCGACGGGCGCCGCGCTCTCGAAGATCAGGCGTTCGGGCGCGGACGGCTCACGACCTACGGGACCTCCCGTTGCAGGGAGGCCGGGACGACAGGGATTTCAGAGGGGTCTGCGGGGCAGGCCATGCAGAATCTCATCGCAGGCATGCCACATGCCAGCCCTTGGCGATCACGCAGTTCCGATGAACGGACCTTCCGAACTTCGCTTCAGGGTGGTCAGCGGCCCTAAGGCAATCGTCGAATAAGGTCGCGAACCTCACCCTGCGACAACTCGCGTAGGTCAGGCGGAGTGTCGCTCACCACATCAATGCACTGCCACTCCGTGTAGAGAAACCAGTGTTGTAGTGGCCCCGGGTAGTCGTTGGTCGCGAAGGTTGTAGCCTGAATATATTTCAGAAATTCCGTGCCCTCGCGCGTCCCGAGAAGCTCCTGGCCAAGCACTTCGCCAGCTTCCGGTTGGAAGTAGCTCTCATTTCGAACGCTGTAGGCGACATAGCGCCACCAAGTTAACTCAAATCCGCGGCTCTGTTCGCCTGCGCCGATGGGAGTGGCGAGGCCCACCTCCATCTTTACCGGCCCGCCCTGCGGCATCGCTTCGACAACCAGTATCCGGAGATCGTTATTCGACGGCTCGCCGATCTCACTCAGCAAGAGAGAGCGTCCGGGCGCGAGATCGAGGCGGAGCTTTTTGGAATCCATGGTTCAGCTTGGGCACGTAGCCCTCACGCCGCAATGTCCGATTAGGGTCGTTCATGCGTACTGGCTCCCGGCCCAGAACCGGACTCTCCCCTGGTCCGCTTGGCGGCAGCGGCGTCAGCGGGGCGGAACGCCCCATCTGAGAACTTTGGAACGTCCGGTTGCACGGCGTGACGGTCGTGTTGGTCCGACCGTCGACGGCTTCAGTGACCACTACGGGGCTTGCGTGCGACTGAAGCGTGAGTGTTGGCGCGCGTTGGAAACCGCACGCTCACGTCGGCTTCATGCTCCATGACGGGCCCTCTGCGGCGCCGCGTGTCTCCAGGGCAGCTTAGCCATACACCTGATACGTGCGTCCATGAGTCGTGTATACTTTTACGTGTATTTCAATGAGGTTCCCCGACCAAGAGTTGGGGACCTGACGCATGTTGGACACCGAGCGGAAGCGCCTCGAGGCGCTGAAATCTTATCGCATCCTCGACACCGCGCCGGAGCCGGCGTTCGACGAGATCGCCAAGCTTGCAGACCACATTTTCCAGGCCTCCGATCGCCCGCATGGCGTGGTGCAGGACGTGGCGGACAGTCGGCAGGCGCTCGAAACGCTGCGGAAGAGCCAGGTTCGCTACAAGCTTCTGGCCGAAAACATGGCTGACGTGGTCACCACCATCCGGCTCGACGGGTCTTCAGACTATGTCTCGCCTGCCGTCCACGACCTGCTCGGCTATCACCCCCATGAACTGGCCGGCCGGCCAGTTCATGATTTCGTCTCTCCGGAAGACCGGTCGCAGTTCGCCGCCGCCATCGCCGAACTGGCCGCGGGGCGGGAAGAGGCCACCCTGCAGCACCGCGCCCACCACCGGGATGGCCATGTGGTGTGGGTGGAGACCCGTTTCCGGTTGGTTCGTGACGAGGCGGGACGGCCGCACGAGATGATCGCCGTCATCCGCGACCTTTCCGAACGGCGCGGCCTCGAAGCGCAACTGGCGGCCACTGAGGCGCGGGCCAGCAGCATCATCGCCGACGCCAACATGGCGGTCGTCAGCCTCGACGAAGCGGGGTGCATCCTAGGTTGGAATAGGTCCGCAGAAACAATCTTCGGATGGCGCGCGGACGAAGTCCTGGGACAGGTCGTACACGACATTCTCATTCCGCGGCGGGATCGCGATCGCTACGCCGCGGGGCTCGAGCTCTTCAAGAAGGCGAACGAAGCCACGGTCCTCAATCAACGCTTCGAGTTCACGGCGTTGCGGAAGAATGGCGGGCGATCCGCTCAGCGGGACATGCGCAGCTGCCGATCCTCGCCCTGACCGCCAGCGGGGCGCCGGAACAGGTGGGGAGCTGCCTGGCTGCGGGCATGGATGGCCATCTGCTCAAGCCGCTCGCGCCGCAGGACCTGGAGCGCGCGCTGGCGCGGGTCTTCGAGAGCGTCACGGCGAACCCGGTCCAGACCGTGTCCTGCGAGCGTCGTCGCGACGAGGAGCGGCAGGCGCGGGAGACCTTCGAACGCTCGATGGGGCCAGCGACGACGCTCAAGCTGGTTCGCATGTTCCAGGAACAGCTGGCGCAGCAGTTTCACGACGAGCAGCGCAGCACGCTACTGGAAGACGCGCACAAGGTCGCCGGCACCGCCGACACGCTGGGCCTGTTGACTCTCGGCGAGGCGGCGCGCCGCCTCGAAGCGTCCTGCCGTGACGGCCAGCCGTTCGAGGCCGACCTCGTGCGAATGCGGACGGCCGCGCAGGACACTGCCAGCGTACTCGATCCCTGGACGGAGCGGCTCAGCGGTCTTGTCGCCGCCTAGCCGTTCGCCGCCGACAGGTGCGGCTGACCCCACGACCTGGGCAAGCGTCTGGTTCGCGGATGGGCTGAGACTTCCGCTCGCCACCCCGAACCGAACTTCGGAGAGTCCGCTCCAGGGCGGGCGGCGGCAGGCTAGCGAACCGGCCGAATGGTTCTTGCACAGCCTGGGGGGGAAGCCCCTAGTCCGCCGCCAGGATCATGTTGCGGACCATGGGATAGACCTGGGTCGACCATTTGCGGCCGCTGAACACCCCATAGTGGCCGACGCCCGGCTGCAGGTGGTGGCGCTTGCGGTTGGCGTAGATCCCCGAGCAGAGCGAATGCGCCGCGACCGTCTGGCCGACCGCGCAGATGTCGTCGCGCTCGCCTTCCACCGTCATCAACGCCGTCTTGCGGATCGCGGCCGGGTTGACGCGACGATTGCCGCAGATCAGCTCGCCCTTCGGCAGCAGGTGCTGCTGGAACACCCGCGAGACGGTCTCGAGATAGAATTCCGCGGTCAGGTCGAGAACGGCGAAATATTCGTCGTAGAAGGTCTTGATCGACTGGGCTTCCTCGTCGCGGCCGAGAGCCAGGTGGGTCCACAGGTCGACATGCTGATCGACGTGCCGCTTCGAGTTCATCATCATGAAGGCGGTGAGCTGGACGAAGCCCGGATAGACCCGGCGGCCCGCGCCCGGATAGCGCGCCGGCACGGTGCTGATCAGGTTCTTCTCGAACCATTCGATCGGCTTCTCGGTGGCCAGCTGGTTCACCTTGGTCGGATTGATCCGGGTGTCCACCGGGCCGGCCATCAGGGTCATGCTGCGCGGCGTGGCCGGATTGTCGTCCTCGGCCATCAGCGCCACCGCCGCGAGCGCATGGGCGCAGGGCTGGCAGACGCCGATCAGATGGGCGCCGGGGCCGATGGCTTCCAGGAAGGCGATCACATGGGCGACATATTCGTCGAAGCCGAAGACGCCCTCGCTCAGCGGCGCGTCCCGGGCGTTGCGCCAGTCGGTGATGTAGACCTCATTGTCCGGCAGCAGGGTCTGCACCGTCCCCCGCAGCAGGGTGGCGAAATGCCCCGACAGCGGCGCCACCAGCAGAACGCGGGGCTGGCCGCTGATCCCTTCCTTGCGGAAGCGCACCAGGCCGCCGAACGGCGTGCCCACCACCTCCTCGACCTCGACCGGCACCTCCTCGGCGCCGACGCGGACGCTGTCGATGCTGTAGCTGGGCCGGTGGTGGGTCAGGCCGGCGCGGACCAGGAGATCCCAGCTCGCCGCCACCCGCGA
This sequence comes from Phenylobacterium sp. LjRoot225, assembly GCF_964252855.1. Classification (NCBI taxonomy): domain Bacteria; kingdom Pseudomonadati; phylum Pseudomonadota; class Alphaproteobacteria; order Caulobacterales; family Caulobacteraceae; genus Phenylobacterium; species Phenylobacterium sp. LjRoot225. The sequence goes on along the minus strand of NZ_CAXUPL020000006.1, from coordinate 71,292 downwards.
GACCGACGGGACGTCGCGCACCCAGCGCGGGGCGAACGCCAGGGCGCTGCTGGCCAGGCCAGCCACCAGCCGCGCCGGCGTCAACATGTCTGTCGCGGCCTGGAACGACCGGTAGAGCATGGGCTCCTTGACGGAATCAGGGACGCAATCGGGACTGTCCATGCGCCATATCCAGCCCTTGCAGCGCTTGGCGTCCCCGCCCCTGGCCACCGGGCGCGTCGACAGGCCGGACTGCACATCCGAAGGCGCCCAGGCGCGGCCGGCGCCGCAAAAGACGTCATCGCCTCGCCGTCACGCCGCGGGCCGCCGCGCCGTTGGACGCGGGCGGCGCCCGCGCCCTAGCGATGACGGACCCTGACGAAGGCGCCCCAACATGGCGAAAGCCTCACTGACGATCAGCAGCCGCAACTATTCGTCCTGGTGCCTGCGCGGCTGGCTGCTGTGCAAGTTCGCCGGCCTCGAGTTCGAGGCGGTCAAGGTGCCGCTGGACAACGCCGAGGCCCGCGCCGAGCTGCTGCTGCTGGCGCCGTCGTTTCTGACGCCCTGCCTGACCTATGAGGACATCGAGGTCTGGGACACCCTGGCGATCGCCGAGTTCCTCAACGAGATCCTCCCCGACGCCGGGCTGATGCCGAAGGATCGCGCCGCGCGCTCGCGCTGCCGCTCGATCAGCGGCGAAATGCATTCCGGCTTCGCCAACCTGCGCGCCGCCCTGCCGATGAACCTCAAGGCCCGCCATCCGGGCTTCAAGGTGTGGACCGGGGCGCAGTCGGACGTCGACCGGGTCTGCGTCATCTGGCGCGAGGCGCTGGCCCAGTCCGGCGGCCCCTTCCTGTTCGGCGAGCGGTCCATGGCCGACGCCATGTACGCCCCGGTCTGCACGCGGTTCGCCACCTACGACGTCAAGCTCGACCCGGTCTGCGCCGCCTATCGCGACCGCATCCTCGCCTTGCCGGAAGTGGTCGAGTGGACCGCCGCCGCCATGCTGGAGCCCGACGAGGTCGAAGAGCTCGAAGTCGAGTTCTGAGCCCCGCCCCATTTTTGATGGAACAAGCGCCGACGATTTAGCCACTTCGCCACCGGCGAGGCGCGAGGAGCGCCCGCGCGACGGGCGCCGCGCTCGCCTGATGGGCGAACAGGCCGCGGGCGGTTGCCGAGCGGCGACGACAGACCGACCGTCGGGACAAGACCGCGCCCGCGCCGGGCGTGGCGATCGGGGCGCCCGCGATGGCCGACGACCTTTCCCCTCACGACGCCGCCGCCGCGGCCGCCGGCCGCCGCCTGGCCTTGCCGCCCGGCCCGATCTTCCACCTGCAACGCGCGCACGAGGCCGAGCACGAGATCGGGGCCTTCCGCGCCTGGGCGGGCTACAAGGACTACGGCTGCGACGCGGCGACCGACGGCCTGGTGCTCTTCCAGCACGTGCTGAGCTTCGGCCCGTCGGAAACCTCCGGCCGCACCGGCATCCACTGCCACCTCGCCCATGTGCACATTGTCCTGCCCTCCTCCGGCCACGGCGCCTTCTCCTACGACGGGGTGGTGACCGAGGCCCTGCCCGGGTCGGTGATCTGCCAGCACGGCGGCACGGTGCACGACCAGTTCGTCTACAGCTATGCGGCGGCCTCGGCGGAGGAGAACCGCAAGACCCCGGTGACCATCGATCCGCCGATCCCCGGCGCGCCGACGCAGTCCTTCTCCTTCCTGGAATTCTTCGTCCCGCGCACCATCGCCGACGTCGAACTGGTGGCGCCGGGCGAGGTCACCCCGGACGACCAGGCCACCGCCTGGGACCACCCCTACCATGCGCCCGGCGCCGGCTTCGCCCTGCAGGGGCCGGACGATCCGGGCGCGGTCTGGCGGCCCCTCCTGGGCCTCCCTGAGCTCCAGGTGCGTGACGGCGAGACCTGGACGCCGACCAACCGGCTGGTGGCGACCCAGATCCTGCGCGCGGCGGCCGAGGGTCCCGCGACCGGGGAGGCCATCGGGCTGGAGATCCCCGGCGAGACCGGCGGGCTGGAAGTCTATCTGGTGGTGCAGGGCGCGGTGGGCTTCGCAGCGCCCGACGGGACGCCGCTCGAGCTGGCGACCGGCGACTGCCTGACCTGCACCGCGGGCCTGGCCGGCGCGCCGAAGGCCCCGTCCGCCGACCTGCGGCTGCTGCGCTTCTTCGTCTCCTCCCGGGCCGAGGAGCTCTACGAGCGCTCGCGCGAGGAGATCGAACGGCTGGAGGCCCTGGGCCCCGGCCTCGCGCAGCGGCGTGAAGTCCGTCCCGAGGGCGACAGCCGCCCGATCAACTTCCTCAGCGACCCGGGCGCCTGAACCCAGCGCTCAGCCGCCCGCCGCGCCAGGCCGTCGCCGCCAGGGCCGCACCGGAACGACGCCGCCGCAAATGAGCGCGATCCGCCGAACGCGACCGCTAGCGCCGTCCGCCGCCCAGGCTCTCGCCCAGCAGCAGCAGGCTGGCGCACAGCAGCACCAGGTCCCTGGCGAACAGCTGGCCCACGGACACCGACAGCAACGGCAGATGCAGCACCGTGTGGCCGGCGATGACGCCTGGCGCCGTCAGCAGGAAGCTCGATGTGATGGCCGCCGTCACCGCCGCGCCGGCCGCCCCCAGCCTGGCGGACCAGGCGCCGGGCCGCCACAGGCCCGTGAGCAGGCCAAGGCCGATCAGGATCTCGACCAGGCCGAAGACGGCGCTCGCCCCGCGTACGCCCCACAGCCGGTAGCCCCAGCCGAGCAGCGGGCTGGACGCCGCCAGGGGATGCACCGCCATCGCCTGGTAGGGGGTCAGACTCTGCAGGCCGACGCCGACGAACAGCAGGCCCAGGACCAGCCACAGGCCGAGCCGGCCGAGGCGTCCGAAAAGGGCGGCGGGACTGGACTTGGCCAAGGGCGGTCTCCGGGCGAACGGCCGGATTCGGTCCCGGCCGACCTCCGTTGCCACGCTCGACGCCGTGGCCGCAAGCGACGCGCGCAACCCCAGGGGACCCGCGCCGGAGCCGCGCGCGCCTTTCGCCCTGCGGCGCGAGCGCGCGGTTTCGCCCTTCGAAGGTTCTGGAAGGTATTGATTAACCGTATCGGCCGAGCCTCCGCGCCTAGGGGGAGGGTCCGACCGTGGCCACGATCGCCATACCGCGTCTGAGCATGCCTGGGCTGGACGGCCTCAAGGCGGCGCTCGGCTCGCCCAAGATCCATGCGCTGGCCGCCGCGGGCCTGTTCGCCGCCTGCGCCGCGGCGGTCTTGCTGCTGCTGGGGCCGGCCACCGGAAAGCCGATCCGCATCCCCCTGCGGGCGACCTTCGACCATGCGCCCAAGGGCTGGCGCGAGGGGCTGGCCTCGTCGAGCATGGTCTGGCTCGCCGAAGACGTGCTGCACATGTCCAAGGGCGCAGCCGGCGCCACGCCGGTCCCGCAGGCGGCGAGCGCGGCGTCTCCGGCCGCCGCGGGCGCCCTGCCCCAGGCGCCGATCGCCGGCTTCTTCGCCCCCGGTCCCGGTGGTCCCCTGCCGATCATCGCCCAGGACGGCCGCACGCCCTTCGAGGCCTATGCGCGACCCTTCACCTCCAACGGCCGACCGAAGATCGCCATGGTGATCGGCGGGCTGGGGCTGAACGCGCGCGCCACCCAGGCCGCCATCCTCACCCTGCCGCCGCAGATCACCCTGTCCTTCGTGCCCTATTCGGAAGGCCTGCAGGGCTGGATCGACATGGCCCGCGCCCACGGCCACGAGGTGCTGCTCGAAACGCCGATGGAGCCGCTGGACTATCCGGACAACGATCCGGGCCCCTACACCCTGATGGCCGACGCGCCCGGACCGGAGACCGCCAAGAAGCTCGAGTGGATCCTGTCGCGCGCCAGCGGCTACTACGCCCTGACCAACTATCTCGGCTCCCGCTTCCTGGCCGACGACAAGGCCTATGAGAGCTTCCTGGGCGCGGTGCGCGGGCGGGGGCTGGGCTTCATCGACGACGGCCTGGCCGGTCGCCGCACGGGCGGGGGCGCGCCGCGGGCCTCGGCCGAACGCATCATCGACGACCAGCTGACCCAGGCGGCCATCGACCAGCAGCTGGTCAAGCTGGAGGCCAGCGCCCTGCAGCGGGGACAGGCGCTTGGCGCCGGCTTCGCCTATCCCGTAACCTTGGATAAGGTCGCGCATTGGGCGGAGAGCGTCGAACAGAGAGGCTACCAGCTGGCGCCCGCCTCGGCGCTGGCGATCAAGAAATGACCGAGCTTTCCCACTACCGGCCCAATGTGGGCGTGGTGTTGTTTCATCCGGACGGACGCGTCTGGCTGGGCCGCCGCATCAACACGCCCGAGCCGCACAACTGGCAGTTCCCGCAGGGCGGCGTCGACGACGGCGAGGATCTCGAGGCCGCCGCACGCCGCGAGCTGGCCGAAGAGACCGGCGCGCGCACCGCGACCTATCTGGGCCGCACCGACGGCTGGATCACCTACGACTTCCCCGAGAACCACGGCGGCTCCAAGGCCTCCCGCGGCTGGCGCGGGCAGAAACAGGTGTGGTTCGCCTTCCGCTTCGACGGCGAGGAGGCCGAGTTCGACCTGACCTCGCACGGCGAGCCGGAGTTCGACGCCTGGCGCTGGACCTATCTGGAAGACGCCCCGGAGCTGATCGTGCCGTTCAAACGGGCGGCCTATGACCTGGTGGCCCACGCCTTCGCCAGCTTCGCCGCGCCGCGGTCACACGCCCCGCCTGCGACCTGACGCCTATACCGCGTTGCAGCATCCTCTGATAGCTATCCAGCCGCAGCGCCGCTTCCGGCGTCTTGTCGCGCCCGGAGACCACCGATGAACCCGATCGTCATGGTGCACGGCGCCTTCGTCGGCGGTTGGTCCTTCGAAGAGTTCCGCACCCCCTTTGAAGCCGCCGGCCATCAGGTCGTGGCGCCGGACCTGCGCGGCCATGGGCCCGACGACCCGGCGGACCAGGTGATCGGCGTCTCCATCCAGGACTACGCCGACGACCTGGCAGCGCTCTGCGCCGGGTTCGACAAGCCGCCGATCCTGATCGGCCATTCGATGGGCGGCCTGGTGGTCCAGATGGCGGCGCGGCGCGTCCAGCCCAAGGCGCTGGTGTTGCTGGCGCCGTCGCCGCCCTGGGGCCTGGTGGGCTGGAGCGTCGAGGAGGCGATGACCGCCGTCGGCGCCCAGATGGCCAGCCTGCTGTCCAACGGGGCGGTCGAGCCGAGCCGCGAGATCATGCGCCACTGCAGCCTCGACAAGATGACCGCGGAGGACGCCGCCCCGATCCTGGCGCGCCTGCGCCCCGAGAGCGCGCGCGCCGTGCGCGAGACCCTGAACTGGTGGCTGGACCCCTTCATGACCACCAGCATCGGCTCAGGCCCGCTGCCGGTGCCCAGCCTGGTGATCTCCGGCGAGAGCGATCAGGTCCACCCGGCGGCCAGCGGCCGTCTCGTCGCCGAGCGGATCGGCGGCGCGTTCCTGAGCTTCCCGGAGATGAGCCATTGGCTGCCCGGCGAGCCAGGCTGGGAGGCGGTGGCCGACGCCGCGCTCGACTTCATCGGCCGCAAGGTCCGCGTCGCCGCCTGACGCGGGCGCCAGGCGGCAGGCGGCTCCTAGGCTCACTGGCCGGCGCGTTCCTGGTAGAACAGCATGCCGGTGTCGTACTTCGCGTTGAGCGGGGTGTCGTCCGGCTTGCGCCAGATCGAGAAGTTCACCGCGGTGGTGACGCCGGCGGTCTTGTCGACGTTCTCCCAAGACTTGCGGATCCGCTTCACCCCGTCGGCGTCGACATTGACGTAGTTGGCCTGCAGCATGAGCCGGGGCTGGTGCAGGAAGGACCAGATGTTCAGCGCGTCGGTGATCGGCTGGTCCCGGCCGACGGCGTAGCGGACTTCCGCCTGGCAGACCTTGGTCTGCGAGTACTGCGGCTGGAAGACGATGGCGTAGTCGCGGCCGCTGGCGAGCGGCATGGTCCAGGTGGCGTCGCGTCGGTTCGGCTTCAGGCCGGCCGCCTTGGCGGCGGCGTCCAGGCCCTGGCCGCGGACCGCCGGCAGGCAGACCTTCTCGATCGCCTGCAGGACCTGGGCCCCGTCGCCGGAGGTCGGCAGGGTCGGCGGCGGCTCCGCCGGGGCGGGAGCGGCCGGAGGCGCGGGAACGGCGGGGGCCGGAGCGGCTTCGGCGGCAGGAGGGGCGGCGGGCGCCGCCGGCGCGGCTGGCGGCTCCTGCGCATACGCAGCGCCGGCGAGGCCGGCTGTGACGATCAGGCTGGCAAGTGCGATGCGCATGGCGGTCCCCCGTTCAGATAGCGGAGCGCATAAAACGGGACCGCCATGCTGGAGGCAAGGCCTCAGCCCCATTCGGGCGATCTGCTTACCGGTTCTCCGGGCTTCCCCGTCACAGGCCTTCGCCGGCAGATCCGTCCCGTCCGGCATTCTTGAGAATGCTGGAAGCCCTTAAGGTCCATGGCAGATTGCAGCTCTGGCTTTCGCTCCAGTCAAGGATCGCGCCTGCGGCGCGGCCGCTGCGCGGCGGCCCTCCGGGCCGTCCTTGAGTGGAGCGAAAGCCAGAGCAAACTTGCCGACATGACCTTAAGAGCCGCCTCGTCGCTGGTTCTGTCGGCCCGCGTGGCGGTTGTTGCGCCGAGGTCTCGATTTCGGATCGATGCTGAGACCCTGAGCGAACTCTAGCTCCCCCGCATCGCGGGGGAGAGGACCCGCGGGCCGAGCGCAGCGAAGAGCGCGCGGGGGTGGGGGCAAGCCGTGCGCAAGACATCTCCGCAGCCGTAAGGCGAAGCGGCAAGGTTTTCGCCTGTGGCCTTCCCTCTCCACCCCTCGCTCTTCGCTGCGCTCGGCGAGCGGTCCCCCTCTCCCGCCACGAAGGCGGGAGAGGTAAAAACCACCCCATCCCTGCCCCTTCGAAGGTCCGCTCATAGACGATAGAAGCGCCTGCCTGAAACGCAAAAGGGCTCCCGCTCGGTCTGAGCGGGAGCCCTTTCGAGGTCTTGCAGACCGGCGCCTAGGCGGCCGGCTGCTCCACCGCGTGCTCGGCGAGCACGGTCAGGCCGTCCGGCGTCACGTCGGCGAAGCCGCCACGGATGTCGAAGGTCCGGACCTTGCCGTCGCTGAAGACCCGCAGCGGGCCTTCCTTGAGCGTCGTCATGAACGGCGCGTGGCCGGCCAGGACGCCGAAGTCGCCTTCGGCGCCCGGCGCGTCGACCTGGTCGACGTCGCCAGCGAAGAGCTCACGCTCCGGAGAGACGAGCGAGAAATGAAGCTTGGCGGCCATCGGACTTTAGGCTTCCGACGCCAGCTGCTCGGCCTTGGCCACCGCTTCGTCGATCGAACCGACCATGTAGAAGGCCGGCTCCGGCAGGTGGTCGCCTTCGCCGTCGCAGATCGCCTTGAACGAGCGGATGGTGTCCGCCAGCTCGACGAACTTGCCCGGCTGGTTGGTGAACTGCTCGGCCACGAAGAAGGGCTGCGACAGGAAGCGCTGGATCTTCCGGGCGCGGGCGACGATCAGCTTGTCGTCTTCCGACAGCTCGTCCATCCCCAGGATGGCGATGATGTCCTTCAGCGCCTTGTACTGCTGCAGGATCTCTTGCACGCGGCGGGCGGTCTCGTAGTGCTCCTCGCCGATCACCAGCGGGTCCATGATCCGCGAGGTGGAGTCGAGCGGGTCGACGGCGGGGAAGATGCCCTGCGAGGCGATGTCGCGGCTCAAAACGGTGGTCGCGTCCAAGTGGGCGAACGAGGTGGCCGGCGCCGGGTCGGTCAGGTCGTCGGCGGGCACGTAGATGGCCTGGACCGAGGTGATCGAGCCCTTGGAGGTCGAGGTGATCCGCTCCTGCAGGTTGCCCATCTCGGTGGCGAGCGTCGGCTGATAGCCCACCGCCGACGGGATCCGGCCCAGGAGAGCCGACACTTCCGAGCCGGCCTGGGTGAAGCGGAAGATGTTGTCGATGAACAGGAGCACATCCTTGCCCTCGACGTCGCGGAAGTACTCGGCCTGGGCGAGACCGGTGAGGGCGACGCGGGCGCGGGCGCCCGGGGGCTCGTTCATCTGGCCATAGACCAGAGCGCACTTGGAGCCTTCGCCGCCGCCGGGCTTGTTGACGTTGGACTCGATCATCTCGTGGTAGAGGTCGTTCCCTTCACGGGTCCGCTCGCCCACGCCCGCCAGGACGGAGTAGCCGCCGTAGGCCTTGGCGATGTTGTTGATCAGCTCCTGCATGGTCACGGTCTTGCCGACGCCGGCGCCGCCGAACAGGCCGATCTTTCCGCCCTTGGTGTAGGGGCAGAGCAGGTCGATGACCTTGATGCCGGTGACCAGCACTTCGGCCGAGGTGGACTGGTCGGCGAAGGACGGCGCCTCGCGGTGGATCGGGCTCATCAGCTCTTGCGAGATCGGGCCGGCTTCGTCGATCGGCTCGCCGATGACGTTCATGATGCGGCCGAGCGTGGCCGGGCCGACCGGCACGGTGATCGCCTTGCCGGTGTCCGCCACCGGCTGACCGCGGGTCAGGCCCTCGGTGGTGTCCATGGCGATGGTGCGGACGGTGTTCTGGCCGAGGTGCTGGGCGACTTCCAGCACCAGGCGGAACGGCGCGCCGGTCTTCTGGTCGGTGTTGGTGGTCTCCAGGGCGTTGAGGATCGCCGGGAGATGGCCGGTGAACTCGACGTCGACGACGGCGCCGATGACCTGGACGATCTTGCCGGTGGCGACGCCTTGGACGGCGGGGGCCTGGGACGCCGCAGCCTTGGCAGGCGCGCGGCGGGTGGGCTTCTTGGCGGGAGCTTCAGACATGTCGGGCTCTTTCGGACTAGAGCGCTTCGGCGCCGGAGATGATCTCGATCAGCTCCTTGGTGATCTGCGCCTGGCGTTGACGGTTATACTGCAGGGTGAGGGCGGAAATCATGTCGCCGGCATTGCGGGTGGCGTTGTCCATCGCCGTCATCTGCGAGGCGAAGAAACCAGCCTGGTTCTCCAGCATGGCGGAGAAGACCTGGGTCGTGAGATTCCGCGGCAGGAGCTCTTCGAGGATCTGGGCCTCGTCGGGCTCGTACTCGTAGGAGGCGCCCTTCAGATCGACGACGGGAGCGCCCGCCTGGACCTCGGCCGGGATCAGCTGCTTGCCGGTCGGGATCTGGGTGACCACCGACTTGAAGCGGCTGTAGAACAGGGTGACCACGTCGACGTCGCCGGCTTCGAACAGCTCGCGGATCTTGGCCGAGACCTCTTCCGCCCGGGCCAGCGACGGGCTGCCGCCGGCTTCGAAGGTCCCCACCGACAGGTCGCTGTAGAGCCTGTTCAGCTGGTCGCGGGCCTTGCGGCCGACGGTGAGGATGCGGACATCCTTGCCATCGGCCAGCAGCTTGCCGATCCGCTCGCGCGCGGCGCGCACGATGATCGTGTTGAAGCCGCCGGCGAGGCCGCGGTCGGAGGTCGCGACCACCACCAGATGGCGGCGGTCCGCGCCGGTGCCGACCAGCAGCTTCGGCGCGCCGTCGCCGTCCACGCCCGCGGCGAGGTTGGCGATGACCGCAGCCATTCGCTCGGCGTAAGGACGGGCGTTCTGCGCCGCGTCCTGCGCCCGGCGCAGCTTGGCCGCCGCCACCATCTGCATCGCCTTCGTGATCTTCTGCGTGGCTTTCACGCTTCCGATCCGATTGCGCATCTCCTTGAGGCTGGCCATCCCTTAAGATCTCTCTCCCGGGGCCAGGCTTAGGCGAAGTTGTCGGCGAAGGCGGCGAGCACCGACTTCAGCTGGTCTTCCACCGAGCCGAGATCCTTCTTGGTCCGGATGGTGTCGAGGATGTCCTGGTGCTGGCCGTGCATGTGGCTCAGCAGCTCGGATTCGAAGCGGCCGACGTTGGCGGTCGCGATCTTGTCCAGGAAGCCGCGGGTGCCGGCGTAGACCGACACGACCTGTTCTTCGACGGAAAGCGGCGAGTACTGGGGCTGCTTCAGGAGCTCGGTCAGGCGCTCGCCGCGCGCCAGCATGCGCTGGGTGGCGACGTCGAGGTCGGAGCCGAACTTCGCGAAGGCGGCCATTTCCCGATACTGGGCGAGCTCGCCCTTGATCGGCCCGGCCGCGGTCTTCATCGCCTTGATCTGGGCCGAGGAGCCCACGCGGCTGACGCTGATGCCGACGTTCACCGCCGGACGGATGCCCTGGAAGAACAGGTCCGTCTCGAGGAAGATCTGGCCGTCGGTGATCGAGATCACGTTGGTCGGGATGTAGGCCGACACGTCGTTGGCCTGGGTCTCGATGATCGGCAGGGCGGTCAGCGAGCCCGAGCCGTTGTCGGCGTTCAGCTTCGCGGCGCGCTCGAGGAGCCGGCTGTGCAGGTAGAAGACGTCGCCCGGATAGGCTTCGCGGCCCGGCGGACGGCGCAGCAGCAGCGACATCTGGCGGTAGGCGACGGCCTGCTTGGAAAGGTCGTCATAGATGATGACGGCGTGCATGCCGTTGTCGCGGAACCACTCGCCCATGGCGCAACCCGCGAACGGGGCCAGGAACTGCAGCGGGGCCGGCTCGGAGGCCGTCGCCGAGACGATGATGGTGTAGTCCAGGGCGCCGCGCTCTTCGAGCGTCTTGACGATCTGGGCGACGGTCGAGCGCTTCTGGCCGATGGCGACGTAGATGCAGTAGAGCTTGGCGCTCTCGTCGTCGCCGGCGTTGATCGACTTCTGGTTCAGGATGGTGTCGATCGCCACCGCGGTCTTGCCGGTCTGACGGTCGCCGATGATCAGCTCGCGCTGGCCGCGGCCGACCGGGATCAGGGTGTCGATCGCCTTCAGGCCGGTCTGCACCGGCTCGTGCACCGACTTCCGCGGAATGATGCCCGGCGCCTTGACGTCCACGCGGCGGCGCTCGGCCACGTTGGTCAGCGGGCCCTTGCCGTCGATCGGCTCGCCGAGCGGGTTGACCACGCGGCCCAGCAGGCCCTTGCCGACCGGCACGTCGACGATCTCGCTCAGGCGGCGGACTTCGTCGCCTTCGCTGATGGCGCGGTCTTCACCGAAGATCACGACCCCGACGTTGTCGCGTTCGAGGTTCAGGGCCATGCCCTTCACGCCGGCGGAGGGGAACTCCACCATTTCGCCGGCCTGGACGTTGTCGAGACCGAAGACGCGCGCGATGCCGTCACCGACGGACAGCACGGAACCGACGTCGGAAACGTCGGCTTCTTCGCCGAAATTGGCGATCTGCGATTTCAGGATGGCCGAGATTTCGGCGGCGCGGATGTCCATGTCTTACGCTCTCTTCAGGGCGAACTTTAGGGAATCGAGCTTCGAACGAAGCGAAGCATCGAACAGTCGGGAGCCGACCCGCACCTTGATGCCGCCGAGAAGGGCGGGATCGACGCGGGTCTCGATCTGGGGATCCTTGCCGAGCGCTTGGCGCAGAGCCTGGGCGACGCCCTTGGCCTGAGCGGCGGTCAGCGGCATGGCGGTGGTCACCTGGGCCTGGACTTCACCGCGCGCCTCGGAAGCGAGGCGCACGAAGTCGTCGATCACCGCGCCCAGGGCCGCGGTGCGGCCATTGGCGGCCAGGAGACCAAGGAACTTCTTGGTGGTGGCGGTGAAGCGGGCGGCGTTCGCGATCGCCGCGAGGCCCTTGCCCTTGTCTTCAGCGCCAAATGTCGGCGAACCGAGGAGCACGCGAAGATCGCGGCTCTCGGCGATCGCCGACTTGAGAGACTTCAGGTCCGCCTCAACCTTGACCACTTCATTCTGGTCTTTCGCAAGATCAAAGAGGGCCTGGGCATACCTGCCGCCGACATTCGAAGTCTGGGGATCGTCCGCCACTTAATTGTCCGTCCGGTGCGCATCGAAAGCCGCAGCGGAGGATTTTCCACCACGGCCTAACTGCTTGTAAACGCTTGGAAAAGCAGAACGAGAGCAGAGACCCGAAAGCCCCCGTCCCACAGCCGCGCGCCTGATAGCACGCAGATTTCTGCATCGCAACCAAACCACGGCCCCGTTCGGCCCGCAGACTCGCAATTTATGATCTTAGTGAGCGGATCGGCCGATATTGTCCGAGAAATGCGGGGCGATGGATCACCAAAAAGGCGCCCCGCTCGCGAGCGGGCGCCGCGGCCCGGCGGAGCCGCCGCATTCAGGCTTCGTCCAGGTTGTTGCGGCTACGAGCGCGATGCTAATGACGCCGTTCGGCGGGCGACTTTCAAACAGGACGACACATGGCCAATGCGCAGACGCCAGGATCCGGCGGTCGCGAGCCTCGCGAACCCCGCGGCCGGCGCTCTCCGCTTCAGGCCGCCCTCTATTGGGCGATGGTGCTCGGCGTCTGGGGCCTGATCTTCATCGTCGCCTTCTTCGCGGTGTTCGCCGTCGACCTGCCGGACACCTCCAAGCTCTACGACGTGAAGCGCCAGCCCTCGGTCTCCTATCTCGACCGCTCCGGGGCGATGGTCGCAGTCCGCGGCAGCCAGTACGCGCCGCCGGTCGACCTCGACAGGCTGCCGCCCTATGTGCCGAAGGCCTTCATCGCCATCGAGGACCGCTGGTTCTTCTACCACTTCGGTTTCAACCCCTGGGGCATCGCGCGCAGCACCTATTATAATGTGGCGCATCGCGGCGGCCCGCTCCGGGGCGGCTCGACCATCACCCAGCAGCTGGCGCGCAACCTCTTCCTGACGCCCAACCAGACCTACCGCCGCAAGGCCCAGGAGCTGATCCTGGCCGTCTGGCTGGAGGCGCGGTTCTCGAAGAAGCAGATCCTCGAACTCTACCTGAACCGGGTCTATTTCGGCGCCGGCGCCTACGGGATCGAGGCCGCCTCCCAGCGCTACTTCAACAAGCCCGCCGGGCAGCTGACCGTCGGCGAGTCCGCCATCCTCGCCGGGATGATGAAGGGGCCGTCGCGCTATTCGCCGGTCGCCGCCACCGACCGCTCCAGCCGCCGGGCCACCACCGTCCTCGACGAGATGGTCCGCATCCGCGCCATCACGCCTGACCAGCGCGACGAGGCGCTGCGCACCCCGGTGACCGTCAATCCGGTGCTGGCCAACCAGCGGGCGCAGTATTTCGTCGACTGGGTCGACGACCAGGTCCGCAACCTGGTCGGCGAGCCGACCGAAGACCTGGTGGTGGAGACCACCCTCGACCTGCCGCTGCAGGCGGTCGCCGAACAGAGCCTGAAGAGCGGCGTCGCCGCCGCCGCCCCGCAGGGGGTGCAGCAGGCCGCGCTCGTCTCCGTCGACGGCGAAGGCCGGGTGCGCGCCTACGTCGGCGGGACCAACTATCTGCAGACCCAGTTCGACCGGGTGACGATGGCGCGGCGCCAGGCCGGCTCGTCGTTCAAGCCCTTCGTCTATCTGACGGCGATGGAGGCCGGCCGCACGCCGGACACGCCGGTGGTCGACGAGCCGCTGACGATCGGCAAGTGGCAGCCGCGCAACTACACCGGCAAATACCTCGGGCCGATCACCCTGCAGACGGCGCTGAAGGAATCGATCAACACGGTCGCCGCCCGCCTCGCCAACGAAGTCGGCACCTCGAACGTGGCGGCCACCGCGCGGCGGCTGGGGATCACCTCGCCGATCCAGCAGGATCCGTCGATGGCCCTGGGCGCGGTCGAGGTCAGCCCGCTGGAGATGGCCCAGGCCTATACGCCGCTGTCGAACGGCGGCTTTTTCGCCAAGGCCTATGGGATCGAGCGAATCCGCACCGCCACCGGCCGGGTGCTCTACGACCACGGCCTTGGCCAGCCGGCCCCGGCGCCGGTGGACGCCAGCGGGCAGGTGTTGAATCCGGCCGACGCCGTCGCCGCCAATCGGCGCGCCGTCGTCGGCCAGCCGGCGCTGGCCTATATGAACCAGATGATGCGCCAGGTGCTGGTCTCCGGCACCGGGACGCGGGCGTTCGTGCCGGGCTACGACGAGGCGGGCAAGACCGGGACGACCAGCGACTACCGCGACGCCTGGTTCATCGGCTACACCGGCGGCTTCGTCACCGCCGTCTGGGTCGGGCGCGACGACAACACCCCGATGAAGCGGGTCACCGGCGGCGGCGCCCCGGCGGGCATCTGGCACGACTACATGGCCGCCACCCTGCCCCGGCTGCAGGCGACCCCCATCCCCGGCAGCGAACTGCCGAGCCCGGAGCCCCTGCCCGGCCAGGATCCGATCGGCGACATGCTGAACGGCGCCGCCGCGCCGCCCCCGCAGGAGCCGGCCTTCGAGACCCCGCCGCAGGATCCCAACACGCCGCCCTATTAGTAGAGAGAGGTGGCATCGCCGTTTCCGCGAAAACGGGCGCCGGAGTTATTTGTCCACGAAATACACGAAATACACGAATGGCCGTGCTGAGAGCGGCCGTCCGGCACGGCTGGGTCAATTCCAAAGGCCGGCCCTCCGCCGGCATAGCGACGAACATCTGGGTCCGCCCGTTCGTGTGGTTCGTGGACAAACAAGGCCAAGCTTCCCCGCCCCGACGCCAGCCGGCAAAGCTTTCGTGTAATTCGTGTATTTCGTGGTTCGAAAAACACGTGTCCCCGCTCGCGCGGAGACCATGGGATCAGGGCCGCCCGAAGGCGTGCAGCCGTGCGCCCTCGGCGCGGAGCCATTCGCGGTGCGGCCGGGCCTCGCCGACCAGGGCTTTCACATGGGCCCAGAACCTCGGGCCATGGTTCAGCTCCAGAAGGTGGGCGCACTCGTGGGCGGCGACATAGTCGGCGACCGCATAGGGCGCCAGCGCCAGGCGCCAGGAGTAGCGGATGGAGCCCGGCTGGCCGAGGCGGCCGGCGCGGCACGAACCCCAGCGGCCCTTGGCGTCGGCGACCGCCACCCTCGGCATCGGCGCGCCGAGGCGGGCGGCGTAGTGGGCGGTCCGCTCGGTCAGCACCTCCAGCGCGCGGCGCTTCAGCACCAGCATGACTGCGCGGGCGTAGCCCTCGCCTTCGCCCATTGCGGTGATCCGGGCAGGATAGTTCTCGCTGGCCGCCAGCCAGCGGGCGCGGCCGGTCCCGGCCTCCAGCCGCACGGTCTCGCCGAACACCTGCAGCGTCATGCCGGGCTGGATCGGCGAGGCCTGGGGCAGCTCGGCGATCCGCTCGGCGATCCAGACGGCGCGCTCGCGGGCGAAGGCGGCCGCCTCGCCCAGCCTGCGGGCCGAGGGCGCGGTCGCGACGATCTCGCCGCGGGCACGGTCCAGCCGGAGCGAGACGCGCCGGGCGCGCCGGTGAATTTTCAAGGTCACCACGGCGCCGGCTACGCTCAGCTGGTCACCGTCGGCGAAGGCGCGGCCGAACGGACTCATCGTCGGGGAATTTAGGCGGTGCGGCGCTGCTTGTCGAAGGTCGGTTGGGTGCGGCGGATGAAACCGCGGACGCGCGGATAGATCTCCTCGCGGAACCGTTTGCCGTTGAAGACCCCGTAGTGGCCGACCGTCGGCTGGACGTAGTCCTCCTTCAGCTCGTCCGGAAGGCCCGAGCAGAGGGCGTGGGCGGCCTGGGTCTGGCCGATGCCGGAGATGTCGTCGTTCTCGCCCTCGACGGTGAGAAGGCCGACGTCCTTGATCAGCTCCGGCCGGACCAGCCGCCCGTGGTGCTCGAGCTCGCCCTTCGGCAGCAGGTAGCGCTGGAACACCTTGTCGATGGTCTGCAGATAGAACTCCTCGGTCAGGTCGAGCACCGAGAGATATTCGTCGTAGAAGGCCAGGTGCTGGTCGGCGGAGTCGCCGTCGCCGCGCATCAGGTGCTGCAGATAGTTTCGATGCGCCTCCCTGTGGCGCTCCAGGTTCATCGACATGAAGGCCGCCAGCTGGACGAAGCCCGGATAGACCCGCCGCCCCAGGCCCGGATAGGGCGCCGGCACGGTGTGGATCACATTGGACTCGAACCAGGCGAACGGCTTGTCCTCGGCCAGCCGGTTGGTGACCGTCGGCGACAGGCGCGCGTCGATCGGCGAGCCCATGAAGGTCATCGAGGCGGGGCGGCTGTCCTCGCCGTCCTCGGCCATCAGGGCGGCGGCGGCGAGCGTCGGCGGCCCCGGCTGGCAGACCGCCACCACATGCGGCCGCGGGCCGAGGGCGCGCAGCATGTCGCGAATGTGATCGATAAAGTCGTGGAAGTCGAAGCGGCCTTCGAGCATCGGCACATTGCGCGCGTTCGACCACTCGGTGACGTAGACCTCGTGGTCCTGCAGGAAGGTGCGGACCGTTCCGCGCAGCAGTGTGGCGTAGTGGCCCGAAAGCGGCGCGACCAGCAGCACCGCGGGCTCCAGCTCGCGCCGCCCGGCCAGCCGCATGTCGCCCTTGTCGCGGGAGAAGTGGGTGAGCTTCGCCCAGGGCGAGCTCCAGGTCGTCTCCTCGGTCACCCGCACGGGCTGGCCGTCGATCGTCACCTCGTCGATTCCCCAGTCCGGCCGGCCATAGCGGCGGGTCAGGTTCACGAACAGGTCCGCGTTGGCGTAGATGCGTCGCGCGCCCTGGCTCTCCCGCAGCGGATTGAGCGGGGAGCTCCAGAAGTTCCGCGTCGCGAGCGCCGCGGCGCGCAGCGGTGTGGCGGCGTAGAAGCCGGCCTCGTACAGGGAATAGAGCATCAGTGGACCCTTGTGCGCCGCAACATAACACCCAAAGTCGTAAACAGCTCCCCCGCTTCGTGCGGCCCGATGCGGGCGTCCAGGCCTCTCCAAAGCGCCTAGAACCGCGTCAATTCAAGCGCATTCGATGTGTCGGACCCCAGATCCGCGACAATTTCCCGCAGCCACGCTTTCGTTGCGGCGCCGAAATGAGGTGGCGATGACGCAAGCGGCCCGCTCGCGCCTCAGCAGCTCTCGGCCTTGTCGCCCTTGGCCATGGCCGCCTGGATCCTGGCGGTGATCTGCTGCGGGGTCTCGTTGTAGGGAATGACGCAGACGAACCGGCCCTTGGGGTTCATCAGATAGGTGAAGGTCGAGTGGTCGACGCTGTAGGCGTCCCCCTCGCCGGCCTTGCGCTGGTAGTAGATGTGATAGGCCTTGGCGACGCCCGCGACCTGTTCGGCCGTGCCCGTCAGGCCCAGGACCCGCTTCGGGAAGGCGTCGGTCGAGAGATAGGTCGCCATCCGCTCGGGGGTGTCGCGCGCCGGATCGACCGAGATGAAGATGGTCTGGACCTCGGCGGCCTTCGGCCCCAGCAGCTTCTCGGCCTCGCCCAGGGCGAACAGGGTGGTCGGGCAGGCGTCCGGACAGTTGGTGAAACCGAAGAATACAGCGCTCCACTTGCCCTTGAGCACAGTCTGGTCAACCTTGCGTCGTGTCTGGTCCACCAGTTGGAACGGCCCGCCTACGGCGGCGGTTTGCGACTTGGGAGTCAGGACGCCCCGCCAGACGGCGACGCCCGTCAGGACGGCGAACGTCACGGCAAGGAGCGCGAGAATGACCGGCAGACGGCGACTCATGAGCGGTTCCCCACGGGCTGGCGACACGCCGCGACCTGAAATCGGCGTTGGAGCGCGCCTCAACTGGCGGATGCACCCATGCCGACAGCGCTGAAGCCCGGGGCGCTCGATAGGCCCCGACCGTCGCCGACGCAAGCCAACGAGCCGCCCGGCGCGGGCATCCTCGACGAGGTCGCGGTGCGTCATAGCCACCTAAGGGTGCGCACCCTGGTCAGCCTTCGCTGGCTGGTGATCGCCGGCGAGGTGCTGTTGCTGCTGGTGGTCGGGCTCGGCCTGGGCTTCCAGGCCCCCTATCCGCTGTGCTTCGCGGTGATCGGGGCGGCGGCCTGGCTCAACCTGCTGACCGGGGTCGCTTCGCCCGGCCAGCGGATGTTCGGCGACTGGGAGGGCGCCAGCCAGCTGGCGCTCGACGTTCTGCAGATCACCGCCCTGGTCTACCTGACCGGCGGCACGGCCAATCCGTTCGTCCTGCTGCTGATGGCCCCGGTGACGCTGGCGGCCGCCACCCTGACCCTGCGGCCCGTGCTCGCCCTGGGCTTCCTGGCCTGGCTCGCCGCCCTCGGCCTCGCCTTCTATTCCCTGCCGCTGCCGGGCGCCGCGGCGATCATCGGCGGACAAAGCTACCGGATCGGGGCGGCCATCGCCGTGATGGCGGGCGTCGCCCTGATCGCCGGCTATGTGCGCCAGGCCGCCGAGGAAGCGGCGCGCATGGCGCTGGCGCTGGATGTGACCCAGGCGGTCCTGGCGCGCGAGCAGCGGCTTTCAGCGCTGGGCGGCCTGGCCGCCGCGGCGGCGCACGAGCTCGGCACTCCGCTGGCGACGATCTCGATTGTCTCCAAGGAGCTGATCCGCGAGGCGCCCACGCCCCAGGTGCGGGAGGACGCCGAGCTGCTGATGGCCCAGGCCGAGCGTTGCCGCGAGATCCTCCGCCGGCTGACCGACCGGCCGGACGCGGCCTCCGACGAGGTCCACGAGCGGTTGTCGCTGCGCCAGCTGGTGCAGGAGGTGATCGAACCGCATGCAGACACGCCCGACGTACGGGTGGAGGCGATCGTCACCGGCGCGCCGGGCGCCGCGGCGCCGGACATTCGCCGCATGCCGGAGGTCACCCACGCCTTCACCTCCTTCGTCGAGAACGCCGTCGATTTCGCCGCCTCCGAGGTGCTGATCACCGCTCGCTTCGACGCGGACACCGTCTCGATGGAGGTGCGTGACGATGGGCCGGGCTTTGCGCCGGAGATCCTGGCCAAGCTGGGCGAGCCCTATGTCACCACCCGTCCGGGCGCGGAGGGTTCGCGCACCGGCCACATCGGCATGGGCCTGGGATTCTTTATTTCTAAGACGCTGTTGGAACGAACCGGTGCTGTAGTGACGTTTCAGAATGGGCGACCACGCGGTGCGATTGTGTCCGCGCGGTGGCCACGCCCAAAGATTGAGGCGCCAACGAGCTGAGCGGGCTTGCCGAACCAGGGCAACGTGCGACAGGATGACGCGGGCGATGGATCAGGGAGGCCCTTTAGGGGGTGACTGCATGACCGACCTTTCCGCTGACGTCGCAGCCCTGCCAGACAGGTCGCTGCTGGTGCTCGATGACGACGCCCCTCTGCGCACACGCCTCGGTCGAGCGCTCGAGCAGCGCGGGTTCGAACCGACCCTGGTGAGCAGCGTCTCCGAGGCGCTCACCGCGGTGCGGGCCAGTCCCCCCGCCTTCGCGGTTCTCGACATGCGCCTGGAGGACGGCAACGGGCTGAGAGTGGTGGAGGCGGTCCGCGAGGCGCGCCCCGACGCCAAGATCATCATGCTGACCGGCTATGGCAACATCGCCACCGCCGTGCAGGCGGTGAAGGCCGGCGCGGTCGACTACCTCTCCAAGCCCGCCGACGCCGACGACGTGGCCCGCGCCCTCTTGGCCAAGGGCGACGCCTCTCCGCCGCCGCCGGAAAACCCGATGAGCGCCGACCGGGTCCGCTGGGAGCACATCCAGCGGGTCTACGAGCTCTGCAACCACAACGTCTCGGAGACGGCGCGGCGGCTGAACATGCACCGCCGCACTCTCCAGCGGATCCTCGCCAAGCGCGCTCCGCGCTGAGCCAGGCGACGCAGGCGTCCGGGATGCGCGCCCGTCCCTCGGCCCGCCTGCTTGTGGTCGACCCCGCGGGGCGAGTGCTGCTGTTCCGCTTCGCCTTCCGCACCGGGCCGCTGGCCGGCCGGATCTTCTGGGCGACGCCCGGCGGGGCGCTGGAGCCCGGCGAAAGCTTCGAGGACGGCGCCCGGCGCGAACTCGCCGAAGAAACCGGCCTGACCATCGACCATCCGGGCGGGCAGATCGCCCGCCGCGAATTCGTCATGCGCGCGCCCGAGGGCGACGAGGTGCTGGCCGAGGAACGCTACTTCCTCGTGCGTGTCGCGCCCTTCACCCTGGCCGACGCCGGCTGGACCGAGCTGGAGCGCGAGATCATGACCGAGCACCGCTGGTGGACGCCGGACGAGATCGCCGTCGCCGAGGAGCAGATCTTCCCCGTCGACCTGTCGGACATGCTGGCGGCCGCGCTGGAGGCGAGTTAGGCCGGCGCGCCCGGCGGCCGGGCCGCCAGATATTCCTGCTGCATCTCGGCGGTCAGCACCTCGATCATGACGCTGTTCTCCAGCCAGAGCTCGACGACGCCGAACAGGCCCCCGCGCTTGCGGTACTTGGCTTCCCAGCCCTCGCGCGCAGCAATGGCGAAAATCTCCGCCTCCTCGAGCGGCGAGGCCACCGCCGCATGGCTGGCGGTGAAGCGGGAGGCCTGCGGATTGACCACCGCCGTCGCGTCGGCGTCACCCTCGGCGGGCTGAAGCTCGCAGCCGAAGGGATAGACCTCGATCAGGGTGTTCCGCTCGTCGCCGGCGAACGCCACCCACGAGCCGACGGCGACCGGCGGAAACGGCATGGCGCGGCCACGCCAGAGCTCAGCGATGACGCCGGCGACATGCTGCGGATTCTTCGCGGCGATGGAAAAGTGATGGATCATGGCCCTCCCCAGCCCAGGACATGCGCAGTCCCAATGCGCCATCCGGCGAGACAACTTGTAGCATGACAGGACGGAATGGCGACGGCGGCGCTGCGGCCGCCGTGGGCTGCACACCTGGAAGTCGCCAGACCCGTTCCCAACAGCTTGACCTTGCGCCACACTCGCCAGGGGTGTGAGGGGGCGATGATGCGTAGATTGATTGCGGTGGCCGCTTTGCTGGTCACGGCAAGCTCGCCGGCTGCGGCGGGAAAGCCTGGCGGCGAAGATCCTTGGGCGTCCCAGCCGACCGAGGCGGAATTTGCCGAAGCCCTCCCGGCGGACGTGCGCGCCGCGGGCGGGCGCGTGCTCCTGCGTTGCAAGGTCGATTCTCAGGGTGCGGTCTCCGCCTGTCGCGCGCTGGTGGAGACGCCGGCAGGAAAGGGCGCCGCCCAGGCGCTGATCGCGCTGGCGCCCAGGTACCGACTGAAACTCGAAGCCATCAAGGCGCTGGCGCCTGACGGTGAAATCGTCATCGGCCAGAGCTTCTACAAGCTGGAGACGCCCCCGGAGTGGCGGCGACGCCCGACACCTGAAAGCCTGCGCGCCGTCTGGCCTACCGAAGCCTGGAAGCGGGGCCGCGACGGCCGAGCCACGATCAACTGTCTCGTCGCGCCGTCCGGCAGCCTCTACGACTGCGCGGTCCTGTCAGAAAGCCCGTCCGGCGAGAACTTCGGCGTCGCCGCCATCGCACTGACGCCGCAACTTCTCATGTGGCCGGCGAAACAGGGCGGCCAGCCGGTTGTCAGCGACGTCAGCATTCCGGTCGCTTTCAAAGGCGCGGGCGGCGTGAACCCAGCCATGCCGGGCCGACGCCTTATCCCGGCCGCCTTACCCTGGACCTTGGCGCCCAGCATCTCTGACGTCGCGAGCCTCTACCCTCCCAAGGCGCGCGCCGGCCGTGTCGCCGGCTATGTCTCCCTGAACTGCCGGCTGGAAAAGACCGGCCGATTGAAGGGGTGCGAGATCCTGCGCGAGGAGCCGAAGCAGCAGGGCTTCGGCGCCGCCGCCAAGGCGCTCTCCAGCCGCTTCCAGTTGGATCCGGGCGAGCTCAAGGACGCGTCGTTGACCGGGGTGAGCGTCAACCTGCCGATCGCCTTTGACCCGAACGCGATCGAGCACGCGACGCCGGGCAAGGCGCTCTGGACCCGCACCCCGGACTATGAAGCCCTAAAAGCCGCCCTGGCCGACCTCAAGGCGTGGGAAGGTCAGGGCCAGGCCGTTCTCGAATGTATGGTGGGACAGGGCGGACACCTCGAAACCTGCCGGGTGGCGTCCGAACAACCGAACGGCAGCGGACTCGGTCAGGCGGCGCTCGCCCTACAGAAGAGCTTTGGCCTCACGACCTGGAGCAACGAGGGCCTTGCGGTGATCGGCGGGGCGATTCGTGTTCCCGTCCGCTTCGATATCGCGCCGGCGGCCCCGCCGGCACAGGCCGCGGCCGCGCCCAAGCCCTGACGCCTACTCCAGCGCAGCCGTCGGCACGCCGGCCGCCCGCATCGCTGCGAGCCTCGCGAACCCCAGGGTGAGCGATTTGCGCCGGGCGCCCACGAGCGGCTCGGACGGCGCCTCGCGCAGCACCGCGCCGCCGAAGGCGTCGGCGACGATCAGGCCGGGCTCCTCGGGCAGGACCTGGCGCGGAAACTCCGGGCCGACGGCGAAGGCGAAGGCGTCGCAGTAGGGCCGGTACTCCCACCATTTCTGGTCGGTGCGAAAGTCTTCGAGGCTGGACTTCACCTCGACGATGAAGATCTGCCCCTTGGGGCCCAGGGCCATCAGGTCGGCGCGACGGCCGTTCGGCAGGGTGACCTCGGCCAGCGGGGCGTAGCCCAGGGCGGACAGCAGGCGCGCGGCGCCGCGCGTCACCTGGGCGGTGGTCTCGGGCCGCGAGGCCGTGACGAGGGTGACGGCGATCTCCATGCAGCCGCCAATGTTCCGCATGCGTTCCGGATATGCAAGGCCCGTAGGCCCGGCTGTGGGCGCCTCAGCTGCGCGCCGGCAGCGGGAATTCCAGCCGGCCGGGATCGAAGCCGAGCTGGCGGATGCGGGCGATGGCCTGGGCCTTGATCGCCGAGGGCAGGGTCGGCTTCTGCGACATCAGCCACATGTACCGGCCGTCGCGGGTCGACAGCAGCAGCCAGCCCTCGGCCGGCCGGTGGTCGAGCACCTGATAGTCCTGGCTGACCAGGCCGCCGAAGAAGGTCATGCGGAACTTGGTGTTCGAAGGATCGGCCACCCGCGCCTTGGCGCGCCACTCGGCGACCGGGCCGTCGGGCGCGCCCTTGTGGCAGGACTGCACGACCGAGAAGCCGTCCTTGGTTCGGGTCCATTCCGAGGCCCCGCCGGTGCAGCCGCGCTGCAGCTGGTTGGGAACCCGCGCCACCTCGTACCAGCGGCCCATCATGCTGGTGAGCTCGATCTTCTGCACCGGCTCCGGCGCAGCCGTGGCCGGCGCTGCGGCGAGGGTGGCGCACAGCACGGCGAGGACGAGGAACAGTCGCTTCAGCATGGGCCTTCGATACCGACGCAGAATGAGGAAAAAACGGCCGCCGACCGATATCGGGGCGCCGCATAACGACGCAATGAAAGCCTGGCCATATTGCGGCGGGAAGGTTAACGCCACCGATACAATTGCGGCCGCACGACGTCCAAACGCCCCGGGACGGACGTCTAAGGGGTCCGCCAGGTCAGCGTTTGTCGCGGAAAAAGGCGCGCAGGTCCTCGACGATGAGCCCGGGCTCCTCCGCGGCGGCGAAGTGGCCGCCGGCGGGCATGTGGGTCCATCGTTGAAGATTATAATAGCGCTCCGCCCATTTGCGCGGCGGGTGGGTCAGCTCCTGCGGCATGACGGCGATCGCCGTGGGCGCCTCGACCACCGGCAGGCGGACGTGGCTGGGCCGCCAAGGGTCGTGATAGCCCTCGTAGTAGAAGCGGGCGGACGTTCCGTAGCTGCCGGTGACCCAGTACAGCATGGCCAGGTCGATCAGCTCGTCATTGTCGAAGCGGCGCTCGACGTCGCCGCCGCAGTCGCTCCATTTCCGGCGCTTCTCGACCAGCCAGGCCAGCAGGCCCGCGGGCGAATCGTTGAGGCCGACGGCCGGGGTCATCGGCTTGGTCTTCTGCAGCGCCATGTAGCCGGTCTCTTCCTGGGCGAAGGCGGCCATCCTGTGCAGCAGGGGCCGCTCCTCGGGCGTGAAGTCGGCCTTGTCGAACTTGCCGGTGGTCAGGAAGTCCAGCGGCGAGGGCGTGTGGATGTGGACGCCGATCATCCGCTGGGCGTGCTTGTGGCCGAGCTGGGCGGAGACGAACGAGCCCCAGTCGCCGCCCTGGGCCGCGAACCGCCCGTAGCCCAGCTGGTCCATCAGCGAGACCCAGAGGTCGGCGGTCTTCCACCAGTTGATCCCCGGCGTCCGCAGCGGCGTCGAGAAGCCGTAGCCGGGCAGCGAGGGCACGACGACGTCGAACGCATCCGCCGGGTCGCCGCCATGCGCCGCCGGATCCGTCAGCGGCCCGATCACCTTGCGATAGTCCCAGAAGGTCCAGGGCCAGCCGTGCGTCAGGATCAGCGGGATCGGATTCGATCCCTTGCCCTTCTGGTGGACGAAGTGGATGCGCAGGCCCTCGACCTCGGTGGTGAACTGCGGCAGCGCGTTCATCAGCCGCTCGCGGGCGCGCCAGTCGTAGCGCTCGCGCCAATGAGCCACGAGGGTCTTGAAGTAGGCGACGTTCGCGCCGTAGCGCCAGTCGTCGTTGGCGAAGTCGTCGGGCCAGCGCGTCGCCGCCAGCCGCCGGTCGAGATCGGTCAGCACCTCGTCCGCCACCGCGATCGTGAAAGGCTCCATCCCGTCTCCTCCCGGCCGCGGACCGCGGGGGCGATCTGATCGTCGCCCTCACCCCACAGGCTTTGACAATGCGGCCCATTGCGAATGTGCTGGGCGTCCGCGGCAATGCAAACTTCGCGGCAGGGCGCGTCCGGTCAAGCCGGTAAGCCCCTAGGACAAAAGGGAGAGACGCCGTGCTGGACGCCGCCGCCATCATCGCCGAGGCCGAAGCCAAGGTCGGGATCGCCGACAGCGATGTGGAGCTGCGGCCGAACCTCGAGGCCCTGGTCGCCTCGATCAACGCCGATGCGCGCATGCCGCCCTGGGGCGAGGCGATCACCCACCGCGGCCTGGCGGCCCGCACGATCGACCGGCTGGAAGGGCTGAAGTGGCTGCGCGACCATCCGGAGATCGCCGAGGAGACCGTCGTCGCCCCGGTCTTCCTCACCGGCCTGCCGCGCTCCGGGACCACAGCCTTCCAGTACCTGTTCGACCGGGATGCGCGGTTCCGGATGATCCGCACCTGGGAAGGCATCACCCCCTCGCCGCCGCCGGGCGCCGACCCCGCCTCGGTCGTGCGCCGCAAGGCCGAGGAAGAGATGCGCCGCCGTGAGGCCCATCCGAAGGTCGAGGGCTTCGAAGCCCTGCACCTGCATGACTACGACGGGCCGGAGGAATGCCACGCCTTCCTGGAGCAGTCCTACGCCGCGGCCGGCTTCAACAACCTGCTGAACGTGCCGTCCTATTTCGACCAGCTGGTCGACGAGATCGACTTCGCCGCCGCCTATCGCATCCACAGGCGCCAGCTGCAGCTGCTGCAGTGGCGCACGCCCCAGCCCCGCTGGGCGCTGAAATATCCCAACCATGTGCTGGCGATGGACGAGATCCTGGAGGTCTACCCCGACGCCCGCTTCGTCATGACCCACCGCGATCCGGTGCAGACCCTCGCCTCGATCTCGAAGATGAGCCTCAAACTGCGCGAGGTGCGCACTGACGAGCCGGTCGATCCGCATGAGGTCGGCCGACAGATGCTGCATTTCGTCCAGCGCCATATCGACCGGATCCTGGACTTCGCCGCCGGCCCCGACGCCGGCAAGGTGGTCCATGTCGACTACTACCGCATGCTCGAAGAACCCGTCGGCGTGATGACCGAGGTCCACCACGGCCTGGGCGTCGCCTCTCCGCGCGAGGTCCTGGAGGCGGTCGCCGACTGGCGCCGGCGCAACCCGAAGGGCGCGCGCGGCTCCAACCCCTACGCCCTGGAGCAGTTCGGCCTGAACGCCGAGGCCGTCGCCGAGCAATTCGGCGACTACATGCGCCGGTTCGACATTCCCCGGGAGCAGGCCGGCCTGGCAAGGACGGCGGCTTAGCCACCTGCGCCGAACGCCCCCTCACCCGCTTCGCGGGAGCTCCCCCGCAAGCGGTGGAGCATCTCCGGCTCAGATCCTCCACCGCGCAGCGGGGGAGGTGTCGGCGAAGCCGACGGAGGGGGCGTTCGGCTCCGCCTCAGCCGCGCGCCTCGATCGCCTCGATCTGGGCGTCGGAGAGGCCGAAGTGGTGGCCGATCTCGTGGACCAGGACGTGCTCCACCAGGGCCTCGAGGGCGACGTCGCCGCGCTCGGCCCATTCGTCGAGGATCGGCCGGCGGTAGAGGAAGACCATCGAGGGCTGCGGCGCGGGGTCGAGAACCGAGCGGCTGCCGAGGTCGACGCCCTGATAGAGGCCGGTCAGCTCAAAGGCGTCCTCGATCCCAAGCTCTTCAAGCACGTCCGCCGGCGCGAAATCCTCGACCCGGAACAGCACCTCCCCGGTCAGCCGGCGGAATTCCGCCGGCAGGGCGGCGAAGGCGCGCTCGGCCAGGGCCGCGAGATCGTCGAGGCTGGGGGCGGGACCGAACTCAGTCATGCACTGCGGCCGTGAAGCCCCCTCCACCGTTGGCCTCATTCATCCGGCACCACGATGCTCGGATTTTCCGGCAGGCGGGTTTCGAACAGGCCGATGTCGAGCGGCTGCTGCGGCTCCACCGGGCGGAGCGGTTGGCGGGCGATGGCCCGCAGGGTCGCCGCGTCGACGGAGGCGCGGGCGCGGCGCGCCTGGCGGGCTTGAGGCGCCTCCAGCGGGCGCTCGGCGCTGGCGACCCGCCAGTAGGAGACCGACAGCCGCCAGACCGTGCGGGGCGGCGTCTCCGGCGGGGCCGGCCAGCGGCGGCCGTCCTGGTAGGTCGGCTGGATAGGGCCCAACGGCGCGCTGCGGCCGGGCTCGACGACCACGTGCTCGACCAGCTTGCACCAGCGGTCTTCGATGGCGGGGGTGAAGCCGGATCGGTCGTCCTCGACCCGTCCCCTGTAGGCCTCGAGCGCCGCCTCGCGGGTGGCGAAGGCCGGGCCCACGGCGTCGGTGGTGAAGACGACCGCCTCGCCCATGGCGACGGCGGCCTCGCGCTCGCGCGCCGCCCGGGCCTTGGGCTGGCTCAGCGCCAGCTCCGCATTGGCGGCGACGGGATAGAGGATGGCGGTCATGTCGCGGATCATATGGAGCAAAAGCGCTCCGGGATAAACGCGCCGGACGTGCTTGCGGCCTTCAAGCCGCCTAAGCTTTGGGCAAGCTGATTCGCCGCCTGACGCGGCGGACGCGGACGGGACGCATGAGCGCGCACGAACTGATCCTGGCGGCGGCGGCCGGCGCGGTGTCCCTGGCCATCTGCGCGGTGCTGTGGGCGCTGGCCCAGCGCCGCCGCGCCGAGGTCCGGGTGAACGAGCTGGGACGCCGGCTGCGCGAGATCGAGATCCGCGCCGACGCCGCCATGGCCTCGGCCGAGGCCTTCGATTCCGCCCTGCTGGCCGTCGAGGACGGTCAGGCCAGCCTGGCGTCCGGCGAGGAGTCGCTGGCCGCCTGCGGCGCGGCCCTGGGCCTCGACGAGGCCGCGCCCCAGGCCCTGGTCAATGCGTTGATGCGCGCCGACCCCGACCACGCGCGCGGCCTGCGCGCCCTGTTCGAGCGCGGCGAGTCCTGCGCCTTCGAGGTCCAGGGCCCCGCCGGAGCGGTTTCGGTGGAGGGCCGCGCGGCCGGCGCGCTGGCCTGGCTGCGGCTTTCGGCGATCATGGGCGAGGCGCCGGGCCTGCCGACCGCGCCCCGTTTCGCCGCCTTCCTCAACGCCCGGACCTGCCCGGCCTGGATCGCCGCGGCCGACGGCTCGCCCGTCTGGGTCAACGGGGCCTGGCTGCAGGCGGTCGACGCCGCCAGCCTCGACGAGGCGGCCCATCGCGGCGCCTCGTTCGACCGCGGCGCCGACGCGCTCGCCAGCGAAGCCGCCAACCTCGGCCAGCGCCGGCAAGGCGTGCGCTGGATCACCGCCGGCGGCCGTCGCCGCGCCTTCCAGGTCACCGCCCAGCCGCTGGACGGCGGCGGCGTCGGCGTCTGGACCGAGGACGCCACCGAGCTGGAGGAGCTGCGCGAGATCCTCAAGCGCAACGTCGAGGCGCACGACGAGACGCTGAATCATATCGCCGAGGCCGTGGCGGTGTTCAGCCAGGCCAAGCGGATGATCTTCCACAACACCGCCTTCGCCGACCTCTGGGGCCTGGAGCCCGCCTGGCTCGCCGACCAGCCGAGCCACAGCGAGATGCTCGACAAGCTGCGCCAGCGCCGCCGGCTGCCGGAGACCGTCGACTACGCCAAGTGGAAGGCCGCCGAGCTCGACCGCTACGAGCAGCTGGCCTCCAGCCCCGACGACCTCTGGAGCCTGCCCGACGGCCGCACCCTGAAGGTCGTGCGCCAGCCGCACCCGATGGGCGGCCTGCTGCTGCTGTTCTCCGACATCACCGGCGAGCTGAAGCTGAAGGCCCAGTACAACGCCCTGATCCAGGTGCAGCAGGCGACCCTCGACAAGCTCAGCGACGCGGTAGCGGTGTTCGGCTCCGACGGCCGGCTGCGGCTGCACAACGAGGCCTTCGCCAAGTTCTGGCACATCACGCCGCAGCAGCTGGAGACCGCCGGCGACTTCGAGGGCGTGGTCGACCTCTGCGTGCCCAAGCTGCACGACATGGGCTTCTGGCGCGAACTGAAGGGCCGGGTGGCCGATCCCGATCCCAGCGCGCGATCGCCGATTTCAGGCGAGGTGAAGACCTCGGATTCGCGCATCGTCGCCTATCAATCCCGGCCCTTGCCCGACGGGGCGACCTTGATCGCCTTCACCGACGTCACCGACGCCCGCAAGCTGGAGAGCGCGCTGGCCGCCCGCGAGGCGGCGCTGGCCGAGGCCGAACGGCTGAAGCGGGACTTCGTCGGCAACGTCTCCTATGAGCTGCGCACCCCGCTCACCACCATCATCGGCTATTCCGAGCTGCTGGAGCGGTCCGGCGAGGCGCTGTCGGAGCGCGGCCGCAGCCACGCCGCCGCGGTCAAGGCCGCGGCCACCCAGCTCGCGCGCTCGATCGACGACGTGCTCGACATGGCACAGATCGACGCCGACGAGATGGCGTTGGACCTGGAGGACGTGCGGGTCGCCGACCTCCTCCTGGCGGTCGCCGGCCGCTGGCGTCCCGAGGCCGAGACCCTGCGCATCGCCCTGGCGGTCGAAGGCCCCGAGGATGTCGGCGTGATCCGCGGCGACACCCGCCGGCTCACCCAGATCCTCGATCACCTGGTGGAGAACGCGCTCGGCCAGACGCCGCCGGACGGGACGGTCACCATCGCCGCGCGCCGGGCGCTGGGCGAGATCCAGCTGCAGGTGTCCGACACCGGCCGCGGGATCCCCTTCCACGTTCAGGCCCACATCTTCGACCGCTTCGTCGGCCGCGAGCGCGGCGGCCCGGGCCTCGGCCTGGCCCTGGTCAAGTCGCTGACCGAGCTGCACGGCGGCTGGGTGGCGCTGGAGAGCGAGCCGGGCGCGGGCGCCACCTTCACCTGCCACCTGCCGGAAGAGGCGCAGGCGACCGCGGCGCAGCCGGAGCTGGGGTTCGCGCAGTAGGGGAAGAAAATCCTCTCCCCGCTCGACCTCGAAGCTCTCGCTGAGGCGCCGCCGCGTGCAATCGCGGAAACATCGGTGGGAGCGTACACGCAGCGCCGCCCCTCACCCACCCCTCTCCCCGCGAAGCGGGGCGAGGGCTTTGTCTTAGTGCTGGCTTTCCGGCAGGCGGACGACGAGGCCGTCCAGCTCTTCGGTGACCTTGATCTGGCAGGAGAGCCGGCTGTTCGGCTCCACGTTCTCGGCGAAGTCGAGCATGGACTCTTCCATGGCCGACTTGTCGCCGGTCTTGTCCACCCAGGCCGGGTCGACGAAGACGTGGCAGGTGGCGCAGGCGCAGGCGCCGCCGCAGTCGGCGTCGATGCCGCGCACGTTGTTCTTCACGGCGCCTTCCATGACGGTGAGGCCCGGCTTCACGTCGATGACGCTCTCGGATCCGTCGAACTGGATGTAGGTGATCTTCGCCATTTGCTTCTTCTTCTCTTAGGCCGTGACTTCTTTCATGGAGACCGTGGGGTCCGCAAGCTTCGCCTTGTCGAGGGCCTTGCGGTTCCCGATGAGCTGGCGGCCCATCATGAATTCCGGCGGCGCATTGATGGCTTCGACCGACTGCAGCTGGTCGCCCTTCAGATGGAAGACGGCGAACTTCCCACTCTTGGGATCGCCGCGGACGACGATCTCGTCGACGTCGAAGGCGTAGCCGGCGATCTGCAGCTTCAGATCGTACTGATCCGACCATTGCCAGGGGACCTCGCCGGCCGGCGCCGGACGGCCGGTGATGGCGCAGGCGGCCTGCTTGGCCTGTTCCAGGGCGTTCGGCACGCTCTCCATGCGGAACATGCGGCCGTAGATCGGCATCGGCCGATGGGCCACGTCGCCGATCGCGAAGACGTGCGGGTCGGCGGTGCGGGCCTCGAGGTCGACGACCACGCCGCGCGCGGTCTCCAGGCCGCTGTCGACGGCCAGCTCGTCGTTCGGGATGACGCCCACGCCGACGACGGCGGCGTCGCAGGGGACGATCCGGCCGTCCGCCAGGCTCACCCCGGTGATGTGGCCGTTCGCGCCCTCGAAGCCGGTGACGCTGGCGCCCAGCTCGAAGGTCACGCCGTGCTGCTCGTGGACGTCGCGGAAGAAGGTCGACAGGGTCTCGCAGGCGACCCGGGCCAGCAGGCGCGCCTCGCGCTCCAGCACCACGACCTCGGCGCCGAGGGCGCGGCCGGAAGCGGCGACCTCGAGGCCGATATAGCCCCCGCCGACCACGGCCAGCTTCTTGCCCGGCCCGACCTGGGCCTTCAGCGCCTCGGCGTCGGCGGCGGTCCGCAGGGAAAGCACGCCCTGCAGGTCGGCGCCCGGGATCGGCAGGGCGATGGCCCGCGCGCCGGTGGCGATCACCAGGAAGTCATAGCCAAGCTCGGAGCCGTCGGAGAGGTGCACCCTGCGGGCGCTGCGCTCCAGCTTCACGGCCTTTACGCTCGGCCGGAAGTCGATGTTCGCCCCGGCGTAGAATTCGAGCGGCTTCAGCGCCAGCGAATCCGCATCGGCCTCGCCCTTCAGCCAGGCCTTGGACAGCGGCGGCCGCTGGTAGGGGGCGATGGGCTCGTCGCCCACCATGGTGATGGGGCCGGTGTGGCCGTACTGGCGCAGCAGGGCCGCGAGCGTTCCGCCCGCATGACCCGCCCCGATGATCACGACACGCGCGTTGAGATCGCTCATAGGCCCCCGATGCCGAAAAGTCTGATGCCGGTCAACTCGACGCCGGCGAACCGTCCTAGGCGATGGGACATCCATCGCCTACACGATCCGCGCGCAGCCTTGATCTGCCTCAGATTTCCGGCCGCTGCTTGACTGCCACGGCTTAGACGACGCGCTCCACGAGCATCTTCTTGATCTCGCCGATGGCCTTGGCCGGGTTGAGCCCCTTCGGGCACACCTGGGCGCAGTTCATGATCGTGTGGCACCGGTAGAGCTTGAAGGGGTCTTCCAGCTCGTCCAGCCGCTCGCCGGTCGACTCGTCGCGGCTGTCGATCAGCCAGCGATAGGCGTGCAGCAGGGCGGCGGGACCGAGGTACTTTTCCTGGTTCCACCAGTAGCTCGGGCACGAGGTCGAGCAGCAGGCGCAGAGGATGCACTCGTAGAGGCCGTCGAGCTTCTCGCGGTCTTCCGGCGACTGGATCCACTCGGCCTGCGGTTCCGGGGTCTCGGTGTGCAGCCAGGGCTCGATCGAGGCGTACTGGGCGTAGAACAGGGTCAGGTCCGGAACCAGGTCCTTGACCACCGGCATGTGCGGCAGCGGGCTGATCGACACTTCGCGGCCGGGGACTTCCTCCCAACCGTGGGTGCAGGCGAGCGTGTTGCGGCCGCCGATGTTCATGGCGCAGGAGCCGCAGACCCCCTCCCGGCACGACCGGCGGAAGGCCAGCGTCGGGTCCATGGTGTTCTTGATGTGGATGAGAGCGTCCAGGACCATCGGTCCGCACGCCTCGACGTCCACCTCATAGGTGTCCCAGCGCGGATTGCCGGGCTCTTCCGGGTCATAGCGATAGACGCGGAAGGTCTTGGTCTTGCCTGCGTCGGCGGGCGCCGGGTGATGGCGGCCCTTCTTGACGCGGGAATTGGCCGGAAGGCGAAGCTGAACCATGTGATGGCGATCCTAAACCGTGCGGCTCAGTACACCCGCGCCTTCGGCGGGATGTAGGCGATGTCGTTGGTCATGGTGAAGTTGTGCACCGGGCGGTAGTCGATCTTCACCTTGCCGGTGGCGTCGTCGAACCAGGTGAGGGTGTGCTTCATCCACTGGTCGTCGTGGCGGTCCGGGAAGTCCTCCCGGGCGTGGGCCCCGCGGCTTTCGGTGCGGTTGGCCGCGCCGGTCACCGTCACGGCCGCCTGGCCGATCAGGTTGTCGAGCTCGAGGGTCTCCATCAGGTCGGTGTTCCACACCAGGCCGCGGTCGGTGACCTTCAGCTCGGCGCGTTTATCGTGGACGGCCTGAAGCCGTTGGACACCGGACTCCAGGCTCTCCCCGGTGCGGAAGACGGCGGCGTCTTCCTGCATGGCGCGCTGCATCTCCAGCCGCAGCGCGGCCGTGGTGACCGAGCCGTTGGCGTTGCGCAGCTTGTCGAAGCGCGCCAGATGGCCGTCGGTCATCGACGGCTTCAGCTCGGGCTGGTTCGCGCCGGCCTTGAGGATGTCCGCCGCCCGCAGGGCCGCGGAACGGCCGAACACGACCAGGTCGATCAGGCTGTTGGAGCCCAGGCGGTTGGCGCCGTGCACCGAGACGCAGGCCGCCTCGCCGACGGCCATCAGGCCCGGCACCACCTGGTCGGGGTTGTCGCCCGCGCGGGTGACCACCTCGGAGTAGAAGTTCGTCGGGATGCCGCCCATGTTGTAGTGCACGGTCGGCAGCACCGGGATCGGCTGCTTGGTGACGTCGACGCCGGCGAACACCTTGGCGCTCTCCGAGATGCCCGGCAGGCGTTCGGCGAGGATCTTCGGGTCCAGGTGGTCGAGGTGCAGGTTGATGTGGTCCTTCTTCGGACCCACCCCGCGGCCTTCGCGGATCTCGATGGTCATGGCGCGGCTGACCATGTCGCGCGGCGCCAGGTCCTTCACCGACGGCGCATAGCGCTCCATGAAGCGCTCGCCCTCGGAGTTGGTGAGGTAGCCGCCCTCGCCCCGCGCGCCTTCGGTGATCAGGCAGCCCGCGCCGTAGATGCCGGTCGGGTGGAACTGCACGAACTCCATATCCTGCAAAGGCAGGCCGGCGCGCAGCACCATGGCGTTGCCGTCGCCGGTGCAGGTGTGGGCGCTGGTGCAGGAGAAGTAGGAGCGGCCGTAGCCGCCCGTCGCCAGGATCACCAGCTGGGCCTGGAACCGATGCAGGGTGCCGTCGTCCAGCTTCCAGGCGGTGACGCCGCGGCAGACGCCTTCGTCCATGATCAGGTCGAGGGCGAAGTACTCGATGAAGAACTCGGTGTCGTTCGCCAGGCTCTGCCCATACATGGTGTGCAGCATGGCGTGGCCGGTGCGGTCGGCCGCGGCGCAGGTGCGCTGGATCGGCGCCTCGCCGTAGTTGCGGGTCATGCCGCCGAAGGCGCGCTGGTAGATCTTGCCTTCTTCGGTCCGCGAGAAGGGCACGCCCCAGTGCTCGAGCTCGTAAACCGCGGCCGGCGCGTTGCGGCAGAGGTATTCGATGGCGTCCTGGTCGCCCAGCCAGTCCGACCCCTTGACGGTGTCGTACATGTGCCAGCGCCAGTCGTCCTGGCTCATGTTGCCGAGGCTGGCGGAGATCCCGCCCTGGGCCGCGACGGTGTGCGAGCGGGTCGGGAAGACCTTGGAGATACAGGCCGTCTTCAGGCCGGCCTGGGCGCAGCCCAGGGCGGCGCGCAGGCCGGAGCCGCCGGCGCCGACGACGACGACGTCGAACTTGTGATCGATGAACTTGTAGTCAGCCATGCTCAGTAGGCTCCGCCGCCGAAGGCGACTTTCAGGATCGAGAAGATCGACAGCGCGCCGGCGAGGCCGCAGACGAAGAGGTTGAGGATCAGCAGCGCCGACTTGGTCAGGGCGACGTGGATGTAGTCCTCGATGATCACCCGGACGCCGCCGGCCATGTGCCAGAAGCTGATGCCCAGCAGCAGGATCATCAGCACCGCGTTCAGCGGCTGGGCGATCCAGTTGACGGCGAATTCGTAGTCGCCGGCGGCGAGCCGCAGGACGGCGAAGACGGCCCAGAGCGTCAGCGGGACCAGGGCGACGGCGGCGACGCGCTCGCCGATCCAGGCGCCGACACCGTGCTTGGCCGAGCCCAGGCCCCGGGCCTGCGATAGCGGCGTGCGATAGCTGACCATGTTCAGAGCGCTCCCGTCATGGCGGCGATCACCCAGATCGCGAGCGTGGCCGCCGCCGTGAAGGCGAAGACGAAGACGGATGCGGCGTTGGCCGTCTTGAGCGCGAAGCCGTAGCCCGCATCCCACACCAAGTGCCGGATGCCGTTCGCCAGGTGGTAGAAGAAGGAGAGCGTGAGCCCGAACATCACCACCAGGCCGAGCGGCGAACCCAGCAGGCCCTTGAAGCAGGCGTAGGCCTCAGGGCCGCTGGCCAGCGAAACCGCCCAGGCCGCGCCGATCAGGGCGCCGACATAGAGGGCCACGCCGGTGGCGCGGTTGGCGATCGAGCTCGCCATGGTGATATGCCAGCGCCACACCGAAAGGTGCGGCGACATCGGCCGCTCACGAGGCGCTTTTCCAGCGTCGCTCATCGTCTTTTAGGCCCCTCGCGAATTTCCCCGTAGCGCCGCGGCTTGTAAGCCGCCGCCCCGGAGTGTCAACGAATCCGGCGCCAAGCTATTTGCGAATAATTCGCAAATACTTCGCCAAAGCCGAACACTCGCCCAGCGGGGCCTTTGGCGCAATGTGTCTTTGTTGTAGGGGTCCTTCGTGTTTCGCGAAGGCTCTCACCCTCCCAGCTCATCCCGGCAAAGGCCGGGATCCAAGCCGCGCCTGCGGATTTGGGCGCCGTGCGGCTCACGAGCGCGAGCGTACTCATCTGAACGCCAGCTTGGGTCCCGGCCTTCGCCGGGATGAGCGGAGTCTTTAATGCGCTACGATCTCACGGACCTGCGGCTCTTCTGCGATGTGGTCGAAGCCGGCACCATCACCGGCGGCGCCGCGCGCAGCGCGCTCGCCCTGGCCGCCGCCTCGACGCGCATCCGCGGCATGGAGGATCAGCTCGGCGCGCCGCTGCTGATCCGTTCGCGCCAGGGGGTCACGCCGACGCCCGCCGGACGGACCCTGCTGAAGCACGCCCGCACCATCCTCGCCCAGAGCGGGCGGATGCGAGAGGACCTGGGGGCCTACGCCGGCGGCCTTTCCGGCGAGGTGCGGCTGCTGGCCAACACCAATGCGCTGGCCGAATTCCTGCCTGAGGCGCTGTCGTCCTTCCTCGCTCGCCATCCCCACGTCAGCGTCGATCTCGAAGAGCGGCTGTCGGACGAGATCGTCGGCCTGATCGCCGAAGGGGTCGGCGACGTCGGCATCGTCGCCGGCACCGTCGACATGGGCGCCCTGGAGACCTTCCCCTTCCGCTCCGACCGCTTCGTCGTGGTGACCAGCGCCGACCATCCGCTGGCGGGCCGCCCCTCCGTCGCCTTTTCCGAAGTCCTGGCCCACGACTTCGTAGGCCTCGAGCGGTCGAGTTCGCTGCATCGGTTCCTGGCCGGCAAGGCCGCCCGCGAAGGCCGGCCGTTCCGCCTGCGCGTCCAGCTGCGCAGCTTCGACGGCGTCTGCCGGCTGGTGGAATGCGGGGTGGGCATCGGCGTGGTGCCGCAGACCACCGCGGCGCGCGCCGCCAAGACCATGCGGCTGGGAGTCGTCGACCTCGCCGACGACTGGGCGCAGCGCGAACTGCTGATCTGCGTCCGCTCGATGGCCGAGCTCGGCCTCTATGCGCGGGAGCTGGTCGAAGAACTTCGCGCGGCGTGAAGCCCGTGACGCCAGTCTGCGCCTCAATTTAGCAACGCGAGCATCCGCAGTCCCAGAACACTGCTGTTCGCCCGCAATGTTCTGATCGGACAGCCCGTTAGATAAAGTTCTTCAAGTTTCCAAACCGGAATTTCCCGCTTCGGCCCCCCGCTTGTCCAGCGGATCCTTAGAAATTCGCCGGCGCCTGTGCTACTAAAACAACTTCTGCGCGTTTTGTGCAGCGACCTCCCGCAAAATATTTGCCTGGGTACGGCTTTCTCCTCGGGAGCCTCCAGTTTTTTGAAGGGCCGGCCATGGCTGCCCGATCACCGATCTCTACCGAAGAAGCCGGCCTGAGCCTGGCTATGGCTGTCGTGGCGTCCTCACCGGGACCCCTCCTGCTGATGGACGGAGATCTCAACATTGTCGCGGCGAGCGCGTCGTTCGCCCGCGCCTTCGAGGTCGACACGGACTCCGCGACCGGTCAGCAACTCTCCAGCCTCGGCGCAGGCGAGTGGGCCATGCCGCAACTCCGGTCCCTGCTGGACGCCACGATATCAGGCGCGGCGAAGATCGAGGCCTACGAGATTGACCTCAGACGGGCCGGCCGCGGGACACGTCGCCTCGTCGTTCATGCCGAGCAGCTGGTCTACCTGGACATGGAGAACCGGCGACTTGTCATGGCGGTGTCCGACGTGACCGACGCGCGCGCCGACGAAAAGATAAGGGACGACGTTCTCCAGCAAAATCTCGTCCTGCTGCAAGAGGTCCGCCACCGGGTGGCGAACAGCCTGCAAATCATCGCCAGCGTGCTCTTGCAGAACGCCCGCAAGACCCAGTCGGAGGAGACCCGGGGCCACCTCCATGACGCCCATCATCGCGTGATGTCGATCGCGGCGCTGGAGCGGCAACTTGCCGGTTCCGGCGACGGAGTGGTGGATCTAAGCGCCTACTTCAAGAACCTTTGCGACAGCATCGCAGCCTCGATGATCGGCGACAGCAAAAGGCTTTCGCTGCGGGTCGCCGGGCAGTGCGGGGTGGTTGATGCGCGCGTGTCCGTCAGCCTGGGCCTGATCGTCACGGAACTGGTCATCAACGCGCTGAAGCACGCCTTCCCCGAAGGGCGCTCTGGAACGATCGTTGTCGATTGTAATTTTCGCCACGCCAACTGGTCGCTGTCTGTCAGCGACGATGGCGTCGGAATGCCGAGCGATCCCGCCCTCATCCGCATCGGCCTAGGCACCAGCATCGTCGAGGCCTTGGCCAGGCAGT
Organism: Phenylobacterium sp. LjRoot225; assembly: GCF_964252855.1. Classification (NCBI taxonomy): domain Bacteria; kingdom Pseudomonadati; phylum Pseudomonadota; class Alphaproteobacteria; order Caulobacterales; family Caulobacteraceae; genus Phenylobacterium; species Phenylobacterium sp. LjRoot225. Next base: position 34,337 of record NZ_CAXUPL020000006.1, on the reverse strand, counting down.
TGGAGGCGAGCGTAGAGATCGGTCCAGCTCGGCCTGGGACCCGCGTGGTGATCGCTCATACGCCGATCGCACTCGTGGAAAGCGACGCCGAGGGCGAGGCCGAGGACGACGACAGAATGTCCGCCATTGGACGCCCCGCGGGCTAGGCGCTTCAGCCTCGCCGAGATCTGAAAATGGAGTCCAGCAATGGACGCAGAGAAAGCATCCGGGCAGGGCGGCACGCTCCTCATCGTGGAGGACGACATGCTCCCCGCGATGGCCCTGCGCGACGAGCTCGAGGACGCCGGCTATCACGTCCTTGACCTCACCCGCCGCCATCAGGAAGGGCTTGACGCGGCGCAAGCCTCCAAAGTGGATCTGGCGTTGGTGAATATTGAGCTTCAAGGCCGCGACGACGGCATCGCGCTCGCCCGCGAACTGCAGAAACTGGGCGTTCCCAGCCTCTTCATCAGCGGCCAGACGACCCGCGCCAAGTCGGCGCAAAGCGCGGCGATCGCCTCCCTGCCGAAACCCTATTCGCCCGCCGACGTGGTCAAGGCGGTCGCCTATCTGCTCGGCCGCCTGAAGGGGGATCCGTCCTTGTCCTGCCCTCCCGGCCTGGAGGTTTTCGGCCCGGCTCCGGACACGGCGACGCCCGAGGCTGCGTAGCAGGCTCGGAGCCTAGCCGGTTTTGCGCCGCGCGACCGGTCGCCGACGGCTCAGAAAGAAGCGCATCATTTCGCGGGACGCGTCCGGCCCGGCCGGATCGGTATAGGACCCCGCCGCGTCGCCCCCGGACCACCCGTGGCCGCTGCCGTGCACGGTCCAATCCTCCAGCAGCACCGGGCCCGCGCCGCGTCGATATTCCTTACGGGTATAGTCGCGTCCCTTGCGCGACCGCCCTCGGGTTTCGTGACTGTTGAGCGGGAGCGAGCTGGACCGCCGCAAATGGCTGACAAAGCCGGCGGCGTTGGACGGATGGACGACGCTGTCTTGATCGCCGTGGAACACGATGGTCGGCAAGGGCGGCCGTGTCTTGCTGACGGCGCTCGTCGCGCCCCCTTTGCGCATGGCGGAGATGGCGCCCCCCAGCGTGCTCACGTCTCCGCGCGCAAGGCCCGAGTGAACGCCGACGGCGACATAGATCTCGGGATAGGCCGCCGCGATGATCGCCGCCGCCGCCCCGCCGGCCGAAATGCCGGCGATATAGACGCGCGCCGGATTCGCCTTGCAGAGCGCGATGACGTGGCGCGTCAGACCCGCGATCACCGCCGGCTCGCCGCGGCCGCGCTCCTGGTCGCCGGGGCGGTGCCAGTTCCAGCAACGACCTAGGTTCGCCGAGGCGGATTGCTCTGGATAGAGGACGAGGAAGCCGAGCTCGTCGGCCAGGCGGTTCATCCCGGCGCCGGCCGCGAAATCCGCCGCCGACTGGGTGCAACCGTGCAGCATGACCACGAGAGGCAACCTGCGCCGCGCCGAACCTCGCGGCGTATACAGCTTGTAGGCCACGCCGCCGTGCGGGTTGCTGTAGCGGCCGTCGACAAACGTCCCTGGAACTGGCCGGCGTTCGGGTGCGGGCTTCGACGCTGCGCGGCGCTTGGCCGGCTTGGCGCGACCGGCGCTGGACTTGCCGCGCTTGGGGGTCGGCTTTGCGGATGACAGCAGCATGCCCTGGAGGACGAGCGCGGCCGACAAGGGCCGTCCCTTCTGCGACATCCGCGCCGCCTTCATCCATGCTCGAACCGGACTTTTCACGGCGACGCCCCCGAGGCGCCCGACAAGGGCGCGCGCGCGAAACCAAACGCCCCGCGCGCGTCTGCGATCCCGCCATGGCGACGATCGGCCCGCGGACGCCCCGCTTCATGGAGCAAGCCTGAGCGTGGATTCGCCCAGGAGCAATAACGCTCAAAAACAATACATATTGGTACTATTCAGTCGCCGCCGCTCGCGGTAGTACGGAATTCGAAACACCCAGAGGCGAAGCCGCGTTCGATGCGGCGGGCCGATTGCAACCAATCTCGAGGAGCGAATTGCGTGGCCCGAGCGACTCTGACGAAACGCGACCTCTTTGTCGCCGGCGGTGCGGCTGCGGCCTGCGCGGCCCTGCCGGCCCACGCCCAGGAGAAGCCCTCGCCCGCCGCAGCGCCGGCGCTGCGGCGTTCCTTCACGCCGGGCGAGGTATGGCTGGACACGAGCGGCAAGCCAATCCAGGCCCACGCCGGCTCCATCCTGCAAGTCGGCGACACCTACTACTGGTACGGCGAGAACAAGGAGTTCACGACCGGGAAGACGGAGGTCTGGACCTGGGGCGTCAGGCTCTACAGCTCTCCTGACCTCTACAACTGGACCGACCTTGGCCTGATCATTCAGCCGGATACGCAGGACAGGAATTCACCGCTGCACCCGGCGGCGGGTTTGGACCGGCCGCACATCCTGTACAACTCGACGACGAAGAAGTTCGTCTGTTGGATCAAGCTGCTCGGCAACAACAAGATCCAGACCCGCGCGGTCCTGACCGCGGACAAGATCACCGGTCCTTACGAGATGGCGCACCCGCGCATCCTGCCGGTCGGGATGAGCGGCGGCGATTTTGACCTGGTCGCCAGCCCTGACGACGGCAAGGCCTACATGTATTTCGAGCGGGTCCACAGCGAGCTTATCTGCGCCGACCTAACCGAGGATTACACGAACCTTACCGGCTACTATTCGACCCATTTTCCGCGACCTGGCCCTCCGTCGGTCCGCGAGTCGCCGGCGTACTTCCGACGCAGAGGGAAGCACTATCTCTCGACGTCCGGGACGAGCGTCTACTTCCCGAACCCTTCGGAGATCGCCGTGGCGGACAGCTTCCACGGACCCTTCAAGCTTCTCGGCGACCTGCATCCGACCGACCGGTCACGCACGTCGTTCAACACTCAGATCTGTTCGGTCTTCCGGCACCCCAAGAAGAAGGATCTTTACATCGCCCTGGCCGACCGTTGGATGGGACCGCAATCGGGACCCGAGTTTGAAAGCGGCGAAACCTCGCGCCGCGTGCAGAGCCTGCTGACCAAGGTCTTCAGCTCACCGAGACAGACGCCAACCCGGGACGAGGTCGCCGCGATGAAGCTCATTTCCGGCAAGATCAACACTTCCATCGCGCGGTACGTGTGGTTGCCGATCCTGTTCGACAAAAATGACCGGCCGAGGATCGAGTGGCGGACGGAATGGAGTCTCGACGAGTTCGAATAGTCCAACATGTGCGGCGCGCCGTCTCGTCGGCCGCGCCTTGAGGCCTACAGGCGCATGGGGGAATGAAGGCTCGACGCCACCCCTCACAGGCGTTCGGATGTCCGCTCGCCGGTCACTGTAGCGAGTTCCTGCACAGCCTGCCCCGCCACGCGCCAAACCCTTTGACATCCGGGCCGTCGGCGGCTTGAATATCGAGAACATCGTTCTCATGTTACGACGCTGCGTTTGGACGAGAACGACGTTCTCAAGATACAGTCTGGGAGTGAAGAAAAGCGCCATGGCTTCGGTGACCTACATTGAGCACAGCGGCGCCCAGCATCAGGTGGATGTGCCGACCGGCGACTCCGTCATGCAGGGCGCCACCCGCAACGGGATCGAGGGGATCGTCGCGGAATGCGGCGGCGGCCTGGCCTGCGCCACCTGCCACTGCTTCGTCGAGGAGGCCTGGATCGCACGGGTCGGCCCGCCCTCGGAGACCGAAAGCCAGATGCTGGAATTCTCCGCCAGCGAGACCAAGCCGGGCAGCCGGCTGAGCTGCCAGATCATCGTGGACGATAGTCTGAACGGCCTGGTCGTGCGCCTGCCCGAAACGCAGTTCTAAGAACCATAAGAAGAAGGAGACCGACTATGGGAGCCGCCCAAACCGCCGAGCCGCCGCAAATCCCCGCCCATGTGCCCCCCGAACTGGTGCGCAACCTCGGCATCACCGAGGGGGAGGAGTTCCTGGCCGCGCCGCACAAGTTCATGGCCGGGCTGCACGACAGCCAGCCGCCGGTCTTCTTCAACGTCAGCCCGACCCACGGCGGCGCGTGGAACCTGATCAACTACGAGGACGCCTTTTTCACGCTGCGTCACCCGGAGCTGTTCACCACCGCCGGCGCGACTCCGTTTCCGCGCGACCCGAACAACTACTTCTACATGATCCCGCTGGAGATCGACCCGCCGGATCACCGCAAGTACCGCAACATCCTCGACCCGATGCTGTCGCCCCGCGCGATCCTCGCGCTCGAGGCCAGCATCCGCGAGCTGACCAACGATCTGATCGACAAGTTCATCGACAAGGGCGGGTGCGAATTCACCACCGAGTTCGGCCGGCCGCTGCCCGTCGGCGTCTTCCTGAAGTTCATGGGCCTGCCGCTCGAGATGATCGACACCTTCGTCGGCTGGGCCATGGGACTACTGCACTCGCAGGACCGGGCGACCGCGGGGCGCTGCATGATGGAGGCCTGCGCCTACCTGGAAGAGGCGATCAAGGAGAAGCGCGCAAATCCTGACGACGGCGCCGTCTCCGCCATCGTCCACGCCATCGTCGACGGCGCGCCGATTCCCGAGCGGGACGCCTTCGGCTTCACCTTCTTCCTGTTCATCGCCGGCCTCGACACCGTCTTTGCGACGCTCAACAACATGTGGGTCTGGCTGGCCGAGAACCCGGACCGCCGGAAGGAAATCCGCGACAACCCGGAGAAGATCGGCGCCATCGTCGAGGAGCTGCTGCGGGTCTTCTCGGTGACCTTCTCGGGCCGCACCCTGACCCAGGACTACGACCTGCATGGCGTGCAGCTGAAGAAGGGCGACAAGATCACCTCGATCCTGCCGGCCTGCAACTACGACCCCAAGGTCTTCGAAAACCCCCGCGAGGTGAATTTCGACCGGCCCCGCAAGCCGGTGCTGGCCTTCGCCGGCGGCGTGCACAGCTGCATGGGCGCGCACCTGGCGCGGTTGGAGATCAAGATCTGCCTGCAGGAGTTCCTGCGCCGGATCCCCGAGTTCCAGCTGAAGGAAGGGACCAAGATCGAGTACTGGCCCGGCGGCGTGGTCGGCCCGAAGAGCGTGCCGCTCACCTGGTAGGACAAGGCGGAGGGGCGCCGGCGTTGCGCCCCTCCGACGACTGAGCCGGCCGGCCCCGTGAAAGCCCGGAGCCCTCAGATGATCGTCCTTCCCTTCAATTGGTCGGCAGCTTCGCTGCGGCAGGACCAGTTGACGCCGCACCCATGACTTCTATCGGCCCAGTCAGCCCGCGCTTTGCGCGCTCGAACACTGGATCTCCGAACTGCGCTCAATTGACGCTAGAGTCGCAGGTTGCATAGTTCTCTCGCAAAGGTTGTTCTTAAACCTCTCCTCAAGGGGGGCTTAAATGAGCCAGCTGAGAATTGCGGACTACGAAGCCTCAAAGCCGCTCGTCGACGGCGCTACGGAAAGGCTCCGCGACCAGATCGTCGGCGACGCGCCGGCGGACGCCGACGAAGTTCTCTCGCAGATCCCGGTCTTGCCGGGGTGGCTGCGCGTCTCGATCATCGTCGGGTCTGCGGCAGGTTTGTGGGCGGCGCTGATTTGCGGCGTGCGAGCCCTGCTAGGCGCCTGATCGACGTTCGAGGCTGGCCGATCGGCCGATGGGCGACAGGTGGAACCGGGGTCTGCGCCTTGCTGACCGAGTTCTAGGCGGCGATGGCGCGGCGGCAGAATTCCCAGATGTCCTGCGCCAGCTGGGCGCGGCGGACGCGGTCCGGGCGGGCGGTCTCCTCCGCCAACAGCTCGGTGTGCACCGTGGTGGAGACCAGGTTGTAGACCAGGGCGGCCAGCCGCTGGGGCGCAAAGTCGCGCACCTGGCCGGCCTTCATGCCGTCCGCCAGCTGCTCGGCGATCAGGTTCACCAGCGGACGCAGGGCCGCCTGCAGGTCGTCGGGGCGAGCCTCGGCGAGGCGCAGGTGCTCGCGGCTGAGCGCAGCGCCCCGGCGATTGGTCTGGTCGGCCGGCGTCGCGTCGAGCGCGCTGCCGAAGACGATCGAGGTGACGATCAGCCTCAGCCGCTCCATGGGGTCGGGCGCCGATCCGACCTGCTCGCGGTAGTGGGCCGCGGCGAGGCGGATGGTCTGTTCGAAGACGGCCACCACCAGGTCGTCCTTGCCGGTGAACCGTTCGTAGAAGGCGCGGCGGGACAGTCCGGTCTTCTTCAGCACCGCCCGGATCGTCAGCCCTTCGAGCCCCTCGTCTTCCAGCAGGTCGTAAGCCGCGTCGATGATCTGGCGGCTGCGATCAACGGCCTGGTCACGGCCGGCCTGGAGCGGGGAAGTCTCCGCACGCGCGTCCGAACCCTCCGACGAATCCGCCGGCGTGTCGGCATCGGCCGTTGCGAGGGAGCGGTCGGTATTGGAGGCCAGGGCGGTCGATCCTCAGGTGTTGAGAACTAAGGTCTCTTAACCGCTCCGTCCGCCGCGAGCCACATCTCTCGCCGAAATCCCGGCTGTCAGCGGTCCACCAGCCAGCTCGCAGACCGCATCTCCTGCAGACGAGAGGCGGTGCGCTCGAACTCGAAGGCCCCGTCGCCCGCGGGATAGAGGCGGATCGGGTCGGCCTCGGCCAGGACGATGGTGCGGGTGCGGGCTTCGTAGAGGGCGTCCACGAGGGTGACGAACCGCCTCGCCTCTTCCCGGCGGGCCGGCGTGAGCTTCGGCACGTCCTCCAGGAAGACGGTGTGGAAGGCCTGGGCGAGCGCCAGGTAGTCGTTGGGGCCCAGCGCCACCGAGCAGAGGCTGGCGAAGGTCGAACGCAGCAGGCCGCCTTCGGCGTGCGGCAGGGTGATCTTGCGGCCCAGCACCTCCAGCTCGGCGCCGGTCTCCTCCTGGCCGGCCAGCATCTCGCGCCACAGGTCGTCGAAGGTCCGCTCGTGGTCCGGATCGATCGGCGAGAACCAGGTGCCGGCCGCGCGCAGCCGGTCGAGCCGGTAGTCGTGGACGCCGGCCACGCTCACCACGTCGAGCCGCTGCTTGAGCATGGCGATGAAGGGCAGGAAGAGCTGGCGGTTGATGCCGTCCTTGTAGAGGTCGTCGGGCACGCGGTTCGAGGTGCAGACCAGGGTGACGCCGCGGGCGAACAGGGCTTCGAACAGCCGGCCCAGGATCATGGCGTCGGCGATGTCGGTGACCTGCAGCTCGTCGAAACAGAGCAGGGTGGCGTCCCTGGCCACCACGTCGGCGATCGGCGGGATCGGGTCGTCGCCCCTATGCTGGCCGAAGCGGGCCTTGCGCGCAGCCGCGTCGCCCTTGCGCCAGGCGTCGATCAGCCGGTGGATCTCGCCCATGAAGACATGGAAGTGCGTCCGCCTTTTCGCGGCGGTCGGGACGGTCTCGAAGAACAGGTCCATGACCATGGACTTGCCCCGGCCCACCGGGCCCCAGAGGTAGACGCCGCGCTGGGAAGCCGGCTGCGATTTCTTGAACAGCGAGGCCAGGCCATTGCCCGGCTGGGCGGCGGCGAGATCGGCTTCCAGCCGCACGAGCGCCGCCACGCCGGCCACCTGCGCAGGGTCGGGTCGGATCTCGCCGCGCTCCAGGCGGGCGTCGTAAGCGGCTTGGAGCGCTGAGGCCATGGGCGCTCCGCCTAGCCGTCGAATGGACATTAGGCAAGGAACGGCGACCGCTCAGATGGGTTGATCTCCGACGGAGAGGAGATCCTACCCATGGCAGATGAAAACCGCGGCCACGATCCTGACGTCGCGCCCGGCTCGCGCCTCGACGACCGCAACGCCACGGGCCTCGGCGAAGTCGGCGACCTCGGCGCCGGGACGCCGGCCAATGTCGACATCCATAACCTCGGCCAGAAGGACCGGCCGCAGGAGGAGTGGGGCGAGCCGGCCGGCGAGGCCGCGACCTTCTCGTCCAACAACAGCCGCAAGGGGCTTCGCATCGAGGCTGAGAGCAGCCAGGGCTCCAAGACCCGCAGGCTGAACAAGGACATCATCAGCCGGCGGATTTGAGCTTAGGCGGCGAGCCCCCTCCACCGCTTCGCGGTCCCCCTCCCCCACGGGGGAGGAGGACCCCGGAGGGGTGGAGGGGGCTCGCCGCAGCCACGGCGTGAGGCGCCTAAACCCCCAGCTCCTTGCGCACGAACCGGTAGGTCTCGCGCTTTTCGCAGGCGCAGGCGCGCATCTGGCCCTTGGCGTTCCACCAGACGAGGGTGGGGTAGCGGAGGTCGACGCCGTTGTCCTTAAGCAGCGGGCGAAGCGCGTCGACCAGCGAGCGGCCGCCTTCCACCACCGCCGTGCGGGCGAGATCGCCGTCGGCGGGCGGGATCCCCGGCGCCTTCCAGGCTTCGACGGGCACGGATTCCCAGGCCTCCATCAGCTTCCAGTCGCGGGTCAGCCACAGCTGCGCCACGGTCGCTCGCTCGATCGGGGTCGACTTGGCCAGGCCGTCGACGTCGCGCCGGGCGATCTCGATCACCCGGGTGTCGACGCCCGCCGCATGAAGTCGCGGAAACTGCTCCGTCTTGAAGCGGATGCTGTCCGGACAGCTGCGGAACGAGACCATGTAGAGCGGTTCGCCCTTCAGCCCCGGCGAGACCCAGCCAGCCGACTTCAGCAGTTGGGCGATCTCGGCCTGGTGCTTGGTGACGGTCTTCGGCCGCCAGCGCAGCTCGAAGCTCCACACCGCCCAGACGCCGGCGGCAATCACCGCCAGAACGAGGATCGCCGAGCCCCACAGCTTCAATCGTCGCATGCCGCAACCTTCGTTCGCCTAGACCCGATGTAGGAATAGGCGGCGCTGAGCGGGCGTTGGCAAGGGTGGCCGCCTCAAGCGGCCATGCTTCAGGCGGACAGGGCTTTAGGCGGACAAGGCGTCCATGAAGCCCGGCGCGGCCGGATGCAGGAAGCGCCCGGCCAGCGCCCCGTCGCGCAGGAAGATCGCCACTTCGGCGCTCTGACCACGGTCCGCATAACGGCGTGCGAGCTCGCGGGCCGCCGCTTCGGCCTTGGCGCCGGCGGTGAAGAGCATTTCGTTCTCGAAGCTGGACGAACGCACGGCCCAGCCGCTTCCCAAGGGAACAACAGAAATTTTCAGAGCCATCACTGAGCTCCTGTACTAACGAGAGACGGCTTGGCCTCTCGCGGATGCGGTGTAGGGAGGCTGCACGACGCCATGATGACGTTCGCGCGGCGAAGCTGCGTCAGGGCCGCTTTCGGCCGTCAAGTTTTCGACATCGCAGCATGGGCCCCTCTTGGCTCCACAGGGTGAGGCTTTGTAACCGCGAGGCTGGCGCGGCGCGATGCAAGAAGTTTTGAACACACCCGTAGATTTTCCGGGACGTGACCGTGGAACCCTCTGCCGCGAGCCCGCTTGCTCGCCGGCGCCGGCGCGGCGCATCCTTGGCGCAGATGACGCTTGCTTCGCCCGTTCCAGCCCTGTCGCGCCGCAGGATCGAACCGCACATCGTCGACGTGCTGATCGCCGAGCGCGCGCCCAAGCTTGCGGCGAGCCCGCTGTGGCCGGCGGCTCGGCCGCTGCTCTACGCCCTGCTCGACTATCAGAAGGCCCGACGCATGGCCGACGCCATCGCCTCCATGCCGGGCCGCGCGGCCCTGGACCACGTCTCCGACCTGCTGGCGCTCGAGGTCGCGGCCCGCGGTCTCGAGCGCACGCCGGCGCAGGGGCGGCTGGTGGTGGTCTGCAACCATCCGACCGGGATCGCCGACGGAGTCGCCGCCTACGACGCGCTGAAGTCCGTCCGCCCCGACCTCCATTTCTACGCCAACGCCGACGCCCACCGGGTCGCGCCGCGCTTCGACGAGGTGCTGATCCCGGTCGAATGGGTCGAGGCCAAGCGGACCCGCGAGACCGCCCGGCGCACCCTCGTCCAAACCCGCGCGACGATGGAGGCCGAAGGCTGCCTGGTGGTCTTCCCGTCCGGGCGGCTGGCCCGCCAGCAGCCGGACGGACGCCTGGCCGACCCGCCCTGGACGTCGACGCCGGTCGCGGTGGCGCGCAAGCACGCCGCGCCGATCCTGCCGATCCACGTGGCAGGGCCGTGGTCGCGGCTGTTCCACCTCTTCCATCGGGTCTCGGGGGAGTTGCGCGACATCACCCTCTTCCACGAACTGCTTAACAAGCAGGGCCAGGCGTTTCAGCTCACCGTCGGGGCGCCGATCCCGCCGGAGGCCCTGGCGGGCGACGCCGTCCAGGCCACGGCGCGGCTGAAGGCCTACGTCGAAGAGACCCTGCCCGCCGACGCGGACCGACCGTTCGCATGAAGGCCTGCACAGTCATCGCCCTCTCCCCCGTGGGGAGAGGGTTGGGCGAGGGGTGGCGCGCACATCGCCGCCTCCGCCGTTCGCGCCGCCAGGATCCTCGGACTCACATTGGTAATACGGCGCCGTCCAGCCGCCCCTCACCCAACCCTTTCCCCACTGGGTGGGGAGAGGGCTTAAAGCCCTCCGCATGAGCTCTGAGGCGACCAGCATCACCCTGCCCGACGAGGCGGCGACCAAAGGACTGGGCCGGGCGCTGGCCGCGGCCCTGCAGCCTGGGGAGGCGATCTGCCTGTCGGGACCGCTCGGCGCCGGCAAGTCGACGCTGGCGCGGGCGTTGGTTCGAGCGCTGACCACGCCGGACGAGGAGGTGCCTTCGCCGACCTTCACCCTCGTGCAATTCTACGAAGGGACGCGGCTGAACGTCGCCCACTTCGATCTCTATCGGCTCTCGTCGCCGGACGAGGCCTATGAGATCGGTCTCGACGAGGCGCTCGATGACGGAGCGGCGGTGATCGAATGGCCCGAAAGGCTCGAGGGCCGGCTGCCCCGCGACCGACTCGATATAGTGATCGCGCTTTCGGACGACGGCGCAGAGGGCCGGGAAGCCCGGCTGACGCCGCATGGGACGTGGGAGGGACGTGATTTGGGAGGGCCTGACCACTTGAGAGGGATGGGGACTTGAGTTCGGATCGTGAGGCGCTGAAGTCCGACTTCCTGGCAAGCCACGGCTTCGGCCGCGCGCGCCGGGAGCCGCTGAGCGGCGACGCCTCCACGCGCGCCTACGAGCGCCTGCACCTGCCCGACGGCGCGCGCCTGATCTTCATGGACCAGCCGCCGGCGCTGGAAAGCTCGGTCTGTCCCCCGGACGCCACGCCGGGGCAGCGGATCGCGCTCGGCTACAACGCCGCCTCGCGCCTGGCGGCGGGCTCGGTGGCGGCCTTCGTGGCGGTGGCCGGCTTCCTGCGCAGCCGCGGCCTCTCGGCGCCCGAGGTGCTGGCGCACGACGTCGCCGCCGGCCTGGCGGTGCTGGAGGACCTGGGCGACGGCCTGTTCGCGACCCTGGTTGAAGAAGGCCAGGCCGAGCGTCCGCTCTACGAAGCCGCCGTCGACGTCCAGGCGGCGCTGCAGGCGCAGGCGCCCCCCGCCGTGCTGACCGCCGGCGACGCCAGCTGGCCGCTGCTGAGCTACGACACCCTGGCGCTGAAGATCGGCACGGACACCTTCCTGGAGTTCTGGCCGCAGTTCGCCGGTCTCGCCGCCTTCACGCCCGACGCGATCGCCGAGTGGGAGGCCCTCTGGGCCCCGATCTGGGTCCGCGGCGAGACCGGCGCGACCGTCTTCACCCACCGCGACTATCACGCCCAGAACCTGCTCTGGCTGCCCGAGCGCCAGGGGGCGGCGCGGGTCGGCCTGCTCGACTTCCAGGACGCCTTGCGCGCCCACCCCGCCTGGGACCTGACCCACCTGCTGCAGGACGCCCGCCGCGACGTCTCCGCCGAGCTGGAGGCCGCCATGCTCGACCGGTTCTTGGCCGCGCGGCCGAACCTGGAACGCGAGGCCTTCCTCGCCGACTACCGCGCCCTGGCCACCGCCAACGCCGCGCGGATCCTGGGCCGGGTGTTCGCCCGCCAGGCCTTGGCGGGCCGGGCGCAGTACAAGGCCTACATGCCGAGAACCTGGCGCTATCTGGAGCGCAACCTGGAAGATCCGCAGCTCGCCGGCCTGAAGCGCTGGTTCGACACCCACGTCCCTGTCGAGGCGCGCGCATGACGACGCCCGGACCGAAGACGGCCATGGTGCTGGCCGCAGGGCTCGGGACGCGCATGCGCCCCCTGACCGACACCATGCCCAAGGCCCTGGTGCCGGTGGCCGGGCGGCCCCTGATCGACCGGGTGCTGGACGAGCTGGTCGCCGCCGGCGTCGAGCGGGCGGTGGTCAACGTCCACTATTTCGCCGACCAGATGGAAGAGCACCTGGCCAAGCGCCGCGACGTGCAGGTGCTGATCTCCGACGAGCGCGACGAGCTGCTGGATTCCGGCGGCGGCATCCAGAAGGCCCGACCGCTGCTGGGCGCGGCGCCGGTGTTCGTCGCCAATATCGACTCGCTGTGGATCAATGCGGTGGAGCCGCCGCTCGAGACCCTGAAACGCACCTGGAACCCGGAGTCGATGGACCTGCTGCTGCTGCTGGTCTCGCGCGGCCGGGGGATCGGTTTCGAGGGGCCCCAGGGCTTCCTGATGGACGCCGTCGGCCGGCTCACCCATTCGGCCTCGCCCGAGCTCGTCACCCCGCTGGCCAACGTCGGCTTCGGCATCATGAAGCCGCAGATCCTCGATTCGGCGCCGCGGGAAGGTCCCTTCTCCATCGTGCCGACCTGGCATCGGCTGCAGACCGACGGCCGGCTTTACGGGGCGGTGATGGACGCCTTCTGGATGCACGTCGGCGATCCCGCAGCCCGGGAGGCGGCCGAGGTCCGTCTGGCATGAGCGGCCTCTTCGGCGGACCCGCGCCACGCTGGTTCAACATCCCGGCGCACCGGCCCTTCGCCGAAGACCTCGCCCGCGGCCTGCACGAAGCGCTGAGCCCGCTGGGGCCCGAGGCGCTCTCGCAGGCGACGGTGCTGACCCCCACCCGCCGCGGCGCCCGCGCCCTGGCCGACGCCTTCGTGTCAGCCGCTGAAGGCCGCGCCGTGCTGCCGCCGCAGATGCGGCCGCTGGGCGACCTGGAGGAAGGCGAGCCGCCGTTCGAGCCGGGCGACCTGGCGCTCGATCTTCCCGTCGCCATCGAGCCGCTGCGCCGGCGGTTCGAGCTCACCCGGCTGGTCACCGACCACGCCGACCTGCTGCCTGGCCGCGAGCTGACCGCCGCCTCGGCCCTGGAGCTCTCCGACGCCCTGGGCGGCTTCCTCGACAGCCTGCAGATCGAGGAGATCGAGGCCGGCGACCGGCTGGCCGACCTGGTCGAGGCCGACCTCGCCGAGCACTGGCGGGTCTCCCGCGACTTCCTGGAGGCGGCGCTGCGCGAATGGCCCAATCGCCTCGCGGACCTGGGCGTCATCGACGTCTCCGAACGCCGGGTGCGGCTGCTGCGCAAACTGGCCCAGGCCTGGACCCTGCGGCCGCCGCAAGGCGTGCTGGTGGCGGCGGGCTCGACCGGCACGGCGCCGGCCACCGCCGACCTGCTGCGGGTGATCGCCGAGGCGCCCCAGGGTTGCGTGGTCCTGCCCGGCCTCGACGACAGCCTGGCGGAGGACGCCTGGGTGCGGGTCGGCGAACAGCATCCGCAGGGCGCCATGCGGCGGCTGCTGAGCCGGGCGGGCGTGGACCGCAAAGACGTCGCGACCTGGCAGGCCTCTCGGGGCTTCGCCGCCCAGGCGCGCTGGCGCCGGCGGGTGATCAACGAGGCCCTGCGCCCCGCCGAGGCCACCGCCGACTGGCTGCACGCCATCGCCCAACTGCGCGACGAAGGCGCCAGCGAGGGCGTCGATCCGATCGCGGCCGGTCTCGCGGGCCTGTCGCTGGTCAGCGCCCGCAACGAGGAAGAGGCCGCCACCGTCGCCGCCCTGCTGCTGCGCGAGGCCTTGGAGACGCCGGACCGCACCGCCGCCCTGGTGACGCCGGACCAGACCCTGGCGCGGCGGGTGACCGCCAAGCTGGCGCGCTGGGGCGTGATCCCCGATTCCTCCGCCGGCGAGGCGCTGGCCGGCAGTCGGACCGGGGCGTTGGCCGCCCTGGTCGCCCGCCTGGCCGTCGACCCGACCGATCCGGTGAGCCTGCTGGCGGTGCTGAAACACCCCTTGGTGCGCCTGGGCCTCGCGCCGGACGACCTTGCGGTCCAGGCCGAGGCGCTGGAGCGCCATGGCCTGCGCGGCGCCCGCAGCGACGGGTGGGACGCGCTGGCGGCGAAGCTCGAAGCGGTGCGCGCCAAATCGCCGGCGCGCGCTTCGGAGATCGACGCGGCTGAGACGCTGTTAACTCGTCTCCGCACCACGCTTGCGCCGCTGGCGGACGTCTTCGACGCCGAAACGCCCCCTCAGTCGCTTCGCGACAGCTCCCTCGCAAGCGGTGGAGCATCTTCGGCCCAGATCCTCCACCGTGAAACGGGGGAGGTGGACCGCGAAGCGGGACGGAGGGGGCGTTCGGACGTCCCGCCGCCCGAGGCGACGCGGGTTCTCGCCGAAACCCTCGAGGCCCTCGCCCGCGACGCCGACGACCAGCCGGGCGACCTCTGGAGCGGCTTCGGCGGCGAGGCGATGAGCCGGCTGCTCTCCGGCCTGATCCGCGAGGGCGAAGGCCTGCCGACGGTCACCGCGCGCGGCTACGCCGACCTGCTGGAAAAGCTCATGCAGGGCGAGACCGTCCGCGCCGGCGGCGCGACCCAGCCGCGGCTGCGCATCCTGGGCGCCATCGAGGCGCGGCTGGTGCGGGCCGATCGGCTGGTGCTGGCGGGGCTGGAGGAAGGCGTCTGGCCAAGATCTGCGCCGGTCGATCCCTTCCTGTCGCGGCCGATGCGCGAGCGGCTGGGCCTGCCGGCGCCCGAGCGCCGCGTCGGCCTCTCGGCCCACGACTTCGCCCAGGCCGCCTGCGCGCCCGAGGTGGTGCTGCTGCACGCCGAGCGCCGCGAGGCCCAGCCGGCGGTGAAGTCGCGCTGGCTCTGGCGGCTGGAGACCCTGGCCCGCGGCGCGGGCGTGCCGATCTCCGAGCGGCCGGAGCTGCTGGCCTGGGCCCGCGGCCTCGATGCGCCTGACGCCTACGCCCCGGCCAAGCCGCCCGCCCCTTGCCCACCGCTGGAACATCGGCCGAGGCGGCTGGCGGTGACCCGGGTCGAGGCCCTGACGCGGGATCCCTATTCGGTCTGGGCGCGCGACATCCTCAAGCTCTTCCCGATGGAGCGGCCGGACGAGCCGGTCGAGGCCCGCGCGCGCGGCACCGCCATCCACGCCGCCTTCGAACGCTTCGCCCTGGACTTCCCGCGCGACCTGCCAGTCGCGACCGCGGAAATTTTCTCCGGGTATTATCTCGAAGAGCTGCGCGCCGCCGGCATGCCGCGTGAAGGCCTCGCCCGCGAGGCGGCCCTGGCCCGGGAAGCCGCCGCCTGGGTGGCCGAGCTGGAGCGTGTGCGCCGCGCCGACGGCCGGACTTTGCACGTCGAAAAGGAAGGCCGGCTGGAGATCGTGATCGACGGCCAGGCCTTCATCCTCACCGCCAAGGCCGACCGGATCGAGGCCGACCCCGACGGATACGGCCACATCCTCGACTACAAGACCGGCCGCGCCCCCTCGCAGAGGATGGTCGACACCGGCTTTTCCCCTCAGCTGACGCTGACCGCGGCCATCCTGGCCGCGGGGGGGTTCGAGGAGATCGGCCGGCTGAAGCCCGGCGAGCTGACCTATCTGGAGGTCACCGGCCGCAAGCCCGCCGGCCGCGAGGAGCTGCGCGCGCTTCCCGGCGGGGCCGGCGACAAGATCCCCGACAGCGCTCAGGCGGCGGACCAGGCGCTGGAGGGCCTGCGCGAGCTGCTGCGCCGCTACTTCGATCCCCTCCAGGTCTACGCCTCGCGCACCGCCCCGCAGTTCGTGCGCCAGCACCACGGCGACTACGACCACCTGGCGCGGGTCTTCGAATGGTCCACCAGCGGCGAGGAGGGGGAGGCGTGAGCGTTCATCTGCTGCACGACCCGCAGCGCACCGCCGCCGACCCGCAGGTCTCGGCCTTCGTCCGCGCCAACGCCGGCTCCGGCAAGACCAAGACCCTGATCGACCGGGTGGCCCGGCTGCTGCTCGACGGCGCCAAGCCCGAGACCATCCTCTGCGTCACCTACACCAAGGCCGCCGCCGCCGAGATGCAGCGCAGGCTCTACCGCCGGCTGGGCGACTGGTCGGTGATGGCCGACGCCGAGCTGACGGCCCAGCTGGGCGAGCTCGAGGGGCTCCCAGGGCACGGCTACGACGCAAAGCGCTTGTCTGAGGCCCGCGCCCTGTTCGCCCAGGCGCTGGAGACCCCCGGCGGGCTGAAGATCCAGACCATCCACGCCTTCTGCGAAAAGCTGCTGCGGCGCTTTCCGCTCGAGGCCGGTGTCTCGCCCGGATTCCGGGTGATGGACGATTCCGCCAGCGCCGCCGTGGCGACCGCCGCCCGCGCCGCCGTCGCCGACCGCGCGATGCGCGATACCGGCGAGATCGCCATGGCCTATGCGCGGATGTCGGTCGAGCTGGACTTCGGCTCATTCCAGCAGATGTTCCGGGACTTCGAGGCGCGCCGCGGCAAGCTGAGGGAATTCTTCGCTCAGCAAGGCGACCTGGACGGCGCGATCGACTGGGTTTGGGCGGCGACCGATGTCGAGCCGGGCGTGACCCCCGATATCGTAGAGGCCGAAGCGCTTGCCGGCTTCGACCGGAGCCTGTGGCGCGACGCCGCCCGGGTGCTGGCCCAGCGCGGCAAGCGCGATCAGGCATGCGCCGGCGACCTCGCCGCCATCGCCGCCGCCTCCGACGCGACCCTCGCCGACATGCTGGGCGCCCTATTTATCGACAGCGGCGAGGGCACGCCGGCGAAATGGTGCGCCACGACCAAAGGACTGGCCGAGCACGAAGGCCTGCGGGCGCGGCTGCTGGACGAACAGATCCGGCTGGAGACCCTGCGCGAACGGCTGCGCGGCGCGCGGGTGGCGGTCAGCACGATCGACGCCCTGCGCCTGGCCGCGGCCTATCTGGCCCTCTACGCCTTCGAGAAACAGGCTTTCGGCGGCCTCGACTTCGCCGACCTGATCGAGAAGACCAAGGCGCTGCTGTCGAAGAACCAGGCCGCCGCCTGGGTGCTGTTCAAGCTGGACGGCGGCATCGACCACATCCTGGTCGACGAGGCCCAGGACACCGCCCCCGACCAGTGGGACATCGTCCGTGCACTGACGGGCGAGTTCTTTTCCGGCGAGGGCCGGCCGCGCACCCGGGCGCTGGAGCGCACCCTGTTCGTGGTCGGCGACGAGAAACAGTCGATCTACTCCTTCCAGGGCGCCGACCCGGCCCGGCTGGTCAGCGAGACCACCCGCTATGTGGCGGAGATCCACGCCTCGGGACGCCGGGCTGAACACGTGCCGCTGCAGGCCTCCTGGCGCTCCACCGGCGAGGTGCTGGGCTTCGTCGACGCGGTCTTCGCCGGCGGCGTGCCGCCCTCGCCCGAGGCCCTGTCCCACCCGGCCATGCGCCTTGGTCACCAAGGCTGCGTCGACCTCTGGCCGCTGGTCGACGAGCCGGAGAGCGAAGAGCGCACCGCCTGGACCACGCCGCTCGACGTCGAGGCGGAGACCAGCGCCAACAAACAGCTCGCCCGCGCCATCGCCTGCGAGATCCGCGAGACCGTCGAGCGCGGCGACGCCGTCTTCGATCGCAGTCTGCCTAAGGACCATCAGTGGCGGCCGGCCCAGTACGGCGACGTGCTGATCCTGGTGCGCAAGCGCGGGCCGCTGTTCGAGGAGATCCTGCGGGCGCTGAAGCAAACGGACGTGCCCGTCGCCGGCGCAGATCGCCTCGCGCTGTCGCAACACATCATCTTCGACGACCTGCTGGCGTTGGCCCGCTTCGCCCTCTTCCCGCAGGACGAGTTGACGCTGGCGGCCCTGTTGCGCAGCCCCTTCTGCGAGCTCGACGACGAGAGCCTCTACGCCCTCGCCCACGACCGGAAGGGCGGGCTCTGGGCGACGCTGCAGCGGCGCGCCGACGAACGGCCGGAGTGGGCGGCGGCCGCGGCCTTGCTCGGCTGGCTGATTGAAGAAGGCCGCGTGCGCCGGCCGTTCGAGTTCTACGCCCAGGCGCTGGCCCGGCGCGACGCCCCAGGTGGAGCAGCAGGCGGCCGCTCGATGCGCGCGCGCCTCTTGCGCCGGCTGGGCGCGGAGGCCGAGGACGCGCTGGAGGAGTTCCTCGCCCAGGTGCTGGCGGCGGAAACCCGCGGCGTGCACGACCTGGAATCCCTGGCCGCCGACTTCGCCCGCCTCGACATCGTCGTGAAACGCGAACTGGAAGGCGGCCGCGACGAGGTGCGAGTGATGACCGCCCACGGCGCCAAGGGCCTGGAGGCGCCGATCGTCTTCCTGCCGGAGACCACCAGCCAGCAGCCCCCGCGCGGCTCGCCGCTGATGGAGACCCCGGACGGCGGCTTCCTGTGGTGCGCCTCGGGCAAGGGCGACTGCGAGGCCTCGGCCGCGGCCCGCGCCCTGCGCGTGCAGAAGGAGGAGGAGGAGGCGCTGCGCCTGCTCTATGTGGCTCTGACCCGGGCGCGCGAGCGGCTGGTGATCTGCGGCAAGCGGCCGGCGAACCGCAAGGAAGAGAATTTGAAAGGGTGGTGGGCGGCGATCCGCGCCGGCTTCGCCCATGCGAACATCGCTCCGCACGTCAGCACGACGGCCTGCTCCGGCGTCGACATTCAGCGCTATGGTCCGGACCCCGATCGCCTCGGCGCGTCGGCGATCGGCGCGAAGCCGAGCTACGCCGCGCCAAGCTGGATCGCGCAGGACCCCAAGGCCGAGGCCTTCGCCCGCTACGCCTCGCCCTCGGACCTCGGCGAATCCCTCAAGGCCGCCGCGCCCTCGCCGCTCGCCGAGACCGCGGGCCTCGGCCGCTTCCGCCGCGGCGACCTGATCCACCGGTTGCTGCAGATCCTGCCGGACCTCCCGGCTGCGGAGCGGGCCGCCGGGGCGACCGCCCTGCTGGCGCGGGAACGCGACCTCACCGAGGCCCAGCGCGTCGAGATGGCGCAGGCCGCGCTCGCCGTGCTGCAGGACGCCCGCTTCGCCGACGTGTTCGGCGAGGGCTCGCGCGCGGAGGTGGCGATCGCCGGGGCGGCCAAGGCCCTGCCCACGGGGCTGAAGATCTCCGGCCGCATCGACCGGCTGGTGGTGCTGCCCGACCGGGTGCTGGTGGCCGACTTCAAGACCAACCGCCCCTCGCCCGCCCGCATCGAGGATGCCGATCCGGCCTATCTGCGGCAGATGGCGGTCTACGCCGCGGTGCTGGCCGAGGTCTTCCCCGGCCGGCGCGTCGAAGCTGCCTTGATCTGGACCGATGGGCCCAAGCTGATGCCTGTTCCAGAAAACCTGATGGCCCAAAGCCTTGCCCAGCTTGGCCGCGGCGGTTGATACCGGGACGCGGCCCGCCTACATCGGCGACTGACGATAGATTCCAGGCGCCCTTTCGAGCGCCGAGGTAAGGAGCCTTAGATGAGCACCGTGAAGGTCACCGACGAATCCTTCGACAAGGACGTCCTGCAAGCCGAGGCCCCCGTGCTGGTCGACTTCTGGGCGGAATGGTGCGGTCCGTGCAAGCAGATCGCCCCCGCCCTGGAGCAGATCTCCGACGAGCTGTCCGGCCTGGTGACCATCGCCAAGCTGAACATCGAGGAAAGCCCGACCACCCCCTCGCGCTACGGCGTGCGCGGCATCCCGACCATGATGCTGTTCAAGGGCGGCCAGATGGCCTCGATGAAGGTCGGCGCCATGCCCAAGCAGAAGATCCTCGAATGGCTGAGCGAAGCCGGCGTCGCCGCGGCGTAAGCCAGCCCCCGAGCTGAAGACCCGAGAAGCGCTCGCCCCCGCGGCGGGCGCTTTTCTTTTTTGGCCGCGAAGCGCGCGCCCCCCCGTGTGTCATCCCGGAAAGCGCGCAGCGCTTATCCGGGACCCATGAACACGGCGCGGGCAGCAATCGCGTCGACACTGCCGCCTTCTTCTTCGGGATCAGTGTGCATGGGTCCCGGTCTTTCGCTGCGCGAAAACCGGGATGACAGTTGGGGTTACGGGTTCGCCTCAGTCCTCTTTGTCGAACCGCATGGGCCGCCTCCGCCGCATCAGGAAGTCCACGCCGCGGCTGACAAACAGCCAGCCGATCAGCCAGCCGATCAGCACCACGTCGGTTCGGCCGAAGACGGCCATCAGGGCCCAGAGCACCGCCAGGCCGACCACCAGCATGACCAGGTAGCGCCAGGGCAGGACGATCTTCCGCTTCACGTTTTCCGCCTCATTGGGGCCAGGTTTCAGGGCTCATCGCCAGCACCTCGCCGGCGAAGTGCAGGCCGCCGCAGACCAGGACGTGGGGCGCGGGCCCGTCCACCGCCAGGGCCGCCTGCACGGCGGCGGTGACGTCCGGCTGGATCTCGGGCGAAAGGCCGGCCGCGGCGGCGGCCCCGGCCAGCTCCTCGGCGGAGGCGGCGTTGGGCGAGTCGAAGGTGGTGACCAGGACCCGAGGCCGCATCTCGGCGAAGGGCAGGAAGAAGCCCTTGGCGTCCTTGCGCGCGAACATGCCGACCACCAGCACCAGGGGCCGCGGATCGCGGTCGACCAGGCGCGAGGCGGATTCGGCCAGGGCCCGGCCGGCGTGCGGATTGTGGCCGCCGTCGAGCCACAGGTCGGACCCGCGCGCCCGCGCCATCTCGGCCAACGGACCCCTGGTCAGCCGCTGGAAGCGGGCCGGCCAGGCGGCCGACGCCACGCCGCGGCCGACCGGCTCCTCGCCCAGGGTGGTGTCGAAGGTGAGCGCGGCGGCGACCGCCAGGCCGGCGTTGGCGAACTGGTGGCCGCCGAACAGGGCCGGCGGCGGCAGGTCGAGCAGCCGCTCGGGCATCTGCACCAGGAGGCGGCCGCGCTCCTCCCAGGCGTCGAAGTCGCGGCCCATCAGCAGCATCGGGGCGGCGAGCGCGTCGGCCTCGCGCTCGATCGCCTCCAGCGCCTCGTCCGGCTGGCGGGCGACCACCACCGGCCGTCCGCGCTTGATGATCCCGGCCTTTTCCCAGGCGATCTTCGAGAGATCCGGCCCCAGCAGCTCCAGGTGGTCGTAGTCGACCGGGGTGATGACGCTGACCGCCGGGGCGTCGAAGACGTTGGTGGCGTCGAACCGGCCGCCCAGGCCCACCTCGATCAGGCAGAGGTCGGCGGGCGTGCGGGCGAAGGCCTCGAAGGCCAGCACGGTGGTGATCTCGAAGAAACTGATCGGCTCGCCGGCGTTGGCGGTCTCCAGCACGCCGATCAGCTCGGTCAGGCGCGCGTCGGAGATCAGCTCGCCCGCGATCCGGATCCGTTCGGCGAAGCGCACCAGGTGCGGCGAGGTCAGCACATGGACCTTCAGCCCCGCCGCCTCGGCGATGGCCCGCAGATAGGCGAGCGTCGAGCCCTTGCCGTTGGTGCCGGCCACGTGGATCACCGGCGGCAGCCGCCGCTCCGGGTGTCCCAAGGCCGCCAGCAGCCGCTGCACACGGCCGGTGGTCAGGTCGATCAGGCTCGGATGGTTGGCGCGCAGCCGCTGGATCGCCAGGTCGGAAGCGCGGATGGGATCATACATCGCAGCCTCCCTTTCTAAGCTCGGCTCTTCACACCCTTCCCGTCATCCCGGACGACCTGCAAGGTCGATCCGGGACCCAGGGGGTTCTGCAGTGCGGTGGCCCCCGGGTCCCGGCTCTCCGCTATGCTCCGGCCGGGATGACGGGGATGTTTGCTCACGCCGCGCGGCGCGCGCGCCCCATCATCAGGGTCTCGAGGATATTGCCGAGCACCGCGGGGATGTCCGGGCGGGCGACGACGCGGTCGATCATGCCGTGCTCGACCAGGAACTCGGACTTCTGGAAGGCCGGCGGCAGGATCTCGCGGATGGTCTGCTCGATCACCCGGCGACCGGAGAAGCCGATGGTCGCCTTGGGCTCGGCCAGGTGGATGTCGCCCAGCATGGCGTAGGAGGCCAGCACGCCGCCGGTGGTCGGGTCGGTCAGCACCACGACGTAGGGCAGGCCGGCGGCCTTGACCTCGTTCACCGCCAGGGTAGTGCGCGCCATCTGCATCAGCGAGAGGGTGCCTTCCTGCATCCGCGCGCCGCCCGAGGCGGTGAAGATGACCAGGGGAACCTCGCGGGCCACGGCTTCCTGGGCGGCTTTGACGAAGGTCTCGCCCGCGCCCATCCCCAGCGAGCCACCCATGAAGGAGAAGTCCTGGACGATGACCACTGCGGGCTGGCCGCCGACCTTGCCGACGCCGACCGCCATGGAGTCCTGCTCGCCGGTCGACTTGCGCGCCGCAGCGAGGCGTTCCTTGTAGGGACGCTCGTCGGGGAAGTTCAGCGGGTCCTCGACCACCTTCGGCGAGGCGATCCGTTCGAACTCGCCGTCGTCGAAGGTGAAGCTCAGGCGCGCCGCCGCGCCGATGCGCATGTGGTGGCCGGACGGGGTGACCCACTGCGCCGCCTCCAGGTCGGGGCGGTAGAGCATCTCGCCGCTCTCCGGATCCTTGACCCAGAGGTTCTCGGGCGTGTCGCCCTTCTTGATGTCGCTGCGCACGCCGGGACGCAGCCGCGTCAGCCAGCCTTTGCGCTCACGCGGCGGCGCGGGGCGGGCGGGCTTGTCGGTCTTGGAATCAGCCATACGCGAACTTTCTAGACGGCGGGCTGGGCGAGCCGCGCGCCGCGGACAGCCTTGGCCAGGGCCTCGACTTTGGAAAGCACGCGGCCGGTCACGTCTTCGTTGCGGCCGGCGCCGTCGGCGATCTCCTCAACCAGGGCCGACCCCACCACCACGCCGTCGGCGACGCGGGCGATCGCCGCGGCCCGTTCGGGCGTCTTGATGCCGAAGCCGACGCAGACGGGCAGGCCCGAGGCCTGGCGCACGCGGGCCACGGCGGGCGCCACAACCTGTTCGTCGGCCTCCTTCACCCCGGTCACCCCGGCGACGGAGACATAGTAGGCGAAGCCGGTGGTGCGCTCGGCGATCGTCTTGATCCGGACGTCGTCGCTGGTCGGGGTGAAGAGGTGCAGCAGCGAAATCTGCACCGCGTCCAGGGCGTCGGCCAGCGGGCCGGATTCCTCCGGCGGGCAGTCGACGACGATGACGCCGTCGATCCCGGCCTCGGCGATGTCGCGGGCGAAAGCCGCCTCGCCGCGGTTCACCACCACGTTGAGATAGCCCATCAGGATCAGCGGCGTGGTCTGGTCGTCCTGGCGGAAGGCGCGGGCGAGGCCCAGCACGTCGTCGAGCTTCACGCCGGCGGCGAGCGAACGCTGGGCGGCGCGCTGGATGGTCGGGCCTTCGCCGATCGGGTCGGAGAAGGGAAAGCCGAGCTCGATGATGTCGGCGCCCGCCGCAGGCAGGCCCTTGAGGATCTTCAGCGAGGCGGCGAGATCCGGATCGCCGCCCATGATGTAGGCGACGAAGGCGGCGCGCCCTTCCGTCTTCAGGTCGGCGAAGCGCGCGTCGATACGGGCGGTGGTCAAGCCTTCAGGTCCCCTCAGATCTCGCGGCCAAGGGCCTGGGCGACGGTCGCCACGTCCTTGTCGCCCCGGCCGGAGAGGTTCAGCACGACGATCCCGTCCTTGCCGACGTCCTTCACCACCTCGCCCAGGCGGGCGATGGCGTGGGCGGATTCCAGGGCCGGGATGATGCCTTCGAGCTCGGCGCAGAGCTGGAAGGCGGCCAACGCCTCCTGGTCGGTGGCGGTCAGGAACCGGGCGCGGCCGATGTCGTGCAGCCAGGACAGTTCGGGACCGATGCCCGGATAGTCGAGGCCGGCGGAAATCGAGTGGGCCTCGGTGATCTGGCCCTCGGCGTCCTGCAGCAGATAGGTGCGGTTGCCGTGCAGCACGCCCGGACGGCCGCCGTTGATCGCCGCGGCGTGCTTGTCGGTGTCCATGCCGTGGCCCGCGGCCTCGACGCCGAAGATCTTCACGCCCTCGTCGTTGAGGAAGGGGTGGAACAGGCCCGTGGCGTTGGAGCCGCCGCCGACGCAGGCGACGATGGCGTCGGGAAGCCGGCCCTCCCGCTCGAGGATCTGGCGGCGGGCTTCCGCGCCGATCACCGACTGGAAGTCGCGGACCATTTCCGGATAGGGGGCGGGACCGGCGGCGGTGCCGATCAGATAATAGGTGTCGTGGACATTGGTGACCCAGTCCCGGAGCGCCTCGTTCATGGCGTCCTTCAGCGTCGACGCGCCCGAGGTCACCGGCCGGACTTCCGCGCCCAGCAGGTTCATGCGGAAGACGTTGGGCTTTTGCCGCTCGACGTCCACCGCGCCCATGTAGACCACGCAGGGCAGGTCGAAGCGGGCGCAGACGGTGGCGGTGGCCACGCCGTGCTGGCCGGCGCCGGTCTCGGCGATGATCCGGGTCTTGCCCATCCGCCGGGCCAGCAGGATCTGGCCCATGCAGTTGTTGATCTTGTGCGCGCCCGTGTGGTTCAGGTCCTCGCGCTTCAGATAGATCTTCGCCCCGCCAAAGTGGGCGGTCAGCCGCTCGGCGAAATAGAGCGGGCTCTCGCGGCCGACATAGTGTTTGAGGAAGCCGTCCAGCTCCGCCTGAAAGCTCGGGTCCGCCTTGGCCGCGCGATAGGCGGCGTCCAGGTCGTGGACCAGGGGCATCAGGGTTTCCGGCACATAGCGCCCGCCATGCTCGCCGAACCGCCCTTGGGCGTCGGGATAGGCCGAGTAGTCGTTGGGTCTGGCGGGCGCGTTCACGGCACAGCTCTCAGGCGCGACGGACGGCGTCCAGGAACGCCGTGATCAAGGCCGGGTCCTTTAAGCCCGGACCGCGCTCCACGCCAGAGGAAACGTCCACCAGCGGGGCGCCGGAGACGCTCGCCGCCTCGGCCACGTTCCACGGATCGAGGCCGCCGGCCAGGAACCACGGCTTCTGGAAGCGCCGGCCGTCCATCAGGCTCCAGTCGAAGGCGCGGCCTGCGCCGCCGGGCAGGGCCGCATCCTTCGGCGGCTTGGCGTCGAACATCAGGTGCTCGACCACGCTCTCATAGGCCCTGGCCGCATCGAGGTCGGCGGCCTCCGCCACCGGCAGGGCCTTGATGATCCCGCAGCCGGCGCGGACGCCGATGTCGCGCGCGCGCGCCGGGGTCTCTGCGCCATGCAGCTGGATCAGGTCGGGCTCGAGGATGCGGGCGACCTCCTCGACCTGGACGTCGGAGGGATCGACCATCAGGGCGACGACCTTCGCCCGCTGGCGCACCGGCTCGGCCA
Source organism: Phenylobacterium sp. LjRoot225 (assembly GCF_964252855.1). Lineage (NCBI taxonomy): Bacteria > Pseudomonadati > Pseudomonadota > Alphaproteobacteria > Caulobacterales > Caulobacteraceae > Phenylobacterium > Phenylobacterium sp. LjRoot225. Next base: position 9,121 of record NZ_CAXUPL020000006.1, on the reverse strand, counting down.
GCCGGACGGCGGCCTCCAGGCTGAGGTTGCGCGGGCTCTTCGGGAAGAAGACGAAGCCCAGCCAGCCGGCCTTGCCGTCCAGCGCCGCACGCGCCGCCTCAGGGGTCGAAATCCCGCAGATCTTCGCCTTGAGCGTCATGAGGGCCGATTAGGGGGTTGGAGGGGCGCGGGGCAAGCCCCCGAAGGAACAGCTAGTGCCGCGTCGGCCCCTCGTCGCGGCCGGCCTGGGCTTTCAGGAGGTCGCGGATCTCGGTCAGCAGGGCTTCCTGCGGCGGCGGAGCCGACTTTTCCCCCGCCGGACGCTCGGCGTCGCGGCGGCGGATGACGTTCACCGCCTTGACCATCAGGAAGACCACCCAGGCGACGATCAGGAAGCGGATCAGGGTGTTCAGGAACATCCCGTACTGGATCGCCACCAGCTCGTTGGCCTTGGTCGCGGGATTGTCGGCCTTCAGCACCCATTCCAGGTGGGAGAAATCGATCCCGGAGAGCAGCAGGCCCACCGGCGGCATGACGATCTGGTCGACCAGGGTCTTGACGATGTCGTTGAAGGCCGCGCCGATGATCACGCCGACGGCCAGGTCGATGACGTTGCCGCGGGCGATGAACTCGCGGAACTCGCCAAGGATCGGCACGCGCCGTTCGAGACGCGCGACCTCACGCGGGACGTTGACCACGTCCTGGCGCCCTTATTCGTCCGTGGCGTTGAGCCGCTCGCGCAGCTCCTTGCCGCTCTTGAAGAAGGGCACGTGCTTGGCGCGCACGTCCACCGGCTCTCCGGTCCGCGGGTTGCGGCCAGCGCGGGCGTCGCGCGAACGGACAGACAGCGCGCCGAAGCCACGCAGTTCGACCCGGCCGCCCTCTTCGAGCGCCTCGATCATCCGCTCCAGGATCACGCCCACGACGCGCTCGATGTCGCGCTGCGTCAGGTGCGGATTCTCTTCCGCGAGTTTCGCGATCAGTTCGGACTTGATCATTCGGGCCTTCGGTCGCTCAAGCGGCGCGACCATGGGCGACTTGGCCTTGCGATTCAAGATTCAAAAGCCGCGCTACCTCGCTTGCATGCCGGTGCGGAACGTCAGCGCGGGGCCCGGACGAAGCTTTCATCATCGGCCAGCCGCCTGAGCGCCTTGTTGGCCTCGGCCGCGTCGCTCGCCGAAATCTCGCGGGCGAGGCTCTGCATCTCGGCGGAGAAGACCGCCGTGTCCCCTTCCAGCTGGGAATTGCGGTTCAGCCGGTAGCCGGGCAGTCGCCCGTCGCCGTTCGGGCCGCGAATGGTGAAGCCCTTGCCACCGTCAGGCAGCCGGATACGCGTCTCGTAGCGCGCGTAAAGCGGAAAGGGCATGGCGAACGGCGCGTCCTGGTTCGGTCCGGGCTCGCGCTTGGGATAGCCTCCCCTCATCCCGGAGGTGGAGGAGACCTTGAACTCCCGCGCCTGGGCGTCCGGGTTCAGCCGCCAGTTCAGGTCCGCCATGCCGCTGACCTCCACGGCCGCGGCGTCGTGCGCCGCGTCGTCCTTCCAGCTGACGGCCTCCGGGTGAAACCAGGTCATGCTCGCCGACATCTGCTGCTTGAAGCCCCGCTCCATCTCGGCCTTTGGGGTGTTGGTGAAGGTCGCCCGCATCGCGGTCGCCGCGTCGCCGGTCACGCGGATGGAGATCTTGGCGGGGGCCGGCGCGTCGAGCCCGCGCCTCGCATCGACGCTGAAGGTCATCTCCATCTGCGGCGCGTCCAGCGTTACATCCGGGATCGCCAGCAGCGACGCGCCTTCGGCGCGCAGGGGCAGCGCCCAGCGATAGGGCGGCGGCTTCAGGTGGTCGAGGCCCGACCGGTCCCCGCTGCGCGTGGCGTCCAGCCAATAGGTCCGTCCGCCGATCGTCGCCTTGATGATCACGTGGTCGAAGGCGCCCAGAGAGGGCAGCCGCTCGTCGAGGCCGTCGCCGTAACGGGTGTTGACTAGCACCGGCTCGGCGCTGATCCCGAGTTCATTGAGCAGGGCCAGCAGCAGGACGCTCTTGCCCTTGCAGTCGCCGAATTTGCGCCGCCAGGTGTCGTCCGCGGACGCCGGCACATAGCCGCCCTGGCCGATAGCGAGCAGGAAGTAGCGGGTCTTGTCCTCCACTAGCGCCAGAGCGGCGCCCGCGCGGCCGGCCTCGTCGGGATGGCCGGCGGCGATCGCGGCGGCCTCGACCTTGAGCGGCGAACCCGGCTTCAGGCTGACGGCCTTGGCGTAGTGGGGCCACATCGCGCGCGAGATGTCGGCCGAGCTCGACCAGCCGGAGGTCTCCAGCACGCCGACGCGCTGGAAACGCGGCGGCGCGCCGACCGGCGGATGGGGCATGGCCACATCGGTCATGTCGACCTCAAGCCAGGTCCGGCCGTCGTGATGCGAGATAGCCGTGGCGCCGAAGCCCGGCGACGCTTGCGAGACCACCGGCGCTCCGTCAGGCCAGGAGAGCCGGACCCGATAGCGCGCCGCCCGCCCGGCGAAGCCGAGCCCCTCCATGTCGTAGGAATGGCCGCGGGCGATCGGATCGCGGCGCGTTTCCGTCCAGGAGCTGTCGACGATGTCGCCCACCTGCAGGCCGTCCAGCTGCTGCGACGCCGTCATCCGGCCGTCGAGGATCGAGCTCTCGAGGTCCTGCTCCCGGCGCAGCACGAGCATCTTCTTGCCATGCTGGAGCAGGTCGATCGTCTTGCCGTCGCGGATGATCCGCAGGTGATGGATCGCCATCTCCTCCGTCTGCGGATCCCAGCTGACGCTGAAAGTGGTGAAGCCGTCGAGCCCTTCAGGCTTGATGATCTTCTGGACACGCCGGTTGTAGGCGACGTCGCCGTCGGGTCCGAGCCAGCTCTGATTGTCGTCCAGCAGGGTCTGAACGGCTATGTCGTTCTGGCGCGGCGCCTCGGGGATGGGTGCGACCTGCACCCAGGGCGCCGGGGCGACATAGGCCGGCCGCGGATCGGCCGAGCGGCGCGCGCGACGAGGGTCAGGACGACGGCGGCCGCCCAGCCAAAACGAAAACCCACCACGCCCCCGCGCTCAGCACAAATTGCGCCACCCAGGATAGTGAAGTTGCGCCAAATGAAAACGGCGGATCGGTTTCCCGATCCGCCGTCGCCATGGTCTGGGCCTTGCGCCGACAGGCTTGTGACAAGCCGGCCGGCGTCGAAGGTGGTCCCTAGTCGTTCTTCGCTTTCTCGCGCAGGGCCGCGCCCAGGATGTCGCCGAGCGAGGCGCCGGAGTCGGAGGAGCCGAACTGTTCGATGGCTTCCTTCTCTTCGGCCATCTCGAGCGCCTTCACCGACAGCGAGACGCGGCGCGCGGCCTTGTCCAGGTTGGTGATCTGGGCGTCCAGACGATCGCCGACGGCGAATCGCTCGGGGCGCTGGTCGGCGCGGTCGCGGCTCAGGTCCGACTTGCGGATGAAGGCCGACATCGGCGCTTCGTCGTCGCCGAACTTCACCTCGATGCCGCCCGAGGTGACCTCGGTGACGGTGCAGGTGACGGTCTGACCCTTGCGGTAGACATCACCGGCCATCGGGTCGCCCGACAGCTGCTTGATGCCCAGCGAGATGCGTTCCTTCTCGACGTCGACGTCGAGCACGCGGGCCTTGACCATCTCGCCCTTGGCGTAGCGCGCGATGGCTTCTTCACCCGGCGCCGACCAGTCGAGGTCGGACAGGTGCACCATGCCGTCGATGTCGTTGTCGAGGCCGATGAACAGGCCGAACTCGGTGGCGTTCTTGACTTCGCCTTCGACGGTCGAGCCGATCGGGTGGACTTCCAGGAAGGACTCCCACGGGTTCTGCATCGCCTGCTTCAGGCCGAGCGAGACGCGGCGCTTGGACGGATCGACGTCCAGGACGACCACTTCCACTTCCTGGCTGGTGGAGACGATCTTGCCCGGGTGGACGTTCTTCTTGGTCCAGGACATCTCTGAAACGTGGACCAAGCCTTCCACGCCCGCCTCCAGCTCCACGAAGGCGCCGTAGTCGGTGATGTTGGTGATGCGACCGGTGAACTTGGCGCCGACCGGGTACTTGGCTTCCACGCCGTCCCAGGGGTCCGACTGCAGCTGCTTCATGCCGAGGCTGATGCGCTGGGTGTCCGGGTTGATCTTGACGATCTGCACCTTGACGGTGTCGCCCACCGCCAGAACCTGGCTCGGGTGGTTGACGCGCTTCCAGCTCATGTCGGTGACGTGCAGCAGGCCGTCGATGCCGCCGAGGTCCACGAACGCGCCGTAGTCGGTGATGTTCTTGACCACGCCTTCGCGGACTTCACCCTCGACCAGCTGGCTGACCAGCTCGGTGCGCTGTTCGGCGCGGGCTTCTTCCAGGATGGCCCGGCGGGAGACGACGATGTTGCCGCGCGGACGGTCCATCTTGAGGATCGCGAACGGCTGCTCGCGGCCCATCAGCGGACCGACGTCGCGCACCGGACGGATGTCGACTTGGCTGCCCGGCAGGAAGGCCGAGGCGCCGCCGAGGTCGACGGTGAAGCCGCCCTTCACGCGGCCGACGATGGCGCCCATCACCGGCTCGTTGCGCTCGTAGACCGCTTCCAGGCGGGTCCAGGCTTCTTCGCGGCGGGCCTTGTCGCGGCTGATGACCGCTTCGCCCATGGCGTTTTCGACGCGCTCGAGGAAGACCTCGACCGTGTCGCTGACCTTCAGCGTGACCTTGCCGTCTTCGCCGGCGAATTCCTTCAGCGGAACGCGGCCTTCGGTCTTCAGACCGACGTCGATGATCGCGAAGTCTTTTTCGATCGCGACGACCTTCCCTTGGACCACTTGACCTTCCATGAAGTCGCGGCCGCCCAGGGACTCGTCGAGGAGCGCGGAGAAATCGTCCCGCGTCGGGTTCAGGCTCATATCGTCAGCCATGTTCTCTTTCGTCTTCGAATGACGGAGGCCCGCGTCCGCGATTGCGGCAGCGCAGAGTCGTCGCGTCGGTTGGAGGTTGAACCGAAGAAGGCGGGAGGTCCCGCACATCTGTGAATCTGCCCGCGGCTGTCCGAGAAAAAGGCGCGGTTGGATTGCTCGAAGGTTGGCCTCTTAAGAAGCCGTCCAGCGGGCTCGCGCCGCCTCGACGATACGGCGGGCCGCATCGGTGGCGTGGTCTATAGTCATTTCCGAGGTGTCCAGCAAGACGGCGTCCGGCGCGGGCTTCAGGGGGGCTGCGTCGCGGCCGCTGTCGCGGGCGTCGCGGATGCGGATATCCGCCAGCACCTCCTCGATGGAGACGCCCTCGCCCTGGGCGGTCAGCTGCTTCCAGCGGCGCTCGGCGCGCACCTCCGGCGAGGCGGTGACGTAGAGCTTGGCCGGGGCGTCCGGCGCGATCACCGTGCCGATGTCGCGTCCGTCGAGAATGGCGCCGCCGGCCTGGCCGGCGAAGTCGCGCTGGAAGGCCAGCAGGGCGGCGCGGACCTCGGGATGGACCGCCACCCGGCTGGCCGCCTCGCCCGCCGCGCGGGTGCGGAAGGCCGGATCTTCGAGCAGGTCCGCGGAGAGGCCGGCGGCCGTCTTCGCCGTCGCCGCCGCATCGTCCAGGTCGCGGCCGGCGCGCAGCGACAGCACGCCCACGGCCCGGTAGAGCAGGCCGGTGTCCAGCACCGGCAGGCCGTAGATCGCGCCCAAACGGGTGGCGATCGTCCCCTTGCCCGAGGCGGCAGGGCCGTCGACGGCGATGACGAAGGAGGACGTCACCGCCCGATCTCGGTTGCGCGGCGCCGCCCGAACGCCCCCTCACCCGCTTCGCGGGAGCTCCCCCGCAAGCGGTGGAGCATCTTCGGCCCAGATCCTCCACCGCGCAGCGGGGGAGGTGGCGCGAAGCGCCGGAGGGGGCGTTCGGCGCCAGCCGCCATCACGCCGCCTCTTCGGCGATCTCGCCGCCGAGGCCCTGGATAAGCTGGACGAAGCCCGGGAAGCTGGTGGCGATCATGCCGGGCTCGTCCACCGAGACCGGCCGCTCGGCGGCCTGGCCGAGGATCAGGTGCGACATGGCGATCCGATGGTCGCCGTGGGTCGTGATCCGCGCGCCGCCGGCGACAGGATGGTCGGCGCCTTTCGCGCCGACGACCGTCATATGCTCCGGGCCTTCCTCGACCTCGACGCCGCAGGCGGTGAGGCCGGCGGCCATCAGGGCGATGCGGTCGCTTTCCTTGACCCGCATCTCGCCGATGCCGCGCATCGTCGTGCGGCCCCTGGCGAAGGCGGCCGCCACGGCCAGGATCGGATATTCGTCGATCATCGAGGGCGCGCGCTCCGGCGGGACCTCGACGCCTTCCAGCTCGGAATAGCGGGCGGTGACGTCGGCGACGGTCTCGCCGCCCTCGTCGCGCAGATTGGTCACCGAGAGGTCCGCGCCCATCTCGCCCAGGGTGTCGAGCAGGCCGATCCGCAGGGCGTTGAGCAGCACGCCTTCGACCGTCACCTCCGAGCCGGGGGTGATCAGGGCCGCGACCAGCGGAAAGGCCGCCGAGGAGGGGTCGCCCGGCACCCGGACGCGCGTCCCGGTCAGCTTCTGGCCGCCGGCCAGCACGATCCGCCGCCCGCCGCCCTCTTCGGTCACGTCGACCTCGACCCCGAAGGCCCGCAGCATGCGCTCGGTGTGGTCGCGCGTGGCTTCCGGCTCGATCACCTCGGCGCCGCCGTTCGCCTGCAGGCCGGCCAACAGCACCGCCGACTTCACCTGGGCCGAGGGCTCGGGCAGCCGGTAGGCGATGCGCTTGAGGGCGCCGCCCTTCAGCGTCAGCGGCAGGCGCCCGCCGCCGCGGGCGATCCAGGTCGCCCCCATCTCGCCCAGCGGCTTCAGCACCCGGTTCATCGGCCGCCCGCGCAGCGAGGCGTCGCCGGTGAAGGTCGCCGCCAGGTCGAAGCCGGCCGCCGCGCCCATGATCAGCCGCACGCCGGTGCCGGCGTTGCCGCAGTCGACCACGTCCGAAGGCTCGGCGAAGCCGCCGCGGCCCTCGACGCGCCAGCAGCCGTCGCCGAGGCGCTCGACGCCGGCGCCGAAGCTGGCCATCGCGGCCGCCGTCCGCTTGACATCGTCGCCTTCCAGCAGCCCCTCGATCTCGGTCACGCCCGAGGCGAGCGCGCCGAGAATCAGCGCCCGATGGGAAATCGACTTGTCGCCGGGAGCCCGCACGCGGCCCTTTAGGGGGCCCGCGCGCCTGGCGGTCAGAGCGGCCGCCGTCATTGTCAAAACCAAGCCTCCGCAGGCGTTTGATAGGAAGAGGGGGATTGCTTTGACAGCGGTGTTCCTGCGTGGCAAGTGAGCGCGCTTCGAGAAACACCGCCGTTTAGAGGTCGCCGCCTTTGGCCAATCCTGAACTGGGCAACAAGCAAATTTGCCCGCAATGCCAAGCGAAGTTCTACGACCTGAACAAGCGCCCGGCCCACTGTCCAAAGTGCGCCGCTGAATTCGATCCCGACGAAGCGGTCCGCAACCGCCGCGTCCGGGCTCGCGCCATCGTGCCCGACACCGAGGCGGACGATGAGCGTCCGAATCAGGTCCTGGCCGACGACGCCGAGGTCGAAGAAGAAGAAGAGGTCGTCACCAAGGCGCTGGACGAGGTCGTCGACGACCCGCTGGTCGTCGATGACGACGAAGACGCCGCCGAGCCTGGCGTCGCGACTCCGGCCGACGACCTTGGCGAATTCACCGACGACGAAGAAGTCGAGGAAGCCGACGATGTTCCGTTCCTGGTTGAGGACGAGGACGACGACTTCGACGACAGCGAGATCGGCATTCCGGGCGCCGACGACGACTGACGAAAACAGGCTCCGGCGGGGGTCGAAAAAAATGTCTCCCGCCGGGCTTGATCACGCGGAACGGTTTGAATAGGTTCCGCGCCTCTCCGGGGCCCCCCAAGCTCCAGAGACCCGAGACCTCGGGGCTATAGCTCAGCTGGTAGAGCGCTTGAATGGCATTCAAGAGGTCAGCGGTTCGACTCCGCTTAGCTCCACCATGGAGGCCCGCAGTCAACGCTGCGGGCCTTCGCCTTTCTGGGATCCGGTCTGGCCGCCGCGGTCAGCTGATCCGTTTAGCCGCCGCTATTGTCCTCGGTCGGCGCTGTCGGGCCGTTCTTCTTGATGCTCTCGATGGCGTTCAGGGCCGAGGCCTTGGACGCGTAGCCCTCGGTCGAGAAGATGGTCTCGGCGTTGTATTTGAACCGCACGCGAAACTCGCCGGCCTTGTCCTTGGTGATTTCGAACTTGTGAGCCATGGGCTTTCTCCCGTTATGGCCCCCACCCGGGCTTGACGCTTCGCCATCCGACGCCCGCGGTCAAGCTCCGGCGAGCCTCCCTGAACTCTTCGCGATTCTTGGAACGCGCCGCGCGGCTCGGCGATTGGGCTTACGTTCCCCAAGCGAAGGAGGCGCGCCATGCACGCCCAGCAGATGATCGCCACCCATCCCCAGGTGCGCGGCCAGACGAATGACGCCCTGACCCGCTGCATCGAGGACTGCTACGACTGCGCCCAGGCCTGCACGGCCTGCGCCGACGCCTGCCTTGGCGAGGCGATGGTTCAGCAGATGACCCAGTGCATCCGCACCTGCGTCGACTGCGCCGACATCTGCCTGGTCATGGGCGCGATGGCGACGCGCCGCACCGGCTCGAATGTCGCGCTGGTCGCGCGCATGCTCGAAACCTGCGAGGAGGCCTGCCGCACCTGCGCCCGGGAATGCGAGCGTCACGCCGCGACCATGGCGCACTGCCGGGTCTGCGGCGAAGCCTGCCGCCGCTGCGAGGCCGCCTGCCGCGAGGCGGCGATGGCGCTGAGCCCGACGCTGCAGTAAGCGCTCCGGCCCGCCCGCTCAGCGCGAAGCGCGCTCAAGAAGCTGGATCAGCTCGGCGGCCTTCTCGCGCTGGGCATCCTTGTCGCCGCTGATGATCGCGCCCTCGATGCAATGGTCGAGGTGCTGTTTGAGGATCTCGCCCTCGACGCGGGCCAGGGCCGCGCGCGCCGCCTGCAGCTGGGTGAGGATGTCGATGCAGTAGCGGTCGTCCTCGACCATCCGGGCGATCCCGCGCACCTGCCCCTCGACGCGGTTGAGGCGGCTGAGCAGCTTCGGTTTGTCGTGATGGTCCATGGGGGCTCCATTCGGGCTCGC
>NZ_CAXUPL020000005.1:0-248564 GCF_964252855.1 Phenylobacterium sp. LjRoot225 | reverse complement strand
CAAGGGTCCGTCCTCGGCCTACCTCGACCGTCGCCGCTCAACATCATCGGCGCGCCCCGAGACATCGCGCTGGCGGCGCTCTACCTGGCGCCTGACGCCAGTCGCTTCGTGACGGATCAGGTGATCCGCGCCAACGGCGGGGTCCTCATGCTGTGAGCGCTAAACCGCGCGGCGGCCCGCATGCGCCAACAGCGGCCTCGAGCACCGCTCCAGTAACCGGACCTTCGACCGCGGTGCCAGACGAGCCCGAACGCCCCTTCTCGGACGTTTGTCAGCGCGCTTCTCGTGCCTCCACCTCGGTCGAGAAACTCACTCGAGGCTCATGCCTCCCAAAGCGGGACCGCCGTTCACGGCCACCGCCTTGCTCTCGGATCGTTGCGGCCGCAGCCTCGAGTTCGGACGCGGTTCGGCTGGCGATGACCACGTGAGCGCCGAGCTCAGCCAGTTGGTGGGCGGTTTCGTAGCCGATGCCTGTGGCGCCGCCCGTTACGACCGCGACACGACCCGAGAAATTCAGCTGGCGAGTGATCATCTGTCTTGTCTTTCGTCTTCGGCCCCTGTTTCCAGGATCGGCCTCTAGGGGAAGGGGCGGCGTCATGCGACCAGCGTGAGTGGGGGTCAGGGGGCCTTGCTGCCGACCCAACCATGGGAACGCAGCCAGGCGTCGAAGGCGACCGGCCAGTTGTCCACCGGCTTGCCCCGCGCAAGCGTTCCGGAGCCGTGGCCGACATCATCGTAGATGTGCAGCTCCGCCGGCAGTTCCGCCGCCGTCCAACGGGAAAAGATCTCGACCCTCTTGCCGACCGGGATGGTTGCGTCGTCCTGGGCGGCGACGATGAACAGAGGCGGCCCTCCCTTCGGCGGAACCTTGTCCTCCATCGCGCCGTAGATCGGCGCGCCGAAGTTCGGGCGATCGGCGCGTGGGGCGTCCATCACAACGCCCATCGTCGTCATGGCGCCCGCGGAGAAGCCCATGAGCCCAACCCGGTCCGGAGCGATACCGTACTGAGCGGCGTTGGCGCGAACGAAGCGGATCGCCTGGATTGCGTCGGCGACCGCAATCCCGCGGCCTGGCTCGATCAGACGCGCCATGTCGTCGAATTGCTCGGGATGATTGCGCAGATCAGTGGGCAATCGAAATCCGGACTGGCGGCGCACCCAGTACTTCAGGACGAAGGCGGTTACGCCGCGATCGGCGAGCCATTTCGCCACGTCGGTCCCTTCTAGGCTGAAAGCGAGGGCCTGGAACGCGCCGCCGGGGCAGACGATCACGGCCTTGCCGTTGGCTTGGCCAGGGCGCGGGCGGAAGATGGTGAGCGTCGGCGTCGTCAGGTTCAGCTCGGTGCCCGGCGGCGGACCAGGCCAGATCTTCACCGTCTCCGGCGCTCCCGGATTCGCGGGCGCGGAGTGCGCGCCGGGGCTCGTCAGCAGAACAGCGGCCGCTCACGCGACCCAGAACATGCGACCCAACTGCATCGCTTCCGCCAATAATGCCTGCTTATCGGTGTGGAGCGAGATCGAATCAGCCATCTTTTCGACGAGGTCGGCCTCTCGCCTGTATTGATTGGGGCTTCCATTCATAGCTGCGCCTTGCCAAAACTCGACTGTGGTTTGATTCAACTCACACGCCGAATGCTCTAGTTGTCAGCCCTCTGGCGCGATCGTGACGCGAAGGCCCGCAAGGCTGTCGCTCATGCGGATCTGGCAGGAGAGGCGCGACCGTCCATCGCGGTGGCTCGAGGCGTCGAGAAGATCGTTCTCATCCTCGCTGATCACGGGGACGAGGTCGGCGAACTCCGGATCTACGTAGACGTGACAGGTGGCGCAGGAACTGACGCCGCCGCACAGCGCGAGCAGTTCGTCGACACCGCCGTCGCGGATCACTTCCATCACGCTCATGCCGATCGGAGCTTCGAGCGTGTAGGTTTCGCCGTCGGCGGTGCTGACTGTGAGTTGGGGCATTCATCGACCTGTAAAATGGCTAGGCGGAGAATGCCAAAACGGCGCGGGCAGGTCCTGTCCCAGATGGGATAAGGAGGCAGCGTGTTAGCTGTTGAATTGTAGTCTCGGTCAGCCCGCGAACCGCGGCTCGGGCAGCCCACGCGCTCCGAGCCCCTCCACGACGTACAGCCATCCCGCGCCGGTTTCGGTTGGTTCGTTGAAGTAGGCCGGATCGATGGTGACGACGAACAGCTGATCGAGGTCGGCGCCGCCGAACATCACGCTGCCCGGGAGCGAAACCGGCAGGTCTATGGTGCGCTCCAGCCGTCCGTCCGGGCGGAATGCCGCGACCTTGGCTCCTCGGAAGATCGCCACCCAAATCAGGCCATCGCTGTCGACGGTGGCGCCGTCGGGCATGCCGCCCAGCGAACTCACGTCGGCCAGCAAACGTCGCCCGCCGACCGCTCCCGTCGCCGTGTCGTACTCGTAGGCGTAAAGGGCGTGCCGGGCGCTGTCGGAGAAGTAGAGCGTCTTGCCGTCTGCAGAGAAGCAGGGACTGTTCGAGAAGGCGATGTCGCCGGCGATCTTCTGCAGGCTCCCGCCCGGCGGCAGGCTGTAGATCCCGCCGATCGGAGTCGGCGCCTCCAGATTGGTCGAGCAAGAGCCGATTATGAACCGCCCCTGGCGGTCGACCTTGCCGTCATTGAAGGTGGCCGCCGCGGGCTGATCTTGGGCCGTCGCCAGCGGTTCGAACGCGCCGCTTTCGAAGTCGAGCGTGTAGATGGTGTCCTTGATCGCGACGACGGCTCCGCCCTCTTCACGCAGGGCCAGCGCGCCCGGGCCGGACGGCGCCTCCCAACCTTGCAGGCTTCCATCGCAGGGCGCGTAGCGGTGAATAATCCGCCGCCCGATATCGAGAAAATACAAAGCCTGCTCGGCCACGTCCCAGACGGGACCCTCGCCCAAGCTAGTCTCGACGGTCCCGACGCGGCTTATCCGCATGCCCTGTGTCTCCTTCCCAAACGACCCCTCGCTCTGCTTTTGCGAGCCCTTCTGCGGTCTCACCCCTCGCGCGCGGGCGGCCTCATCGGCGTCAACGGCGTGGATAGCGCGCCGTCCAGGCGGATCGTCTGACCGTTGAGGAACGGCGTCCGCAGGATCGCTTCGACCAGCGAGGCGAACTCTTCGGCCCGACCGAAGCGCTTCGGAAAGGCGATGTTGCGGACGAGCTCCGCCTTGAGTTCGTCGCTCGCTCCGGCGAGACGGGGCGTCCAGATGGGGCCCGGCGCGATGGCGCAGGACCGCACGCCAATCGCCGCCAGATCGCGCGCCATCGCCAGGGTCATGCCGGCGATCCCCGCCTTCGCCGCCGCATAGGCGACCTGGTTGGGCTGTCCGTCGAACGCCGCCGTCGAGGAGGTGTTGATGATGACGCCGCGCTGACCGTCCGCGTCGGGCGCGTTGCTGGCGAAGGCCGCGGCGCACAGACGCGACATGTTGAAGGGGCCCATGAGGTGCAGGTCGATCATGCTCCGGAAGACCTGCATGTCGTGCGGCGCGCCCTCAATATCGGCTGTCACGGGAGTCGGGATCGACACCCCGGCCGAATTGACGTTGATCGAGAAGACGCCGAGCTTGCGCGCCGCCGCGATAGCGGCGGCGATATCCTGGTCGTTGTTGTGATCGCCTTCGAGCGCCACGACCCGATCGCCGAGCTCACGGGCCAGAGCGCTCGCCCGAGCGCCGTCCGGTTCGAACACCACGACTCCGACACCCAGCTCGACCAGCCGACGCAAGGTGGCCCCGCCGAGCCCGCCGGCGCCGCCGCTCACGATCGCCGAGCTTTGCGCGAAGTCCATCGGTTCCTATTCCGCGGCTTCTACCTGGCCAGCCGCGACGGCCTTCGCGATCGGCTTTGTCTGCGTGAGGCAGCTGCCGAAGCTGTGCAGGCCGAGCGCATGCAGCCCGCCGAGCCCGCCGCAGACGAACAGGATGATGTCCTTGGGCTCCGGCGTCACATAGATCCGGCCGTCCTCGCGGATCCGGCCCTGCGCCTCGACCTGCCCCCGATGCAGCGGCTCGAGCCAGTCGCCGGGCACGCTCGCCTGCCTCCAGATCAGCTCCTGGACGTCTTCGATCCGCGGAACCTCCTTGGCGATCAGCTCGGCCCAGATCGGGTTAATCCCGATCATCATCTCGCTGTATTCCATCGACGGCGAGAAGCAGTTGGCCCCGGGATAGGCGACGGACTTGCCGATCATCTCGAAGAAGGCGTGCGCGCCGATCGACGTCGTGTCGAGGATGTTCATCGTCCCCATCGTGCCGAACGAGGTGACCGCGTCGCCCCTCACGCCCGCCCGGCGCTCTGCGAGCGGCGCCCAGGGCGACTTCTCCTCCCATTCGCCCAGCAAAAGGCCTGTGACGCGCCCCGGCGAGCCGAAGGTAGTCTGCGAGCTCACGCCCGGCTTCTGGCCGGCGACGTTGCGCATGATGAGCCGGATCGCTCGGCTGATCGCCACGGCTCGAGTCGCCACGCCGCCGGCGCAGCCGTAGCTGTAGGGGATCTTCAGCCTCTCGCGGACCGGGCCGTTGACGACGAAGGCCGGGTAGACTGGCGCGGTCGTGGCGTTGAGGCCGTAGAGCTCAAAGTCCGGCTCGGCGATCGCCTGGATCGCGGCGATGATCAGCTCCAGCGACTCCGCCGGCGCGCCCGCCATGACCGCATTGATGACGATCTTCTCGACCGTGCATTCGGACTCGTCGGGCATGCGCGCGATGAGCTCGTCCGGATAGCGGTCGTTCGCCGCCAGGAAGGCGCGCACCCGACCTGAGGTCGGCGCGACGAGCGGCAGCCCGTCGCCCCAGCCCTGCGCAAGCGACAGTTCGATCAAGGCCTCGGGGTCGTCATCGGCCTCGATCTGGCGGCTGGAGAGCCAGTCGATCTCACAGCCGGCCGGCCCACAGTCGCGGCTGACAAGGATTTTCGGGACCAACGCCCTGCGGCTGGACGGCTTGATCTTGTGGATCACGCGACCTTCTCCCGCTTGGCGCAGCTGGCGCCCATGACCTCGAGCAGGCCGGCGAAATAGGCGTCGGCGACCGGCAGCACTTCTTCTTGCGAAAGCTCGTTCAATGGGTACGGCAGGACGTGGACGCGCAGTCCCGAGCGCCCGCCGCGCCGCGCCAACTCATGGGCGAAGGCCTCGAAGTTGCTTGTCGCGACGGCGACGGTCGGAACGCCAGTATTGGCCGCGGCGATGGCGTCGCGGATCGTCCAGCCGGTGCAGGATCCGCAATTGGCGAGGCCGACGACGGCGACGTCGATGGTCTTCAGCCACGCCTGCAGCGAGGAACTCTGTTCCTCGCCCTCTTCGCCGGAGCGGTTCGTCGAGCGCCAGTACGAGACCTCCGCGCCCGCTTCGCGGAGCTTGGCCGCCCAGTCTTCGCTGATCCAGTCCCAGCAGCGCCAGATCTGGTCGAGGCGGAAGCCGATGCGCTTGCCGGCGAGAGGGCCAGCATCGGGCCCCGGGCTTGCATTGTCGTCCGCGCGCCGCGCGGTCGGGTCGAGGATCTTGATGGGCGCCATCGATTGCCTCCCTGCACGCGGCTTGTCTGCCAAGGGGTCGGGCGCCTCGCCCGCTCATCCCAAGCACCGCTTCTCCGAGAGCATGGTTGCAGCCTGGCGTCTGATCGTCCAATGCATATCATCGGCGCTATTTATACGGATGACGTATTGCTCGACCTTCGCAGTCTGCGGCACCTCGTCGTGCTCGCACGCCATCTGAACTATGTGCGGGCCGCCGACGAACTCGGGGTCACCCAACCGACGCTGAGCCGGTCGATCCAGGCGCTCGAGCGGCAGCTGGACATACGGCTCTTCGATCGAGATCGCGGCGGGGTCCGCATCACCCCACAAGGCCGCAGGATGGCCGATCGGGCCGCCGTTCTGCTTCGCGACGCCGATGATCTGGAACATCAAGCGATGCTGGCGGCTCGAGGCGAGGCTGGACGCGTTCGCTTCGGAATGGCGCCGATGCCGGCGCACACCCTGCTTTCGGGAGCCTTGACCGACCGCCTTGCTGTTGCTCCGGCGGTGACAAACGAGGTTCTGGTCCGTGACGTGGACGCGCTCTGGACGATGCTCCTTGCCGGCGAGATCGAGTTCTTCGTCGATCCGAACCCGCCGACGCACGACCTGTCCGAGGTGCGCCTGGAGGTGCTGGGAGAATTTCCGCTCAGCGTGATCGTCCGCGCCGATCACCCACTCCTGCGCGAAGGCTCCACGGGCGGTCGATACCCGCTCCTTCGGTCGAGTTGGACCGGTGTTGCGGTCCCCGAGGAAGTCACCGACCACATCCTTGGGCCGCCGAATGTCATCGAGGATTTTTCGGCTCTGGCGAGCCTCGCCGCCGCCACGGACGCCCTGTGGCTCTCCTCGGCCTTCGCCATCCAAGACGAGCTGCGAAGCGGGTCGCTTCGGGAGCTCTTCCGAGCCGCAGGCCACATCAAGATCACCATGTGTTCGCTGAAACGCCGTTCGCTCTCTCCAGCTGCGGCCGCTGTCGCAGCGATGCTCCGGCGTCGCGTGAAGCTGATCATGTACGACGACAATTCCACAGACTAGCGTCCGACAGGATCGCAAGAGCTGAAACGCTGCCGCCGAAGGCAGTTTCGCGGTGATTGATGTTTGGCTCCAGCGGCGCGCGTAGAATTGTGGCATCCGTCTTCGCCGCGATGACTTCCACCTGCATAGCCTTAGACAAGGGCAGGCTCGTGCAGATAACCCCGGCCGGCAGGAACCGGGGGGGAACCAACGCGTGCGCACGAAATCGATCACGAAATCGATCACGACCTTCATCCTCGCCGCGCTCGCCGCCACCTCCGTCCAGGCCGCCCCCACCCCCGAAACCCGCACCGCCGCCGCGCTCGAAGCCATACGCGACGACGAAGCCCGCCTCCGCCTCTTCCTCCAGGCCTTTCCGAAGGGCGGCAATCTCCACCTCCATTCGTGGGGCGCGGCCTTTGCCGAGGATTATATCGGCTGGGCCGTGCAGGACCGCCTCTGCATCTCGCGCGAAAAGCTCGCTTTCGTCCCGCCGCCCTGCGACCCCTCCGCCAGCCCGCCCGCCGCATCGCTGGGTCAGGACGCGGCGCTCCGCCGCCAGATGATCGACGCGCTGTCCGCTCCGGCCGATCCGCCGCCGGCCATCCCGCAGCACGACCGCTTCTTCGCGACGTTCGAGCGGATCGGCGCGCTCTACCCCAAGGCGACCCCGCGCGAACTCGCCCTCATCCGCCGCACCGCGGCGCAGGAGCACACGCTCTACGTCGAGTATATGTTCAACTTCGAAGCGCTGTGGCCGGCCGGCGCGGCGGGGAAGGGCCTTGCCGGCGAAACCGACCCGCAGACGCTGTTCAGCGCGATGGCCCCGGACATCGAAGGCCGTATCGCCGCCGCCCGCGCTGAACTCACCCAGGCCGAGACCCAGGCCGCCGCGCTGCTCCGCTGCGGCCAGCCCGGCGCCGAACCCGGCTGCGGTGTCGAGGTCCGCTACATGGCCGCGATCGCCCGCACCTTGCCGCCCGAGACCGTCTTCGCCCAGATGATGATGGCCTTCGCGCTCGCCGACGCCGATCCCCGCATCGTCGGCGTCAACATTCTCGAACCCGAGGATGATCCCGCCGCCATCTCCAATTATGGGCAGCAGATGCGCATGTTCCGCTATCTGGCGGCCCGCTATCCGCGGGTGAAGGCATCGCTCCACGCCGGCGAGCTGACCGGCGGTCTCGTCCCGCCGGCCGACCTGGCTTCCCACATCTACGAGGCGGTCACCATCGCCGGCGCCCGCCGGATCGGCCACGGCGTCGACATCGCCTATGAACCGAACGCGCCCGCTCTGCTGGCGACGATGGCCGGGCGTGGCATCGCGGTGGAGATCAACCTGTCGAGCAATGACGTCATCCTCGGCGTCCGCGGCTCCGCGCATCCGCTCCGCCTCTATCGCGCGGCCGGTGTTCCCGTCGTCCTGTCGACCGACGATCCCGGTGTTTTGCGCATCGACCTCACCCACGAATATGTCCGCGCGGTCCGCGAGCAGAAGCTGACCTATGCCGACATCAAGGCGCTGTCCCGCAACGCCCTCGAATATGCCTTCCTCCCCGGCGCCAGCCTGTGGCGCGACAGCAAGGTGGGGGCGCTCCGCAGCGAATGCGCCACCCTCGCAACCGCCGCCACGCCCGCCGAACTCTGCGCCACAATCCTGAAGGATAGCGCCAAAGCGACCGTGCAATGGCGCCTCGAACAGGACTTCGCGACGTTCGAACGCGACGTCGCGGCGCGATGAGGGAGAAGGCCTTCCGTCAGCGCTTTACGCTGCCTCCCCGAGACAAGCTCGGGCAGGAATTAACCCACCCCCCCGACCGGAGCCACATGCGCCTCACCCCGATCCTCCTCGCCTGCCTCGCCTTTGTCCTCCCGTCGCAGCTCACCGCCGCCCCGGCCCCCTGGACCCCGAAGGTCGTCATCATCACCACCTTCGAAAACGGCAAGGACACCGGCGACAAGCCCGGCGAGCTCCAGCTTTGGATCGAACGCGAGCATCTGACCGAGACGATCGCCTTCCCCGGCGGCGTCCATCCGCTGATGAGCAACGCCGATCATAGCGTCGTCGCGATCCTGACGGGCATGTCTTTGGTCAATGCCGGCCCGTCGATCATGGCGCTGGGCGCCGATCCGCGCTTCGACCTGCGCCGCAGCTACTGGCTGGTCGCGGGCATCGCCGGCGTCGATCCGGCCGAGGGCGCGATCGGATCGGCGGCCTGGGCGAAATATGTCGTCAACGACGTCGCCCAGTCGATCGACATGCGCGAAGCGCCGGCCGACTGGCCCTACGGCGTCTATGTCAACGGCGCCGACCGGCCCAACGTGCTGCCCTCATCGGCGCAGGGCTATGGCCCCGACGGCGAATATCCCCTGGTCTTCCCGCTCAACCCCGCGCTCGCCGACTGGGCGCTGGCGCTGACCCGCGACGTCGAGCTGCAATACACGCCCGAAATGGCCGACTATGCGAAGAAATGGACCGGCTTCCCCAAGGCGCAGGCGCGGCCGCAGGTCTTCCAGGGCGAAAGCTTCGCCGCCGACCATTATTGGCACGGCCGCTACATGAACCAATATGCGCGCGACTGGGTGAAGATGCTGACGGCGGGCAAGGGCCGCTTCGCCATGAGCAACATGGAGGATTCGGCGATCGCCTCGGCCATGGTCCGGCTCGACCGGATGGGGAAGGCGGACGGGAAGCGCTTCATGGTGCTGCGGACGGCGTCGAATTACACGGTCGCCCATGAGGGGCAGAGTGCGCTGGAGTCGGTGACGGCGCCGTATCCGGGTGGCGGGATCCCGGCCTATGAGGCGGCGTATCGGGTGGGGAGCAAGGTCGTGCGGGCGCTGGTGAGCGGATGGGGAACGTATCGGGACAGGACGCCGGAGGGGGAGTGGCGCACGGTGAGACGACGCGTCGGACGAGGTTGAGCGGCGCCGGGGAGGATAGTGCATGACCCCTGATGTTCTCGCAGTGCTGGAAGCCTAGATCTCGTAGGGCGAGAGCCGGCCGAGATTGTCCTGCGCCAGCTGGCGCAGCCAGTTGCGCACCACCCGCATCCGCGCGGTGTCGTGCACGTCTCCGTAGGTGCTCATCCAGAGACGCCGCTCGAGCAGCACCTCAGGAAGCACGCGAACCAGGCCTTCCGCCATGAAGCAGTGCATCACGCCGATCCCGCCATCGGCGCGGATCATCTCGCTCTGGGCGCGGATCGAGGAGCTGGCCAGAGTGGGGGTCAGGCCCGGCAGGATCTCGTCGAGGTAGCGCAGTTCCGAGGCGTAGATCAGGTCGCTGACGTAGCCGACGATCTGATGCCCGGCGAGCTCCTCAGGCACAGCCGGCGTTCCGCGCCGCGCGAGGTAGCCGGGCGAGGCGTAGAGGGCGAGCTGGTACTTGGTGAGCGGCTCGACCACCAGCCGGTGTGCGTCGGGCGCGCTCAGCGTAATCGCCATGTCGACCTCGCGACGGCTGGGCGAAAGAAAGCCCGCGGTCGCCGCCAGCTCGACCCGCAGGCCCGGGCGTTGTGCCGCGAGGGCCGGAAGCGCGGGCGCCAGAATGGCCGTGCCGAAGCCCTCGGCCGCACTGATGCGCACCGTTCCGGCGATCACGTCCGGGTGCGCCATGCGCGCGGCGCGTTCCATGGCGGTTTCCGCCTCGACCCCGCTCGCGAGCAGTTGAGCGCCGGCCGCGGTCAGTTGCAGGCCCGAACGCGAGCGGACCAGCAGCGTGGCCTTCAGCGCGGTCTCCAGGCGGGCGACCCGGCGGCCGACCGTGGCGGTGTTGACGCCCAGCTTCTCGCCGGCCGCGGCCAGTGATCCAGATCGCGCGGCGGCGAGGAAGATGCGAAGGTCGTCCCAGTCGAACATCGACCCCTCCAGCCTGCGTTTCGTTCATGCAAATGCGATGCGGCAAAAACGCAATACCGGTTGCGTCCCCCTCCAGCTAGGGCCTGCCCCCGAACGAAGGATCATCCCATGCGAGACATCACCCATTTCATCGACGGCCAGTCCGTCGCGGGGACCTCGGGCCGCTATGGCGAGGTCTTCAATCCGAACACCGGCGAGGTTCAGGCCCGGGTGGCTCTGGCGACGGTCGGCGAGGTGGACGCGGCCGTGCAGTCGGCGCTGCGGGCCCAGATCGGCTGGGCCCAGGTCAATCCCCAGCGCCGCGCGCGGGTGATGTTCGACTTCAAGCGGCTGATCGAAGACAACATGAACGAGCTGGCCGAGATCCTGTCATCGGAGCACGGCAAGGTGATCGCCGATAGCAAGGGCGACATCCAGCGCGGCCTCGAGGTCGTCGAGTTCGCCTGCGGCATCCCGCACGCGCTGAAGGGCGAATACACCGAGGGCGCGGGTCCCGGGATCGACGTCTATTCGATGCGCCAGCCGCTGGGCGTGGCCGCCGGCATCACCCCGTTCAACTTCCCCGGCATGATCCCGATGTGGATGTTCGGGGTGGCGATCGCGGTCGGCAACACCTTCGTGCTGAAGCCGTCGGAGAAGGACCCGACCCTGCCGGTGCGCCTGGCGGAGCTGTTCATGGAGGCCGGGGCGCCGAAGGGCGTGCTGAACGTCGTCCACGGCGACAAGGTCTCGGTCGACGCCCTCTTGGACCACCCGGACGTCAAGGCGGTCAGCTTCGTCGGCTCCTCGGACATCGCCCACTACGTCTATTCGCGCGGCACGGCGGCGGGCAAGCGCGTGCAGGCGATGGGCGGGGCCAAGAACCACGGCATCGTCATGCCCGACGCCGACCTCGCCCAGGCGACCAAGGACATCATGGGCGCAGCCTACGGCTCGGCCGGGGAGCGCTGCATGGCCCTGCCTGTCGTGGTCCCGGTCGGCAAGAAGACCGCCGACGACCTGCGCGAGCGGCTCCTGGCGGAGATCGAGACCCTGAAGGTCGGCGTCTCCACCGACGCCGCGGCCCAGTACGGCCCGGTCGTCTCGGCCGCCCACAAGCAGAAGATTTCAGACTACATCCAGCTGGGCGTCGACGAAGGCGCCGAGCTGGTGGTCGACGGCCGCGGCTTCCAGCTGCAGGGCTATGAGAACGGCTACTTCCTCGGCCCGACCCTGTTCGACCAGGTGAAGCCGACCATGCGCACCTATCAGGAAGAGATCTTCGGCCCGGTGCTGCAGGTGCTGCGGACCGAGAGCTTCGAAGAGGCCGTCGCCCTGCCGACCAACCACCAGTACGGCAACGGCGTGGCGATCTTCACCCGCAACGGCCGCGCGGCGCGCGAGTTCGCCTCGCGGGTTCAGGTCGGCATGGTCGGCATCAATGTGCCGATCCCGGTGCCGGTGGCCTACCACACCTTCGGCGGCTGGAAGCGCTCGGCCTTCGGCGACGCCAACCAGCACGGCATGGAGGGCGTGCGCTTCTACACCAAGGTCAAGACCGTCACCGCCCGCTGGCCGGAAGGCGCGGTCGAGGATAGCGCCTTCGTCATCCCGACGATGAAATAGGGCCGACCATGAAGTCGGCGCGCTCAAAACCCGCGCCGCCAGCGCCGTCCGGGACTCCGTCCCGGGCGGCGTTTTTCGTACCGGCTCGGCCGACTGTCGCGTCCGGGCCGTAAGCCGGCGGCTGGGCCAAAATTGGTACAACTACGCAACATCGCAGGGGCGATTGCAGCAGAAATCTGCTCTCGCAGTGCACAACGCCGCGGTTGACGCGCCCGCCAGATGACCGCATTAGGCAAAAGAGGCCTGAAGCCTTAGTGGTCGAGCGAAGCGAATTTAGGACAAGTTCCTAGTTACAGCCGAAACCGGTCGGGAAGAGCTCATCGCGGCGGCTTCCGACCCGGCGAGGTCGAAGGATTTCGAGTTGGGCGGAGCCTGTCGTCTTGGGGCTCTCCAAGGGAGTGGGACGAGAGCTGGCATGAGTTCGGACTCGCGCGCCGTCGGCGTTCTGAAGGAAGTCTTCCCTGGTGAGACGCGGGTCGCGCTCTCCCCCGAGGCGGCGAAAAAATTTGTCACCGGCGCCGCCAAGGTGCTCGTGGAGCGCGGGGCGGGCGTTAGCGCCAGCTTCCCGGATGCGGACTACGCCGCGGCCGGCGCCGAGCTGGTCGACCGCCAGGCTGTGCTGGCGCAGGCCGACGTCCTGCTCGCCGTCCGGCCGCCGACCCCCGCCGAGGTGGCCAAGCTGAAGCCCGGCGCGACGATCGTCGGCCTGCTGGATCCGTCCCGCAACGCTCCCCTGCTCGAGACCATCGCCGCCCAGGGCCTGAGCGCCTACGCCATGGAGCTGCTGCCGCGCACCACCCGCGCCCAGGTGATGGACGCCCTGTCCTCCCAGGCCAACCTCGCCGGCTATCGGGCGGTGATCGAGGCTGCGGCGGTCTTCGGCCGCGCCATGCCGATGATGACCACGGCCGCCGGCACCATCACCCCGGCCCGGGCCTTCGTCATGGGCGCCGGCGTCGCCGGCTTGCAGGCCATCGCCACAGCCCGACGACTGGGCGCCGTGGTGACCGCCACCGACGTCCGTCCCGCGGCGAAGGAGCAGGTCCAGAGCCTGGGCGCCAAGTTCGTCGCCGTCGAGGACGAGGAGTTCCTGGCCGCGGAATCCGCCGGCGGCTACGCCAAGGCGATGAGCCCGGAATACCAGGCCAAGCAGGCTGCCCTGATCTCCGAGCACATCCGCAAGCAGGACATGGTCATCACCACGGCCCTGATCCCCGGCCGCCCTGCCCCGCGGCTGGTGACCGCCGCCCAGGTCGCCTCCATGCGGCCGGGCTCGGTGCTGGTCGACCTGGCCGTCGAACAGGGAGGCAACATCGAAGGCGTGGCCCCCGGCCAGATCAAGACCACGGACCGCGGCGTCCATGTGATCGGCTTCGAGAACCTGGCGACGCGGATCGGCGTGGACGCCTCCACCCTCTACGCCCGCAACCTGCTGGCCTTCGTCCAGCACCTGTTCCAGCAGGCCGCCGCCGAGGGCGGCGGGGCTGACGACGACATCCTCAAGGCGGCCCGGGTCGTGCGCCAAGGCGCCGTCGCCTTCCCCGCGCCCGCCGCCGCCTGAACGCCCGGAGAACCTAGATGCACACCGCATTCGACCCGGATCTGATCGCCGTCTTCGTGCTGGCGGCCTTTCTGGGCTTCCAGCTGATCAAGCGGGTCTCCAGCCTGCTCCATTCGCCCCTGATGTCGCTGACCAACGCCATCGCCGCCGTGGCGGTCGTGGGCGCGATCATCATCCTGGGCGAAGAGAACGCCTCCCCGTTCGCCAAGACCCTGGGCTTCATCGCCGTCACCGCAGCGACGGTGAACCTGGTGTCCGGCTTCCTGATCACTGACCGCATGCTGAAGATGTTCAAGAAGGGCTCGCCCAAGTGATCGGCAACCCCCTCGTCGAGGCCGCCTACATCGTCGCGGCCGTCTGCTTCGTCCTCTCGCTGATGTGGATGAGCCATCCGACCACGGCGCGCCGCGGCGTGCTGGTGGGCGAGTTCGGCATGTTCCTGGCCATCGTCGGCACGCTTCTGCTCAAGGAGGTGGTCGACCTTCCGCTGATCGGGGCGGCCCTGCTGCTGGGCTCGGCGATCGGGGTTCCCCTCGCCTACATGATGCCGATGACCGCCATCCCGCAACGGACGGCGCTCAGCCACTCGCTCGGCGCGCTCGCCGTAGCCCTGATCGGCGTGGTCGAGATGAACAAGCTGGCCGGCCACGGCGCCGGCCTCAGCTTCGCCTCGGTGGCGCTGGCCTTCGAGATGATGCTCGGCTTCCTGACCTGCACCGCCTCGGTCCTGGCCTTCGCCAAGCTGCAGGAGCTGGTGACGACGCGGCCGATGGTCTTCAAGGGCCAGCAGATCGTCAATCTGTGCGTCTTCCTCGCCGCGATCGCCTGCGCCGTCGGACTGGCGCTGCAGCCGCAGAGCGGCGCCCTGCTGATCGGCTTCGTGGTGCTCGCAGCGCTCTTCGGCGTGCTGCTGGTGGCCCCGATCGGCGGCGCTGACATGCCGACGGTCATTGCGCTGCTGAACGCCTATGCCGGCCTCGCGGCCAGCGCCATGGGCTTTGCTCTGTCCAACAAGCTGCTGATCATCACCGGCGCGCTCGACGGCGCCTCGGGCTTCATCCTCGCGGTCATCATGTGCAAGGCGATGAACCGCTCCTTCGCCAACGTGATGTTCGGCGGCTTCGGCCAGGTCGCGGCCGACGCCGGCGGCGCGGGCGAGGCCCGTCCGGTGCGCTCGGCCAGCCAGGAAGACGCCGCCATGATGCTGGAGAACGCCACCTCCGTGGTGATCGTCCCCGGCTACGGCATGGCCGTCGCCCAGGCCCAGCACAAGGTCTCCGAACTCTACCAGTCGCTGACCAACAAGGGCGTCGAAGTGCGCTTCGCCATCCACCCGGTCGCCGGCCGGATGCCCGGCCACATGAACGTCCTGCTCGCCGAGGCCAACGTCCCCTACGAGAAGCTGATCGAGATGGACGAGATCAACGGCGATCTGCCGACGACCGACGTGGTGCTGATCATCGGCGCCAACGACGTGGTCAATCCGGCCGCCCGCGACGATCCGAAGAGCGCCATCGCCGGCATGCCGATCATCGAGGCCGACAAGGCCCGCACGGTGATGGTCATCAAGCGCAGCATGAAGCCGGGCTTCGCCGGGATCGAGAACGAGCTCTACTACCTGGACAAGACCCAGATGCTGTTCGGCGACGCCAAGGACTTCGTCGCCGGCATGGTCAAGGAACTGAGCGGAAGCCGCGGAGGGCACTAGCCCCCTCCCCTCCCCGCCCGCGCGACGGGTCAAGACCCCAAAGGGGTGTTTGCCCCTTCGGGGCGGTCGGCCCGCCGCCCCGGTGACGGCGGGCCTCCAGCTCAGGCCGGCCCGTTCACGCCGGTTCGAGACGCGGTTGGATCCCCAGCTTGTCCAGCGCGGCCTGCTGAGCCTGGGCGGCCCCGGAACCGCAAGCCGCC
Organism: Phenylobacterium sp. LjRoot225; assembly: GCF_964252855.1. Lineage (NCBI taxonomy): Bacteria > Pseudomonadati > Pseudomonadota > Alphaproteobacteria > Caulobacterales > Caulobacteraceae > Phenylobacterium > Phenylobacterium sp. LjRoot225. The sequence continues at coordinate 233,085 of NZ_CAXUPL020000005.1, read as the reverse complement.
AGCATCCGCCTTTGACCCTGGCTGAGACCGCCGGTCTTGTTGAGATTGACGACCAGGCTGACGAAATCGGTCCGGTCGTACCAATCGCTGATAACGATGTTGAGATTGTCCGACGCCCAGTCGTTGATGATCCAGCTGTTGAGCTGTGGATCGAGCTCCAGCGCCAGGTCGAGCAGCGACGCAGGATTGCCGGAGAACGGGATGAACCCTTCGGCGATCACCGAGGCGTCCGGAGTGAGGATGCCCTGCAGGACGAAGAAATCCGGACCCGTGTAGGGCAGCTCCCCGTCCAGGAAGGCCTCGAGGTCCGCCGGCGTCTGCACATCGCCCCAGTTCGAGGTGATCGAGCTGCGAGACCAGAGGTCGGGGTATTGCGACACCGTGGCGTCGTCGTCGTAGAGGACGATGATGCGCCCTGCCCCCGCCCACAGGGTGTCCAGGGTGACGTTCGTGCCGACGCTGCGCGGGATCAGCTGGGCGCCCAGAGTCTGGAGCTGGGCCATCAGGGCCTGGGTCGAGGCGTCGTCCATGCCGAAGGTGTGCTGGAAATCCAGGATGATGACTTCCTGGCCGTTCTCCGGGTCGGCGTAGAATTGCGAGAGCTGGCTGACCAGATCGCTCAACGGCGCGCTGACCAGGCCGTGGACGAAGTTCATCTGACCGGCGACGTTCTGCAGCCGCAGGTCCAGATAGCGGATGCCCCCTTCCAGCTGCTGCAGGAAGGTCTGACCCTGGGCGATCGACCACATGGCCAGCACCGCGCCGACCGGAACCCCGGCGACCTCGGCGGCCGTGCGGACCCACGGCAGCCATGGGGGCATGTCGATCCCGACCGACGACCACGGGGTGATCGCATAGGTCCCCGAGTCATGCGTCCCGGGCATGGCCACCTGGCGCAGCATCTTTGGGCCGATGACCGAGGCCAGCTGGCTCATCCATGGGCCCTCGACCGCCGGGTAGTCTTCCAGCGACAGGCCGAGCGCAAAGCCGTCGGTGCCGGCCCAGAGGAGTTCGTTGTCGTCGTCCATGGCGAGCCGCACCTCGTTGTAGCCGAGGCCAGAGAGGGTGTTGGTCGCGTTCACCTTCCCCGTAAGGTCGTCGCACTCGTACACATAGCCGTTGGAGCCGGCGTAGATGACCGCGTCGCCGCTCAGCGGCGTGACGACGTGGTAGCCGCAACTGGGCAATGAGGTCTGCCACTGGGTCTCGACGTTCGCCGGATCGAGGCCGATCAGATAGCCGTTGGTGCCGACCGCCAGCACCGATCCGTCGGCGCTCAGCGACAGCCGGACTTCGTTCGATCCGCGCCCCGGCAGGCCGTTGGACTGGGCGAGCGAACCGTTGGCCTGGTTCAACCGATAGACGTGACCGGCGCAGGCGGCGTAGGCCACCGTATCGCCCGCCTCGATCGAGGTGACAGCGTAGCCGCAGCCCGGAAGGCTGGTCTTCCACGCCGTGCTGAGATCCGTCGTGCTGAGCCCCAGGGCGTAGCCGTTGGTGCCGACATAGACCAGCGAACCATCGACGCTCAGGGCGAACCGGACTTCCTGTTGGCCCACCCCCGACATGCTGTTGGTGTGCAGAATGTCCCCGGTCGCGGGGTCGAGGAGGTAGGCGTAGCCGGCGCTGCCGAAATAGGCGTAGGCCGCATTGGCCACCACGGAGACGACGTTGTAGCCGCAGTCCGGCAGGCTCTTGTGCCAATTGGTCTTCAGCGAGGTCGGGTCGAGCCCCAGGGCGTAGCCGTTGGTTCCGAGCAGCAAGGTGTTTCCGTCGCCGGAAAGCGCCAGGCGGATCTCGTGGTAGCCGTCTCCGCTCAGCCCGTTGCTGGCCAGGACGGCCCCGGTCATCGGGTCGAGGCGGAAGACATATCCATTGGACGCGGCGTAGAGCGCCGACGGCGTCCTCAGGACGGAGGTGACTTGGTAGCCGGTCTTGGGCAGGCTGCGGGTCCACATTGTTGCAAGCAGCGTCATCGTCTTCTCCGGTCGAAGGATGCTGGGGGGGACGCAACTGGGGAAATACACGCGGCGAGGGTGTGGAAACCTATACAGCAACTATGGCGCGCGCTCCGGCGATTAGCGCTGGGATCGCGCAATTGTGTTCGGAGTGTGGCGGCGCGAGCGTCCGCGGCCCCCTCCCCTCCCCTTCCCGCGCCCCGTGCCGGACGGCCGATTGACCCGCCCAGGCGCGGTCAGGCGGTCAGTCAGCGGCGAATAAGCGATGGGACGAGGATCAGGCCCGGCCGCCTCGTCCCGCCGGGAGGTGATGCAAATAAGCAAAACCCCCTTTGGGTATTCGCGCGACTGGCGTCTTGCCCTGACGCACGCGCGCAGACTTGCGTATTTGCGGTCTTGCCCGTCTCAGCGCTTAGGGTTTTGCACCTCTAGGCGTTTGCCCGCCTGGGGATAGGGGCCAATCCCCCATCACGCGTCTGCCCGCGCACCCATCTGGGCGACCACCCGTTTACGCGTCAGCCCGTCCGCTCGTTTGGGGTTTCGCATTTTCGCCCTGACGGGGCTTCACCCCATCACCCCCTTGACCGCGCGGGAGAGCGGGAGAGCGGGAGAGCGGGAGAGCGGGAGAGCGGGGTAGGGGGCGCTCGGGTTAACGGGATGTTCACCATCTGCCCATAGGCTCGTCTGCACGAAAGGACGCGCGCCCGTTCGCACGTTCGCCCAATCCCCCAAGACACCCATTGGGGGCCAGCTGGAGCGAGAAGATGGCCGTTATCAGCGTGTGCTCGACCAAGGGGGGCGTCGGCAAGACGACCCTGGTCATGTGCCTGGCCGACGCCTTCGCCCGTCAGGGCGGGTCGGTGGCGATCGTCGACGGAGATCCCAACGGCCACGTCGCCGCCTGGCGCGACCGGGCCGGCGAGGACTGCACCGTCGTTGTCCAGTCCGAGGCCGACGAGACCCGCATCCAGGACGTGATCGCCCAGGCCGCCGGGAAGTACGCCCTGGTCTTCGTCGACCTCGAGGGCGCGGCCTCCCAGGCGGTGACCTACGCCATCGCCGAGAGCGACCTGGTGCTGATCCCGACCAAGGTCTCTGGCATGGACCTGCAGGAAGTGTTCCGCACCTATGAGGTGGTCAAGCGGGCAGAAAAGATGCTGCGCCGACCGATCGCCGCCAAGGTGGTCTTCACCCAGATGTCGCCGTTGCAGAGCCGGGTCGCCCAGCACGCCCGCGCCGAGATCGGGGCCAACTCCATCCCGGTCCTCGCCACCGAGATCATCCAGCGCGCCGCGTATCAGCAGATCCACTTCACCGGCGCCACGCCCTCCCACCGCGACGGGGACCCCAAGGCCGCGCGCGAGATCGCCTCGGTGCTCGGTGAACTGCTCGAAGCCTTGGCCGATCAGGCCCAGGCCGCCGCCTGACCCTGAAGGAAGACCCGATGTCCAAGCCCTCGCTGGCCTTCCAGCCCACCCCGCGCCCCCGGCCCCTGTCCACGCAGCAGGAGACCGAGAAACTGGTCGAGGCCACCCACGACCTGGGCTTCGGTCGGCAGACCGCCGCGCCGCAGCCGGTCGCCAAGCCCGCTGTAACGCCCGTTCCGGCGCCTTCAGCAGAGCCGAAGGCGGGGGAGGCGGCGCTGCGCAAGCCGGCGGCGCTGAAATTCGACGTGCCTGACGAGCTCTGGGACGACCTGCGGATGGCCGCGATCCGCCGCCGCGTCACGGTCAAATACCTCGTCCTGGAGGCGCTGGAGGCCAAGGGCTACGCCGTCGACCTCGCGGGGATCCCGGAAGACGGCCGCCGCCTGCGCTGAGGCGGGCCTGAGCCGGCGCGGCGACTCGGCGTTCACCCCGAATCGTCGGTCTATTGGGAACACAGCTGCACCCGTTTGCCCGTTGCGGGAATCCGGGGGCGGGGAGGGGGCTTGAGGCCCCCCTGGGAGCGAGCATGAGCCTGCGAAAAAGCCAAAGCCAGGCGCAGTTCGATCTGTTCGCGCCCTACATCATCGACATGGCCTTCCGCGATCAGCGCGAGACCATGGAGCGGCCGTTCTTCTCGCTGGCCAAGCGCAAGCGGATCAAGCCGATCTCCTACACCAGCCCGGACGGCTCGGTGTTCGTCGAGGTCCACGCCGTGCCCGAGGAAGGCATGGCCACCATCTGGGACGGCGACATCCTGATCTGGGCCGCCTCGGTGATCACGGTGATGAAGGACCGCAAGGTCAACGACATCGACCGGACTTTGCACTTCCACCCGGCGGACCTGCTGCGCGGCATCCACCGCTCGGTCGGCGGCGAGGACTACACCCGCCTGCGCGCGGCGCTGAACCGGCTGCAATCCACCGCCATCCGCACCAACATCCGCGCCAAGGGCAAGTCGAAGACCCGCAGCTTCTCCTGGATCGAGAGCTGGACCGAGGTCGTCGACGAGGCCACCGGCCACTCCCGCGGCATGACGCTGACCATCTCTGACTGGCTGTTCGAGGGCATCGTCATGGAGGGCGGCGTCCTGGCGATCGATCCGGACTATTTCCGGCTGACCGGCGGGCGCGAGCGCTGGCTCTACCGGGTGGCGCGCAAGCACGCCGGTGGCAACGACGGCGGCGGCTTCACCATCTCCCTGCCGACCCTGTTCGAGAAGTCCGGGGCGGAAGGCTCCTATCGGCGGTTCAAGTTCGAGCTGAAGAAGATCGTCGATGGCGACGACCTGCCCGAATACCACCTGCTCTGGATCGACGAGAACCAGGGCAAGGAGCCGGCCCTGATGATGGTCCGCCGCGACAAGCTCACCCCGGATCACCCCGCCTATCGCAGCGCCGCCCTGCGCGACAAACGCTTCCCGCAGATGGCCGTCTGAGCCCGAGGCCAGGCCGCGCCAGGGCAGGGGAGGGGGCGTTCCCTATAGCCCGAGAGGGCGCTTCGGCCCGAACGCCTGTTTCACGCGACCAGGCTTGCAGCCCTCTCTCAAGAGCGAAATCAGAGTCTACGTCTTTACAGCGGCTTGCGGGAGACTCCGCACCTTCTCGATCCGGCCGAGGTCCCGACAAGGCCCGTAAAACGGGCGGTGAGTCGTCGGGCTTTTGGGAACGGCAGGGCCGCTTTCGGCGGATCAGGAACAAAACGTCGGGCGATCGGGGACGCTGCGGTGGGCGATCAGGAACGAAACCGCGGGCGTTCGGGAACGGGCCGATCTCGCAAGCTGCTGTTCTGGTTGAGGTTCCAGGTCTTATCCACAGGCTTAACGAACTAACCTCTCTTACGAGAGTCTCCTAAGGTTAGTAACGGTTCCCAAACCGCCGAAGCCGCTCGCCGGGCTGAATAAGGGCCCGGCGGCTCGATTGCAGCGGATCAGCGGAAAGGGGGCTGTTCGGGCGATTGGGAACGCCTCATCGAGCCCGCCGTGGCCGATCGCCAGTTTCCACCGTCGAAGGCGACGGCGTTCCTGATCCGCCGAGGTTGCGGACCGATCCAATCGGGCGATTGGGAACGCCCCGCAGGAGCCGCCGCCGTCATGACCGTTTTGGCCAGCAGGGCAGGGGGCCAGCCGCGCATCGCGCCGGCCTCTTGACTCAGACAACGCCCGTTCCCGATCGCCCGATTCCCGGCGAAAAGCGCATTCAGGCGTCGCCGCAGCCTTGAAGCCGTTTTTGCGAGCCCCCACCTGAATGAGTGCGGACCGGGCCCCTCTGGCGGTTGATGACAACCGTGATGTCGGACCGCGCGGGCGCCCCGGGGTCTGGAATGCTTTCCCCCCCTCAGCTGACCAGCTCCCGGGCGCGCCCTCCACTAGGAGGAGCAGATGAATCTCGACATTCGTATCTGGCGTTTGAGAAGCCGGCATCGCTGGCTCGAACAGCGGCTGCGCGCAGAGCTGAGGCGGCCGGTCCAGGACGCCTTCGCCATCCAGGACCTGAAGCGGCGCAAGCTGCAGGTGAAGGACGAGCTGATCGTCGCCGAGGCCCGTCTCGCGCCCGCCGGCATCTAAGCCCACCCGCCTCCAAAGACGCACGGCGAGGGCCCGGAGCATTTGGCGGTTCATTCGAACCGTCAAATGCTCATAAGTCTTCGAAGTTAGGCCATTCGCTGCGCCGAACCGGTTTCCACTTCGGCGGCGAATGGCCTAGCGGCCGCCGCCGATGCTCAGCCGATCCGAGACCATGATCGACCTTCTCCTCACTCAACCGACGCTGGGGAAGCCGCTCTGGATGTGGCTGGTCTTCGCGACCATCGTCGTCATCGTCTTGGCGCTGGACCTCGGGATCCTCCACCGCAAGCCGCGCGAGATCGGGGTCCGTGAGAGCCTGGGGCTCTCCGCCGTCTACATCTCCCTCGGCCTGGCTTTCGGCGGATGGGTGACGCTCGAGCTCGGAAGACAGGCCGGGCTGGAATACCTGACCGGCTTCCTCGTCGAAAAGAGCCTGGCGCTCGACAACGTCTTCATCATCGCAACCATCTTCTCCGCCCTCGTCGTCCCACGGGCCTACCAGCATCGGGCGCTGTTCTGGGGCGTGCTGGGCGTCATCCTGCTGCGCGGCCTGATGATAGGTCTGGGCGCCGCGCTGGTCGCCCGTTTCGACTGGGTGCTGTGGGTGTTCGCAGCCTTCCTGATGGTGATGGGGGCCAGAATGCTGGTGTCCGCGCGCCAGCCCAAGGACCCGCGCGAAAACACCCTCTATCGCCTGCTGGCCCGTCGCATTCGCCTGACGGATCGGTTCCACGGCGCCCGGTTCTTCGTGCACCTACCGGGCCGTGACGGCCGACGGGTGGTCTGGGCCACGCCGCTGTTCATGACCCTGATCATGGTGGAGCTGGCCGACTTGGTGTTCGCCGTCGACTCGGTGCCGGCGATCTTCGCGATCACCAAGGACCCCTATCTCGTCTACACCTCCAACATCTTCGCCATCCTGGGGCTCAGGGCCCTCTATTTCGCCCTGGCCGCGGTCATGGCGCGGTTCGCCTATCTGAAGTCGGCGCTGGCGCTGCTGCTGATCTTCATCGGCGGCAAGGTGTTCCTGGCCGAGCTGATGGATTGGGAGAAGTTCCCGGCGCCCGTCTCCCTCGCCATCACCGCCGGCCTGCTCGGCGGCGGCATCCTCTATTCGGCGTGGCGCACGCGCACCGGAGCGCCGATCCAGGCTGCAGGGGAGGGGTAGGCCGTCGGGCGATTGGGAACGGCGGCTAGTCCTCGGCGTCATCCTCGCCCTCGCGCGGGACCGAGGCCCCGCCGCCGGTGGCCTCGTAGCGGCGCGCTGCGAGCCACTCCAGGCGCTTGGCCTGGGTCAGCAGCACCCTGCGCAGCCCGCCCTTCACCTGGCGCTCCGAGATCACCTGGGCGAGCCTGGAGATGATCAGGGCGCGCCGGGCGATGCGGAAGTCCGGATGGGCGCGCAGCTCCTGCACCCGCTCGGAGACGATGCGGCCGCGGAAGGAGGGCTGGGCCTCGACCACCAGATCCCCAATCGGAGGATCCTTCTCGTTCAGGATCGCCCTAAACTTGGACTTGGCGATCTCCTGAGCGGTGACGAGCCGCTCGAGGGCGTCGAGATGCGCCTTTGCGGCCGGGGCGCGCAGCTTGTCGTTCCTACCGACGTCCTGAAATTGCGGCAGGGGCCAGACCTCGATCTCGAACACCTCGAACGGGTCCAGCACCGACATGGCCACTGCGTCGGTGCGCTGGTTGGTCAGGTGGCGGCGGATGCGGGTGCGCAGCTGCTCGTTGGTCTGGCCGACATAGATCGGCTCGCCGTCGTAGTCGAAGAAGGCGTAGACGCCCCAGCGGTAGTTGCCGACGAAGGGCCGCGCGCCCGAGGGATCGTGCTCGAACGGCGCGTCGAGGAACCGCGCCAGACCGTTACGCAGTTCGTTGGTCTCGAACGGCGGCTGGCGGATGAAGTCGGGATTCGCGCCGAAGAGGCTCACGCCACCTCGCGCAAGGCCGCCGCCGTCTCGACGATGGAGGGGCCGACGATCGGCTCGAAGATATGGCGGGCGAGGTGGCGCACCACGTCCACCGCCACGCCGTCGCCGGTGAGGTGGTAGGCCTCGTTGTAGTTGCCGGGCAGCCGGTAGTCGTCGGAGAGACCCATCAGCCGCGCGGTCTCCCGCGCCGAGATCAGCCGTGTCCGCACCCGCTCGCCGTCGATCACCATGATCACTTGGCGGCTGGAGCCGCCGGCCGGGGTCCGCAGGCAGCCGGAGACGTCGTCGAAGCGCACCTCGGCGCGCTGCACCTTGGCGCCGTTGTGGTTCAACCGCGTGCGACGGTAGATCCCGCCGACCATCCGGCGACCGGCGCGCTTGGCCTGGGCCACCTTCGCGGCGTTGACCGGGGACATCATGGCCAGCAGCTGACGGGTCTCGGCGGCGGTGTGCCACGGGACGCTCTGGGGGGCCTCCTCGATCACGTCGCGCAGCGCCAAGGCCCGCGGCCTGGGCAGAGGCAGGTTCCACCACAGGAAGTCGTCCTGCAGCGCCTGGGGCAGTTTGTCGACGGCCCGGCGCAGGGCGGCCGTGTGGAAGGGCTCCAGCGGGCCCTCGGAGAGCAGGGCAGGGGGGATGACGACATCGGCGCGGACGCCGATCACGAACAGCCGGGGCCGCGACTGCGGCAGGAAGAGCTCGGCGTTGATCACCAGGGCGCCCAGCCGATAGCCGGCCTTGGCGTAGGTCCGGCAGATCACCTCGAAATCCTTGCCGCCGTGGGAGGTCAGGGCGCCGCAGACGTTCTCCAGGGCGATGATCGCCGGCGCGCGGCCGTCCTCGATCAGCCCGGTCATCACGTCCCAGAAGGGATAGAAGGCGCCCGACCGCTCGGCCTTCAGGCCCGCGCCCGCGCCGGCCAGGGAGAGGTCCTGGCAGGGGAAGGAGGCCCAGGCGAGGTCGGCCACGCCCGGCAGCTCGGCCGAGTTCACCTGGCGCACGTCTCCGATCTTCAGCTCGGCGCCGCCAAAGTTTTCGCGATAGACCGCGCCCTTCTTCGGATCGAAGTCGTTGGCGAAGCGGCAGGTCCAGCCGGCGCCCAGGCCGGTCCGCGCCATGCCGCCGCCTGCGAAGAATTCATAGAACTCAGGCATGTCGCCGCCGCGTGTCGCCCGGTCTGGCGTGAGTGGGAGCGGCGCCATTGGAGGCCTCGCGCGCCAGCTTCTCCTCGATGGCTTCGGTGATCCAGGTGTTGCGCGACACCGCGCCGGGCCGGTCGGCGCGTGCGGCGTCGATCGCCTCGAAGGTCTCCCCCGGAAGCCGCAGGTTGATGCGGTCGAGCCCGCGAACCGCCGAGCCCTTCGAATCGTCTGTCATGGCGCCACGTTGGCGCCTCTGTGGCGCCGCGTCCAGTTTAAGAGTTGCCGGTTTGTTCTGGGCGCGCGCGAACGCCTCGCGATATCGCTCGACAGCCGCCCGCGATCGGGAAATTATTCGGTCCAGTCGGTTCGATTTTTGAGGTTGGTGGACGTGACGCGCGCTTGCGCCTCCCGGCCGTTCCCGTCCTTATTGGACCAAAAGAACAGGATCGGCAGGGAAGAAACATGCATCCGAAGTACCCCCACGTCTTCAGCCCGATCCAGCTCGGTCCGGTCGAGATCAAGAACCGCTTCTATTCGTCGCCCCATGCGGTGCCGCTGAACTGGCTGGGCGCGCCGACCGCCGACTACCTCGCCTACGTCGAGGCGCGCGCCAAAGGCGGCTGCGGACTGGTCGTGTTGAGCATGGCCGCCTTCCACCGGGCCAAGGCCGTCTGGCCCTGTCCTCAGCTGAAGGAGAACATCCCGGCCTTCCGCGAGCTGGCGGACGCCGTGCACGCGACCGGCGGGAAGATCTTCGGGGAACCCTGGTACTTCTGGTCGGGGCCGGGGTCCTGGCAGCCCTACAGCCCGCCCGCGCCGGCCCTGGGCCCGTCGGTCTCCCAGTTCAGGTTTCACGACAAGACCTGGTCGACCCGCGAGATGACCAAGGACGAGATCCGCCGGATGCTCGATGTCTTCCGGGAGTCGACCGAGAACCTTCGCGAGGCCGGCTTCGACGGCGTCATGGTCCACGCCTCGCACGGGGCGATCGTCGAACAGTTCCTGTCGCCCTATTTCAACCGCCGCACCGACGAGTACGGCGGCCCGCTGGAAAACCGGATGCGTTTCCTCGTCGAGACCCTGCAGACGGTCCGCGAGGCCGCCGCCGGCAAGATGGCCGTGGGCATGCGCTTCAACTGCGACGAGCTGCTCACCGGCGGCTACCACACCAAGGACGCCTACCAGGTTCTCAAGCAGGTCGCGGACGCAGGCCTGCTCGACTACGTCGACCTCGACGTGGCCGTCGAGCCGGACCAGTTCTGGCTGGGGATGCCGAACGTCTTCGTCGAGAAGCACGTCTACAAGCCCTTCATCCAGGCGGTCCGCGGGGCGGCGGGAGAGGTTCCGGTGCTGGGCGTCCTCGGCCGGCTGACGACCGTGGCCGAGGGCGAAGACGCCCTGGCCTCCGGCGTCTGCGACATGGTGGGCGCGGCGCGGGCCCTGATCGCCGAGCCGGACCTCGTCAATCACGCCTTCGCCGGCCAGGAAGAGCGCAGCCGCACCTGCATCGCCTGCAACTGGTGCCTGCAATCCCTGCTCGACGAGGGCGCCCAGACCTGCACGGTCAATCCCACCGCCTGGCGGGAACGTTACTGGGGCGCGGGGTCCATCGTTCCGGCGGCCAGGCCGTCGAAGGTCGTCGTGGTCGGGGGCGGACCGGCCGGGCTGGAGGCGGCGCGCGTCGCCGCGCTCCGCGGACACGACGTGACCGTGGTCGATGCACGCGACCGGCTGGGCGGGGCCTTGGCCTTGTGGGCGGGCCTGCCGGGCCGCGAGTTCTTCATGAAGAGCGTCGAGTGGTGGGGCCGCGAACTCGATCGGCTGGGGGTCGAGATCCGTCTCGGCGAGCAGGCCACGGCCGCGAGCGTGCTGGCGGAGACGCCCGATGCGGTCATCGTCGCGACAGGCGCCCTCTACAGCCGAAGCGGCCACAGCAATTTCCGCGACTTCCCGGTGCCGGGTCATGACCAGGCTTTCGTCTACCGGCCGGAAGAGATCCTGCTCGGGAGCGTCAGTCCGTCCGGCAAGGTGGTGGTGCTCGATGGCGAAGGCATGAACGCCGGCGTCGGCGTCGCCGAGGTGCTGGCCGGCCGGGGCTGCGAGGTGGAGTTTATCACCCCCAGCTTCTCGCCGGTGTCGCAGCGGGTGAGGGGGGCGGAAGAGACCCGCTTCATCATGCAGCGCCTGCTGGCCGCCGGGGTGACGATCACCCCGACCACCTATCTCAAACAGATCGGCGACCACGAGGTCACCGCCTTCAACGTCTATTCCGAAGAGGAGCGGGTCATCACCGGCGTCGACGCGGTCGTGCTGGCGACGGGCCGGGTGTCGTTGAACGATCTCGAGAAGGACCTCGACGGCAAGGTCGCGCAGCTCTTCACCATCGGCGACGCGGCGGCCGCCCGGATGTGGGCGACGGCCAGTTACGAGGGCCACCTCTTCGCCCGCTTCATCGGCGAGCCCGACGCCCCGACCTCGATCGCCGAGGTCTACTTCGGCTCGGACGAGCTGCAGCTCCGGCCCCTGCCGGAAGCGACGCGAAGGGCCTTGCAGGGCGCGGTGGGCGAAAATCCCTAGGGTCGCCAGGGGCGTCAAGTCTTGGGCGCCCTAGCTTGACCGCGGCGTCCCGCAGGACCATGTAATCGGGCGCGGAGGCTGACGTGTTCGCCTCCGCTGATCACAGGAACCCAACCCCAATGCCTAGCGACAGTAGTCGATTGTTCGCGCCGGCGCGGCCGCTCGTGGCCTGACCTGCAGGGGTCGGCTCGCCACGTCCGCCGCGACGGCGGACTGGAGGTGAGCCATGGAAGACATCCGCAGCGCGGCCGTCGCGGCCGTTGATCCGATCCTGCTGGCCGAGTTGATCGACCAGCACGTCGCCGACATCGTCGCGCGGCTGAACGAGGAGGCGCTGGAGACCGCCGCCTCCCTCCTCGCGCACCTCCCCCTGGAGCGCGCCGTCGAGGTGTTCGACCGCCCGGAGCTCGTCCGCGCCGGCGAACTGATCCTGGAGCTGCCCGACGAGATCGCCGGGCGAATCCTCATGGGCATGGCGGCCGACCGCGCGGCTGATACCCTGCACCAGCTCGACGGCCCAGACCGCACCAAGCTGCTGACGCGCGTCGACTTCGAGACGGCCCAGTCCCTTAAGCTGCTCCTCACCTACCCGGAGGGCGTCGCCGGCAGCATCATGACGACGGAGTTCGTCAGCGTGCCCGCCACCTACACGGCGAGCGAGACGCTTCGGCACATCCGCGAGGTCGAGCGCGACCGCGAGACGGTCTATTCGATCCAGGTGCTCGATCCGGGCACGCGCGAGCTGGTGCGGGTCGTGACGCTGCGCCAGCTGATCGCCGGCGAACCGGACCAGCCGATCTTGGCGCTGGCGCCGGATCGCGAACCGATCGCGGTGCAGGTCGACACCGACCGCGAAGAGGTCGCCCGGCTGATCTCGATCCACGACCTGCTCGCGGTTCCAGTGCTGAACGCCCGCCGCCAGGTCCTGGGCATCGTCACCGTCGACGACGTGATCGACGCCATCGTCGCGGAGAGCACCGAGGACGTGCAGAAGTTCGGCGGCGTGGAGGGGATGGCCGAGCCCTACCTGGAGATCGGCTTCGGCCGGATGATCCGCAAGCGCGGCGGCTGGCTCTGCGCGCTCTTCATCGGCGAGATGCTGACCGCCACCGCCATGCAGCACTTCGAGGACGAGCTCGCCAAGGCCGTGGTGCTGACCTTGTTCATCCCCCTCATCATGAGTTCCGGCGGCAACTCCGGCTCACAATCCACGTCGCTGCTGATCCGGGCGCTCGCGCTCGGCCAGCTGCGTCTGCGCGACTGGTGGCGCGTGGCGGTGCGGGAGATCCCGACGGGAGCCACCCTGGGCGCCATCCTGGGCGTCATCGGCATGGTCCGCATCGCCGCCTGGCAGATGCTGGGCATTTTCGACTATGGCGTTCATTGGCCGCTGATCGCGCTGACCGTCGGCGTCGGGCTGGTCGGCATCGTCACCTTCGGCTCGCTCACCGGCTCGATGCTGCCCTTCATCCTGAAGCGTCTGGGCTTTGACCCTGCCAGCGCCTCGGCGCCATTCGTCGCCACCCTCGTGGATGTCACCGGGCTGGTCATCTATTTCAGCGTCGCCCTGGTGATCCTCAGGGGAACCCTGCTGTGAGGCCCGCATCGGGTCCGGACGCCATGCCCGCTTGGCGGTTCGCACAAATACCCACTCGACACGCGACGTCTGATGCGCTGTACCGCGGTGGAAGTTGAACACCTGATCAGGTAGCCGCAGAAGCTCGGAGCGCGCGTCCCCCCCGCAAGGGAGCGGACGGCGTCCGCCGAGCCACGCCGTCCAGAACCAAGGAGAGGATCCCTCATGAGCGAACGCACACTCGATACGTCCGACATCGACCAGTACCTCGGCAAGCCGGTCGACTCCTCGCCGCTGCGCGAGCCCATCGCCAACAACGACATCCGCCGCTGGGCGCACGCGATGCACTACCCCAACCTGCTGCACTTCGACCCGGCCTTCAGCGCGGCCAGCCGCTTTGGCAAGCTGGTGGCCCCGCAGAGCTTCCCGATCGCGGCCGACGACGGCCATGGCGCGGCGCCGGCTTGCGTCGGCATGATCCCGGACTCGCACCTGCTGTTCGGCGGCGACGAATGGTGGTTCTACGAGCCGCGGGTGTTCGCCGGCGACATCATCTCCAACGAGCGCATTCCGTTCGACTACGTGGTCAAGCAAACCTCCTTCGCCGGTCCGACCTGCTTCCAGCGCGGCGACAACTTCTACCGCAACCAGAACGGCGAGTTGGTCGCCAAGCAGCGCTCCACCTCGATCCGCTACTCGGCCCACGCCGGCGGCGAGAACGTCAACCTGGATGACGCCGAGGAGCCGGTCTGGAGCGACGAGGAGATCGCGGCCCTGGAAGAACGCAAGTTCACCTGGATCCAGATGCTGCACGACCTGGGTCACAAGGAGCGCTGGTGGGACGACGTGAAGGTCGGCGACCAGCTGCCCGAGCGCGTCTTCGGCCCGCACTCGGTGGCGAGTTTCACGACCGAATGGCGCGCCTACATCGTCAACACCTGGGGCACCATCGACCTGCGCAAGAACGACCTGGAGGCGCTCGGCTTCACCAAGGAGATGGCGGGCTACGAGAACGATCCGGACATGCAGCTGATCAATCCGGAGCTGACGGACGGCGCCTATTACGGTCCGTCGCGCGGGCACCTCTTCCCGCGCTGGGCGCGCAAGATCGGCATGCCCCGGTCCTACGGCTACGGCGCCTCGATGGGAGCTTGGGTGACCGACTATCTGGCCGGCTGGGCCGGCGAGCACGGCATGGTCGTGCACTCGATCGCCAACTACCGTGGCCCGGCGCTCGCCGGCGACATCACCATCCAGACCGCGGAAGTCGTCGACAAGCTCGTCGATGAGACCGGGCGACATATGGTCCAGGTCAAACACAAGATGGCCAACCAGAAGGGCGTGACCATGTGCACGGCGACGGCCGAAATTCAGTTGCCCAAGAAGCCGGTCTGAGCGCCCCGTCCTCGTGACGGCAGAAGATCAGCCCCGGGACTTGGAGCCGTCCACCGGGGCTGATCGCGCCTTCGCAACCGACTTGGCCGGGCCAAAAAAAGCCGCGCCCGAAGGCGCGGCAGTTATTAGGGAGGAAACGCCCAGAATGGGCAGGACCGATCTAAGCATCGTTCAGACCGGGCGCAAGCCCTGCCATGGCGCAAATGACGAATATCCTCGCTTCCAGCGTTGACCACGTGCGCGGCGACGCGACCGGCCTGGCCGTTCCCGCCCATGGCGAGGCGCTGCGCGCCGGCGGCGAGGCCTTCCTGACCCAGGCCTTCCGCGCCTTCGGCGCGCTCCCGGCCGACAACAGCGTCGCCCGGATCACCCGGTTCGAGCCCTGCCCGGGCGGCAGCACCGGCAAGAAGTTCTTCCTTTCGGTCGAGTACGAGCGGCCCGGCCCGGACCTGCACACCGACCTCTTCGTCAAATTCTCCCGCGATTTCACCGATGCGCGGCGCGACCACGGCCGCTGGGAAATGGAGTCCGAAGTCCGCTTCGCGCCGATCTCGCGCCTCACCGGATTCCCGATCTCAACGCCGGTCGCCTATTTCGCCGACTACCATCACGAGAGCGGCACGGGCCTCTTGATCACCCAGCGCATCGCCTTCGGCGAAGGCGGGATCGAGCCGCACCACCTGAAATGCTTCGACCACGAGCTCGACGAGCCGCTCCCCTATTACCGGGCGATCCTGACGGCGCTGGCGCGGCTCGCGGCCGCGCACAAGGCCGGCCGGCTCTCCCCCGACATCGCCGTGCGCTTCCCCTTCGAACCGGCGACGGCGGGCGGCGACCCGATCCTCTACGACGAAGACGAGCTGCGCGCCGTCCTGGCGGATTGCACGGATTTCGCCGCGCGAGCCCCGCAACTGCTGCCGGCTGAGATCCGTGCGCCGGACTTCATGGCCAAGCTTGAGCGGGAGGCGCTTCGCATCCGCGAGCACGAGTCCACCATCCAGGCCTATCTGCGGGGAAATCCCGATCTCGTCGCGCTCTGCCACTGGAACGCCCACATCGACAACGCCTGGTTCTGGCGCGACGCGCAGGGCGAGCTGCAGTGCGGCCTGATGGACTGGGGCCGGGTCAATCAGATCACCCTGGGCGCGGCCCTGTGGGGCTGCCTGAGCGCGGCCCATCACGACGTCTGGAAACATCATCTCGACGCGCTGCTGGCGCTGTTTGTCCGCGAATATCACGAGTACGGCGGTCCGCTGGTCGCGGTGGAGGAGCTCAAGCTCCATCTCACGCTGCACGTGGCGAGCATGGGGGTGGCCCGGGTGCTGGCCTTCCCGGCGATCGTGCTGTTTCGCGTGCCCGGAGCGCTCAAGGCGTCCGGTCCGCACGATCCTGCGATCCTAGGCGTCGAGCCCGCGCGAAACTGCCTGCATGTCTACACGGTGTTCCTGAACCTCTGGCGGACCGGGGAGATCGGGGCGAGCCTGGACCGATTGCTTGAGCGTGCTACTGCTGCGCCGCCGGCCGGCGCCATGCGCGAGCCCATGCCCCGCTGAGAGGGCTGTCCCGCGATAGAGCGGCCGGTGTTGGATTGAGGGAACGACATGCCGAACGATGCGAGCCGCGGAGACGCCGCTTTTGAACCCGCCGCCCTGGCCGAGCGCGAGGCGCTGATCACCGGCAAGCCACCGCGGCTGCCGCCGATGACGGCGGAGGAGATGGGCCCCGAGGCGATGGAGACCGTGCGCGACATCCGCCGCGCCGTGGGCCTCGACCCCGATGGGATGACCGAGGTCCCGGACTATATGTCGACGATCCTGCGCCATACCGGCCTCTATCGGGCGTTCGGCGACTACGGGCTGCAGCTGCTCAAGGGCGTGATTTCGCCGCGCGACCGGGAGCTCGCCATCCTGCGCACCGGATGGCTGTGCCGGGCGCCATTCGAGTGGGCCGAGCATGTCGCGATCGGCCAGCGCTGCGGCGTGACCCAGGAGGAGATCGAGCGCGTCACCCGCGGGTCGTCGGATCCCGCCTGGAGCGCGAACGACCGGGCGATCCTGCGCGCGGTGGAGGAGCTGCATGCCGACGCCATGATCTCCGACGAGACCTGGGCCGACCTGGCGAAATTCCTCGACCAGCTGCAGCTGATCGAGCTGCCGTTCCTGATCGGCCACTACCACCAGGTGGCCTTCTATCAGAACGCGATCCGGCTGCGCCCGCCGCCCGGGAGCCTGGGACTTTCCGCACGCTGAGCAGGCTTGTCGGACGCCTGTTTCGCCGGGCGGGCGTTCCGTTCGCCCACCTCGTGACAGGGCTGCAATAATCTGCAACCTTTCCGATACTGTGGCGCTTTGTACAATTAAGGCGGCGTCGGTCGTCTGTGCGAAGAGCACTGGGAGGGCTTCAGATGACAAGAGTGGCGTTCGTGACGGGCGGGACGCGGGGCATCGGCCTTGCGATAGTGACGCGCCTGAAGGCCGACGGCCTGAAGGTCGCCGCCGGCTATTCCGGCAACGAGGCCGCCGCCGAAGCCTGCGCCCGCGAGTTAGGCGTCATGGTGGTCAGGGGCAACGTCGGGGTGCTCGAGGACTGCCAGAGCGCGATCGCCAAGGTCGAGGCCCAGCTCGGCCCGGTGGACGTGCTGGTCAACAACGCCGGCATCACCCGCGACACCGTCTTCCACCGCATGTCGCCCGAGCAGTGGGGCGAGGTCGTCCGGGTGAACATGGACAGTCTCTACAACATGACCCGCCAGGTGATCGAAGGCATGCGCGAGCGCGGCTGGGGCCGGATCGTCAACATCTCCTCGGTCAACGGCCAGAAGGGCCAGATCGGCCAGAGCAACTATTCCACCGCCAAGGCCGGCATGCTGGGCTTCACCAAGGCGCTGGCCCTGGAGAACGCCAAGAAGGGGGTGACGGTGAACGCCATCGCGCCGGGCTATATCGACACCGAGATGGTGCAGGCGGTGCCAGAGAAGGTGCTGCAGTCGATCATCGACCAGATCCCGGTCGGCCGGCTCGGCACCGGCGAGGAGATCGCCGACGTGGTGGCCTTCCTGGCCGGCGAACGGGCGGGCTATGTGACCGGCGCCACCCTGGCGATCAACGGCGGCCAGTTCATGGCGGGGTGAGGCTGGGTCGAAGGGCCCGCACAGGGCCTCTCGCCGCCGCAACGGCTCGAACATGTCGGAGGGGGCGGCTCGAGGGCCGCTCCCGATATGTCCGGGCGCTGACGGTATCGGCCTGTTGCTGAATTCTCCGTGGCGCGCGCGCGGCAAATAGTGCGATCCTGCCTGCAACAACCGATTGCGAGACGCCTGCAAGCGGCCAAGGGTCAAACCGGCAAGCTCACTCGCAACCCAGCAAATATCGGGGAGAACTACATGCGAATGAATGCTTTGCTCGGCTCGTCGGCCGTGCTGGTCGCCTTGGGCACCCTCATGCCGGTCTCAGCCTATGCCCAGGCGAAAGACGAAGGCGCCAGCCAGGTCAGCGAAGTCATCGTGACGGCGCAGCGGCGCTCTGAAGCGTCGCGCGACGTGCCGATCACCATCACCACCTTGAACCAGAGCCAGCTGGCGGTGGCCAACGCCAATCAGTTGTCGGATATCACCAAGCTGACGCCGTCGCTGCGCTTCGATTCGGCGGGCACCTTCGTGCAGCCGACCATCCGCGGCGTGGGCACGGCGGTCAGCACCTCGGGCGGCGGCCCGAACGTCGGCATCTATGTGGACGGCTTCTTCCAGTCGAACTCCCAGGTCGCCGACTTCCAGCTCCTGAAGGTGCGGAACATCCAGGTCCTGAAGGGACCGCAGGGCACGCTGTTCGGCCGCAACACCACGGGCGGCGCCATCCTGGTGACGACCGCCGATCCGGACAGCGATCCTGCTGGCGAGCTCAAGGCCAGCTACGCGCGCTTCAACACCGTCACCCTCCAGGGCTACGGGACGACGGGCGTCGGCGACAAGGTCGCTGTAGATATCGAGGGGGTCTATCGCAAGGGCGACAGCTTCAAGACCAATATCGTCAACGACGACCACCACGTCGGCAAGTTCGAGAACTGGTCGATCCGCACGGGCGCGAAGGTGCAGTTCACGGATTCGGTGTCCGGGCTCCTGCGTTACACCCATTCGGAAACCGACGATCCGACCTTGCAGCTGTCCAACGCCTATCTCGACCGCAGCGGACAGGCCGGCTTCTTCAGCAAGGTCTCGGCCGCCGGCCAGGCGTTCTACGGCAAGTCCAGCTCGGCCGGCGTGCCGCTGATCTATTTCTATGCTCCGACCATTCCTGGATCCTACACGATCGACCCGAATAAGATCGCGTCCGGCGACAAGCTGGTTTTCACGAACAAGTCGGACACCCTGCAAGCGACGATCAAGGCGGACCTCGGATTCGCCGACCTGACGTCCTACACCCAGTATCGTGAGGATCGTTCGGACAATAACGGAGATCTGGACGCCACGGCTTTGCCGTTCTTCTTCATCGATATCGATATTGACAACAAGACCCTCTCGCAGGAATTCCTGCTGAACTCGAAGGCGGGCACGGCCCTGCAGTGGACTGCAGGCGTCAACTACTTCCAGAACAAGGACATCTGGGATATCGGCGCCGCCTTCGGCGCCCCGCCCTTCCTTCCCTTCGGCGGTTCGGGAACAACGACGAAATCCTATGCAGCCTTCGTCGATGCGACCTATCAGCTGTCGGAGAAGTGGTACTTCACGGCTGGCGGGCGCTACAGCCACGACCTGGTCACCGAGGCCTATTTCCGGACCAATTTCACGACGACGGCCTATGAGGGCCCGGACGGAAACCCTGTCTCGACCGCCGGACTGCCCCCGGAGACGGTCATTCCGGTCAAGAGGCTGAAGAACAACAGCTTCACGCCGCGCGCTGTGATCCGCTACAAGCCGAACGAAAATTCGAGCCTCTATGCGTCGTTCACCCGGGGCTACAAGGCCGGCATCCTGAACGTCGGCGGGCTGTCGCAGGTCCCTGTCGAGCCTGAAAAGATCAACGCCTACGAAGTCGGCTACAAATATTCCGACAGCAGTTTCTCGTTCGACCTGGCCAGCTACTACTACGACTACAAGAACCTGCAGGTTTCGAGCTATCAGAACGGCGCGGCGATGATCACCAACGCGGCCACCTCCGAGATCTATGGCGTGGAGGGGCAGTTCCGCTATCGCGTGACGGCGGACTTCAACGTGAACGGGGGCGCGGCCTGGACCCACGCACGATACAAGTCCTTCCGCAATGCGCCCTACTACAGCTACTGCGACCCGGTGGCGGTCGCGCCCAGCGACATGGTCTGCGGCGCCATCGGGCCTGGCTCGCTCACCCAGACGACGACGGACGCGTCCGGCCTGAAGATGCAGCGCTCGCCCAGCTTCACCGGCAATGTCGGCGCCAACTACGGGCTGGACCTCGCCGGCGGCCGTCTGACGCTGTCCGGCAACCTGTACTACTCGTCGTCGCTCTTCTTTGATCCGTCAGAGCAGTTCAAGCAGAAGGCCTACGAGATCCTGTCGCTGCGCGCGCAATGGGTCGACCCTTCCGATCGCTATACGGTCGCGGTGTTCGGCGACAACGTCACCAACAAGCGCTACCAGAGCCAGGTTCTCTTCAATACGCTCGGCATCGGCAGCGTCTGGGGTTCGCCCGCCACCTATGGCGTCGAGCTCGGCGCGAAGTTCTGATCACGGCCGCCGCGTCAGGCGTCTTGCCTGACGCGGCCTAGGCCCCGCGCCGGCCGGGGAGGGGAGGTCGCTTGCCTTAAGCGTGTTTCCCGCCACAATTCACGCAGAACGGGATCCCGCGGCGCGCGGGGCCCCAACGATAAAAAGATCCAAGGGAGGGAAGATGGGCAGGCTTGCCGTGCCGGTCCTGTGCGGGACCGTTTCGCTTTTCGCCGTGACGTCGGCGATGGCGCAGACCGATCCGGCCGGGGCGAGCGGATCCGGGGACGGGGCGCAACTCGAAGAGATCATCGTCACCGCGCGGAAACGGGAAGAGTCGCTGCAGCGGGTTCCGGTCGCCGTTTCCGTCGTCTCGGCTGAGCAGCTCAAGAACAACCTCGCCAGCGATCTCGCCAAGATCGGCGAGCTGGCGCCGCAGGTCAGCATGTCTCAGGGCGGCTCCGGCACCGGCGCCATCATCACCGTCCGCGGCGTCAGTTCGGCGTCGAACGACGCCGGGCTCGACCAGAGCGTGGCGATCGAGGTCGACGACGTGCCGATCAGCCGCGGGCAGGTCATCTCGGCGGCCATCTTCGACGTCCAGCAGGTCCAGGTGCTGCAAGGGCCGCAGGCCCTGTTCTTCGGCAAGAATTCCCCCGCCGGCGTCGTTTCGCTCCGCTCGGTGGATCCGACCGACCGCTACGAAGGCTATCTGACCGCCGGCTACGAGTTCAGAGCCGACCAGCGATTCCTCGAGGGCGCGGTATCCGGCCCGCTCACCGACACCCTGAAGGCCCGGCTGGCCTTCCGCGCCAGCAAACAGGACGGCTGGATCCGCAACGTCGCCCAGCCGATCCAGGACTTCCTCAATCCGGCCGTGACCGATCCGGGCGCCACCATGGGCGAGCGGGGTCCCGCCGGCCACGACTACTCCGGACGCCTCACCCTGCTGTGGACGCCGACGGCGGACTTCGACGCCAAGTTCAAGCTGATGATGAACTCGCAGACCCGCAACGCCGGCAATGCGATGACCGAGCCCTTCTGCATCAACGGCCAGACGCAGCCGGTGTTGGCGGGCGTGGTTCCCCTGCCGGGCGCCGACTGCAAGAAGGACATGGTGAAGTCGCACGGCGCGGTCGCGCCGGAGTTCGCCGCCAACTTCCCCTACGCCAACGGCGGCGAGCCCTATTTCCGCTCCAAGTTCAGCCTCGCGGCGCTGACCTTCAACAAGAAGCTCGACAGACTGACGCTGACCTCGACGACTGGTTACTACAACCAGACGGTCCAGCAGATGAATGTCTCCGACTGGAGTCCGTATGCGTCCATCTGGGCGGCCAGCAAGGAGTCATACCGGCTGGTGACGCAGGAGGTCCGGGTGGACACCGATTTCGACGGTCCGGTCAATTTTATGGGCGGGGCCTATTACGAGCACTTCGTCCGGCCGTTCTTCAATGCGCCGGACCTGTTCCACGTCTTCAATCCGGCGGCGGGGAACTACACGCTGACCAACATGTCGTCGAACTCGCGCGGCGAGTACTATTCGGCGTTCGGCCAGGTCCGCTGGAACATCGTCCCGACCCTGGAGCTGGCGGCCGGCGCGCGGTGGGCTCACGACGAGAAGAGGAGCGCGATCGTCAACGCCGCGAACAACCCGAACAGCGCGACGGGCCGGGCGCTCTTGCCCTCGGGCCAGGTGCTGCGGTCGAAGTTCAGCGACAACGACATTTCGCCGGAGGTGACGCTCAGCTGGCGCCCTGAAGCGAACCGGACTTTGTACGCCGCGTACAAGACCGGCTACAAAGCCGGCGGCATCTCCAACCAGTATCTGGTCTTCGCCAACGCGACCCCGGACAATGTGAAATTCAAGCCGGAGAAGGCCCGCGGCTTCGAGGTCGGCTACAAGGCGACCACGCTGGACCGCAGGCTGCGCTACGATCTCGTCGCCTATCGCTACAATTACAAGGACCTGCAGGTCGTCTCCTATAATGCGGAGACGATCAGCTTCACCATCGGCAACGCCGCCTCCGCCCGCATCGAGGGCGTGCAGGGCTCGGGCGAATGGCTGGCGACGGACGACCTCACCTTGAGGGGCAATTTCGGCTACAACCGCGCCAGGTACCGGAGCTACCCGGGGGCGCAATGCTATGTGGGCCAACCGACGGGAACGGCCCCTGGGCAGTGTAACGGCGGCCGTCAGGACCTCACCGGCAAGTACCTGCTCCGTGCGCCGAAGTTCACCTACAGCTTCGGCGCCGACTACAAGCCGCAGCTGCTCGCGGACTGGGACACCACCTTCACGGCCCAGGCCAGCCACAGCTCGTCATACCAGGCCGCCACTGACTACGCGCCTGGAGGCCATCAGAAGGCTTACTGGCTGTTGAACGCCGGCGCGCGCCTGGGGCCTCAGGAGGGGAATTGGGACGTGGCCCTGATCGGCCGGAACCTGACGAATTCCTACTACATGCTCAACACCATCGGCTGGTCCGGCAGCGGCAACCCGAACCAGTACGTGGGCTTCTTCAACCGGCCGCGCGAGGTGGCGCTCCAGGCCACCGTGCGCTGGTGACCCAAGCGGATCCTGCCGGGGCGCTGTCAGCCCCGGTGGGATAGGCGATCGGCATGGCAGGCGACGGATATTGTCTTATCCGCGCGACCTGCGGCTGGGCTAGTGAAGCTTCCGACAGTCTCCCCAGAAGAGAGCGACGGAGGACGCCCCGCATGCCCGCCTATCTGATCGTCTATCGCGAGAGCCCGGTCCGCGACGCCGCCGAGCTGGCGGAATACTCCCGCCAGACCCGCGAGATGGCGGGTGGCGACTGGAAGCTGACGCCCCTGGTCGTCTACGGCGCCGTCCATCCGCTGGAGGGGCAGGCGCCCGACGGCGTGATCATGCTGCAGTTCCCGACGATCGAAGACGCCAAGGCCTGGTACGAGAGCCCGGCCTATCAGGCCGCCCTGCCGCATCGGCAGAAGGCCGCGGACTATCGCGCCATCTTCGTCGAGGGGCTGTAGGCCGCGCTCAGGAATCGCCGATGTCGAACAGGCGCGCGACCGGCCAACGGCCGTCGGCCGCGAGGGCGGCGACTTCCTGGCGGACGAACTCCTCGACCTGCAGCACTGCGCGGGGCGACTCGGCGGACGATTGCATGGCCAGGAACAGCTGGCGCGTGACCTTCGGATTGACGATCGGCGCCCAGGTGAGCCGACCGCTGACGGCCTCGCGGTTGAAGCTGGAGACGGGCAGCGCGGTGTAGCCCAGGCCGGATTCCACCAGCTCCTTCATCAGCTGGGAGGAGTCGGCCTGGATCTTCACGTTGAGCTTGCACCGGGCCTTCGTCGCGGCGGCGTCCAGGGCCATCCGCAGTCCGTGCGGATGGCTGGGCAGCACCAGCGGCAGCTCGGCGAGCCGGGCGAAGTCGACCGGCTGGTCCGGCCGCAGCGGCGAATCCGGCGGCCCGACCAGCATCAGCTCGTCCTCCAGCAGCTTGGCCGCATTCACCCCGACCGGGGTGGGAGGGCCATAGAGGATGGCCGCATCCAGCTTTCCCCGCTGCAGCCCGTCCAGCAGGGGACCCGACGAGCCGTCGACGATCTGCAGGGAGATGTTCGGCGCAAAGCTCGCCACCCGGCGCGCCAGCGGCCCGGCCAGGACATAGACCGTGGTCGGCGGCATGCCGAAGACGACGGTTCCGCCCGGCTCCGACGGCAGGGCGCGGACTTCGTTCAGCGCGTGCCCGACCTGGCGCAGCGGACCGGTGATCCGCGCGCGCAGCGTCTCGCCAGCCTCGGTCAGCTGCATGCCGCGTCGCCCGCGGGTGAAGAGGACCACGCCGAGCTCCTCTTCCAGCAGCCGCATCTGCCGGCTGAGCGAGGGCTGGGCGATGTGCAGGTGTTCGGCGGCGCGGCTGAGCGAGCCATGCTCGGAGATGGTTATGAAGTAGCCGAGCCGCTTGAAGTCCACGCGCTGTCGCCCTCGGTAATATAGCCTTCGGGCATAGCCCGAAGACGCAAACTGCCCCGGTGATATGCGGGGCTGGACGCACAGGCAAGGCGGAGCGGAGGCCGTCGCGCGACGGCGCTGGTATAGCTTGGCGCTATATCAGCCGACGTATTTTGACTGACTTGCGGGCCCCGCCGGTGGGCTATCTAAGCGCAGCGCCGAACTCAAAAACGAGCGGGAGGAAGCATGGCCGGGGAACTGGTGTTCGCATGAAAGCCTACCATTTCGACGCCTTCGGAGACGATCTGGCCAGCCTGAGGCTGGGCGAGGACGCGGCGCCCACGCCGGGGCCCGGCCAGGTCGTGGTCCGGATCCGCGCGAACGCGCTGAACTATCGCGACCTGGTCGTCGCCCGCAACGAGCATCCGGGCCTGCGTCCGGGCCTGATCCCGGTGTCGGACGGCGCCGGCGAGGTGGTCGAGGTCGGGGCAGGGGTCTACCGGGTCAAGGTCGGCGACCGGGTGGTTCCGTCGTTCCACCAGACCTGGCTCTCCGGCCCGGCGGAGCCCGAGTTCATGCGCGGCATGCTGGGCGGCGTCGTCGACGGGCTGCTGGCCGAATATGTGCTGCTCGACCAGCAGGGCGTGGTGCGGCTGCCGGACTATCTCAGCTATCAGGAGGGCGCGACCCTGGCCTGCGCCGGCGTCACCGCCTGGACCAGCCTCACCTGCGGTCCGCCCTTGCGGGCGGGCCAGACTGTCCTGGTGCAGGGGTCGGGCGGCGTTTCGATCTTCGCCCTGCAGCTCGCCCGCATGTTCGGCTGCAAGGTGATCGCCACCACCTCGTCCGCCGACAAGGCCGAGCGCCTGAAGGCGCTGGGGGCTGACAGCGTCGTCAACTATGTCGAGACCCCGGCCTGGGGCGCGGCGGTGCGCGATCTGACCGGCGGCCGCGGCGTCGACCGGATCGTCGAGGTCGGCGGTCCGGGAACGCTCGAACAGTCGCTCGCCTGCGCCGGCATGGGCGCGCAGGTCGCCCTGGTCGGCTACGTCGGCGGCCTGGCCGGCGAGATTAGTCCCCGGCTGCTGATGCGCCCGGGCCTGGCCGTCCATGGGGTCGCGGTCGGCAGCCGCGCCGACCTCAGCGCCCTGCTCTCGGCGATGGAGGTCGCCCAGATGCGTCCGGTGATCGACCGGGTCTTCCCCTTCTCCGAAGCCCTCCAGGCCTACCGGCGCCTCGAAGGCCGCAGCCACTTCGGCAAGGTGGTGATCGCGGGGGACTGAGCCGGTCCCCCTCAGGTATAGCCGGCAGGCATAGATAGGGACACGTATTGTCTTGGCGCTATGGCGCGCGCCTGAGGTATCCCTCTCGACAAGAAGAGTGCGCACAAGGGGAGGGGAGCTTCCCGGCGCGGTCGGCGAGAAGGTCAGTGCCTATGAAGATCGGCGTTTCGTACCCCGTCACGGAAGTCGCCGGCGATCCGGATGCGGTTCGCAAGTTCATCCGCGCCGCCGAGGACCTCGGGTACGCGCACATGATGGCCTACGACCACGTGGTCAAATGCCCGCACGAGGGGCGCGAGCCGAAGCTCACCGGGCCTTATACGGACAAGGACACCTTTCACGACCCGTTCGTGCTGTTCGGTTTCGCCGCGGCGGTCACCGACAAGCTCGAGTTCGCCACAGGCGTGCTGGTGCTGCCGCAGCGCCAGACGGTGCTGGTGGCGCAGCAGGCGGCGGACGTCGACCTGCTGTCGCGCGAGCGGCTGAGGCTGGGGGTCGGCATTGGCTGGAACTATGTGGAGTTCGACGCCCTCGGCCAGGACTTCAAGACCCGCGGCAAGCGGATCGACGAGCAGATCGGCTTCCTGCGCCAGCTCTGGGCCGAGCCGATCGTCAGCTTCGAAGGCCGGTTCGACCGGATCGATCGGGCGGGGATCAATCCTCGACCGCGCCGGCAGATCCCCATCTGGCTCGGCGGCCATTCGGAGCCCGCCTATGAGCGCGGCGCCCAGCTCGGCGACGGCTTCATCTTCGCCGCCCCGGGGGCCGGCGCCGTCGAGGCCTGGGCGCGGGTCAGGCATCACCTGGGCGCGCTCGGTCGCCCGGAGGAAGGCTTCGGCCGCGAGCTGCTCGCCATCTTCGCCCGCGATCCGCAGGAGGCGGCCGACCACCTCAAGATCTGGCGTGACGCCGGCGGCACCCATGGCTGCGTGCCGTCGATGGGCAAGGGACTGGGCGGCGATATCGACGCCCACATTGAATACGTCGCCGAGGTGAAGCGGCTTCTCGACGCCGGCTGAGGTCCCTGGACTCGGGTCGGTGAACGCACCACCTGTCGAACAGAAAACAATAAGATTACGGGAGGATACGGAGATGAGCGTGACCATCGAACCCATCAAGCCGCTGATCGGCGGCGTCGTGCGGGTCGACAAGGCGCACCTGTGCGACGACGAAGTGGTGGAGGCCGTTCGCACCGCCCTCGAGGAGCGCGGCGTGCTGGTCATCCCACAGATCGCCGTCAGCGACGCCGAGCAGCTCGCCTTCACCGACCGGCTCGGCGAACGCGTCAACTTCACGCGTCGCGTGCCTGGTTCCGACGCCTCGGCGCCGGACGTCTACAAGGTCACCCTGGACAAGAAGATCAACACCGAGCCGGACTATGTGCTCGGCACCTTCTTCTGGCACGTCGACGGCGTCACCCTGGACATGGCGTTGCCGAAGGCGACCGTGCTCTCCGCGCGCAAGTTGTCGAACACCGGCGGAGCCACCGAGTTCGCCAATCTCTTCGCCGCCTATGAGCAGCTCCCCGAGGAGGAGAAGCGGCAGCTGGAGGGGTTGCGGGTGATCCACACCCTCGAGGCGAGCATCCGCCCCGTCTATGGCCACCCGCCCCAGGAGCGCCTGGATCGCTGGCGGGGCATGGCCCAGCCCATGGAGCACCCTCTCGTCTGGACCCATGCGGACGGGCGCAAATCCCTGCTGCTCGGCACGCACGCCGATGGCGTCGTCGGCATGCCGGGAGCGCACGGCCGCGCCCTGCTCTGGCGGCTGCAGCAATGGGCGGCGCAGCCCGATTTCGTCTATCGCCACAACTGGCAGGTGGGCGATCTGGTGATCTGGAACAACGAGGGGCTGATGCACCGGGTCATTCCCTACACCGACGCCGGACGCGTCATGCACCGCACCAGCATCGGCGGCCACGAGCGGCCGGGCCATCTCGCCGCCAAGGACTCGCTGGCGAAGCTGCTCGAGCCGATGGGCTGAGGGCTCAGGCCGCCTCGACCCGGGTGCGCAGGATGCGCAGCGTCTTGATCTTCCAGCGGCCGTCCGTCTTCTCGTAGGTCTCGTGGTAGTAGCCGTAGCCAATCATCTTGGCGAACGGCGCGCCGGGCGGCATGTAGAGGTGGTCGGTCATCGACCAGATGGCCTCCGCCGTCGTGTCGCTGGTGATGCTGATCTCGGAATTGTGGCCATGGTGGGCGCTGACGATCCCGACCTTGGCGAAGCCGCCGTCCGACCATGACGCCGCGCCGCGCATCACGATGTTCATGGCGGGCAGGAAGTCCTTCCCGGTCGCCGGATCGGTGCAGCAGCCCATGTAGTCGAGCACACAGTCCTCGGCCAGGACGCCGCGCACCAGCGCGCCGTCGCTGGTGTCGACGCCGCGGAAGTACCGGGCCTTGGCCTGTTTGATCTCTTCGATCGCGGACAGCCGTTCCAGGTCGTTCATCAAGCGTCTCCAGGGGCTGATCCGCCTTCCAGGCCGGCAGGCGTATGCGCGGATCGCCGCATCTCCGAGCCCCTCTCCATA
Source organism: Phenylobacterium sp. LjRoot225 (assembly GCF_964252855.1). Classification (NCBI taxonomy): domain Bacteria; kingdom Pseudomonadati; phylum Pseudomonadota; class Alphaproteobacteria; order Caulobacterales; family Caulobacteraceae; genus Phenylobacterium; species Phenylobacterium sp. LjRoot225. Next base: position 205,083 of record NZ_CAXUPL020000005.1, on the reverse strand, counting down.
AGATATCAAGACTGCTCCCGCCAAATGTTGGACGGAAGGTCTGCGGATCGCTACGCCACGCCCCCTCATGAATATCTCCGTCGCCTGTCCTCCGCCCCGGGTCGCCACCGGGACGGCCGAATTCCGCAGAATGAGCCTGGCCCTCTTCCTCGGCGGCTTCTCGACCTTCAGCCTGCTCTATTGCGTCCAGCCCCTGCTGCCGGAATTCGTGGCGACGTTTCATGTCAGCCCGGCGGAGAGCGCGCTGGCCCTGTCGCTGACGACCGCCATGCTGGCCGTGGCGATCATGGTGGCCGGCGCCTTCTCCCAGGCGCTCGGCCGGCGTGGGCTGATGTTCGGATCGATGGCCCTGGCGGCGATCCTCAACGTCGCCGCGGGGCTGGCGCCCAACTGGGGCCTGCTGCTGCTGGCCCGCGCCTGCGAAGGCTTCGTCCTGGGCGGTGTTCCCGCGGTGGCCATGGCCTATGTGGGCGAAGAGATGGAGCCGCACGACCTCGGCTCGGCCATGGGCCTCTACGTCGCCGGCACCGCCTTCGGCGGCATGATGGGGCGGGTGGGCATGGGCGTTCTGACCGAGTTCGGCTCCTGGCGCTGGGCGCTGGCCATGATCGGGCTGCTGGACCTGGCGGCGGCGATCGCCTTCATCGTCCTGCTGCCCCGCTCGCGGCATTTCGTGCGGCAGGCGGGCTTCAAGCCGATGTCCCACCTTGCCGCCTGGGGCGGACACCTGCGCAACATCGGCCTGCTCAGGATCTTCGCCCTCGGCTTCGCGGCGATGGCGGTCTTCGTCACCGTGTTCAACTACGCGGGCTTCCGACTCAAGGCCGCACCCTACAGCCTCACCCAGACCCAGAGCAGCCTGATCTTCCTGGTCTATGGCCTGGGCATCATCGCCTCGCCCATCGCCGGTCGGTTCGCCGACCGCCATGACCGGCGCATTCCGCTGCTGGCGGGCTTCGCCGCCATGGTGACGGGCGTCGCCTTCACCCTCTGCCAGCCGCTGCTGCTGTTCGCCATCGGCATCGCCCTGGTCACCGTCGGCTTCTTCATCGTCCACTCGGTGGCGAGCGGCGGGGTCGGGCGGATGGCGACCGCCTCGAAGGGCCACGCCACCTCGCTCTACCTGCTGTTCTACTATGCTGGCGCGAGCCTGATCGGCTCCGCCGGCGGCTGGTTCTGGGAGCGTGGCGGCTGGACCGGGGTCGCCGTCCTGGCGGGCGCCGTCGCGCTCTCGGGCGCGGCGGTGGGACTGTCGCTGAAGGCGCAGCCGGGCCGCGGCTGAGCCTGGTGCGTTTGTGCGGTCTCCGCGGTTCGGCTATGCCGTCGGTCCATGAGCGACCCGAGCAAGCCGGCCGGATCATCGATCTCCGGCGAGAACCGGCTCGATCCTGGCGACCTGCCAACGCTTCTGGGGTTTCATCTGAGGCTCGCCCAGGTGGCGATGCGTCGTGACTTCGCCGAGGCCCTGGCCGATCTGGACCTGACGCAGAAGCAGTACGGCGCCCTGGAGATCATCGCCGCCAACCCGGGTCTTTCGCAGATGGATCTGGGATCAAATCTGGCGAACGACCGCGCCACCATCATGGCCCTGGTGGCTCGTCTGGAGGCGCGCGGCCTGGTTGTCCGCCGCCGGTCTGCGGCGGACCGACGGCGTCAGGAGCTAGGCCTGACGCCCGAGGGACGGGCGGTCCTGGCGCGTGCAAAACAGGCGGTCGATGCTCATGAGCGGCGGATCACATCCCGTTTCACGGCCGCCGAGCTCAAGGCCATGATGGAGGGGCTCGCCCGCATTCATGGGCGTTTGACCTAAGGTCCTGCCGGCGCGTTGCGGAATCGCGGTTCGGCGCATACTGTATGTCTCACATACAATTTGAGCGGCGACACAACGCTGCGCGGGAGGAAACATGGCGGCGCGAGGCTCGCTCCTGAGCGGAAGCCCGAACCCTGCTGCGATCTCGACAAGGACCGCGCGGACCGCGGCTGAACCATGCCCGACCTGACCCGCCGGCGCCTGCACGCCGCCGCCCTGACGACGGTGCTCCTCGGCGCCTCAGGCGCCGCCCGGCCCACCCTTGCCAAGGACAGGACAATGTCGAACGACGACACCGCGCTGCACGTGCCGGCCCAGGTCATTCCGCCGCCGAAGTCGATCAGTCCGCAGGGGCAGGCCTTCCTGGCCGCGGCGGCCAAGCGCATCGCCGAAAGGTCTCGCGCCGGCGGCCCGCCGCCCAGCACGGAGGCCCAATCCGCAGCCGCCGTCCAGTTTCTTCGGCCGCGCGCCGCCGGCTTCAAGGGTTCGCTCGAGGAGATCGCCCTGCCGAGCGGGGCGAAGCTCTATCGGGTCGTTCCGGAGGGGCGCAAAGGGCGGCTGGCCGAGGTCGTCTACATGGACATCCACGGCGGCGGCTTCATCTCCGGCGGCGGCGAAATGTGCCGGCTGCTGGCGACGCTGAGGGCGCAGGACTACGGCGCGGAAGTCTATTCGGTCGACTATCGCCTGGCGCCTGAACACCCGTTTCCGGCCGGCCTGGACGACTGCATGGCGGCCTATCGGGAGATCCTGAAACGCCACAAGGCCACGGATCTGGTCGTCGGAGGATCCTCGGCCGGCGGCAATCTCGCTGCAGGGCTGATGCTGCGCGCGCGCGACGAAGGCTTGCCGCTGCCCGTCGCGCTCGTGCTGCTGACCCCGGCCCTCGACATGACCCATTCGGGGGACAGCGTCCTCACCAACAGATACCTCGACGTGAACCTCCACGGCGGCGGGGGAGAGGGGCCGAACGCCTATGCGGCCGGGAGCGACCCGACGACTCCTTACCTCTCGCCGCTCTTCGGCGACTTCACCAAGGGCTGGCCGCCGACGATCCTGGCGAGCGGAACCCGCGACCTCCTGCTGTCCGACACGGTGCGCATGCATCGCGCGCTTCGCCGCGCCGGCGTGGCCGCCGAACTCCATGTCACCGAAGCGGGCCCGCACGGCGGCTTCATGGGCGGCGCGCCGGAAGATGCGGACGTGATCTCAGAGTGCCGGCGGTTCGTCTATTCGGGGTGGGGACTTCCAGGATAAAGGGGCCGGGCGCCGCGCCGCTACGCCTGTGCGTCCGGGGCGGGGCGACGGCGCGCCGCCTCGACCAAGGCTTCGATCGCCCATCGCTTCACACGCTGGGCGCCCTCGTCGTCGAGCCCGAGCACGTCCTTGGCGACGATCAGCCCCTCCGCGCCGACAAAGAGGCCGACGGCGCAGGCGAGGAGTTCGAGCGCTTCCGGCGTGAATTCACCGGCGCAGGGCGCCAGGGCCGCGGCGATGAGCTCCGGTCGGCGACCCTGGCGCAGCGGCGCGCCCGGCTGGAGGACGTAGGCCAGCATCTGGCGCACCGACGCCTCATGCCCCTGCACAGCGTCCTGCAGCGCCTCGTCCATCAGGATCAGGCGGGTGGCCGGATCGCCGCTCGGCTCGTCGCGGAACAGCTCCGCCGGCGCCGGGGCGACGACGTGGACCATGGCCTCCAGCAGCAGCGCCTCGACACTTGGGAAGTAGCGATAGGCCGTCGCCCGCGAAACCCGTGCTTCGACCGCGACCTCCTCGAGATTCGGGGTTGGCCCGCTGCGGATCAGACGGACGGCGGCCTCGCGCAGGTCCTCGCGGGTGCGCTGCCGCTTCTGGCGACCGGGCTCGACCCCGCGCCCGATGTCGTTGGCGGCCTTGAAGCCGAAGTGTTCGTCCATCTTCCGGTCCATCTCGGCGGGCGCCAGCAGCTGGCGATTCGCTGGTCTGCGAACCCTGCTACCGCCGTTCTCAGGTGAGAAAAATGGCGGGGCGATAGCGACAGGATGTTGCAGCCCTTCGGCAAGGCCGAAACGGGTTCAGGGACGGCTCTTCGGCTGAGGAGGTGGCGACGGTCGGACGGGTTGCGAAACCTTAAGGCGCAGCCGCACCGCCCAGGGCCGCAGCCAGGCCCGGCGTGAAGCTCGCGCCGTAGGGCGCCTTGATCGAGGAGCCGGCGAAGGCCGAGCCGAAAGGCTCGGCGCGTCCGCCGAGGCAGGCCTGCAGGAAGTTCTCCGCCGCCGCGTTGAAAGCGATGTTGTTCTCCGGACGCGCGAATCCGTGGCCCTCGTCGGGGAAGAGGATGTAGGTGACCGGCAGCCCCTTGGCCCTCATGGCGTCGACGATCTGCTGAGATTCGCGGACGTTCACCCGCGGGTCGTTGGCGCCCTGGCCGATCAGCAGCGGGCGGGCGATGGCCTCGGCCTTGAACAGCGGCGAGGCGGCCTTCAGCGCCGCCTGCCCCTCGGGCGTCGCCGGATCGCCGAGGCTGAGATAGAGCTGCCGGCGGCCGGCTTCCCAGTAGGCTGGGATCGAGGCCAGCAGGGTGTTCAGGTTCGACGGTCCGACGATGTCGACCCCGCAGGCGAAGGTCGTGGGCGTGAAGGTCAGGCCGGCCAGGGTGGCGTAGCCGCCGTAGGATCCGCCCATGATCGCCACCTTCTCCGGCGTGGTCACGCCGGCCTTCACGGCCCAGTCGACGGCGTCGATCAGGTCGTCGTGCATCTTGCGGCCCCACTGCATGTCGCCGGCCCGCAGGTAGCGTTTCCCGAAGCCGGTCGAGCTGCGGTAGTTGACCTGCAGGACGGCGTAGCCGCGGTTCGCCAACCACTGCGGCATGCCGGAATAGCCGTAGGAGTCACGGGCCCAGGGGCCGCCGTGAACCAGCAGAACCATGGGGACCGGCTTGGCCGGGCGGCCGCGACCCGCCGGGTCGCTGTCCGGCGGCAGGGTCAGGTAGGAGACCTCCGTCAGCCCGTCGCGCGTGCGGATCTCGATCGGATGCATGTCCGCCAGGCGGACCTTCTCCAGCTCCGGCCGGGTCGTGAAGAGCTTGGTCAGCCGCTTCGGGCGGCGATCGTAGAGATAGAAGGTCGGCGGGGCCGTCGCCCGAATGTTGACCACGGTCCAGAGGTCGTCCGCGTCGGTGCGCGACGTCACCTCGAAGATGCCCGGCAGCTGGGTCTGCAGGAACTCCAGATCGCCGCGGATCGCCGGATCCAAAGCCGTCCACTGAGACTTCAGATATTCCACGCCGTAGGCCTGGACCCGACCGGTCTTCGGATCGGACAGGGCGTCGCTGACGTCGGCCTTGGCGTCCTGCGCCAGCGCCGTCCGGGCGCCGGTCGCGGTGTCCTGGGCCACGAGGGCGGCGGTGTCGCGGCCGCGGCTGTCGATCCAGTAACGGATCTTGCCGTCGTAGCTGTAGCCCGTCGGCGCCGTGGTCTGGGCGTCCTCAAAGGCGATGGTCTCTTCGGGCTGGGCCGCGATCTGGTTGTTCTCCACCCGGTAATAGGCGACGCCTCCATCATTCAGCGGCTTGGCCGCCGCTCGGACCCGCAACTGGGCGTCGACGCCAAACCCGGCGAAGCCGTCGTTCTGCAAGAGCTTGGTGAGCTGGCCGCTCTTCAGCTCGAGGCTGAAGACGTCGTGCCAGCGCGGGTCGCGATTGTTCAACCCGACCAGGATGCGGTCCTTGACCAGCGGGCTGATGCCGATGACCTCGACCCGGGTCTTGTCGAACGGAGTGAGGCTGCGCTGCGCGCCGGTGGCGACGTCGACGCCATAGAGCAGGAAGTTCTCGTCCCCGTTCTTGTCGTTGACGAACAGCAGCATGGAGGAGTCCGGCGCCCAGAAGTACTGCCGGATCGGCCGGACCTTCTCGGCGGTGAGCGGCCGCGCCCGGCCGGGATCGGCGGTGGGCGCGACCCAGAGGTTCATGACCCCCTCGCGCGGGGCGAGCCACGAGAGCCACTTGCCGTCCGGGCTCAGCCGGCCCGCCGAACGGGTCGGGTTGCCGAACAGCTTGGTCCGCTCGATCAGCGGGGCGGCGCCCGACGGGCCGCCGGGTGCGGTGGAGGGCTGGGCGTTGGCTGCGCCGCCTGCAAGGGCGGCGACGACGACAAGGGCGAGCAGAAGCGAGCGCAAGGGAAGCTCCACCTATAGGTTGTGGCGACGTTAGCGACGAAGCTGCGCCTCGGCCAGGGCGCGCAGCGCACGCCGAGCGCAAGCACCCCATCTCTCAACGCGCATGAGTGCGACCATCTCCGTCGAACCGGGACGGTCGGCCGCTTGCGCCGTCGCTGCGGCCCCCGCTGGCTCGGCGCTCATCCTAGCGGCTCGGCACGAAGCCGGCGCTGGTCAGCTGGAGCCGCCGAAGATCGAGACCCATCTCGTTGCGGAAGCGTATGACGGCCGCGTCGCCCAATCGGCGCGCGCTGATCGCCGATTCGGCCCGTTGCTCGTTGAGGATGTCCGACAGCACGTAGTTGTTCGGCATGACCGTCGGCATCTCCTGGGCTGCAACCGGGGCGACCGCCGTCACCGTCAAGATCGCGAGCAGGGTCAGTAGAAGCGCCAGACGGTGAAGCATGACGGCGCTCTCGTCTGCGCCGCTCCCTGAGAGGCTTGGCCTGGTCGCGACTCCGCTCGTCTTTCGACGCCCAAACGATCTTCTTGTGCGCGGCGATTGTGCTAGGCGCAGCTGATGACGACCGTGGGGCCGAGAGAGCGTGAGTTCGCCTTGATGCGGCGTTATCCGGGCAAGTCGCGGGGCGGCGGGGTGGACCTGCGCCGCGTTCCCCTTGGAAGCTGACCATGGCCGTCGAGATCCGTTTGCGCCTCGCCGAGGCGGAGGACATTCCCGTGCTCGCCCCCTTGATGCGCGAGGCGATCGAGGCGCTGTTGAGCCCTGTCCTGCCGCCGCACCTGGTGGCCGCGTCCTTCGAGATCATGGGGCTGGACCGCCAGCTCATCGCCGACTGCACCTATTACGCCGTCGAAAGCGGCGGCCAGATCGTGGGCTGCGGCGGCTGGAGCCGCCGGGCGACCCTGTTCGGCGGTGATCACACCCACGGCCGCGATCCGGCCATGCTGGAGCCGGGGCGGGATCCAGCGCGCGTGCGGGCCATGTACACGCGTCCGGACTGGACGCGGCGCGGCGTCGGTCGGCGCGTCCTTGATCATTGCGAAGCTGCCGCGGCCGCCGAGGGCTTCACCGCCTGCGAACTCGCCGCCACCCTCGCCGGCGAGCCGCTCTACCGGGCCTGCGGCTACCAGACGGTCGAGCGATTCGAGGCGCCGACCTCGAGCGGCGACTCTGTGCCCCTGATCCGGATGCGCAAGCCCCTGGCCGGGGGTTGATCGGCGGCTGATCGACGGCCGGAAGCCGCCAGTTTGCCGCATATTTCGCCTTCCGGGCGCCTGAAGGCGCGATTGTTACCTACAAACTGAGCATGTGACGGCCGCCGTAACGCACCTGTGTTGCGCGACGCTTGGTGGGCTGCATTCCTTCCTACGCAAGTTGACCTGCGCCAAAGTTGCGGCGCCGCCAAAAGTTGCGGCCAATAAACGAGTCAATGGAAACGCTTGGTTAGAGGATATCGCCGTTCGGGGAACGTGCAAACTGGGGGTCTAACCTATGAAGAAAAGCAAATCGATCCTAATTGCTGGGGCGTCAGGCCTCGCATTACTTTGTACAACTGCTAGTAGCGCGGCCGCGCAGACGGCGGCCAAGCCGTCGGAGGAGTCCGCCACGGTCGACACCGTGATCGTGACCGGTACGCGCACCACCGGGCTTCGCGCCGTCGACAGCGCGGCTCCGATCCAGGTGCTCGGCGCCCAGGCCCTGGCGCGGGTGGGCCAGCCGGACCTGATCCAGGGCCTCGCCCAGACGGTGCCCTCCTTCACCGCCGAGGCTTTCGGCGGCGACACCGCCAACCTGACCCTCAGCGCCCGCCTGCGCGGCCTGAGCCCGAACCACGCCCTGGTGCTGGTCAACGGCAAGCGCCGGCATCCCACCGCCAACCTGCACGTGCTGGGCGGGCCCTACCAGGGCGCGGCCACCGCCGATCTCAGCCTGATCCCGGTGGCGGCCATCGACCACGTCGAAGTGCTGCAGGACGGGGCGGCCGCCCAATACGGCACCGACGCCATCGCCGGCGTGATCAACATCATCCTGAAAGACAAGGGCGCCGGCGGCGTGCTCGAGGGCACGGCCGGCCAGTACTACAAGGGCGACGGCGAGACCGGTTCGCTTTCCGGCAACTTTGGCGCGCCGCTGGGCGAGAACGGTTTCATCAACCTGACCGCCGAGCTGCGCTTCCACGACTTCAGCCATCGCGGCGGCGCCGACGCCCGGGTCTCCGACGTCGACGGCAACCTGCTGCCCAGCAGCCCAGCAAGCTGGGCGGGCGCGCTGGACTATCCGCGCGTCAACCACATCCTCGGCGACGCACAGCAGACCGTAAACAACGCCTCCTACAACGCCGGCTACGACCTGGGCGCGGTCCAGCTCTACAGCTTCGGCAGCTTCAGCTACCGCCGCGCCGAGGCCTACGAGAACTACCGGGTCCCGAGCCGGGTCATCGCCTCGCCGGTGCTGGGCGTTCGCGGCAGCTACACCGCTCCGGGCGAGCTGATCTTCGCCCCCCTCGGCTTCCACCCGAAGGAAGCGCTGCGTGAAACGGACTATGCCGTCACCGGCGGCGCCAAGGGCGCCGTCGCAGGCTGGAACTGGGACCTCAGCTCGACCTACGGCAAGGACATCGCCGACATCTACACGCGCAACTCCGCCAACGCCGCCCTCTTCGTCGACACCCATTTCACGCCGACCGAATTCTACGATGGCACCTTCGAGAGCACCCAGTGGACGAGCAACCTGGACCTGAGCCGGGAGTTCGACGTCGGCCTGGCGGGGCCGCTGAACGTCGCCTTCGGCGCGGAATATCGCTGGGAAAAGTACGCCATCACCCAAGGCGACGCGGCCTCGATCTACAAGGAAGGCGGCCAGTCCTATCCCGGCTTCCAGCCGACCGACGCCGGCGGCCACAGCCGGAAGAACTACTCCGCCTACATCGACCTGGCGACCAACCCGATCGCCAACCTGAAGGTCGACGTGGCCGGCCGCTACGAGCACTACAGCGACTTCGGCAGCACCACTGTGGGCAAGCTGACGACCCGCTACGACTTCAACCCGGCCTTCGCCCTGCGGGGCACGGCCTCGACCGGCTTCCGCGCGCCGACCCTGGCCGAGTCCTTCTACTCCGCGACGAACGTCGGCCCGACCACCGCCTTCGTGCAGATGCCGCCAAACTCCGACGCCGCCGCCCTGCTAGGCTTCGCGCCGCTGAAGCCGGAGAAATCCACCAACTTCAGCGTTGGCTTCGTCGCCCACCCGGTCGAGGGCATGACCGTCACCCTCGACGCCTACCAGATTAAGGTCTCGGATCGCATCATCGGATCGGGCTCGATCCTTGGCCAAGTCGGCAGCACGGTCGTCTCCCAGGCCGTGCTCGACGCGATCGCCGCCCACGGCAACGTCCTCGACCCGACCGTCACCTTCGTCGGCACGACGCTGTTCGCCAACGGCGCCGACACCCGCACGCGCGGCATGGAGCTGATGGTCACCTATCACAGCGACTTCGACGACTGGGGTTCGGTCGACTGGAGTCTGGCCGGCAACTACAACAAGACCACGATCACCAATCTCGCAGAGGTCCCGGCGCCGCTGGCGGGAGCCATCGACTCCCTGCTGTCGCCGACCGCCATCAGCGACCTGACCACGGCTTCGCCGAAGGCCAAGGTCACGCTCGGCGCCTTCTACGCGGTGAACAGGTTCACGGTGAACGTGCGCGAGACCATCTACGGGCCGGTCACCGAGATCGTCAGCCCCGACGGCACCGGCAGCGGAGCGGACGCCTACAAGAGCCACATCGGCACGACGGCGATCACCGACATCGACGTCGCCTACAAGATCACCGACAGCATCAAGGTCGCCGTCGGCGCCAACAACCTCTTCAATAAGAAACCGCCGAAGATGAAGCAGTTCGGGCCCACCGGCGGCTTGGCCGACGGCAGCAACGTCTACGACGCGCCGCTGACCATCAGCCCCTGGGGCATCAATGGCGGCTACTATTACACCAAGCTGACCTACACCTTTTGAGTTCTCGCCGGCGCGCCGGTGACGGCGCGCCGGCTCTGTTCTGTGTTTTTAGGCGCACAAGGTATTTTCGGGATGGAAAGCCAAGAAGGGGTCGGCGCCACAGCGCTGACTCGTCGTCGTTTCTTTGAACAGTTGGCCGCTGTGGGCGGCATGTCTTTGGCCGTCGCCGGCCTGGAGGCCTTGGGCTTCGGCTTCGCCTCGGCGCAGGCTGCGCCCCCCGCACTGAGCGGCGGCGCCAAGGGCAAGAAGGTCGTGATCCTCGGCGCCGGCCTGGCCGGGATGACGGCGGCCTACGAGCTCGACAAGGCGGGCTACCAGGTTCAGGTGATCGAGGCCCGCGCCTTCGCCGGCGGACGCTGCCAGACCGCGCGGCGCGGGTTCAAGCACACGGACCTGGCCGGCAACACCCAGGTCTGCGACTTCGACGAGGGGCTCTACATCAACCACGGGCCGTGGCGGATCCCCTATCACCATCGCTCGACCCTCCATTACACCAAGCTGTTCGGCGTGCAGCTCGAGAGCTTCGTCAACGACAACGACGCGGCCTACGTCTATTTCGAGAAGGGCAAGGGGGCGCTGGCCGGCAAGCCGATCCGCAAGGGCGAGATCGCCGCTGACGCCCGTGGCTACGCCGCCGAGCTGCTCGCCAAATGCGCCAGCAAGGGCAATCTCGACGCGCCGCTCTCGGCCGAGGACCGTGAGAAGTTCCTGGCCTATGTGGTCAGCGAGGGCCGGCTCGATGCGAAGGACCTGAGCTACAAGGGAACCCCCGGCCGCGGCTTCGCCGTCCATCCGGGCGCAGGCCTTGATCCCGGCCCGGGCAAGCCCTCGATCCCCTTCGCCCTGGCCGACGTGCTGGATTCCAAGGCCTGGATGGTGCTGAGCTCGGTCACCGAATACGAGCAGCAGCGCACCATGCTGCAGCCGGTCGGCGGCATGGACCAGGTCGCCAAGGGCTTCGAACGCCAGGTCGGCCGGCTGATCAAATATTCGACCAAGGTCGAGAAGATCTCCCAGGGGCCGGCCGGAGTCAGCGTCTCGGTGCGCGACGAGGCGGGCCAGGCCTCGGTGATCGCCGCCGATTTCTGCATCTGCACCATTCCCCTCTCGGTGCTGCGCACCATCGACATGCAGGTCGCCGCTCCGTTCAAGGAGGCGATGGCCGACGTCGCCTATGCGCCGGTGAACAAGATCGGCCTGCAGATGAAGCGGCGGTTCTGGGAGGAGGACCACGCCATCTACGGCGGCCACGTCTACACCGACATGCCGGGGATCAATTCGATCTCGCTGCCCTCGACCGGCTGGCAGGGCCAGAAGGGGGTGCTTCTCGGCTTCTACGCCTTCGGCTCGGAGGCCGCTCGCATCAGCGCGCTGCCGCCCAAGGAGCGGACGGCGTTTGCGCTCGCGGCGGGGCAGAAGGTCTTCCCGCAATACCAGGAGAGCTTCGAGACGGCCTTCTCCTTCTGCTGGCACCTGGCCGAGAACAATCTCGGCGGCTGGGCCGAATGGTCGCCGGAGGCCCGCGCCGCCGCCTATCCGGTCCTCGTCCAGGGAGACGGGCGCATCTATCTCGCCGGCGAGCACATGAGCTATCTCGGCGGCTGGCAGGCCGGCGCGATCGAATCCGCCTGGCAGCAGGTCGAGCGCCTGCACGCCCGCGTGCAGCAGGCGGCCTGACCCATGGGAAAGCACATCATCCTGGGCGTGGGCGTCGCCCTGCTCACCGCGGCCGCAGCGCCCGCCCTCGCGGCCGACGTTCCGGGCAAGGCCATGTATCAGGCCAGCTGCTCGGCCTGCCACCGGATCGACGGCGTCGGCGTGAAGGGGGCCTTCCCCGCGCTTGCGGGCGATCCCTTCGTGGTGGGACCGAAGACGGATGCGGTGAGCCGGGTGCTGAACGGCCGCGGCGGCATGCCGAGCTTCAAGGCCGATCTTTCGGATGACCAGATCGCCGCGATCCTGACCTATGTCCGCTCCAGCTGGGGCAATAAGGCGAGCCCTGTGAAGCCGGCGGACGTCGCCGCAGTGCGTAAGGGCGGCGCGCCCGTCCAGGCGCGCAGCCTGCAAGCCCATTGATGAGACGAGAGGACTTCATGAAACATGCTCTTTGCGCCGCGACCGCGGCGCTCGCCGGCGCCTTTCTGGCCCAGTCCGCCTGCGCCCAGGAGGTGGTTCACCAGGCGACGCCGGAGGCGGCGATCGCCACCCTGACGGCCGTGCCGCCGGGCTACGGCATGGTCTATGTCAGCGGCATGGTCCCGCCGGTCATCGATCCAAAGGCGCCGGCCGGATCGACGGCGACGTACGGCGACACCAAGACCCAGACGCTGGGCGTGCTCAAGAGGCTTTCCGACGCCTTGGAAAGCCGCGGCCTTAGCTTCGCCGATGTGGTGATGATGCGGGTCTACCTGGTGGGCGATCCGGCCAAGGGCGGCAATATGGACTTCGCCGGCATGATGGAGGCCTACAAGCAGCACTTCGGGACCGCGGCCCAGCCCAATAAGCCCGCCCGCGTCACCGTCCAGGTGGCCTCGCTGGTCGGGCCCGGCATGCTGGTCGAGATCGAGGTGCAGGCCGCGGCCAAGAAGCCCTGAGGGGCGCTCAGGGCGCGGCCGCCAGGAAGGCGCGCGCCAGCGTCGCGGAATTGTCGGCCGCGAGCTGAAAGAAGGTCCGCGCCTGATTGGGCCCGGGATCGCCGCCCGCGAGGTCGGAGAGACTACGGAAGGCGATGAAGGGGACGTCGTTGGCGTAGGCGACTGCGCCACGGCGGCGCTCTCCAGATCGACCGCCTGGGCGGAGAAGGCGCTCGCGAGCCAGGCCCGCAGGGCGGCGTTGTCGACGAACGCCTGGCCCGAAACCCCCTGTGCCGCCGACCACCAGACGCTTCAGGGTCACCGATCCGGCGACGCGGCGCGCCGTCTCCAGCAGGCCGGCGTCGACGGGAAACCCAGGGCGGGCGCTCGACGACGCCGGGCGCGCGGGTGATCTCCACCGCCTTCGCAACATCATGCCCAGCGGCGGCGGCGTCAGCGGCTCGTCGGGCGTGGGCGCGAACTGGCCCGGCGCGATCTCCCGCGCCATCACGCTCTCCTGGTGCTGGACCCACCGGTCGGGCACGCACGGAAGCCTCCCGAAAGACCATTGAGCTTAGCCATAGCCGGCCCGGGTCCGGCGTCGCGATTGTCGCCCCGAGGGCGGAGCGCGCCTGGACATTGGGCGCGGGCGGGCCAGCAACATTACCAAAATTTAGTCAAGCATGCCTCTTGAACAGCGCCTTGGATGCGACGATTTGTATAATCTGTGTGCGCAATGGGGCCGAAAAGGCTTAGAGTGTGGGCGCCACGCAGGCTTACTCATCGACGAATCTCGCGCCGCTTGCTGGCGGCAAAACTCCTGGAGCGTGTCTTGAAGCACCTTGCCCCCCTCGCCATCGCCCTTTCCCTTTTCGCGCCGGCGGCCGCGCTGGCCGGGACGACCGATGAAGCCGTGACCGTCCGGGTGAGCCACGCAGACCTCAACCTCGCCCAGCCGGACGGCGCCGCCATCATGCTGAACCGGCTCGAGCGCGCGTCGCTCAGCGCCTGCGGCGCCTCCACCTTCAGTTTCCGCGAGGTGCAGGATGAAGTGCGCAGCTCGGCCTGCTTCCGGAACAGCCTGGAGCGCGCCGTCGCTACGCTGGCCTCGCCGAGCGTGAACGCGATCTATCGCGCGCAGTCGCAGGAGCGTCTTGCGACCAACTGAGCGCATGGGGCCGCCAGCCCTCGCTTACAGACGAACGGCGGCGGAGCATTCCGCCGCCGTTTGCGTCTCAGGAGAGATGGACAAGCCGCTGAACCGCCCTGGTCATCCCCAGGGTCGTGCGTGCTAGAGCCGCGCGCGTAGCGCCGGCCTCGCCATAGGACGGTCTGGCGAGACGGCTGCGAGCTCCTGCCGGGCGACCCGGCCGAAGGCGTTTCCCTTGCGGTCGAGGACGAGATCGCCGGCGCGCAGCGGCGCGCCGATGGCGGCCGGCCAGGGCACGTCCGTGACGGCCAGGTAGTCGCCGCTCAAGGTACGTCGGACAAGCAGATAGGCGGTGGGCCGGGCGGACTGGTGCATGCGAACGGCGCTCCGCACCGTATCCGGATCGAGGCCGAGCTCGCCGGCGATAGACGCCCCGCGTTGCAACAGGACGCGCATCGACAAGGGCGTCCAGATCTCGGTGACGCAGGCGAGCGCGCGCGAACGCAGCGAGTTCTCCTGAGCGCCGCAGGCCGATCCGTCCCAGATCACGAAATGGTCGAGCGGCGTCCGCGCCATCGCCGCATCCAGGGTCTTCTTCGCCACCTGCTCGAGTTGCCGATGTCGCATGTAGATGTTCGGTGCCCTTAGCCTGTTCAGGTTCTTGCCGTTTCGGATAACGTCAGTATATATAGCAACGATATGCGGCGTTTGTGGTCATGAAGACCTGCTGTGTATGCAGTCCTCATGGATCAATCTTCAGTTTCGCTCCATGCCCTCTGCCCGACCGGCTGTAGAGAAGATTTGAATTTTCCAGGCGCGCTCATTTTACTGGCGGTCGGCGCCTACGCGGGCTGCATGCTGATCGTTTACGCAACGTCGCGCCGGCCGCGGGCTCAGGCGTCATCGCAAGCCCGGCGGGTAACGCATCAACGACTTGAGGCGGCGGCGATCAGTTCGCGCTGAATCGCCTTGGAAGGCTCGCTCCGCAAGATCACGCTGGTCGTCACGGCGCCGAACCGCGCCAAGGCATCGACAATCGCCTCCAGCTCGCTGGGCGCGGGCACGATGACGCGGATCACGAAACAGTCCTCGCCAGTGACGCGATGGACTTCGATCACCTGCGGCATGTCCGCGAACCGTTTCAGACATGCGGCGATATGTTCGTGCGTCGTGCGAAGCCTGATGATGGCCGAGGTGCTTAGTCCCAGGGCGTGGGCGTTGATGCGCGCGCCATAGCCCATGATGACGCCATGGTCTTCCAGACGGCGAACCCGCTCGGACACGGCCGGTTGGGACAGGCCGATCCGCCGCCCCAGTTCCGTGAGGGGAAGGCGGCCGTCCGCTTGGAGCGCTTCGAGAATGGCGTGGTCTGTCGCATCCAGCTCAGCTGATTTCGATCTCATCGGCGTTGGATCGTCCTGACCTTGAAGTCATCGGCAATATGTCGCGTTCGCCGATGGGTTGCTATTCCGCCATGGCGAATTTCTCGCGACCCTAGGCTCATCACCAACGGCATCGAGGGGTTGCGCCGATGGACGTCGAGACCATCATGCTTCCAGGAATCGGAGGGTCTGGAGGAGGGCACTGGCAGACGCTCTGGCGGCTGAATGATCCGTTCGCCACGGTCTTCCAGCCCTCAGATTGGGACCGGCCGGACCTCGACGACTGGGTCGCGGCCCTCGATCGCGCGGTGGCCCTGGCGGCTCAGCCGCCGTTGCTCGTCGCCCACAGCCTGGGGTGCCTGCTGGTCGCCCATTGGGCTGCGCGAGGCCGTGGTCTCGTGGCGGGCGCATTTCTGGTCGCCGTACCCGATCCGGACGGTCCCGTGTTCCCGGCGGAGCAGGCCGCCACGTTCCGGTCGGTTCCGCGCCAGCCTATGCTGTTCCCGACGCTGATGATCGCCAGCTCCGACGACCCTTATGGCTCCCTTGAGTTTGGGCGGCGATGCGCCGACGCTTGGCGGGCGGATCTGATCACGGCGGGAGCGCTCGGGCACATCAATGAAGCGAGCGGCGTCGGCGCGTGGCCGTCGGGCCGCACCTTGCTGACGTCGTTCCGCCGCCGCCTTGCGGGAGAACAGCCGGCCTGAAGGCCGCGCTTTCGGGTCTTGCATCCGGCGCCATCGCGACCCGGTCGACTCTGGCGGCGGCCATGATTACCCTTCCACCTGACGTTGCGTCGGGGGGGGTCATGACTGCAGTCGATACAAGCCGGCGAAAGCTCGATCTCGGACGGGTGTTCGGCGACACCTTCGGCGTCATCCGCCGACAGGCCGTCCCGCTGCTTGGCGTCACCTTTGTGCTGAGCTACCTGCCCAGCCTGCTGAACAGCTTCGTCACCACCAGCATCCTGAAGGTCGCCAAGCCGTCGCCGGCAGCCCCCTTCGCCGCCTTCTCGGCGTTCAGCCAGCCGCTCTATTCGGTCGCGGTCATCGTCGTCAGCTTGCTCAGCCTGCTCGCCCTCGCTTGCCAGCTCGGCATCGCGATCGGCGACCTGGAAGGCCGCAGCCCGTCGCTTCCCGACCTCCTGCGCGGCGGGCTGCGCAAGATCCTGCCCCTGCTCGGGGCGGGGCTGCTGCTCGGGCTTGGGGTCATGTTCGGCTTCGTGCTGCTCTTCGTGCCCGGGGTGATCCTCGGCCTGATGTGGGTGGTCGCCTTTCCGGCGATCGCGGCCGAAACCTCGAACCCGGTCAAGGCGCTGGGCCGGAGCCGAGCTTTGACCCGCGGCAATCGCTGGCGAATTCTCGGCCTCGTCCTGCTGCTCTGGCTCGTGATCATCGTCGCCGAGCTGATCTTTGTCGGTTCGACCCGCGGCTTCGGCAGCCTGGCCCAGGTCGCGGCGCCCGGGTTCCTGACCATCGCCGTCGTCTCACTGTTCAACGCCTTCCTATCGCTGGTGATGAGCGTCGGCAGCGCGGCGCTTTACACCCAGCTGCGCGAGATGAAGGGCGGCGGCGGGGAGAGCTTGGCTCAAGTCTTCGCCTAGATGTCGTGCTTGTCGCGCCGGGCCCGGCCAAACAGCAGGCCGGTCTCCAGGCGCTGGCGCAGGGCCGCATAGTAGGCGCCCAGGAAGGAGCGGTCCGGCGTGTCCGTCGGACCCTCCCAGGCGATCTTGCCGCGGATGCGCGTCGCCACCGCGGCCAGGGTGCGGCGGTCGCCGGTGCGCAGCACCTGCTCCAGCACCTGCAGCTCCTTGATCCCGTAGGCGTCGAGCTGGGCGTCGGTGAAGGCGACTCCGCCAACGGTCTGCGGCCCGGCCTCGGCGATGTCCCGCAGCAGGCGGATCTTCGGGGCCTTCACCACCATGGAGCCGGCGGCCAGGTCGCCCAGCCTTAGGCGATCGCGGTTGAACAGGGGAAAGATCACGAAGACCCCCGTCCAGATCGCGCCCAGCGAGATCAGCGCGCCGTCCACCCCAGAGCCCCGGGCGAACAGGAAGGTGGCGGGCAGGAAGATCTCCAGCTCGCGCATGGCGTTGCGGGCGAAGATGGCGTCGGCCGTCAGCCTGCGCCCGTCGCGGGCGATGACCCGCAGGCCCATGGCCCGCTTTCCGGGCGTCGCGCCGCGCGCTTGCAGCTCGAAGCCGATGAAATATCCGACCCGCAGGATGAAGGAGCCGAGCAGCCAGATGATGGTGATCGCCGGGCCCGGCGCCGGGCTCTTCGTCGCCCACGACGCCAGGCCCGCCAGGATCGTCAGGCCGATCAGGGCGCCGATGATGATCAGCCCGTCCAACATCAGGGCCAGTGCGCGGTCGGTGTAGGCGCCGACCTGGAGCCGCAGGTCGACCCCCTCGGGCGTGACGAAGCGCCGGCGCAGGTCGACCTCTGGCCCAGGCGCCTGGGCGCGAGCCCGCTTTCGCCGCCGCGACGCCATCACCGCGCGCTCGCCTTGCGGGACGGCCGGTAGAAGTAGCCGCCCCAGAGCGCCGCCGTCGCCGCGGCGATGGCGTAGCGCGCCCAATCGGCCTCCACCAACTGGCGGGCGAAGCCTTCGAGCAAGGCGGCGCAGAACAGCATCACCACGACGCCGGCCATCACCACAGCCCCGCGCCTGCCGGCGTGCATCGCCGCGTCGACCCGGGTTCGGCCGCCCGGAAAGGCGACCGCCCAGCCGATCGACAATCCCGCCGCCCCAGCCAGCGTCACGGCGAACAGCTCGGTCACCCCGTGGATCATCAGCCAGCCGACCGCCGGGACGATCAGCCCGTGCTGGGCGAACACCGCCAGGAAGGCGCCCAGCATGGCGCCGTTGGAGAGCAGCAGCACCGCCGTCAGCACGCAGAAGGCGAAGCCGAACGCGAAAGCGAACAGCGCGATCTGCGAATTGTGCGTGAAGAGGAAGGTGGCCAGGACGTCGAGTCCATCCTTCTGTCCGCCGGGCTGCCCCGCCGGACCATGCAGGGTCGCGCGGAGGAACTCCGTGGAGGCGTGGGGCTCGCGCCCGGAGGCCAGGGCGGGAGGGACGAAGCTGTAGAACCAGTCCGGCTCGCGCATGACGAGGCCAAAGGCGATGACGGCGGCCAGCACGCCGATCGCCGTGGCGACCAGGGTCTCGCGCCAGAGGCCGCGGACGGCGTCGGGCCAGTCACGCCGAAAGAAGCCGCCGATCCGCCGCCAGGCGTTGGTGCGCGCGCCGTAGACGAAGAAGTAGGCTCGCGCGCTGAGCGCCTCCAGATAGTCGATGAGGCTCTGGTCCAGCGAGATCGACCGCGCCACCGAGAGCGACGACAGCGCCTGCCGGTAGAGGACCGGGATCTCCAGCAGCTCCGCGGGGCGAAGCTTCTTCACGCCCGAGCGCTCCGCGCGGTCGAGCAGCCGCTCGAGACGGCGCCAATCGTCCTCGCGCTCGGCGCGGAAGCGGTGGCTCTTGAGTTGCAGGTCGGCCATGGGGTCAGACGAGCTCGCGCCGCATCACGTCGAGATACCGGTTGATCAGGGTCGGGCCGATCTCCGCGGCGCGCGCCTCGAGAATCTGCACGCCGAGCCGGCGAAGTTGCGCCAGCACGCTCTCGCGCTGTCGCAGCAGGGCGTCGGCCACCACTGCGCGCGAGACGTCGTCAGGCTCCAGCGGCTCGGCGGCGGCGAGCTGTTCGAGCTCCTCGTCGCGGAAGGTCACCAGCAGGATCAGGTGGGTGCGGGCCAGCCTGCCGACATGTTCGACCATCAGGGCCGCGCTCGTCGGATCGGCGAAGTCGGTGAAGATCACCACCAGCGCCCGACGATCGAGCCGGCCGGCCAGGCTGGTCAGTCCCAGGGTGAAGTTGGTCTCCTCCGTCGAATAGTCGATCTCCGCGGCCAGGCGCTGCAGCGCCGGAAAGGCCCGCAGGCCGGCCACCACGCCGCTGTTGACGCGCGGCCGGGCGTCGAACGAGAAGACGCCGACGCGGTCGCCGAGCTTGAGGCCGACGAAGGCCAGGAGGAGGGCTGCGTTGACCGCGCGGTCGATGCGGGCCTGGCCGGCGACCGGGGCGCTCATCAACCGGCCGCTGTCGAGCGCCAGGAGGATGCTGTGGTTGCGCTCGGCCCGGTACTCGCGTCCCACCAGCCTGCCGTGCCGGGCGCTCTGCTTCCAGTCGATGGCCCGCAGGTCCATGCCGGTCTGGAATTCCTTCAGCGCGTGGAACTCTGCGCCCTCGCCGAGCTCGAGCTGCGCCTTCACCCCCATCGGCGCATCCCGGGCGAACAGCTTCATGCCCTCTTCGCGGACCGCCGCCATGTCCGGGGTGACGGGGACAATGAGCGCCGGCTGTTGCGCCCGCTGCCGCCAGACCAGGCCGAGCGGGCCGCGCCAGCGCGCCCAGACGCCCTGCAGTCGCCCTTCGCCCCGACGCAGCGCCCGCAGCGGAAAGCTGGCCGACGCGGCGCCGTCGCGCACCTGAACCCGGCTGCGGCCGGAGGCTGCCTCCAGGCGCTCGTCCACGGCCACGGCGACCTCGACCTCCCGCGGCGGCGACCCGGCGAAGCGGGCGTCGACGCGCAGCATTTCCTCCCGCCCGACGCCGATCAGGCCTGGCGCGTGGAGGCCGAGCGACAGCGCGCTCACGGGGGCGGCCAGGGCCGCGTCGGCGACGAGCAGCGCCGCTGTGAGCAGACCCCACCCGGCCGCCACGATCCACAGCTCGGGCCGTGCAGCGGCGACCAGCAGGGCTGCCGGCGCGCCCGCCGCGGCCAGCACGATCACCCGGCGCGTGGGGTAGAGGTTCATCGGCTCAGCGCGGCGCGGCGGCGCGGTCGACGAGCGCGGCGATGATGGTCTCGGCGCGCCGCCCGTCGATCTCGGCGGCCGGCGAGAGGATCACCCGGTGCCGCAGCAGGGGCAGGGCCAGCGCCTTGACGTCGTCCGGCAGGGCGTAGTCGCGGCCGTCCAGCGCCGCTCGGGCGCGGGCGGCCAGGGCGAGCTGGCTGGCGGCCCGGGGCGAGGCCCCGCTCTGCAGGTCTGGCGTCTCCCGGGTCGAGCGCACCAGGTCGAGCACATAGCTGACGATGTCGTCGGTCAGGCGGACGCTCGCGACCGCCTGGGCGGCCTCGGCGATTTCGGCGCCTTCGGCCACCGGCTGAATGTCGAAATCCTGCGGATCGGCGCCGCCGGCGTGCATGCCGTAGGTGGCGACGATCTTCCGCTCCTCCTCGCGCGAGGGATAGGCCAGCACCTGTTTGAACAGGAAGCGGTCGAGCTGGGCCTCCGGCAGCGGATAGGTGCCCTGCTGTTCCAGCGGGTTCTGGGTCGCCACCACCATGAAGCGGGCGCTGAGCGGATGGGACCGGCCGTCGATCGTCACCCGCCGCTCCTGCATCGCCTCCAGCAGGGCGGCCTGGGTCTTCGGCGGCGTCCGGTTGATCTCGTCGGCCAGCATCAGCTCGCAGAAGACCGGGCCCTGGGTCAGGGTGAAGGCGCTGGTCTGGAAGTTGAAGACATTGGTCCCGATGATGTCCGCCGGCATCAGGTCGGGGGTGAACTGGATTCGGCCGAAGTCCAGCCGCAGGGTGCGGGCGAAGCATTGCGCCAGGAAGGTCTTGGCCGTGCCGGGCGGGCCCTCGATCAGGACGTGCCCGCGCGCGAACAGGGCGGTGAGCAACAGGTCGACCGTATCGTGCTGGCCGATGATGGCCTTGCCGACTTCGGTCCGGACTCGATCGGCCAGGGCCTTCACCTCACTCACGTTCACGCGTCATCTCCAGTCGCCATTGATAGAGGCTGTCGGCCACAGCCATCAGCTCGTCGCGTGTCCGCACCGCCCCAGCGTCCGCCGCCAGCGCCTGCGGATCGGTCAGGCCGCGTTGCTCGGCCGCGCGCGCCAACCAGGCGGCGGTCTCCGGCCCGCCCGCCGCCGGCGCGGCGATCCCGCCAGCCTTGGCGACCAGGTTGAAGGTGACCGCCGCATAGTCGGGGGCCAGCGCCGCCTCCTTGCCGCCCATCCGGATCAGCCCGGCGGAGTTGTCCACCAGGGCCGCGGCGCCGAGCGCGATTGCGCGGCCCTCGGCGGCCGGCGCTGCGAACCGCGCCAGCGCCTGCCAGCCGGTCAGCAGCACCGCCGCCAGTCCGCACAGGGTGGCCGCCAGCCAGGGCGGCTCAAGCATCAGCCGCGCCAGGCTGCGGCCCTGGCCCAGGCCGTTCAGCGTCACGTCGAAGGCCACGCCGTCCTCGCCGCTCAGCATCTGCAGCACGGCCATGCCGACACGCGCCGTGTCGATGTCGCTGAGGCCCTGGTTGTTCAGCAGGTCCGGATCGGCCAGCACATAGAGGTAGGCGTGGCTGCGCGAGGCCGCGAGCACCGCCCGGCCTTGGCCGTCGACCAGCACCGGCCGCCAGTCCGGACCGGAGATGGTCTGCAAGCCGTCGAAGGGGCCGAGCGGCAGGGCCTGCTGTGGGGCGAAATGCAGCCCGGTCCCGTACAGCACCGGCCGCTGCGCGCCGGGCGTCACCGTCACCCTTGTGCCTGGACCGAAGCCGGAAAGCAGCGGCTTCGCCCAGCCGTCAGGAAGCGCGCCCGCCTTCAACACGAAGCCCGGACGGCGCGGGTCAGGAGCCGCCTGCCACTTCGGCAGGATGATCAGGGTGCGCAGGGCGGTGGGAAACTTGCCCAGTTCGGCTGCGGGCGTCATCGGACTGGGCGTCAACACCAGGCCTGTCCCTGTCAGCTGCCGCGAACTCAGCCGCGTACGGCTGACGGTGGCCGGCACGCCGATCGCCACGAGCATGTCGCGGGCGCCGCGAAAGCCGACCGCAGAGCCCGACAGGGCGTGGCCGCCGCCATTCGAGCGCCCGCGCAGTTCCGGCGCATAGGTCGCCAGGGCGCCGAAGCCGGCCAGGGCGACGATCCCGACCAGGATCAGCGCCAGGACCGATCGCGCGGAGAAGGCGTCTTGCCCAGCCTGGACGGGATCTGCCGCGGTCATGGCCGCCGCTCGGCCAGGGCGAAGGCCTCATACTGTCGGCGGCAGCGGTTGAAATCGTCGGCCGCCGCCGGCCGACCGCCGAAGAAGCTGCGCTCGACCGCCTCGGTGATCAGTCGGAACGCCGAGCGGCCGTCCTCGGACAGGGGCGCGGCCTCGACGATGTCGCGGCTGGTGAAGGCCGCGCGCACGGCCTCGGGCCGCTTGGCGCCGATGTCCTCGATGCTGCGGAACAGGAGGAGGTGGATGGCGTCGCCGAACAGCCCCGATTGCGCCAGGCGGTCGGCGTCGTCCAGCAGGGGCCGCGCCGCGCCGGCCTCCGGACGCCAGTCGATCGAGGCGACGGCCGGCTTGCGCCGTCGCCGCCCTCGCGCAAACGGCAGGTCGCGGACGATCACCCAGAGCAGGGCGGCCGCGCCGAGCGCCACGCCGGCCCAGAACACGATCTTCAGGACCGGCGCGGCGGTCGTCAGGGCCTCGATCAGTTGCGCGATCCAGGCGGGCGGCGGCTTCGGCGCCGGCACAGCGGTGAAGTCGTGCTGCAGACCGCGCGCCTGCATGAAGGCCCTGTGCGCGGCGGCCAGCTGCAGGTCGCCAGCGCTTGCCGGCATGGCGCTCCCTGGCAAAGGCATCCCCCGAATTCGACTCGCGCCGCGCCTACGAAGGCCACGCTAGCAGGGGCAAGGTTGTCTGCGAAGCCACGCACCCGGAAGGCGGGCGCCGACGGTCCGCCAGAGAGACATGTCAGGGCAGGGGGCTCGGCAGCACCTCTCGATACTCAAACAATACCGACGAGCCTTAATTCGGTCGCGCCGGGCGGTTTTTATGCTCGTCGAGGTTGAGTTCCGCGCCGAGCAAGCCCGCAAGGATCGCAGATCCTCCACCGGGTTGAGGGCGCCGATGCTGGGATGGGGGCGCGCGACATGTCTTCAGATCCAGAATTGGAGCCAATTCGGATGAAATAGTGAAGGATTGCAGGCAGGTATTTGATGGGGCGAACTTGCATACTCCACGTCGGAACTGAGAAGACGGGTTCGACGTCCATACAACGGTTTCTCGGGCTGAACCGAACACGTTTGAAGGCGTCCGGATTCTACGTTCCCGAGAGCCTAGCGCCCTACGCCAAAGAGGGGCTGTTCAATCATCTCGCCTTGGCTGTCGTCGCACGGCCGGATTTTTGTGAAGTCGATGATATCGACCACGCGGTAGGCCTCAGGAGGCCGGCGGCCCGGACGCTGCTGACCGAAGAGATACAGGAAGGCCTCGAGTTCGAGCTGTCTGCAATCGACGATGACGCGACCGTCATCATATCAAGCGAGCACATCCATAGTCGGGTGAACACGACGGAACGGATGATGTTCCTTCGTGAATTCCTGAGTCCATTCTTTGAAGACTTTATAGTTGTTGTCTATATCCGCTCTCAATACCATATGGCTAGGTCTCTGACGAACACGGCGCTTCGTCAGGGGCAGGTTGTCCGGAAGGGGGTGCCGGATTTCTGCAATGATGAGGAATTCGATCCGGAACTGCCGGTTCACAAGGGGTTTTTCGACCTGAAGCTTTTCGTGGAGCGGCTTTCGGCCGCGTTCGGAGAGGAGGCGCTTCGGGTTCGCCTGTATCCCGAGGGACGCCCTGCGCCCGAGCTGATTGCAGATTTCTGCGCCGTCGCAGGATGTGCGCTGGACGGTCTCGAACTGCCCAGTCGCGAGAACGCCAGCTTCAGCGGTCAAGCCAGCCAGATCTGTGGACTGGTGAATGAGCTCATGCACGAGCGAGGTCATGACGGACGGCTGCAATACGACCTTCTCCGGTATCTGGACTCGGAACACCAAGGCGCCGGACTTGTCGCCGAGCCCGCCGAGGTGGCCGAATTCATGCGCCTGTTCGAGCAGGACAACGACGTCATCCGCTCGCGCTGGCTCCCGCACAGAAACGAACTCTTCTCCAACGACTTCGGTCAGCACGATGGCCCGGAGAGGACGCTGAGCATCAAGGCCGCCGTGGAGATGATGCTGGCGTTCATCGCCTGGCGCGAGCGCTTCGGCTCCGGGCTTTCGAATGCTGAAGACCGATCGGCGGCTGACGCCTGGTCCGCCTGGGAGCCGGCCATGTCGGCGCCCCCATCGCCGGACACGCGCCAAACGCTCCGTCCGTGAAGCGGGGCCGGGGCGGATACGGATGTTCACGCACTAGAAGTTGCTAAATTTCGCATAACATA
Organism: Phenylobacterium sp. LjRoot225; assembly: GCF_964252855.1. Classification (NCBI taxonomy): domain Bacteria; kingdom Pseudomonadati; phylum Pseudomonadota; class Alphaproteobacteria; order Caulobacterales; family Caulobacteraceae; genus Phenylobacterium; species Phenylobacterium sp. LjRoot225. The sequence continues at coordinate 180,761 of NZ_CAXUPL020000005.1, read as the reverse complement.
TATTAGCGGAGAAAGGCGTGTAGCCGGGTGGATTCCATTTCCAAGTGTAGCCGGTCAGGGTTTTTGTCACCGTTCAGTTCTTGTCCCCGGATTGGCCGAAGTTTTTGTCCAATCTGGCCGGAAATGATGTCCCTTTTGGCGGGTTTTTGTCGGGCTTCCATTTTGGTTGCCGGCGCCCGACGCTGAGGGGCGACTGTCCTTCCTGGTGTGACAGCAGGCGCCCGGGGCCGACAGGCCCAAGCCTGGCCAGGACGTGAGAGTGAAGTATGGACGTCGAAGCTACGACAAGCCGACATCGTCGTCCCAGCAGCCGCCGCGCGATTCCCTCATCTCAATTGCGGCGCCTTGCGAAAGCGTACCACCGACCCGCTCTTGGGGGTGCCTGCGTCAGTGATGGAACGGACCTGCGGGTCGTCGCACCGGGGCGACCCGCTCGAGTGATTGTCTTGATGGATTGCTTTCCAATCTTGAAAGCTCGATGAGTCCGCCTGGGGGGCGCGATCGATGCCATCGGATACAGTTTTGGCAGCAGTCCTCGCTGCCGTGGTCGCAGGATACTTCGGCCTGGTCGGTCTGATCGTCACCAAGGACGCCAAGACTTCCGATCTCCGACAGGCGTGGATTGACGCGCTACGTGCCGAACTGTCCCAAGCCGTCTCGCACTTCGAAGCGTGGACGTGGAGCAACTACCTTAACGGCACCGCTCAGACAGTTGCGCGCGCCGAGGCTGTAGCCAAGTTTCGGACGTCGGAGGCGTCCATTCGGCTGCGATTGAATCCTAGCAAGAGGCTGAACGATCAAGCGTTCAAGGTGCTCGACGAGATGGCCACGATGATTGCGGCGGGGAACGCTGACACAGCGCTTGCCCAGGAGAAGGCCTCCGCACTGGTCATCGCCACACAGCCGGTGCTCAAGGAGGCATGGGAGCGCGTCAAACGCGGCGAAAGCTGGTTCCAGGGGGTCAAGGCCACCAGCATCGCCCTGGTCGTCGTCGGGATCCTCTCAGTCAGCTATCTGATCTACCGCGGAGGCGAGACTGAGGGCAGCGCGACATTTGTTAGCTGAACAACGCTAGGTTCGAACGAACTGAGAACTTGTGAGAGTCCCGCCCCCCATGCGCCCCTCGCCTAGTTGTCGAAGCTACGAAGGTTGTTCACCCGGGGAGGGGTCTGAACGAAGCTGGGGTTGCAACACTCCACTTCCACCGGAACTCCCCGGATGAACGTCCATAAGAATGCGCGGCTGACGCCGCGTGGTCGAGCCCTGATGGTGTCTCGGATCGTAGATGAAGGCTGGTCGGTGGCAGCTGCGGCGGAAGCGGCTGGGGTCTCGGTGCGGACGGCCCGCAAATGGGTGGGCCGGCGTCGTCGGGGGCCGAGCGAAGACTTCACCGATCGCAGCTCGGCGCCCCGACGATGTCCGCGCAGGACGTCGCAACCGCGGGTGATGCAGATCGAGCAGCTGCGCCGCCAGCGGATGACCGGGCCGGCGATCGCCCAGGCCCTGGGCATGGCGCGCTCGACGGTGGGCGTGATCCTTCGCCGGCTGGGGCTGGGCAAGCTGACGGCGCTGGAGCCCCGGCCCGAGGTGATCCGTTACGAGCGCTCGCGACCCGGCGAGATGATCCATCTCGACATCAAGAAGCTCGGCCGCTTCGACGTGGAAGGCCACCGCATCACCGGCGACCGCCGTAAAGGCGCATCCCGGGGAGCCGGCTGGGACTTCCTGCACGTCTGCGTCGATGACGCCTCGCGCCTGGCCTACACCGAGATCCTGCCTAGCGAGCGCAAGGAGGACACCACGGCCTTCCTCGAGCGCGCCCTGGCCTGGCTCGCCCGCCACGGCGTCACCGTCGAACGGGTGATGACCGACAACGGCTCGGCATATCGCTCCAAGCTCTTCGCCAAAGCCTTGCAGACCGCCGGCGCGCGTCACGTCCGAACCCGCCCCTACACGCCTAGGACCAACGGCAAGGCCGAACGCTTCATCCAGACCAGTCTGCGCGAGTGGGCCTACGCCAAGCCTTACGGCTCGTCGGCGGAGCGATCAAAGGCCGTCGGACCCTGGACCGACAGCTACAACCTCACCCGACCCCACTCCGGCATCAAAGGCTTCACCCCCTGGCAGAGGGTGAACAACCTTCTTGGTAACGACACCTAGTCGCCGCCATGAGGTTGTCGCCTTCTATGCGAGCAGTTCCGTGATCGTCCGGTTCGTTTCCATGGAAAGTTGGCCCCAGCGCTCGACCTGGACGCCCATGGCCTGCTGAACAGTAAGCCCCAGGCGCGCGATGGAATCGCCGTTGCCAGCGAGGTGGTACCCGGTCCGGACGGCGCCGCCAGCATTGCCCGCGACTATGGCCGGGATGCCTTCCACCGCATGCGCTTTGGCGACCGAGCAATCGGAGTGGGCCAGGATCAGGCAGTTATCGAGCAGGGTACCGTCGCCTTCCGGAATTCTAGAGATTTCATCTAGGAATTCTTTCCAGGCGACCATGCTGTTGCTGGCGAACCAGGAACATTCCTTCTGATAACCAAGAGTCTTGTCTTCCGGCTCCTCGTGCGTGAGCGTGTGGTGGGTGGTTGTCTCCCCCTCCCGGCGCAGATTCGACGCGGTGTCGGAGAACAGGACGTTGAACACCTTCGTTTGGTTGCACTGGAGCGCCTTGGCGAGCAGCTCCGCCATTACGCGATGGGTCTGCATGACCTGGCGCATTTCGGAGCCGGGCGCATTCTCGCTCGGCGTTCCGGGCTTGCTGAAGGCCTTGACCGGAGCAGGGGGCTGAAGCTGCAGTTCAAGCTGCTGTTCGATCTGGCGGATGGAGGTGAAATACTCTTCCAGCCGCTGGCGATCGCTCGCGCCTACGCTTTGCATCAGCTTCTGCCGGTCTTCGGACACGGCGGAAAGCACGCTCTTTCGCACCAGGATACGGGTATCCGGCGCGAAATTCACCGAATTGGGATCCTGAAAGCCCTCGCCGAAGATTCGGCGATAAAGCGCCGCAGGCGACGTCTCGCTGGGATTGGGCGAACCCGCGGCTTGGTAGGAGTAGGACCGCTGCAGCCCACATGCGCTGATTTCCAGTGATCGAAAGCGCGCTTCGCCGCCAATCTCCTGACTGATCAGCACATCCAACGTCGGCGCCTTCACATTCTCGGTGGGGACGGGGATGCCGGTCCGCAGGCCCAGGCAGCCCGTGACGTGCGGCTTGTTCGCCACGCCGTCCAATTTGACGTCAAATCCGGTGAAGATCGCCAGCTTTTCCCGGTACGGCTCCAGCGGGGCTAAGTCTTCGGGCATCAGATATCCGCGGCCAGTCGTGGCGGGAATCCATTTTTGCGGAATGAAGCCGCAGCCCCAGATCCATGTGCCAAAGCGCACCGGAATGCGCTGACCGCTTGCAGCGATCGCCTTGCCGTTATTGTCGAGGAAGCAGTCAAGCAGCGGCAGCGACACGCCGACTGCCGCGCCGCCCGCCACGCCGCGGAGCACCATCCTGCGGGAGATCCTGCTCATGTCCTGTCTCGCTCGGTTTTGTTGCTTTTCATGAGCCGCTGCGTCGCCATGACCGGCGCGGGACGGGTCACTGTGAAAAAGTTCTCGCTCAACACGATCCGGCGCATGAGGTCGGGAATGCGGTAGCCGCCCTTTTCAAAGGCGGCGATCAGCCAATCGAGATAGTAGCGTTCGCCCCAAACGATATCGCGGCCGACGGCTGACTTGTACAGCCGCTCCGCCACGCACCGCGGCGTTTCCGGATGATTGCGCAAGGCCTTCGCGAGGCCGTCTGTCGTATTGAAATCCGTCCCGTCGAGCGACCCAACCGTGTTGATCCGCGCGCCATTCTCCTGCGTGCGGAACGTGCCGAGCCCGTCATAATTCTCCATCGTTAGTCCCAGCGGGTCCATCACCTTGTGGCAGCCCGCGCAGGAGGGTTCGGTGGAATGGAGGGCGAGGCGATCGCGCGCCGTCACCATCCTGGCGTGAGCCTTTTCCTCGATCGCGCTGAAATTCACATTGGCCGGCGGATCGGGCACTTGCTGGCATAGAAACACTTCACGCACCGCATAGCCGCGCAAGGTCGGAGAGGATCGTCCTGGATGGGAATGCAGGGCAAGGAAGGACACGTGCGACTGGATCCCGGCGCGATTCCCGTCCTTGTCGAACGCGAGCGCATCCCAGCCCCCGCGCGTCGGCACCGGGGTGCGATAGATCACGCCCAGCGACCGCGTCAGGAACGTGTCGCGTGTGGTGAACAGGTCGCGATAGTCGCCTTTTTTGGTGAGCAGGTGATCGACGATCGTGCGCAGCGTTTGCTCCTGCGCATCGGCCGCGACATCGGAATTGAAGGCCGGGTAGATTGCCGGATCCTTGGACAGGTCATCGAAGCGTTCGAACTGCAGCATGTCGGCAAAGAATGCGCGCACCGCCTCTTCGAACCGTTTGGACTTCATGAGGCGATCGACCTGTCGGCGCAGGCCCCAACCATGGTCCAACTCGCCCGCCTCGGCAGCGCGCAGCAATTCGTCGTCGGGCGCCGAATTCGTCAGAAAGAAGCTGATTCGCGAAGCCTTGGAAAAGGCATCGAGCTCCCCGGCCGGCTCATCCGAGCCCGCCGCCATCTGCTCAATCCGAAACAGGAAATGGGGCGAGACGAGCATTGTGTAGAGGCTGAGCTCCAGCCCCTCGTGGAAGCTACCGAGCTTGCTGTGAGCCGAGCGCGCCAGTCTGACATATTTGTCGGCCTCCGCGCTGGTCAGGGGGCGCCGGAACAGCAATCGGCCCTTCTCAGTCAGGAAGCTGCGCGCGCATGCCTCGTCGAACATCGCCTCGCTCTTCGGTCGGCAGGAGAGCGACTGGTGGCGCCGTTCCTTGCTCAGCACGGCCGCGGCGATGCTTTGCGCCGCGGCGTCATATTGTTCGACGGCGAAGGGCGACATGCCGGCCTCGCCGGTGCCAATCGCGATCAGCCCGTCGGCGCGCACCGGCTTCTCGAAACGGGCGGTAATTGGAATCCCAGGCCCGAAGATATCCGCCATGCTGGCGCGGTACTGGGCTTCGGTCAGTCGGCGGACCATCGGCGGGCCGCCGATCGGCTCGGGTTCGCTCGCTGCGCGCGCTTGAAGTATGAAGAGCAGCGCCAGGACGATCAGGACCGCCGCAATGCACAGACGCTTTCTGTCTCTCGAAAGCGCGGCCCACTGACTCTTGAGCGAGAGGATGGAAAGCCTAGTCATGGCGGATCAGCTTCGCGTTGACGCTCTTCGTCTTGACATCCACCACGAAAGCGGGCCGCGCCTCGAACTGATATTGGGTCGATATCGACGTGAACCTGCCGGTTTGCGGGTCCGGATGCCCGTCCGCCAGACGGTGCAACGACTGATACATCCCGTGGCAGGTGTGGCCGAGCGAGCGGGCCGCCCCATTGGACGACAGCAAACGCCTGGCCATGGGCGAGGGTTTGCCGGATGCATCGCTTGCGTTGCGATAGCCGAACTGGAAATCGTACATCGCGATCACGGGAGTGTATCCGGCGAGATAGCCCTTGATGACGCCATCGGCGGACAGGCTCGCCCTGATCCGAGCGTCGCGCAGCGGACGCTGCAGTTGCATGCTGTTCACGACGTGGCGCGCCCGGATGTCCACGGGCTCGGTCGTCAGCACACCGTTTTCGAGCCTGCCCGTGGTGGACGCGCGAAACGCCTTGTCCTGATCCATCGCATAGGTTGCATATTCCAGCGCTACGCGCGTGGGGCTGACCTGGATAGGATCGGCATTTGCATAAATGCCCACGTCGACATGATCATCGTTCCTGAGGTCGTCGACGTCGGACAGAGTGATCAGGATGCCCCAGGAGCCCGTGTACATTTCGGTCTCGAAGCTGTTCGAATGCCCGCTTTTCTGAAAGGATTTGTTGCACCCGACCGCCCGCCAGAACTGATTGTCCACGCCCTTTGCGCCGTCGACGCCCGTAAAGTCGAGCAGGCCGCGCTGCGCATCTTCCTTCGAGCGCGAAATCTTCCCGTCGAGATCGATGCCCTCGGCAGGAACGCTGGCGCTCGTCAGGATCCGTGTGTGCGGATCGGGCGGGGCCAGCTCCGGGTGCATGCAGTAGTTCTTGCCATCACTTGTCGTGGAAATGGATTTTCCGCCTGCTTCGAGGCGCTTGCCATATTCCTCGTCGCCTTCGCCGGGGTGCCGCCGGCCTTCGGGCGTTTCGGCAAAGATCTCGAGCGCACTCTTGGACATGCCATTTGGGCAGGCGCCGGTCTCCGCCGCATCGGGCCCGAGCGCGTAAGCGAAGTGGGTGACGACGAAACCCGCCTCGCCGTTCCTGACGAAGGAGCCAACTTGCGCGGTGGCCCTGTCGGAAGGCCACGCGATGTAGGCAAGCGTCACACCGGACGCGATTGCGCCGATGCCTCCATAAATCAGACCTTTTCGCAAGCGGGGCCCGACATCCATCGAATCTCTCTCCAACAGGGTTGTCGGGACATCCTTTTCCGGCGCATGCCCACATTACTTCCGACCCCGTTAGTAACAGGGTTGCAAGAAACTTCAATGGGCGATAGGACCTGGGTGCGGCGGAGGCTGCCGCAGTTGGTTTGACTGCCCGAGATTGTTATGGCCCGTCCGCTGTCCGCGACCGACGACCAAATTCTGGAGGCTGCGCAAGAAGTGCTCCTGAGACGTGGGCTGGACGGCTTTTCCGTGTCGGAGGTCGCGCGTGAAGTAGGTCTGTCGCGTACCGCCATAACGTTGCGGTTCAAGAGCGGCGACGAACTGAAAAGGACCCTGGTCAGGCGCCGCGTGGCTCAGTACGAGGCACAAGTTATGGCCTTGGATGTAGAACAGGGCTCTGCCGGTCTACTCGCAATAGTCGACATGATCGCTGAAAAGGCCGGCAGCCGAGATAAGTTCTCAAGCTTCATGCTGCGGTACACAAGCAACATAAAGGACCCGATCCTGCTTGAGTTGGAGCAAAGGCGCGGGCAGATTTTGCGTACCGCCATCGCCAAGGTCATGCCGGAAACCGCCATCGACAAGTCGGCCGCAGTCGATGCGTTCATGGCGAATATCACTGGCTCGCTGCTCAACTGGCAACCGAGCCACGATATGGATGCACGGCAATTTCTTCGGGAAAGGACATTCAACTGGCTCAGGCTTGTGGGCATCCCCGTCGACGAGGCGCAGGGGTGACCGACAAGACCGGCGGACAAGAGGCTAGGCCGCGGCGGAGATGGCTGCGCATTGCGTCCTTCGCCCTCCTGCTGACTATAGTGGGATGCGGTGCGGCCGCTTATGCTTTTCGCCCTTTGCCGCTCCCCGCTCCGGCGCCCTTGGAAAGGCATGACGCCGGCGTCGAGAAGGGGGAGTATCTTGCCCGGATCGGCAATTGCGCGGCCTGCCATACGGTTCCGGGCCAGGCGCGCTTTGCGGGCGGCGTAAAGTTCGAGACGCCGTTCGGTGTGCTCTTTTCAACCAACATCACGCCGGATCCGGAACATGGTATCGGGCGCTGGAGCTACGAGCAGTTTCATGCCTCGATGAAGCACGCCATCCGGCCAGATGGCGCTCACCTCTATCCGGCCTTTCCCTATACGTCCTTCGCCAAGCTCAGCGACGAGGACATCGCATCGCTCTATCTGTACTTCCGGACGACTGAACCGGTGGCGCAGCCCAATCGGGAAAACCGCCTGTCCTTCCCGTTCAACAACCGATCGCTACTGCATTTCTGGAAGGGGCTGTTCCATGACAGCGCCGCGTTCACGCCGGACGCCACGAAGTCGCCGGCGTGGAACAGGGGCGCCTATCTCGTAGAGGGGGTCGCCCATTGCGGCGCTTGCCACACGCCGCGCAATGTCCTCGGCGGGCTTGACGAGGATCGCGCGCTGCAGGGAGGCGCCTATGTCGACCAGGTCGCGAGCGGCGCATACCGGACCTGGTCCGCGGTCGACCTGACCCCCGGACGCCACGGCCTGAATCGCTGGAGCGCCACGGACATTGCGCTTTACCTGACCGAGGGAAAGAATGGCCACGCTGTCGTGCATGGTCCGATGAACGAGGTGTTTGAATCAACACGGCACCTGACGAAGCAGGACGCCGTAGCGATCGCGACCTATCTCAAAGGGATCGATCCGAGCCCGAAGCGTAGCGATCTGTCGTTCCTTCGTTCGCGCGTGGACGATGGCGAGATCGTCTACACTGTGCATTGCGGTACATGCCACCTTCCGGACGGCAAAGGCGATAAGGTCCTCGGCGTGCCGCTCGGCGGTAATGCGATCGTTCAGGCGAACGATCCTTCCTCGCTGATCAACGTCATTCTCTACGGTCCGGATCTTCCGCCGCCGCCTTTCGCTTCGAGCCGCACGACGATGAAGCCTTTCGGCAAGCGCTTGTCCGATGAGGACGTCGCTGCCGTCGCAAGCTATTTGCGTAGCAGCTTCGGCAACAATGCGGACGCGGTGACGCCGGAGCAGGTGCGGCGGCAGCGCTAAACATTTGCCCCCAGTGCCTAGCAGGCGGTGTCAGATTCGGACGCCAACATCCGTTGTTCGGAGGTGGTCGAAGGCTTGGCCCGCGGTCGATGATGTTCCCAGTGGCCGGTAGTCGGTAGCCGGTGGCTGATCGGCTGGGGTCGCATACTGCCGCAAGCTTCGAGCCAAACGCGGCCGCCACGTTCGTATTTTGTCCGCCTATGCGACAAAAATGGGCCGTTCGTTAGTTCTGGCCTATGCGGCGGACCTGGCCAACGTCACCGCCTGGTGCCAGCGGCACGGGTTCACGGCCATCCCGGCGCGGCCGGAAGTCGTCGGCGCCTACCTGGCGGCCGCCGGCGAAGGCTACGCGCTTTCGACTCTGCGTCGACGGGTAGCGGCGATCGCCCGGGCCTGCGGCGTCGCCGGCCATCCGCTCGACACCAAGCATCCAGCGATCCGCGAGACGCTGCGCGGGATCGGCCGGCGGCATGGCGGCCGCGGCCGCCATGCCGCCGCCATCACTACGACGGAGATCCGCCGGCTGGTCGACACCTGCGACGACAGTCTCGCTGGCCTGCGCGACCGCGCCCTGATCCTCATTGGCTTCGCCGGCGCACTGCGCCGCTCCGAGCTCGCCGCCATCGACCTGAAACACCTGACGTGGACCGAGGCCGGTCTCACCCTGTTGATCCCGCGCTCGAAGACCGACGGCGGCGGCGAAGGCGCCGAGATCCAGATTGCGTCCGGCAAACGTCCGGCGACTTGCCCGGTCACGGCGCTGCGCACCTGGCTCGAAGGGGCGAAGATCGCGTCCGGCCCCGCGTTCCGGAAGGTCGCCCGCGGAGGCCATGCCCAACCGGCACAGCTCACCGACGGCGCGATCCGTGAAATCCTGCGCAAGCGCGCGGCCGACGCCGGCATCCAGGGGCACGCTGGCCGAACCTGTGAGTCCGCACGGTCTGCGGGCCGGCTTCGTCACCACGGCCTACCGCAACGGCGTCGCCGACGAGGAGATCATGGGCCACACGCGCCATCGCAGCCTCGCCACGATGCGCAGCTATGTGCGGCGGGCCAAGCTCAGCACGACGTCACCCAGCGCCAAGGTGAACCTCTAGCCGAGGCTCTGCACCAGGAGTGGAGCTCCTGGGCCCTCCCCGGAACCGGAGGTTCGCGAGGGTGTGGGCCAACGAGATCGCAAATCGCGCCGTGCATTGGCCAAGCTCAAGTCGAGCAGCGCCTACCGCCCAGCGGCCTGAACCATTTGTCTTGGTCTGCAGAAGGCAAGGTGCTCGATGCGCCTGAGGAGCCGACTATCTGGTGGTCGCGGGGACCTTCACCACGAACTTGAGGCCCAGCGGGTCCGGCGCCCCGGTTAGTAAGCGGTGCTGGTGATCTGCGCCTTGGAGCGCAGCGCCGCCTCGAGGCGGCCACAGTCGCCGGCGCGGTCGTCGCGGGTCTCGGCGTCCCTGCGGGTGCGCATCCTGGATCAGGAAGCGCGGTGTGTGTTCACGCAAGAAGGCCAGCGGCGCGGACGCCGGCGAGCGCACAGAGCTCGTCGTTGTCGGAGGTGTCGCCCGTGATGCCGACGGCGCCGATAAGTTGGTCGGCCCCGTTGCGGATCAAGACGCCGCCGGCGGCTGGTACGACTGGCATGGCGGCGGATGCGCCGAGGCTTGCGAGCGCGCCCACGAACCGGGGCCGCTCCTCAGCCATGGCGGCGATCTGACGTGAGGAGACGCCAAGCGCCAGCGCGCCTGCCGCTTTGCCGATGGCGAGCTGGGGGCGCAGGTTGGAGGCGCCGTCCTGCCGCTGCAGCGCGATCACGTGCCCGCCCGCATCCAGCACCGCCACGGTCAGCGGCTTCAGCTGCAGCCGCGCAGCTTCCGCCAGCGCGCCCTGAATGATCGTATTGGCTGGCGACAGGCTCAGCTGAACCTCAGGCATTGGTCTGGTGTCTCTCTGTTGCGGGAAGGTGTGCGAGCGCGCTCGGCGCGGGACCGCCCATCGCCCAGTCCAGGAGCTCCACCGTGTGCGCCACCGGCGTCTTGGCCAGACCGCCGATCTGTGTGGCGCAGCCGATGTTGCCCGACGCGATCACGTCAGCTCGAAGGCCGTCGAGGTTCGCCGCCTTGCGCCGTCCGAGGTGCCCGGCGATGTCCGGTTGGAGGATGTTGTAGACGCCAGCCGATCCGCAGCAGAGATGCGCCTCCGCAGGCGAGAGCACCTGGAAGCCGGCGACGGCGAGCAGGCGCGCTGGCTCGACCCGCACGCGCTGGCCGTGGTTCAACGAGCAGGCGGAATGCAAGGCGACCGCTAGGTCGGTGCGCCGGACGGGCTGCGGCAGCGCGCCATCCAGGACCTCGGTCACGTCCTTCGCGATGGCCGCGAACGCCGCCGCCCGTTCGGCGTAGGCGGAGTCGTCCCGCAAAAGATGGCCATAGTCCTTCACGGCCGAACCACATCCGGAGGCCGTGACGACGATCGCCGCGACCGGTCCGTTCTCGGCCGCGCGGCTCCAGGCGTCGATGTTGCGCCGGGCCGCAACGAGCGCCGCCTCGTGCCGCCCCATGTGATGCACGAGCGCACCGCAGCATCCCTCCCCGGCGGCGAAGCTGGCGTCATAACCAGCCTTCGTCAGCAGACGCACCGCGGCGCTTCGGACCTCCGGCGTCAGGACGGACTCGGCGCATCCCTGCAGCAGGATCACCCGCCCACGCCGTTCGCCGATGGCAGGAGTAGCCTTGGCTGGTGCGGGCGCGGGCTCCTGGGCGGGCGCAAGCCGCAACATCGCCGCCACAGATTTCAGCCCAGGTGCGCGGCCGAGCGGACCGGCGAGCCCGCGGATCGGCCGCGCCAGGCGCAAGGCGAGGCGCAACCGGTGGGGATAAGGAAGGATGTGGGCGAGGCCCCACCGGAGCGCGCGTTCGGGCCAGGGTCTGCGGTGATTGCGCTCGACATAGGTGCGGGCGTGATCGATCAGCCGGCGGTAGTCGACGCCGGACGGACAGGTGGTGACGCAGGACAGGCAGGACAGGCAGCGGTCGATATGGGTGACCACTTCCGGCGTCGGACGGCGCTCGTTCTCGAGCATGTCCTTGATCAGATAGATGCGCCCGCGCGGACTATCGAGCTCGTCGCCCAAGAGCACGTAGGTCGGACAGGTCGCTGTGCAAAAGCCGCAGTGAACGCATCGGCGGATCTCCGCCTCGCTGGCGGCGACCTCCGGGTCACGTCGCTGCGCGTCGGTGAAGCTAGTGCGCATCGGCGTCCTCGTGGAAGCGGCCGCTACGGAAGACGCCGCAAGGGTCGAAGCTCTCGATCACCCGACGAGACAGGGCGGCCACCCCGGGCGCTGACGGGTGGAACGCTGGAGCCTGCGTGCGGAAGTCGGCCGGGGCGCGGATCAGGGTGGCGTGGCCGCCCTCCCCCGCCACCGCCTCGCGCAGCACGCGTGGCCCTGCCTCCGCCGGCAGCCCGGCCCAGATCCGCGCGCCGCCCAGGTCCATGAAGGTCTTTGCGCCGAGGTCCCAGAGCCGCCGGACCAGCCCCGCGGCGCGAGTTGGCGCGAGGCCGATGCGCCAGAGCGTTTCGCTGTCCGCGAGCCAGGCTGCCTCTCGGGTCTGACGCCACAGGTTCGCGGCCACCTCGCCGTCGAGCGGCTCAACCACGCCGAACCCCGCCAAACGCTCGCGCAGGTGTCGCTCACGGATCGCCAGCGACCGCTCGAAGCCTTCCAGCCGCAGGAGGGTTGCGGTGGGCAGAGCAGCAGCGGCCGCGACCGCCACCGGCGCCTTGAGCGCTTCGCACATCAGCTGCACGGCGGCCTCAGGCCGAAGGTCGGCGCAGGCCAGGGTTTGGACCGCGGCCGGGCGTGGCGCGACCCGGAGCGTGAGCTTGGTCATCGCCGCCATGCGGCCCCAGGAGTTGGCCATCAGCTTGGAGACGTCGTAGCCGGTGACGTTCTTCACGACCTTGCCGCCCGCGACGAACAGCTCCCCGCGCCCGGAGACCGCTTCGAAGCCCAGCAGGTGATCGCGCGGGCCGCCGCCCTGCAGGCGCCCGGGCCCGGCCACGGCGCTGGCCATCGCGCCGCCCACGGTCGCGCGGCCAGTCGGCCCCCCGAACATCGCGCCCGGGTCGAAGGCGTCGAAGGCGAAAGTCTGGCCGTGTTCGGCGAGAAGCGCGTTGACGTCGGCGAGAGGGACGCCGGCCTCGACCTCGATGGTCAGTTCCCGAGGCTGGTAGTCGATCACTCGACTGAGCTCGCGCATGTCGAGCAGGGCCGCGGTTCGGCCGGGCGCGCCGAAATTATCCTTGGAGCCGCCGCCCACGATCTCGAGTTTCTCGCCTCGCGCGACCGCCGAGGCGACGGCGTCACGCACCCCCTCCGGGTCCTGCGGGGTCAGGCGGGGTCGCGAGGTCATGGTCAGAACCTCGGCAGCTCGGGGAAGGCGACCTGACCGCGGTGCACGTGCACGCGGCCGAGCTCGGCGCAGCGATGCAGCACAGGGAACACCTTGCCTGGGTTCAGCAGCAACTGCGGGTCGAAGGCGCACTTCAGCCGCTGCTGGTGGGCGAGGTCCGTCTCGTTGAACATCAGCGGCATCAGGTCCCGCTTCTCGACCCCGACGCCGTGTTCGCCGGTCAGCACGCCGCCGACCTCGACGCAAAGCTTCAGAATGTCGGCCCCGAAGGTCTCCGCCAGCTCGAGCTGCCCCTCGACATTGGCATCGTAGAGGATGAGCGGGTGCAGGTTGCCGTCGCCGGCGTGAAAGACGTTGGCCACGGCGAGGCCGTAGCGGCTGGACATGTCCGCCATTCCGCGGAGGACCTCCGGCAGTCGCGCCCGCGGGATGGTTCCGTCCATGCAGTAGTAGTCCGGCGCAAGGCGGCCCACCGCAGGAAAAGCTGCCTTGCGGCCGGCCCAGAAGAGCTGTCGTTCCGCATCCGACTGCGAGACCCGTTGGGTCGTGGCGCCATTGGTGCCGGCGATCTCCCGGACCAGGCCGGCCAGGTGATCGCACTCCGCCTCGAATCCATCGAGCTCGAGAATGAGCAAGGCCTCCACGTCCAGCGGGTAACCCGCCTGCACGAAGGCCTCCGCGGCTTCTACGGCGAGCCGGTCCATCATCTCCATGCCGGCGGGGATGATGCCGGCGCCTATGATGTCGGCGACGCATTGGCCCGCGGCCTCTACGGAGGCGAAGCCGATCAGCATGGCCATGGCGGTGGCGGGTTTGGGAAGGATGCGCACCGTCACTTCGGTGACGACGCCCAGCAAGCCCTCCGAGCCGACGACCAGCCCAAGAAGGTCGAGCTCCTGCGGCTCCATCCACCGGCCGCCGAGGCGGACCACCTCGCCGGACATCAGCACCAGCTCGACCGCCAGGACGTTGTTGGTGGTCAGGCCGTACTTCAGGCAGTGCACCCCGCCGGAGTTCTCGGCCACGTTGCCGCCGATGGTGCAGGCGATCTGGCTCGAGGGATCGGGGGCGTAGTAGAAGCCCTCGCCTTCCACGGCCTGGGTGACCGCCAGGTTGGTGACCCCCGGCTGCACGACAGCGACCCGGTCATCGTAGTCCACGTCGAGCACGCGGTTGAACTTGGCCATCCCGAGCAGCACCGCGTCGCCCAGCGGCAGCGCCCCGCCTGAAAGCGAGGTGCCGGCGCCGCGCGGGACCACCTTCACGCCCTCGGCATGGCTCCAGGCGAGCACCTGCGACACCTGTTCGGTCGTCTCGGGCAGCGCGACCACCATGGGCAGCTGCCGATAGGCGGTCAGGCCGTCGGACTCGTAGGCGCGACGAGCCTCTTCCGCCTCGATGACCGAGGCCGACGGAAGGATGCGCCGCAACGCGCGGATCACCTCATCGCGCCGTTGCAGCACGGCCCGATCAAGGGGCGGCAAGGTCAGGCTCATCGCGCTCCTCCCTGCTCGAGGCGGAAGCTCTCGAACAATGCCGTCAGCCTGAGCTTGGCGCTCGTGGGAGTCACCAACGACGCCCCTCCCTCTTGCCTGGGTCTTGCCGGTGAGGCCAGCCGTAATTCCAGCGGCCGACGAACTCAAGCAAAATGGAATAAATATATTACCATGACTCCGGCACCCCCGTCACCTTGTTGCGAAGGTGGAATCCTCCCTCGACGACGTCCTGCGAGGAGGCGGCGCCGATCACCGAGACATCAGATTATGCAGATAGATCAATCTGATGAATGGCACGGACGCGTTCTAGAAGCGCCGCCCTGCTCCCTGCGGACCGGACGGGCGGCATTGCATGACGGAAAGTCTCGGTTGTCACGTATGGACAATATTGTTATCCATTGAGCGTGGGCCTTGGGCATTGTAGAGGCGTGAGAATGATCGAGCCCGCGTGGGCGCCATCCAGCCGCGCGCGCCACAGCCCGCTTGAAGTGGCGGCTCACGCGGAGAGCGCAGGTCAATGAGGGTCGGCGGCAACAGCGCGCGCCTCGACCTCTGGGCGCGCGAGGTGTTGCGATCCATGTTCAAGGCCGCCGTGGACAGCGCTGATCCAGCGAGGGTCCTGGCAGGCCACCTTCCCGAGCCGCCGATCGGCCGCTGCATTGTCGTGGGCGCCGGCAAGGCAGCGGCCTCGATGGCGGCCGCCTTGGAGACGGCGTGGCCCGATGAAGCTCTTTCCGGCGTGGTCGTCGTTCCATACGGATATGGCGCGCCGACGCACCGGATCCGCGTCCTTGACGCCGCCCATCCGATTCCGGACGCCAATAGCGAAATCGCCGCCCGCGAGATCTTGGCGGCGGTGCGCGGCCTAGCCGCGGACGATCTCGTCCTTGCGCTGATCTCCGGCGGCGGCTCGTCCGTCATGGCCCTGCCGACCGACGGCGTCACGCTCGAGGACAAACGGATTGTGAACCGGCTGCTGCTGCGGTCAGGTCTCGACATCCGGACGATGAACGCCGTGCGCCGCCGGCTGTCGGCGATCAAGGGCGGCAAGCTCGCCGCCGCCGCAGCTCCGGCGCGGGTTGTCACGCTGTGCGTCAGCGACATCCCTGGCGACCACATTGCGGCGATCGCCTCTGGGCCGACGGCCTTCGATCCGGACGGCGAACGGGATCTCAGCCAAGTCGCAGAGGACCTGGGGCCACGCCTGCCGGAGTCGGCAGCGAAACTCCTGCGGAGCCCACCTCCGGCGCCGCCGAGAATCATCAGCGATGTGCGCGTCGTCGCCACGCCCAGCAAAGCCTTGGAAGCGGCGGCTGCGGTCGCTCGCGCCGCCGGGATCAAGCCAGAGATTCTCGGCGACGACATCGAAGGCGAGAGCCGCGAGGTCGCCCGCGGGATGGCCGGCCTTGTACGTCAGTGCGCACGCGAGCCGACGGTCTTCATCTCCGGCGGCGAGACGACGGTGAGCTTGACCGGGGCATCAGCAGGCCGCGGAGGCCGCAACACCGAGTTCCTGCTCGCCGTGATGGCCGAACTCGGGAGCCGACCAGGGGTGTGGGCCCTCGCCGCCGACACCGACGGCGAGGATGGCGCGAGCGGCGGTGCGGCCGGGGCCGTAGCGGGGCCCGACACCCTCGCACGCGCGCACGCCAGCGGGCTCGATCCGTTCGCCCATCTGGCGGCGCACGACAGCGGCGCCTTTTTCGAGCGGCTCGGCGACACCCTCGTGACCGGCCCGACCCGGACCAATGTGAACGACTTCCGCGCCATCCTCGCCCTGCCGGAGGGATACGCCGGCGGGAAGACCTCCTGATCTTCCGCCGCCCGGTCCTCGTCTGATCGCAACTTCTTGGAGCAACCCACGTGAAGATTGGATTTATCGGCCTTGGCATCATGGGACGCCCGATGGCCGGCCACCTCCAGGGCGGCGGCCATCAGCTATGGGTCGTCCAGCATCACAGCCCCCTGCCCCAAGACCTGTTGGACGGCGGCGCCGTGGACTGCGGCTCTGCCCGGGACGTGGCCGCCGCTGCTGACGTGGTCATTCTGATGCTTCCGGACACTCCGGACGTAGAACGGGTCTTGTTCGGCGTCGATGGAGTGGCCGCAGGCCTGAGCGCGGGGAAATGCGTCGTGGACATGAGCTCCATTGACCCGATCGCCACCCGCGGTTTCGCCGAGAAGATTGCCGCGCTCGGTTGCGACTATGTCGACGCGCCGGTGTCCGGCGGCGAGGTCGGGGCCAAGAACGCCGCCCTGACGATCATGTGCGGCGCCAAGCCGGAGGCGTTCGAACGCATCCGGCCGCTGTTCGAGCTGATGGGCAAGAACATCACTCTGGTGGGCGACGTGGGCGCAGGCCAGGTGGCCAAGGTCGCCAACCAGATCATCGTCGCCCTGAACATCGAGGCCGTCGCCGAAGCCCTGCTCTTCGCCTCCAAGGCCGGCGTGGACCCCGCCAAGGTCCGCGAAGCGCTCATGGGCGGGTTCGCCTCGTCTCGCGTGCTGGAAGTCCATGGCGAGCGCATGATCAAGCGCACGTTCGAGCCCGGGTTCCGGATCGAGCTGCACCAGAAGGACCTGAACCTCGCGCTTTCCAGTGCGCGAGCCCTGGCGCTATCCCTGCCGAACACCGCTTCCGCACAGCAACTGTTCAGCGCCTGTATCGCGCACGGCGGGGGCGGCTGGGATCATTCCGCGATCGTTCGCGCACTCGAGGTCCTCGCGGACCATCTGGTCGCAGCCGAACCGACGCGAGCACGGTGAGACGTCCGGATCCGCGGGGTTGACCATTCTCCAGTTTGGACAAGTTCGATGACCGCGTTGACGGCTAACCGAAGAGGCGCCACATCGGATAGGTGAGCACATGGAGGCGGGCACGATGTCGACGTCGATCAGGCCGGTCAAACTGGCGGACGCCGTCGCCGACCACTTGCAGCAACTGATCCTGGAAGGCGCGCTTCAGCCCGGGGAACGCCTGCTCTCCGAGCGTGATCTCTCGGTGAAGCTGGACGTGTCCCGCCCGTCCCTGCGCGCTGCGCTCGACAAGCTCGTGCAACTCGGGCTCCTGACGACCGATGCGCAAGGGGTCTGCTATGTGAGCAAGTCCATCGGCAGCACCCTTCGCGACCCTCTGGCGCTGCTCTTCGAGGAGCCGGACGCGCGAATTGATTGCATGGAGTTCCGGTCCGTCGTCGAGGCCGCCGCGGCCGGCTACGCCGCGACCCGCGCCTCCGAATTGGACCGCCAGGCCATCCAGGAACAGTTCGAACGGATGTCAGCGGCGCACGAGGCCGGCGATGCGGACGAGATCGCGAAGTCCGACGCCGACTTCCACTTCGCCATGTACTCCGCAAGCCACAACACCATGCTGCTGCACGTCATGCGCAGCCTGGAGACCGTCCTGCGCTCGAATGTCTACCTGAACCGCCGAAACCTCTTCGAGCACAGGCGCGAGCCCGACACGCAGCTGGCCGAACACAAGGCCATCTACGACGCCATCATGGCCCGGGATCCCGAGCGGGCGAGCGAGGCCGCGCGGCAGCACATGGTCTCGACCGTCCGCACGCAGCAGGAAATTCATGACGCCGAGCGCCGGCTCCAAGCGTCGATTCGTCGCATGTCCGGTCACGACTTCGTCGCGCCTCCCAAAAAGCGTTCACGCGCCGGCTGACCCGCGCTATCCGGCGCCCCTGCTGCGCCGCCAGCAGCGCCGCTAAGTCCCACAATCGTCTGCATTCTCACACGCGCCGGCGTGCGCTCTCGCTTG
This sequence comes from Phenylobacterium sp. LjRoot225, assembly GCF_964252855.1. NCBI lineage: Bacteria > Pseudomonadati > Pseudomonadota > Alphaproteobacteria > Caulobacterales > Caulobacteraceae > Phenylobacterium > Phenylobacterium sp. LjRoot225. The sequence continues at coordinate 162,592 of NZ_CAXUPL020000005.1, read as the reverse complement.
CCCAAATCGCATCGTGGTCAATTTATTTGACCAATGAGATGGTTGCGGGATAGCGTTCTGGCCAATCGGCGACCGAGCCCAGTGAGAGCTTGCAGTGAAGCAGAATTCAGCCAACCCGATGATCGCGGCGGCAGTCGTGGGGGCGAGCGTGCTTGCCCTTGCTTCGGCCGTTCAAAGCGCCGAGCCAGTCCGCGGCTCGTCTGCGAAGTCCGTTCAGATCCGCGCTGGCGGCCTGCCCCTCGTTCGGAAGGTCGATGAGCGCTTCCAATCGTACCAGATCGGCTTCTCGCACCTGACCGGCGGCGACACCTGGAAGGCGTACGACGCCTTGCCCAAGGGCGAAGTAGCGAAGGACGTTTCTGCGGTCCGGGAACCCCGGGCCCCCACCGACCTGACCAATCCGCGGCTTCGCACCCTCACCGCCGGCCTCGCCCCCTTCTACTTGCGCTACAGCGGCACGACGGCGAACAACGTCTACTTCCACGACAGCGACACGCCGCCGCCGGCCACGGCGCCGGATGGCTACAAGGTCGTGCTGACCCGTGAGAGGTGGAAAGAGGCCGTCGAGTTCGCGAAGGCGGTCGACACGAAGATCGTCACCTCCTTCACCATCAGCGAGGGCGTGCGCGACGGCTCCCACGCCTGGACGCCGAAAATGGCCACGCCCTGGGTGGCCTACACGCGGTCGATCGGGGGCGAGATCTACGCGGCCGAACTGTTCAACGAACCCAACGCGCCCGAGCCGCCGCACATGCCGAAGGGGTTCAGCGCTGCAGAGTTCGCGCGCGATTTCGCCACCTTCCGCGCATCCATGGCGGAAGTCGCTCCGGACGTGAAGCTCGCCGGACCGGGGAACGCCACGCTCGGGATCGCCGGCGTACAGGCGATCATGGGAACGACACCCGAACAGTACGCGGCCGCAACCCCCAGGCCGAAGTTCGACATCGTCTCGTACCACTTCTACCCGACCCTCGCTCAGCGTTGCGCCCCGGCCGACTCCCCGCAGGGGATCAGCGTAGACAAGGCCTTGACCGAGGAATTCCTCGCCCGCCCCGACAAGCAGTTCCTGGAAATCAAGGCGCTGCGCGATCGCTATGCGCCCGGCGCCCCGATCTGGCTGACCGAAACCGGCGGCGCGGCATGCGGCGGATTGCAGTGGCAGCCGACCTTCCTCGACACCTTCCGCTATGTCGACGCGCACGCTCGGCTGGCCAAGCAGGGTTTGGATGCGATCTTCACGCACGCGCTCATCAGCGGCAGCAACGGGGTGATCGACGAGAAGACCTTCGAGCCGAACGCCAGCTACTGGGCGGCGCTGCTGTGGCGCAGGCTGATGGGAACCCAGGTTCTGGATGCCGGCCCGATTCAGCCAGAGCTGCACATCTACGCCCATTGCCAGCGCGGCGTCGCGGGCGGGGTGACCCTCCTGGCGATCAATCTCGAGAAGACGCCCGCCGAAGTGCGCTTCTCCGGTCCGGCGGATCTCTATGCCCTGACGTCGACCGAACTGCAGAGCCGGACCGTGCTGCTCAACGGGCGGCCGCTGGCGCTCGGTCCCGGAGACACGCTCCCGGCCATCTCGCCGACGCAGGTGAAGGGGAACCGCCTCTCGCTCGCGCCGACCAGCGTCAACTTCATCACGCTGCCGAAGGCGAAGAACCCGAACTGTTCGGCCTGATCGCGGGAAAAGGCCGAGCGGACGCCCTCAGCCTGAGCACTTCGGAAGGCTCCACATCGAACTCGACCCGCGGCGCTCGCGCGAGCGCGGCCAAGAGTCGTGAACGCAAACCATAGGACCCTGGGAGGGATTGAAATGAGAAGAGTTAGGTCGCTGGTGTTCGCCAGCGCGAGCGTGGCCGCAATCGCCACGGGAGCCATGGCTCAGCCGGCCGCCTCATCGTCGGACGACACGATGCTCAGCGAGATCGTCGTGACCGCACGCCGCAAGGCCGAAAGCCTGCAAGAGGTGCCCCAGACCGTGAACGCGGTCACGGGAGCCACGCTCGAGAAGCTCAACATCCGGCAGTTCGAGGACGTACAGGCCGTCGTTCCCGGCCTGACGCTGTCCTCAGGGGCCAACGGCTTCACGACGGCCGCGACCATCCGCGGCGCGCCGTTCCAGGCGGAGTCCGGCGCCCAGCCGACGGTCGCCTTCTATCTGAACGACGCCACCATCCAGTCGGTCTACGCCTTCCAGTCGATGTTCGACATTGGCCAGATCGAGGTGCTGCGCGGCCCTCAGGGCACTCTGCGCGGACAGTCTTCGCCGTCGGGGTCCATCACGCTGACAACCCGCCGGCCCATCCTCGGGGAGTTTGGCGCGTACGGGAACTTGACCGTCACCGACCAGCATGCGCGCAACCTGAACGGCGCGGTGAACGTACCGATCATCCGTGACATGCTGGGTCTGCGGGTCGCGGCCATCATCGATGACACCGACCTCGACGGCGTCGGCAGCATCAACAACCGCCTGACCCCGTCGTCGAAGACCTGGGCGGTGCGTCCGAGCATTCGCTTCGAGCCGAACGACGCGATCACCGTCAACCTGATGTACCAGCACCTGGAGAAGAAGCAGCGTTCCTTCAACCAGGTCGCGTCCTTCTCGCTGTTCGAGCCGACCGCACCCGCGATCCAGCCGATCATCCGCCCGAAGGACCGCGTCGGCATCACGGATGACTTCAACGAAGTTGATCAGAAGCAGGACACCTTCACAGCGAACGCCGACTACCGCTTCGCGGGACAAAAGCTGAGCTACGTTGGGTCATACAGCAACCAGAAGATCCACAATTTCAGCCTGCAGGATCCGGCGAACATCTTCACCGGCGTCGACCTCCGCCAGGAGGTCCTCTCCCGCTCGAAGCAGACCACCAACGAACTGCGCCTCTCCTCCGACCAGCCGCTGTTCGGGCGCTTCGACTACACCGTCGGGGTCTACGTCTCGGACTTCAACCCGCCCACCGACGTCATGCAAGTGTCGGCCGCAACCATCGGCGGGCGGCTCGCGCGCATCGTTCAGACCCCTGTCGCCCGCAAAGGCAAGGCGCACGAGGAGTCAATCTTCGGCAACGCCACCTGGCACATCGGCGAGGCCACCGAACTGTCCGGCGGCGTGCGGCGGCTCTGGTACCGCGACAGCAACAGCTTGATCGTGAACGGCTCTCCGGTGCTGAACAACAAGCAGGATAAGGCTGACGCCTGGCTCTACAATGTCTCGCTGTCGCACAAATTCACCAGCGACTTCATGGTCTATGGGAACACCGGCAGCGCCTTCCGTCCGGGCCCGTTCGTGATCGGGGTGTTTCGTCCGCTGACGCCCACGCTCGAGCGGCACATTGATCTCGCGAACGAGAAGTCGAAGTCCTATGAGGTCGGCTTCAAGTCGACGTTCTTCGACAAGCGGGTGCTGTTCAACGCCGCCGTCTTCCACCAAGATTTCAACAACTTCATTCAACGCGGCCAGCAGGTCTACTACGTCAACCAGAACCAGCTCGGCGAGACGGTCGGCAACTTCAACTTCGGCAACAGCGTCGATGCGAAGATCGACGGCGTCGACGTCGACGCCTCCTGGCAGGTGATGAAGGGCCTCAACCTATCGGGCGCCTTCAGCTACGCCAAGAGCAAGATCAAGAACCAGCCCATCGCCTGCAATGACCTCAACGGCGATGGCGTCGCCGACGTCCTCACCCAGGCGCCGACGTTCGCCCAGCTGAAGGCTGCGACGGGAACCGCGGCCCTGTCCGAGTGCCTGAACAACGGTGCGCTGCAGTTCACGCCGAAGTGGAACCTGACCCTCCAGGGCGAGTACGCCCGCCCCGTTACCGAGGAGATGGACGGCTACCTGCGCGGCCTGTTCACCTACCGGCCGAAGACCGAAGGCGATCCGAACAACGCGAACGACGAGGTCGACGGGTTCGGGCTGCTCAACCTCTACGCCGGCGTTCGCAGCCGCGACGGCGCGTGGGAAGTTTCGCTGTTCGCCAAGAACGTCTTCGACACCACCAAGGTGCTCACCGCCGAAGGCAGCTTGGTCGGCACCAACGTGCAGGCGCTGCAGCCGCCGACCTTCCGCACCGCGCAGGCGGCGACGATCAACGCTCCATACGTTCGCGTGTTGACGATGACCGCGCCGCGCGAGATCGGCATCAATCTCCGCTACGCCTTCGGTTCGCGATAGCACTGGTTTGATCCTCCCCCCTTGCGCCGGGCGATTGGGACGCCCGGCGCATCTTTTTTCCCGGCTCACCCGCTAGGTCCCGCCAGCAGCCCATCTTCGCGCGGCTGAGCTGGTCGGCGAGTCTAGCCCCACGACGCAGTCAAGAGGCTTGGTCGGCAAGCGCTCATCGCTGAACCCCGACGTCCACGGGACGGCCTCTAGACGCCCGCCTGTCGCGCCAGCTCTTAATCGCCACCCGTGTCGCAGTCCGCCAGACGCAGGCGTGGACTCAGCTGCGCTTGGATGTGGCAGATCGCTCCCTCTGGAGGGAACTCGATCCGGACCCTCCCGCCGAGCTCGCCTCCTACGCCGCGTTGGAGCAAGCGGGAGCCGAAGCCACGCCGCATCGGCGGGTACACCAGAGGACCGCCGCTCTCCTTCCAGGTTATGCGCGCCTCGCCATGCTCGACCGCCGTGGCGATGTCGATCTGACCGCCCCCGCGCCATGCGCCGTGCTTGATCGCATTGGTGGCGAGTTCGTGCACGACCATGCCCAAGGTCACGGCGAAGTTAGGGGCGAGACGAAAGTCCGGGCCCTCATAACGCCAAGCGTGGCCGTAGGGCGCGAGCGTGGCCGTCACGAGTTCGCGGAACGACGCGCTGGTCCAGGCCCGCTTGACGAGAAGGTTATGGGTAGTCGAGAGGGCCAGCAGCCGGTCGATGAAGAGATCGCGCGCGTCTTGCAGATCGCGCCCCCCGCCCAGTGTCTGCACGGCCACGGACTGGACCGAGGCGAGCGTGTTCTTGACGCGGTGATTGAGCTCGTCGAGCAGCAGCTTTTGTTGCGCCTCATGCTCGCGCATTTGCGCCATGGTCTGAAGGATTTCGAGCTCGCATCGCTTGCGTTCGGTGATGTCGAGCAAGGCGGTCAAGGCCCGCTTTGGCCGGCCCCCCTCCTGCAAGATCTCGGCGACGCAATAGACCCACGCCTCCTGGCCGTCGCGGCCGTGGATGCGGAATTCGCAACGCATGGGCGTCTGGGTTTCCAGCGCCTCGGCCCATGCCGCACGGACCCGCGCCTGGTCACGCGGGTCCACCGTTCGAAAGGGATCCGGCCAGATGTCCTCCTCGCGCAGCGGGTCTTGAAGGATCGTCTCCCACGAGCCGGCGGGCGCCAGGCTCTGCTGATCGAAATCGAGTTCGAACACCTCCATGCCCGCCAGTTCGATGGCGAGCTGAAGTCGCTGTTCGGCGCGTTCGGTGGCCTCCCGCGCCGCGACCTCTTCGGAGATGTCCATCGCGGCCCCCCGAAGGCCGACGCACACGTCGTCCTCGACAATCGGCTCGCAATATTCCCGAAACCAGCCCCGCGCGCCATCCGTCCGCGTGTAAGGCACCTCCTCCCTGCGGGTCTCCCTGGAAAGCCGCACACGCTCCGTACGCTCCCAAAACAGAGCCCTTGTCTCGGGCGCATAGCGGTTCATCGCCTCCTCCAGCGGAATCTCGCGAATCCCGCCGGCATCTCCCCTACGCACGATGTTCCGGCGAAAATCGGTCTCCCAACTGGCAAGAGAGACCATCGCCGCGACAGAGCGCTGGCGCGCAGCCTCCTCAGCCCCCGCGCGTTCGCGCGCCTCGGCGGCGAGACGCGCAGCTTCAAGCTCAGTTACGTCCCTGGAGACGACGAGCAAGCCCTCGGGCTCCCCCGCAGCGTCGCGCTGCGCCGATACGGCGATGTCCAGGCGCCGCTGCCCCGACTTCTCCGTATGTGTGGACGCGACGAAGCGCCCAGTTCCACCGGCGGCCGCGGCTTCAAGCGCGACCCTCGCAGCGGCTCGATCCGGCTCGCCCCACAACGTCAGCCAAGGAGCGCCAAGCAGACCGACCCGGTCGCGGGCGCCAAGCATTGCGACCGCGCTCGAGTTCGCGAACTGCACGGTCCCGGCGGGATCTAGCATCAGGACACCGTCCGGACCACTCTCGACCGCGCGCACGAGGCGTTCCGCTGCGAACCGCGTCAAAGCCAAACCGCCGCCGGCTCCCATCATGCACGCGTCCGACCTTCGCCGCCGGATCCCTCCCGAGATTTCAATTATATTCTCAGCGGTTGCGCGAAGCGAAGCATCTCAAGGTTGCGCCCCCTCTGCGCGTAGCTGTCGCTCGTGTGCAGCGCATAGCTCAGGATCAGCGATCCGATGGCTCCGCCGCTGTCGAGCTGCGCGCGACCAGCGCCACGACGTGCGCCCGCACCTGTCCAGCGCCAAGCCGAAGATCATCGGCCGCCAATGGAGGGCTTCCCCACTCTTAAGTGAGAATTTTCCCCACTTCCAAGTGGTCCCGCAGCCGATCTTTCGGAGCGGCGCAGTAAGCCTGCCACACCTTGTGCCGCGCGCCCCGGCGTGCGTGACGTCTCCACAAGGCGCGCGTTCTCAAGCGTCAGCTATCGCGCGGGCTCGAGCACGACCAGCTGCAGCGCGTTGGCGGTCAGATCGACGGTCACGCTGTGTCCGTTCCCGGGCTTGATCACCGACTCCGAGACCTGCTGCAGGTTAGCGTGCGCGGGGTCGCCCCAGTAGTTGCTCACCTTGTCGTCGATGCGGAACATGCGCTGGCGCAGTCTCTTGTTGCGCAGGTTCGCCGGCAGCTGATCCATGTTGATCGTCACGCGGTAAGGCTCGGCGGCGGCCTGCTGGTAGTTCCACACCACCACGGCCGCGCCGGTCTTGTCCTTCGTCGCGATCGCGTAGACGCCCTTGCCGTTCGCGAGCGCGTTCGACTGAGCCGCGACGCGCTCATCCTTCAGCTTCGAGAACATCAGCATCTGGTTCCCGTACGGCGTGAAGGTGCGGGTCGGGATCGGCTTGCCCTCACCGGCGCGCGTCAGCAGCTGGTCCTTGCGCTCCTCCATCGCGTGGCGGAGCACCCAGTTGAACGGAACGTCGCGCGGGTTCTCCAGGTACCAGTACATGTACGAGGCCATGATCGCGGCCTGCCGCAGATAGTCCGGGTGCGGGTCCTGCTTGTTGTCGTAGGACGGACCGGGATACCCCCCCGTCTCGGTGATGAAGCTCGGGATGTTCACGTCGAGTCCGCGCTTGCGCAGCTCCTCCTCGGTCCGCGCGCGCTGGCCCGCCAGCTGGCTGGGATCTGCCCGGATGGGAGTGTACTCGCTGCAGTTCGCCTGGTTCTTGAAGTAGCCGTAGGCATGATACGACAGGAAATCGAGCCGCTTGCCCGGATCCGGGTCGGCCGCATAGGCGTCGAGGAACTTTGGTATCCACTGCATATTGTTCGGGCCCAGGGGCGCCCAGGGGCTGCCGCACGAACCGGTCGCGGGGCCGCCGACGAGTAGCGGAACCTTGGGCTTGAGCTCGCGGTTGACCTCGTTCACCGCTTGATAATAGACGCTGTAATAGTCGTAAAGCTGCTCCGGCCTAATCACGTCGCGCAGATTGTGGTCGGGTTCGTTGAACGCCTCGATGTATTTAATCTGCGGATGGCGCTGCTTAAGGTCTCGCATGATCGTCTTGATCAGCGGTTTAATCTCGGCGGGAGTCCGCCGAAGCTTGCCGATTGACGCGCGCGTGTCGAGCACGACCAGCAATTCGTCCGAGAGCCGGCTCACGTCGGTCAGATAGTCGTCCATCCCTTCGTAGTTGTAGCGCCCCGTCTGGGGATCGTGGATATCTTCGACGATGACCCACACGCGGTAGATCTTACCGTGCAGGCCTTGTTCGTTGTAGAAGTCGACGTCGGCGTCGCGTTGTTCGACCCACCGGTGCGCCCGGGTGAGATTGTTATACCGCTCGGTCCTCAGCAACGGACCTCGCGACTTGTCGAAGTCGACCGAAATCACGGCGTTTGGCTGCGCGGGCTGCGCTGCGCCTGGTGTGCCGGCCGCGGCGCAGACCAGTAAGGCGGATAAGACTCTGATCGCCGTGCTTTTCAACGTTGCGGAATTTGTTCGGCGCCCTTCCGGGCGAGCGCGGTCCGCGTTCGCGATTTTTTTCATAATTGGTTTCCCCCTGATCGTTCGATGCAACGGCCCGTCACTGAGCCGCAACCGATGCACGGATCGCGTGGGCTACTCCGGCAGCGGGTTCTTTCCATCCGGCACGAGAGCTGCCGGTGAAGCATAGAATGGCCCGCACGGCATAAGGTGGGGCGGCGAGCGCAAGCCTTTACGTGGCGGGCGGATTACTTGAGGCGAAGCAGGAAAATGCCGTGGCCAGACCCTGCAATATCGGTCGTCCACCCCTCTTGGAAGGCGACGGTCTTGCCGTCCGGGCTGACCACCGGGTTCGTCGCCTTGTAGCCCCGCAGGTCGCCGAAGCGAGTCACGCGTGTGAAATCCGTGCTGTTCGGCTCAAGCCGCAGCTTCCAGGTATCCAGCGTCTTGGAGCCCCGCGCATTGGTCTGCTCGCGATCGGATTCGACGAGGATGTACTTGCCGTCGGGGAAGATCCCCTCGGCTTCATTGTACTCCTTCTCGAGCTGGCGATAGGTTGTCTTCCGTCCGGTGGCGAGATCGACCCCGAAGACGTCAGCAAGGCGCACGGTGGGTGTGTCGCGGTAGACGATATAGACGAGCTCCTGGTCGTCGTTGCGGAAGTCCTGCGCCTCCATGCGGCAGCCGAGGCCCTTCACGCGGACCGCTTCCTTCTTATCGACGATCCGCGGGCCGCTTGCCTCATAAACGATGTCGCCGACGAAAATCGCGCACTCGCCTTCGGGCAACAGGTCGGGCGAGGTGCGGAAATCGTTGGCCCAGGCGATCTTCATCGACTTGCGCGAGATGGCGACGCCTTCGGAGACCTTCTGGTTCAGCGGCGCCGGCAGGCCGCTCGCATCGGCCTTCATGATCCAGAACTCCTGGTCGAAATAGCGCGTGCGATCGACGTCCTTGAAGTCGCGCGCGCCGATCAGCAGGTAGTCGCCATTGGGGAGGAACTGTACGCGCAGGAAGCCCGCGTTCTGGAAATAGGTGAGCAGGCGGACCTTCCTGGCGCCGAGATCGATCTCGTAGGCGTCGCCGAAGCTCTTCTCCATGAAGGCGATGCGGCGACCGTCGGGCGACCACGATGGCCGCTCACCGAACGAGGTCAGACGCTGGTAGTCGCTCGAGAGCTTAGAATCGAGATCGCCTGCCGGCTGCGCCGGCGACGGGACCGGCGCCTCCGCCCTTGCCGCGCTGCAGGACGAGGCGAGCGCAACCGCCACGGTGGCGAGTGCAAAAACCTTGAAGCTCATCATCAACTCCGATCAGGGGCATGGAGGATCGGCCAGGCCCCCATGCTTGACGCGCTCTACTTCGCGGGCTCGAGGACGATCAGCTGCAGCGCGTTCGGACTGAGCTCGACGGCCAAGCCGTGCTGCCTGCCGGGCTTGATCACGGCTTCGGACACCTGCTGCAGATTCGCCCGCGCCGGGTCGCCCCAATAGTTGCTGGTTCGATCGTCGATGCGGAACATGCGCTGGCGCAGCGGCTTGTTGCGCAGGTTCGCCGGCAGATTCTCAAGGTCGATCTTGATCTGATACGCCTGCGCCCCGGTGTGCTGGTAGTTCCAGATCATGACGGCCGCGCCGCTCTTGTCCTTGGTGCCGATGGCGTAGACGCCCTTGCCCTTGGCCAGGGCGTTGGAGCGTGCGGCGACGCGCTCGCCCTTCAGCTTCGACATCATCAACATGGCGTTGCCGTAGGGCGTGAGGATCCCGGTCGGTATCGGCTTGCCCTCGCCCGCTCGGGTCAGGAACTGGTCCTTGCGCTCCTCACTGAAGTGACGAAGCACCCAGTTGAAGGGGACGGTTCGGGGCTGCTCCATGAACCAGTATTGCAGCGACGGGACCCCAGCCGCCTGGATGAGGTAATCCGGACGCGGATCCTTCGGGTTGTCGAACGACGGGCCCGGATAGATGCCGAGTTCGGTGATGAAGCTTGGGATGCTCGTGTCGAGGCCGCGGCTACGCAGTTCCGCTTCCAGTCTCGTGCGCTGGTCGGCGACTTCGCTCGGATCGACCTTGTAGAAATGGAAGGCCCGCGGCCCCTCGCGGGCGCCGTCGCCCGGCGGGAACATGCCGTAGGCATGGTAGGAGATGAAATCGAGCCGCTTGTCTCGCGAAGGATCGGCCCTGTAGCGGTCGAGGAAGGCGCGCAGCCATTCCTCATTGTACATCATGAAGGCAGGTCCCCCGACCTCAAGCGGGATAGCCGGCTTGAGCTCCCGGTTCACCTCGTTGACCGCTTCGTAGTACACCTTGTAGTAGTCGTAGAGTTCTTCCGGCTTGATAACCTTGCCGAGGTTGTGATCCGGCTCGTTGAAGGCCTCGATATAGCGGATTTGCGGGTAGCTCGCCTTCAGCTCACGGGTGATGGCCTTGATGACCGGCTTGAGCTGCGCGGGCGTTTGCCGCTGATCCCGGATCTGCACGCGGGTGTCCATCACCACCAGCAGATTCTTGGACAGGCCGCTGACGTCGGCCAGATAGTCGGTGATCCCGTCGTAATTGTAGGCGCCGGTCGCCTGATCGTGGACGAGCTGGGTGTCCACCCAGACGCGGTATATCTCGCCCTGCAGTCCTTGCTCTTTGTAGAACTTCAGATCGGCGTCCCGCTGATCAGTGAAAGTCCTGGCCCGGGAAAGATTGTTCATTCCCTCGGCGTGGAGCCGAGGTCCGCGCGAGGATGCGAAATCGACCGTAACAACGGCGTTCGAAACGGACTGCGCTTCGCTGGCGCCAGGAGCCCCGGAAATCAGCAACGCAGCAAGGAAACCCAATGCTGCGCGGCGAACGAGGCCGGGATCTCGATGATCGGTCTCTAAGATCGACTTCGCGTTGCTCCAGATTCCTACCCGTGATGACATTGTCTAAGGCCTCCCCTTTGAACGATTCTTTGGCTTTCACGAGCGTCGTCCTAAGTTCCGTCGGCGGACGCTACAGATTTACACATTCTTTGCATTGCGGTGCGCCAGGCAGCGCTCATGGGGACGCGGCCGTTGGCCGAACCTCGAACTTCCGCTTGCTGTCGCCGGCATTCCCCGCGACTGAGCTAAGCGGGCCTTCACGTCACGCGGGCTTCAGTCGCAATCGGTTCGCTGCGCATCGTTCTCGGCTGGCCTCCTCCAGCCAGGAAGAAGCAGACCGCGCCGATCACGGTCGTGGCGGCGGAGAACATCAGGAACGATGCGTAGCTGTCGGTCGTGTGCAGCGTATAGCTCAGGATCAGCGATCCAACCGCGCCGCCGCCGTCGAGCGCCGACTTCACGAAGCCGAAGATCAGGCTGTAATTCTTGAGCTCGAAGTGACGCGAGACCATGTAGGCGCCGATGTCGCCCTCCGCGCCCTGCGCCATGCCGATCACCAGAACCGCCGCGGCCAGCAGCCCCACGGCGGCGACCGGCGAAGCGAGCACGAAGAAGCCGACCGCCGGCAGGCTGAGGGCGAACAGCGCCACCACGTTCGCCCGCACCCGGTCGAGCGCCAGCCCGAAGATCACCCGCCCGATGATTACGCCGATCGCGTAGAGGGAGACCATCCACGTGGCGATCCCATCCGGCACGCCGTTGGCCAGCACGATCAGCTTGATCTGCGAGGCGGCGAATACCTGCGGGATGTTGATCAGGAACATGCCGCCGACGATCAGCAGGAAGGCCGGATGGCGCGCCACTGCGAGCACCTCGGCGCGGGTGAGGCGCGCGTACGGCGTCTTCTTCGGCGTCGCACCGTCCGTGGCCGCCCGCGCATCGGCGCGCTTGCTGCGGCCCAGCAGCGTCGCGCAGATCAGGCCCCCGAGGCCCGAGACGACGGCGAGGCCGACAAAGGCGGCCCGCCAGCCCTCCGCCTCGATGACATTGCCGAGCACGGGGGCGACGATGGCGCCCGACAGCGGCGGTCCGATCATGAGGAGCGACAGGCCGCTGCCGCGCGCCTTGTCGAACCGCTCGACGATGACTCGGGTGAAGACCAGCGAGGTGGTCAGCACGCCGAACACGTGCTGCACCACCCAGATCGCGAAGAACTCGACGATGTTGCCGGTCATCGCGCTGAGGGCGAGAAAGCCCAGCGAAATCGCGGCGAACCCGACTGTGGCGGAGACGCGCGCGCCGAACCGGTCTGTGAACCGACCGGCGAACGGCACCAGGAACATCGTGATCATGGGCAGGGAGCCGACCAGCGCAAACTGCGCCCTCGACCAGCCGAACTCCTTGATCAGCTCCGGAGCGAACATGCTCATCGTGTAGTGGCTGAGCGCGTTGCCGGTGGCGATGCCGACGAAGGTCGCCAGCAGGGCCTGCCAGTTGGTCCGGAACTCTCCGAAGTAGCCCACTTGCGCCTCTCCCGTGACCCAGCCCCGGCGTCCGGACCTTCTCCGCCGGCGTTCGGCCCCTAGCCGGTTGTCTTCGGGGGCGGACCCTAGCCCGCGGCCGGGTAAGGCGCTAGCACCAGGATGTCGTTTTGGCCAAAAACTTTGACCATTCATTTCGACCAGCCTATGAGCGCCTTTGGCTGGAGAGAGCTTGCCTGCGAGATTTGGCCCTCGCCGCGCCGGCTTATCGGAGCCAGCATGTGCAGGAAGGACGCGGGATGAAGGTGGCTGATGATCGCTCGCCCTGGTGGGAGAAGCCGTACCGGATCGTGCAGACGAACCTGCGGCTGACCGACGCGAGCCTCGATCCCGACGCGCTCGCGCGCCAGGCCCGCGAGTTCGGCGCCACCGCCCTCACCTTCAACGTGGGCGGGATCTTCGCCTTCTATCCTACCGAGCTGCCGCTCCAGGCGCGCAACCCGTTGCTGACGCAGGATCTGACCGGCGACATGCTGGAAAGCGCACACCGCGAAGGGCTGAGGATGGTCGGCCGCTACGACCTCTCGAAAGGCACGCGCATCGCCTACGAGGCGCATCCGGAGTGGTTCGTCCACAACAAGGACGGCGAGCCGCAGGAGTACAACGGCACGTACCAGGCCTGCGTGAACGGCGGTTGGGCGCGGGACTACGCCCATCGGATCTTGCGGGAGTCGCTGTCGCGCTACGCCCTCGACGGCGCGTTCTTCAACATGACCGGCTATCAGCCGGTGGACTACAGCGGGAGGCACCGCGGCATTTGCTGGTGCCGGAACTGCCAAGACGGCTTCGCGGCGATGTTCCAGCGCCGGCTTCCCGAGCGCGAGGACTTCAGCGACCCGGCTTACTCGGACTACCTGCTGTTCAAGAGGCGCACGAGCCAGGCTGTCGCGCAGCAGATCTACGACACGGTCAAGGCGCTTCGGCCGGAGACGGGCGTGATGGGCAATGGCCGTGGCGCCTGCGACTTCATGCGTCTGGAGCTCCAGCGAGCGGTCAGCCGGCCCGCGCCGGAATGGCCGCACCAGGCCGGCGAACTCTCCCGCTGGGGGACGGCGGTCGGCAGAGGCAAGGCCTACGCCTGCGCCTCGACAAACTTCCTCGACTATCAGTGGCGGTTCGCGTCGGAGACGCCGGCCCACCACATGCTCCGCTTTGGCCAGGCGGTCGCGAACGGCGCCCAGGTCGACTACTACCTGCTCGGCACGTTCGCGCAGAACAACGCCACACCGCTGGAGCCGGTGCGCCAGTTCATGCACTGGCACGGCGCCAACCAAGAGCACTTCGTCGGCACGAAGTCGCTGGCGAGGGTCGGTCTCTACCACTCGCGGACGACTGATCTGCACGCCGGCGCGACCGCGACCGGCCGCCAGCACGTCAACGGCTTCCGCGGCGCCTATCGCCTGCTGCTGGAAGCCCGGATTCCCTTCGACTTCGTCAGCGACGAGCGAATAGGCGACGCCGACGTCGCCGAGCAGTTGGCGGCCTATGACGTCATCGTCCTGCCGAACGTCGCTTGTCTAAGCGCCGAGGAAGCCGCCGTGCTCGACGCCTTCGTCGCCCAAGGCGGCACATTGATCGCGACCGGGGAGACTGGGCTCTACGACGAGCGCGGCCAGCCCCGCGACGGCTTCATCCTCGATAGCTTCCCGGCGAGCCGGCTGAACCTGGCTGCCGATAAGCTGGAGACCTACGTGGAGATCGGCGCCGAGGAGCTGGACTTCCCGAAGACACGGCTGCTGCACCTGGACGGCTGGTACTTCTACACGGACCGGAAGGACGACGCGGAGCGCCAGCTGAAGCTTCTACCGCCGCCGAAGTACGGCCCCCCGGAGCTTTGTTTCCCCGAGCTCGAACCCGACGACCATCCCGGCGTTCTCACCCGTCGCCTCGGCAGGGGGCGGGCCATCTACCTGCCCTGGCTTCCGGAGTGGCTGTACTTCCGTGACGGCCTGCCGGAACACCGCGAGCTCTTCGCGCAGCTGATCTGCCAGGCCTCGCAGCCGCCGGTGCAGCTGGTCGGCGCAGGGTCGCTCGAGGTGACGGTTCGGGCCAAAGATCACGGCGCCGGCGACTTGGTCGTTCACCTCGTCAACTACGCCGGCCAGCGTCAGAGCGCCTACGAGGAGCCGCCGGCGATCGGCGGCCTGCGGCTGGGCGTGAAGGGCGCTGGCGGTCCTGCGCGGTCGCTGGTGGACGGCTCCGCGATTGAGGTCGGCTCGCCCGACGCGGAGGGATACGCCTGGCTCGACGTCCCCGACGTGAAGTACTTCCAGGCGATCCTCATTCCCGCGCGGGCTGGGTAATCGCCATGGAAGGCCTGACCGTAGTCACCACCCTGCGCTACGAGGGCGAGCATTGGCGACGCCTCGAAGCGGCGCTGTCAGGCGCGGAGATCCTACGGTTCGCCGACCCCGATGCATCCGGTTTCGACCTAGCGCTGCAGCGCGCGGACGTCGCCATTCTCGCGAAGGACCCGGACCAGCGCTTCTTTGGCGCGCGCCGGCTGCGCTGGATCCATGTCGATCACGCCGGGCTGAACCGCGCCGCACGTCCCGAGGCCTTTCGGCCAGGACTGATCGTCACCGGCTCCGCCGGCCGTTCTGCGCCGGTGCTCGCCGAGCACGCCCTCTTCTTCGCCCTCGCCCTCGCCTACCGCTATCCAGCCTTCCTCGACGCCCAGCGATCCCATCAATGGGGCGTCCCAGACCAGGATCAGCTGCGCGGACTCTACGGCCGCACGATCGGCATCGTCGGCCTGGGCAACACGGGCAAGGAGCTGGCGGTCCGGGCAAAGGCGTTTGGCATGCGGGTTCTCGGCTACCGCCGCCGCGCCACCGAGCCGCCGCCGGGCGTCGATCAGCTGTTCAGCGCCGACGCCGGGGACGGGCTGGACGTCCTGCTCGCTCAGAGCGACTTCGTCGTGCTGGTGCTGGGCTTGTCGGACGCCACCCATCACCTCATCGGCGCGCGCGAGCTCGGCCTGATTGGGCCGGCGGGCTATCTCATCAACATGGCGCGGGGTCCCGTCGTCGACGAAGCGGCGCTGAGCCAGGCGCTGTACGAGGGACGGATCGCCGGCGCCGGCCTCGACACCTTCGAGGTCGAGCCGCTCCCGCGTAACAGCCGGCTGTGGGATGCGCCCAACACCCTGATTACGCCCCACGTGACCCCCGCGGTCCCCGATCGAACCGCGCGCTCGCTCGACATCATCTGCGAGAACATCCGGCGGTTCGAAGCCGGCGCGCCGATGCTGAACTGGCTGACCCAGGAAGACATCTACAGCCACGATGTGCGCTAACCCGCTGCCGTGGCGGGGCATACGATTCGAAATCGAAATATTTCTAGATGCGAAGCAACGGAACGTGGGAAGCGGTCCGTTGAAGCCAGCGAGTCAAAAAGAACCCGTCGGAGGATTCTCGAAGTGAAGCTGCGATCGCTCACAGTCCGCGTCTGCCTTATCGCCACCAGCGCTGTCGCGTCGTTCTTCACCCACAGCGCGGTCGCCGCGCCGCCCGCCGCCGCGGCGTCGACCGGCCGGTACGAGATCTACACCCTGCCCCTCGCTGACGGCTTCGTGCCCCGCAGCGCGATGTATACGCCGTCCGGCAGGGTCCTCGTCTCGTCCACGCAGGAAGGGGAGCAGGACCAGCGGCAGGTCACGCTTGTGGTCATGGACGACGACGGCCGGAACGCGCGCACCATCTTCTCGCAAGCGGTGCCGCCGCGTCCGAAGGACAATGGCATCCGCTACATGATGTTTCCCGACAACAAGCGGATCTTCATGGGCGATTTCGTCTTGGAATGCGCCCCCAGCTTGGACGACTGCGCCAAGTCGGCGCTGCTGCCCGTGACCTACCCCGCCGAAGTGGCGGACGGCGATCACATCGGCCACCGATGGTCGGAAATGATCGTCGCCCCTGACAACCGCCACATCGCCTGGACGACCCTGTTGGCCAACTACTCGGCCCTCGTCTTCACCGGTGAGTTGCGGAAGGAGGGGGCGGGCTATGTGATCGCCGATCCGCAGATCGTCAGCACGCTCGATCCCTTCGAGAAGGACCCGAAACATCCGGACGGCGTCATCCCGCAGGTCGTTCGGGGCGGCGAGGTCAAGCAGTTCGTCCACGGCGGCGCCGCCATCTCGCTTGCCGGGGCGCGCAAGAGCGACATCGCCGACTCCGTCGTTCATCACCTCGCCACCGGCGAGATTGAGGCGATCACCAATTCCCGCGGCTACGACGAGACGACGATCTTCTCGCCGGACGAGCGACTCGGCATGGTGATGACGACGCGTTTTTCGCCGACCACCGACCTGGCGATCCTGGGGATGATGCCCCGGCCCTACCCCGACAGCCTGAACATGGGCCTCAACATGGTCGCCTACACCTACGGCGTCACCGGCGTGCGGGCGGGGCGCAACGGCAACGTAGGTCCGGCGCTGACCGAGATCGCCGCCTCGAAGAGCCAACAGGGCTATCTCGGGACCAATCTCAACACCGCGGACCAATGGGTCTTCCGCTCGCCGATGTCGTGGCATCCGAGCAGCACCAAGGCGATGTGGGTGGAAGGGGCGCGCGGCGGCGGCCCGCGCCGCGTCCAGATCGTCCGCCTGCTCGACTACAAGCCCGGCCCCGCGGTCGCGGCGAAGCCGACGCCGACCCACATGCCGTATGCGATTACCGACATGTCCGTGGTGAAGACCTACGCCGCCAAATCGCAGGACATCGACGTCAAAGTCTATGGCCGCACGTCGGGGCACATCACGTATCGCCGCACGCCCCAGGGCGCGATCGAAAAGACCTACGTGAACTTCAGCGACGAGGGAACGAGCGTCTATTCGGGGCGCGAGACGATGCAGTCCAACCCGCGCGGCCGCTCCACCTACACCGCCGATGTGACGCTGTCCGGCGCCAATCCAGGGGTGATGAAGCTCAAGATGACGTTCGGGCCGATCGAAGGCGAGCGGCCCGCCGAACTCATCTTCGCCCCCGACACCACGGGCGCGCCGCTGTCGCAGGGCTACGCGGAGTATAACGGCAAGCGCCTTGAGGTTCAGTCGCTCGTTCCTTGAAGCCCGGGGCGCAGCGCCTGGGGCCTTAGCGCGCGGAGAGCGGGGGGGAACAGCTATCCCGCTCCGGGAGGCGGCGCCGCGCAAGGCGCGGCGCCGAATTCGTCAGGTCCGCAGCAGTTCCTCCGGCCCATACTTCTCCAGCAACACCGACAGCACCACATTCGTCGCTGTGAGGCGCCGCTCCTCCAACATGCGTCGGAACCGCGCCATGAACTCTGGCTCGAACCACAAGGTGACGGGCTCGGCGTCCGACGGCGGGGCTCGCAGGAAAGGCTCAAGCGCCAGCGGCCGGTCAAGCACCTCCTCGAGGATCTCTTGGTAGAGATCGTTGACCCGCTGCCCCCTCTGCAGCGCGAAGAACCGCATTCGGTGATGCATGAGTTTCGGCAGCCGGACGGAGAGCGCCAGGCGCCCCTGTTCGGCGAAAGGTACCTTCTGCTGAGCCTGCGGCATGAGCCGAATCAGATCGCGCGGCGGGCCTTCGCGCAAGTCCTCCGCCCGGCCTACCGGAGGCCAAATCTTCCCAATGCCGCCCGACAGGCGGTCGCTGCTGGGGTGCGCAACCTCTCAGGCCAGGCATTGCAGCGCTCCAACACGAGTTCCGATGTCCCGCGATTCCAAGTCTGCGCCGCCAGGTCCCATGGCGATTGTTCGATCAGGAGCCGCTTGGCGAGAGGATCGCGGGCTGCGGCCCAATGGGCGACCTTCAATCGTCGGGTAGCCTGCGGCGCCAGGAGCAACAGGCCAGCACTCGCCAGTGCGCGAACCCGCGGCCAAGTGGGAAGGGCGTCGATCAGCTGGTCGTCATAGTGAAGTCGCCCCCACCCATGCCGTGCAAGGTCGGGGTCAAGCATCAGGATGGATGCGGCCGAGATGCGACAAGCCCGGAACACGAGCTGGACAAGGCTTAGGTTCGCGAGTTCGCGTGCTGCCGCGATGAAGTCGTCCGGTTCTCGCACCCGCCAGGCTGGGCCAAGCCTTTTGCCCCGCCGAGCCCGGTCTGCTGCGCGCTCAAATGCCCGAGCGAAGGCCGGAGCCTGCGTGGGTTGGCTCCGGCCAAGCGGGGCAAGCCGGCTCATGCGCTGAGCTCTGCGCGGCGGCACCGAAGGAGCCGCCTCCAAGCTATCCAGGAAGCACCGGTGGGTTGCACAAGTCAGACGCCAGATCCCTGCGTCGCGTATGGTGCTCACCGGCGGCTCCAGTCCGGTCGAGAAGTCCATGCGGCAGGCGGGGCAATAGGCATGGCATCCGGCGAACATGCCGCCCTTGGAATGCGCAAAGTCACCTCTTACTGCAGCACGATGAGCCTCGCTCAGAGTCATCCTTTCGAGCTCCGCGCGCGGTCGTCCCGTCTCTCGAGCTAGACGCGCAAGCAGTTGGGGACAAGCCCGCCAGTCCACATCCAGACCACCTGGCCCAAGAACGTCCGTGACGCTGGCGCCGAGGCCGTATGAGAGCCGCAGCAGCCAGGAGCCGAGGAGTTCGCGATTTGCGGGGCGCGGCACGTGGGCGTGTCGGAAGGCCCCGCTCACAGCCGTCTGCGCCTCGGGCGTCGCACGACCTTCCGGCCGGCGGCGATCGGGGGAAGTTGGATGGCGTCAGCGGCGACATGGGCCAGTTCGATCCGCGGCGCGCCAGCGGCGATCGCCTTTTTGGCCGCGCGCTGGAGCACCTTCACCGTCGTGTCAGCGATCCCCTGCCCTGCTTCGTGCACCCGCTCGATCAAGCTGCGATCGAATGCGGGAGGCTCAGGCAACGGAAGGCATTTGAGATAGCTTTTCACGAAGCTTTGAATCCTCCCGCAGGCAAGTAGGTGAGGCGGTTGAAATTGGCGCCCCCGCCGGAGGACAACAATTTTGGCCAAATTTAGCGGCGGGCTGCTACCGTAGCCGGGCTGCTGTGACGCTCGAAGCCTCGCTGGCGAGGCACCTGCCCAATCGTTGCGGTAGGCCCCGCAAAAAGCGCGCTTCGGCCTGAACGTCAGCCACCGCCGCTCCGTATGAATGGCGGACGCGTGGACAAGAACTCGGATGGCCGAAATCTCTGTCCACGCATCGGCACCCCGATTCAGGGCCCTTGCGTGGACAAAAACCCCGAAAAATCGAGACAAAAACTCTGACCAGCTACACCAAGTGCGACCTGCCAAGCTCTCAAGGGTCCTCAACCCTTGCTGGTTTCCCGCACGACATCCAGGAAGGCGCGCAGCGGCGGCGGCACTGCGCGATGTCCCGGATAGTAGACGGCCAGTCCTTCGGCTGCCTGCGTCCAGGGTGAGAGGACTTCGCGCACCTGTCCCGTGGCGAGCGCGGCGGCGGCAGCCGGGCCGGCGATATAGGCGACGCCGAGCCCCCTGACGGCGGCGTCGACCATGAGATCCTCGTCGTCGAGCACGACGGATCCGGCCGCGTCCACCGTCAAGGCCTGTCCGGCCCGCTCGAACTCCCAGCGGTAGAGCTTGCCGCTCGGCAGGCGGTGGCCGATGCAGCGGTGTCGCTTCAGATCGTCGGGCGCGGTCGGAACTCCGGCGCGATCGAGATAGGCCGGCGAGGCCACGCACATGAACCGCAGCGCCCCTGAAAGCGGCGCGGCGATCATGTCCCGCGGGATCATCCCGACCAGACGCACGCCGGCGTCGAAACCGCCGGATACGATGTCGACAAGTTCGCCCTCGGCGACGATGTCCACCGTCACCTCGGGAAAGCGCTCCGACATCAGGGGCAGGACATCTCGGACGATGATCCCTGCCCCTAGGCGCGGCGCATTGATGCGAACGGCGCCCGCTACCCTTCCGCGAAACGCCGCGACGCTCTCCAGGGCCTCGTCCAGCAGGCCCAGGGCCGGCTGGAGCCGGTCGAGCAGCTGGAGGCCGGCCGCGGTCGGCGAGACGCTACGGGTGGTGCGGTTGAGAAGACGCACGCCCATGCGATCCTCCAGGGCGCGTATGGCGTGGCTCAAGGTTGAGGGCGCCGCGCCCAGTTCGTCGGCCGCGCGACGGAAGCTGCGGTGGGTGGCGACCGCCATGAAGGCGGTGAGATCACTGAGCGATGGGCGGGTCATTGATGGCCGTTTTGCATCAGCTCATGCAGATTTCAACGTCTAGTCGGCCAATCGTCTGTTCCCTATCTCCTCTCTGCCCGGTCAGCTTCGGCCCGCCGAGGCGGCAAAGCAGCGGCAGAAAGGAACAGAACATGCCCAGGCGTGACGCCATCTACCCCGCCAACCGGCACACCCTGTACGACGTCCATCACTATTCCGCAGCGATCCGCTCGGGCGACCTCCTCTTCGTGTCGGGGCAGGTCGGCAGTCGCGAGGACGGCTCTCCGGAGCCCGTGTTCGAAGACCAGGTCCGACTGGCGTTCGCCAATCTCCGCGCGGTCCTGGCCGCCGCGGGGTGCGGGTTCGACGACGTGGTCGACGTCACCACCTTCCACACCGATCCGCAGGCACAGATCGAGACAGTACTGTCGGTCCGCGCCGAAGAGATCGGTGATCCGCCCTACCCGAACTGGACCGCAGTCGGCGTCAACTGGCTGGCCGGCTTCGACTTCGAGATCAAGGTGATCGCCAGGCTGCCGGCGGCGATCGGCGGCGGCGATCCGCTCGCGGGGACATGAGGTTCGTGCCGGGAAGCTGGCGTCCAACCGCCCCACTCCAACCCGGGATGTCTACTTCTCGGCGTCGTTGGCTAAGTGCCTCGCGCGCCTGCCGGCGCGCCTCGGAAGACTCGCCGTCATCGATGTGGGTGCGCCGGCCGGGCGCTGCGCGGCGTGAGGGCTCCGCGCCCGCCCTTCGGCCGACCCCAGGCCCCCTGCCCTGACATGTCTATCTGGCAGAACTCGCGACATCTCTAACCGGCGTAGACAAAGTGCGACCTGCCAAGCTTTTCAGCGGGCCAGGACTGCGGCCTAGCCAACCCCGGGTCCGAGCGACCATGGTCAGACCCCAGCCGCCATGCCGCCGGTCACACGCAGGATCTCACCCGTGATGAAGGCCGCGCTTGGCGAGGTCAGGAACATCAGGGCGTCGACGATATGCTCCTCCTTTCCGTCGTCCCCCAGGAGCTGCATCGCCTTGACCCTCGCCTTGGTCGCCGCCGGCAGTTCGGCGGCGATCGTCTCGGTAAGCATCAGGCCCGGGGATATGGCGTTCACACGGATTCCCTCTGCGCCAAGCTCGCGCGCGAAGGTGATCGTAAGCGCGGCGACCGCCAGTTTGCTGTCGCCATAGGCCGAGCCGCCCATGTGCGCCGCCGACGACGAGATGTTGACGATGCAGGCGCCCGCTCGTCCGCTCATGTGGGGCGCCGCGGCCAGCGTGCAGGCGACGACGCCGATGACGTTCACGTCAAACAGCCGCTTCACCTTGGCAAGGCCCATCTTGCGGATCGGCTGGCCGTATTCGTCGCTATGAAGGCCCGCGTTGTTGATCAGGATATCGATCCCGCCATTGATCGCGGCGGCCTGGGCCATGACCTCGCCCATGCGCGCTTCGTTGGTCACGTCACCGGCGAGGCCGGTCGCCGCGCCGCCCACCGCCCGGATTTCGGCTGCTGCAGCTTCCGCGGCGCCGCCATCGATGTCGACCAACACCACATGGGCGCCATCCCTCGCCAACGCGTGTCCGAAGGCCTTGCCGAAGCCCCGTCCACCGCCCGTGACCACGGCCGTCTTGTTCGCTCGCGTCTGCGCCGTTTGCTTGTCCAAAATTCCACTCCCATAAAAGTCGTCAAATTAAACAATGCCTTCGCTTCGGCGCGCCGCGCAGCTTCCAGCGCGCCCTCACGGTCCACGAAAATAAAGGTGTGAAGGTGCGGATCGAGCCGGTCGATCCCCGCCAAGCATGCCTTCACGACGGCTACCGGCGATAGTTCACCGCGAGCGATGCTCAGTCGGTGACGCGCTCCTCGACCATGTCGCGACGGAAGTTCGCCGCTGCGGCGATGAAGCAGGCCGCGGCGAGGACGAGGCTGGCGGGGACGATCAGCAGAGCGCGCCCGAGCGCCTCGACGCCATAGGTCGGTGTAAGCACATCGCTGATCATCCCGGCGAACAGCGGGCCCAGTCCCCCCATCATGGCCGTGCAGAACAGCAGAACCGCGGAGATGCGCGCCCGCACCGTCACGGGTGCGAGGCTGTGGAGGCAGGCCACGGTAAGGGCCAGGTAGGCCCCGCCGACCAGATTGCTGATGGCGATGCAGAGGACGGCCCCGGTCCCCTCGGCGAACAGGTACCCCGCGACGCCGAACGGGATGGCGACCAGGGCCAGCAGCGTGAGCAGGGCCAGCGGCCAGCGGGGGTCCCGCCGGGCGAGCCGTCCGCCGAGCCAACTCATGGCGAGCATTGCGAGGACGCCGAGGCCGCCGTTGAGCAGGCCCAGCTGCAGGCCGACGGTCCCGACGGACATCCCGTGCGCTCGGATCAGGAAGGCGGGCGAGAAGGCCCCGGAAGCGTAGCCGCCAAGCGCAATGAAGCCGCTCGCGGCGCAGAGCGCCAGCACGCTGGGCTTGCGGAGGATGGACCTCAGGTCCGCCGTCGCAGGGTCGGCCGCCCGGCTGGGAAGCGGCTGCCCACGGCCGAGCGCGATCAGCACGATCGGCGCCAGTATGAGGCCGAGGCCGCCCATCACCATGAACGTCCGCCGCCAGCCCAGCAGTTCACCGACGACGCCGCCGACCACGAGGCTGGCCATCATCCCGAGCGGCGCGCCCAAGGTCAGAAGCGCCAAGGCCCCGGGCCGCTGCTCCGGCGGAAAGTTTCGAGAAATGTAGGCGTGAGCCGCCGGCGTGCTGCCCGCCTCGCCGAGCGCCACCCCAGCGCGTGTCGCGGCGAGCTGCCAGCCCGAGGTGACGAGCCCGCCCAGGGCGGTCATCAAGCTCCAGCCGGCCAGGGAGGCGCTGATCACGGCGCCGAAGCGGCCACGGTCGGCGAACCTGGCGATCGGTATGCCGGCGACCGCATAGATGACCAGGAATCCGATGCCGTTCAGCACGCCAAGGAAGGTGTCGCTGAGCCCAAGCTCGCGCTTCATCGGCTCGGCGAGGATCGACGGCAGGAAACGGTCCATGTTGTTGAGGATCGTCACCAGCATGAGCAGCGCGACGGCGGCCCAGGGGTGGGCGGCCAGCACGCCGGAGCGAGCGGGCTTCCAACCTGCCTCACCCGAAGGCGGGCGCGGGGCGTACTCTAAGATGATCCGATCCTCCCATGGCGCGGCCGTATGAAAGCCTTGCGCTGATTTTCAGTCGGACCCTCGAGGGGGCCGTTGCCCGCCGATCATCGCCCGGATCCAATCTCCGCCACAAGGCTACGGCCCGACAGCATGCTCACTGAATTCGCCATTTCGGCCCACAGCCGACCGGATCGCGCGGGCGATCACGGACGCCCCATGGCTTGGCAGAGGTCAGCCATCAACATTACGCTGTTCGCTGGACCTGAGGCTCCGACTGAGCCCAACAGCGCGATCACCTCACCACGGCGGCCCGACAGCGAGGAATGAATGGCGCAGATCCTGACCCAAGAGGCGCTGCGGGCGCTGATCCCAGAGCCCAGGCCGACCGCTTTCGCCAAGATCCGCGATCGACTGTGCGACCAGGGCGTCGCCTTCATTCAGCGATGCCCTTTCCTGGCCCTCTCGACCGTCGGCGGTTGGGGGCTGGAGGTCAGCTCCAAGGGCGACCACCCAGGATTTGTCGAGATCGTCGACGACCGCACCCTCTTGATCCCAGAGCGCAAGGGCAACCAGTTCGCACTTGGCCTGAGCAACATCCTCGCTGACCCTCGGGTGGGTCTGATGATGGTCCGTCCTGCGACGGACGAAGTGCTGCGCATTTCCGGCCGCGCGACGCTGATCGACGATCCTGAGGCCTGTGAGCGGCTTTCCGCCGAGGGCAAGCCCGCGGTGCTGATCATCAGGATCGAGATTGATCGCGCCGCCTTCCACTGCGTCCGCTCGGCCAGGCGCGCTGGCCTGTGGAACCCCGAGACCTGGGACGCGCCAACCCACATTTCGTTCGGCAAGATCTATGCGGATGCGCTGCAGCGGCCGGAGGTCGAAAAGGTGTTCGACGATCTGACTGAGGAGAGCAACGCCAAGCTCTACTGATAAGGTAGCCGCCCTACCCGGCTATCCGCTCGTCCGTGTCGCCGGCCTCACCGATGCGGAGCGGATCCGCGGGGAGCATCGGGGGCGGGCGAGTTTCAGCCGCGCCAGATCATCGCCCAAACGTGCGGTCCCGCATCGGGGATGTCGAACTCGTCGACCGTGTCGAACCCGACATGGTGGTAATATCCCACGTTCGCCGGGTTCATGACTTCGACATAGACGGGCATGCGCGCCGCCCGTGCGAGCTCAAGTCCATCACGGACAGCCGCGCCTCCCAATCCCATCCCCTGCGCGGCAGGACGGACCCCGATGAACTGAAGATACCACCACGGAAAGCCGGTCGGCTGCTTCGCCCTCAGGGTTGAGCTCATCAGCGACGACCGCTCCCGGCCGACTTTGAACGCACGCGCTAGGCTGGGCAGGCCGCGGAGAATTTCGATCCTGCCCGGATTGATGCGGCCCGGTCGCCTCCAGAGCGAGACGGCCTCAGATTTGGCCGATCGAAGGGCGACGCCATTGGCCATCGTGCCCTCGACGATGGACTTGAAGAAATGGGGCAGCCGCCGAAGGCGGTCCTCGCGATCCGGCCAGATCCAGCTCAGACCCGGATCATCGGCGAAGGCCTCGCAAAACGAAACGATCATCGCGTCCCGGTCCGGCGCTAAGGCGCGCTCCATTTCCGGCGCACGACGCGGCGTCGATTTATCGGCCATTTGAATTCCCGCCCTCGCCGAGAACAATGTTCTCAACCACACTATGGAGTGGAGCGGCCGCGGTCAATCAGCCTGACGGTGCGGCCTACATGGCCATGTTCACTGGAAAGGCTTGCTGCGAACGCCAAATCCAGCGTGGCGATATCATGGCGAAAATAGGACTTTCACAGATCAAAATATGGCGAACGCGGACTTGAGGCAACATAAATAGGGTTTGACAATTTTAAGTTGTGCACAACATTAACCTCACCGGCAACAGAACATGTGAGGGGACGACGATGCCAATGACCAACTTGAGCTCTTCCACGCCTGCGCCGCCCAGCGGCCTGGCGGACTCCGCCATCGTCAACGGCTACGTCAACAACGTCCGCGACACGGCGAGCCAGGCGCTGACCGGCCTGGCCGACGCCGGCGTCACGATCAGGGTGTACAACGGCGCGACCCAGCTCGGGACCGCTGTCGCCGACGAGAGCGGGGCCTGGAGCTTCACGCTCGGGCGGCTGGCGGACGGGCCCTACAAGCTGACCGCCACCGCCGTCGATGCGGAGGGACACGTCAGCGCCGCGAGCGAGATCCTGAGCTTCAAGGTCGACACCCGGCCGCCGTCCAAGCCCGGAACCCTGGCCGACGCCGCGATCTCGAAGGGCTACGTCAACGCGGAGCACAACACCGCCAGCCAGGCCTTCACCGGCAAGACCGACGCGGGCGCCACGGTCACCGTCTACGACGGCGAAACCCAGCTGGGGATCGTCAAGGCCGGCGGCGACGGGACCTGGAGCTTCACCCTGGGGCAGCTCTCCGAGGGCGCCCACAAGCTGACGGCGACGGCCACCGACATCGTCGGCAACACCAGCGACCGCAGCGACATCCTGGCCTTCACGGTCGACACCCATGCGCCGGGCGCGCCCACCAACCTCGCCGACGCCAAGATCGTCGGCGGCTATGTCAACGCCGCCCACGACGTCGCCAACCAGGCGCTCACCGGCAAGGCCCAGGCCTACGCCTTCGTCACCGTCTATGACGGGGCGACCAAGCTGGGCCAGGTCCAGGCGAGTGGGACAGGCACGTGGAGCTATACGCTGGGCAAGCTCGCCGACGGCGACCACAGCCTCACCGCCACGGCCGCCGACAAGGCCGGCAACACCAGCGCGCCCAGCGCAGCCCTGGCCTTCACCGTCGACACCCACGCGCCGCCGGCGTTCATCAACTTGGTGCAGGAGACCGCGCCTGGAACCCTCCTGTTCACCGGCGGGACCGAACCAGGCGCGACCATCACCGTCTCGGAAGGCCCGACCACACCCCTGGGCGCCCTCGTGGCCGACGCGGACGGCAACTGGAATCTGACGCTGTCCGGTGTGGCCGACGACAGGCCGTACGACTTCTGGGTGACCGCGACCGACGCGGCCGGCAACAAGTCGGCAGCGAAGGCGTTGGCGATCTATAACGGCGGATGGATCTTCTACGGCGACGGCGGGAACACAATTGTCGGCGGCCATGCCGTGGTGGGAGGCGGATACGGCTCCGCCATGAACGACGCATACCCCCCAACACGCTTGGTGTACCACCTTGGCAACGCGACTGGGCTGAAGGACCACGCGCGGGGCGGTGACAACATCCTGAACTTTGGGCACAACTCCTCGCCTGCGCCGGACGGGCCTGCCATCACGGTGTTCGGTGACTCACTCTTCATCACGGATTACGCAAGCGGCGGCGATGACTGGATCGTCGCGTTCGCCGGACCTGGCGCGAACAGCATAGCGACCGCGATTGGCGATGCCGAAAGGCTGAGCGGGCACGCCACGGGCGGCAACGACCTCGTGGACCCATTGGGCATGACCCTGTCCGTCGGCATAGGCGACGCCAACTTCCTTACGGACTATGCCCACGGCGGCGATGACGTGGTCGTGCTCAGCGGCGGCGGCCCTCACGGATCGACCACCTTGGGGTATGGCGACGCGGAGATTATGAGCGGGCATTCCGTCGGGGGCGACGACATCGTGACGGCCCGCACCGCCTATGGCGACGCCAAGACGCTGACGGACGACGCCCAGGGCGGCAACGACGTGGTGACAGGAAGGCTGGACTATCCCTCCTTCGAGAGCACGCTCTTCGGCGATGGCGCAGAGCTGCTGGGCAATGCGCATGGCGGCGAAGACACCCTGGTCGGGGACTCCAGCACGGCCGATCAGATGTGGGGCGATGCGGCGACCGTATCCGCGACAGCCACGACCGGCGCTGACCTCTTCCTCTTCCACCCGGGTGGCGGACACGATCAGATCATGGACTTCGAACTGGGGAAGGACCTGATCGAAATCGCTGACTTTGGCTTCAGCGACTTTGCGGACCTGTCCAGCCACTTCCAGACCACGTCCGACGGGGTTCTGATCAGCCTCGACACGGACAACGACGTGCTCGTGCGAGGCGTCACTGTCGCCCAGCTGACCGCGGGCGATTTCGTCTTCAGCTAGCGCCCAGGCTCGACCGCCGGCCGGCCTCGGCCGGCGGTCCGTCGTGGCGACCCTGGCCGCCCGTCGTCGCCTTTCTGGCCGTCCCTTCGCCCTCGCCAAACGATCGGCGCCTTTTCCCACCACCTTGAGTCGAATTTCGCGAGGCTGGGAGGGGATCGATGGCGCGACCGATAGTGGCCTCGCCTTCGGTCAGGCGGTGCGCGGTCGCGCTCATCCTGGCCGGAGCCGCCTCCGGCGCCGTGCGCGCCGAGATGGTCACCGAGCCCAGGACCGGCCTGGCCGTGGATCCTCCCGCCGGCTTCACCGCCCGGGTGGCGGAACCGCTGTCCGGTGATGCGCAGATCAACGTGGCGGCCGACGGCGTCCCGCTGTGCCGCATCGTCTACGCCGCCAGGGCCGACGTCCCGTCGCAGGCCCGGATGGACGCCCTGACCGACAGCGTCGCCTGGCGCGAGCGGGTGCGGCGACAACTCGAGACGCTGTACGGAACCGTCACGGTCGAACGGTTCGAGGCCGGCGGTCTGGTCGGCGCGGTGGCGACGGCCCTGGACGAACGAGGCGAGCAAGCGACCCTCGTCCACGTGCTGGAGACGCCCCGTGGCCGGACCACCCTGTTCTGCGTCGAGGCTGTCGCCCCCCTCGCAGCCCGTCGGGCGCGGCTGGACACGCTCGCCCGCGCCATCCGGACGCCCCGCTGACGGCGATCAACCGAGCGCTTGTATTTTAGCCTGGGATCCTGCTGGACTTTCGGCGGCCTCGCGCCACGCGCAGCCCTCACGGAGACCCGTCATGAACGGTGTCGGCCTAAGTCCTCCGGCGCCGCAGCCGGGCCATGTGCCCGACGCGGCGGTCTACGACTTCGACATGTTTCTCGACCCGGGCCTGTTGAAGGATCCGCACGAACGCGTGCGTCAGATCCTGGGCGAGGCGCCACCGGTCTTCTGGACCCCGCGCAACCACGGCCACTGGGTGGCGATGAGCCACGACGCCGTCTTCGAGGTGGCTCGCGACTGGCAGCGGTTCTCCAGCGAGTCCGCGCCGCGCGAACATCAGGCGGCCATGCTGCGCATGCTGCCGCCGGGCGCGCCGCACGTCCCGCGCGTGCGGCCGATCTCGCTCGACCCGCCGGATCACGGCAAATACCGGGCGGCGCTCGCCGCCGCCTTCGGCCCCAAGGCGATCAAGGCGCGCACGGAGGAGATCCGCGCCCTCGCCGCCCGCCTGATCGAGGCGGTGGCGGATCAGCGCCGCTGCGACTTCGTCGCCGCCGTCGCCGAGCCGCTGCCGGTGCTGGTGTTCCTGAGGATGATGGGCCTGCCGGGGGAGCGGCTGGCTGACTTCCGCGTGCTCGTGCACAAGCTCCTGGCACCCGGCGTCCTGGACCCGATGGAAAGCGCCAGGCGGATGCGCAACATCGCCGACGCCCTCGGCGAGGCGATCCGCGCGCGTCGGGATGATCCGCGCGACGACCTCATCAGCCTGCTCTGGGCCACCGAGATCGACGGCGAGCCGATGACCATGGAGATCATGGAGGATTTCTGCGTCCTCCTGTTCATCGCCGGGCTGGACACCGTCATCAACGCCATAGGCCATGCCGTTCGCCACATGGCCGCCGATCCGGATCTCCAGGCGCGGCTGCGCGCCGATCCCTCACTGATCCCGGAGGCGGTCGAGGAGATGCTGCGGCGCTACAGCTTCGTCACCCTGGTCCGGCGTGCGACTGAGGACATGGAGTTCGGCGGCTGGCTGCTGAAGCGGAACGACCGCGTGATGTTCTCCCTCGCCGGGGCGGGGCTCGACCCGGGGCATTGGAACACGCCCGAGGCCTTCGACTTGACGCGCGACGACAAGGCGCACATTGCGTTCGGGGCTGGCGTCCACCGCTGCCTGGGCTCACACTTGGCGCGCCTCGAGCTGCAGGTGCTCTACGCCGAGCTGCTGCAGCGCCTGCCGGCCTTCCGCCTCGATCCCGAGCAGCCGATCGGCTTCCGAGGCGGCAACGTCCTGGCGGTCGAGACGCTGCCGATCCGCTGGGATTGACGCAGCCTCGGCCAGATGCCGAGCGATCCGGAACCGCACGCGCCGGCTTCGGTTTTCCTGGACATGGTCATGGAAACTCCAACACCCGTCGCGTCGGACGCCTCCCCCGAGAATTGGGCCGTCGGCGTGGACGGGTCGTGCGTCACCCTGGGAACGCCCGGCGGCGTCGCCAGGCTCGAGCCGGCCGCCGCGGCGCGGCTGGCTGAACAGTTGTGGGATGCGGCCCGGGAGGCCGGCGGCGAAACCCCGCGTGGCGGCCCGCCCTTCCCGCCCGCCGAGCTCGTCAGCCCGCACGGCGCCGGTTGACGTGGCGGCTGGGCCGTCGGCCCTAGGCTCAAGTCAGACGCGCCAGGCGACGACCTTGCTCTCGAGGTATTCCTCGATCCCTTCGACGCCCCACTCGCGGCCGATCCCGCTCATCTTGTAGCCGCCGAAGGGCAGGTCGCCGGCGATGCACATCCCGCCGTTGACGCTGACGGAGCCCGCCCGGATGCG
The DNA here is from genome assembly GCF_964252855.1 of Phenylobacterium sp. LjRoot225. NCBI lineage: Bacteria > Pseudomonadati > Pseudomonadota > Alphaproteobacteria > Caulobacterales > Caulobacteraceae > Phenylobacterium > Phenylobacterium sp. LjRoot225. The sequence goes on along the minus strand of NZ_CAXUPL020000005.1, from coordinate 132,207 downwards.
GCCGGCGAGCCGTAGCGCCCGGTCGAGATCGCCCGAGGCGACGCCGCTCGACAGGCCATAGTCGCTGTCGTTGGCGATGCGGATGGCGTCTTCCTCGTCCTCGTAGGGGATGACGACCAGCACCGGCCCGAAGATCTCCTCCCGGCCGATGCGCATGTCGTTCGTCACATCGACGAAGCAGGTCGGCTCGATGAACCAGCCGCCGCCCTTTTCGGGCCGCGTCTTGCCGCCGGCGAGCAGGGTGGCGCCTTCGCGCACGCCGAGGTCGATGTAGCCCATCACCCGTTCCATCTGCTTTTTGGAGATGACCGGGCCCATGACCTGCGACGGGTCGTCGAAATCGCCCCACTTGCCTTCGTAGGCCGCGTAGGCCCCGCGCAGGATCTCGACGGCCTCGGCGTAACGCTTCCTGGATACGAGCAGCCGCGACTGCACCGCGCAGCCCTGCCCTGCGTGGCCGACCAGCATGGTCGAGGCGACCTCCTGAGCGAAGTTCGGCACGTCGTCGAGGACGATCTTCGCCGACTTGCCGCCCAGCTCGAGGAAGACCCGTTTCAGGGTCGCCGCGCCCTTCTCCATGATCCGCTTGCCGACGCCGGTGGAGCCGGTGAAGCTGATCAGGTCGACGCGCGGATCGAGCACCAGCATCTCGCCGGCCATGGCCGGATCGGCGCCGGTGACCACGTTGAAGACCCCCGGCGGGAAGCCGGCTTCAGCCGCGAGCTCGCCCATCACGGCGCCCGGGCCCGGGGTGTCGGGGGCGGGCTTCAGGATCACCGTGCAGCCGGCCAGCAGGGCCGAGACCACCTTGCCGATGTTGACGTAGAGCGGGACGTTCCACGGGGTGATCGCGCCGACGACGCCGACGGCTTCGTAGACGATCTTCCGATGGCTGCGGTATTGCGGCGGCCCGGCTTCGCCACGATCCTTCTCCCACCGAACCTGCGGGAAGAGGTCGAGCAGTTCCTTGTAGCAGCCCAGCGCCATGCCGACCTGCGCGCGCGGCACGAAGCCCAGGGCCGAGCCGCCCTGCACCCGGCAGAGCGTCGAGATCCGCTCCTCGTTCGCCTGCAGCAGCTCGTAGAGCCGCTTCACGAGCTCGAACCGGGCTTGGTGGTTGGTGGACCAGTCCGTCGCATCGAAGGCCCGGCGCGCCGCCGCGATGGCTTCGTTGACGTCCTCGGCCGAAGCATCCGCCGCCTTGCCGACCACCTCGCCGGTCCAGGGCCCGACGGTCTCATATGTCCTGTCGCCGGCCGCGGGACGCACCACGCCATTGATGTAGAGCTTGGTTTCGGAAAGCATTTCCACGGCAGGGCTCCTTGGCAGATTGCGCCTCGCGCTCGAAGGCCAGCCCGTCAGGGACGGCGCGCCTCGAGCACGATCTGAGGCACGTTGAGGTCGTCAGGAAGGTGGGTCAGGGCGCGGATCAGGTCCGCCACGGATCCGAAGGTGCTGATCGGCCGCTGGCGGAAATCCAGACCTCTCTTGAGGTTCTCCTCCGCGAAGCGGCGCAGCACCTCGGGATCGGCGCTCGGGGCTGTGGATTCCTCGTCCGTCATCTGGCCGGCGCGCACCATGGTCACCCGGATCCCGTCCGGCTCCAGCTCCGCGCGCAAGGCTTCCGAGAAACGCTCCAGCCCCGCCTTGCTGCTCTGGTAGAGAGAGAACATCGCGTGGGGCAATCCCACGGTCTCGCTGCTGATGTTGAGGATGTGTCCGCCGCGTCCCATCATCGGGATGGCGGCGCGCGAGCAATAGATCGGCCCCGCAAAATTCGTCGTGACGGCCGCCTCGATCTGTAGGTCCTTGGCGTCCTTCACGAGGGTCGGCTGATAGATCGCGGCATTGTTGATCAGGACGTCGATCCTGGGGCTCCGCTCAGCGATCTCGGCGAAGGCCGCCCGGACGGACTGCGCGTTCGCGACGTCGCACACTACGGGATGGGAACGCGGCCCGAGTTCGGCCGCCACCGCCTCGAGCTTGGCGAGGGTGCGTCCGAGCAGGATGATCGTGTCGCCGTCCGCGGCCAGCCGTCGCGCCAGCGCGCGGCCCAAACCGGATCCGGCGCCGCTGATAACGACAAGCCTTCCCTTCGCTGCGACATGGTCAGCCAGCACCGCATCTCCTCCGTCGGCCAATTCGAAAATGGCTCTCTTACGAACGTGTAATCAGGTGATAACAGACGGTTGTCCAGCGCGAAAGGGTTGTAGACACTCGGTAACAAGCGGGTTACCACTTGATAACAGGCTGTTGTCCTGACGGGAATTCGTGGATAGCTCTGGCCACATGAACCAAGTCGAAGAGCTGTCAAAGGGCGACGCCGCGGCCACTCGAGCGAGAATTCTCGTTGTGGCGAAGCAGTGGTTCTCGAGGCGAGGCTATTCCGAATGCGGAATTCGAGACATCGCAGGCGATCTGGGCCTCTCGTCCACGATCTTGCTGCGATACTTCGGCAGCAAGGCGGGCCTGTTCGAGGCGGCCCTGCGCGACGCGCTGAACTCCGAACCGGTGTTTCCGCCGCGCGACCAGTACGGGGCGTTCATCGCCGGGCAGCTTACGGACCCGGACCACGACATGAACCCGCACGCCATGTGCGTGCTGGCGACGGCCCACGAGGAGGCGCGGGAGATCGCCACGCGCGTGCTTCACGACCTTGCGGTCGCCCCGATGGCGGCCTGGTTGGGCTCGGCCGACGGCGAGGCCCGCGCGCGGCAGATCCTGGCCCTGTGCAGCGGTTACGTCCTCTACACGTTCCAGCTCACCGTACACCCGGGCAGCGGCCGACCCGACCCGACCATGACGGCGTGGCTCGCGCAGAGCGTCCAGGCCATCGTCGATGACGCATCGAGCGCGGCGATCTCTCACGGCCGCTGAAGCCGCAGGGAAGAAATCGCACCAACAAGACGCAGGGAGGACATCATGGCTGACGACAACATGGAGCTGGCCAAGGCGGCGAAGAACTACTGGAGCGAGACCGGCTATTCGCCTGGCGGGATCATCCGCCAGATCGACTACGCCAAGTATTCGACCGGCGTGCATCCGCTGCTCGAGGGCGTCAAGATCGTCGACTGCGACACCCACTTCACCGAGCCGCCGGACATCTTCACCAGCCGCGCGCCGGCCCGGCTGAAGGACAAGGTGCCCTACCAGAAGATCGCGGGCGGCGTGACCCGCTGGTTCGTCGGCGACCAGGACTTCGGCATCGTCGGCGGCAATGTTATCCGCAAGGACCACAACAAGCTGCTCGGCCGCCTCGCATTCCCGACCCTGGACGAAGGCACGCCCGCGGCCTGGCAGGTGAAGCCCCGCCTGCAGGCCATGGACGACCTCGGGATCTACGCCCAGATCTGCTACCAGAACTCCGGCGTCACCCAGGCCGGTTCGCTGATGCGGCTCGGCGACGAGGTCGGCTTCACGGTCCTCAAGCTCTACAACGACGCGGCCGCCGAGCGGCAGGCGGAGTCGGGCGAGCGGCTCTTCACCATGGGCCACCTGCCGCTCTGGAACAAACAGGCGCTCGACGCCGAGGCGCGGCGCTGCGTCGACATGGGCATCAAGGGCTTCGTCCTGCCCGACACCCCCGAGACCCTGGGCGTTCCGTCGTTCGACGACCCCTATTGGACGGCCTTCCTGGAGCTCTGCAACGACACCGGGACGCCGATCAACTTCCACCTGAACGCCGCGATCGATCCGAACAAGCTGGTCTGGAAGAGCTTCTCGTTCGAGAAGGCGATCTCGGTCGCCTCGAACATGTTCTACATCGGCAACCTGGCGACCATGGGCAACTGGATGGTCTCCGGCCTGCTCGACCGCCATCCGAAGCTGAAGATCGGCCTGATCGAGAGCGGCATGGGCTGGATCCCGTTCGGCGTCGAGGCGATGGAGCACCAGTTCGACGAGATGCTGGCCGACGAGGCCCAGGCGCCCCAGCGCCGCCCCTGGGACTACTGGCGCGACAACTTCTGGTGCACCTACTGGTTCGAGAGCGTCGGGCCGAAGAAGCTGCTCGAGACGGTCGGGGTGAACAAGGTGCTGTTCGAGACCGACTTCCCGCACCCGACCGCCCTCTATCCCGGCGTCCAGGATCACATCGTCGACACCCTGGGCGCCTACACGCCGCAGGTGCGCAAGCGCGTCCTCGAGCGTAACGCGGTGGAGCTCTACAACCTGCCGTTCTGACCGGGCGGGCGCCGCCGCGCCCGCCGCCGCGCCCGCCTCAAGATGCCCGCAGCAAGCTCAACGGACCATGACGGCCGGCCGACGCCGCGCCGCAAGCGGCTGCGCGCGCCCGCACCTTGGAGAGACCTGACGTGACCTTTTCAATCGATCAGTACCGTCTGGACGGCAAGACGGCCGTCGTCACCGGCGCCGGCGGCCGCGGCAACAGCATCGGACGCGCCTATGCGATGGGCCTGGCCAAGGCCGGCGCCGCGGTCGTCGTGGCCGATATCAACGGCGCGGGCGCCCGGGCGGTAGCTGACGAGATCATCTCGGCCGGCGGCAAATCGATCGGCGTCGGCGTCGACATCACCGATCCGGCGGCGGTCCAGCAGATGGCCGGCGCGGCGGCCGAGGCGTTCGGCGGGGTGGACATCCTGGTCAACAACGCCGCCCTCATGGTCGAGCTCGGTTACCAGGCGGCCGCGGAGGTTGCGATCGAGGACTGGAACCGACTGGTCGCCGTGAATGTGACCGGGGCGCTGAACTGCGTGCAGGCCGCGGTCCCGATGATGCGCGCCCGCGGCGGCGGCAAGATCGTCAACCAGCTCTCTGGCGGCGCCTTCCCCGCGATGTCGCTCTATGGGGTGAGCAAGCTGGCGCTGGGCGCCCAGATCCTCCTGTGCTCGGAGGCCGGCGCCTGGATCACCGGCCAGACCCTGCATGTGGACGGCGGCTGGGTTCTGCGGCCATGAGCCGGTCAGCCTGGGATGACCACATCGACGAGGCCTGGCTCGCCCAGGTTCAGGAGCCGGCGCTGGACCCCGAACTGCCGATCGTCGATCCGCACCATCACGTCTGGGCGAAGCCCTTTCCGTACGAGACGCCGGAGCTGCTGGCGGACCTGACCAGCGGACACCGGGTGGTCGGCACCGTCTACACCGAGGCCCACCGGGGCTATCGCACCAACGGGCCCGAGCACCTGCGGCCGGTGGGCGAGACCGAGTTCATCGCGGCCCTGGGCGAGGCGTCGGACCGGGCCGGAAACGCGCCGCGGATCTGCGCGGGGATCACCGGCGCCGGCGACCTCACGATGGGCGCGGCGAAGGTGGACGAACTGCTCGACGCCCATATCGCCGCCGGCAAGGGCCGCTTCAGCGGACTCCGCGCCAACATCTTCGTGACCTTCGATCCCGCCACCCTGGCGATGAAGCCCCTGCCCGGTTCGAACAGCGCCGTCGATGACGCTGACTTCGTGGCCGGCGTCGCGCGTCTGGCGCGCCGGGGCCTCGCGCTCGATCTCGTCAGCGCCCATGCCCACCTCGAGCATGTGGCTCGGCTCGCAGGCCGGATTCCCGAAGCGGTGATCGTGCTCGACCACCTCGCGCCGATCGCCGATTTCGGCGAGCGGCCGACGCCCCAGAGCGAGCTGCTGGCCGCGTGGCGGCGCGGCCTCGCGGCGATCGCCCCGCACGACAACGTCCACATGAAGCTTGGCGGCCTCGCCAACCCCTTCATGTCCGGGGCCCTGCCGGCGTTCCGCAGCCTTCGCGAGCAGGCGACGCCGCCAACCTCGGAGCAGCTGGCGGAGCTTTATCGGCCGATGGTCAGCCAGGCGATCGAGACGCTCGGCGCCGCACGCTGCATGTTCGAAAGCAACTTCCCGGTCGACAAGCGCAGCACCTCGTACCGGGTGCTCTGGAACGCGTTCAAGCGCCTGGCTCGCGCCTATTCCGAGGAGGAGCGCCGCGCCTTGCTGATGGGCACGGCGGCCCGCGTCTATCGGCTCCGGGACCTGCCGCTCTAGGCGGCCTCGGGATCTGGATCTCAAAGAAAAAACAGGAGGAAAGCGTGACCGAAACTGACCCCAAAGGCGCCGGTGCGGAGCTGTTCAAGAGCTGGCGCTCGAAAGCCATGGACGAGATCGGCCAGGAGAGGAGCGACGAGTTCTGCACCGAGATCGGGGAGATCTCGATGGACAGCGTCTTCGGCAAGCTCTGGGTGCGCGAGGGCCTGGATCTTCGCGCCCGAAGCCTGGTGACGCTCGGCATCCTGATCGCGCTGCACGCCCGGGACGAGCTCCTGGTGCACTTCCCGATCGCGCTGAAGAACGGCTGCACGCTGAAGGAGCTGGAGGAGGTGATCTACCACTCCACCGCCTATGCGGGCTTCCCCGCCGCCAATGTCGCGCGCCGCGCGGCGTTGAAGACGCTGCGCGACGAGAAGGTGATCGCCTGATCGAGGGCGCGACCCCCCGAACAAAGCAGAAGGAAAGCCGTCATGGCGGACGATGCAAACCGCGGCCCGGGCGCCGAAGCCGGATCGGGCATGCCGATCCCCGCGCATATCCCGCCGGGGCTCATTTTCGACTACGACGACGCGCTCGGGCCGAGCGGGCTCGACGATATCTATGCGCCGGCCTGGGAGGTTTTCGAGAAGCTCCCGCCGGTGTTCTACGCCCCCGCTCGGCATGCTGGCGCAAGGTGGCCCGGGTCCTGGGTCTGCACCCGCTACGACGACGTCCGCGAGGTGTTCCAGAACACTGACCGCTATTCCTCCGAGGCGATCTTCCCGTTCCTCATCATGATCGGCGAGACCTTCCGGGCTCTTCCGCCCCAGGCCGACCCGCCCGAGCATGACAAGTACCGCATCCTGATGAACCCGTGGTTCTCGCCCAAGGCGGTGGCCCAGATCGACGCCAACATCCAGGCGGTCGTGGGTCAGCTGATCGACGGTTTCGCCGACAAGGGCGAATGCGACGTCTCCCATGACTTCGGCCGCATTTATCCCGTCCGGGTCTTCATGAGGCTGATGGGCTTCCCGGAGCAGCGGTTCGAGGACTTCCTCTCCTGGGGCTACGCCATGCTCCACGACATGACCGATCTCGAGCAGATGAGATGGGGGGCGAAGAGCGGCCTCGCGTATTTGCGCAGCTTCGTCGAGGAGGTCCGAAGGACCCCGGGCGACAACCTGACCAGCCGGATCGTCCACGGCCAGGTGGAGGGCCGCCCGCTGACCGAGGACGAGATCATGGGGATCGTCTTCTTCCTCTGGGTCGGCGGGCTCGACACCGTGGCGGCGACCAGCTCGTTGATGTTCCGCCGCCTCGCCCTGGATCCGGAGCTGCAGCAGACGCTGAGAGACAATCCCCAGCTTCACGCCGACGCGGTCGAGGAGTTCCTGCGCATGAGCCCGACCGTGAACTCGTCGCGCATGGCCAAGGCCGACCACGAGCTTCACGGCGTGAAGATCCGGAAAGGCGAGATGGTGCAGTGCCTCGTCGCCACGGCCAACTACGACCCGGCCGAGTTCGAGGACCCGCGCAGCTTCCGCCTCGACCGGAGCTCGAACCGGCACCTGACCTTCATCGCCGGCCCGCACCGTTGCCTGGGCTCCCACCTCGCCCGGCGCGAGCTGCGCATCGCGCTCAGCGAGGTCCTGCGCCGGCTCCCCGCGTTCCGGATCAAACCCGGCGCCGATCGCACCGCGGTTCCCGGGCTGGTCGCCATGAAGCGTCTGCCGATCGTCTGGGAGGCGAGCGCCCCATGAAACGGCTCGACGGCAAGTCCATTCTGGTCGCGGGCGGCGGCGGCATCGGCGCGGAGCTGGCGCGCCGCTATGCGCAGGAAGGCGCGGGCGTCCTGCTCGGCGACCTCGATCTGGACGGCGCCCGCGCTGTCGCCGGGGACATCGAGCGCGCGGGCGGGCGCGCGCGCGCCATCCGGCTGGACGGGGCCGACGAGGACTCGGTGGCTGCGGCGGTGGCGCTCGCTTGCGAGACCTACGGCGGCCTGGACGGGCTGCACGCCAACTTCGCCACCTTTGTCGATGGCGGCTTCGACACCGGCGTGCTCGAACTCCCCCTTGCGGACTATGACGAAACCATGCGCGTCAACGCGCGCGGCTACCTGCTCTGCACCCGCCACGCCCTTCCGGCGATCATCGCGCGCGGCGGCGGTTCCATCGTCTACACGAGCTCGCTCGCCGCCGACGCCGGCGAGCCGTGCCGCGTCGCCTACGCCATGAGCAAGGCCGCCGTCCACGCCCTGATGCGCCACGTCGCCGCCCGCTACGGCCGTGACGGCGTGCGCGCCAACTGCATCGCGCCGGGCGTGACGCTTCACGAGCGGGTCAAGAGCGCGGTCGGCCCGGAGTTCATGGAGTGGGCCCTTGGCATCGCCCACATCAAGTCGCGCACCGGCCGACCCGACGACATCGCCTCGGTGGGCGCGCTGCTGCTGTCGGACGAGGGCTCGTTCATCACCGGCCAGATCATCAGCGTCGACGGCGGCGCCACGATGCGGCCGTGACGGCGATGGTCCGCCCACGAAGCGCCCGCGCCTAGGGTGCGAAATGCCTGCGCGTGCCCACCAGCGCGCTGTCGCGGGCGTGGATCATCACGCGGACGTCCTGTCCCAATTCAGCGATGCATGCGGCGAGCTTCCGCGCAGTTTCTTCAGCCTGTGCGCCCGACCGGAAAAAGACCGGCTGACCCGTCATCGAGCACTGCACGGACCAGCCGCCCTCGACAGGAACGACCACGATCACCTGTTCGCCAACCATTGCCGCTCCGCCCGAGGCCCGCGCCTTCGCAGCCCTTGGGCGCAGGCTTTGTCAAAACTCAGGCAGCGAGATAGGTCTCTGCCGACATAGGGCGGATCGACCACTGCGCGCCCATCAGGGCGCTGAAAGCCACTATGTCATTCGATTGTGTGCTCGCCTGAATTGTGGGGTCATGGTCAGGCTCTTTTGGCGCGCATCCTGCCAGGCATAGAGCCTTGCCTCGGGCACAGGATCCCCAGCGGGGGTCTGGCAGGGCGTCGCCTCCGTGAAGGGCGCTATGATCTGGTCGCTGCAGACCCTCCGCTTCGTGGCCGCCCTGCTGGTGGTCTACGTGCATTCCGCCCAGGTGGCCTTCGCGGTGACCGGCTCGAACGGGCTCTTGCCCCACGACCTGACGATCGTCGGGCGCGCCGGGGTGGATATCTTCTTCGTCATCTCCGGCGTGGTGATCGCGAAGACCGCGCCGGGCCTGACCTGGGACGCGTTCGCCTGGAAGCGGTTGCGCCGCATCATCCCGATTTATTTCCTCGCCTGCATCCCGGCGCTCGCCATCGCCGCCAAGGCCGGCTTCGGCTGGCGCGAGGTGGTCGCCACCTTCCTGCTCTGGCCGGCGACCGACGTGATGACCATGCCGATGCTGCCGGTGGCCTGGACGCTCTGCTTCGAGGCGCTGTTCTACGCCGCCGCCACTCTGGTGATCCTCGACCGGCGCTGGATGTTTGCGCTGCTCGGCCTCTACGCCGCCGCGACGGCGCTGCGCTCGGCGGGCCCGGTGTTCCAGTTCCTCGGCAACCCCATCATCCTCGAGTTCCTGATGGGCGTCGGACTGGCCTATGCCCCGGCCTGCCGGATCGGTCGATGGGGCGTGCCGGCGGGGTTCGCGGCCCTGGTCGCCGCAGGTTTCCTGGGCGTCGCCCCCACCGGCGGCGACCTGCAGTTCCTTCAAGGCGAGGGGGCCTTCCAGCGGGTGCTGGCCTACGGGCTTCCCTCGGCGCTGATCGTCTACGGCGCGATGCAGATCCAGGCGAAGGCGAGCGTCTGGACCTACCTCGGCGACGCCTCCTATACGCTCTACCTGGTCCACACCTTTCCGGTGTCTCTGCTGCTCACCCTGGGCCCCGTCCTGGCCTTGCCGACCGACATGATCATTCTGCTCGCGGTGGCGGCCTCGCTGCTCCTGGCCTGGCGATCTTACGAGCTGTTCGAAAAGCCGATCTTGCGTCTGCTAAAGCGCCCCAGCCCGGCCGATCGCGAGGTGGAGGGACTGACCTAAACCGTTGCCGGCTAGGCCACGGCCGCGGCGGCCTGGATCCGGGCCTTCACGAAACCGTCGGGCGCCGCCTCGAGCTCGCCGAGGAGGTTCTCGCGGCGCACTGCGGCGCCCAGGCAGCCGGCTGCCGCGGAGACGTAGAACGAGGCGGCGACGCCGCCGGCTGCGCCGTCGAGGACGGCGAGCACTTCCATCGCATCGGCCGTCAGGCCTAACGAGGGACTCAAGGCGGCAAGCGCCGCCAGGGTGACCTCCCCGCCGCCGGCGGCTTCGATCGCGCTGTGGATCTCGTGAAAAATCTCGGTCGCGTCACCGAGCGTCTTGCGCGAGAGAATTTCGCCAAGCAGCGGCAAGCCCTTCTGCGCCATGCAGAAGTCGTAGGACGCCGAATAAGACATTGTCGCGCCTCCCTGTGGCAGAGGCTGGCCGCCCCGAGAGCCATTCAACCGTGGGCGGGTCGCGGTTCGCTTCGGTGGAACCGATGAGGAAGGGCTATATTTTTGCGGGTCCCGACCTGCTCGGGAATTCCCGGGACCAAACGCCTAGATCGACGTCACGACCCGCTGATCGGACAGGCGGCCAAACGCGTTCCCGAAGAATTGACCGGCTCATTCGACGCCGGCGCGGGCCCGCCAACCGCAGGCGCTCGGGCCTTCAGCGTGCGCTGAGGCCACCGTCGGCCCCAAGGCGGAGCCGCTGAACGGCTCGCCGCCTCGACACGCCCGCACAGCGCTGCTCGCGTCCGCCGGACGGCTGAGATTTGGCCAATGCCGTTCTTCGCAGACTGCGGGTTGCGCGCATACTAAACTCCAACGTGTAGCCTACGAGTGATCTGGTCATGGACCCGCCGTCGGTCGCCAAGCTCGCGACGCCACGCATCAGCCGCACGATCGCCAGGCCTCGCGTGCTGAAGGCGATGGAGCGCGCCTTGCGCGACGGTCACTGCTGGATCGCCGCGCCGGGCGGCTACGGCAAGACCACTGCCCTCGTGACCTATCTGCAGACCCGCGGCGAACCGCACATCTGGTGCCGGGTCGACGAAGGCGACCAGGACATCGCGAGCTTCTTTCACGACCTGAAGCTGTCCCTGCCCGGGGGCGAGGCCGCCGGACTGCCGCTGTTCGGCGTGGAGTACGCCAATCAGCCCGAGGCGTTCGCCCGCCGGTTTTTCCGCGCCTATTTCGCCGCCCTGCCCGCAGCCATGCTGCTGGTGCTCGACGACCTCCACGCCGCCGATTCGCCGGCGTTCCGGCGCGTCCTCGCGGTATTGCTCCAGGAGGTCCCCCACAGCGTGCGCTGCATTTGCGCCGCTCGGACCATGCCGCCTCCCGAGTTGGAGGACCTTGCGCTGAAGGGCGGCCTCACCGTGCTCGACCAGACGCTCCTGCAGTTCACCGCGAGCGAGGCCCAGGCCCTCGTCCGTCGCCGCCTCGGGCGGGACGCGACAGTCGACGTGGCGGCGGCGCGCGGATGGGCCGTGGGCCTGGTGCTGCTGGCGGAGGGCGGGCGCGCGACGTCGTCGCTGGCCGGCCCCGAGAGCGCCATGTTCGACAGCCTCGGACGCCAGTTGTTCGACACCTTGCCGGCCGCCGAGCAGCAGATGCTGCTGATGCTCAGCCTGCTGCCCGAACCCACGCCCGCCTTGGCCGCCGCCATGGCCCGGTCCTACGACGCGCCCGCCTTGTTGGAGCGCCTGCACCAGCGGCAGCTGCTGGTCACGCGCGGAACGGCGGGTCCGGACAGCTTTCGGCTGCACGACCTGCTCCGCGAGTTCCTCGCCCGCCGATTGGCCGGCCTGCCGCCGCACGAGCAGGTCGATCTGCGACGCCGGGCGGCCGAGGTCCTGGATGCGGCTGGCCACGTCGATGCGGCCATCGACGTGGCGCTGAAGGGCGGGCTGTGGGAGCTCGCGCGGCGCCTCATCGCGGACCGGGCCGACGAAGTTCTGGCTCAGGGCCGCCGTGCGACACTGATCGAGTGGTGCGCGGCCCTGCCGTCGATCGAGGAGCACGCCTGGCTCTGCTATTGGCTCGGGGTCGCCCACATGGCTGACGACGCCGCCGCGGTGACCTGGCTGTCGCGAGCCTGGGAGCTCTTCTGCGAGCAGGACGATGCGCGCGGCCAATGCCTCGCGGTCGCGCGCGCCGTGCTCGTCAAGACCGACAGCTGGCGCACGCACGAAGGCCTCGCCCTCTGGACGATGCGCGCGATGCAACAGCTCGATCGCGGGCTTCCCGATCTCGCGGGCGAAGACGAGCTGATGGTGCTGATCGGGATGTTGCGCGCGCTCGACTTCGCGCCCGAGTACAGCCAGGCCGCTCCGGCGGAGACGCGGCTGCTGGAGCGGCTGCTGGAGCGGCTGGCCGAGGCCGGCCGGTTCCCGCCCTCGCTTCGGCTGCTCGCCAGCGAGGCGCTGATCGAACATGCCGGCTCGTCGGGTCAATCGGCCCTGTTCGAGGCGGCCGTGGACAGCGTCGTGAACGATCTGGCGGACCCGCAAGCCTCGCCCTGGGCGTTAGGCCTTTGGCTGGTCGCCTTCGGCGCGGCCAGCGGCCGCTATTTCACCTTCTCGCGGCGCGGCTTCCCCTATCCTACGCCTGAAGCCGCCTTGCGGACGGCGATCTCGATCGGCGAGGACGAGCGCCTGCGGGGTGTGGAGTTCGGCGGCCTCTATCACCTGCAGCTGCAGATGAAGCTACGCAACGAGGTGGCGGAATTCGAGGCCCTGGTCGCACGCCTGGCCCAGATCGCCGACAGCCGCAACACCACCCAGGTGGCGGTCGTGGCGGATTGCGAGGCCGCGCTCTGCACCCTGAAGGCCGACCTGCCGGCCGCACACCGGGCGTGCGAGCGCTTCATGAGCGCGATCGCTGCGGCCGACGAGCCTCCGATCGAGCGCTGGCCGCACTTCATCACCAAGTTCCAGGTGCTGCTCGCCGACCAGGGCCCCACGGAAGCGGCTGATTTCCTGGGAGGCCTCGCCGGCATGTTCGACGGCGCAACGCGGCTGCGCACCGACGCCTGCATGACGATCGCCGCGGCGCTCGCGGCGAAACGCAGCGGTCACGAGGCCTATCCCGACCAGCTCCGCGCCGCCATCACCCAGGTGCGGGAGGCCAGCTGGTCTGCTGTCCTGCCCAACCTGCCGGACCTGTTGGCCGAGCTCTGCGCCGACGCCCTCGACCTCGACGTCGAGCCGGCCTTCTGCCGCACGCTGATCCACCAACGCCGCCTTCGCTCGCCCGCACGGCGTCCACGCAGGTGGCCCTGGCGGCTCAAGATTCATGTCCTGGGCGAGTTCCGACTGGAGATCGATGGCGCGCCGCTGGATCTCGGCCCGAAGCCCCCGACTCGCGCGCTGGACATAGTCCGAGCCCTGGCCATGTCGAGAGGCCATGACCTGCCGCTCGAGACGCTCTGCGATTGGCTCTGGCCCGATGCAGAGGGCGACCGCGCCAGGGCGGCCTGCGAGCAGTCGCTCCATAGGCTCCGCAAGCTGCTGGGACGGGCGGATCTGATCGTCCAGCGCGAAGGCCGGCTGCGCCTCGCCTCCGAGTACGTCTGGGTCGACCTCGACGACTGGGACGCTCGTGTCGACGCCGCTTTGGCGCTGAACCTGATGACGTGCGAAGCGCAAGGTGTCGCCCAGACGACCTTCGACGGCTTTCCGGGCCCGCCCCGCGCCGACGACCACGCCTGGTCGTTGCAGGCTCCTGAACGGCTGCGCGGCAAGTTCGTCGAGCTCGCTCGGCGTCTCGGCGCGGCGCAGGAGGCCGCGGGTCGACCAGCCGAGGCCTGCGCCATCTATCTTCGGGCCCTCGACCGGTATCCGAATTGCGCGCCGCTCCACGAGGCGCTGATCCGGGGAAGGATCGGGCAGGCCGATACAAGCGGCGCCATCGAAGACTTCATACGCTATGAGCGAATGATGAGGGCGTCGTCCGAAAGCCCGCCTTCCGCCTCGATCCGGGCCTTGGTCCGGCCGCTCCTCGACACCCAACCCCCGCTGGTCGTCGGCATAAGCCAAACATAAGTGCGGCCGCCACAGCTTCTGCGCATGGAGCGGCCGATCCGGCGGCGCCGTTGTCGTGGAGGCGGTCATGATCGGCGCATCGTTCCCAGCTCGCCGCGAGGATCGCGCGGCGCTGCTGGCCGACTGGGGTCGGATCGACGGATCGTCGTCACCCCTCGCTGCGCCCTCGGAGCCGGCGCAGTTTCACGCCGCTGCAGTCGACGCCCACGCGGAGACAGCGCTCGACGCGCTCGCAATCGGGACGCTCGTCTGTGACGGCGGCGGCTACGTCCTGCACGCCAATGCAGCCGGCGAGCACCTGGTGAGGCGGGCCGCCGGCCTGGCGTTCCGATGCCAACCCCGACGGTTGGTGGCGGCGGAGCCGGCCGCCGGCGGGGCGCTGCGACGCTGTATCGCCGCCGCGGCCCAGGGCGGAGGCGGCGGCGCGATCGCCGTTCCCGATGTCGGCGACGATCGCCTGCTCGTGCTGGTGTCGCCGTCCGTCCAGACTGGAGGCGAGCGGGGATGTGCGCTCGTGCTGTTGCGCTCGACCGCCGGCGACCGGTCGCCCACGGAAGCCGTGCTGCGCACCCTATTCGGCCTGACGCCGACCGAAGCGACCATCGCTTCGGCCCTGGCCAACGGCGAAAGCGCGCTGCAACTGGCCGCGTCGCGGCGGGTGACCGAAAGCACCCTGCGCACCCACCTCGCGAGCATCTTCCGCAAGACCGGCGTCGACGGCCAGCGAGATCTCGTCCGGCTGCTGAGCCTGCTGCCGCCTGTGTGGCCGACCGTTGCGAGCGGATATCAGAGCCCCTCCAGGAACCAGACGCTCATTGACGGGGAGCCGTGAGCTGATTGTCGCCACTCTGACCTGAGGCTCCGCTTCTCTGGGAAGCCCGCCCTTGGGCGACCGCCGCCCGCTGCTTGGCCAGATCGCGCCGGACATTGCTCATGAGCGTCTTCAGCCGTGGATCGCCCCTCAGGCCGCGCATCATCGGAAGATCCTCGACCCAGACGTTGTCATCGAAGAGCAGGCCCGTGCGCCAGCCGGCGTCGTACGCGGCCCGGAGCTCAGAGATGGCAAGGTCGCCCTGACCCCGCTCGGCGAACACCTTGGCGCGCGCCAATCGCCAGTCGTTCGGCATGCGCCCGCCCTTCACCGGGGTTGTCGCGGCGAGCACCTTGTCGAGCAGCTTCTGCCCCTGGGCCTCCTGGCCGGCGCGCCGCATCACATGGGCGATCAGGATCGGGGCGTTCAGGTCCATCGTCGATATGACT
This sequence comes from Phenylobacterium sp. LjRoot225, assembly GCF_964252855.1. Lineage (NCBI taxonomy): Bacteria > Pseudomonadati > Pseudomonadota > Alphaproteobacteria > Caulobacterales > Caulobacteraceae > Phenylobacterium > Phenylobacterium sp. LjRoot225. Next base: position 116,920 of record NZ_CAXUPL020000005.1, on the reverse strand, counting down.
GGCTCCGAGGCGAAGACATCCGGCCGCATTGGGCGTATCGCGTCGAGCGCCTCTTCATAACGGCCCAGCATCGCATCGGCCTGGAAGATGACCGTCGGCCAAAAGGCCTCCTCGCTCTTGGCGGCCATCGCGCGTCCGAAAGTCAGCATGCCGGCCCAATCGCCATGGAACGCATAGGTGCCGGCCCGTCCGAGCTCGCGGCCCGGCGATCCCTTGATGGCGCCGGCGACGGCGTCGCCCTCGGCGTCAAGGCCGAGGTTGTAGTAGAGCCACTGGGTCTGGAAGCTGATGTAAGGGTCGTCGCCGCTCTGCGCGACCGCTCGCAGCAGCGGTTCGGCTTGGTCCAGACGCCCCTTCTCCACCAGCAGCATCGCCAGATGGTAGGGGCCTTCGGCGAAATCGGGATGGAGGGTGACCACGGCGCGATAGGCGCGCTCGGCCTCGTCGAGCTTTCCCGTGAAGGTGAGCGCCCGACCAAGACTGCTGAGGGCTGTCCGGCTGAGCGGATCGATCGCCACGGCACGCCGTGCGAGACGCTCGGCCTCTGCGGGCTGACCGGCGCGCGCCAGTCGTCCGGACAAGAGTGTCAGCGCCTCGGTGTTCCGCGGATCAATCTCCAGGGCCTTCCGGAGGGCCGCGTCGGTGTCGCGCTCGAAGCGCGTGTCACCCTGACGGACGGCCAGGGTCATCCCGACCACTGCCTTGGCCAGCCACGCTTCCGACGAAGTCGGATCCAGCCGCAAGGCGCGCTCTGCGGCGGCCTGGCTGGCGGAACTGGCGGCCGCGAAGTCCATGTTCATGTGGTGCTGCGCCAGCAGGATCAGGGCGTGCGCGTAACCCGCCCAGGCATCGGCGTTCTCGGGTTCGATCACTGTAAGGCGTCGATAGCCGGCGACCGCGGCCTGCAGGTCTTCGAGCCCCATCCGCCGCAGGTGCGCGCGGGAGGTGAGTTCGAGCTGATAGGCGGCGGGGTCGCGCTTGAGCCCCTTCACCTTGCCCTTGATCTCGAGCTTCGCCTTCAGCGCGTCGGCCACCCCTTCGCCGATCTCGGTCTGGATCGCGAAGGCGTCGTCGAGGGTGCGGTCGTAGGTCTTTGACCAGAGGTGAAATCCGTCCTTGACGCTGACGAGCTGCGCCGTGACGCGGAGTTGGTTTCCATCGCGGCGGACGCTGCCCTCCACCACGTGGGCGACGCCCAGCCGCTTGCCGACCTCCCGCAGGTCCTCATTGCGACCCTTGAAGTAGAACGCGGACGTGCGCCCGGCGACCTTCAGGTCGGGGGTTTGCGCAAGGCTGTTAATCACCTCTTCGGTCAGGCCGTCGGCGAAGTACTCCGTGTCATTGTGCTGGCCGAAGGCTGTGAAGGGGAGGACAGCGACAGACTTTTGGGGGACCCCCGATCCCAGGACCGCCGCGCGACCGCCCACGAGGCCGCCGATCTGGGCGCCGACCAGACCGACCACCACCACCATCGCCGCGATCAGCAGCATGTCCGACTGGGTGAGTGCAGGCCGGCCAGCCGGCGCCTCGGGGTCCCCTTCGGCGCGGGGGCCGGTGTCTAGCCGGCCGCGGTCGAAAATCCAGGCGAGGACGAGGGCCACCGGGAAGCCGACGACCAGCATGGCAAGGGCCAGCGTCGAGACCCACGGCGGCAATTGCAGGGTTTCTAGGATTTTGTCGACGACCGTGAAGGCGCCCCACGCCGCCACGGCATAGACGCCGCCGACACGGATCACCTGGCGCCGCTTCAGTTCGCGCAGGAAACGTCCGAACACGATCAGCGGCCCCCCCCAACCGTGACTATCGCCGAACTTGGCGACACCGTGAAGGCGCCTGCGCGGCCGACGTCGCGATCAGCTGGCCGCGGCGACAGACGCCTCGGCCTTTCCGCGCTTCACTGACGAGGCGGCGACTCCTGTGACCCGGGTGCTTAGGGCGTCAGTCGCCTCATCAACGAATTTATGCAGGAGCCTCCTTCGAACGAAGGACGTCCTGCCTTTCCGGGCCCGTTACTCGACGGAGGTTCGACAACTGAGAGCGCGAAAACGGCGTCAGTTGCTCACAGGGGTGGGCTGAAAAGGTCCGCTCGGAAGCAGAGCTGAGGAGGTCACTGTGACATTCCAAATCTGGAACCCCGACTGGTTCCCACTGCCCGGCCAAGCCGTCTTCGACCGCGAGCGCCAGCAGATCGCGGCCGTATCCCGCGCCCCCGGCAACCTGGACCTGTTCGTCATCGGCAACGACAACCACGTCTGGACCACCTACTGGAACGACCAGGTCGGCTGGAGCGCCGACTGGTTCCCGCTGCCTGGCCAGGCCGTCTTCGACCGCGAACGCCAGCAGGTCGCCGCCGTATCCCGCGCGCCCGGCGCCCTGGACCTGTTCGTCATCGGCAACGACAACCACGTCTGGACCACCTACTGGAACGACCAGGTCGGCTGGAGCGCCGACTGGTTCCCGCTGCCCGGCCGGGCCGTCTTCGACCGCGAGCGCCAGCAGGTCGCCGCCGTATCCCGCGCGCCCGGCGCCCTGGACCTGTTCGTCATCGGCAACGACAGCCACGTCTGGACCACCTACTGGAACGACCAGGTCGGCTGGAACCCCGACTGGTTCCCACTGCCCGGCCAAGCCGTCTTCGACCGCGAGCGCCAGCAGATCGCGGCCGTATCCCGCGCCCCCGGCGCCCTGGACCTGTTCGTCATCGGCAACGACAACCACGTCTGGACCACCTACTGGAACGATCAGGTCGGCTGGAGCGCCGACTGGTTCCCGCTGCCTGGCCAGGCCGTCTTCGACCGCGAGCGCCAGCAGGTCGCCGCCGTATCCCGCGCCCCCGGCAACCTGGACCTGTTCGTCATCGGCAACGACAACCACGTCTGGACCACCTACTGGAACGACCAGGTCGGCTGGAGCGCCGACTGGTTCCCGCTGCCCGGCCAGGCCGTCTTCGACCGCGAGTGCCAGCAGGTCGCCGCCGTGTCCCGCGCTTCCGGCAACCTGGACCCGTTCGTCATCGGCAACGACAGCCACGTCTGGACCACCTACTGGAACGATCAGGTCGGCTGGAGCGCCGACTGGTTCCCGCTGCCTGGCCAGGCCGTCTTCGACCGCGAACGCCAGCAGGTCGCCGCCGTATCCCGCGCGCCCGGCGCCCTGGACCTGTTCGTCATCGGCAACGACAACCACGTCTGGACCACATTCTGGGGACCGCGCGCGCCGATGACTCTCGACGTGCGCATCGACCAAACGTCGACGATCGTTCCTCTCCAGGTTGGGCTGCACATCGCAGCCACCGACGGGATTGTTACGGAAACGAACTGGAGCGCAACGAAGAACGGAGTGCACGTGCCTGAGGTCGGCGACACCATCCCGGCAGGTGTGGCGTTCGACCGGATTCTAGCGATTAACGACCCTGGCTCGTATGCCATCACCGTCAATCGCACGGGCCTGACGGGGCCTTCCGGCCCCACGACGCTCACAAAGCACTTCAGCATTTCTGCGGAGCATCCCGCGCCGCCGCCACCGCCGCCACAACAACCGCCGACGATCAGCGTGACCTTCAGTGGCTCGATCCAGCACGCGAAGTTTCACGTGACCGGAAGCGGGTTTCTTCCGAACCGGCCTGCCAACAACCAGGGCGTGGCCATCCGGGTCGTCGACGCGAACATCTTGACAGAGACACGGCGCGAATTCACCCGGTCATCGAGCCAGGGCGCGATCGACCACGTCATTGAAGGAGATCTAACAGGTCTCACTGTGAACGCCCTGGGAGTCGCCACGATAGCGATCTCGGCGACCGACGGACGACAAGGCCAAGGCGGGTTCCTATGGAGCAACACTGCAAGGATCGATTTCCCGGCGTAGGGCGACGGCGCAACGCCGACCTGGGGCCCTGGCCAGGTCGGCTGCCGCCCGACCATTCGCTGACGAGCCTGGACGTCCGTGATCGGACTCGAGAGGACATCACGTCGCGCGACGTCGTTTCGGCCTCCACATCAGCGGCGCAATTGAATAGGTTCCGCGCCCCGTCAGGTTTCGGCTTCAGTGAAGGCGCCCAGTTCCTTGCGTACGCAAATCGTCCACCCCGGCGCCGACAACCTGCGCTACGAAATCCGCCAGATCGTCGAGGTCGCCAACGCCATCGCGGCGACCGGCGCTCCCATCCGGTGGGAGAACATCGGCGATCCGGTGGCCAAGGGCGAACGCGTCCCCGACTGGATCAAGGAGATCGTCACCCAGGCGGCGGCCGAGGATCTGAGCTTCGCCTATTCGCCGACGAAAGGTCTGATGGAAGCGCGCAGCTACATCGCCCGTGAGCGCAATCTCGAGGGCGGCATCCAGATCACGCCGGACGACCTGCTGTTCTTCAACGGCCTCGGCGACGCCATCTCGACCATCTACGGCGCCCTGCACCCCAGGGCGCGGGTGATCGGCCCGAACCCGGCCTATCCGACGCATTCGTCGGCGGAGGCCGCCCACGCCGGCGCCCCGCACATCACCTATCGGCTGGATCCCGAGAACGGCTGGAAGCCCGACCTGGCCGACCTCGAGGCCAAGGTGATCGCCAACCCGGACATCGCGGCGATCATCATCATCAATCCGGACAATCCGACGGGTTTCGTCTACCCGGAGGAGACGCTGGCGGCGATCGTCGATATCGCCGCGCGCCACGACCTGTTTCTGATCTCCGACGAGATCTATTCGAACCTCGCCTACCCGGGGAGCGGCATGCGCAAGCTCGCCTCGGTCGTCGGCAAGGTCCCGGCGATCGCCATGCGCGGCATTTCGAAGGAGTTCCCCTGGCCCGGGTCGCGCTGCGGCTGGATCGAGATCTACAACCGCGACCAGGACCCGAGCTTCGACCGGTTCGCCCGGTCGCTGCTGGAAGCCAAGATGCTGGAAGTCTGCGCCACCACCCTGCCGCAGAAGGTGTTGCCGCGGGTCATGGGGGACGCGCGCTACTATCCCTATCTGGAGACCCGCGTCGCCGCCTACGAGCGCCGCGCCCGGCGCGCCGTCGAGGTGCTGGGCGACCTGCCGGAGCTGATCATCCATCCGCCTCGCGGCGCCTTCTACATGACCGCGGTGTTCCGCGGGGGCGCGCTCAGGCGAGGCCAGAGCCTGCCCCTGGAGGCGCAGGTCGAGGCGATTGTCGGCCCGCAGCTCGGCGAGGCGCTCGACGCGCGGTTCGTCTATTATCTGCTGGGGGCCGCCGGCATCTGCGTGGTGCCGCTGTCGACCGGCTTCAACTCAGACCTTCAGGGCTTCCGCTTCACCTTGCTGGAGCCCGACGAGGCGAAGTTCGACGCGATCCTGCAGACCCTGCGCCAGGCGCTCGTCACCTATCTGGCGAGCGACGCAGGCCATCGTCTGGAGAACGCGGCCTGATCGGCGGAAGCTGTCGGCGCGCCTGAGCGTTCAGTCACAGGCGCCGCCGGCATTTTTCGACGGCTCAGTCACCGGCTGTCTGCGCCGCCAACTGCGCCGAGAGGGTGGATTTCGGCGCATGGGTTTCAATGATGTTCGCGCGCGCCGTGGCGGCCGAGGCTTCGGGCCTTGCCGGAGTCTCCTGGCGCTTGGGCTTGGCGACCTCGGGCGCGGGCTCGGTGGGAACCTCCCGGCGAAGCGCGGGCGAAGGTGCGAGCGCCGCTGCGTCGAGCGGGGCGGGAAGCTCGGCTTCGTGGACCTCAGCCAGCGGCTTGATCGCCGCGACCTCAGCCGGGCGAACCGCGGGCGATGCCGAAGGCGCGGGTTCCGGCATACTCCCGCCCCCTGTGATGCGGCGCTCGAGCGCCGGATAGCTCCACAGGGCGCCAGCCACGCCTAGGCCCACGACGGCGGTCAAGCCGACCGCGAGGAGCCCACGCCGCGATCTCGGGTCGCGAACGGGCCGCAGGGCGCGGGAGGAGCCTACGGCGGCAGGATCTTCGGCAAATCCTTGGCGCGTCATTCCAGGCCGTCTGCGTTGCAGCTCGCGCGTTGCGAGGTCGAGATGCAGCGGGCGGTCCTCGGCGCCGGGAGGGCCCGAGGTGTGCTCCGACCGCGGCCTCGCCAGCGGGCGCGAAGCCACAAAATCCAAAAAGCGCGGCTCCCCGAGCTCACGTCTGGGACCGAAGGTGACGTCAACCTTGGGCATGCATGGAGGCTCCTGCGTGGTGATGGCGGAGTCTCCCAAGCCTCGGCGCCATCATTGAGGCTCCGCGGGTGAACGTCTTCAATCCACCGCGCCAGCGATCAGTCCAGGAGCTGAAGTCCCCTCGTCTGCACGTCGGCAAGAGCCGCTTCATAGTCCTCGAACAGAGTGCCTCCTTCGCCGGAGGACTGCTCCAGGCCGCTGTCGGCGTGAACGAGTACGACCTCGAACTTCACGATCTCCTTGCCGTAGGGCGTCTGGAAGGTGCGTCTGTGAATGCGGGCGTGCTTCATCTGGCCATCTAGAGGCCCAACCGCGCTCCTGTCACCTTTGCGGACCAGCTCGAATGGCGGTCAGCCGCCGAGGATCCAGGTGTCCGGCGGACTGGCCGTCTGGAACCCGACCAGCCGCATCTGGGCGCCGCCGTCAAACGCCAGCAGGGTGTCGGAACCCGCCTGGCTGAGGCTGTAGCTCATTCCGGCGTCGAGCTGGACCCGGTCCTGCTGGGCAAGGTCGAAATCCACGATCAGGTCCAGACCGCCCCCGGCGTGGAAGGTGTCGGCTCCGTCGCCGCCGGCGAGGGTGTCGTCACCCAGGTCTCCCGACAGCCAGTCCGCGCCGGGGCCGGCGGTGATGCGGTCTGCGCCTTGGCCGCCCCTCAGGCTATCGCCGCCGGAGCCGCCGGTCAGGGTGTCGGCGCCGAGATTGCCGTTGACACGGTTGCCGCCGCTGGAAAGTGCGGCGTCGATCAGGTCGTTCCCCTGGCCGCCAAGCAGCCAGTCCCCAATCGCCGACACGCCAACGAGGCTATCGTCACCCTTGTTGCCATTGACGTTGTCGAACCCGGTCCCGCCGGTGATGGTGTCGTTCCCGTCGCCGCCTCGCAGATAGTTGGCGCCGCCGAGGACCACGATCGCGTCGCCCTGCGCGCCGCCTTCAACCGCGACGTCCGAGCCGCGCAGGCGGCCTGAGAGCAGGAGGTTCGAGCCGCCAGGCCCCGCAATCTGCAGCCGGTAGCTCCCCGACGTCACGCCGACGCCCTGGACCTCGACCAGATAGTCGCCCGCGGCGGGCGCCGCGAACTGCAGGTGCGCGTCAAGGCCAAGTCCGCCGTCATCGTCTTCGGCCACCACGGCGCCGGAGGCGTCAAGCACGCGCACCAGGGGATCGGCCAATGTGGCTGCGCCGCTGCTCACGCCGACGAGGTCGAGCACATAGGTCTCGCCCCCGTTCAGGGCCGCCACGAAGCGGTCTGCGCCCCCTGCGGGAATGGCGCCGACGGCCTGGGAGCCGATGGTCGGGGGCGCGTTCCAGTCGAGCGGCCCGCCGGGGTTCTTCACCCCGTCGAGGATTTCCGAGGCGACCTGGGCGTGGGTCTGAGCCGTCGGGTGGAGGTTGTCGAAGAACAGGAAGCCCCGGCCGGTCGGATCGAGGGCGCCACCCTGGCTGGTGAGCGCTTGGGTGACGTTGGTGAAGCCGTACCTTGCCGGATCAGCGACGGCGGCGTCGGTGTAGGCGTCGAAATGAAACTGCAGCAGGCTGGAGCCCGTCGGGCGCGCGAGCGCCCCGAGCTGCGCCTCCAGCAGGTCGTCGACTCTATGGGCGTATTGCGCCGCCAGGCCGCGCCGCATCGCCTCGTCCTGGCTCCCCTGGTAGGCCGGAACCGCACCCACATTGGGGATGTCGGCGATGACGACATGGCGTGCGCCGCGGCTGTAGAGGCGAGAGACCTGCTCGACGATCTCAGATGCGATGGCGGCGAGCCTGGCCTCGGCCTCCGCCCCCGTCACCGGGGCGCCGCCCGTCGGAACGAGGGAAAGGACGTCGTTGGCGCCGATCCCAACCACGTACAGCGCATTCGGATCGGCCGTGTAAGTCTCGTAGATCTCGACTTGCGCCCCGAGCGCCGGAGCGGGGTCGGGCCCTTGGATCACCCGCGCGCCGCCGTAGGCGAAGCTCAGGTTGTTCCCCTCGGGACGGTTGCCGATCGGGCTGGGGAAGCCGAGGAGGGTTTCGGCGACGCCATAGGGAAAGGTGGGTTTGGCGGGCTGGTCCAGCAGCTTGTTGCTGATCAGGTCGGCGAAGTTGTAGCCGTTGCTGAACCGGCCCTCGAAATAGCCCTTGTCGGCGGTGGGGGCCCCGTCCGGAACCGAGACGAAGGGGAACCTGTCCAGCAGCTCGGCGGCCCTGAGGTCGTTGCCGGGATCGAGGAGACTGTCCCCGAAGCTGTATACCCCGGTGAAGCCCGGAAGGGGCGAAGCGCTTTCCGCCGACATTGAGATGCTCACATGCCGCAACCGCGTCGTTTCAGCTGGTCTCAAACCCGGCCGGTTGTGAAATGTTTTGCGCGGCTCCGGTTGTTGAATTTGTGTTGATCTGACGCGGGCTTAGCCCCGCCGGGGGTGCAGCGCCGACCGGCGCCCGCTCCCAACCCGCACGCTCAGGACTTCATGTCGCAGTTCCGCCGGGGGCCTTCCGCCCTGCTGGACACGAAAGCGCCAGACTTGCGGACTGAGTGGGCGCCACCGTTGCAGGAGTGGCGAGCGACCCCGATGCCCAACGTCGTCTTCATCAGTCCCAAGGGCGGCGCCGGCAAGACGACCGCGGCCGTGGCCCTCGCCGTCGGCCTTGCCGAGCGCGGACATCGCGTCGCGATGATCGACTCCGATCCGAACAAGCCGCTCGTCCGCTGGGCCGCTCTGCCGAACCAGCTCAACGGCGTCACCGTCCATCCCGCGCCCACGGTGCCGGACATCCGCGACGCCGTGCGTGAAGCGCAACGCCACCGGCCGGAATGGTTCATCCTCGACACCGAGGGCACGGAACGCGGCGCCGTGGTGTTCGCCGCTATGAGGTTCGACCTCGTGCTCACGCCGCTCGCGGGATCGCAACTCGACCTGCACGAGGCGATCAAGGCCGCCGAGATGGTGGCGGCGTTCGGCCGCCGAGGCGGAAAGGCGCTCGTCCACCGGGCGCTCCTGACCCGGGTGCCGACGGCCATAAAGCCGCGGATGCTCAAGAGCGTGGTCGTCCAGCTGCGTGAGGCCGGCGTGCAGATCCTCCCCACCCCGCTGTTCGAGAAGGAAGCGTTCCGCGCCCTGTTCCAGCTCGGCGGCGGATTCGAAACCCTGGAGACGAACGGCGTCTGGGGTGCGTCCGCGGCGCGTCAGAACACCGCCAGCTACGTCGACGACGTGGTCGACTTGGTCGAGGGGCCCGCCCCCCGCCGAGCAGGCCAGATGGCCGAGGCGCGACTGCCGTAGCGAATAGCCCGGCCTGGCCGTCGCACACCGGCGGCAACGCCCGTCTCCGACCCATCTCAGACCGCTGACCTGCTCCCGCTCAGTGTCAGTTGATCGAACGGCGAGGAACCCCGCTGCTTGCGAGGTCTTGCGATCGCAAGTCGGCGGGCCCTGGTTGGATGAGAAGCGACGATGACATGGCGAACGTCACCGAGATCGCGAAGGCCGTAACGATCGCTTACGGCGACAAGGACTGGGGCAAGGTGAAGGACCTGTTTGCAGCCGACGCCGTGTATGATGAAAAAGGGACGCACCGCCGCGTTCAGGGCGTCGAGCAGATCATCGACGCCTGGAAGGGCTGGGCCGCGGCCTTCCCCGACTCGAAGGCGACGTTTGTGCGCGAGTTTGCGAGCGGGGACACCGCGGTGATCGAGGTCGTGTGGAAGGGTGTTCACACTGGACCGCTGCAGTTGCCGTCGGGCGCGATTCCAGCGTCGGCCAAGCCGATCGAGCTCCCGGCGTGCCAAGTCGTTCAGGTCGAAGGCGGAAAGGTCCAGAGCTTCACGCACTATTTCGACATGCTGACACTGCTCACGCAGATCGGCGCGATAAAGGAATAGCTCAGGAAGCGTCGTTTCCTCGATTCATTCGGCTTCGTCGAGCGGCGCAAGGGCGTCGGGATCGTCGGTCGTCCGCTTTCAACGCCCCCTGACCTTCCGAAGGTCTTCTTGAGGATGCGCCACGTTTGAGCGCACCCTTTGAGCGCTCGCGGAAGCCGCCCCGTCATCGAAACTTCGCCGCGACTCTCTAGTCGTCGAGAACCGGCGTCGGCGTCCTTGCCGCGCGTCATCGTGATCGTCCTGAAGGAGGGGTTCCTGTGCCATCCCAGATGAAGGCGGGGTCGGCGACGCGTCGCGGCGCCCTTGCGGGTCTGGCCGCCAGCCTCGCCCTGCCGAGTCTCGTGCGGGCGCAGGCGTCGTTCGCGGAATTCCCCTTCTCCCTGGGGGTGGCCTCCGGCGATCCGGCCTCCGACGGCTTCGTCATCTGGACCCGGCTGGCGCCGCGCGCGCTCGAACCCCACGGCGGCATGCCGATGACCCCGGTCGCCGTCGCCTGGGAGGTCGCCGAAGACGACCGCTTCCAGACGATCAGCGCGCACGGCGAGGCCCTGGCGCGTCCGGAGCTCGGCCATTCGGTCCACGTCGAGCTGTCCGCCCTGAAGCCGAACCGACCCTACTGGTATCGTTTCACAGCCGGCGGCGCGCAGAGCCCGGTCGGACGGGCGAAGACCCTGCCAGCCATGGGCGCGCGCCTCGACCGCGTGCGCTTCGTAGCCGCCGGGTGCCAGAGCTTCGAAAACGGCTTCTATACGGCCTACCGGCGCATCGCCGGGGAGGAGCTCGACTTCCTCTGGCACTATGGCGACTACATCTACGAGGGCCGCGGCGCCGCCTCGCCGGCCGCGGCGGCCACGCCCGGCCCCGTCCGGCGGCATCTTGGCGACGAGCTCTACAGCCTCGACGACTATCGCCGCCGCTACGCCCAGTACAAGTCCGACCCCGACCTGCAGGCCGCCCACGCCGCCCACAGCTGGTGGGTCACCTGGGACGACCACGAGACCGACAACAACTGGGCCGCCGATATCAGCCAGGACGCAACACCGCCCGAGATTTTCGATCTCCGGCGCGAGGCTGCGGCTCAGGCCTATTACGAGCACATGCCGCTGCGACGCCGGTCGTTTCCGCGCGGCCCGGCGATCCAGATCTATCGCCAGGCCGCCTATGGCGATCTCCTGGACTGCCATTTCCTCGACACCCGCCAGTTCCGCGACGACCAGCCCTGCGGCGACGGCTTCAAGCCGTCCTGCGCAGACGGGCTTCGCCCGGAGCGCACGATCATGGGCGCCCAGGAAGAGCGCTGGCTGTTCGAGGCCCTGGCCAAGGGCTCCAGCCGGTGGAACTTCATCGGCCAGCAGGTGATGATGATGCCGCTCGACCGGCGCAAGGACGACGTTGGCCCGCCGATCTGGAACATGGATTCCTGGGCGGGCTATCCGGCGGCGCGGCGTCGCCTGCTCGACCACCTGCGCCAGGCGAAGGTGGGCAACGCCGTGGTCGCCACCGGCGACGAGCACCAGAATTTCGCCGGCGAACTGCGGGCCGGCGACGGCGACGGGCCGGTGGCCGCGGTCGAGTTCGTCGCGACCTCGATCAGCTCCGGCGGCGACGGCTCGGACCTGCGCGCGGGATCCGACCGGATCTTGGCGCACAATCCGCACCTGAAGTTCATCAACGACCAGCGGGGCTACGTCGTCTGCGACGTCGGGCGGGACCTCTGGCGGACCGACTTCAAGGTGCTGGACGCCGTCAGCCGGCGCGACGGCAAGCTCTCGACGCGGGCAAGCTTCACCGTCGAACGCAATGCGCCCGGCCTGCACGCCGGCTGACCTCGCGCTCGCACGAGGCTCCAAGGTCGCCGGCGCTAGGCGAGAATGGCGTGTGGCACGAACCGCGAGAGGTTCTTCGTCACCCGGCTGCGATCCTCGCGCAGGCCGATTCCGGCCGGCTCGTCGCCGACGATCCAGGCGCCCAGCACCGGATAGTGTCCGTCGAAGGCGCTGAGCGTCTGCAGGGCCTGGCGGATGTGGCCTTGTTCGCCATAGCCTTGGTCCAGCACCGCGGCGCGGCGGCCCTTGGCCACCAGTTCGACGTTGGCGCCCTCCCGCGAGAACAGCGGCTTCCTGACGTAGGAGTTTCCCAGTTCGGCCGAGCGCGGGTCGTCCTCGAAGAAGGCGGGCAGCAGGTTCGGGTGGCCTTGGTTCCGCGCCCACAGCAGCGGCAGCATGCCCTTGTTGGACAGCACCGCCTTCCACGGCGGCTCGAGGAAGCGGGTCTGCGCGTCCCTGATCTTGGACGCATACTCCTCGCGGAACATTTCTTCCCAGGGGTAGAGCTTGAACAGCACCTGGACGATGAAATTGTCCTGGTCCACGAAGCGGCCGTCGGCGTCGAGGCCGATCTCCCGGATCGGCGTGAACTTGGGCTCGATCCCGGCCTGGCTGGCGATGTCTTCGAGGTACTTCACCGTCTGGCGGTCCTCGACGGCGTCCGGATCGCTGGCGAAGTGGACGAAACCGCCGGCGGGGAAGATCGCCCGGAACCGCGCCTCCAGCTTCTCGTGCAGGCTGTTGAACTGGTCGGCGTCCGCCGGCAGGCGGCCAAGCTCGATCATGTCCTCCAGCCAGATCCACTGGAAGGTCGCCGTCTCGTAGATGCTGGTGGCCGTGTCGGCGTTGTACTCGAAGAGCTTGGCCGGGCCGGTTCCGTCGTAGGCCAGGTCGAAACGGCCGTAGAGCGAGGGATCCTTGCGCGCCCAGCTCTCCGCCACGTCGTCGCGCGACGCCTCGGGGATCGCCAGGCGGGCCATCAGGGCCTCGCTCTTGACCACCTCGTCCACCAGCTCGAGGCACATGGCGTGCAGCTCGGCCGCGGGCCCCTCGATGTCCCGCTCCACCTCTTCCAGGGTCAAGGCGTAGTAGGCGCGCTCGTCCCAATAGCGCGCGCCGTCGAGATGTCGCCAGGTGAAGCCGAGCGCCTCGGCCTTCTGATCCCAGCCGGGGCGCTCTTCTGTCTTGATGCGTTTCACAGGCTCGTCAGGACTTCACGTCCCGCTCGACCGGCTGCGCCTCGATCTGCAGGCGCGGCGCCTCCAGCTGCATGGGGGCAGCGGCGGGCGCCTTCAGCCGCGCCAGGATGTCGTCGGCCGAGGTGTGGCCAGGCAGGATGCCGGCCGCCTGCAGCTTGGCGTCGAGATCCGCGCCCGTGCGGCGATCCTCCAGTTCGGCGGACGCCTTGAACTTCTCGTCCTGGATCGCCTGGCGCTCCTTGATCCGCTTCAGGCTGTCCGCGGCCGATCCCAGCACCGCCGTCGCCCCGGCGCCGCGCGAGGCCACCGCCGCCTGCGCCCGCTGGACGCTGTCGTTGACCTTCACCACGTCGATCTCGCGGCGCAGGTTCTCCACCCGCTGCTGGGTGGTGGCGATCGTTTGGTGCATCCGCTCCTCGGCGGAGCGCATCTCGCCCAGCTGGGGAGTCTTCAGGCCGATCTCGGTCTCCAGCTCGGAGATCCGCTGGGCCACTTCGCGGGCCAGGGCCTCGTCGCCCTTGGTCAGGGCGGCGCGCGCCGAGCTCTCGTAGCGGACCGACTGGTCCGTCAGGCTCTGCAGCTCCTTCTCCACCATGCGCCGCCGGGCGACCAGGGTGGCGAGGTCGTCGCGGGCGCGGCCGAGCGCGTTGTCCGCGTCGCGGATCTCCTGGTCCAGGATCCGCAGGGCGTTCGCGTCGACGACCGCGGCGCCGGCTTCGTGAGCGCCGCCGCGCAGCAGGGTGAAGAGCTTTGTGAAGATCGACATGGGGCTTTCCTCAGGCGCCGGCGTTGAAGTTGTCGCGCAGATCGGACGCGGCGCGGATGGCGTTCTCCGCCAGCATCCGCAGCTCGATGATCACGGTCTGCAACGTGGTTTTGCAGGAGAGCTCGCCGAAGAGCTCGTAGTAGTCTCGTCCGGCGACCGTGGTGATGCCGAAGTTCGACAGCGGCACCAGCTTCTGGGCCTTCAGGAGGAAGACGTTGAACCCTGGCTGGTCCTCCTGCTCGTCCACCGGCCACAGCAGGGCCGACACCACGATCTGCTCGGAACCGACGGACAGGAAGATCGGCAGGTCGCCGAACTCGTGCATGGTGATCTGCAGGACGGGCTCGGAGCCCTCGATCACGCGGGCGGTAAGCTCGCCGTCTCGTAGCAGACGGGTCTCGTTGAGCGCCTCCGAGAGGCTTTTTACCGACCAGTCGGTGTCGATGACGTGGTCCATTTGGAAAGATCCCTGCGGAAGGTGGTTGGTCAGCAGCGCCGGTCCGCGGCTCGACGCTGTGATGATGGCGCGCGCGGCGGCCTGGATATCGGACTTGGCGCCGGGGGGAACCCAGAGCTCCAGCTTCACGAGCCCCAGCCGCTGGCGCTCGGCGCGCCATTGCCGGGTCCGTTCCGCGGGGCTAAGGCCCGCCGCCTTGTCCTTTGGCTGTCGCATTTGTTCATGGTATGAATACGCGTATGTTTGACAGGCTGCAAGGTCGCACTATGCTCAGACTCCGAATAGGGTTGGTGACGTGATCTTCCGGGGACTCTTCGGCGGCAAAAAAAACGGGGTCGAGACCTCGGCGATCCCTGTTGTCCGCAACGTCACCATCGGCCGGAGCGTACGGCTCGATCCGCTGGCCTGGCGCCGCCTGGGCGCGGACGCGAAGTTCAAGCTGCAGACCGACACCCTGGGGATCGTCGCCCAGGGCCTCATCAACCTCGGCGCCGACGGCTACGTCCACCGGTTCTACACCGAGGACGACCTCATGCTGCAGGTGGTCAGCCCCGACCCCGAGGGCCAGCAGGCCAACGACTTCACTCTGTTCGGCCCATGGTCGAGCGCCTATCCGCCGGACGAGGCCGCCAAGCGCCGCTGGGGCGACCGGCTGCGCGCCCGGACCTTCACCGACGACGGCCTGCCGGAGTACCGCCGCTTCTGGTTCGGCGACGCCGACGAGCGACAGGACCCGGTCAGCCTGTGGGAGAGCGTCTACGATGACCGCTCGGCGACCGAGCCGCGGCGCATCTACCAGACCTGCATGCTGTTCGCGCGCGACCTGCCGGGCGAAGGCCGGGAACTGTTGCTGGCCATCGAGATGGAGCCGCAGGGCGGCGACCTCACCCACGAGATCATGATCGGCATCCCGCTGAACGTTGGAGAATTTGAGGCCTGAATGATCTTCGATCCCTACGCTTTCGGCGCCGGTGCGCTGAGCTTCATCCTGGCCTTCGTCGCGGCCGGCGGCTTCACCCTGATCTTCAAGGCGATTTACCGCGCGATCACGCCGCATGACGAGGGCGCCCTGATCCGCGCCGGCAACGCCGCGGCGGCCGTGGCCCTGGCCGGCGCGGTCATCGGCTACGTCATCCCCCTCGCCTCTGCCTTGGCGCACACCAGCTCGCTTCCGGAATTCGTCGCCTGGGCGGCGCTGGCCGGCGTCATCCAGATCGCCGCCTTCTGGGGCGTGCGCCGGATCGCCCTGCCGGACCTGTCCGCGCGCATCGAGCGGGGCGAGATGTCGGCGGCGGTCTACCTCGTCACCATCTCACTGGCGGTCGGCATCCTCAACGCCGCCTGTATGACGGCCTGATTTCCATGAAACGCACACGCAAGCTGGCGCTGACGTCCCTGATGGCCGCGGGCGGCGTCTCGCTCTCGGCCTGCGGCGACAGCCCTGCGGACAACATCCGCATCGAAAAGCCGGTCGAGGCGACGGACGGCTTCGCCTACCAGTCCCTGCAGCAGTGCAAGGACAAGAACGAGGTGCCGGACTCCGCCTGCGAGGCGGCGGAGAAGACCGCAGCAGCCGACGACGCCAAGTCCGCGACCTGGAAGGAACAGGCCTCCTGCGAGGAGGTCTATGGCCAGGGCCAGTGCGTTCCGCGGCAGGCGGCGAGCGGCGGCGGCTCGATCTGGGGGCCGCTCATCGCCGGTTTCGTCGTCGGGCGCATGATGGATGGCGGCTGGGGCGGGCGCGGTCTCTATCGCGATGGGCGCGACGGCGGCTTCTACACCGCCGGCGGCGGGCGGGTCTGGACAGACTATTCCAGCGGCCGGACCCGCATCGACCGTAGCGGCTTCGACTCGCCCGACGTCGTGCGAGGTCCGCAAAAGGTGCAGACGCGCAGCTCCGTCATCTCCCGCGGCGGCTTTGGCGGCCGCATGTCCAGCTACAGCGCCGGCGGCGGAAGCTGGGGCGCCTAGAGCCATGCGCGCCGCATCGAGCCGTGAGGGCGGCCCGCCGCGCCGTGTCGTGACGGGGCTCGACAGTGAAGGACGCTCCTGCATCCTGATCGACGACGCCGCCCGCACAGTGATCTGGTCGGCCAAGGACCTGCCCGCTGACAACAGCGGAACGGACGACGCCGGCGGCGGGCGGTTCCGGTTTCCGACCGCGGGCGCGGAGTTCGTCTTCTCCGACTTTCCGCCGGGCGGCGGCTCGATCATGCATGCGACCGACACCCTCGACTTCCTCGTCGTCCTCTCCGGAGAGGTGGTCTTGATCACGGAGACCGGCGAGACCCGGCTGCGGGCGGGCGACGTCCTGGTGGACCGCGGCGTCATGCATGGCTGGCGCAACGACGGCGACCAGCCCTGCCGGATCGTCAATGTCCTGTGCCCGGCCCATCCCGTCGGCAAGGGCGCCACGGCGCGGGGCGAGCTCGATCTATGACAGGGGTGATCGCCGGGCGCAGGCCATGATCCTGGCCCCGCTGAAGGAGACATTCGATGGCTGACGCGCATCCGGGGCTCGCCGGGATTCGGCTCTGCTTCGGCGGTAACGTCTTCGGCTGGACGATCGACCGCGACCAGAGCTTCGCCGTGCTGGACGCCTACTACGAGGGCGGCGGGCGGATGATCGATTCGGCCGAGGGCTATTCGAGCTGGGTTCCCGGCAACAAGGGCGGCGAGTCGGAGACGATTATCGGCGCCTGGCTGGAAAGCCGCGGCGTCCGGTCCGACATGAAGATCGCCACCAAGACCGGCATGGGCGGACCTCCTGGCGCCCTCGCGCCGGAGAAGGTCGCCGCGGCGCTGGACGCCTCGCTCGAGCGGCTTCGGACCGACTATGTCGACCTCTACTATGCGCACCGCGACGAGCCGCAGACGCCGGTCGACACTGTCGTGGCCGGATTCGACGCCCTGGTGAAGGCTGGGAAGGCGCGCGAGCTGGGCGCCTCCAACTTCACGGCCGAACGACTGGCGCTGTCTCTCGACAGCGCGGCGCGGCAGGGGCTGGCGGCGTACACGGTGCTGCAGCCGGGCTACAATCTTGTCTGGCGCGGTGAATTTCCAAGGGAGCTGCACCAGCTGGCGGCCGATCGCGGCCTGGCCGTCCTGCCCTACTATGCGCTGGCCGCCGGCTTCCTGACCGGCAAGTATCGGTCGCCCGAAGACTTGACGGGCGCACGCGGCGGCAGCGCCAGGATGTTCGCCGACGCCGGGTGGCGGGCGCTGCCGGTCCTGGGTGAGGTGGCGCAAGAAACCGGGGCGACCATGGGGGAGGTCGCGCTGGCCTGGCTGAACGCACAGCCGGCGATCTATGCGCCGGTCGCCAGCGGCACCTCGGTGCAGCAGGTCGAGCAGCTTTGCGCGGCCGCCAAGCTGGAGTTGAGCGCGGATCAGCTCGCCAGGCTCACGGCGGTGAGCGTCGACGCCGGACTTTGACGGGCGTCGCAAGCAGACCCCGAGCGCGGCCAGAAGCCGGACCTTCAGAGCCTGGTGCGAGCCGGAGTCGCTAGGCCTTCTTGGCGCGGGCCGGCTTGGGCTTCGGAGCTTGGCGGCCCCCTTGTCCAAGTCCCATGCTCTTGGCCAGGGCGGAGCGCGAGGCCGCGTAGTTCGGCGACACCATGGGGTAGTCCTTCGGAAGTCCCCACTTTGCGCGGTAGTCCTCCGGGCTCATATTGTACTTGGTCCGCAGGTGACGCTTCAGCGACTTGAACCGGCGGCCGTCTTCGAGACAGATCAAGAAGTCCGGATTGATTGATTTGCGGACGCTCACGGCCGGCGCCTGCGCCACGACCGGCGCTTCGGTCTGACCACTGCTGACGCCGCTGATTGCGTCGTGGATCGACTTGATCAGACCGGGCAGATCGGCGGCCGACACAGAATTCTTGCCGACATAGGCGGACACGATATCGGCCGTCAGTTCGATGAACTCGGACTTTTCAGACATTTTGCACTCGCAGTTCAAGACCTGAATGCTGAATATTGGAATTTCATGGTCTTGTCACCGCGTTAGACGGGACGATCGCGCGCGCCGTTGAAACGACCATTGGCGCCGCCGACGAGCCGCTCTGCCAGCGGCGACCTGGGCTAGAGCCCCTGCCCCGCCGCGGGCCCCTGCTCGGCGCCGAGGTGATCGGCGATGGGCGTCAGATCCGCAGCCTCCGCCTCACGGATGTTGCGGCTGACGTTGAGGCGGATCAGGAGTTCCGCCGTGGGGTGCGCCGCGCGCATCTCCGCAAGCGGCTTCGCCCAGCTTTTCTCCGCCAGGTTGTTGGTGTGGCCGGCGCGGAGCAGCCGCCAACCGTCGGCGGCGGCCTCGGCGATCACATAGGTCACGCCGATCGCCCGCAGCGCGTCATCCCCACTGAGCCGGAGGAATGAATACGTGTCGCCCGACTGGCCGCGAAACTCCACTCGTCGGCTCACTCTTCCCCCCAATGCCGCCACGGCCGTTGCACGCTCACAAGTAGACTGCTTGCGGAGACTCGGGGGCGGAAAAATGGCGTCGCGAACGTACAATGACGCAAAACCGGATCGCCAGTGCGCGGCGGGTCGCCAGGCGGTCAGGTCTGGCTGGCGCCGGGTCATCCCGTGGGCGTCATGATCATCCACACGGTGACAACGCCGATTATCGCGAGGATCGTGCCGATCGCGAGCACCCAGCGGATATGACCGGTCTTCTGACCTCCGGACGCGGACGAAACCGCGATCGTCTCCCCGTCGCCGCCTGGATTTGTCTTCGGGTCGTTTGTCATGCCTAGCCAATGCGGCGCGACACGATTTGGATGCGCCGCCCCAGGCCTTTCGCAACGTCGGCGACCGTCAGGACGACTTTCGCCGGTAGTCCTGGATGCGGATCCCGTGGCGGTTCAGCTTGTCATAGAAGGTCTTGCGCGGGAGCTGCAGGATCTCCAGCGCGGCGCGGACATCGCCCTCGGCGGCCTCCAGCGCCTCGCGGATCAGGGCGGCTTCGTGCTGCTCCATGCGCGCGGCCAGGCCAGGCTGCGGCGCCCCAGGCTCGAGGGCGGGCCCGGCGGCGGGCTCGAAGTCTTCCGTCAGTCCCAAGGCCACCCGCTCGGCGAAATGGGCCAGCTCGCGCACATTGCCCGGCCAGCCGTGCTCCATCAGCCGCCGCCGCGCCGGCTCGGTGAGCGGCGGCGCCGGGCGACGAAAGCGGGCGGCGGCGTCGGCCAGGAAGCGGCCGAACAGCAGGGGAATGTCCTCGCGACGCTCGCGCAGGGGCGGCGCGGTCAGCGTCACCACCTTCAGCCGGTAGAACAGGTCCGCCCTAAAGGAGCCCGCTCTGACCGCTTCCGAAAGGTCGGTCTTGCTGGCGGCGATGATCCGCACGTCGGCGTAGCGGGGCTCGGCGGCGCCGACAGGCTGGTAGGCCCGCTCTTCGATCACGCCCAACAGCTTGGCCTGCAGCGGCGGCGCGAGGCTCTCCACGTCGTCGAGGAAGAGGGTTCCCCGCTCGGCCTGTTCGAGACGGCCGGCGATCCGCCGAGGGGCGGCCGCGCTGGCCTCGCGGCCGAACAGCTCGGCCTCGAACACCGCCTCCGGCAAGGCCGCGCAGCTCACCGCGACGAACTGCCGGTTGCGGCGCGGGCTGAGCCGATGGAGCGCGCGCGCTATGACGCCCTTGCCCGTTCCCGTCTCGCCCTGGACCAGGACGTCGACCTCCGCCTCCGCCACCTGGCGGATGGTGCGCCGCAGGCGTTCCATGATCGGCGCCGCGCCCAGCAAGGGCACGTCTTCATCCGCCGCCGCCGCGGCCCGTTCCAGCCGCCGATTGTCGAGCACCAGGGAACGCTTCTCGAGCGCCCGGCGCAGCGCGCCCACCAGCCGCTCCATGGGAAACGGCTTGGCCACGAAGTCATAGGCGCCCTGCTGCAACGCCTCCACCGCCATGCTGACGTCGCCGTGACCGGTGATCAGGATCACCGGGATGTCGGGATCGGCCGCGCGCACGCGCTCGAACAGCTCCAGCCCGTCCATGCCGGGCATCCGGACATCGGTGACCACGGCGCCGGCGAAATCGGCGCTGATCGCCGCCAGCCCCGCGGCGGCTGAGGCGAACGGCCAGACCCGGAAGCCGGCGAGCTCCAGGCCCTGAACATGGGCCGCGCGCAGGTCCTCGTCATCGTCGACAAAGATCACCTCGTCGCAGACCGTCGTCATGGCGCCCTCGGAAGGGTGACGGTGAAGGCCGCGCCCTCGCCCGGCGGGCTGTCGACCGTCAGCCGGCCGCCGAACTCGGCGGCGATGTCGCGCGAGATCACCAGGCCCAGCCCCACGCCGCGCGGCTTGGTGGTGACGAACGGCAGGAAGAGGCTCTCGGCCACCTCGGGCGCCAGCCCCGGGCCGTTGTCGGACACGGTGATGGCGATCTCCGTCTCCCGGGCGTCGACGGCCAGGCGGACCTCGGGCAGTGCAGCCCCCTCGACCGCCTCAAAGGCGTTCTGCAAAAGATTGACCAGCACCTGTTCGAGGCGGACCCGCTCGGCCATGACGCGCAGGGCCGGATCGATCTTGGGGCGCACGACGCGAAGCTGGCGGCGGCGCACCCGGCTGTTGGTCAACAGCAGCGAGCCCTCGATGGCCTCGGCGACCGAGGTCGGCTCCAGCCGGCCGGTGGCGCGGCGCGAGAAGGCGCGCAGCTCGTCGGTGATCGAGCCCACCCGCTCGGTCAGCTCGCCGATCGCGGCCAGGTTTTTCTTCGCCTCCGCCTCGCGTCCCCTGTCGAGCAACAGGGCGGCGTTGTCGGAATAGGCCCGGATCGCCGCGACCGGCTGGTTGATCTCGTGCGCCACGCCGGCGGCGATCTGGCCGAGCGAGGCCAGCTTGTTGGCCTGGACCAGGTCCGACTGCAGCGCCTGCAGCCGCGCCTCCGCCCGCTCGCGCTCAAGCACCTCGGCGGTCAGCTGGGCGTTGGCGCGGGTCAGCTCCTCGGTGCGGCTGCGCACGGCCTCTTCCAGCGCCATGCGGTTGGCGAGCGCCTCGGCCGCCCGGACCTGGGCGCGCCGGCGCCGCCGCCAGATCAAGGCGCCGAGGACGGCCAGGAGCCCGGCCGCCAGCGCCGCGATCCACCGCCCGGCGGCGGCCGCCCGCTCGGCCGGCGCGACAGGCGTCAGCAGATGCAGAGTCCAGCCGGCGACCGGCGCCTCGGCCCGGCTGTCGAGCACTCGCTCGCCGCCATCCTCGGTGCGCAGCAGCAGGCGGCCCTCCGGCGCGAGCGGCAGCGGCTCGAGCCGCGCGCCGTCGCCGAACTGCCGGCTGGCGCGCAGGGCGCCAAGCGTCGGTTCGTCCAGCCGCCCCAGGGTGTGGAAGCGCCAGGCGGGGATGCTGGTGATCAGGACGACGCCGTTGGGGTCCACGACGAAGGCCGGATCGCCGGCCTGCCGCCACTCCTGCTCCAGCGCGTTGAACTCCAGCTTGACCACCACGACCCCGAGCGGCCCGGCCGGGCCCTGCACCCGGCGGGCGATGTAGAAGCCGGGACGGCGGCTGACGGTGCCGAGCGCAAAGGTCTCGGCCGCCCCGCGCTGCATGGCCTCCTTGTAATAGGGGCGGAAGGCGTAGTTCGAGCCGACGAAGCTGGTCGGAAGCCGCCAGTTGCTGGCCGCCAGCGTCTCCCCCTTCACGTCCAGCACATAGACGTCGGCCGCCTCGGCCTCGGCCCCGAGCATCTCCAGCTTTTGGCTGAGCGCCTGCAGCGCATTTGGATCGCGGCTGCGCAGGGCCGCCTTCAGTTCGACGTCCTGCGCCAGGGCGAGCGGCAGGGTGCGCTGCTTGTTGAGCTCGCTGCGCAGGACCGCCACACGCAGGGCGGCGGACGCCTCTGCCTGTCGCCGCAGCGCGGCCAGCGAACTCGCCTGCACCTCCGCCCCGATCGCCCAGATCGCGACGGCGGCCAGCACGGCGCCCAGGACCAGGGCCAACCAGAGAACCTGGCGCTCGCGCGCGGGCGAAGGATCGGGCGGGTCGGCGACGATTGAAGCCACCTTGTGCGGATTATCACACAATATGGCCCAGCAGTGAGCGGATTTTCGCCCAGTTTGTCGCCCGGGCATCCGAGGGGCGTTAACGTTCTGCTTATTATTCAATCGCTTGACGCTCATTCCTGCGCAACGTTGCCGCCGCGCCTCGGCGGAGCGACGGTGCGGCCACCGCTGCTCTGACGGCGGGCCAACATGTCGGTGCGTCGGGCCCCCGGGTCCGCACGCGCAGGGAGGATCTGATGAAGCTGGTCGCCACAGCCACGGACGCGCCGCCGCCGCCCGCACGCCCCTGGTACCACCACACCTACGTCCAGGTGCTCGCCGCCATCCTGATCGGCGGCCTCATCGGCTATCTGCAGCCGGAGTTCGGCGTGGCGCTGAAGCCGCTCGGCGACGCCTTCATCAAGCTGGTGAAGATGGTGATCGCGCCGGTGATCTTCCTCACCATCGTCACCGGCATCGCCGGCATGCGCGACCTGGGCCGCTTCGGCCGCGTGGCGCTGAAGGCCTTCACCTACTTCCTGACCTTCTCCACCCTCGCCCTGATCATCGGCCTGGTCGTCGCCAACGTCGTCCAGCCGGGCGCCGGCATGAACATCGATCCGGCGAGCCTGGACACCTCAAAGGTCGCCGACTACGCCGCCAAGGCGCACGAGACGACGATCGTCGGCTTCCTGACCCATATCATCCCGACCACTGTGGTCAGCGCCTTTGCGGACGGCGACATCCTGCAGGTGCTGTTCGTCTCCATCCTGTTCGGCATCGCACTGGCCATGGTCGGCGACCGCGGCCAGCCGGTGACGGACTTCCTCGAGGCGCTGAGCGAGGCCTTCTTCCGCCTGGTGGCGATCCTGATGAAGGCGGCCCCGGCTGGCGCCCTGGGCGCCTTCGCCTTCACCATCGGCAAGTACGGGGTGGGCGCGATCGTCAAGCTCGCGACCCTGGTCGGCGCCTTCTACCTGACCTCGGCCCTGTTCGTGGTCGTGGTGCTGGGCGCCGTCTGCCTCGCCAATGGCTTCTCCATTTTCAAGCTGATCCGCTACCTGCGTTCCGAACTGCTGCTGGTGCTGGGCACCAGTTCGTCGGAGGCCGCCCTGCCGAGCCTGATCGGCAAGCTTGAACGGGCCGGCTGCGCCAAGCCCGTGGTGGGCCTGGTGGTCCCCGCCGGCTACTCGTTCAACCTCGACGGCACCAACATCTACATGACGCTGGCGGCGCTGTTCATCGCCCAGGCGACCGGCGTGCACCTCGACCTGGGCGACCAGCTCCTGCTGCTGGGCGTCGCCATGCTGAGCTCCAAGGGCGCCGCCGGCGTCACCGGCGCGGGCTTCATCACCCTGGCCGCCACCCTGGCGGTCGTGCCCTCCGTGCCGGTGGCGGGGATGGCGCTGATCCTCGGCGTCGACCGCTTCATGTCCGAGTGCCGCGCGCTGACGAACTTCATCGGCAATGCGGTGGCGACCATCGTGGTCAGCCGCTGGGAGGGGGAACTCGACCGCGAGCAGCTGAACGCCGCGCTCAACGGGACCCTGCCCGCCGCCGAAGCGCCGGCC
This sequence comes from Phenylobacterium sp. LjRoot225, assembly GCF_964252855.1. Classification (NCBI taxonomy): domain Bacteria; kingdom Pseudomonadati; phylum Pseudomonadota; class Alphaproteobacteria; order Caulobacterales; family Caulobacteraceae; genus Phenylobacterium; species Phenylobacterium sp. LjRoot225. The sequence continues at coordinate 93,127 of NZ_CAXUPL020000005.1, read as the reverse complement.
CTCGCCGCGGCCGAATAGCCCGCGCCACTCGCCTCCCTACCGGACCTTCGCCATCCGCCGGCCCTAGGCCGGCGGACAGGAGCCTTGTCATGCGTCTTCGTCCCCGTCTTCTCGCCGGCGCAGCCCTCTGCGCCCTCGCCCTGCCCCAGCTCGCCGCCGCCCAGGAGGCCGCCGACGCCGCGACCGTCGCGCAGCTGAAAGCCCAGCTCCAGGCCATGCAGGCCAGGATCGACGGCCTGGAGGCCAGGATCGCGAGCACCCCCCCGCCGGTCACCCAGATCCCGGCGGCGACGGCGGCCAAGCCCGCGACCGCCATCAAGTGGGAGGGCTCGCCCCGCTTCACCGACGCCAGCGGCGACAGCTTCAAGCTCCGGGGCCGGATCCTGCTGGACACGGTCGGGGTCGATGTGAACCGCTCAGGCTCAGCCAACGACTTCCAGGCCTCCCAGTACCGCGCCCGCCAGCTCTATCTCGGCGCGGAAGGCCGGATCGGCCAATGGGGCTACCGGCTGGAAGGCGGGGTCGCCAACGGCTCGACCTGGGTCTGGGACGACGCCGTCATCGACTACTACCTGGCGCCGAAGACGATGATCAGCATCGGCAACCAGAAGGCCGCCTCGCTGGAGAACATCACCTCCATGAAGAACCTCACCTTCATGGAGCGTGGCCCCTTCTCCGACATCACCGACAACCCCTTCGTCATGTCGTTGCAGGGCGTGCACGTCGGGCGCAACTGGTCGGTCTGGGCCGCCCTGCAGGGCGACTCGCTGAACAGGGCCGACGCTGTCGGCGGCTATGACGCCAATGACGCTCGCGAGCGCCGCGCCGCGACCTTCCGCGCCACCTGGGCGCCGGTCATGACGCCGAACGACGTGGTCCACCTGGGCGCCTGGGTCCGCGACCGCTCGCGCGGCGGCGAGACCGGTTTCACCTATTCGGCGGCGACCAACACCGGCTACCGGTCCCAGACCGCAACCGGCGCGACCCTCTTCTCCACCGGGGCGGTGGGCGGCGGCGACCTGACCGTGGGCCTGGAAGGCGCCTGGACGCACCGCAACCTCTCGCTGCAAGCCGAGGCGGCGCAGATCAAGGTTCGCCGCATCGCCACGGCGACCAGCGCCGCCAACGGCGGCTCGGACTTCGACATCCGCACCGCCTACGCCTACGCCAGCTGGTTCCCGACCGGCGAGATGCGCCCCTACAACCCGAACGGTTCGTTCGGCCGCATCAAGATCCGGCGACCGCTGGACAAGGGCGGATGGGGCGCGCTGGAGCTTGCCGCGCGCTGGGACTACGCCGACCTCAGCGACATGACGCCCAACGCCGCCTTGCCGATCGCCAGCCAGACCGGCCTCGCCACCGCCGGAACCTACGAGGGCGTGACGCTGGGGGCCAACTGGTACCCGTACAGCTACGTGCGGCTGATGGCGAACCTCACCCACGGCGAGATCGACAACCGGCGGATCGGCGCGAGCGAGGCGGACGCCAAGGTCACGGTGGGGCAGGTCCGCGTGCAGCTCGACTGGTGAGGCCGGCGCGCAGTTTGAACGCCTCTCCCCGCTTGCGGGGAGAGGACTAGCGCCGGCTGACGTTCCCCGCGGGCCCTGGGAAGCCTATGACAGAAAAGGACTCGATGTATTTGCACGCGCGCCAGGAGATCCCCCATGGATGAGAACCTTCGTCGCGCGGCGCTCGCCTATCACCAGTTTCCCCGCCCCGGGAAGCTATCCGTCGAGGCCACCAAGCCGCTCTCCAGCCAGGGCGACCTGGCGCTCGCCTACTCCCCGGGCGTCGCCGCGCCCTGCGAGGCGATCGTCGAAAACCCGGAACGCGCCGACGATCTGACCGCGCGCGCCAACCTGGTTGCGGTCATCACCAACGGCACGGCGGTGCTCGGACTGGGGAACATCGGCCCACTCGCCGCCAAGCCGGTGATGGAGGGCAAGGCCGTGCTCTTCAAGAAGTTCGCCGGCATCGACGTCTTCGACCTGGAGATCGACGCCCTCGACATCGACCGCTTCGTCGAGGTGGTGGCGGCGCTGGAGCCCACCTTCGGCGGCATCAACCTCGAGGACATCCGCGCACCGGAATGTTTCGAGATCGAGCGGCGACTGCGCGAGCGCATGTCGGTTCCGGTCTTCCACGACGACCAGCACGGCACCGCCATCGTCTGCGCCGCGGCCGTGCGCAACGGCCTGACGCTGCAGGGCAAGCGGCTGGAGGAGGTGAAGCTCGTCACCTCCGGCGCAGGCGCCGCGGCCATGGCCTGCGTCGACCTGCTGGTGCGCATGGGGCTGAAGGCGGAGAACGTCACCCTCACCGACATTGCTGGCGTGGTGCATGCGGGCCGCAACGACCTGCCGCCCAATGTCGCCCGCTACGCCCGCCAGACCGAGGCGCGGACCCTGCCCGACGTGCTGCCGGGGGCCGACGTCTTCCTCGGGCTCTCCGCCCCGCGGGTGCTGAAGCCCGAATGGCTGGGCCTGCTGGCCGACAAGCCGCTGATCCTGGCCCTGGCCAATCCCGAGCCGGAGATCCTTCCCGAGCTGGTCATCGCCGCGCGGCCGGACGCCATCGTGGCCACCGGGCGCAGCGACTATCCGAACCAGGTCAACAACGTCCTCTGCTTCCCCTTCGTCTTCCGCGGCGCGCTGGACGTCGGCGCGCGGCAGATTAACGAGGAGATGAAGATCGCCGCGGCCGAGGCGATCGCCAGCCTGGCCCGGGTGGAGGCCAGCGACGTGGCCGCGGAGGCCTACGCCGGCGAGGCGGGCCTGTTCGGGCCGAACTCGATCATCCCCAAGCCCTTCGACCATCGGCTGATCCTGCAGATCGCGCCCGCGGTCGCGCGGGCGGCGATGGACTCCGGCGTGGCGCGTCGGCCGATCCAGGACTTCGACGCCTACCGGCTGCAGCTGGAGCAGTACGTCTACCGTTCCGGCCAGCTGATGCGCCCGGTGTTCGCCCGCGCCCGCGCCGCCCAGCGCAAGATCGCCTACGGCGACGGCGAGGATGAGCGCGTGCTGCGCGCCGCCCAGGTGGTCGTCGACGATCAGCTGGCCCGGCCGGTCCTCGTCGGCCGCCGGCCGGTGATCGAGGAAAAGCTGCGGACCCTGGGCCTGCGCCTGCTGCTGGACGATCAGGTGGAGGTCTTCGATCCGTCCGCCGATCCGCGCGCCGGCGAGCTCGCCCTGGACTATGCGCGCCTGGTCGAGCGCAAGGGCCTGACCCCGGCGGCCGCGGTGAGACGGTTCAACACCCGCGGCGCGGTCAGCGCGGCCATGCTGCTGCGCTCCGGCGCGGTGGACGGGGCGGTCGTCGGCGGCGCCGGCGACTGGTGGCGCAACTTCACCTACGCCCTGCCGGTCGTCCGCCGGCGGCCGGAGGTGGGCCGGCTCTACGCCCTCTCAGGTCTCATCCTGCCGCAAGGACCGCTGTTCATCTGCGACACCCATGTCGTGGTGGACCCCACGCCGGAGCAGTTGGCCGAGGCCACCTTCCTCGCCGCCGAGGCGGTCCGGCGCTTCGGGCTCTCGCCGCAGGTGGCCCTGCTCTCCCACTCCAGCTTCGGCTCGAGCAACTCCCCCTCGGCGCGGAAGATGCGCGAAGCCCTGCGGCTCATCGAGGCCCGGGGGCCCGACTTCCAGGTCGACGGCGAGATGCACGGCGATGCGGCCCTGCTGCCCGAAGCGCTCTCGCGCTACGTCACCCAAAGCCCCCTGCGTGGTCCGGCCAACCTGCTGGTCATGCCCTCGCTGGACGCGGCCAACATCGCGCTTACCCTGCTGGCCAGCGCCGGCGACGGCCTGCAGGTCGGTCCCCTGCTCCTCGGCGTCGCCCAGCCCATCCACATCCTGACCCCGACCGTCACTACGCGCGGGATCATCAACATGACCGCCCTGTGCGCCAGCGAAGCGGCGGGGTGACCTTCCGGATCAAGCCGTTGATTGAGGTGGTAGGTCGCCCCTCTCCTGACGCCTCTATCGCCAGGGCACGTCGGCCGCCATGATCGCCGTGGGTCCCAGGATCTTGGGCTGCTGGTCGTACCGAAGGTCTTTCAGTCGGCTGCCGGTAAGGCGGATCAGCTCGTTGAAGCTGATCTTCTGCTTGTCACGCAGGATCGCCGCCAGGCTGTAGGTGAAGGCGCCGTGGCTCGTCGCGCCGTGCCGGTACTCGTAGCTCAGCTCTTCCTCGCCGCACGCCTCGATGATCAGCGGCAGGTACGGCCCGTCGGGTATGTCCGGCTGGCCATCGGCCTTGAGCCGCTCGAGCTCTCGGGTGGAGAGACCGCGTCGCATGGCGGCTCGCCCCAGGCGCTCGGTCACCTGGTCCTTGCCGAAATAGCGCGTCTGCAAGTCTCGATCGCCGGTGAAGCCCCGGTTCTGACGGCGGAAGTCCCTTGGCACCCACATGCGGGTCTTCAGATCCCATTTGAGCTGGCGATGGCGGATGTCGTCCGGCGGCGTGATCCCGCGGGCGCGCGAGGCCCCGTCGCGGTGGATGCCCCCCGAGTGGCAGCAGTCGAAGATCATGGCCAGCCGGGTGTCGTAAGGCAGCTGTGAGTAGAGGCAGTGGATCTGGTCGTCGGAGATCGCCTTTTCCGGCGTCCAGTCGAAGTCCCAGGGGACCAGGACCTCGACGTTGCGATCCGGCTCGAAGTCCTCGCCGTACTCGGGAATCTGGGCGCCGTGGCCGCTGTAGTAGAAGACCAGTTCGTCGCCCGCCGCCGCCCCGTCGAGCAGCCACTCCAGTCGGCTCAAAACGCCCTCGGCGGTGGCGCGGGAATCCAGACAGGCGCGGATCGTCTCCGGGGGAAAGCCGCACTCCTGCAGGACCGAGCTCATGGTGAAGACGTCGTTCACGCAGCCTTCCAGGCGGTTGCGCTCGTCCGGGTAATCGTTGATCCCGACCAGGAGCGCCTTGCGGCGCGGCGCGCGCGGCTTGGGCTCGGCTCTCCGGCGGCTGGGCGCCCGGGCCGTGACGACGGACGCCCCGGTCCGCTCGGCGATCCCGGTGAAGTCGCGGGCGCCCATGGCCTGCGCTCCGATCGGCCGCCAGACGTTGTCGATGGCGTTGCTGTGCCGGAAATAACCCTCGGCCGCGTGATCCCCCACGCCCGGAAGATCGAACGGCGTGTCCGTCTGGCGGAAATTCGGCGCCGCCCAGTTCCTGATGGGCGCGGTGAAGACGTCGTCCTCCTTGTTGTAGAGATGATGCCAAAAGGCGAGCGGGACTTCCTGGACCCGGCCGTTGGTCAGGTTGCGCACCACGAACGGGTTGTTGATCTGCGAGCCGAAGGTCACATAGGTGGCCTGCGCCAGCAGCGGAGCGAGATCCGGGGCCGCCGCGTCCTTATGGGTGAAGGCGTTGTAGGTCACCAACGAGCCCAGGCTGTGGGCGAGGATGACGTCCGGCTGAAATTCACGGATCCGCTGGTAGACGCGGGCTCGGCTCTTCCTCTTGAAGCTGTCGTCATTGACCCAGGCCACGACATAGCCGGCGGTCCAGCGGACGCTGTGGGGTATGTCGCCCAGCACGCCGCGTTCGCGCTTGAAGATCGAGGTCACGCCGCTGGCTGCGAGCTTGGCCGCGGCGCCGGCGACCTCCCAGGCCGAGAGCTTCACATCCTTGAAGATGTCGTCGTACTCGACGAATTCGAACTCGAGCTCCAGACCGCTGGGGGTCGGAAAGACCTCGCGAATGGCCTTGGGCCAGTCCTCCTTCCAGGTGGAATGGCGTTGATCGCCGAGCCCGTGGACGCCCAGCAACTTCAGCTTCGGCATGACCGCCTCCGCCACAATTGGGATAACAAGAGTATCAATTATGGTGAAATGGTCTAGCTGCTATCTGAGCGTGAACCTGGTCCTGACCCGCCATTCAGGTTGAGCGGATCCGGCCGGAATCCCCGCCTGGCGCGGAGCGGAACGCCAGGCGCTGGAGTCGGCGGTCAGGTCTCGCAAGGCCGGCCGCCGCCCGGCCCTTACACCTTGATGTCGTAGACCTTGGCGGCGTTGCCGGAGAGGACCTTGACCTTCTCCTCTTCGGTGAGGCCGGCCATGGCCTTGTCCATGTCATCGACCGGATAGAGGCAGACCGGGTGCGGGAAGTCGGTCTCGAAGAGGACGTTGTCGACGCCGACCGCCTTGATGGTGTGCGACAGGTCGCGCCGCTCGAACCAGAAGCAGGCGTGGAAGTTGGACTTGAAGTACTCGCTGGGCAGGCGCTGCAGCCTGGCGACGTTGGCCCCGGTCTCCTTGTACTCGTAGTCGATCGCCTCGAGGATGAAGGGGATCCAGCCGATGCCGCTCTCCACCGAGACGAACTTCAGCTTCGGGAAGCGGTCCAGCAGGCCCGAGAGGATCAGGTTGCCCATCACCCGGCCGTTGTTGATGAACAGCATGGCGCCGCCGAGCGCGGCGCGCATGTCGTAGTGCAGGCCGGGCCAGCCTTGCGCGCCGACGAAGTCCATCGACTGCTCCGAGGCGCCGATGTGGAAGTTGACCGGCATGTCGAGGCTTACGCAGGCCTCCCACATCGGGTTCCAGTGCTCGTCGCCGAGGTCCGGCAGCCGCGAGCCGTCGGCGCGGATCAGGTAGTGCGGGTCGGAGTTGATGTTGATGCCCTTGAGCCCCATCGCGTGGCTCCGCTCGATCTCCTTCACCGACAGGTCGACGTCCCACCAGGGGATCAGCGCCATCGGGAAGATCCGCTCGCCGCTCTCGCGCTGGATGTCGGCCATGGCGTCGTTGAAGATCTGCACGCTGACCAGCCGCAGATCCTCGTCGACCTGCACCGCGTTCTGGCCGCCGAAGCCGAGGATGTTCGGATAGAGGATCTGGGCGGTGATCCCCATGGCGTCCATCATCTGGACCCGTTCGCGGGTCGAGTGGGAGGCCAGGTGCACCTCCTCGAACTGGTGGTTGATGAACTCCAGTCCCGGCCACTTCGAGCCGTCCAGCGTCACCGTCGAGGCCGGGACCGCCCCCTTCAGCAGGATCTTGTCGCCGTCGATCACCCAGGAGCGGACCCCGTCCACCACCTTCACCTGCGGCACCCGATCCAGGTACTTCGCCGGGGCCAACCTGGTCCAAAGGTCGTGCGGCTCGACCAGGTGGGTGTCGACGTCGATCACCTTGCGGCCACCGAACACGGCGGGGTTGTTCAGCACGGGCTTGTTCATGGCGAGGGTCCTTTCAAAGGGGCTTAAGGGAGCGGCGCGCGTCAGCTCAGCCGCCGAACCGGTAGCGCAGGCGCATGCCGTACATGCGGGGCGACGCCATCAGCTGCGAGACGAAGCCCGAGGTGCGCTGGTCGTTGACGCCGAGGTAGTACTTCTCGTTCGTCACATTGGTGGCGAACAGGGCCAGGTCGATCGGCCGGCCGGCGATCGACTTCCAGTCCATGTTGAGATTGACCAGCTCGACGGACGGAAGGGTCCCATAGGGTCCCGACGTCACGAGATAGCTGCTGGCGTAGGAGTAGGTCGCCGAAACGGAGACCTGTCCGATCTCGTCCGACAGGGGCAGGCGATAGGTTCCCGTCACCGACGCCTTGTGCTTCGGCGTGAACGGAAGCGGGGACCCTGGCGTCGCCGCGAACTGGAAGGTGTCATAGGAACTGCCCGGCGGGATGGCCACCGGCGTCAGGGACTGCAGCTTGGTGTTCAGGTAGGCGTAGCTTCCGTCGACACTGAACCCCCTGGGCAGCCGCAGCATCCCGTCCGTCTCGAAGCCGTAGATCCGCGACTTGCCGCCATTGATGATCGCCTGGGTGGGGGGCGCGGCGTTGGTGCTGCTGAGCAGGCCCACGGCGAGCTGCTGGTTGGTGAAGTCGTTGTAGAAGGCCGCGACGTTGAACGAGCCGGAGACGGCGCCGTGGAAGCTGGCCTTCGCGCCGACCTCATAGGTGTCGACCTTCTCCGGCCCAAAGGTCTGGAACTGCGCCGGGGCGAAGAAGTTCACAGCCCCCTGGCGATAGCCGCGGCTGTATTTTCCATAGAGCAGGACGTCCTGCATCGGGTTGTAGTCGAGGCCGACCACCCAGGTCGGGGCGTCGGACTTCTGCTTCGAAGTCGACGAGCACTGCGCCGGGCTGGTGGCCGCTATGTTGGTCGCCAGGGTGCAGACCCCGGTCAGAACATTGGGGGTGAAGAACCGATAGGTGACCTGTTCCGCTGTGGCGGTCGTCCGGTCCCAGGTGTAGCGGAGCCCCCCGGTCAGCTTGAGGGTGTCGGTCAGCTTGTAGGTTGCCTGGCCGTACAGGCCCAGATTGTGAAACGAGACCTCGCCGATGGCATAGGTCAGGCTGCCGACGGACGGCCGCCGCAGCAATTGCGCCATCACATCGGTGCACTGGAAGCTCGCGATGTCCGTGCAGCTCAGCAGGATGGGCGACTGAGCCCCGGAGCCGGTGAGCGGATTGCTCTCCTCGTAGTAGGCGCCGGCCTGCCAGGTCAGCTGGTCGCCCGACGTGCGGCCCTGCACCTGCAGCTCCTCGGTGAAGGTGTCCTGCTCCGAGCCGTTGCGCCCGGGGATGTTGTTGGACTGGGCGAAGCCGACGATCGAGCCTGCCAGGGCGCCGGTGTTGGGGATGGGTCCGAACGAGGTCGGGATGACGAAGGTCGCACCGAAGGTGTCGCCGCGCACCAGGCTCTTCAGCTGCGAGTAGCTGATGATGTTCTTGACGGTGAGCGCGTCGCTGGCGTGCCAGGTCGTCGTGTTGATTAGCTGCCACTGTTCCGTGCGGGCCTTCGGGTTGGTCCGGGCGTTCTGGACGGTGAAGAAGCCGGCGTCCGCCTGGCGGCCCATCTGCTGGCAGGCGAGCAGACCGAACGGGAAGGCCGCGTTCGAGCAGTCCGCCAGGACGGGGCCGTTGGCCGGCGTCGTGGCGTAGGCCGTCAGCTTGCCGATCGGCGCATGGTCCTGCGAGCGCGCGTAGGTCCCGATCGTGTAGTTCTCGAGGTCGGGGGTCAGCTCGGCGACGAAGCTGGCGCGAAGCGCGGTGTATTCCAGATCGCCGAAGCGGGACGGACCTATGCCGGAGATATTCTTGACGTAGCCGTCGCGGGTCTGCCGGTCGAACCCCAGGCGCAGGCGCGCCGTCTCGCCGAGCGGCAGGTTCACCACGCCCTGCAGCCGTTGCATGTCGTAGTTGCCGTAGGAGCCTTCGAGATAGCCTTCGAACTCGTGGGTCGGCTTCTGCGGGACGAGCAGCACGGCGCCGCCGGTCGTGTTCCGGCCGAACAGCGTCCCCTGCGGCCCCTTCAGCACCTGGACGTTCTGCAGGTCGAAGAAGGCGCCCGGCCCCGCGCCGTCCCCGGCGGGCTGGCCGCCGTTGCCGCCCCGTGGGGCCACGACGTCGGCGAAGTAGACGGCGACCGAGGCGGTCGTCCGCAGCTCCTGGGTGAAGCCGCGGATCGCGAAGGTGGTGTTGTTATTGCCGAAGCGGCCATTGGCCGAGAGCGACGGGGTGTAGGTCGCCAGGTCGGCGCCCGACAGGACGTTGCGGCTGTTGAGCTGCTCCTGGTTGAAGACGGTGATCGAGATCGGCACGTCCTGCAGACGCTCGTCGATCCGCCGTGCGGTCACCACAATCTCGTCGAGGCTGCTCTGACCGGAAACGTCCTGCGCCAGGGCCGGCGCGGCGCTGAACGCGCTCAGCGCCGTCGTCAGACAGAGTACGGCCTTCGTCGCTCGTAGGTTCATCGTGGTCCCTCCCAAGTCTTGTTTTTTCTGTTGTTCGTTGGCGGTCGGACGCGCGCGTGGGCGCGCCCGTCACCGATCGGCGCGCAGCACGACCGCGGAGGGGTCGTGGAAGAAGCTCCCTATGCCGATCAGCGCCGTGGACGCCTGGGCGGCCTGTCGCGGCCCCTCCTGGCCGCGCAGCTGGCGGACGGCTTCGGCGTAGAAGTTCGCGCCGCCGGCCCGGCCCTGGGCGAGACCTCCGCCATGGGTGGTGACCTGGGTGCGCCCGCCCAGCCGCAGGATGTTCTCGCTGCGGTCCCAGTTGTCCCTGAAGAAGCCGCCGGCCTCGCCCGGCTTGCAGAAGCCCGCGGCCTCGGTGAGCGCCACGGCGTCGATCGTGTAGCCGTCGTAGGGATAGAAGAGATCGATATCGCCGACCTTGAGGTCGCTGCGATCCCACAGGCCGCTCATCGCCACCCAGAAGGCGTTCTCGGTCCAGCCGAGGGTGTTCTCGTAGAACTCGCCCACCCGCGTGCCGCCCAGCGACATGGCGTGGATGTAGACCGGCTTGACCTTCAGGTCGCGGGCCCGCTCCGCCGTGGTGATGATCAGGGCTTCCCCGCAATCGACCGGAACATCCATGTCCAGCATCTGCATGGGGTCCCAGATCATCCGGGCCTCGTAATAGTCGTCCAGGCTGATCGGCGCCGGCATCACCGCGTGCGGGTTTCGCGACCCGTGGGAGCGGTTGTTGACCGCCATCAGGCCGAAGGCGTCCTTGTTGACGCCGTAGTCCTTCATGTAGCGCCGCATCCAGCCGGCGTAGGGCTCGCCGGAATGGGTCCAGCGACGCGCGAAGTCCTCCTGCCCGACGTCGCCGCCGACGTCGCTGAACTGCGCCGCGCGCCGCCGGAACGGATCGGCCGCCGCTGAGCGGGACATGCCGGGATTGCGCATATAGGTCTGCACCACCAGCACGGTGTCGCAGAGGCCGGAGAAGACGGCTTCCGCCGCGTAGACGAAGGCCGAGCCCAGCCAGCCGTTCTTCACCCAGGTGACGCGGTCTATGCCCAGACCGCCCTGCAGGCTGAGGAAGCCCGACCCGCCCATGGCCAGGGGCGTCATCCCGGAGCCGCAGATCCCGTCGATCTCCTGCTTGTCGATCCCGGCGTCGGCGATCGCGCGAACCGCCGCCTCCAGCCCCAGCGAGAGCTCCGAGCGCTGCAGGTCGCGGCCGTAGGGCGTCGACCCGACGCCGACGACGGCGAGGGTGTCCTTGAGCGGATTCCTAGCCATTCGCGTGGTCCTGCGCGGCGGCGGCCGGTTCGAACGCGGGCATCAGGCGCCCGGCCTCTTCCAACCAGGTCAGGGACACCGGCATGTCGAGCGCGATCTGGTCGCGTGGACAGTTGACGATGCGCGCGAGATAGCGAAGTCCGGCCTGTTCCTCGAGCTCGACGGCGGCCGCGGTGACCGGCTCCGCCAGGAAGGCGTCGGGGTCGCGCAGCTGCTGCAGGCGGGTGAACGTGAAGACGCGCCCGCGTCCGCTCACCTGGGTGGGCCTGACCTTCCACGAGAAGCATTCCGGGCAGAGCGGCCGATGCGGATAGATCCAGTGGCCGCAATCGTCGCACCGGTTGATCAGCAGCCGTCCCTCGGCCAGGGCGCGATAATGCTCGATGTTGTCGCGACTGATCATGACGTTTGGAAAGAGGTCGAAGACCTCGTGGTCGCTGAGCGGCGGGCGCGGGCTCATGCCGCCTCCTCCTTGACCCACCGGGCGATCTGGACCCGGTCGACCTTGCCGCTGCCCAGGCGCGGAAGGCGATCGATGAAGAGGATCTCCCGCGGCAACTTGAAGTGCGCCAGGCGCGGCTTGAGCCAGGCGCGAAGCTCCTCCTCCTCGAGCTTCTGCTCGGGCGTCAGGGTCACGTAGATGCGCGCCGCCTCGCCCTTGCGCTTGTCGGGCACGCCCACCGCGCAGCAGTCCATCACGGCCTCGTGGCTGGCGACCACCCGCTCGATCTCTTCGATCGAGACGTTTTCGCCGCCGACCTTCAGCATCAGCTTCAACCGGCCGAGCCAGGTGACGCAGCCCTCGGCGTCGATCGTCACCAGGTCCTCGGTGTGGAACCAGCCGTCCTTGTCGAAGGCGCGCGCCGATTCCTCCGGCTTGTTCCAGTAGCCACGCGCCACATTGCCCCGGAACCACGCTTCGCCCGGCGTTCCCGGCGGCGCATCCTGGCCGGTCTCGGGATCGACCACCCGGTATTCGTTTCCGGGCATCACCCGCCCGCTCGGGGGCTCCCCGGGCCGGTAGCTGGACAGCGCCGCTGGGCCGTAGGTCTCGGTGAGGCCGAAGGCGCCGAAACAGGAGGCGATATTCGGCAGCACCTTGCGGGAGGTCTCGTCAGGCGCCGAGCCGACGCGGACGGAGGGGAAGATCAGTCCCTTCGCCAACGCGGCCTGCACGATCTCCGCGCCCAGCACGGTCACGACGACGCTCGCCTGTTCCGAGGCGATCAGGTCCGCGGCGATCTCGGCGTCAAAGGCCTCGGTGAACACCAGGGTCCCGCCGTTCAGCAGCATGGTCATCAGGCCGTAGATGCTGCCGCCGGCGTGGAAGAAGGGCATCATGCTGAAGTAGACGTCGGAGGTGCGGACCCACATGCCCCGCGCGTGCAGCACCCCGTTGGCGACGATGCCGCCCTGCTCCAGCATCACGCCCTTGGGGAAGGCGGTGCTGCCGGAGGTGTACTTGACCATCGCCAGGTCTGTGGACCTGACCTCGGCCTCCATCCGGTCCGCCAGGGCATAGGCCTCGGGGCCGGCCTCGGCGGCGAGCGTCGCAAGGTCGTGGGCGCAGGCCAGGTCGCCGCCGCTGCGGCCGAACAGGACGATGTTGCGCAGGTCCGGCAGCTCAGGGCTGAAGGTGAAGCCCGGCGCCTTGGCGGCCACGGCTTCGGGACAGATCTCCGCCAGCAGCTCCGGCATGTTCAGCTTACGGAAGCTGTCGATCATCACCAGGTGCCGGGCGCCGGACTGCTGGATGAAGTATTTGATCTCCGGCGGCTTCAGGAAGGTGTTGACCGGGACGACGGCGGCGCCGAGCCGCATGGCGGCGAAGGCGGAGACCACCCACTCCAGGGTGTTGGTCATCCACAGGACCAGCCGGTCGCCGCGTCGCACCCCGATGCTGGCGAAGCCTGCGGAGAGGTCGCGCACCCTCGAGAGCAGCTCCTCATAGGTCAGTCGCTGCAGCTCGCCGGCGTCGTTGGCCGCGACCAGGGCGTGGCGGCCGGGATCGTGCGCGGCCGCGGCCTGCAGCGCCTGCCACATGGTGAAAGACCGCAGCCGCGCGAGCTCCGCCTTCGGATCGGGCTCCTGAGTTGCGCCGACCCCGGCGATGATCCCGCCTTCGGCGATCTCCAGATTATCCCTCACCACATCCTCCGCGGCCCGGTCTGGGGGCCCTGTCATTTCTGCAAGAGTCACGGGTCGAACCGGCGTCATTGGAGTCGGAAGACCGGCACGGTCGCGTTCGCAGCCTGGATCCAGTCGACGCGCACGGACGCTCCGATCCGGAGGCTGTCGATCGGCGCGCCGACGATCGTGCTCATCAGCCGCAGGCCGGGCGCGTCGGCGAACTCGATCAGGGCCGGGGCGCTGACCCCGGCCGGCTGCCCGTCGTCGCGCGCGGGGCGGGGAACCAGGGTGAAGGTGTAGATCCGCCCCTCGCCCGGCTGCGCCCAATCGACCTTCTGGGAGCGGCAATCCGGACAGAAGGGCCCCGGCGGCCAACGGAACAGGCCGCAATTCCCGCAGCGCGGGACCAGCAGCCGGCGGTCGGCCGCCGCCGCCCAGAAGGGCTCGCTCCAGGCGTCCATCGGCACTTCGATGGCGCTGCAGTCGAGGGGGACGGTCACGCCAGTCATCGTTCAGCACTCAGGATTGCGCCGCTCATCGGGATGTTCGCCGGGCCGCCGGTGACCAGGGCGAAGCGCGCGTCGCGGACCTGATTGACCGCCTCGCCGCGAAGCTGCTCGACCGCCTCGCGGATGTGGGTCATCCCGATGATGTAGCCTTCGGAAAGATGGCCGCCGTGCGGGTTGACCGGGATCGACCCGCCGAGACGGATCGCGCCGCTCTCGACGAACGGCCCGCCTTCGCCCTTGGCGCAGAAACCGTAGTCCTCGAGCTGCATGACCACGAGCGGGGAGAAGTGGTCGTAGAGCAGGGCCACGTCGATATCGCTCGGACCTATGCCGGCGGCCTCGTACAGGCGCCGTCCGATCGGCCCGCCGCCGGATCCGGTGAAGGCCTCCGCGGACTGGTTCAGCCAGAAGAAGGCGCGGCCCCAATCACGGGCGCCGCCATGGGCGCTGGCCGCGATGTGGACGGGCTTGTGCGGCCGGTCCGCCGCGCGCTCGGCGCTGGTGACGACGACCGCCACCGCGCCGTCGGTCTCCAGGCAGAAGTCGAGCCGGCACATCGGATCGGCGAGCATCGGCGCCGCCAGATACTCCTCCATGGTCAGCGGCTTGCGGCGGAGCGCCGTCTCGCGGGTCGCCGCGGCGAGGCGCGAGGCGATCACCACCTCGCCGAAGGCTTCGCGGCGCGTGCCGAACTCATGCATGTGCCGGCGCACCGACAGGGCGAGCGTCTGGCCCGGCCCGGGCAGGCCGGCGAGGGTGTGGAAGATGTTGTCCGGCGTCAGCGCCAGGTTGGTCATCGTCTGGCCGTAGCGACGCTTGCCCTGCTGGTTGGCGCCGATGCACAGCACGGTCTTCGCCCGCCCGGTCTCGATCGCCATCGCCGCGAGGTCGAGGATGCCCGGGCAGCCGCCGCCGCCGCCCGACACGCAGGCCGCGAAGGTGAGCTCGGGAATGCCGAGCTGCTCGGTCAGCATGCCGACCTCGTGGCCGTAGGCGAAGAAGGCCACGCCGTCGACGTCGGCCACGGTGAGGCCCGCGTCGTCCAGCGCCGCCAGCGTCGCCTTGTCGATCAGCTCAAAGAGCGTCTGCGGCTCGGACTCGCCGCGATAGTAGTAGGGCGTGGCGCCTACGCCGACGATCGCCGCCTTGGCTTTCATCAGGCGGCCGCCATAACGGCGGGATGCGGCAGGCGGAACAGCCGGGCCGCGTTCAGGCCGACGATGTCGGCCTTGTCCTGCTCGCTGATCTCGATGCCGTCGAAGAGGTGCGCCAGCACCTGTTTCGAGCGCGGGAAGGTGCCCTCGTGGTGCGGATAGTCCGCCCCCCACATCAGCGCCTTGGTTCCCGTGACCGATCGGGACATGACGCAGGCGCGGTCGTACTGGAAGGAGCAGGCCACCTGCCGGGCGATGATCTCCCGCGGGGTCAGCGATAGCTTCGGCTCCACGAAGGAGAAGTGGGCGTCGTAAACCTCGTCCATCCGCTCGGCGACGGCCGCCAGCCAGCTCGCGCCGGTTTCGATGCAGCAGACCTTGGCGCCGGGGAAGCGGTCGAGCAGGCCGCCGGCGACCAGCTGCATGACGGTGACCATGCTGTCACAGGCCTGCAGGGAATAGTTGATCACCGCCCCGCCCGGCCCGCGATGGCTGCGGACGTCCTCGCGTCCCGTGCCGCCGTGCTGAACGAAGACGATCCCGTGCGCCTGTCCGGCCTCGAACACCGGATCCCAGGCTTCGCTGGTGTAGAGCGGCAGGCCGAGCGTCGGCTGGATCAGGCTGGGCAGCATGGCGGCGGTGAAGCCGAGGCCCGCGAGCCGCTTGATCTCGGCGACGGTGTTCCTGAAGTCGCGGACCGGCAGGACGCCGCAGCGGACGAACCGCTCCGGGTGGTCCTTGAACATGCCGTGGTGCCAGTCGTTGTAGACCTGGGCGGTGGCGAGCTCGGCCTCGGGGTTCTCGATCAGGAAGGTGGTCAGGGCCAGCGACGGGAAGACGATCTCCGCATCGACGCCGTCGAGCGCCATGTCCTCGAACCGCCCGGCGATTTCGCGCGAGCCTTTGCGGTTCGGGCGGCCGAAATCTTCGCCGTCCCAGCCCGGGCGGGGCTTCGGGGCCTCCAGCCTCGCCTTGCTGGTGAGCCGGTCGCCCGCCATCATGTAGCGGAAGCCGTCGCGGATCTCGGCGCGGATTCCATGGCCGCGCAGGGACGGCGGCAGCCCCTCGGTCAACAGATCCGAGGGCTCGACGACATGGCCGTCGGCGCTGAATATGAAAGTCATGCTGCACCTCCCGTCGAGCCCGAGCTCGAGGTTCTCGTCAGAAATGTTGGGGTCGCGCTCATGCGGGCTCCGCCTTCCCGAAGACCCGTTCGAGCGCCGCCTCGATGGCGACGACCCGTTCGCGTCGCTCCGCCGCTGAGGCGGGCAGATAGCCGGCGTCGTCGTCGGCCAGACCCCAGTTGCACACCGGCCCATGCGGCAGCCGCTCGAGGCCGACCGCCGCCACGGCGTCGGGCGAGGCGAGGTTGGGGCTGCTGGGCATGCCCTTCTTCGCCTGCAGTCGGTGATAGGCCGGGGTGTCGGTCTGTCCGAGGACGAGGGTCAGGACGTCGACGCCATGCGGGCGCAACTCCGACCAGAGCGACTCGCTCAGATTGAGCTGGAAGGCCTTGGCGGCCGTGTAGATCGCCAGCGATCCGCAGCCGCCGTAGCAGGCCCCAGAATTGACGATGAGCAGGCCGCCGCGGCGCCGCGTCCGCATCCGGCCGCCGAAGTGGTGGCAGCTCTGCACGGTCGTCGTGATGTTGGTTCCAATCAGGCCGAGCCAGTCCGACGCCGGCCGATCGTGGAAACGCGCGCCGTACGGATCGGCGCCGGCGTTGGCGACGTACAGCCCGATGTCCCGCGGGCCGACCGCCGCGACGATCTCGGCGAACGTCTCGGGGCGGGACAGGTCGATATGCGCCGTCCGGCATTCGACGCGGTAATCCGCCTCGATCTCGACCGCGGCCTCTTCGAGCGGGCCGCCGTTGGCGAGCAGGATGCAATGGACGCCCTTCGCCGCGATCGCCCGGGCAAAGGATCGACCGACGCCTTCAGACGCGCCGGCCACGACCGCCCAGGGACCGTAGCGTTCCTGAAACGTCACGGCCGATCATCCGAGATGAGGGGCAAGGGCGGAGCCATATCCTGGCCGAAGTGGTCGGCCGGAGAACTTATGTTCAAGGAGTACAGGCGTGCGTAGGGCGCGACATCTTCCGACGTTGTTCTCACCACGCGCCTCCCGCATCTTGTCGCCTTATGAACGTGAGGGCGAAGACCCTGGCGCTGGCGGCGACTTGTTGTCGGATTTCATATCGACCGGGGAGCTATTCAACAATCGGCTAATCTATCATGCCCCCTATCGATAAAATCGAAGGGTAGGCGTGGCCGGGCTCGGGTCTCGGGTCCTCGCCGCGCTCGAGAATGAAGCGGTCGAAGGTGGCGGTCAGCCGGCTGCGCCATACATCCCGCGGGCGCGCCAGGCTGAGGGCGCGGGTGAAGTGGAAGTCCGACACCTCCAGCCGCACCAGGCGGCCGGCCTCGATGTCCGGCTGCACGATGCCTTTGGAGAGGCAGCCGACGCCGCCGCCGGCGATCACCGCCAGCCGAACGGCGGCGTTGCTGGTGGCTTCGAACGCCGTCTCGATCTGTCCGACCTTCTCGTGCAGCATGTAGCGAAGGCGCGCGGAGACAGTGGAATCGGCCTCGCGCGAGCACCACACCGTCCCGGCGAGATCCGCGATCGTCAGTCCTTCGCGGGTCGCGAGCGGGTGGCTGGGGGCTGCGACGAGCCACAGTTCGTCGGTGCGCCAGCGCGTCAGCTCCAGGCCGGCGACATCCGGAAAAATCTCGATCAGCGCGGTCTCCAGCTCGAACCGCGAAAGGCGTTCGAACAGCTCCGTGGCGCTCGCGGCCTCGACCTTGATCTGCACCCCGGGATGCAGGCGCAGGAACTCCACGCAGAGCGCCGGCAGCAGGGTTTCGGCGATCATCTCGGTGGCGCCGACGACGAGCGTGCCGCCCAGCGGGGTCTCCAGGCCGGATTCGAGATCATGCACCTCGCTGAGCAGCGAGCGGACCACGGGCCGAAGCCGCCTGCCCTCCTCGGTGATCTGCAGCGGCCGGCCCTTGGCGTGCGCGAACAGCGGACGCCGCAGCACGATCTGAAGGTCGGTCAACGCGTTGCTCGCCGCGCTCTGGCTCATGCCCAGCTTGTTGGCCGCGCTGGTGACGCTGCCCAGAGTGGCGACCGCATCGAAGATCTCGAGCTGTCGGAGCGTAACCTTCATCCTGTCTCCCCGCCTGGCCGGGCGCCCGAGCGGCGCTCTGCGCGAACCGCCACTCATCGCTTGAAGCGATGACCAGGAATAGAACATATCTGACGGGTCTCTAAGGCCGGAGGGCCGATCAAGGGAGGCCTGTGTGACCCGAGTTGACGCCGCCCGCGGCCCCGGCGCTCTGCGACGCGATGCGGCCGAGCCTGCGATCGAGGCTTCGCGAGCGCGTCCGGAAGGATGGCGCGACCTCGAGGCGGCGCGCGCGCGGACCGTGTGGCAGGCGGTGACGCAGGCGGCGCAAGGATCGCTGGAGCGGCTCGCCCTGGTGGCGGCGGACGACGGCGGCGACGTCCGGCGACTGACCTATCGGCAGCTGCTGGATCGCGTATCGGCGGTTTCTGCAGGCCTCGCCGGCGTGGGCGTGCGGCGCGGCGACCGCGTGGTCCTGTGGATGACCAACACCCTCGAGTGGATCGTGTCGTCCCTGGCCTGCATGCGCCTCGGCGCCGTGGTCGTTCCGATCAATCCCTTTCTCGCGCCGGCCGAGATCGGCTTCCTGATCGCCCACGCCGGCGCCCGGCACCTGATCCTCATCGACCGGTTCCGGGAGGCCTGTTTCCCGGAGGTCCTGGCGCAGATCTGTCCGGAGTTCGCCGCCGCGCCCGCGCCGGGCATGCTGTTCAGCGCCGAATACCCCGAGCTGCGCAACGTGATCCTGTTGGCGCGGTCAGGCGGTCAAAGGGCGGGCGCGTTCGACTTCGCCGCGCTGGAGGCGGCGGGAGCCGACGTCGGCTCCCAGGCGGCGCGCGATCTCGCCGAGGCCCTGGAGCGTTCCACCCGGCCGACAGACCTGGCCATGATCAAATACACCTCCGGCAGCACCGGCTTTCCGAAGGGAGCGATGCTGGAGCACGGCGGGCTCGTGGCGAACGGCCTCCTGCACGCGCGACGGATCGGCGTCCGCCGGACGGACGTCTTCTTCAGCATGATGCCGTTCTTCCATGGCGGCGGCAGCATCTACGGCCAGATGACGATGCTGCTGAACGGCGGAACCCTCGTCTTCACGGAGGCCTTCGACCCGGCGCTGGCGGTGCGGCTCATCGACCAGGAGCAGGCGACGATAGAGCTGGGCGTCCGTAGCAAGGAGATCGTCCAGGCCGCCATGGAGCAGGGCCGCGTGCTCGGCTCCCTGCGCATCGCGCCTCGGCCCAATGCGGCCGCCCGCCGGGTGATGCCGAACGTCATCTTCTGCATGTCGCCCTTCGGCCTCACCGAGACCTACGGCCCGGTCTCCATGACGAGCCCGCAGGATGCCCCGGAGAAGCAGGCGACCACCTCGGGCCGGCTGCTGGAGGGCTACGAATGCCGCGCGATCGATCCGGTCACGGGGGCGGACACCGCGCCCGGCCAACCCGGCGAAGCCTGGCTCAGGGGCAATGTCATGCGCGGCTATTGGAACCGGCCGGACGAGACGGCCCGCGCGATCGACGCGGACGGCTGGCTGCACAGCGAAGATCTCGTCACCATCGACGCCGACGGCTATCTCACCTGGCTCGGCCGGTTGAAGCTGACGCTCAGCCTCGGCGGCGAGACGGTGTCGATCGAGGAGATCGAGCGGCTCGTCGAGCGTTGCGAAGGCGTCGGGTATTGCGCGGCGGTGGGCGTGCCGGATGACCGGTCCGGGGATGCTCTGCGCCTCTATGTCACCGCCCGTCCCGACGGAGCCGTGTCCGAGACCGAGCTGCGCAACTGGCTGATGGTGCGGGTCGCGCCGGCCCGGATGCCCCGGGATATTCTCATCGTGAACGCCCTGCCCCGCCTCGCCAACGGCAAGCTCGACCGTCTGAAGCTGACCCAATGGGCGAGGACGGACACCCTCTCATGAGGGGTGGCTTGAAGGCTCCGAGCCGGTCCGCGCGCTGTACGGCGCTTCGAAGAAAGCCTGGACGCCGCGAAATTCTGGCTCTCAGCTGGGGGCTTGCCGCGATCGAAAGCGCTATGGTCAACCTCTGAGCGGGACGTTTCGGGCGCCCCGCCGAGCCTCAACGATGGGAGTGGTGATGGTCCTGGAACGCGCCGAGTTGACAATCAAGGACGGCATGGCCGAGGCCTTCGCCGCCGCCATGAAGGCGGACGGCACGGCCCTGCTGGCTGGGCACAAGGGCTGTCGTTCGGTGCAGGTCGGGCAAGGCGTCGAGAACCCGAACAAGTTCATCCTGCTGGTGCAATGGGACAGCGTCGAGGCGCACGTCACCGCCGCCCAGACGCCGCGGCATGCGGAATTCCGCAACGTGATCGGCCCCTTCACCGCCGGCGGGAGCGCGGAGCATTTCGTCATCGACTGAGGGGCTGGCGCCGCCGGGCTTAAGGCCCGGTGTGCCAGGTCTGGTACTCCGGCGGGGTGTCGCCGGGCTGGGCGGTCCGAGATTCCGAGAGCCGCCGCGCGGCCGCGTCGAGATCGCCGGAGAGCTCGCATTCAGCCAGGGTCAGGCAAAGCTGTTCGTGGGTGACGCCGAACCGGTCGACCAGCGCCTGGGCCTTCTGGAAGGCTGGGCTGTCGCGCATCGCCCCGCCCTGGCCGTCCCGGTAGTCGCCGAGGTCGGCCTGGTCGATCAGATCGCGCAGGGCGGCGGCGAGCTGCTGCTCATGCGCCGCGTGGCCGCCGGCCATCCCGCCTGACTCCTGGGTGGGCTGCTGCTGGTTCGCCATCGCGGGCTCCTCCTCTGGGCGCCGACGGAGAGCGTCCGCGGGACGCAGAGGTTCCCCGGCCGCCGAGTTCCGTCAGGTCCGCTGACCCTCGCCGCTCGATGCTTGACCCTGTCCGGCAGGAATGGTGCTCTGGCGTCGCAAAGGTTGATCCTCGCCCGGGCTGACGCCCAGGTTACTCCTGGGCGCGGCCACAGCCTCGCGGCCGAGAAAAGCGAGCCCGCCTCAAGGCGGGCCGGGAGGATCCGATGGCGCTCACGACGATCGACCTGTGTCCGCGTATCGGCGCGGAGATCCGGGCCGAGCCGGCGGAGCTGCTGGCCGGAACCTATGCGGCGGAACTGCGCGAGCGCCTGGAGCAGCGCGGCGTCCTGGTCTTCCGCGAGCTGGGGTTCGACGACGACCAGCAGATGCAATTCTCCGCGACCCTGGGCGACATCCTTCCCACCGTCGGCGAGAGCGTCTTCAAGATCACCTTCGAAAAGGGCGTCGCCTCGACCGCCGACTACACCCGGGGCTCGTTCGTCTGGCACATCGACCGCACCAATGAGGACGTGCCGACCCGCGCCTCGATCCTCAGCGCCCGCCGGCTGTCGCAAACCGGCGGCGAGACCGAGTTCGCCAACACCTACGCGGCCTGGGACGATCTGCCGGAGAGCGAGAAGACGAGCCTCGAGGGGCTGCGGGTGGTCCACAGCGTCGAAAACGGGATGCGCCTGGTGAACGCGACGCCGAGCGAGGAGCAGGTGCAGAGCTGGCGCCGCTCGGCCCCCAGGGTCCATCCCCTGGTCTGGACGCATCGCTCCGGGCGCAAGTCGCTGGTGCTGGGCTCGACCGCCGCCTCGGTCGAGGGCATGGGCCTGAAGGAAGGCCGCGCCCTGCTCGACGAGCTGCTCGCCTGGGCCACCCAGCCCCGCTTCGTCTATCGGCACGCCTGGAAGATCGGCGACCTCTTGATCTGGGACAACACCGGCACGATGCATCGCGTGCAGCCCTACGGCGAGGACAGCGGCCGGCTCATGCACCGCACCAGCCTGGTGGGCGAGGAGGCCGTCGCCTGAATCCGGCGCGTATGGCGCCCAGTACGTCTCATTGTGGCGGCTCAGGTGGATGCGCTAGAAGAGAG
This sequence comes from Phenylobacterium sp. LjRoot225, assembly GCF_964252855.1. Lineage (NCBI taxonomy): Bacteria > Pseudomonadati > Pseudomonadota > Alphaproteobacteria > Caulobacterales > Caulobacteraceae > Phenylobacterium > Phenylobacterium sp. LjRoot225. The sequence goes on along the minus strand of NZ_CAXUPL020000005.1, from coordinate 71,360 downwards.
CATGCAGCATCTGACTCGCAAGGTTCGGCCGGGCGCGGGCCGCCCGACACGCGAACAGGCCGAGCAACGGCACGAGGAGCTGCTCGACCGCGCCCTGGAGCAGTTCCTGGAGAAGGGCTTCGAGCTCGCCACCATGGAGGCCATCGCCGCCTCCGTGGGGATGACCAAGCGCACCGTCTACGCCCGCTACGAGGACAAGCGCGCCCTGTTCAAGGCGGCCGTCCAGCGCGCGGTCGACGGATGGACGGTCCCGGTCTCGGCCCTCAAGGCCGCCGAGAGCGACGATCTCGAGGCGAGCCTGGTGGCGTTCGCGCGCATCCGCATGGCCAACGCCATCAGCCCGGTGGGCCTGCGGCTGCAGCGGATCATCAACACCGAGTCCTACCGCTTTCCCGAGATTTTCACCCACGCCCATGATCAGGGATCGCGGCCGACCCTCGAATACCTCGCCGACTTCCTGAGGCGCCGAATGAAGGCCGGCGACGTCTGCGTCGACGACCCGGAGACGGCGGCGACCGCCTTCCTCAGCATGGTGGTCGGCGGCCCGATCCGGGGCATCGTCCTGGGCGGACCGGTCGATGCGGCGGCGCTCGAGGCGCGCATCAAGTTCTGCGTGAAGCTGTTCCTCAACGGCGTCCGGCCGCGCTGAGACGCGCGAGACGTCGAGGCAAAGGTGCGTTTGCCCCCTTGCCCCTTCCCTCAGGCGCTCTGGATCCAGTGGCGGCCCTCGGCGAGCGCGGTCAGGTCGTCCCGCAGCCGCCAGCGGATGTTGACCAGGTCGTTGGGGGTGACGCCGGCGGTCATGGCCCAGATCTGCGCGCCGACGAACAGATACTGGACCAGCAGCGGCTCGGCCCCGTGGTTGACGGCGCCGACGGTCAGCAGAATGCGGCTCCAGGCGCGGTAGAGGTCGGCGAGCGCTTCCTGCACCAGCGGGCGAAGCTCCGGCTCGCGCGCGGCCTGCAGCCAGATGGCGTAGGCGGCGAGGTTCAGCGGGCCGAACTCGGTCGCCTCGCTCTGGAAGATCACCGCGGTGAGCTCGACCATCATCGACAGGTCCAGGCCGTTGAAGGCGCTGCTCATCACCTCGCGGTAGCGGGCCTTGGATCGCGAGAACAGCAGGACCTGGGCCTCGCCGAGGAGCGCCTTGGAGGAGCTGAAGTAGTAGGCGGGCGCGCCGGGGGTGAGCCCGGCCTCCAGGGCGACGGAGCGGTAGTTGACGGCCGCGGCGCCGCGCGCGGCGAGCAGCCCGATGGCGGCCTCGAGGATCCGCTCGCGCGTGGCCGCGGCCTTGGCGCTGAGCGGGGGGGCGTCCGCGACGGCGGCCTGGGCCGCGGACGGCGGGAATAGGTCGGCCGCGGCGACCTTGCCGCCGAGGGTCGCCCACAGGGTCTCGGGACTGAGGCCCAGGCCAAGGGCGTGAAACAGGGCGCCCAGGGTGATGTCCGAGCCGAAGCGGGCGGCGATCGCCGGATAGGGCGCCTCGTAGGCCCGCGCGATCTGCGACCAGACCCGCAGGCGCCGCTCATACCAGGTCCGGGTGAGGCCGTAGGCGTCCGGATGGCGCGCCGCGTCGAGCACGATCTCGCACCAGGCCAGGGTGCGCGCCCGGTGCTCGCCCACCCCGTTCGCGGCGACCCGCGCGACGAACCGGCGGAAGGCGGCGGCGCCGACGCCCGGCTCCTGCTCCGCCAGCCGCGCTAGGTCTGCAAGGTCGTTGCGCAGGAGCGCCTCGGAGGCCTCCGCGATCATGTCCTGCTTGCTCTCGAAGTAATAGGTCGTCGCCGCCAGCGAGGCGCCGGAGCGTCGCGCCACGAGGCGATGCGTCAGGCCGGCGACGCCGACGTCGGCCAGCACCGCGATGACCGCCTCGATGATCGCGCCGCGAGTCCGTTCAGATCGCTCCTGCTTGGCGCGGCGGCCGCCAGGGGTCTTGGCGAGGGTCTTTGCGACCAGAGGGTCCAGGTCCGGCGTGACGACCTCCTGCTCGCGTCAGAGGACTTCGAAGAGGCCGGCCGCGCCCATGCCGCCGCCGATGCACATCGTGGCCACGACATATTTCGCGCCGCGGCGCTGGCCCTCGATCAGGACGTGGCCGGTCATGCGCGCCCCGGACATCCCATAGGGGTGGCCGATGGAGACGGCGCCGCCGTTGACGTTCAGCCTGTCGTTCGGGATTTCGAGCCTGTCCTGGCAGTAGATCACCTGGACGGCGAAGGCCTCATTGAGCTCCCAAAGGCCGATGTCGTCCGTCGTCAGGCCGAAGCGCTTGAGCAGCTTCGGCACGGCGAAGACCGGGCCGATTCCCATCTCGTCCGGTTCGGTCCCGGCGACGGCCATGCCGATGTAGCGGCCGAGCGGCTTCAGGCCGCGCGCGGCGGCCAGTTCGGCGTCCATCAGCACGCAGGCGGCGGCGCCGTCGGACAGCTGGCTGGCGTTGCCGGCGGTGATCGAGCCGCCCTCGACGACCGGACGCAGGGCGGCAATGCCCTCGAGCGTGGTCTCCGGCCGGTTGCCCTCGTCCTTGGCGAGCGTGATGGTCTTGTCGCTGACCTGGCCGGTCGCCTTGTCCATCGCCTTCATGGTCGTGGTGACGGGGATGATTTCGTCGTCGAACCTGCCCGCCGTCTGGGCCGCGGCCGTGCGCTGTTGCGACTGCAGCGAATAGGCGTCCTGGCGCTCGCGGCCGATGCCGTAGCGATGGGCGACGACCTCGGCCGTCTGCAGCATCGGCATGTAGACGTCCTTGTGCAGGGCCACGAGCTCGGGGTCGGCGCCCAGGCGGACCTCCGGAGTCTGCACCAGCGAGATCGACTCCACGCCGCCGGCGACCACCACGTCCATGCGGTCGACGATGATCTGTTTGGCGGCGGTGGCGATGGTCATCAGGCCCGACGAGCACTGCCGGTCTATGGTCATGCCGGCCACCGTCACCGGCAGGCCGGCGCGCAGGGCGGCGGTGCGGCCGATGGTGTGCTGGTCGCCCTGCGGCAGGGCGGCGCCCATGAGGCAGTCGTCGACCTCGGCGGGGTCGACGCCTGAGCGCTCCACCGCCGCGCGGATCGCGTGGGCGGCGAGGGTCGGCGCCTTGGTGGCGTTGAAGGCGCCGCGGTAGGCGCGGCCGATCGGCGTGCGCGCGACCGAGACGATGACGGCCTCTCTGGTCATTTCACGTCCTCCGCTTTCGATCTCAGGCTCAGCTTTCGATCTTCAGGCCGGCCTTGGCCATCTCGAGCCGCGCCTGGGCGAAGGCCTCGTGCGGCACATGTTCATGCGTCCGGTCGGCGATCTTGTCCCACTGGGCCACGACCTGCTCGGCCGCGTCGTCGCCGAAGCCCACGTGCACGCCCTGCGTCAGCGTCACATAGGCCAGTTCGAAGCCGCTGGCGCCGGCCGCCAGGATGGTCTTGGTCGGAGCGTCGTCTCGCACCAGGGCCAGCACGCCCGGGCTCACCGCCTCGGGCCTCAGGACCTGGAGCTGCTCGGCCGGCAGCAGGCCTTCCAGCATCTGGGTGGCCGCCGTCGGCGCCAGGCAGTTGACCTTGATGTTGTTCTTGGCGCCCTCGATCGCAAGGGTGTTCATCAGGCCCACCAGGGCCATCTTGGCGGCGCTGTAGTTCGCCTGGCCGAAGTTGCCGTAGAGGCCGGCCGAGGAGGTGGTCATGACCACCCGGCCATAGTTCTGGGCGCGCATCGTCTCCCAGACCGCCTTGGTGCAGATCGCCGCCCCCATCAGGTGGACGTCGACCACCAGCCGGAAGTCCTCGAGCGACATCTTGGCGAAGGACTTGTCGCGCAGGATGCCGGCGTTGTTCACCAGGATGTCGATGCGGCCCCAGTCGGCCAGCGCCTTGTCGGTCATCGCCTGGACCGCGTCGACGTCTGACACCGAGCCGCGCGCCGCGATGGCCTGGCCGCCCTCGGCGACAATCTCCTGGGCGACGGTGTCGGCGGCGTCGCTCATGTCGTTGACGACGACCTTGGCGCCGCGCTTGGCGAGCAGCTTGGCGTGGGCCCGGCCCAGGCCGCCGCCGGCCCCGGTCACGATGGCGACGCGTCCAGACAGATCGATCACAAGTCTTTCCTCTAGTTCAGACGGACGCTCGCGCCCGGGCTACGCCACTCGCAGCGGCGGGCGCAGGCGGCGCAACCGGCCCTGCAACCGGATCGCGGCAACCTTGGCCCGCCCCGAGGCGGAGTCAATCGGCGCTGCGCTCTTGTACCAGTTCCGGGCCGCCAGCCCGCGTCCGGGCCGGAGACGCGCGGCCTCGTCCGGGCCGAACACGGCGCGTAGAGACGTCGAAGACCGCGTCGACCGTGGCCGGCTCAGCCGACCGGCAGCTCCACCTGGCCGGTGGCGACGACGACCGCGGCGCCGTCCTGGTTGGTGAGCTTCACCTTGACCGTGACCAGCGGCACGCCCCAGGCGGTCTCGGCCTGGGTCTCCACCACTTCGGCGTCGAAATAGGTCACGTCGCCTTCGAAGGCGGCGCCGCGGAAGTCCGACTTCACATAGCGGACGAAGCCGTCGTTGCCCGCCCAATAGGCCAGGTAGTCGGTGACCCAGGCGCCCATGGTCGCGCCATAGCCGTAAGCCCGCGCCATGCCGATCTCGCCGGCCTTCTCTTCGTCGACGTGGCCGCGGCTCGGCCCGAGGTAGAGGCCGTCGCGCTTGCGCGGGTCGATCTTGGCCCCCTCCTCGTCGAAGCCGAAGCCTTCCACCCAGCCCGGATCCTGGTTGACCCAGGGATCCTTCACGCCTTCCGGCGCGACCCAGGCGTAGCTGCCCCACATGTTGAAGGCGAAGGCGCGGTATTCGGTGGCGAAACTGGCGATGGTGTGCGGACCGATCACCCGGCGCGGCAGCCGATCGCCGACCTTCACCTCGCCGAAGATTGGCGAGACCCCCATCCGGTTCGACAGGATCCAGTCGTGGCGGACCTTGTCGACCTCGGCGATCTGCTCGGCCGTCCACTTGGGCTTCGGCGGCAGCTTCTGCTCGTACATCTTCCGCTTGTCGGCCTCGGCGGCGAGATAGCGGATGCCGGTCGAGCGCTCCTTGGCCACGACCGTGCCGTGCTGATTGCGGTGGATCGTGTCCCCCCGCGAGAACATCGTCGGGCCGGCGAACTTGGTGTCGGTGATCTTGTAGTCGTGGAATCGGCGCTCCTGGAAGAGCTTGTCGCCGGGGCGCACCCGGTAGCCGTAGAACCACCACTCCTCGCCGCCGAAGATCAGGTGCGAGCCGGGGATATGGCCGACCACGGCGGGTTGTGCGCCGTGGCCGAAGTCGAGGCAGACCGCGATCGACTGGGGGGCGATGATGCCGCCGAACTTGGACTTCCGCGCGAACTCCTCGTCCCAGTGGATCGGGTTCGGATAGTCCATCGCCATGACCCAGCGACGGATGTCGCCGGGGGCGCAGGGGTCATACAGCTGTCCGCCGCCAACCAGCTGACCCAGCCGGTGATCGACGTCGCTCAGGTCGAGCTGCACTTCACCTTGCGGCGCGGCGGAATTGGACATGTGACCTCCCGAAGCATTCTCTTTGCTTACGCGGGGCCGTCCCGAAGGCGGCCCCGCGGCGGCGTTCCTGCCTTGGTCTTACGTGTTGACGTCGACGACGATGCGTCCGCGGACCTTGCCGTCGATCAGGTCGGTGGCCGCGGCGACCGCGCCGGAGAGGCCGATCTCGGTCCCGCCGATCACGTCGAGCAGGCCCATGTCGAGGTCCTTGGCCAGGCGGGCCCAGGCCGCCAGCCGCGGGGCCTTCGGGGCCATGACGCTTTCGATGCCGAGCAAGGACACGCCGCGCAGGATGAAGGGCGCCACCGAGGACGGGAAGTCCATGCCCTGGGCCAGGCCGCAGGCGGCGACCACGCCGCCGTAGCGGGTTTGGGCGCAGGCGTTCGCCAGGGTGTTGCTGCCCACCGAGTCGACCACGCCGGCCCAGCGCTCCTTCTGCATCGGCTTGCCCGGCGCGGAGAGCTCGTTGCGGTCGATGATGGTCGTCGCGCCCAGCTGCTTCAGATAGTCGGCTTCCGAAGCCTTGCCCGACGAGGCCGCCACCGTGAAGCCGGCCTTGGCCAGGAGCGCGATCGCCACGCTGCCCACCCCGCCGGTGGCGCCGGTGACCAGCACCTCGCCCTTGTCCGGGGTGACGCCGGCCTTCACCAGCGCATCCACGCACAGCGCCGCCGTATAGCCCGCCGTGCCGATCGCCATCGCCTGGCGCGCCGTGATCCCGGCCGGCAGGGCGATCAGCCAGTCGCCCTTCAGCTTGGCCTTCTGGCCCAGCCCGCCCCAATGGGTCTCGCCGACGCCGAAGCCGTTCAGCACCACCTTGTCGCCGGCCTTCCAGTCGGCGTGGCTGCTCTCCAGCACCGTGCCGGCCAGGTCGATCCCCGGAACCATCGGCCACTTGCGCACGACCGGCGACTTGCCGGTGATCGCCAGGCCGTCCTTGTAGTTCAGCGTCGAATATTCGACCGCCACCACCACGTCGCCTTCCGGAAGCTGCGCCTCGTCCAGCTGCGTAACCTCGACGGTCTGGCCTTCGTCAGTCTTGCTGATGAGCAGAGCGGAGAACATGCGCGCTTGTCTTTCGTGTGGTCTTGGGGAGGGGTTTCAAGTCGCACATCCTCCGGCCAAAGGCCAGTCCGGCAGACCCCTGGCGACCGATCAACCGCCTTCGGCGCGCTTCTTCGTCTTGGTCGCGGGAACCGGCGCCTTCAGACGTTCGGCGATCTCCGGGAAGCGGTCCGCGCGCAGGCTGCCGTGCATGGAGATACGCAGACATTCCTGGGCGAAACGGTGGGCCAGCTGACGGCGATCCTTCTCGTCCGTGGCGTGGGAGCGGCCCCAGACCGGCCAGAGGAAGGCGCCGGCCAGCATGATGACCGAGAGCGCCTCGACGTCGATATTCTCCTGCGACAGCCCGGTCTGGGCGAACCTGCGCTGGGAGCCTTCATATTCCTTCCAGAAGGGGTCGCTCCAGGGGTCCGGCGAGGACAGGACCTGCAGCAGCCACACCCGGCAGAGCTCCGGGTTGTCCATGGCGAAGTTGGCCAGCCGGTCGGTCATCTCAGGGATGTCCACCTGCTCGACCCGACGCTCGCCGATGGTCTCCGGATCGCCGAACACGGCGCGAAACAACTTGTCCGAAACCCATTCGGCGGTGGCCTTGATCAGCTTCTCGCGGGTCTCGAAATGCTGATAGGCGGTGCCGCGATTGACGCCGGCGAGATGCGCCACCTCCGAGAGGCTCAAGCCCTCGGGACCATCGATCGCGAGCCGCGTGCGGGCCGCTTCCAGGATCGCCTCACGGGTCGCTTTCGGATCCCGCGGCCGCCGTTTCCGGCCCTCCGACATATCGCCCCTACCCTCGCGCCCGCCGCTAGACTGTCGCAGCCGCCAAGCTGCGCCCGCGGCGCTCAAAGCCTATCACATGCGCAGATCAACCGACTGCTGCGCGACCGCAAACTGACCTGCTTCGCGCCTGGCGGCTACTGGCCGGATCGGCGCGCGCTCGGTCTGGGCCGAGCGCGCCTCCGCATCCGTCAGCCCTTCGAGGCCATCGCGAAACTGCGGCGCAGATGGTCGAGGTGGCCTGTGGGGGCGGGCGGGAAGTGCCAGGGCTGATCCATGTTGCGGATGGCGTCGATCTGTTCGGCGATCTGCTCGATCGTCCAGGACGGACGATAGACCCCCTCGGTCTCGGCCGAGTAGGCCCGCGCCACCCGGCCGGCGACGGAGATCAGCATCTCGCCGGTGACCGAGCAGCTCTCATGGGCGAGCCAGCCCACGGCCGGCGCCACCAGATCCGGATCCATCGGCGGAAAGGCGCTGGTGTCGACGCCTTCGGACATCCGCGTCACCGCAGCCGGGATGATGATGTTGGACTTCACGCCCTCGGCGGCGCCTTCGATCGCCGCGACATTCGACAGGCCGATCAGGCCCGCCTTCGCCACGGAGTAGTTCACCACATTGGGGTTGCCGTAGAGGCCGTTGATCGACGAGGTCAGCACGATGCGGCCGTAGCCGGCCTGGCACATCAGCGGAAAGGCCGGCCGCACGACGTGGAAGCCACCACGCAGATGGACGTCGAGGACGTTCTCGAAGTCCGCGTAGCTCAGCTCCTTCAGCGAGCCGCGGCGGACGTTGCCGGCGTTGTGGACGAGGATGTCGATCTTGCCGAAGTGCTTGATCGCGGTGTCGATGATCGCCTGGCCGCCTTCGGGCGTCGTCACACTGTCGGTGCAGGCGACGGCTTCGCCGCCGGCGGCCTTGATCTCCTGGACGACCGCTTCAGCCGGACCGGCGTCCGCGCCCTCGCCCTGCAGGCCGACTCCCAGATCGTTGACGACCACCTTGGCGCCGCGCGAGGCGAGCAGCAGGGCGTAGGCCCGGCCAAGCCCCCGGCCCGCGCCGGTGATGACGGCGACGCGATCGTCGAATCTGAGTTCAGGCATTGGGCGTTTCCCTGGAGCGTGATCTTGCTGACGGCCCGAGATCCTCCAGCGGGGACCGCCTGGGCGCGTATCGACAGCAATATCGCCGGATCAGCGGCTTTTCCAACCATTGGTAACCGGCGTCAGGAAATCACCTTCAGGGCCCGCAGGCCTTCGATCTGCTCCGGCGTCAGGCCGAGCACGTCCTTGAGGATGTCATCCGTGTGCTGCCCGAGCGTCGGCGGCGCGGTGGGGACGGGCTGGGGCGCGCCGGGGAACTTGATCGAGCGATTGACGATCGGGATCTTCCCCAGGACCGCATGGTCGGTCTCGACCACCATCTCGCGCGCCACCGCCTGAGGCTGGGCGAGCGCCTCCTTGACGCCGAGGATGGGCGCGTGCGGGACCTGGTGCTGGGTGAAGATCTCGACGAGCTCGTCGACGGTCTTCTGCCGCGTGAACGCCGAGACCGCCGCGTTCACCACCTCGCGATGGTCGCGGCGCTTCTCGATGCTGGCGAACCGGGGGTCGTGCAGCCATTCCGGCGCGCCGCAGGCCTGGGCGATGCGCTCCCAGAAGCTGTTCATCAAGCAGGCGACGATGATCGACCCATCCTTCGCCGGAAAGGCGCCGTAGGGCACCAGGTTCGGATGTTGGGAGCCCTGGGGCTTCGGATCCTCTCCGGTGAAGAAGGCCAGCTGCGCCAGATAGCCCAGCATGCCGATCAGGCCGTCCATCAGGCTGATGTCGATCAGCCGGCCGCGACCGGTGAGGCTGCGCTCGTAAAGAGCGGCCAGGATGCCGATCGGGCCGTTGATCCCGCCCACCAGGTCGCCGAGCGGGATTCCCAGCTTGGTCGGCATGCGGCCCGGCTCGCCGTTGACGCTGAGCGCGCCCGACAGGGCCTGCATGACGATGTCGAAGGAGGGCTTGTCGCGAAGCGGGCCGGTCATGCCGAAGCCCGAGATCGCGCAGTAGATCAGGCCCGGATTGCTCGCCGACAGCGCCTCGTAACCGAGGCCCAGCCGATCCATCACGCCCGGGCGATAGTTCTCGATGACGATGTCGCTTTTCGCCGCGAGGTCCTTGGCTAGGGCGAGGCCGGCCTCTGTCTTCAGATCGACGACGATGCTCTTCTTCCCGCGGTTGACGCTCAGGAAGTAGTGGCTTTCGCCCTCGCGGAACGGCGGAAAGGTGCGGGTCTCGTCGCCGGCGCCGGGCGGCTCGATCTTGAGCACCTCGGCGCCGAGATCGGCCAGGGCGAGCGCCGCCGACGGTCCGGCCAGGACGCGCGTGAAGTCGAGAACTCGAACGCCCCGGAGGGGACCGGCCCAGACGGCCGAAGCTTCCGTGTCAGCCATCAGTTCTCCCTGGGCTTCGCTGCCTGTCGCCGGCAGTTTCGAAGCATGTGCCGGCCGCGCGCCGGAAAGGCGCGCGGCCGGGTAGCATGGTGGTCAGCCTCGGCTTAGGCGCCGCGGCTCGGCAGTTCGACGATGGAGGCGCCGGAGGCCGACAGCTCGTCGCGAGCGGTGATGGCCTTCTGCTGGATCTCCACCAGATGCTTGCCGTTCTCGACCCACTTCCGGGTGACCACGCCGTCGATGAAGATGGCGTCGCCTTCCGGGTTGTGGCGGCGGATCTGGCACTTGCTCTTTTGCAGGAAGCCCGCGTCGCCCATCCAGTTGGTGACGTGGTGCGTCAGCCAGGAGCAGCGTTCCGGGCCGTAATCGTAGGCGCCGGGGGCGCCGACTTCGAGCGCGAAGGCTTCGTCCCAGTGAACCCGCTCCGGGCAATCCGGCACGTTGAAGCGGTTCGGAATGCCGAGACCCGGGTGCTTCATGACCATGTTGGCGGCGAGCTTGTTGGCGCGGATGTAGAGGCCGCCCCAGCCCTGCGCGTAGGCGATGAAGCCAGTGACCGTCATCGGCCCCTTCATCATGCGCGGCAGCGCTTCGCCTTCCGTCACGTCTTCCCAGTAGCGGGGAGTCGCGCCGCGGATCTCTTCCTGGGCGTAGAGCTTGTAGAACTCGGCGATCTGTTCGTCGGTGTAGGGTTCGACGCGGCCGCGAGCTTCGGTGTACTTCGTGCCGCGCTCACGCGCTTCGTCGCGGTCGGTGCGGAACACCCAGCTGTCGCACTCGGCGACCTTGTCGCCGTGCTGGTTGAAGAATTCCGTGTGGTAGATCTGCTGGAAGGCGCGACCGGCGAAGCGGGTCTGGTGCTCGATCAGGTCCTTCAGGTGCGCCGTCGTGGTGATGACGTCGTTGCGCAGCACCGGCTTCAGCCAGGTCCAGTCGGCGCCGGCCCACATGGCGTGAACGCCGGAGAGGCCGCCGCAGTAGCCCGAGACGATCCGGCTGGTCGAGAACAGGAAGCTCGGCAGAGCCACGATGCTGCCGAACGAGGTCTTCGCCGCGTAATCCGGGTTGGTCCACAGGGGGTTATCGTCGCCGATCCCGTGGGCGTAGTGGCGGATCGCGTCGCGGGTCGCCTCATAGTTCCACGGCTCGAGCGTGTCGGTGATCGGAACGCCAATCCGCTTGCGGAGATCGTCGAGGCCCTGCTCGGTGATCTTCGGGAAACGGGCTTCGGTTGAGTCTAGCGCCATTCGTCTTCTCCTGGATGTCAGTTGGCGAGCGCGGCCGCGGCGGCGGCCTCGCGATCGCGAAGGATCTTGCGGTGAACCTTACCCGCCGGCGTCTTCGGCAGTTCACTCACAAATACGATGTGACGCGGAAACTCGTGCTGGCTGAGCCGCTCCCGCGTGAAGGTCTTGAGCTCGGTGATGAAGTCCTCGCTCGCCGCGCGGTCGCTGACGAGGAAGGCCTTGGCGACCTGGCCGCGGGTCGCATCGGCCACGCCGATGACCGCGGCTTCCTGCACGTTCGGATGCTTGAGCAGGGTGGCTTCGATCTCCACCGCGCTCATCGTCCAGCCGGCGGAGATGATCACGTCGTCGGCCCGGCCGCAGTGGTAGAGGTAGCCCTCGTCGTCGGTCCGCGCGAGGTCCTTGGTGGTCATCCAGCCGTCGCGGCGCCACAGCATCAGTTCGCCGACCACGTTCGGCGCCGTCGGCGTGCCGTCGGGATTCTGCACCTGCAGCTTCAGACCGGGGATCGGCTTGCCCAGCGAGCCCGGCTTGACCACGAAGTCTTCCGCGCCGGGATAGTTGACCAGCACCACGCCGATCTCCGTCGTGCCGTACATGCTGCACGCCGGCACGTGGAAGGTCTCCTCGATGAAGTCGAGGGTGGCGGGGTCGATCGGCTCGCCGGTGAAAGACAGCTTCTTGAAGTAGAAGGTGAAGTCCCCGGCCTTCCCGGAGTTCTTCATCATCCGGTAGTGGGTGGCCGCCGCCGACATGTTGGTGATCTTGTAGTCCTGCAGCGCCTTCAGCAGCCGCACGGCGTCGAAACGACCGGCGAAGGTGCCGGTCGACACGCCCAGCGCCAGCGGCGCGAGCGTCCCGTGCCAGAGGCCGTGGCCCCAGGCCGGCGAGGAGGGACAGAAGAATTCGTCGCCCGGCCGGATGCCGGTGCCGTAGAGCGCTGCGAACATCAGGGTGACGATGGCGCGATGGGTGTGCTTCACCGCCTCCGGCAGCTCGCGCGTGGTGCCCGAGGTATATTGGAAGACCGCCAGATCGTCGGCGCGCGACTTCGCCTCGAAGGTGGTCGGGAAGCGCCCGATCTCCGCCAGCATGGCCTCGTCGGCGACGACCACGCGGAGGCCTTCGATCTTGCCGGCGATCTCTGCCTTTTCGGCGTTGGTGATCAGCATCTTCGGCTTGCAGTCGTCGATCCGCAGCCGCAGCGCGTCGGGCCCGAAGAGGGTGAACATCGGCACGCTGATCGCGCCCATGGTGATCGCGCCGAACAGGCTCAGATAGAAGGGCAGCGACGGCTCGAGCATGAAGGCGATGCGGTCGCCCTTCTGGATGCCGTTCTCGACCAGCCAGTGGGCGAACTGCGCCGAGCCGGCGGCGATCTGGTCGAAGCTCAGGACCTCGTCGGCGCCATCGGCATGCGCGATGCGCACCGCCGCACGGCCGGAACCGTCCGCATGGCGGCGGATGCACTCGTGGGCGATGTTGAGATGCTCACGATCCCCGTCGAAAAGCTCCCACAGCGCCTGGGAGTTCGCGTGTTCCTGAGCGTCTGCGTAGCGGGTGTATTCGGTGAGCTTGGCCATTGATCCAACAGCTGTTTTCTCCGAAGCCGCCGCAGGTCTGCGCGGTCGTTCGGGTGACGCGGGGATATGCCACGAGATTTCGACTGTTGTAAATATCGAATAGCGTTCTATATATTGAACGAATTCGGATCCAGCGACTCGCCGCATACTGGGGCGGACAGGGGCATCCATGACTGACGGCGAACCGGCATGAAGGACGATGTGCTGCGCCCCGCGGCGCCGGAACGCGAACTCGCCAAGGCGATGGAGACGAGCAAGGCGCCGGCCATCTCCCGTGCGGCGGCGATCCTGCGTCTGTTGGGCAAGAGCGATGCGCCGCTCGGCGTGCAGGCCATCGCCCGCGAGCTCGGCCTGGTGCCCAGCACCTGCCTCTATGTGCTGCGCGCCCTGGTCGCCGAGGAGTTCGTCGCCTTCGACCCGGACACAAAGCGCTACGCCCTGGAGGCCGGCGTGCTGACGCTCGCCCGGCAGTGGCTGCGGCGCAATCCGTTCAACGACCTGGCCCAGCCGGTGCTGGACCGTATCGCCCAGGCCTTCGACGTGACGATGCTCGGCGTGCAGATCGTCGGCCTCGATCACATTATCGTTGTCGCTGTCTCCCAGTCGGGGCCCAGCTTCCAGCTCAGCACCCAGATCGGCAGCCGCTTCCCAGCCCTGATCAGCGCCACGGGCCGGTGCATCGGCGCCTTCGGGGGCTACCCCGAGGCCGAGATCAAGGCCCGGTTCAAGTCGCTGCGCTGGGACGAGCCCCCGACGTTCGAGGACTGGAAGGCGCAGGTCGCCCAGACCCGCGACCAGGGCTTCGCGGTCGACGAAGGCAACTACATTTCCGGCGTGACCGTGGTCGCAGCCCCGGTCTGGAAGGCGCGCGGACGGCCCAGCCATGCGCTGGTCGCCATCGGCATCGGCAGCGCCCTGAAGCGCAACGGCCTGCCTGCCCTGCAGCAGGCGCTCAAGACCGGGGGCCAGACCCTGTCGAACCAGCTCTGCGGCGAGCATTCCGCGGCGTGGAGCTGAACGTGGCGACGGCTCCGGCCGTGCTTCGGATCAAATGATGGAGCGTCCATCGCAGCAAAGGTTGAATATCCGCGAGTCATAACAAACAGAGGATGTTCGGAATGCCACGGCCTGCAAATCGTGTCGCAAGCATCCCACTCGCTGCGGCCCTTGTCCTGGGCGGGCTCAGTCTTGCCGGATGCGCCACCAAGGACTACGTCAACGAGCAGATCGCCCCCGTGGACAGTCGCATCACTACGGTCGACGCGAAGGCGGGGGACGCGATCCAGCGCGCCGACGCCGCCAACGCCGCGGCGCAGGCCGCCGCCGCCGACGCGCGCACCGCGAACCAACGGCTCGACCAGCTGACCCCCCGGGTGGACACCCTCGAACAGGCCCGCCCGCGCTCGCCGCGGAACTGATCTTCGGATACGGAGCTTGCAGGTGACCCTCGCCGATCGAGTTCCGCTGCCTGTGTAAGCGGGTCGGACTTGCGGTCCGTGGAGCGACGCTATGCGCGATCCCATAAGGACGGCGTTCGCGGCCTTGGCGTTCGGGGTCGGGGCGCTCTGGCCCGGCATGACCTGGGCCGGGGCGGCGCAGGCGACTGAGACGGCGCGGACCAGCCCGCCGGCGCCCGAGACCGTGGCGCAGCTGGCGACGTGGGCGATCGCGTCGGGCGACAATCGCGATCTCCCCTTCGTGATCATCGACAAGGTCGCCGCCGAGGTCTTTGTGTTCACCGCCGACGGCCGTCTGGCGGGCGCGGCGCCGGCCCTGCTCGGCCTCGCGCACGGGGACGATTCCGCGCCGGGCGTCGGCGACCGCAAGCTGTCCGCCATCCCCCCCGACGAGCGAACGACCCCGGCTGGCCGGTTCCTCGCGGCCTGGGGGCTCGCCCCGGGCGGAGGCCGGGTCCTTTGGGTGGACTATGCGACCGCGATCTCGCTGCATCCCGTCGTCAGGGGGAGCCCCCAGGAACGGCGCCTGCAGCGGCTGACGTCGTCGTCGCCGGACGACAATCGCATCACCTACGGCTGCATCAACGTCCCGGGCGGCTTCTACGAGAAGGTCGTGCGCCCGGCGTTCACCGGCGTCAGAGGCGTCGTCTACATCCTCCCGGAAACCCGGCTCCTGGAAGAGGTCTTCCCGGCCTTTCGCGCACAGGCGCGGACGGTCGCCGCCTCCACGGCCGCGGCGACGTCAGCGGGTTCCGACGCCGCCTCGGCCAGATAGTCGGCCCGCGCGCTGACGGCCCCTAGGCGACGTCGCGATAGACCTCGCCGATCTTCTTGCCGTCCTCGAAATAGCCGAGGCCGTAGTCGCCCTTGATCGTGGTCCGCAGGGTCTGGCGCTCGTACTTGGCGTCACAGCCTTCGACGGCGTGGACCATCCGCCAGTTGTCCCAGATCAGCATGTCGGTCGGCTTCCAGTCGTGCCAGTAGCTGCAGCCGGCGCCGGCCAGCCGGTTGATGGTCTGGCAGACCTCCTCGTAGAAGGCGTCGCCTTCGGCGTCCTCGTGGTGTTCGACGCCGACGGACATCCAGGGGCCGATGTGCAGCACCTTCTCGCCGGTCGCGCGCGTCCAGACCGCCGGGTGCATCGCCCGCGGGAAGATCGCCACCTCCTTGAGCAGTTCCTTGGTCGCCGGCGGATCGCCGAGCGGCTTGAAGTTCACGCCGAAGCGCATCTTCGTCAGGCGCGTGTCGAGCGTGTAGATGATGTTGAGGGTTTCGAGCCGGTCGCGCAGGTTCTTCGGGAACTGCTTGTAGAGTTCGATCCCGTCCATGAATCCGGTGCGGCCGCCCACCGGCGCATTGATCGGCGCGCGCAGCACGCCGGCGCGGTTGAGTTCGTCGTTGTAGCAGTGGTCGAAATGCCAGGGCGAATAGCGCGCCAGCCGCTGGCCGTTCAGCTCCACCAGGCCCTCGACATTGTAGGGATCGTCGCTCGGCTTGTAGTGCATGTCGATCACGCCGACGGCCAGGTCATCGCTATCGACGTCGCGCGGCGTGGCCTTGGTCGGGTGGTCCTTGAGCGGGCCGAAGACCTTGCTGAGCTCGACCTGCATCTTCGAGGTCGGCTCGACGTCGTCGAAGACGATCACGCCGCGCTCTTCGAAGACCCGGTTGATCTCGGCGCGGACCGCCTCGTCGGCGAGCGCCTCCCAGTTGACGCCCGCCACGCGCGCGCCGAACGCCAGGTCGTCGCTGAGATTCTGGACCTTGATACCCGCCATTTGCATCCTCCCTACCCTGTCGCCTAGGGGTCGGCGGCTCGCCGCCCGGACCCCGCTGAAGCGCTTGTTTCCCGACCTTACCCCGCACGCCCGCGATTGAAAATTTTCGTTCGCAGTTTGCGACGCGGCCATGATGCGATTGCGGCGGCAGGCAAGGCGCCCGCGCGCGGCGCACGACCCCCCCGGCGTTTCGGGCGCGGTCAGCTGCGGTGCGACAGCTGCCGCGCCGCCGTGAGGACCGCCTCTTCCAGTCCCGCCAGGCGGGCGCCGTCCAGCGCGCTCGCCCGGCCGATCGTATTGATGCCGTGGCTCACCGACCCTTGGGCGTCCCAGACGGGGGCGGCGATGGAGATCATGCCGGAGATGAAGTTGCCGGCGTCCACCCCGTAGCCCAGCTCCCGGGTGCGTTCGACCTGCTGTCGCCAGGTCTCGTAGTCCAGCGGCTGGTCCCACTTGATCTGGGCGAACCGGGCCCGGATCTCGTTCTCCGGGTGGCCTCCAAAGGCGGCGATGCACCGCCCGGTCGCGCTGGTCAGCGCCGGGAAGCGGGTGCCGATATGGGCGCTGAACCGGAAGGCGCCCGCCGAGCGGGAGATGGCGATGATGGTCACGTGGTCCAGGCCGAAGATCTCGGTGGCGACCACGGTGACGTCGAACGCCTCGCTGATCTGGTCGAGGTGCGGCTGCACCAGATCGCCGAACCTGTTCTGGCGGGACCAGTATTGCGCCAGGGTGAGCACGCCGGGGCCGAGCGAATAGCGTTTGGTGTCCGGATCGAAGGCGACCATCTCCTCGGCCAGCAGGGCCTGGAGCAGGTAGTAGCAGCTGCTGGTCACCACCCCGAGCTGGCGCGCGATCGCCTGGACCCCGAGCGGCGTGGGGCTTTGCCCGAGGATATGCATGGCCGCGAGCGCGCGCGAGATCGAAGGGACCTTGCCGCCCTTGGCGACGGTCGCGGGGTCGCGCTCCGCGGTCGGCGCCTTGGACCCTTCCCCTCCATTCGCCCCCCCATCATGCGGCATCGGATCATTCCTGTTCTGGCCGGGCGGAGAACTCCGCGCCCGGGCGCGAAACTCTGCGAGCGCTCGCCTGCGCCATCTGCTTACATGCCGCCGCCGTCGCCGGCCAGTATCTTTCTATATGTAGAAAGACTTTCTATATCGACAAACCGCGGACCGGCCAGTAATCAGCCTTGCACACTCGCGGCGCCGCAAACCGCTTGGCGCAACAGGGAGACAAATAATGGGCGTACCCGTCTACGAGCGCATCCTGCAGCTTTTCGAAGCCGAAGGGATCAACACCCTGTTCGGCATTCCGGACCCGAACTTCGTCCACCTGTTCCTCGAGGCGGAATCGCGCGGCTGGACCGTCGTCTCCCCCCACCATGAGGCCGCCGCCGGCTTCATGGCCGAAGCCGCCTCGCGCATCACCGGCAAGCCGGCGCTCGCCATCGGGACGCTTGGCCCGGGCATCGCCAACGCGATGCCGGCGATCCAGTGCTGCAAGGTCGAGAATTCGCCGGTCATCTTCATGGGCGGCCAGCGCGCCCGCATCACCGAGCGCCGCGTCCGCCGCGGCCGCATCCAGTTCGTCCGCCAGGAGCCGATGATCGAGGATTCGGTGAAGTATTCGGGTTCGATCGAATACGCCGACCAGACCGACGAAGTCATCCGCGAGGCGATCCGCCAGTCGATGTCCGGCACGCCCGGCCCGTCCTACGTCGAGTTCCCCTCGCACGTCATCCTCGAGGAGCTCGACGTTCCCGAGCCGCTGCCGCCGCACCGCTACCGCCTGGTCAACCAGGGCGCTGACGGTGACCGCCTGGCCGAAGCCGTCGAGCTGATCCGCGCCGCCAAGAACCCGATCCTGCTGGTCGGTCACGCCGTTCACACCACGCGTTCCGGCGCGGCGGTCAAGGAACTGGCCGACCTCATGCAATGCCCGGTCATCCAGACCTCGGGCGGAACCGCCTTCATCCCGGGCCTGGAAGAGCGCACCTTCCCCTACGGCTTCTCGGAAGTTTCCATCGACGCCGTGGTGGAGTCCGACCTCTGCCTGGCGCTGGGCACCGAACTGGGCGAGCCTTCGCACTACGGCCGCTGGCGCCATTGGGTGGCCAACGAAGCCAACCGCAAGTGGATCTACGTCCAGCAGGACCCGACCGCGATCGGCGTGAACCGCCCGATCGACGTGCCGCTGGTCGGCGACCTGCGCGCCGTCGTCCCGCAGCTCGTCCGCGCGCTGAAGGACACCCCGCGCCAGCCGACCGAGGCCCTGTCGCGCTACATCCAGCGCGACGCCCAGCAGCTCGAGGAACTGGCCGCTGAATCGCGCACCAAGGCCGACGGTTCCAACGGACCGATGCACACCTCGCGCTTCGTCGTCGAGGCGTCCAAGGCCTTCCCGAAGGACGGCATCCTGATCCGCGACGGCGGCGCCACGGTGATCTTCCAGTGGACCTACTCGCAGTCCAAGCCGCATGACGTGATCTGGAACCAGAACTACGGCCACATCGGCACCGGCCTGCCCTACGCCACCGGCGCCATGCTCGCGGACTACGCGGCCACCGGCAAGAAGCGCCCCGGCATGCTGCTGACCTCGGACTCCTCCTTCATGTTCCACATCGCCGAGCTGGAAGTGGCGGTCCGCAAGGAGCTGCCGCTGGTCTGCATCGTCGGCGTCGACAACCAGTGGGGCCTCGAGGTCGGCGTCTACAAGCGCACCTTCGGCCTGGGCACCGCCGAGACCGGCACCCACTGGTCGAAGGAAGTCCGCTTCGACAAGGTCGCCGAGGGCTTCGGCTGCCGTGGCGAGTACGTCGAGAAGGCCGAGGACATCGGCCCGGCGATCGAACGCGCCTACGCCTCGGGCAAGGTGACGGTCATCCACGTGCCGATCGACCCGAAGGCCAACTCGGAAGAGATGCCGAACTACAGCGAGTTCCGCACCTGGTACGCGGAAGGCACCCAGTAAGAGGGACCTCGGTCTCTCAGCCTTTTGTGATGCCCGCGTCGCGCCGCAAATTGCGCGGCGCGGGCATTGCGTTTAGGCCGTTCGAAAATAGCCGTTGGCGAAACCAACCGTTGGAAAGTCAGGAAGCGGGCATGCGCGAATATCTGAAGTTCTACATCGACGGACAATGGGTCGATCCGGTCGAGCCCAAGACGGCCGACGTCATCAACCCCGCGACGGAAGAGGTCTCAGGCCGGATTTCCCTGGGCTCGCCCGCCGATATCGAGAAGGCGGTCGCCGCCGCGCGTAAGGCCTTCGCCAGCTGGTCGGAAACCACCCGCGAGCAGCGCCTCGAGGTGATGCTGGCGATCCAGGCCGAGTACGAACGCCGCAAGCAGGAGATGGGCGAGGCCATCACCGAGGAGATGGGCGCGCCGCTCTCCCTCGGCACCGGCTTCCACACCATGCTCGGCTCGGGCCACCTGCAGACCGCCATTGAGGTGCTGCGCGAGTTCAAGTTCGAGGAGCTGCGCGGCTCCACCCTGATCCGTCATGAGCCGATCGGCGTCTGCGGCCTGATCACCCCGTGGAACTGGCCGATGAACCAGACCTGCGTGAAGATCTTCCCGGCCCTGGCGACCGGCAACACCGTGATCCTGAAGCCCCCGCAACTGGCCCCCTATTCGGCGCAGATCCTGGCGGAAGTGCTTCACGCGGCCGGCGTTCCGGCCGGGGTGTTCAACATGGTCCAGGGCTCAGGCGCGGTGCTCGGCACGGTGCTCTCGAAGCACGAACAGGTCGACATGATCTCCTTCACCGGCTCCGAAGGCGTCGGCGTCCAGATCTCCAAGGATGCGGCCCCGACCGTGAAGCGCGTCGGCCTCGAGCTCGGCGGCAAGAGCGCCTATGTCGTGCTCGACGACGCCAGCCTGGCGGCGAACGTCGGCGCCGCCACCGGCGCGATGATGGGCAACTCCGGCCAGACCTGCTCGGCCGGCTCGCGCCTGCTGGTGCCCGCCGCGCGCATGGCCGAGTGCATCGAGGCCGCCCGCACCGCCGCCAACAGCGTGACGGTCGGCGATCCGCTGGGCAACGCCGCCATGGGCCCGGTCGTCTCCAAGGGCCAGTACAACATCATCCAGGAATACATCCAGAAGGGTCTGGACGAGGGCGCGGAGCTGATCGCCGGCGGCCTCGGCCGTCCGGCCGGCCTGGAGAAGGGCTTCTATGTGAAGCCGACCGTCTTCGTGACCACCAACGACAAGGTCATCGCCCGCGAGGAGATCTTCGGCCCGGTGCTGGCGATGATCGGCTACGACGACCTCGACGACGCCGTCGAGATCGCCAACGACTCCACCTTCGGCCTCGGCGGCTATGTCGTCGGCGAGGATCTCGAGACCTGCCGCACCGTCGCCAAGCGGATGCGTACGGGCGCCATCTGGGTCAACGGAAGCTTCGACTTCCACGCGCCGTTCGGCGGCTACAAGCGCAGCGGCAACGGGCGCGAGTGGGGCGACTTCGGCTTCCTGGAATACCTCGAGGTCAAGGCCATCATCGGCTACGGGGCGACGCCCGCCCACCCCGCACAGATCTGAGGCCCCTCCCCGCCCGGCCCTCGGCGGCCGGGCGGGGCTGCGGCGCAGAACACTTCCACGATCATCTCCAGTACGGCGTCGTGTCGGCGCGAAAAGGATACACAGGATGTCTCTCTCCGAGATGGAGCAGCATGTGTTCGCCTACTTCGTGGCGAACGGCGCGCAGGACTTCGCCATGGTCGGCCGGTTCTGGCCCTACGGCGAGCTCACCATGGTGCTCGAGGACAAGATCCGGATCGCCACCCGCAAGTTCGGTGCAAAGGCCGGAGCCGCGGCGCCCGCCGTCGCCAAGGCGTTTCTCGACCTGATCATCGAGCACGACGCCTTCTCGACCGTCAAAAACAAGTTCGGCGGCACCATGCACCAGTATCAGGCCGACAAATACCCGGGCTACATCAAGGACCTGCAGCAGACGAACCCGATCATCCAGAAGGCCCAGGCCGCGGGTCCGGCGTTCTGGGACGAGACCTTCGCCGCCCTCGGCTGAGGGCATCGGAGACCTCCGGGAGATGGCGGGCGTTCTGGAGGGCCGGAACTAACGAACGGCCCATTATTGTCGCGGAGGCAAGTCATCCGCCGTGGGGAATGAAGGTCATAACCAGCGCGGAGCTTTCTCCTCCGCGGTCATGGCCCGTTCGCGACATGCCGTGCGCACAAGATGAAAGCAGAACCAGACAATCGATCTCGGCGCGGAGTTCGACGTAGTCGCCTGCGCAGCACGCTGGCTCCCGCGTAGCGTAGCTGCCGTTCGGGGCTACGCTTGTGGTCATGAACAGGTTCCAGGGTTGCGGCGCGTCGAGTTGCTCGACGCCGAAACGCGACAGCGTCGCCGACAGTCGCGCTGTGCAGCTTGGAGGGTCCCGAAGGGGCCCCGACCTGCGCGAGAGCGCCGGACTACAGGCGGGGATAGAGCTGTCGTGCCGCCCATGGGAGATGTCGGCAAAGACCCGTAGGATCGCTCCATGATCGCTCGCAACCAGCAGATCACCTGGCTCTAGAAAGACCTTCCGGATCAAGGCTTGGCTGTGAGTCATCGACACGCGGCGCTCGAGGTTCGTGGCGTCATAGGCCCAGAGCGCCACGACTTGAACTTCGTCCAGCGCCGTCACCCTGACATGTCGGCCGGCCGGCATTCTCAGCAAGAGCCATTCGCCTACTGGCAGGAGATCTATCTGGGCCGCCCCAGGCGCTCGCTCTTGTGAGGTCGACAGGCTGGCCCCAAACATCGTCTGCTCTCCGAGTTGATTGACTAGCCAATCAACATAGTGCTAAGGCCAGATTGTCAACATGCAGGGGCCGGCCCAGCCGGGGATCAGTCGATGAAGGCTCTCGTGCTCAGTTCTAGTCCGCGGCGAGACGGGAACTCCGCTCAGCTAGCGCAGGCCGTCGCCGAAGGGCTGCGCGAGGCGGGTCACGACGCGGACTTTGTCTTCGCCGCCGACATCCTCAACGGCTTCCTGCGGGACTGCCGAACCTGCCGCAACGCGCTCGGGGAATGCACGATCGACGACCGTTTCGAGACCACGTTCCTTCAGAGCTACCTGCCGGCTGAGGGGTTCGTCGCCGCAACGCCGATCTACTGGTACGGCGTGTCCGCCCAGTTGAAGGCCTTCTTCGACCGCATGTTCTGCAACGTTGCGGCGTCGTCGCCACGTTCAGCTCGGGTCGTGACCCAGATGCAGGGCAAACGGGTCGGCCTCGTCCTCAGCTCGGAAGAGACCTTTCCCACGGTCACGGCCGGTCCCGTGCATCAGGTCCAGGAATTCGCCCGCTACACTGCCTCGACCTTCGTGGGCGTCGTTCACGGCGTCGGCAATGCGCGGGCCGATGTTCCGAAGGATCCCTCACGGCCTCTGGAGCGTGCGCGCCAGTTCGGTCGCGAATTCTTCGAGCGGCACGCCACCGACTACCGGATCGACACGCCCAGAGCCGGACGGGTCTGGGGCTGAATCCAGCAATCCACAACACTCACAGCGAGTAATCTCAATGAGCGGTACTGCGGCGGAACTTCTGAAGCATCTGGACGAACAAGGTGTCCAATACTGCTATGTGACCTTTGTCGACATCCACGGCGCCTCCAAGACCAAGTGCGTGCCTCTGAGTCACTTCGACGCGATGGTCCGTGGATCGGAGTTGTTCACAGTCGGCGCCCTCGACGGCATGGGGCTGGTAGGGCCGCACTTCGATGAGTGCGCGGCGGTTCCGGACCTGGCGAGCGCGATCATCCTGCCGTGGGACCGCCGCTACTGCTGGTTCGCGGCGGACCTTCATTTCCGCGGCGAACCCTATCCGAACTGCAGCCGTGTCATCCTGAAGCGTGCGCGCGAACGCGCCGCGCGGGCCGGCTTCAGGTTCAATCTAGGAATCGAGCCCGAGTTCTACATCTACCGACGTACCGCCGAAGGCCTGGCGCCGCTCCAGCCGAAGCGGTTCGGCGGGGTGACGCCAGCCTACGACCTTCACCAGATGTCGCAGGCCCAGCCCTTGCTCGAGCAGCTGGCCGGCTATGTCGATCAGCTCGGCTGGGGGCTGTACTCCTTCGACCAGGAAGGGGGCCATGGGCAGTTCGAGATCGACTTCGGCTACGCCGACGCGCTGACGACGGCCGACCGCCTGACCTTCTTTCGCTTCATGGTGAAGGTCGTCGCCGAGCAGCACGGGGCGATCGCCACCTTCATGCCCAAGCCCTTCAGCGACGATTTCCGCTCCGGCGCGCACTACAACATGTCACTGGCCGAACTCGAGGGCGGGGCGAACGTCTTCGATGCCCGGGCCGGCGGACCCGGCCAGCTTGGCGCCCGCTACGACCTGCAGACGACCGACTTCTGCCTGCAGTTCGTGGGCGGATTGCTGAAGCATGCCGATGCGCTCTGCGCCATCACCTGCCCGACCTACAATTCCTATAAGGGGCTCGTGGCGCGCGGCGACATGCCGGACATGTCCTGGGCGCCGGTGCTGCGGGCCTATGGCCGCAACAACCGTTCCGCCATGCTGCGGCTGCCGATGAACAGGGCCTGCATCGAGAACCGCACGCCCGACATGAGCACCAACTTCTATCTCGCCGCGGCCTTCAGCCTGCATGCAGGCCTGGAGGGTATCGACCTGGCGAGCGATCCAGGCGCTCCGCTGAACGACAACCTCTATCTGGAACCGGCGGGACGCAACGCTGTGCAACGATTGCCGCGGACGCTGCTGGAGGCCGTGGACGCCCTCGACGACAGCGAATTCGCGCGCACCGTCCTCGGCGAGGCCTTCGTCTCCCTCTTCGTCGCCCAGAAGCGGCGTGAATGGGACGCCAGCTTCTACGCTGTCTCCGCCGCTGAGCGGGAGAAGTTCCTCGAGTTCGTCTGAAGGCGCCCCGATGACCAGATGGACGAGCGTCAGGAGTCCTGAGATCGCCGCCCGCATCGCCTCGGGGCGGACTGTGGCCGTGCTGCCGGTGGGCGCCACCGAGCAGCATGGCCCGCACCTGCCGAGCGGGGTCGACACCTTGCTTGTGGAGAGCATTAGCGCAGCCGCCTGCGAGCGGCAGGACGTGCTGATGCTGCCGCCGCTGGCCTACGGCTGTTCGCACGGGCACACCGGTCGGTGGGCGGGAACCCTGTCGCTCTCACCGCGCCTGTTGGCGACCCTGGTCGAGGAGATCGCGACCTGGGCCGTGCGGGCGGGCGTGGACCGGCTGCTGATTGTCTCGGGTCACGCCACCAACGGCCCGTCGATCGAGTCCGCCATCCTGCAGCTTCGCCATGACCTGCCGCAGGCGCGCTTCGCCACGCGAGGCCTATGGGAGCTTTCGCCTGAGGCGCTGCGCCTCTACACGATGGACGGCAGCGACGTGCACGCCAATCTCGCCGAGACCGCCATGCTGCTGGCGCTCCGCCCCGACGAAGTCGATATGACTCTGGCTCGGGATGTGGAGGACGTGACGATCGGCAAGCTTTGGAGGTACGACATGCCAGCCGTGACGGCGAACGGCGTGGTCGGCCGCCCGAGCCAGGCGACGGCGGAGTTCGGGCGCGAGATGTACGAGCGTCTCGTCAGCGACCTGGCGGCCCTGCTGGCGGCTGCCGAGGCGGAAGCATGGCCGGGGCCGCCGTCCTGAGCGGCGTGGCGAAGAGGGCGTTGGGATGAAAAAGAGCGGGGCCGCACCTCGAGCAGACGCGTCCGGCGAGGCGCGCCCCGGGGTGGACGATCGCCGTGAGGCGATCGCGGACGCCGCCCTCAAGCTGTTCTCCGAGGTCGGCTTCGACAATGTGACGAACAAGGACCTGGGCCGTGCGGCGAGCGTGGCCCCGGGCCTGATCTACTACTACTTCAAGGATAAGGACGACCTGTTCCGGTATGTCCTGCGCAAGTCGCTGCAGGACATGCTGGCCTGCTACGCCGAGATCAAGGGCGAGGGCCGTGGCGAGGATCTCAACGCCTGGATCGCCAGCAACATATCTCTGTCGCGGCCGACCTCCGGCTTCCTCAAGATCATGCTGGACTACGCCGTGTCCGACCGTCGCAGTGCTGAGACAGACGAGGCGATCCGGCAGTTCTACGCCAGCGAGACAACCATCCTCACCCAGTCCCTTGCGGGACGCGATGACGCAGCCCAGCTCGCGATCCTGGTGTCGGTCTTCCTCGACGGCCTGATGGCGAGCCGGATCATCCGGCCGGAGCTCGACATCCAGCGCCTGACGCAAGCCTTTATTGCCCTCCTGGCCTCGCGACCGGCGCGCTGAGCTCATTCAAGGTGGAAGCAAGGGAGCGTACCAGATTTGGGCGGTTCGTTAGTTCGGACCTGAAGGGCGGTTCAGGGGTGGATGGCTGATAGCCGACGCTGAATGGTGGTCATTCAGCCCCCTCACAGGCGCCTATCGCCCCAACCCTGGTTTTTCTGGGCCCAACAAGGGGGCCTGAGCGCCGTCCGACTGTTCGCTAAGCCAGTCGACGAAGGCCGCGACCAGGGGCCTGGCGAGGGCGGCCGGGCTCGCCACGGCGGCATAGACGGCCCCGGTCGCCCAGGCCGGCGCCGGCGCGACGAGGCGCCCGGATGCGAGATCCGCCGCGACGAATAGATCCGGCAGGAGGGCCAGGCCCGCCCCCGCTCGCGCCGCCTCCAGCAAGATGAAGAAATGCTCCAGTTCGAGCCTCACCGGCGGGGCGTCGCCGGGAATCTCCACGCCCGTCGCCCGCGCATAGGCGCTCCAGGCGTCGGCGCGGGTCGTGTGCGCCAGCCGCGGCGCCCTCCAGAAATTCGCCGCCTGCTCCAGACCATGGGCTTCAGCGAAGGCGGGCGAGCAGACCGGCGACATCCTTTCCTTGGCCAGGCGACGCACGGACAAGGACCGCCAGCCGCCCCGCCCCCAGGTCAGGACCACGTCGACCGTGGATGGATCCCAGTTGACCGGATCCTTGTGGGCGTCCGCAAAGTCGGCGTCGATCATCACCATCGACACGGTGACAGCCGGGTGGGCCGCCAGGAAGCCTGGCAATCTGGGCGCGAGCCACAGCCCGCCGATAGATGGCAAGGCGCCGACCCGGATCGAACCGGCGATCACGCCGCCAAGGTCCCCGCGCATGCGCTCGATCAGGCGCATGGCGTCGCCGGCGGCTTCGGCGAGGCGCAAGCCGTCGCCCGTGATCGCGATGGCGCGGCCGCGGCGGGAGAACAGCGCGACGCCCAACCCCCGCTCCAGGGCCGCGATGCGGCGCGACAGGGCGCTCTGGGTCACGCCCAATTCCCGCGCCGCGCGGGTGAGGCTGCCGAGCCTGGCCGCCGCCTCGAAGGCAGGAAGCGCGGAGAGCACCTGAGCGTCGCTGAGGCCGTGTGATGAGTCGATTTTCATGAGTTTTGATCATGTATGGGTGCGCCATCGGGCACTATACCATGCACTCTGATCAGCCTAGAGCTGGCCGCGCGGACCCAAATCGAGGGAGATCATGCGCCCGTTCCACCTTGCCTTCACCGTCCATGACCTGGCTGCGGCGCGGGCCTTCTACGGGACGCTGCTGGGCTGTCCCGAGGGGCGCAGCGCCGAAACCTGGATCGATTTCGATCTCTATGGCCACCAGATCGTCGCCCATCTGAAACCGGACATGAGCGTGACGGAGGTCCACAACCCCGTCGACGGTCACGACGTTCCGGTCCCCCACTTCGGCGTGGTGCTGGAGATGGGCCCGTGGGAGGCGCTGGCCGCGCGTCTGACGGCGGCCGGCGTCCAATTTCTGATCGAGCCCCACGTGCGTTTCAAAGGCCAGCCGGGCGAGCAGGCGACGCTGTTCTTCCTGGACCCCTCGGGCAATGCGTTGGAGTTCAAGGCGTTCGGCGACGACGCCGGATTGTTCGCCACCTCGGCCCCCGGCGGAAAGGCATGACCATGGAGATTCTCCGAACCAAGGCGTCCGAAACCGGGCGGCGGCAAGACATCCTCGTCATCGGCGTGGCCCAGATCGCGCCGGTGTGGCTCAGGCGGACGGAAACCCTTGAGAAGGCGTGCGCCGTCGCGGAGCTGGCGGCGTCGCAAGGATGCCGCCTGGTCGTCTTCGGCGAGGCCCTGGCCCCCGGCTATCCGTTCTGGATCGAGCGCACGGACGGCGCCCGTTTCGACGACCCCAAGCAGAAGGCGATCTTCGCCCAGTATCTCGATCAGGGCGTGGTGATCGAGCGTGGCGATCTCGAACCGCTCCAGGCGGTCGCCCGCCGCCATGGCCTGTCGATCTATATCGGCGTGATGGAGCGCGCGCCCGACCGCGGCGGCCACAGCCTCTATTGCAGCCTCGTCTATATCGACGCCGAAGGCCGCATCGGCTCGGTTCACCGCAAGCTACAGCCGACCTACGAAGAGCGCATGGCATGGGCTCAGGGCGACGGCCATGGCCTGCGCGTGCATGACCTTGCGCCCTTTCGGGTGGGCGGCCTGAACTGTTTCGAAAACTGGATGCCGCTTTCGCGGGCCGCCCTTTATGCGCAGGGCGAAGACCTGCACATCGCCGCCTGGCCAGGCGGACTGCACAACACCCAGGACCTGACCCGGTTCGTCGCCCGCGAAGCCCGCGGATTTGTCGTGTCGGTGTCGGGCCTCATGCGCCCGCAGGACTTTCCCGCCGACACCCCGGCTCTGGCGGAGATACTGGCGAACAGCGGTCCGTTCCTGGCCAACGGCGGATCGGCCATCGCGCTTCCGGATGGTCGTTTCCTGGTCGAGCCGATCATCGACCGCGAGGTGCTGATCGTCGCCGAACTGGATCACGCGCTGGTGCGCGGGGAACGGCAGAATTTCGATCTCGCCGGGCATTATGGCCGGCCAGACGTAACCCGCCTCACCGTCGATCGCCGTCGTCAACGGATAGCGGACTTTATCGACGAGACCGGATGAGCCGGATCCTCCCCCATCGTAGGGCGATAGGGGAGGTAGACGTCCGGCTCAGGCCTCGACGAGGTCTTTCGTCAGGACGAGGCCTTCCATGCCGCCCTCGGCGCGCCAGTCCTCGAGCAGCTGTTCGAAGACGTAGTAGCCAGGCCCATAGGTCTCGCCCAGGTAGGAGCGAAGCTTCTTTTCGCCCTTCTGGTTCACCACTTCCGAGCCTTCGTTGTTGAAGTAGCTGGGCGTGCACTCGCGCTGGAAGGCGGAGATGTCGATCGCCGTCGCGCGGATATGGTCGACGTAGGCGTTCTGCGCCTCGAGGCTGGGCTCGACGGCGGCGACGCCGCGCTCCAGCGCCTGGCGGATGATCCAGGCGATGTGCTTGCCCTGCTGGCTGAAGGTCTCCGTGGTCGAGGAATTCACCCCGCCCTGGATGAAGCCGGTGAAGAACTGGTTCGGGAAGCCGTGGGTCATCATCCCGTGGAAGGTGCGGAACTCGGCGGCCCAGTGATCGTAAATCGACGCGCCATTGCGGCCTTCGACCACATCGATGCCCCAGCGGCGGTCGAGATCGCTGGTGACTTCGAACCCGCTGGCGAAGATCAGGCAGTCGAGCTCGTATTCGACGCCGTCGGCGACGAAGCCGTGCTCGGTCAGGCATTCGACGCCCTGGGTCTTCGACACGTCGATGACCTTCACGTTGGGCCGGTTGAAGGTGTCGTAATAGTCGTCGTTCGAGGCCGGCCGCTTGCAGAGATAGCGGTACCAGGGCTTGAGGATCTCGGCGGCCTGCTTGTCCTGGACGATGCTTTCGACGCGACCCCGCAGCCGCTCCATCACCCGGTAGTCCATGACCTCGCGCCTGGCCACGTACTCCTCGGCCGACTGCGGCCAGCCCGTGACGTCGAACTCGGCCGCCAGGTTGCGGTTGATCTCGGTCCAGATGTCGCAGATCAGGTCGCCCTCGCCCGGGGCCGGAACCTCCATCGCATTATGATGGAAGTTCATCTGCCGCTCGCGCTGCCAGCCCGGCTTCAGCGACTTCGCCCATTCCGGATCGGTCGCCACGTTCAGGCGCTGGTCGACGGTCGAGGCCGTGCGCTGCAGGACATAGAGCTGCTTGGCGTACTTGCCGAGGAAGGGGACCGCCTGGACGGAGGTCGCCCCGGTGCCGACGATCGCCACCCGCTTGTCGGCCAGCTTGTCGAGCGTCGGGTTCTTCTGGTCGCCGCCGGTGTAGTCGTACTCCCAGCGCGCGGTGTGGAACATCTTGCCCTTGAACTGGTGGATTCCGGGGATGCCCGGCAGCTTGGGGATGTTCAGCAGGCCGTTGGCCATGACCACGAAGCGGGCGCGAAGCTCGTCGCCACGGTCCGTGGTGACCCGCCAGCGCTTGATCGCCTCGTCCCAGCGCAGCGAGGTGACCAGGGTGTGGAAAAGCGCGCCCTCGTAGCAGCCGAACTTGCGCGCGATGCTCTGACAATATTCACGGATTTCAAAGCCGTCGGCGAACTTCTTCGACGGCAGGAAGCCCATCTCCTCGAGCAGCGGCAGGTAGCAGTAGGCGTCGTTGTCGCAGCTCAGGCCCGGGTAGCGGTTCCAGTACCAAACCCCGCCGAAGTCGCCCGCGTGGTCGATGACCCGGAAGTTGGAGACCCCCATCTTGCTCAGGTGATAGCCGGTGAGGACGCCCGCCCAGCCGCCGCCCAGGACCGCCACGTCGAGGTCCTCGGAAATCGGATCCCGCGGCAGGACCGGC
The DNA here is from genome assembly GCF_964252855.1 of Phenylobacterium sp. LjRoot225. Classification (NCBI taxonomy): domain Bacteria; kingdom Pseudomonadati; phylum Pseudomonadota; class Alphaproteobacteria; order Caulobacterales; family Caulobacteraceae; genus Phenylobacterium; species Phenylobacterium sp. LjRoot225. The sequence continues at coordinate 41,826 of NZ_CAXUPL020000005.1, read as the reverse complement.
ATGTGCGGGTCGCCTTCGTAGACCTCCGCGAAATCGTCCACCGGACGGACATACTGCTCCTGGCCCTCGGCCCGGGTGCGCAGCGTCCGCTCCTGGCGGTACCGCTCCCGCAGGGCGGCGATGTCGACGTCTTCAGGCGCAGGGCACGGGCTGGGCTTGCAGGTCATATTCGATCCCAATCTGGATAGATCAACAGTGTTGTTGATTTCGGATCGGATTGCAAGGTGGGTCGACCTCTCAGGCCTGCTGAACGACCGAGCCCCGCCGCCCCAATAAATCCGTCCTGGCCCGGCTTGTCCGGGCCACCCAGCCCAAGGCGCCAGCCTCTTCAGCTGCGGAACGCCAGCCGGATGGTTCCCGAACGGCATAGGAGATCGCCTCACGTCCGGCAGGCCGAGGGCCGTGTCGGCGGGGGTGATGATCCACCAATTTCGCTCGACGGCGGACCTCCCCAGCGTCTCAGACGACAGCTGCGACGGCGATCTCGTGTGCGCGGTGCTGGCCGAGGACTGCGTGCTCGACTATATGGGCTGCTGCACGGACCCTGCGACGGGACGAGACTTCATTCCCGCGACGAACGTCGTCCTCCGCGGACGCGCCGCCTGGAGGTCAGACGGCATGTCGAGCCTTGGGATCGTCAGCGTCCATCAGGGCCACAACTTCGAGCTTGAGTTCACCAGCGACACGACCGCCAGGGGCATCTGGTCGATGACGGACCGACTCTATTTTCCGTCAGGCAGTGCGTTCTCGCTGATGACCGGCTATGGCCACTACCTTGAGACCTACGAGAAGATCGACGGGACCGGGTTGCTCGAGACCACCCACATCACCCCTGAAATCCGGTTGCGTCGCCGATGGGGGTAAAACGCCACGCGATCGCCGTCGCTTCCACGCGGAGTCGATGCGATGAGACAACGACCGGTCGACGAACTCGAGGCGGCCACGGCCTTCTATGCCGAGCTTGACCTGGACGTCAGCTATTTCGCCGCTCAGTGGCATACCTTCAATGTCGGCCACATGCTGGCGACGGACCTCGACCGGATCGCGCGGCGCAACGGGCTCAGCGTCGCCGACTTGCATCTGCTTGGGGCGTTGAGGATTAAGCGCCCCAAGCCCCTGCGGGCGACGGATCTGGCGCAGACGCTTCACGTGTCCAATGCGGTCCTGTCCGCCCGCATCGCCAAGCTTGAGCGCAATGGGCTGCTGGTGCGCTCGCCGAGCCAGGAGGATCGCCGGGCCTTCGTCCTGAGCCTCACGTCGGAGGGCGCTGCAAAGGCCGTAGCCGTCGTCGCGGAGATGGGCCGCGAGTCGACCTTCGTCCGCTACTACAAGCGCCTGTCCGACGAGGATCGCGCCGCGCTCGCCCGCATCATGGGTGAGCTGCACAACATGCTCGACCGCGAATTCGTACCCGCGCCGCGCGGGAAGCTTTAGGGGGCTAAACAACTCCGTCTTGGACCGTTCCCGACCCGTCGATAGGCATGCGTTTCAGATCGAGGCCGAAAGGCCTCAGGCGATGACGCAAGTTCGCCAAGCTGGATTGGGAAGGGAACACCGGAGAGATGGAAGTCGCGGCGAAGGACAAGAGCAGTGCGTTTCGGTCGGTGACGCCCGAGGAAATCAACCACTACCGGCAGCACGGCTGGGTGAAGCTCGAGAAGTTCATTCCGGCTCCGCAGGTTGCTGAACTTCTTGCGATGGCGACGGACCTGATGGGCGAGAAGGGTGACAGGAATCCGCCGCCAATGGCCTTTTCCTACTTCAACCCTTTGACCATGCGCGGCCTCGACGACCCGCTCCTGAGGCCGATCATCGATCACGTCGGACGCGGCGCAAGGGCGCTGATGGCGCGCCGCGCGCCCATCGGGATCCGCTATTTCACCGACTATTTCGCCGTCAAGCTGCCGTCCGGGAGCGCCGCCGAGCACGGCGGAAACGGCAGCTCTGACTGGCATCAGGACTACGCCGCCTCGGCCTCAGATCGATCGGGAGGCATGGTCTTCTGGATGGCCCTGACCGACATGCCCCCCGAGCTCGGCACCATGAGGTTCCTCAACGGCTCCCACCGCTACGGGGTCATGGGTCACTATGCGACATATGGAAAGGGCAACCTTCTCGACAGCTACCCGGAGCTGCTCGACGACTGCACCGACAGCGGACAGCTGTCCTACGCCGCCGGCGACGTGACCGTGCACTCGAACATGTGCGTGCATGGCGCTGGAGCGAACCTGACGGACAAGCCCCGCTGGACCTATATCGTCATCGTCAATCCGGCGGACGCCTGCTGGAACGGCGGGCCGGCCGACGCCTTCGACACGACGGGGCTACAGCTCCACAAGGAGATGGACGACGGTCGCTTCCCTGTAATCACCTAAGGCCCCGGCGATCAGGCCGGCCGGCCCCGCCCGTACTGCTCCCGCAGCAGGGCGACGAACGGGCTGGCGTCATGGCGCAGGTCGTCACGGTCGGCGCCGTAGAGGACGCCCACCTCCCGCTGCAGATCGAAGTCCACCACCCGGACGAACCGCACCAGGGGGTCGTGGAAGCTTTCCGGCATCATGCCGATGCCGAGGCCGGCGCGGACGACCGCCAGCATCCGTTGGTCGCTGGTGGTCTTCAGCACGAAGCGCGGACGCACGCCGCGTTCGCTGAAGAAGCGGCTGATCTCCGGCAGGGCCTCGCAGTGGCGCCGCACCACCATCCGGTCGCCGGCCAGCTGCTCGGCCTGGACGAACTCGGCGTCGGCGAGCGCGTGGTCGCGCGGCAGCACCATCAGATAGCGCTCGCCCCGCAACAGCTCGGGCCGGAAGCGCGCGTGGTGGGGACGGACCACGGTGAGCGCGATGTCGAGCCGGCCGCGGTCCAGCCGCTCGGTGAGGTCGCGCTCCGTCCCCTCCAGGATCTCCAGCACCTCGTTGGCGCCGGCGAGCCGATGACGGGCGAGCATGGTTTCGAACACCGCGGTCGGAATGGTCAGCAGCACCCCGACGCGCAAGGTCCGGGGCTCGGGCGCATGCTGGACTTCCTGGACGGCCAGCTCGTACTCGGCGGCGATGCGGCGCGCGCGCACCAGGAACCGGCTCCCGGCCGGGGTCAGGGCGACCTTGTGCTTGTCCCGATCGAACAGGCGGACGCCCAGCTGGCCCTCCAGCTTGGCGACGCCCGCCGACAGGCTAGGCTGGGTCACCCCGACGCGCTTGGCGGCGCGGCTGAAGTTTCCGGCTTCGGCGACCGCCAGGAAATACCGCAGCATATGCCTCATAGGCAGCGCCTATCACCGAGCCGGTAATCTTTCAATTTCCGTCAATTAGGCCGGGCCGTTAGAAGTGCGGACAATTGAAGGGGCGCCCGGCCTGTGCGAACCCGAATCTGGCCGAGAGGCGCCGGTGACGGCGCCGTCTCTCGCTGCGATCTGATCGGAGGACATCCGTGACCGTTCTTCCCAACGCCGTCGATCCGATGAGCGAGGCGTTCAAGCGCAACCAGGCGCACAATCTGCAGCTGGTCGCCGAGCTGCGGGAACACGCGGCCACCGTCATGGCCGGCGGGCCGGCGGAGCAGCGCGCGCGTCACCAGAAGCGCGGCAAGCTGCTCGCCCGGGACCGCATCGAATACGTCCTGGACCCCGGCTCGCCCTTCCTCGAGGTCGGCCAGCTGGCCGGGTTCGGCCTCTACAACAACGAGGCGCCGAGCGCGGGCGTGGTGGCCGGGATCGGCCGGGTGATGGGCCGCGAAGTCATGGTCGTCGCCAACGACGCGACGGTGAAGGGCGGCGCCTACTTCCCAATGACGGTGAAGAAGCACCTGCGGGCACAGGAAATCGCTCAGGAAAATCGCCTGCCCTGCGTCTATCTGGTGGACAGCGGCGGGGCCAACCTGCCGCACCAGGCGGAGGTCTTCCCCGATCGCGAGCACTTCGGCCGCATCTTCTACAACCAGGCCAATATGAGCGCCCTGGGCATCGCCCAGATCGCCTGCGTCATGGGCCTGTCGACCGCCGGCGGCGCCTATGTCCCGGCGATGAGCGACGAGGCGGTCATCGTCCGCGGCGCCGGCGAGGAGAGCCAGGGCGCCATCTTCCTGGCCGGCCCCCCGCTGGTGAAGGCGGCGACCGGCGAGGTGATCAGCGCCACGGACCTCGGCGGCGCCGACGTCCATGGCCGCAAGTCCGGCGTCGTCGACCATGTCGCCGCCAATGACGAGCAGGCCCTGGCGATCGTTCGCGAGATCGTCGGCAACCTGAACACGGTGAAGCGCCCCGACATCGACATCGCCGAGCCGCGGCCGCCGCGCTACGACCCGCGCGAGCTCTACGGCATCGTCCCCACCGACCTGCGCGAGCCCTACGACGTGCGCGACGTCATCGCCCGGATCGTCGACGGCTCCGAGATGCAGGAGTTCAAGCCGCTCTATGGAACCACCCTGGTCACCGGCTTCGCCCGCATCTGGGGCTATCCGGTCGCCATCCTGGCCAACAACGGCGTGCTGTTCTCGGAGAGCGCGGAGAAGGCGGCGCACTTCATCGAACTGGCCTGCCAGCGGCGCATCCCGCTGGTCTTCCTGCAGAACATCTCCGGCTTCATGGTCGGCGGCCGCTACGAGGCGGGCGGGATCGCCAAGCACGGCGCCAAGATGGTCACCGCGGTGGCCACCGCCAGCGTGCCCAAGTTCACCGTCCTGATCGGCGGCAGCTTCGGGGCCGGCAACTACGGCATGTGCGGCCGCGCCTACGGCCCGCGATTCCTGTTCAGCTGGCCAAATTCGCGGATCTCCGTCATGGGCGGCGAGCAGGCCGCGAGCGTGATGGCGACCATCCGGCGCGACGGCATCGAGGCCAAGGGCGGCGCCTGGAGCGCCGAAGAAGAAGCCGCCTTCAAGGATCCGATCCGCGCGCGGTACGAAGAGGAAGGCAACCCCTACTTTGCTTCGGGCCACCTGTGGGACGACGGCATCATCGATCCGGCCCAGACCCGAGACGTGCTCGGCCTGGCCATCTCCGCCTCGCTCAACGCCCCCATCGCCGAGGCTCCGCGCTTCGGCCTGTTCCGGATGTGACCATGCTGGGCTCGCTTCTCATCGCCAATCGCGGCGAAATCGCTCGCCGCATCATCCGCACCTGCCGGCGCCTCGGGATCCGCACCGTCGCGGTCTATTCCGAGGCCGACGCTCAGGCGCCCTTCGTCCGCGAGGCCGACCAGGCCGTGGCGATCGGCCCGGCCCCGGCGAGCGAGAGCTATCTGGTGGGCGCCAAGATCCTCGAGGCGGCGCTGCAGAGCGGCGCCCAGGCCATCCACCCGGGCTACGGCTTCCTGTCCGAGAACGCCGACTTCGCCGAGGCGGTGACCGCGGCCGGCCTGATCTGGGTCGGCCCGCCGCCGTCCTCGATCCGCGCCATGGGCCTGAAGGACGCCGCCAAGAAGCTGATGGCCGAGGCCGGCGTGCCGGTGACGCCCGGCTACATGGGCGACGACCAGTCCGAGGCGACCCTGCTCGCCGAGGCCGAGCGCATCGGCTTTCCGGTGCTGATCAAGGCCGTGGCCGGCGGCGGCGGCAAGGGGATGCGCAAGGTAGATGCGGCGAAGGACTTCGCCGCGGCCCTGACGTCCTGCCGACGTGAGGCGAAGGCGTCGTTCGGTGACGACCACGTGCTGCTGGAGACCTATGCGACCCGGCCGCGGCACATCGAGGTCCAGGTGTTCGCCGACTCCCACGGCAACGCCGTGCACCTCTACGAACGGGACTGCTCGCTGCAGCGCCGCCACCAGAAGGTGATCGAGGAGGCGCCGGCGCCGGGGATGACCGACGAAGTGCGCGAGGCGGTCTGCCAGGCTGCGGTCCGCGCGGCGCTGGCCGTCGGCTACGTCGGCGCGGGCACCATCGAGTTCATCGCCGACACGACCGACGGCCTCAAGGCCGACCGGATCTGGTTCATGGAGATGAACACCCGGCTGCAGGTCGAGCATCCGGTCACCGAGGCCATCACCAGCCAGGACTTGGTCGAATGGCAGCTGCGCGTCGCCTCAGGCGAGCCCCTGCCCCTGACCCAGGCCGAAATCCCGCGCCGCGGCCACGCCATCGAGGCGCGGCTCTACGCCGAGAACCCGCACACCGGCTTCCTGCCCTCGATCGGCCGGCTCGATCATTTCCGCACGCCCAGCGACATCCGGCTGGACAGCGCGGTCGAAGAAGGCGGGGTGGTGACGCCCTTCTACGACCCGATGATCTCCAAGCTGATCGTCCATGGCCCGACCCGCCAGGCCGCGGCGGCCAAGCTCGCCGCCGCCTGCCGCGCCGTGGAGGTCTATCCGGTGAAGACCAACGCCGGCTTCCTGGCCCGCTGCCTGGCGGACCCGGACTTCCTGTCCGGCGCCGTCGACACCGGCTTCATCGGCGAGCGGCTGGCCAGCCTGCTGCCGCCGGCCGAACCCTCGGAGCGCGTGCTGCAGGCCGCCGCCAACGAGATGGTGAGGCGCGCGGGCGTCCCGCCGGCGCTGACGGGCTTCCGGGTGAACGCCGACCCGTCGTTCCGCGTGCCACTGGACCACGAGGGAACCCGCTACACCGCGCAGATCTCGCCGGGCGCACAGCCGTCGGCCCTGCACGTCGTCGTCTCCGGACGGGACTTCATCGTCTTCGAAGACGGCGAGCCCTACGTCCTGACGCTGCCGCGCGTGGAAGCCGGGCCCGAGGGCTCGGACGGCGACGGCGGGGTGGAGTCCTCCATGCCCGGCCTGATCATCGAGGTGATGGTCGCGGTCGGCGACACGGTCAGCAAGGGGGCGCCCCTGCTGGTGCTCGAGGCCATGAAGATGGAGCACACCCTGACGGCGCCGTTCGACGGCGTGGTAGCGTCCCTGTCGGTCAAGAAGGGCGACCGCGTCGCCGAGCACGTGCTGCTGGTCAAGCTCGACCCCAGCGAGGTGAAGTAATGGCCGGAAAGCTCTACGACGCCTGGGAAATCGGCGAGATCATCCTGCACGACCTGCGCCGGACGGTGACCGAGACCGACAACCTGCTGATCTCCACCCTGACCCACAATCCGCAGCCCCTGCACCTCGACGCGGTCTTCGCCGGATCGACGGAGTTCGGGCGGATCGTGGTCAACGGCATCTTCACCTTCGGCCTGATGATCGGCATCTCGGTGGGCGACACCACCCTGGGAACCCTGGTGGCGAACCTGGGCTATGACGAGGTGGTCATGCCCAAGCCCGTCTTCATCGGCGACACCCTGCGCGTCGAGACCACGGTCCTCGAGAAGCGGCCGAGCAAGTCGCGGCCGACCCAGGGCCTGGTGGTGTTCGAGCACCGGACGTTCAACCAGGACGACGAGCTCGTCTGCCGCTGCAAGCGCACCGCCCTGTTGCGCCGGGAAGCGGCTTAGGCGACAGAGCTTCGGCCCGGCGCGATCGCCGGCAGGGAGAAGTCCGACATGACCGCGTCCGATGATCTGCCGCGCTACGAGACCATCGAGCTCGTCCGGAAAGATCGCCTGCTGACGATCACCCTGAACCGGCCGGACTCGCTGAACGCCGTCAACCTCGCCCTGCACGAGGAGCTGGCCGAGGTCTTCCTGTTCGCCGGCCAGGACCAGGGCTCCGACGTCGTCGTGCTCACCGGCGCCGGCCGCGCCTTTTCGGCGGGCGGCGACCTCGACCACATGTGGCGCAACGCCACCAACCCCGAGTTGTTCGACCAGGAAGCCCGGGCGGCCAAGCGCATCATCTTCGCCATGCTCGACGTCGATAAGCCGCTGATCTGCCGGATGAACGGCCATGCGGTCGGCCTGGGCGCGACCTTGGCCCTGATGTGCGACGTGATCTTCGCCGCGGACACCGCCAAGATCGGCGACCCGCACGTCAACATCGGCCTGGTGGCCGGCGACGGCGGGGCGGCCATCTGGGCCCAACGCATCGGCCTCGGACGGGCCAAGGAATTCCTGCTCACCGGCGAGCTGCTGGGCGCCAAGCGCGCCGCGGAGATCGGCCTGGTCAACCACGCCCTGCCGCTCGACGAGCTCGACGCCGCGGTCGAGGCCTTTTGCGACAAGCTGCTGGCCGGCTCGTCCAATGCGATCCGCTACACCAAGATCCTGACCAATCTGGAGCTCAAGCGGATCACCCACGCAGTGCTCGACGCCGGCATCGCCTACGAGTCCCTCACCGTCCGCGGCGCCGATCACCAAGAGGCGATTCAGGCCCTGAAGGAAAAGCGCAAGCCGGTGTTCGGCAAGCGCTAGCCGGGGGACCCGCCCTCCCCTTCATGGGCAGGGCAATCGCCTACGAAGCGCCTGCATCCTTCTCCCCCTGTGGGAGAAGGTGGCCCGCGAAGCGGGTCGGATGAGGGGTCGATCGACCTATCCGGCTAAGCCACTGGAAAATCAGGCGATGGAGCGAGACCCCTCATCCGTCAGCCTGCGGCTGACACCTTCTCCCACAAGGGGAGAAGGGCTATCGAACCGCAGACACAACTTCCGCAGCCCTTCCAGGCGCATATGGAGAGCAGCGCGATATTTGTTCGCTAAACAACGCGGCCCTTATCAACCAAAGACAGCAATGGACGATTGGATGCTGATGCCGCCGTCCTTGGTGCGCCGCATTTGGCGGCCGACCGCGTGGGCGAGGACAGCGGGAAGTTGTAGGGCGGGCGCGACCCGGGTCCAGACCGTCTGCGCTGTTTCGCGGCCCTTCCTCGATCGTCGCACCGTCTGACCGGCGACCACCCGCTGAGACCAGCGGAAACCGATCTCGTGGAAATGGAGATCGGCGTGCTTGGGGCTGATGTGGTGGAAGACCCCGGCGATCGTGCGCCGGACTCGGTTGTTGAACCCTTCGGCGGAGTTGGTGTGGACGATCCCGCGGGCGTACTCGCTGACGCTGTGCCGCACGGTGTCGTGGGCGCAGAAGCCTGCCGCACCCAGGGGCGCGAAGGCCTTCCACTCGTCGGTCATCAGGTGCGTATCTTCGCAGGCCGCCGCCGCCTCCAACACCCGCTCCGCCTCATTTGCCGAGAGGTCCTCAATAACGGCCGCCCCGGCGCGGCCGGCCGGAGCTCCGGGCTCGCGGCTTTGCGGCCGTTCGACCATGGCCAAGGCGGAGGTCTTGCTGGTTCGCGGCAACCCCTTGCCGCCGCGGCCCGAATGCGGCCGGTCCGGATCGCGTGGGCGACGGCCGCCGAAGTAGAAGCCATCCACCTCGAGGACGCCTTCCATCGGATCGGCCGCGCCCTCGGCTCCCGCGGCGCACAGGTCTGGGTCGAAGATCCAGGCCATGTCGGGGCGCGGCGGATCCTGCAGCGGGAGGGGCTGAAGGTGGCGCCGGTGCCCGTCGACGCCGAAGGGCTGGATGTCGCCGCCGGCCGCCGGCTGGCGCCGAGGGCGCGGTTCGCCCTGGTCACGCCGTCGCGTCAGTTTCCGTCGGGCGCAGCCCTCAGCCTGTCGCGGCGCGTCGCGCTGATCGACTGGGCGCATGAGAACGACGCCGTCATCATCGCCGACGACTACGACAGCGAGCTGCGTTTCGCCGGGCGTCCCATGGCGGCGCTGTCGAGCCTCGACAGCAGTGAGGCGGTCCTGTCGATCGGCAGCTTTTCGAAGATCACCTTCCCGGGCCTGCGGCTCGGCTATGTCGTCGGGCCACGCTCGCTGATCGCCCAGCTCGTCAAGGCCAGGGCGCGACGGGGTCCTGGTCGCCACCGGGGCTCAGCCGGCCCTGGCCGAGTTCATCGCTGGCGGCGGTCTGGCCAAGCACCTGCGCACGCTTCGCCTGCAGATGGGACTAAGGCGGGAGGCGCTCGCCGCGGCGCTTGGGGCGCGGCTGGGGACGGCGGTGACCATCCTGCCGCAGGAAGTGGGCATGCACCTGGCGGTCGCCCTGAGCCCCGCGTTGGCGAACCGGCATTCGGACGTCGAGATTGCAGCCTTCGCCGCCACGCGTGGCCTCAATCTTGATCCGCTCTCCAACCACGCCGCGGCGGCGCACGGACGCCAGGGGTTCCTCCTCGGCTACGCCGCCTGGGACGAAGCGAGCCTCGTGGCCGGCGTCGAGTCGCTGGCGCGCCTGTTGGAGGATTGCGATCACGCTCTCGAATCAAGAGCTTGATCGTGTCTGCTCACAAACTGGATCCACTTAGCGGAATCGGGCTCCGGGTCAGCGGGTCTGGCCCGGGGCGACCGACGCATTCAGGAACGGGTCATTGCCGATGAAGACCGGGGTGCTGTCGAACAGGGCGATGCGCCATTCGCCGTCGGCTTCGAGGCGGCACTCCATCTGGCAATCGGCGATGATCGTCGGGCCGACCAGGTTGAGCGCCGGGGCCTTGCCTTCCGCGGAATAGTTCACCAGCAGGAAGATGACCTGCGCAGAGTCCGCGGCCGGGAACGACACCCGCAGGCCGGAAATCGTGTGGCGCTGGGTCCGGACGCCGTCCTTCTGCTGGGTGCGGACACGCTCGCCGCGGTCGCTGTAGAACTTCAGGATGGCGGCGTGGCCGAGGTAGGGCGTTCCGCCGACCAGGTAGCGGCAGTCCTCGGTGCAAAGCCGCGGCATGGTCAGCCCGCCGTTGAAGTCCAGCTCATAGCCCCATTCCGCGATCAGCTGGTGCAGCGCCACCGCCTTGATCGCCGTGTCCTGGTCGAACTTCGACATAGTCTCTCCTGATGTAAGCGACGCGGTTGCTCTCGGACCTCAGGCCGGGCGGAGCGCCAGCACGCAGCCTTCGGCGTCGGCCGAGACATAGAGCGCCCCGTTCGGTCCCGCGGCGACCCCGGCGAACGGCCCCATGGGGCCCGAAAGGTTGCCGATCGCACCAAGGAACTTGGGAACGACGCCCGGGGGGGCGCCGACCGGCAGGTTGGAGGCGATGATGCTGCGGGCGCCGCTGGCCAGGTCGTATTCGATGAGCGTCTTGGCGAGCGCATCGACGATGTAGAGCCGTCCGGCGCGCGCCAGCAGGCCCTGGGGCTGCTTGAGGCCGTCCACCACGGTCTCGGCCTTGCCGCCGGAGATCTTGGCCACCCGGCCGCCGTCGGATTCCGCGACGTAGACGACGCCGTCCGACCCGACCGCCACGCCCGAGGGCTCCTTGAGGCCAGTCGCCAGCACCTCGAGCTTGCCGGCCTCGACGGAGAGCACGCGGCCCGTACCAGCCTCGGCGAACACCACGGCCCCGCCGGGCGCGATCGCCACGCCGTAGAGCCGGTCGAAGCCGTCGGCGAGCACTTCGCTTTCTTGCTGCGCAGGCCGCCAGCGCGCGACGCTGCCGGTCGCCGTGGTGACGGTCACCTCGCCGGGCCCGGACGCCGCGACGCCGCGGGTGTAGCCCGGGCAGCCCGGGGTGAAGAGCATGCCGGCGAGCTCCGGCTTCCCGCCGGGCTTGAGGTTGTAGCAGAAGGGCCCGTCAGCCACGAACAGCACGCCGTCCTCGCCCACGGTAAGGCCCAGGGGCCAGTTGAAGCCGTCCGGGATGACCGAGCGCAGCTTGCCGCCCTCGAGGATCTCGTTGACCTGGCCGGAGATGCTGGAGACGAAGATCCGGTCGCCGACGAAGGTGACGTTGTCGAGTCCCGGCGCAATGTCCGCCAGCACCTCGCGCGAGCCCGTGCGCAGGTCGATCCGCAGCACCTGGCCGCTGTGCACCTGGGTCGAAACGATCCGGCCCTTGGAATCGAACTTCACGGAATCGGGCACGCCCAGGTCGCCGGCCACCCGCTCCGGCGTCCCGCCGTCCAGGCCGACGCGCCAGATCTCGTTCACCGCCTGGGCCGGATAGTAAAGCATCCCGTCCGGCCCGACCTCGAAGGCGTTGGGCATCGGCACGTTTTCGGCGATGACGCGCGGGGCGCCGCCGTTCCGGTCCAGCTCGACGATGCGCCCGCCCATCCGCAGTTCGCCGGCGATCAGGCGGCCCTGGTGGAAGGTGATCGGGTTGGCGACCGGCAGGTCGCCGTAGATCACCCGGGTCTCGCCCTTGGGCGTCAGGACGCTGACCCGTCCCTCGGTGATCTCGGTGGCGTAGAGATTGCCCTCGTCGTCGAACGCCAGGTCGTCGGGGGCGACGATCCCGCCGCCCATCGGGCTGATCGCCTCAACCGCGCCGGTCTCGGGATCGATCGCGCTGATCTGGCTGCCCGACACCTGGGCCACATAGATGCGTCCGTCCGCGCCGGTGCGCAGGCCGTTGGCGCCGTAGAGGCGGCTCATCGGAGTGAGCCGCTCCAGCGTCCAGCCCTCGGCCAGGCCGGCAGGCCGTTCAGCGATATAGCGCCCAAACTGCATCGACATCCCGACATCCTCCCTGGCGAGCCGTTCTCGGGGCTCGTACGTCTGGGGGCCCCGGGCGTCTCCGCGCCGCCGCCCGTTCCGACTGGCCGCTAATCAACGACGTTGTTGAGTAGTCGTCAACCCGGCCTTAGCCTCCGGCCGCCGACCCTGCGGGAGAGTGTGCCGGAGGTCAGGCCGGCCGGCTATGGGTTTAGGCCTTGCGCGGAACCCAGTCGGTGCTGAGCGCGCGTTCCGACAGGTATTTGGTGGAGCTCCAGCCGCCGTCGACGACGATGGTCTGGCCGTTGATATAGGAGCCGCCCGGCGAACAGAGGAAGGCGATGGTCGAGGCGATGTCCTCGATCGTGCCGAGGCGCGGGTAAGGCGTCATCTCGACGTTGATCCGCTTGAACATCTCGTCCTCAAGGCGGTGCTCCACCATCGGGGTGACGGTGACGCCGGGCGCCACGGCGTTGCAGCGGATGCCCTCGGCCCCGTACTGGCAGGCGATATGGGTGGTCAGCGCGGTGATGCCGCCCTTGGCCGCCGAATAGGCGCCGCCGCGACGTCCGCCGATCACCGCGAAGGTCGAGGAGATGTTGATGATCGCCGAGCCCGGCTTCATGTGGACGATGGCGTCGCGCGCCAGCCGGAACGGCGCGCGCAGCATCAGGCCCAGGAAGTAGTCGAGGGTCTCGTCGTCGGTCTCGTGCAGCGGCTTGGGGCTGCCGGCCCCGGCGTTGTTGATCAGGAAGTCGATCTGGCCGAACCGCTCCAGCGCCAGGTCGACGATCGCCTTCGGCGCCGCGTCGTCGGTGATGTCGACCGCCAGGGTCGCCACCCGCGCCGGATCGCCGATCTCCGCTTCCAGCTTGGCCAGCTTCTCGGCGTCGCGGCCGACGCCGACGACGGCCATCCCCATCTCGTGCAGCTTGACGGCCGTGCCCCAGCCGATCCCGCTGCTGGCGCCGGTGATGATCGCGACCTGCGTGGTCATTCTGCGGAGTCCTCAAACAAGAGCTGGAAGGTGTGGGCGTGCGGGCTCAGGCGACCGACGGCAGGTCGGCCAGCCGCTCCGTCGCCGCCTCGACCCCGCCGGCGACGGCGGTGAGCAGCTGGGCGCGCTTGACCAGCAGGTGCGGGTCCGCCTCGTCGCTGAAGCCGATCCCGCCATGGATCTGGATGTTCTTGCCGGCGTTCTCGATCGCCGCCGTGCTGGCGATCAAGAACGCGCTCTCGACGCTGATGGCGGCGTCGGCGCGGCCCTGGTCGAGCGCGACCGCGGCGAAACTGACCTGGTCGCGGGCGCAACGCGCCTGGATCGCCATGTTGGCGCAGTGGTGCTTGATCGCCTGTTGCGAGCCGATCGGGCGGCCGAACTGCTCGCGCATCTGGGCGTATTCGACGCCCATCTCCAGCGCCGCCTGGGCGACGCCCGCCAGGGCCGCGGCGTCCAGCAGCCGCAGGCGCAGCAGACCTGCCTCGTCGAAGCGCGCCAGCGGCTCGCCCAGCTTGCTGACGCCCTGCAGCCGGGCGACCCAGTTGCGGCTGTCGAGCTCGGCGTTGGGCCCATCCAGCCGGTGGAGGGCGGCGCCCGCTCCGTCGCGCAGCAGCACCAGCTGGGCGTCGGGGTCTCCGATCACCACCACCTGATCGCCCCGGCGATAGGCGCCGACGACGCGCGCGGTTCCGGCGGCGCCGGTGCGCAGCTCCGCGGGAACGACGTGGGCGGCGGCGATCGTCGCCAGCACCGTCGGCGAGGCGAGCCGGCGGCCCAGCGCCAGGACGATCAGCGCCTCCTCGGCCGCGCCAAGGGCGCTGCCGCCGGCCTCCTCGGCGAGGCTGATCCCGAACGCGCCCAGGCCGTCGAGCTGGGTCCAGACGTCGGCGGTTTCTTCAGCGCTCTGGTGCAGCCGGGCGAGCGGCAGGAGCTCGACCAGCGCATCGTCGACCGCGCCGACGATCTCCAGCTGGTCCTGGCTGGGATGGTAGGATCCCTCACCCGACATCGCCTTGGCTCCCGATACGTGAAATGCGGAGCAATCCCTACTGAGCCGAGGCGCCGGGGTCCAGACCTTAGCTGATCATGGCGCCGGGCGCGGTCAGAAAAGCCCGATCGTCTGAGGGGCAGCATCTTATCGCCGCCGCAGAACCCGCCCCCGCCGCTCTTGCCGTTACGGCCCGGAAATGATCAATGCGGCCCAATTGACGCTCGTCCCTACAGGCAGCCTATGACGACGACACCCAGCGCCCTCGAAGGCATCCGCGTGATCGACATGAGCCGGGTGTTCGCGGCGCCTGTGGGCGCCCAGATCCTCGGCGATCTCGGGGCTGACGTGATCAAGGTCGAACGTCCCGGCGTCGGCGACGACGGTCGCGGCTACGGCACCGCGTGGGTCAAGGGCAAGGACGGCGTCGAGACCCGCCAGTCGAGCTTCTTCACCGTCTCGAACCGCAACAAGCGGTCGATCACGCTCAACCATTCGAAGCCCGAGGGGCAGGAGATCATCCGCAAGCTGGCCGAGACGGCCGATGTGCTGATCGAGAACTACAAGGTCGGCGATCTCAAGCGCTTCGGGCTGGATTACGAGAGCCTGAAGGCGATCAATCCGCGCCTGATCTACTGCTCGGTCACCGGCTACGGCCAGACCGGCCCCAGCGCCGCCCTGCCCGGCTACGACGGCCTGTTCCAGGCCCAGGGCGGCATGATGGCGGTGACCGGCATTCCCGACGGCCAGCCGGGCGCCGGACCGCTCAAGGCCGGCCCCAGCCTCGTCGACTTCATCACCGGCCACAACACCGCGCTGGCGATCATGGCCGCGCTGATGCACCGGACGCGCACCGGCGAAGGCCAGTACATCGACATCGCCCTGCTCGACACCTCGGTGGCGATGGTCAGCCACATCATGCAGGACTACCTGATCAGCGGCGTCGCCCCGCCCAGGCTCGGCAACGGCGGCAATGGCGGCGGCCCGGCCGACCTGCTCCACGCCAGCGACGGCATCGTCTACCTCACCGCCGGCACCGATGAGCACTACCGCCGCCTGACCGTGCTGATGGGCCAGCCCGAGCTGTTCACCGATGACCGGTTCGATTCGAACTTCAAGCGCGCCCGCTCGGGCCAGGCCGAGCTGATCAGGATCATCAACGCCTGGTCCAGCCAGATCACGGTCGCCGACCTGCTCGCCAAGTTCGACAGCGTCGGCATCCCGGCGTCCAAGTACAACGAGCTCGACGAGGTTTGGCAGGATCCGCAGGTGGAACACCGCAAGCTGCGCGCGACGACGCCCCACCCTCACGCCGAGGCCGGCTCGGTCGATCTGATCGCCAGCCCGCTGGCGCAGATGTCGGCGAGCCCCGCCACGATCCGCCGTCCGCCGCCGTTGATCGGCGAGCACACGCGCGAGATCCTGGGCGAGCTCGGCTACGACGAGGCGCGCATAGTGGAGTTCCAGGAGCTCAAGGTCATTTGAGCGAGGCGGCTGTGCTCCATCATCGCACCGGGGAACTCGGGCGCGCCATCATCGCCGACAGCGAGAAGGTTTGATCTATGGAATTCGGTTGGTCGGCGGAGGAAGACGCGCACCGTACGCGGATCCGCGAACTGCTGGCGCGCACCCTCCCCGCGAATTGGGAGCAGATCTCGCTGCACGGTCCGGGCAGCGACGCCCAGACGGCCTATTCGCGCGAGTTCTGCCCGATCCTCGCCGAAGAAGGCCTGCTGGTCCCCAACTGGCCGAAGGAATACGGCGGGGATGACGCGCCGGTCTGGCTGCAGTTCATCCTCGGCGAGGAGATGTGGGCCGCCGGCGAGCCGCGCGGCGGCCAGTACATGAACATCAACTGGGTCGGCCCGGTGCTGATGCGCTACGGCACGCCGGCCCAGCTCGAAAAGCACCTGCCGCCGATCCAGGCCGGCCAGGCGCTCTGGTGCCAGGGCTTCTCCGAACCGGGCGCGGGCTCGGACCTGGCGGCCCTGCGCACCACGGCCACCCCCGTCGCGGGCGGCTACAAGGTCTCCGGCGCCAAGGTCTGGACCTCCTACGCCGGCCACGCCAACACCTGCTTCCTGCTGGCGCGGGTGCCCGCGGCGGCGGGTGGGCCGGAGGGCAAGGCCGGCATCGTCATCCTGCTGACCGACATGAGCTCGCCGGGCATCCAGGTGAAGCAGATCCCCGCCCTGATCGGCGAAGGCGACATCCACGAGGTCTTCTTCGACGACGTCTTCGTGCCGGAGACGGACCGGCTGGGCGCCGAGGGCCAAGCCTGGGAGATCATCAACTACGTCCTGCAGCACGAGCGGGTCGGCATCGCGCGCTACGAATTCTCCCGCCGCAACCTCGACCGCGCGGTGGCGAAGCTGAAGGCCGACGGCCGCTGGGACGACCCGATCGTCCAGGAGAAGGCCGGCCGCGCGCTGATGCTGTGCGAGGCCGCCCGGATGCTGGTCTACCGCATCGTCGACGGCAAGGCGCGCGACCTGCCGGCGGACGCCTTCGGCAGCGTCGCCCGCTGGTCGGTCGTCCTGGCCGACAACGGCGTCAACGAGTTCCTGACCGAGTTCCTGCCCGAAGGCCTGCTGGGCGAAGACCCGGTGCAACAGGCGCACCACCAGCGCGCCATCGCCGCCGGCATCGCCTCCGGCGCGGCCGAGATCCAACTCAACCTCGCCGCCAGACGCTGGCTGCAGCTGCCGGGGGAGAAGAGACGATGAAGTACGAGCTGACCGACGACCAGGCCAGCGTCATGGCCGGCCTGGACCAGCTGCTCGCCGGCGTCGACACCTCCCCGCCGACCGAGCCGGTCCTGTTCGAGTATGCGACCGAGCTCGACGCGACGCTGGCGGAATCCGGCTTCCTGGACATCGCCCGGGAAGAGGGCTTCACGGCGCTGGACGCCACCCTGATCGTCGAGCGCCTGGCGCGCCTGCCGCAGGTGGTCGAGGCCGCCGCCTCCGCCATCGTCGCCCCGGCCGTCGGCGTCCCCGTCGGGACCCGCCCGGTGGCGCTGGTGTCGGGCGATCCGACCAAGCCCGCGCGCTTCCTGCCGATGGCGCAGGTGCTGCTCTGCGACCGCGGCGACCATGGCCTGATGATCACCGTCGAGCCCGAAAACGTCGAGACGATCGAGACCCTGTTCGCCTATCCCTACGGCCGGCTGAAGAGCCTGGAGGGCGTCGAACAGACCCGCATCGAGGACGTTGGCGCCCTGCGTCGCCGCTGGCGCATCGCCCTGGCGGCCGAGGCGGCGGGCTGCATGGCCTCGGCGCTCGACCAGATCCTCGACCATGTGAAGACCCGCCAGGCCTTCGGCCAGCCGCTGGGCGCCTTCCAGGCCATCCAGCACCGGCTCGCTATGGCGGCGGAGACGGCGGAGTCGACCAAGTTTCTCGCCTTCCGGGCCGCCTGGTCCGACAGCGAGAGCGACGCGGCGATCGCCGCGGGCTTCGCCCAGACCCGCATCGCCCAGCTGACCTACGACCTGCACCAGTTTGCCGGCGCCATGGCGCTGACGCTGGAATTCCCCCTGCACCTTTGGACCTACAGGCTTCGCGCCCTGGCCGGCGAACTCGGGGGCGGCAGCCGCCAGGCCCGCGCCGCCGCCCTGGCCACCTGGTCGGACGCCGCATGATGACCGCCTCCATCGCCGAATTCCGCCAGCAGGCCCGCACCTGGCTCGAAGCCAACGTCCCGACCGAACCGCCGCCGGAAGACGGCCCCGCCTCGCGCGACTTCGTGCTGGGCTGGCAGAAGAAGCAGGCCGAGGGCGGCTGGGCCGGCGTCGCCTGGCCGAAGGAGCTGGGCGGCCGCGGCCTCTCCGTCCTGGAGCAGATCGTCTGGTTCGAGGAATACGCCCGCGCCGGCGCGCCCACCCCGCTGAACGCCTCCTTCGTCGGCCTGAACCACGCCGGCCCCACCCTGATGGCCTGCGGAACCGAGGCGCAGAAGGCCTATTACCTGCCGAAAATCCTGAACGGCGAGCACATCTGGTGCCAGGGCTTTTCCGAGCCCGGCGCCGGCTCTGACCTGGCCTCGCTGAAAACCCGCGGCGAGGTCCAGGGCGACACCGTGGTGATCAACGGCCAGAAGACCTGGTCGAGCTTCGCCGATATCGGCGACGTGCAGGAGCTGCTGATCCGCACCGACCCGACCGCCAAGATCTCACAGGCGCTCAGCTGGGTGATCTGCCCGATGGACACGCCCGGGATCACCGTGCGCCCGATCCGCACCATGGCCGGCGTGCTGAAGTACTGCGAGGTCTTCTACGACGACGTCCGTATTCCGCTCTCGAATGTTGTCGGCGGACTGAACAATGGTTGGGCGACGGCCATGTCGACGCTCAGCTTCGAGCGCGGCACCGCGGCGCTGGCCCTGCTGATCGGCGTCACCCTGAAGGTCGAGAAGCTGCTCGCCGACTGTCCGAAGGACCGGCCGCAGATGCTGGCGCGCCTCGCCAAGCTGCGAGCCGAGGGCGCCTCGATCCGCGCGATGAACTACCGCTTCGCCCTGGATTCCGAGCAGTCCGTGCCCGACGCCAGCGGCTCGATGATCCGCGTCGCCTTCGCCGAGTTCTCCCAGCGGGTATCGGCCGCAGCCATCGATCTCTACGGGCTCGACGCGCCGGAGACCGTCGGCGCCCACGGCTGGGCGCACGACTACCTCGACGCCTTCTCCGAGACGATCGCCGGCGGCACCGCGGAAATCCAGCGCAACATCATCGCCGAGCGGGTGCTGGGGCTGCCGAAGGGACCGCGGTAAGGGGCTCCGACCGCGGATCCGCCGGGACCCGCGGCCAACGACCGCTTCAAGGCAGGTTAGCCCGCTGTCGAGCCTGATGAGCTAAATAGGCTGTCTGCCGTGCGGTCAGGTCGGCGACGGGCGGCGCAACCGACGGGTGAGGCCCAACTTGCGCCTTCATCGGTTCGTTTATCGCCTCCATGCTCGCCGATATCCTCGCCATGCCCCGCAAGCCATGGCCGCCGACGCGTGCGGCCGCGCGGATTCGCTCGCCTACGGGCGCGGCCGGCCGAGAGTGAGACCCATGGACGACCGCCGAACATCAGGGCTGACCGACAATCCCATACCCTCGCAGACCTATGGCGGTTTTGCGGCTCAGCGACCTGCCCAGTCGGAAAGCTGGGACGGTCTGCCGGGGCCGGCGCCTGCTTACGCAGGCTCGGAAATGCGCCGAGGGGCCTCCCGGCCGGGCTTGGTCCCAAGCATCATAGGCTGGTCGCTTGCCGCCTTCGTTGGGGTGGCCGCGGTCGTGGGCGTCACGCAGAGCCGCCGGTCGCCGCCCGTTCCGCCAGCGGAGACCCCGGAGACGGCGAGCCAGAGCAATGGCGCCACGGTGACCGCCCCACCGCAGCCCGCCCCCCTGCCCGTCGCCAGATTGAGCACCGCGCGGATCGTCGAAGACGTCCCCGCGCGTGAGCCAGCCTCCCCGGTCACAAGCCCCCGCTCAGCGAAGACGGCGTCCAAGACGAAGACAGAGGCGCAGTCGCGCTGTGGCGGGGCCACGGCCGGCGGACCTTGCCCGGACGTCGCATTCGCGGCCCTCGACAAACAGGTGAACGCCGCGTTCGCCGCCGCGATGCGTTCGAGCGCGACGCCTGGTCCGCTGGGCCGCGATCAGCAGGACTGGATCATCCGCGTCGACCGCATCCGGCGTGAGGACCCCGCCTCGGCTCAAGACCTCTATCGCGCCCGCGTCACGGAACTGCGCGCCCTGGCCTCAAAGGACGTCGATCAAACGCAAGCGCCGACTACGCAAAACAATGCTGAGAGTCATAATAGATGACATCTCCAGGCGCTCGCCGCCCCAGGTCCGATATGCAGACCGACGCTTCAATCCCGGCTCCCGCCTCCGCCCAGGACGTGCTGGCCCGCGTTCAAGCGGTCAGGACGGCGGCTGCGGTCGGCATCGGGCTGCCGGGACCGCAGGCCCCCACGACGGCTCAGCGCCTCCGGGCGCGCGCCGGCGGCGGACTTGCCGTGGTCGGCGATGCGGCGGCGAAGAAATGGCGCAGCTCCCGAGCGCCCCGGAGCGGTTCGGATGGACAGCTCGTCTACGCCGTCGGCGATGTGCACGGACGCTTCGACCTGCTGCAAACGCTCCTGGGAAACATCGCGGCGGACGCTGCGGGACGTCCGAACTTGCTGATCTTCAGCGGCGACTACATCGACAGGGGGCCGGATTCCGCCCTGGTGATCGAGCGGCTGATCGGTCTTCGCCGACACCTCGGCGCCAGCCTCTTCCTCTTGAAGGGCAATCACGAGGCGGCATTTCTGCGGTTCCTGGATTCGCCCTCGACCGGCGCAGCCTGGATCGAGCATTTCGGGGGCGGGGCCACCTTGCGCTCCTATGGCGTCGCCTCGCCGGAGCCCGGCGCGCCCGAGCGAGCGTTCGTCGCCGCCCGCGATGAGCTGCTGGGAAACATGCCGGCGTCGCATTTGCGATTTCTGCAGGACCTCGATCTGATGATCGTGCTTGGGGACTACGCCTTCGTTCACGCCGGTGTCTGCGTCGACGCCTCCCTGGCGGAGCAGACGGAGGACGACCTGCTCTGGGCGCGGCGCGAATTCCTGGCCGCTGAGCGGCGGTGCGAGAAGATCATCGTGCATGGGCACACCTGGGCGAGCGATGCGCCTGAGCTCCTGAGCCATCGGATCGGCCTGGACACCGGCGCCTACGAGACGGGCGTGCTCACCGCCGTTCGGATCGAAGGGCCCCAACACCGGATTGTTCAGGCCCTGGATGCAACCGCCGAAGCGCGCCGGTCGAACACCAGGACGGCGCCGGACGTTCCCCTTATCGGCCTCCCCCTGGACTACGTGAATCCGGCCGCGGGTGAATTGGCGGCGATGTTCAGCGCGCCCACCGTGAACCGGCCCAAGATCCCGTCGTAACTCACGGCGCCTGTCGGCCTGACCCATCGATTTGGCCGATGGGGCCCATATCTGGATCGCCCCTTCCGAAGGCCTCGGTGATCGTAGAAGTCTCGCCTCTGGAGAAGCCAGCGTGCGGCGACGTCCGACCGCGGCCCGCGCAAAGGGAGGGGATGAAGATGGCCGCAAGAGGAATCAGGTTCGTGGCGGGCCCAGCGGCCGCCTGGCGGCTGGCTCTGCCGGCCCTCGCCACGCTGATGTTGGGGGTCGCCGTCGCGCCGGCGAAGGCGGCCGACTGCGCGGCGATCGGGAACCTGACGCCTTACTGCGGCCTGCCCCATCCGGAGGATCTGGAAGTGCTTCCGGGCGGCGCCGGCGTGATCGCCAGCGACATGCATATCGCAACCGGTCCCGCTGGCATTGTCGGACGGCCCGGGAGCCTGAAATGGCTCGATCCGAAGACGCGCGCCGTCACGGTTCTCTACCCTTCCGCCACAGCGCCGCCTGGCCGCGCCGATTGGGGCGACCCGACCTGTCCCGGCGAGATCGGCGCCGCGCTATTGCCGCATGGCTTCCACCTGTCGCAACGCAGCGGCGGCGGCTGGCAGCTGCTGGTGGTCAATCACGGCGACCGCGAGTCCGTGGAGTTCTTCGAGCTCACCGGCAAGGGCGACCAATGGTTCCTGAGCTGGCGCGGCTGCGCCGTTCCGCCCCCGCCCAACCGGCTCAACGACGTCGTCGCGACGCCCGGCGGCGGCCTGCTCGTCACGACCATGCACAGGACGGGCGCGACAGGCTCGAGCGAAGCCGCGAAGAGCCCCAACCCGGCCACCGGCCTCCTCTGGCGCTGGACGCCGGGTCAGGGGTTCAGCGAGCAGGCGGGCAGCGCCGCGCCGAGGCCCAATGGCGTCCAGATCGACGCGGTCGGTCGCTATGCCTACCTCAGCAGCGCGGCCGGGGGCGGCGAAGTGCGCAAGGTGGATCTGGTCCGCGGCGAGGTCGTCGGGACCGCCTCGGTCCCGAAGCCCGACAACAGCTCCTGGACCGCGGATGGCCGCCTGCTCGTCACCGGCATGACCCCGGACGCAGATGGATCGGCCTGCTTCGTGACGCCCGCCGCACCCTGCCCGGCCGCCTTCGACGTCTACGCGATCGACCCTGCGTCGATGCGGGCCGAACGCATCTTTTCGCACTCCGGCGCGCCGCTCGGCGGTGGAACCGTGGCCGTGCAATACGGGTCCGACCTGATGATCGGAAGCTTCGCCGGAGACCGCGTCATGGCGGTGCGCGACTTTTTCAAGCCCGGCTCGCGCGAGCCGGCGGCGCGGATGGACGCCTCGCCGTCCGGAAAGTGATGGGATAATAAGGTCGGGATGGAACAGCTTGAGCGTAGCCGCCGCGATTTCGACGCCGACGCTCTGCGAGAGAAGTACCGCCAGGAACGCGAAAAGCGCCTGCGCGCGGACGGGAACAGGCAGTACGTCGAGATGGGGGGCCGCTTCGCCTCCTACCTCGACGACCCCTACACCGAGCCGTTCGAGCGCGCCCCGTTGCACGACGAGACGGAGGTCATCCTGATCGGCGGCGGGTTCGGCGGCCTCTTGGCCGGGGCGCGGCTGCGCGAAGCCGGCTTCACGGATATCCGCATCATCGAGAAAGGCGGGGACTTCGGCGGCACCTGGTACTGGAACCGCTATCCTGGCGCCGCCTGCGACGTGGAATCTTACATCTACCTGCCGCTGCTGGAAGAGATGGGCTTCATGCCCCGGCGGAAGTACACGCCGGCGCCGGAAATCCTGGACTACTCCCGCCGCATCGCCGAGCGCTTCGACCTCTACCGCAACGCCTGCCTGCAGACGATGGTCACCGAGCTGCGCTGGGACGGGGCGAGCCGGCGCTGGATCGTCTCCACCAATCGCGGCGACCGGATGCGGGCCAGGTTCGTCGCCATGGCCAACGGGCCGGCGCACAAGCCGAAGCTTCCCGGCATTCCCGGCCTCGAGGCCTTCAAGGGCCATACCTTCCACACCAGCCGGTGGGACTATGACTACACCGGCGGCGGGCCGGACGGCGGGCTCGACCGGCTCTCCGACAAGGTCATCGGGGTGATCGGCACCGGCGCGACCGCCATCCAGTGCATCCCGCATCTGGGCGAGGCTGCGAAGCGCCTCTACGTCTTCCAGCGCACGCCGTCCTCGGTGGACGTTCGCGACGACCGGCCGACCGACCTCGACTGGTGGAAGAGCCTGACGCCGGGCTGGCAGAAGGCGCGGATGGAGAATTTCACGACCATCGTCGCCGGCGGACAGGCGGAGGTCGACCTGATCAACGACGGCTGGACCGACGTCCTCACCCGCTTCCTGCGCAAGGAGACGCTGGCCGGCCTCGAGGGATCGGAACACGCCGCGTCAGATGCGGTGGAGCTGGCCGACTTCGCCAAGATGGAGGAGATCCGCGCCCGCGTCGCCACGGTCGTGAAGGATCCGGCGACGGCCGAGGCGCTGAAGCCCTACTACCGCCAGTTCTGCAAGCGGCCCTGTTTCCACGACGCCTATCTGCCGACCTTCAACCGCCCCAACGTCTCGCTGATCGACACGGACGGGAAGGGCGTCGAACGGATCACCGAGCGCGGGGTGATCGCGGCGGGCGTCGAATATCCGCTCGACGGCCTGGTGTTCGCCACCGGCTTCGAGATCGGCACCAGCTATACGGGGCGCTCAGGCTACGACGTGGTCGGCGCGGGCGGGCTCAGGCTTTCGCAGAAGTGGGCGAAGGGCATCTCGTCGCTGCACGGCATGCACGTCCACGGCTTCCCGAACCTGTTCATCTTCATGCGGGATCAGTCCGCGCACACGGTGAACTTCACCCATTCGCTGGACGAGCAGTCGAAGCACCTGGCCTACATCCTGCGCGCGGCGAAGGATCGGAACGCCGTCAGGATGGAGGCGACCCGGGACGCCGAAGACGCCTGGGTAGAGACCATCATCGAGTTGGCCCAGCTCAACCAGGAGTTCCTCGAGCGCTGCACGCCCGGCTATTACAACGGCGAAGGCCAGATCAACGCCGAGGCGGCGAAGCGCAACGCCGGCTATGGCCGGGGCCCGGGGGCCTTCTTCGACGTGCTGGACGACTGGCGCAACGACGGCCGGCTTGCCGGCCTGACGTTGGAGCCGCGAGGCGCCGGCTCATGAAAGCTCCCTAGCATACGTCCACGGCCGCGCACGAATTCCACCGGCCCAAAGTAGAGAGGGCGCGGAGCGCCCAATCTCACCCTAGCAACCGGATGTGCAGCCGAGGGACTCCCGTTCGTCGATCCTTGCAATGCAAGATCAGGCGTGAGTTCCTGTCCCCTACCGTGGCCGTGAGTCGCGGAGCATCAAAAACACCGTTCGAGCGGCTGCTGACCAGCGCCGCCCGATCGCACAGGGGGAAGCGCCATGACTAAGCGTATTCTATTGATGACGGCTGCTGTCGCGCTCGCCCATGCCGGTGCAGCGGCCGCGCAGGATCAGGGCGAGGCGACGGTGACGGAGGTCGTCGTCACCGCGCAGAAGCGCTCCGAGCGCCTGATCGACGTGCCCATGTCCGTCTCGGCCGTCTCCGGTGAAGCGCTCGCCCAGGCCGGGATCACCTCCACAGTCGAGCTGTCGCAGTCGACGCCGGGCCTGGTGACCGTCAACAACGGCTTCGGATTCGTGCCGGTGATCCGCGGCGTCCAGTCCTCGGGCACCTCTCCGGGCGACGAGAGCAACGTCGCGCTCTACCTGGACGATATCTCCATCGGCACGCCGATCGCGGGCTTCTTCGACCTGGCCGACATCGAGCGGATCGAGGTGCTGAAGGGGCCGCAGGGCACGCTGTTCGGCCGCAACGCCACCGGCGGCGCCATCCGCATCGTCACCCGCCGCCCATCCTTCACGCCGCAAGGGAGCGTGAGCGCCGACTACGGCTTCCGCTACGACGAGGTGAAGCTCGGCGGCTATCTGACCGGCCCGCTGAGCGACAAGGTCGCCGGCTCGCTGAGCGGCGTCCTGCGCAAGGGCGACGGCTACATCAAGGGCATCGGCCCGAACGTCGGCAAGACCTACGCCAAGCCGGACAACTACGTGGTCCGCGGCAAGCTGCTGTTCGAGCCGAGCGACGTCTTCAACGCCATGCTGTCCGCCGACAGCTGGCAGTCGCGCAACGACATCACCTTCATCAGCATGGTCCCCGCCGGCACCAACCCCTTCCCGCAGCTGCCCGGGACGATCCCCAACGGCCCCTACACCTTCGCCGGCTCCACCGAGCCGAGGGCGCGGGTGAAGGGCGACGGGCTCAGCCTCGACGCCAATTGGGAGCCCAGCAAGGATGTGACCGTCCGCTCGATCACCGGCTACCGCGAGGCCGAGGTCCATTCGCAGGCGGAAAGCGACCGGACCAGCCAGTCCCTCGCGGCCAATCAGATCAGCCAGTATCAGAAGAGCTTCAGCGAGGAGATCAACGTCTCCGGTCCGGCCGACGAGGCCGTGTCCTGGCTGATCGGCGCCTTCTACTACAACTCCCTGGCCTCCAATCCTTACTTCCGCCAGTACGCGGGCGATGCGCCCGGCGGGACGATCGTCACCAACTTCACCAACCGCATGCGCAGCATCGCCTATGCGGGCTTCGCCGACCTGACCTGGAACGCCACCGAGAAGCTGCACCTGACGCTGGGCGGCCGCTACAGCTCCGAGACCAAGACCTTCCGCTACCGCGACCTGGTGAAGCCCGCCGGCCAGGCGCTGATGTCCACCGACACCCGCAAGACCTGGAACAGCTTCACCTACCGCGCCGTCGGCCGATACGATTTCGCGGACGATGCGAACGTCTACGCCTCGTTCAGCAACGGCTTCAAGAGCGGGGTCTACAACGCCTACAGCTTCATCCCGAACCCGGTCGATCCCGAGAAGATCAAGGCCTTCGAAGTGGGCGCCAAGGCTCGTCTGCAAGGCGTCACCTTCACCGCCGCAGCCTACGCCTACAAGTACAAGGACATTCAGCTTTCGTCGCACACGACGATCAACGGCCTGCTGCTGGTGGCGCTGTCGAACGCCGCCAAGGCGAAGATGCGGGGCGTGGAGTTCACCGCAGACGGCCGGCTGACCGACCATCTCTCGTTCAACGCCGGCGTGGGATATCAGCCGACCGCCAAATACCAGGACTACACCAGGGCTCAGGTCACGGTGCCCATCCCAGGCGCCACCGGCCAGGGGACGGTGGCGCAGCTGGTCGTGCCCTTCGACGCCTCGGGCAGCCGGATGACTCGCGCCCCGAAGGTCACCGCCAACCTCCGCCTGAACTACAACACATCGCTGATGGGCGGCGAGTTCCTCGGCACGGTGAGCGGATCGTACAATTCCGGCTTCTACTGGCAGCCCGGCAACCTCTCGCACGAGGGGGCCTACACCGTGGTCAACTCGCGCCTGTCGTGGACGGAGCCCAAGGGACGCCTGACCTACTCGCTGTGGGCCAACAACCTCACCGACGAGGTCTACCGGATCGACGTCACCCCGAACGTGCTGGCCGGCGACAGCTTCAAGGTTCCGCCGAAGCGTCAGATCGGCGTCGGCGTCGAATTCGAGTTCTGACCTGGCGTCTCCCGCGGCCGGAGCGAGAGCATGACGATCGTTGATCCAGCCAAGGCGGCGGACGTCGGCTCTTCGGAGGCGGGGGCGGCGTCCCCGCCCGCCGGCCTCGCCTACCCGGGACGCGGCGGGCTCCTGCTGGCGCTGCTGGTGCTGGTCAACGTTTTCAACTTCATCGACCGGCAGCTGCCGTTCATCCTGATCAGCGCCATCAAGGCCGACCTGCATCTCACGGATTCGCAGATCGCGCTGATGGCCGGGCTCTCCTTCGCCGTGGTCTTCTCGCTGTCGGCCCTGCCGCTCGCCCACATCGCCGACCGCTGGAGCCCGCGTCGGGTGCTAACGATCTCGCTCAGCGTCTGGAGCGCGATGACGGCGTTGAGCGGCCTGGCGGGCAGCTTCTTCCATCTGTTGATCGCGCGGGCCGGGGTGGCGGGCAGCGAGGCCGGCTGCACGCCCGCCGCCCACGCCCTGATCTCGCGGACCTGCACGGCCGAGCGTCGGGCGATGGCGCTGGCCATCTTCTCCCTCGGGGTTCCCATCGGCAGCATGCTGGGCCTGGTGCTGGGCGGCTGGATCAACGACCTCGCCAACTGGCGAGTGGCCTTCTTCATCGTGGGCCTGCCCGGTCTGCTGCTGGCGCTGGTCTGCTGGTTCGTGCTGCCGGAGCTTGGCCACGGGACCGCGCGCCAGGCGCCGACCTCAGGCTTCTGGGCGGCGGTGCGCCACCTCTTCGGTCGGCCCGCCTTCCGGCACATGGCGGCGGGCAGCGCCCTCTACGCCTGCGGCAGCTATGCGATGAACGTCTTTGCGTCCGCCTTCCTGATCCGCGTGCACCACCTCTCGACGGCCCAGGCGGGCCTGGGCTTCGGCCTCGCCTTCGGCGTCGGCGGCCTGGTCGGAACCTTCGCCGGCGGCTGGCTCAGCGACCACCTGGGCCGGCGCGACGTGCGCTGGCGCCAGCGCATCCCCGCCATCGGCCAGCTGCTGTCGCTGCCGACCGCGCTGGGGGCCTGGCTCGCGCCCGACCCCGTTCTGGCGGTGGCCCTGCTGACGCTGACCTACGTCTTTGGCCTGCTGTATTTCGCCCCCTCGTTCGCCACGGCCCAGCTATTGGCCACCGGCCAGATGCGCGCCACCGCGGCGGCGGTGCTGAGCTTCTGCCTCACCCTGGTCGGATCTTCGGTCGGTCCGCTGGCGGTCGGCTGGGCGAGCGACGCCTGGGCGCCGCGTTTCGGCGACGAGTCCCTGCGCTACGCCATGTGCCTGATGGGGATCACCATCCTGTGGTCGGCCTGGCACTTCCACCTCGCCGCCCGCGCGCTGCCGAAAGACCTGGCCTCGACCGACTGAAGGGCTTCGGACGGCGAGCCGCCCCTGCCCTCAGGCGACCGATTCCTCGCCGTGCAGCGTCGTGCGGTCCATCAGGCGCTTGCTCCTGGTGTCGTAGGGCGCGGCCTTGTGCATGGCGCCGGTGTTGTCGAACAGCAGGAAGTCGCCCACCGACCAGCGGTGGCGATAGACATATTGCGGCTGGGTCGCGAACTCCTGCAGGCGGCAGAGCAGCGCCTTGCCCTCCTCGAAGCTCATGCCCTCGACATAGTAGGCGGTCGCGCCGATCAGCAGCGATTTCTGGCCGCCGGGGTGGGTCCAGACCAGCGGGTGCGACTTCGACGGATAGGACTGCCAGCGCTGCAACTCGGCGTAGGTCGGGTCGGGGTTGACCATGCGCTGGGTGCTCTCCAGGCAGTGGCGCACGCGCAGGCCCGCCACCAGCGTCTTGTCCTCGTCGGGCAGGTCCTCATAGGCGGCGTAGGTGTTGGCCACCATGGTGTCGCCCTGCCCTTCCTCGGCCAGAACGCGGCAGTTGAGCATGGTCGCCTTGGCCGGGATGTCGTCGTTGGCGCCGTCGATATGCCAGTAGAAGGCTCCGCGGGTGTAGTCGGCCACCGGGTTCACCTCGGGGTCGAGCGAGATCTTCTGCATCTCCTTGCCGCCGACGAGAAAGACCTCGCCGATCGTGCTGGCGAAGGCGAGCTGTTCTTCCGGGGTCAAATGGACCTGCGGAAAGACCAGGGCGCTGCGTTCCTTGAGCAGCCGGTTGATCTCCTCGGCGTGGGCGCCGCTGACCATCTCTTCCTTGGTGGTCCGGATCACCGAACCGACGCGGGGGGAGGCGTGCTGGACTTCGAACATGTGACCTACCGTTCCTGGTTCGGTTCCGCCTGGAGCCGCTTGAGCGCGAGGTCTCTCAGGCCGCTGGTCTTGACCTTGGCGCTGCCGGTGAAGCTGAGTTCGTCGTCGCCGACGAACAGCACTCTACGCGGCGTCTTGTAGCTGGCCAGCCGCGCCCGCAGGAAGTCGCGCACCGCGGCCTCGTCCAGCGTGGCGCCGGGCTCGAGCACCACGCAGCTCACCACCAGCTCGCCGAGGGTGGCGTGGGGCACGCCGACCGTCCGGCTGAGCTTGACGCCCGGACAGGCGGCCAGCTCGGCGTCCACCTCGATCGGCGAGACGTTGGCGCCGCCGGTCTTGATGATGTCGGTCATCCGGCCTTCCCAGACCAGCCGGTCGCGGTCGTCGATACGGCCGCCGTCGCCGGTCCGGAAGAAGCCCTCGGCGTCCAGGGTCTCGTCGAGCGGAACGCCCAGATAGCCCAGCATCAGGGTCACGCCCTTGACGGCGATCTCCCCGGACTGGCCGCGGGGCAGGACCTCGCCGGTCAGGGGGTCGACGACCTTGATCACCGCGCCCGGCAGCGCCTGGCCATGGGTGTCGTCGGCGACCTCGGCCGGGGTGTTCGCCGGGAAGCCGGTGACGATGGTGAAGGTCTCGGTGTTTCCATAGGACCATTTCGGCTCGACCCAGGTCGTCGAGACCGTCGGATGCCGGCCGAGCGCGGTCTGCACATCGACATAGCGCAGGCTGGACAGGTCCGTGCGAGCGAAGTTCGGCGCCTCCTCGAAGCGCGCCCACTGGTGCGGCCAGCCGACCGGCATGGTGACCCGCTCGGCCTCCATCAGCCGCAGCGCCTCGGCGGGCTCGAAGGTCGGCTGCAGGATGAGGGCGCCGCCGGAGGAGAGGGTCGGGCCCAGGGTCTGGCAGAAGTTGCCGGACCAGAAGAAGCCGTTGGCGCTCAGGCAGCGCACGTCGTCGTCGACGCCCGTGTACCAGACCCAGCGCCAGAGCTGCAGCGCCACTGCCCGATGGCTGCTGAGGATGCCCTTCGGTCGGCCGGTCGAGCCGGAGGAGAAGTAGATCACGCCCGGATCGGCCGGGGCTGTGGCGGCGGCGGTCCGCTCGACGAGCGCCGGCGAGATCGCCGCGCCGCGCGCCAGGAACTGCGGCCAGGTCTCGATAGCGCCTTGGGGCGCGCCCTCGCCCACCATGACCAGTCGCCGCAGGAAGGGGAAGTTGGGCGCGGCGAGCCCGCCCGGGGCGGCGGTCAGGATCTCCGGCGCCAGCTCCGCCAGGATGGCGGCGAAGGTCTTCTTCAGGACCTGGCCCTCGAACAGCAGGACGCTGACGCAACTGGCCTGCAGCAGCTGTTCCAGCTCCGCCGGGGTGGAGAAGGTGCTGAGCGTGACCGCCACGCCGCCGGCGAGACCGATCCCGAAGAAGGCGGCGAGCCATTCCGGACGGTTGGTCATCATGACGCCGACCCGGCTGTCCTTGCCGACGCCGCAGGCCGCAAGGGCGCGGGCGACCTCCACGGCCTGGGACCAGAGGTCGGCGTAGGTCCACCGCGCGACCTGGCCGTCGGTCTGGTGCACGACCATCGCCTCGCGCTCGGCGAAGCGGCTCGTCACCTCGCGCAGATATCCCGGCAGGGTCAGCGCCCCCAATCCCGGCTGGGCGTTCAGCGGGGGCCCGTGGATGACCGATGCGGCGGCGTGCGCGGCGGCGGCCAAGGCGCGGCTGGACACTGAACCTCCCATGGGACCTCCCATTGGCTCGGCGTTTGCGCCGCCCCTCGCGCGTTCGCGCTCACTACGCCTTGGTAGCCAGAGAGATCCGCAAGGGTCAATCGGAATTGAACTTATGTTCAACTTTTGGCTTGGACGGGTCGCGGGTTCAGGCTAACGGCTTGCAATCAGGCGACAGGCGAAGACTCTGGGACGTGAGGAAACGGGTCGAGCTCGGCCGGCCGCAAGGGAGCTTCCGATGAGCAACGAGAGCAGCGCTGCGATCTCCGCGACACGACGCGACTGGGTCACCGAACACCGGGAAATGTACCTTCGCTCCGGCGGCGCCGAAGGACACATCATGGACATCACCGCGGTCGGCGGCCGCGTCTTCGCGACGCACTGCATGATCCGCTACAAGGGCCGCAAGAGCGGGAAGACCTTCATCACCGCCCTCTGCTACGGCGACATCGGCGGCGAAGTGGTGATCTGCGCCTCGAAGGGCGGCGCCGACGAGCACCCCGAGTGGTACCTCAACCTCATCGCCAGCCCGGAGGTCGAGTTCCAGGTCGCCACCCAGGCCTTCCGCGGAACCTGGCGCGAGCCCCAGGGCGCCGAGCGTGAGAAGGTCTGGGCCTTCATGCAGGACGGCTTCCCCTTCTACACGGCCTACCAGGCCTCCACGCAGCGGCTGTTGCCGCTGGTGATGATGCAGGCGGTCGAGCCGATCCCGGTCTTCAAGGAATCCGACGCCACGGGACACCGGCAGAGCTGAGCGGGGCCCTACCTCCCGCCACCGCGGCAGCGACGGCGGGAGGGTGGTGCAGGTCGCAGTTGTTCAGTCCCCGTGCTTCAGTTCGACCCGCGTCGCCTCCCCGTTGGGACCCATCGGGGAGTCGTACTCTTCGACGGAGCAGACCGGATTGCTGTGAGACGCGAAGAGGTTGTTCTCGTCCTCCTTCACGGACGGCAGGCGGTCCGGATCGCTGATGATCCGTTGCGAATTTTCGAAGTCTTCCCGGCTATTCCACCAGATCTCCATGATGCAGTCATAGCCCGGGTCGAGCACCTCGCCCGTGACCGGGTTCATTTCCGGCTTCAGATAGCGCCGCACATAGCGCTGAGCATTGGGGATCGAGGGCGCGCGCCCGGAGCGCTTGGACAGCTGCGAGTGCTGGTTCTCGTAGTAGTCCATGAATTCTTCCATGGTCATGTCCGGACGCTTCCGAAAGAAGCAAATCTGCTTGAACATTATTGTTATCCTCCCACTGCAGATCCGAGCCGCTTCAGCAGCGCTCAGCGTCCGATCAGATCAGCTGTCGGAGGCGGGCCGGCTCAGAAAACTGAACACCTACTCAACATTCGTATCTGGACGAGTCAAGACGCCGGTTGTTCGGCGGGCTCGTCCTGTGGCTCCGGGCGCGCCACGCGCTTGAGCAACCAGTCGATCAGGGCGCGCACCTCGGCGTGGCCGTCGGTGAGACCGGTCGCCTCCTCCATGACCAGGATCCGCGAGATCCCGCTGATGAGGACGATCAGCGCCTTCGGATCGCAGATGCTCTGGTCGAGGCGTTCGCCCAGAGCCCGCGAGAGCGCCTCGGCCTCGCTGGCGCGGAAGTCGACGGCGGTGCGGGCGATCTCGGTGCGGATCCCCTTGCGATGATTGGCCAGGGCGTAGAGCTCGGTGCCGAGGCTGGTGTGCGCGGATTCCCGGCTCAGGGTCCAGAACGCCTGCAGCGCCTGCGGCGCGCTGAGCGCCTCGAGCGTCCGCTGATGCGCCTGCTGGGCGGCGCGTTCGTAGACGGCCAGCAGGAGGTCTTCCGTCGTGGGAAAATAGTAGTGGACCAGCGGCGGCTTGACCCCGGCCTCCAGCCCGACGCGCCGCGTGCTCACGGCCGCGTAGCCCTCGGCGACAATCAGCTTCTCCGCCGTGTCGAGCAGCAGCGTCCGCTTCGCCGCCCCCTTCGGTCCCCGCCCGGCCATTCCCAATTTCCTTCGCATTGCGGACCCGGCGCTGGCCGACGCCGGCGCTCGACCGCCGGGAGACGACGATCTCGGTTGCGCGGTCCCCCGCCCCGTCCGCTTCGCTAGCGACGCGGGCGCACGATCGCAAGCCTGACCCCGCCACGATCAAGCCGCAATCTGCACGTCAAATGCAACTCAAGCGAGAATGGGACGTATTAACACGATGGCCCACCCACCTGCAGAACCCCAGTCGTGGCTGGCCGGCCTCGTCGACGACGCCGGCGTGGAGGACCTGCGCCGGCAGCTGGAGGCGGTGAAAGCGGCGCTGGAAGCGCATGACACCCGGATCTTCGCCGCCGACCTGGCGCGCCTCGGCGAGGGCGAACGCTCCGGACCCGCCTGATCGCGTCGCACGAAAACGGCCGTCACCGATCAAATGGCGCCTCGCGCGTCTTTGTCTGACGCTAGACAGATCGAAACGAGCTTTCGCGCAATTCTGCTCGCTTCCGGAGGAAGCCCCATGAGCGACGTCGACGAAGTCAGCGCTGAGCAGCAGGCGGCGCTGCAACCCGCCGGCGTCTATGCCAACCAGGTCTTTCTGAACGTCATCGACGGAATGATCCGGATAAGCTTCGGCCTGAAGGCGGGCGGCCATCTCAACTTCAATCAGGCCGTCACGATAAGCCCGGGCCTGGCGCTCGCCCTGCGCGAGCTGATCGATTCGTACGTCCAGCCGCCCGCGAAGGCCGAGCGGACCAAGACGCAAAAGCCGAGCCGGCCGGGCCGGGTCAAAGAGATCCGCAGCTACAACTGACCCCGGGCCTCAGGCCCTCCGCGCGACCCTTGCACCCCTCCATCCAGCGGCGCGGCCGTCACGGACGACCGCGCCAAAGCCTCGCTCAGGCCTACTTCTTCAGGAGCCGCGGCGAGCCCGTGCCCATGACGTGGGCCAGGTTGCGGTGGAAGTTGGTGATCTTCTGTTCCTGGTGCGGATTGGGCAGGGTTCCGCGGAAGCCGCGCGAGCGCATGCCCTTCTGCACCGCGGCCATGTTCCCGAAGTCCTGGGCCAGCACCATGCCCCACTTCTCCCCGGTGGCCTCGGCGTAGACCCACTCGGTCTTCGGCTCCTGGCCTTCGGGGAAGCGTTCGATGGCGTAGGATTCGAAGATGCACTTGTTGGGGTCGTCGCCGTACGGGCGCGAGCGGTAGCAGAGGGCGAAGGTGATCCCCTGCAGGATCGACATGTTCGGGAAGACGTGCCAGGCGAGGCCGGCTTCCGCCATCTGCTCCGGGGTGATCGTCGGCCACTCCACGCCGCGCGCCGCGTCGTCGGCCCGGGCGGAGGCCAGCCAGTGCTTGATCACCTCCGGCGCGGGCGTGCCCTCCGGCAGCTCGTCGACCAGCCGCCTGGCGGCGTTGACCAGGGTCTCGGTCGTGCTGGCGTTGTTGACCGTCGTGTAGATTTCGTTCTGCAGCTCGTAGGTGGAGACGCGGGGATCCTCGCCCTTGCCGGCCCGGGTGATGGTGCTGCTCTGCTTCATCATCAGGTCGGGATTGCGCTGGTCGAACCCGCTGACGCCGTGCAGGCCGTAGGCGGCGCTGTAGGCGTAGTAGTCGCCATGCTCGAGCATCTGGGTGTGGGTGCCGGCGACGTGGTACGGCTCCATGAAGGCTTCGAGCGCAGTCTTCCAGTTGCAGTCGAAGATCACCCACTGGCGCCACTTGTAGCGCATCTTCTCGAACTGGAAGGGGCCGAGGATCCTGGCGGCGTCGCCCAGGTATTCCTCGAGCGGCACGGCCTCCAGATCCATGTTGATGAAGATCCAGCCGCCCCAGGTGTCGACCTTCACCTTCGACAGCGCGGTGTCTTCCGCGGTCAGCTGGTTCTTCCAGTCCTGCGGCTCGTGGACGTAGATGTTCTTGCCGTCCAGGTCGAAGGTCCAGCCGTGGAAGCCGCAGACGATCTTGTTCTTGTGGCCACAGGCGTTGTTCTTGCCGTCGGGCGTGTCGATCAGCCGACGGCCGCGGTGCGGACAGACGTTGTGATAGGCCTTGAGCGTGTCGGGGGCCGTGCGGAAGACGATGATGGAGTCGTCGCCGATCTCGTAGGTGATGTAGTCGCCGACGTTCGGAACTTCCTCAACGCGGCCGGCCATCTGCCAGACCTTGGGCCAGAGGAGCTCGCGCTCGGCCTTCGCATACTCCGGGGAGACGAACGCCTCGACCCCATAGGTCAGCGGCTCGTGCAGATCTTCGACGCCGATCTCGACCGGCTTGCCCCTGTTGATGTCGACCGGCTTGTTCACGATGTCCTCCACCTTGGTCTTGTTCGCGAAAGCCAGGCGGTCGAGGCGGACCCCCGCGGATGGCCTTCGAAAAATTTCTCCGGACAACCTGTCGAATTTCAATTCGCAAGTCATCCGCCGAATGAGACGCCTCAGGCCTCTTTAGCTCCGGCGCCGGAGCGCTCCTCAAAGGTAGGCGCCCCCGGCCGCATCGCCAGCATCGGTCCGCAGTCCGTCGCTCGTCGGGCTAAATTATGACGTCAGTTAGCAATGCCGTCCAGCCAGGCGCCAGGGCAGGCAAGCCAGCCATCCGCCGTCGATAGGTCGAAGTTTGCTCAAGGCGGCGGTTGGATGATATCGCGTGCGACGCCACATGAGCCATATTCGACGCGAGACGACCGCGCGCCTTCTGAGCTGTCGCCGACGCTCGCCCAACGAACTGAGAGATCGCAAGCCATGACTGACCGCACCCTCTTCAAAGAACAGGCCTACATCGACGGCCGTTGGTGCGACGCGGACAACGGCGGCACCATCTCGGTGACCAATCCGGGAACCGGCGAGACGCTCGGCACGGCGCCGAACATGGGCGCGGCGGAGACCGCCCGGGCGATCGCTGCGGCCGAGGCCGCCCTGCCGGCCTGGCGGGCGCTCACCGCCGGCGCGCGGGCCAAGATCCTGCGCAAGCTCTACGAGCTGATGATGGCCAATCAGGACGCGCTGGGCGAGCTGATGACCCGCGAGCAGGGCAAGCCGCTGTCCGAGGCCAAGGGTGAGATCGCCTACGCCGCCGCCTTCGTCGAATGGTTCGCCGAGGAGGGCAAGCGCGCCTACGGCGAGGTCATCCCCAGCCACGCCGCCGACAAGCGCATCGTCGTTCTGAAGCAGCCGATCGGCGTGGTCGCGGCGATCACGCCGTGGAACTTCCCCTCGGCGATGATTACCCGGAAGATCGGCCCGGCCCTGGCGGCCGGCTGCACCGTGGTGCTGAAGCCGGCCTCGGCCACCCCCTATTCCGCCCTGGCCCTGGCGCTGCTCGCCGAAGAGGCCGGCGTGCCCGCGGGCGTCTTCAACGTGGTGACCGGCAGCGCCCGCGCGATCGCCGGCGAGATGACGCGCAATCCCGTGGTGCAGAAAATCAGCTTCACCGGCTCGACGGAGATCGGTCGCGAGCTGATGCGCGACAGCGCTGAGACCATCAAGAAGCTCTCGCTCGAGCTCGGCGGCAACGCGCCCTTCCTGGTCTTCGACGACGCCGACGTCGATGCGGCGGTCGAGGGCGCGGTGCTCTCGAAGTTCCGCAACGGCGGCCAGACCTGCGTCTGCACCAACCGCTTCTACGTCCAGGACGGCGTCTACGACGAATTCGTCCAGAAGCTCGCCGCCCGCGTCGCCAAGCTCAAGGTCGGCTACGGCCTGGACGCCGGGACCGAAGTCGGACCGCTGATCGACAACAAGGCGGTGGCCAAGGTCGAGGAGCATCTGAGCGACGCCGTGGCCGGCGGCGCCAAGGTGCTGGTCGGCGGCGAGCGCTCGAGCCTGGGCGAAAGCTACTTCCTGCCGACGGTCCTCTCCGGCGTCACCGCCGAGATGAAGATCGCCAAGGAAGAGACCTTCGGCCCGCTGGCCGGCGTGATCCGTTTCACGGACGAGGCCGACGCGATCCGCCAGGCCAACGACAGCGAATACGGCCTGGCCAGCTACTTCTACGCCCGCGACATCAGCCGCGTCTGGCGGGTGGCCGAGGCGCTCGAAGCCGGCATGGTCGGCATCAACACCGGCCTGATCTCGACGGAAGTCGCCCCCTTCGGCGGGGTCAAGCAGTCGGGCCTCGGCCGCGAGGGCTCGCGCCACGGCCTCGATGACTACATGGAGATCAAATACCTCTGCATGGGCATCTGACGGCGCCACGGTGGCGGGGGCGGATTCATCGAAGGACGGCGCAGACAGGACGGACAGGGAAGACGCCGGTCCGCGCGCGATCCTGCGGGTTCCGGAGGTGCTCATCGCCATCGCCGCCAAGCGCGGCGGCGCCGGCCTCGCCGAGCTCAGCCAGCAGCTGAAGCTGCCGAAGACCAGCCTGCATCGGCTGCTCGCCACCCTGGAGCACGGCGGCTATGTGATCCGCCAGGCGGGCCTCTACACCCCGGGGCCGGAGAGCTTCCGCCTCTCGCGCCTGATCGGTCAGGCGGCGCCCTCGGCGGACTTCCCGGCCTGCGCCCGGCCCGTCCTCGAATGGCTGGCCCATGAAACCGGCGAGACGGTGATGCTCTGCGTGCTCTCCGAGCGAGGCGCCGAAAGCATCTACGTCGACGTCATCGAGTCCGAGGCGCCTTTGCGGTTTGCGGTCCGGGTCGGCAACCGGCGGCCGCTGTTCAGCGTCGCGGCGGGCAAGGCGATGCTGGCCTTCCTGCCGCCGGAGGCCCAGGCGCGCTACCTGGACCAGACCGACTTCCTGCAGTTCACCGCCGACACCACCCGCAAGGACGAGATGCCGGACCTGCTGCGCCAGGTTCGCGAAACCGCCGTCGTGCTCGACCGCAACGGCATCGTCGACGGCGCCAGCGGCGTCGCCAGCCCGGTGTTCGATCGCGAAGGCGAGGTCTTCTGCGCGGTCTCCATCGCCGGCCCGACGGACCGCGTCGCGGCCCATCGCGCCCGGGCCGAGCTGCTGGTTCTGCAGGCCGGCGAGCGGATCTCACGGATTCTGGGCTACAGCGGCGACTATCCTCCGCAAGGCGAGGGCCGTTCTCCGGCGGATTGAGGCAGGGCTGATCCGGCGGTCGCCGTCGCGCCGCCGCGGGATCTCGCGATCGACCGCGTCCGACAAACGGACGTTCCGAATGACTGCTGAGGGTGGATCGAGGACATACGCGCTGGCTCGAGCGCCTCAGCTCACCCGGAGGTGCGAAGCACGCACCGGAAGCCCACGTGGCTCGTCGTCGTGTCGATGCTCTGGGGGTGGCGCGCGGCCGGGCGATAACGCTGGCAATAGTTCTCGGCGCAGAGGTGCGAGCCGCCCTTCAGGACCTTGCGCGGCCTGCGCATCGGATCGGCGGGATCGAAGCTCTGGTCGCGCCTCGGCCCGCGCGGGTTGTCCGCCGCGCAACATGCGGCTTTCGTCGAGAGCTCGCTCTTCGGCTCCGCATACCAGTCACGGGTCCATTCCCAGACGTTGCCGATCATGTCGTGGAGGCCGTAGCCGTTAGCCGGGTAGGACTTCACCGGCGATGTGAGCGCCCAGCCGTCCAGCTTGAGGTTTTCGTGGGGGAAGGCGCCTTGCCAGTAGTTCGCGAGCATCGCCCCGCCTGGAGCTAGCTCGTCGCCCCACGCGTACTCGCAGCCGTCCAACCCGCCACGCGCAGCGACTTCCCACTCGGCTTCCGTAGGGAGGCTCTTGCCGGCCCAGCGGGCGTAGGCTTCGGCGTCTTCATAGGCCACATGCACCACGGGATGATCCCAAAGCTCCTCGATCGAGCTCTCAGGCCCGCGCGGATGCGCCCAGTCGGCGCCGAAGCAGAAGGCCCACCACTGCGGCGGGCGATTCGGGTCAGCCAGACCGGCGGGGGGCGCAAAAACAGCGGAGCCCGCCCTGGCCGTGGATGGATCCATCCCGGGATACAGCCTCGGGTCCGGGGCCTTTTCGGCGAAGGTGGCGTAGCCGGTTTCCCGCACGAACTGCGCGAATTGGGCGTTCGTCACCGGGGTCTCGTCCATCCAGAAATCGCTCACGCGCACGCGCCTGACCGGCCGTTCCTCGGGATAGAAGCGCTCTGATCCCATGGCGAAGGCGTCGCCGCTGATGCGGCGCATGCCTTGCGTCCTTGGGCCGCCGAAAGCAGCCGTCTGTCGCATCAAGCCTCCACCAGCTCGGCGGCCGCACAACAGCCGCTTGACTAAGATAACGCATCTGCCTCATTTTGTATGCAGGAAGAGGGGCCATGGCGAACACTGCTCGGAAACGGAACGATCCACGACGCGAGGCCACGCGCGTCGCGCTGATCGAAGCGGCCGAGACGCTGTTCGCGGAACTCGGGGTAGAGGCCGTCTCGGCGCGCC
Source organism: Phenylobacterium sp. LjRoot225 (assembly GCF_964252855.1). Classification (NCBI taxonomy): domain Bacteria; kingdom Pseudomonadati; phylum Pseudomonadota; class Alphaproteobacteria; order Caulobacterales; family Caulobacteraceae; genus Phenylobacterium; species Phenylobacterium sp. LjRoot225. Next base: position 2,864 of record NZ_CAXUPL020000005.1, on the reverse strand, counting down.
AGATCGGGGCGGCCATTGGCTCGCTCAACACCAATGTTGTCGCTTATCATTTCGGCGGCAAAGATCAGTTGATCCAGGCCGTGTTCCATCATCGGCTGCCGGCTATCGACGCCCGACGGGCCGAGCTGCTGGCGGAGCTGGAGGCGGCCGGCCGACCTTTGGCCGCGCCCAACCTGCTGAGGGTCTTCGCGCTCCCGCTGTTCGAGCAGACGGACGGCGCCGGCAAGCACAGCTTTGCTCGTTTCCTGGCGGCGCTGGAGCGCTCGGGCCTGGCGGCCGCGCGCGGACTGGTGATCGAGGAGTATCCGGAGACCGAGCGCGTCACCGATCGGCTGAACGCTTTGTTGCCGAGCGGCGCGCAACCTGACGGGCGAACGCGGATGCGCCTGGTCGTCAGCATGCTCAGCACCATGCTCCAGATCATCGACCGGGACGAAGGTCTTACGCCCACGGCCGCCCTGATCAAATTCGAGAGCGCCATCGCAATGGCGGCCGCGGCGTTCGCGGTTCCACAATAAATCTGAGGATCCGCACGCATGAAATCCCGTCTGATGCTTGGCTGCGCCGTCCTCGCCATATCGGCGTCCGTCGGCGCGAAGGCGCAGGACCGCACTGTGCTGCCGATCGGGCCTTCGCCTTTCTCCGGCGTGATCGCCGAGAACGCCGCCGACGCCAAGCCAGCGCCCCTTCGGCCCGTTCGCCCGCCGCAAGGGGCGCCGAACGTGTTCCTGTTCATGTCGGACGACACGGGCTTTGCGATGTCGAGCGCGTTCGGCGGGCCGGTGCCGACGCCCCACTTCGACCGGCTGGCCGCGATGGGCCAGCGCTACAATCGCTTCCATACGACGGCGATCTGCTCGCCGACCCGCGCTTCGCTGCTCACCGGCCGCAACCATCACAACGCCGGCGTCGGCTACCTGTCGGATCTGCCCACGGGCTTTCCCGGCTACGGCGGCCGCATCCTGCCGCAGACCGCCACCATCGCGCAGGTGCTGCGCCTGAACGGCTACAGCACGGCCATGTTCGGCAAGCATCACAACACGCCGGGTGCCGATCGCAGCGAGGCCGGTCCGTTCGACAGCTGGCCCACGGGGCTCGGGTTCGACTACTTCTACGGCTTCGTCGCCGGCGACGCCGATCAATTCGAGCCCGTCCTGCATCGCGGCACGAACATGCTGGCCCCGGACGAAGGCGGTGCAGGCGGCGGCAGGATGCTCGATCGGCGTCTGTCGGACGACATCATCCGCTGGGTGCACAACCAGAAGGCCGGCGCGCCGGACAAGCCATTCCTCATCTACTACGCGCCGGGCGCCACCCACGCCCCGCACCAGGCTCCCGCTGAATACATCGCCCGCTTCAGGGGCAAGTTCGATCAGGGATGGGACAGGGTGCGCGAGGAGACGCTGCGCCGCCAGATTGCGGCCGGTGTCGTGCCCAAGGGTACGCGGCTGACGCCCCGCCCTGCCGAGATCCCGGCCTGGTCATCGCTCAGCCCGCAGCAGAAGGCCTACGCCGCTCGCGCCATGGAGGCCGCCGCAGGGCAGATGGCCTATATGGACGAGCAGTATGGCCGCGTCCTCGCCGAGCTCGAGCGCATGGGCGAGCTCGACAACACGCTGTTCGCCGTGATCTTGGGCGACAACGGCGCCAGCATGGAAGGCAGCCCGAAGGGCGCGTTCAACGAGCTGCGCGCCATGGGCGCCGACGATGAGCGCGAGGCCTTCATCTACGCCAACGCCGACCAACTCGGCGGGCCGGAAAGCTACGGCAACTACCAGGCGGGCTGGGCCATGGCCATGAACACCCCGCTCCCACAGGGCAAGCAGTACGGCTCCATGCTGGGCGGCGTCCGCAACGGTATGATCATGACTTGGAATGGCCATGTGGCCCGGCCGGGGTCGGTCTGCGCCGAGTTCGGTCATGCGATCGACTTCGTTCCGACGGTGCTCGAAGCGGCGAAGATCCCGGCGCCGAGGCAGGTCAACGGCGTCGATCAGAAGCCGATCGATGGCCTGAGCCTGCTGGCCAGCCTGTCGCGCTGCGAGCCTGCCAAGCCCCGCACCCAGTACTTCGAGCTGGGTGGCAAGGTCGGGCTTTACAAGGACGGCTGGTTTCTCAGCGGCGATGATGGCCGGCTCGCCTGGGAGATGGCCGCAAAGGAAGGCCCCAAGCCGCCGATTAGGTGGTCGCTGTATGACCTTACCCGCGATTTCAGCCAGTCGACCGACCTTTCGGCAAAGGAGCCGGTGCGCATGCAGGCCATGATACGGGACTGGAATCGGGAGGCTGAGCAAAACAACGTCTTCCCCCTCTTCCACACCGCAGGGCGCGGCCGCGCCAGTCTGGAGACGCTGGCCGGCAGCGGGCGCAAGCACTTCGACTTCTGGGGCAAGGACGTCAGCCTGCCTATGAGCGCCGAGCCCCGGCTAATCGGCCGCTCCTACACCCTCGAGGCGGATTTGGTGCTCGACAGGCCCGATGCGTCCGGCGCCGTTGTTGCGCTCGGGAGCCGTTTCGGCGGTTGGAGCCTCTATCTGGACCAGGGTCGGCCGGCGTTCACTTGGGCCCGCTCGAGCGATCCGGTCGAAACCACCTCAATCCGCGCCGACAAGGCGCTGGCTGCCGGAAAGCAGACGCTCCGGATGCGGTTCGCCGTCTCCAGTCGAGGCGGACCCGCCGAGGTTATTCTCAGCAGCGGCCGAGAGGAACTCGCCCGGGGCAAGCTGCCGATCAGCGTGCTGATGCCCACCGGAAACACCGAGACGCTTGATGTTGGTCGGGACATAGGCGTTCCCGTCGCCGCCTACCGCACGCCGCACGGCGCGATCGAAGGCGACGTGCGGCATGTACGGGTCGACCTCGAC
>NZ_CAXUPL020000004.1:0-725229 GCF_964252855.1 Phenylobacterium sp. LjRoot225 | reverse complement strand
GTCGAGGTCAGGCCGCCGAGCTGGGTCTCGTCCAGCGCCGCCAGGTTCGTCGCGCCCAGGCCGTTCAGCTGCGTCGAGGACAGTTGGCCGAGCTGCGTCGACGTGAATTCGCCGACATCGGCGGTGGTCAGGCCGCCCAGCTGGGTGGCGGTCAGCGCCTTCAACTGCGCAGTGCTCAGCCCGTGTACCTGATCGCTGCTCAGGGCGGAGAATTTGGTGCTGTTCAGCCCGGCCAGTGCGGTCGTGCTGAGCGCGTTAATCTGAGTGTTGTCGAAGGCGGTCAGCAGGTCCGTGCTCAAGGCGCCGGCTTGCGCCCCATTGAACACTGACAGCTGCGTGGCGCTGAAGACGATCGAACTCTGGAAGTAGGGGATCTGCGTCGCGGTCAGCCCTTTGACCTGCGTCGCGCTGATCGCGCCGACCTGCGTGGTGGTCAGGACCCCGATGTCTGTGGTGTTGATCGCACCGAGCTGCGTCGCATTGAGCGACGAGATGTCGGTTGTGGTGAGGCCCTGGATGGCGGTGACCGACAGATTGCTGATCTGTGCGGCAGAGAGCGACGAGATCGACATGACACCATCCTGGTCGGAACTGCCGACATTCTGTCGGTCAGGTCGTGAGAGACGAAAGCAGGCCCCAAAAGCGCTATTGGCGCACACGGCTTAGACCAGAATCACCTTTCCAAATGGTTACGGTTGTTAATCTCTGTGGCGAACGGCGTTAGGCGCTCGCCGCAATTGGGCGGGCGCGGCTCGTCGATACAGAAGGTGTGAGATACGCGAGACCGTGGCTCGCGCCCCGAGACTCAGGCGTCGCAGGTGCGCGCGGCGTGGGCGACGTGGAACGAGCCCGAATGCGAAAGGACGATCCAGTCGCCGCAATGGGCCACGACCGGACCTTCCGGAGTTCGCACCTGGACGGCGCCGCCCTCGGACATGATGTGGGCGTCCTCTCCGAGCCACATCCACAACGTCCGCCAGTTCTTGGCGTCGTGCGGCGGCGGGACGCGCAGGGCGGCTCCGTGGTCGAAGTGCGGATGGGAACGACTGGCTCGCATGGCTTCCGATCGTTGGCGGCGGAACCCCAGATTCGGCCTTGCTTCGGTGACCAGAAGCTTAACTTGCTGACGATCTTCGGCCCCGCGCGAACGATTCCTGCGGCCGGCGGCCGGCGCGGGTCCGGCAATCCCGAAAATCAGGCGCGCCAAGGCCAACACGGCGGCCCTGAGGCCCGATGCGACGCCAAGTCGCGGCCGCGCGGGTCAAAGCCGCGCTTTCCCGAGTGCATCGGAAGGCTGTCACGGAAATTTCACGACCTTCAGACCCCCCACTTATGGCCCAGCTTGGGAACCCGACGTCGCACCCCCCTTTTCGCTATTGAAATAAAGGACATAGTTGTTGGGCGGCACGGGGAACAACTTTGAGTCCGCGGTCTCTAGGAGGAGCAGTGCTGTGAGCGAGCTATCGACGAAGGCGCCGGATCCTATGGACATCGCCCTCGGCGCGGCGGTGCGGATCAGGAGGCGCAGCCTCGGCATCTCTCAGGAAGCCCTCGCCGAACAGTGCGGCGTCAGCTTCCAGCAGATTCAGAAGTATGAGAACGGCGCCAACCGCATCTCCTTCTCGCGGCTGGTGCAGATCGCCCGCGCCCTTCAGTGCCGGGTCGTCGACCTGATGGACGTGCTCGACGGGCCGGACGGCGGCACGCCAGGCGACCTTGACCTTCTCAACCGCATGCGAACCCCGGGCGCGCTGGAGCTGCTGTCGGCGTTCGAGCGCCTCACGCCCGAAACGCGCAGCAGCCTGCTGGGCCTGATTCGCACCCTGGCCGCCGAGGCTCGGACCGCTCCGATGAAGCTCTCGGCCTGACGTCAGGTCCGAGGCGAAACCTCATTGGTCGGCCAGCACCTGGTCGATGACCTGGCGGGCGTCGACGCCCGACCAGTCCGCCCCGCCTGACAGGCGTCCGCGCTCAAGGCCGTCCGCGCCATAGATGATGGTGGTCGGCATGCCGGCCGCCGGGGGCTTCAAGGCGAAGGGCAGCTTCATTTCAGGATCGCCATAGAAGGCCAGCGGCGCCTGCTTGGCGATGAAGGTCTTGGCCTTGTCGGCGTCCGCCGGCGTATCGACGCTGACCGCGACCACCGCCACCGGCTTGCCGGCGTAGGCGGCCGCCAGCTTGGCGAGCGTCGGCATCTCGGCGATGCAGGGCGCGCACCAGGTGGCCCAGAGATTCAGCACCAGGACCTTGCCCTTGAAGTCCGCGGCGCGCACCGGCTTGCCTGCGGCGTCATAGAAGACGTGCGTCGGCGCGACCGTGGTTTCGGCGGGCGCGACCAGCTTCTTCATCTCCCCGCGCGCGACCGCCGTGAGGCTGGTCTCCTGGTGAGGTTTGATGGAAGCCTGGACGATGATGTAGAGAACCGCCGCGACGCCGATCAGTGCGGCGCCCCAGAGGGCCCACTTCAGGAACCCGCCTCTGAGTTTCGCCCCGGATTGATCGCTCATATGACAGACTCTTCCTCTGACGCTCAAAAGACCGCCCCGGCAGCAGGCCAGACCGCCGGGCAGGCGATGTGGGGCGGCCGATTCTCCGACAAACCGGCCGAACTGATGCAGGCGATCAACGTTTCGATCGGCTTCGACCGCAGGCTGGCGCTGCAGGACCTGGCCGGGTCCCGGGCGCACGCGGCGATGTTGCGCAAGGCGGGCGTCATTTCAAGCGAGGACGAAGCCGCCATCCAGCAGGGCCTGGCCGCGATCGGCGACGAGATGGCCGCCGGGACCTTTCCCTTCCGGGAGGAATACGAAGACATCCACATGAACGTGGAGGCCCGCCTGCGCGAGCTGGTCGGGCCTGTGGCCGGGCGGCTGCACACGGCGCGGTCGCGCAACGACCAGGTGGCGCTCGACTTCCGCATGTGGGTGCGCGAGGCTTGCGACCGGACGGCTGGTCTCATCCAGGCGCTCCAGAAGGCGCTGCTGGCCCAGGCCGAAGCGCACGCCGAGGTGCTGATGCCGGGCTTCACCCACCTGCAGCCCGCCCAGCCGGTGACTTTCGGCCACCACCTGATGGCCTATGTCGAGATGTTCGGCCGCGACGCGGGCCGCTTCACCGACGCGCGGGCGCGGATGAACGAGAGTCCGCTGGGCGCCGCGGCCCTGGCCGGCTCTCCCTTCCCCATCGATCGCCATATGACGGCGGAGGCGCTGGGCTTCGCCCGGCCGACGGCCAATTCGCTGGACAGCGTCTCGGATCGCGACTTCGCCCTGGAGGCCCTGGCCGCCGGCTCGATCTGCGCCCTCCACCTTTCGCGGCTGGCCGAGGAGATCGTCATCTGGATGACCCCGCAGTTCGGCTTCATCCGACTGTCGGACGCCTTCACCACCGGCTCCTCGATCATGCCGCAGAAGAAGAACCCCGACGCCGCCGAGCTGATCCGGGCCAAGGCGGGCAAGGCGTTGGGGTCGTTCCAGCAGTTGTCGGTCGTGATGAAGGGCCTGCCGCTGGCCTATTCGAAGGACATGCAGGAGGACAAGGTCCCGACCTTCGAGGCCTTCGACGCCCTGGAGCTGTCGCTGCGGGCCATGGCCGGCATGGTCGCGGACTTGGCGCCCAACACCGAGCGGATGGCGGCGGCCGCCGGCGCGGGCTTCTCCACCGCCACCGACCTCGCCGACTGGCTGGTGCGCGAGCTGAACCTGCCGTTCCGCGACGCCCACCATGTGACCGGCGCGGCCGTGAAGCGGGCCGAGACGCTCGGCTGCGACCTGCCCGGCCTGCCGATCGCGGAGCTGCAGGCCTTGGAGTCGCGCATCGACGATCGCATCTACGAAGTGCTGACGCCGGAAGCCTCCGTCGCCAGCCGTAAGAGCTATGGCGGGACCTCGCCGGACCAGGTCCGGGCGCAGATCACGCGTTGGAAGGAGATCCTGCAATGAGCCGCCTCACCCCCCTGCGCGCGCTGACGCTCGCCGGCCTCGCGGTCGTGGCTGTCGCCCTCGCGGGCTGCGGCAAGACCGGCGAACTGCAGCGGCCGGCGCCCCTCTTCGGACGCACGCCCGCCCCGGACGCTGAGGCCTCGCGCGAGACGCGGGATCCTTCGCGGCCGGTCACGACCGTGGATCCGCGTGACGAGTGGCTGAACACCGCGCCCTCGCGCACCGCGCCGATCCAGGGCCAGAGCCCGAATCCGGCCGCCTCCGCCCCGCAAGGCGTCCTCCCCGACCCCTACGCCAACCCGCAATGAACCATTTCGAGCTGCAGGGGGGCGAGCTCTTCTGCGAAGACGTGCCGCTGGCGAAGATCGCCGAGGCTGTGGGCACCCCGGTCTACGTCTATTCCTCCGCCACCTTGGAGCGGCACTACACCGTGCTGCGCGACGCCCTGGTGAACGCCGGCCTGCGCGATCCGCTGATCGCCTTCGCCGTCAAGGCGAACTCCAACGTCGCCGTGCTGAAGACGCTCGCCCAGCTCGGCGCCGGGGCCGACGTGGTCTCGGAAGGCGAGATCCGCCGTGCGCTCGCCGCCGGCGTGCCGCCCGAGCGCATCGTCTTCTCCGGCGTCGGCAAGACCGAGGCGGAGATCGAATTCGCCCTGCAGATCGGCGTCGCCGAAATCAACCTCGAGTCCGAGCCAGAGCTTCGCCTGGTCGACCAGGTCGGCCAGCGGCTCGGCAAGCGGGCGATCGTGGCGATCCGGGTCAATCCCGACGTCGAGGCCGGCGGCCACGCCAAGATCGCCACCGGCAAGGCGGAGAACAAGTTCGGAGTCTCCTTCGCCGAGGCCGAGCGGCTCTACGCCAACGCCTCGAACATGGCCGGCGTGAAGCCGGTGGGCGTCGCCTGTCACATCGGCAGCCAGATCACCGACCTGGCCCCGATGGAGGCCGCCTTCGCCAAGATGCGCGGCCTGGTCGAGCGGCTGCGCGGCGAGGGGATGCACGTCGAGCGCCTCGACCTCGGCGGCGGCCTGGGCGTGCCCTATTTTAACCAGCCTGAGCCGCCCGGCCCGGACGCCTACGCCGCCATGATCGGCCGCGTGACCCAGGGCCTGGACGTCCAGCTCGCCTTCGAACCCGGCCGGGTGATCGCCGCCAACGCCGGCGTGCTGGTGGCGCGCGTGCAGCACATCCACCAGCGGCCCGAGGGCCGCCGCTTCCTGGTGCTCGACGCGGCGATGAACGACCTGATGCGGCCGGCGATGTACGACGCCTACCACGACATTCGCCCGCTGCGTCCGCGCACCGGCGCAGGGGTCGTCTACGACGTCGTCGGCCCGGTCTGCGAGACCGGCGACACCTTCACCCGCGACCGGACCCTGGCCCCGATCGAGCCCGGCGACTTGATCGCCTTCATGAGCGCCGGGGCCTACGGCGCAGCCATGGCCAGCGAATACAATAGCCGCCCGCTGGTCCCCGAGGTGCTGGTGAAGGGCGATCAATGGGCCGTCGTGCGGCCCCGGCCGACCTACGAGGAGATGCTGGAGCGCGAACGCCCGGCGCCGTGGCTGGAGGGGTAGCCCTCTCCACTCCAATTTCTGTCATCCCGGTCTCGCGCAGCGAAGACCGGGATGACACGCGTCAGTCCAGGGCGCCGATGTAGGGCAGGCCGCGGTAGGCGCCGGCGGAGTCCATGCCATAGCCCACCAGGTAGCGGGCCGGCGCCTCCCAGCCGACGAAGTCGGGCTGTCTGGCCCGCTCGTGGGGCCAGGGCTTGCGGGCGAAGACCGCCGTCAGCACCTCGGCCGCGCCGGCGTCATTGACCAGCCGATAGGCTTCCGAGAGCGACAGGCCGGTGTCGAAGACGTCGTCGACCACCAGCGCCTTGCGACCGACCAGCGGCCGCTGCAGGTCGGCGCGGACCTCGCAGCGCCCGGTGGAGACGCGTTCGTCCTTGTAGGAGGCCAGCCACAGGGCGTCGAAGCGCACATGGCGGCCGGCCCGGGCCAGGGCGCGCATCAGGTCGCTGCAGAACCACAGTCCGCCGGTCAGCAGGCAGACCGCGACCGTCTCGTCGTCGATCCGGGGGGCGATGGCGCGGGCGAGCGCCTCGACCCGCTCGGCCACCTCGGCCTCGTTCAGCAGGATGGTTCCGATCGGTTCAGCCATGTTCGGTCGCCGCAGCAGGTGAGAGCGCAGGCGCGTCCGCCGGCGCGGGAACCGCTTCGACAGGCGGAGGCGCGGTTGGCGTTTCGGCGACCGGCGGCTCCGCGGCGGCGATCGTGCGCACCGGCTTGCCATGGCCGCCGGCGTCGAAACGGACTTCGAGATCGCGGGCGGTGGCCGGCGGATCCAGCATGTTGACCGCGAAGCGTCGCAGAGCGCCGGCGGGAATGGTGGCGTCGTCGGGCCGGGCGATCTTGGCCGCCACCGGCTGGCCGGCGCGGTTGAGCAGGGTCAGACGCACGGGCGGCGCGTCCACCGGCACGTCGCGGACGTTGCGGATCGCACCGGTCACCGCGAGGATGGGGTGGCCGCCGAGGAAGTCGGGCTTCACCTGCACCTGCTCGAGCACCAGGCCGCCGCCAGCGACCTCAAGGCCGAGGCCGGCATAGGCCGCCGAACTCTTTGGCCAGATCCGCACGACCTGCTCGCGGAAAACGACGACGCCGGCGATCAGGGCGGCGGCGAGGACGGCGGCGCCGGCCCAGACCAGGGCGCTCGAGCGGCCGTCGGCGCGGGCTGGAGGGACGCGGCGCGCCGGCCGGCGAACGGGCGGCGGTTCGACCTCCTCCGGGACCGCCTCGACCTCGACCTCCGGCGCGACCGCCGCAGGCTCGACGTACACAGGTTCGGGCGTCGGCTCGAAGCTGTCGGCTTCGAGGATCGGACCCTCAGGTCCGGCCAACCAGCGGTGACCGCAGCTGCTGCACTTCACCCGACGTCCGTCGACGGGGATGCGCGAGTCGTCCACGAAATAGCTGGTGGCGCACTCTGGACAGGACAGTATCATGACGGCCGAATCGGACGCTCCAGCAACCTCCTCCGAGGTCGCCGATTTCGGCCCTCATGTCCAGAAACCCTATCGCGACTTTTGCGAACGATTCCGACGAGGTGGTTCGTTTCGACGACGTCTCGATGCGCTACGGGCGAGGTCCCGATGTGCTGCGGGATCTTTCGTTCAGCCTGGCTCAAGGGTCATTCCACTTCCTGACCGGCCCCTCCGGCGCGGGAAAGAGCTCGCTGTTGAAGCTGATCTACCTCGCCGCCAAACCCTCGAAGGGACTGATCCACCTGTTCGGCCATGATGTCGCACATGCGGCCCCCCAGGCGCGACCTGAGCTGCGCCGGCGCATCGGCGTGGTCTTCCAGGATCTGCTGCTGCTCGACCACATGAGCGCCTTCGACAACGCCGCCCTGCCGCTGCGGATCAGCGGCGCCAGGGCGGCCGACTATCGCGCCGACGTCGCCGAGCTCCTGAGCTGGGTCGGCCTGGGCGCGCGCATGCACGCCCTGCCGCCGACGCTGGCCGGCGGCGAGAAGCAGCGCCTGGCCATCGCCCGGGCCGTGGTCAATCGGCCGCAGGTGCTGCTGGCCGACGAGCCGACCAGCAACGTCGACCACGACATGGCGCTACGGATCTACCGCCTGTTCGTCGAGCTGAACCGGCTGGGGACGACCATCCTGATCGCCACCCATGATCAAGACCTCGTCGCCCGTTCGGGGCGGCCGTCGATGCACCTTGAGGGCGGCCGGCTCAGCCTGATGCCGCCGCAGGGTCCGGCGCTCTCATGAGCGAGATGTTCGACCCGGCCCGCTGGCGGCCGGCGCCCTTCCTTCCGGAACATGAGACCCGCGACGGCGCGCTGGTCTTCGTCGTCGCCGTGCTCTGCTTCCTGGCCTGCGTCACGGCGCTGGGCGTGATCGCCGCCGACCGTGCCGCCAGCGGCTGGACCCGCCAGCTTTCCGCAGAGGCGACGGTGATCGTCCGCCCGCGGCCGGGCGAGACGCCCGACAGCGCCGCCGCCAAGGCGGCCGAGGCCCTGGCCGGCGTGACCGGGGTGACGGAGGCCCGGGCCCTGGAGCCGCAGAAGGCCTACGACCTGGTCCGCCCCTGGCTGGGCGACGTGGCCGACGTCGAGGACCTGCCGGTGCCCCGCCTGGTCGCCGTCAGCCTGGACGATCGCACGCCGGCGACCGCAGGGGCGCTGGAGACCGCGCTGAAGAGCCAGGGGATCGACGCCATCGTCGACGACCATAGTCTCTGGTTGAAGGACGTGCGCCGCGCCGCCGGCGTCGCCCGGGGCATGGGAACCGTCGTCTTCCTGCTGATCGCCGGAGCCGCCGCCGCGGTGGTCGCCTTCGCCACGCGCGCCGGCCTCGCCGCCCAGCGCGACGTGGTCGAGGTGCTGCACCTCACCGGCGCCGAGGACAGCTTCATCGCCCGCCTGTTCCAGCTGCGGTTTGCGCGGGTGGCCGCGGTGGCCGGCCTGATCGGAGCTGGCGGTGCGATACTGTCGGGCGGTATTCTTCGCCTGCTGGGCGGCAGCCAGGGGCTGACGCCGGCCTTGCCGATCGCCTGGGCGGACCTGCTGGCGGTGCTGCCCTGCCCGCTGCTGGCCGCCGCCGTGGCGGCGATCGCCGCGCGGCTCACGGCCGGCGCCCTGATCCGGGAGATGCAATGAAGTCCATCGCCGCCTTCCTGGTGCTCGCGCTGATCTGGGTCGCAGGCCTGCTGGCCTTCGCCGCGCGGGTGCAGCAGTCGACGCCGGCGCCCTATCCCGACCCGGCCGACGGCGTGGTCGCCCTGACCGGGGCCAATTCGAACGAGCGCATCGCCGCAGCGTTGAACCTGCTGCAGGATGGCATGGGCCGGCGCCTGCTGATCAGCGGCGTCAACCGCGACGCGACCCGCGAGGACATCCGCAATGTCTCCAAGCCCGCGCGCCGGCTCTACGACTGCTGCGTGGACCTGGGCTTCACCGCCGCCGACACGGTCGGCAACGCCCGCGAGACCGCCGACTGGGCGCGCACCATGCGCTTCAAGAGCCTGATCATCGTCACCACCGACTACCACATGCCCCGCGCCATGCTGGAGCTGCGCGCCGTGATGCGCGAGCCCGAGTTCCACCTGCAGACCTACGCCGTCCCCACGCCCTCGCTGAAATCCGGCCGCTGGTGGCGCTCGCCGCGAAGCACGCGGTTGATGGTGGTGGAATATTGCAAGTATCTGGCGATCCTCGGCCGCGAAGCGGTCCTGGGGCTGGGGCCGCGCGAGCCCGCGCCGGGCTCGGAGCCCGCCGCGGCGGCGCAATAGAAGGGCTGACTGTGAACGCCATCCGATCCGTGCTGTTCGCGGCGCTCTTCTATCTCTGGTCCGCGAGCGTCGCGATCCTCGCCACGCCGCTGCTGCTGGGGCCGCTCTCCGGCATCCTGGCGATGTTCCGGTTCTACAGCACCGGCATCATCGTCCTGCTGCGGATCTGCGGGGTCCGGGTGGTGGTGCGGGGCCGCGAGCACATCCCGACGGGCGCGGCCCTGGTCGCGCCAAAGCACCAGTGCATGTTCGACGTCTTCGCCCAGTTCAGCGTGCTGCCGGCGTCCGCCTTCGTGATGAAGCAGGAGCTGAAGTGGATCCCCTGGTTCGGCTGGTACGCCCAGCGGGTCGGGAACATCGCCGTGGATCGCGGCGGCCATTCGGCGGCGCTCAAGAAGCTGGTGCGCGAGGCCAAGGCCTTGTTCGCCCACGGCCGCCAGGTAGTGATCTTTCCCGAAGGCACCCGCACCACGCCCGGCCAGGCTGGCGACTACAAGCCCGGCATCGCCGCCCTCTATCGCGAGATCGACGTGCCGGTGCATCCGATGGCGACCAACTCCGGCGTCCACTGGCCGGCCAAGGGCTTCCGGATCAAGCCCGGGGTCATCGTCTTCGAATATCTGGAGCCGATCCCGCCCGGCCTGAAGCGGGCGGAATTCATGCGCATCCTCACCGAACGGATCGAGACGGCGTCGACCAGGCTGCTGGCGGAGTAGGCCGCTCGGCGCTAGCTGAAGACGAAATCACCGGCGGTCAGCTGGGCGACGGTCACGCCCCGCACGAGAATGCTGTTGGCGGCGCCGTCAGTCGGGTCGAAGCCGATCAGAACGCCGTCGGGCGTGGTCTGGAAATGGGTGGACAGGTCCGCAAAGCCGGTGACGCCGAGGCCGACGAGCTCGATCCTGTCCTTCCCCGGCTCGAAATCCATGATCTTGTCTTCCCGGTCGTTCAGGTGAAAGACAAAGAGATCGGCCCCGGTGGTCGCCGTGGCGGCCACGGTTGCTGCGTCGCCCCACATGACGTCGGGCGCATGGTCCGTCCCCACGAGGGTGTCGTCACCCCCCTGGGCGTGGCCCAACAGCTCCGCGCCGTCGCCGTAAAGCGAGCTTATAAAATTGGGATAGTCGACCCTTCCGGCCACCAGATCGTCGCCGCCTTGGGCGTAGTCCGTCAGCGACTGGGCGTCTCCATAGGCCGTGTGGGCCGTCACCGTGTCGTCGCCCCCCACGGCATGCCCGCTCATGGTCTCGCCGTCGCCATAGCCCCGGGTGGCCGATCCGTGGGGACCGCCGCCGCTGAGCACGACCACGTCATCGCCGCCGCGGGCATAGTCCGTAAGAGAGTTGGCGTCCCCTATGCCGACGGACAGGCTCATGCTCAGCGCGTCCACCGTGTCGTCACCGCCCGTGGCGTGCCCGCTCAGCCTTGCGGCGTCGCCCACTGACGTCGCTATGGCGTCCGAGCCAAAGCCGGCGAATGCGAAGACCTGGTCATCGCCGCCGGCTGCGTAATCCGTGATGTAGATTGCATCCCCGATCGCCGTGGCGGCAGGCCCGTCCGCAGGCGCAGTGTTGTGCGAAAGCGTTAGGATGTCGTCCCCGCCCCGCGCTTGCCCCGACAGGCCATCCACGTCGCCAACCAAGGTCGCCAAGCGTGAGGGCGTTGCGTCGCCGTCATAGCTGACCGTTCCTCCTGCCGACACGGCCTGGCCGCCGAGAACGATGTCGCCGTCGGCGAAGACGATCGATCCGCCGTGATAGAGCGTCAACATCGTCGTCGACTTGTTGCCGGCCGCGTCGGTCGCGGTCACCTTGAAGTCGTACGGCCTGTCGGCCAGGCCGGGCTGCGTCACGCTCCAGTAGCCGTTCTCGTCGGCTACGGCCGCGCCCAAGGTCGTCGAGCCTTCCGAGACGGTGATGGTCGTGCCCGGCTCGGTCCCGCCGACCATGAAGAGGCCTCCGGGCCCGGTCTCCTGGATGGCGAAGATGTTCGCCAGCGGCGCCTGGGTGTCCACGATGAAGGCCAGGGCTGCGCTGGGCGCGCTGATGTTGCCGGCCTTGTCGGCGGCCGTGGCGGCGAGGCTGTGGTCGCCGTCGGCGAGCTTGCCCAGGGTATAGCTCCAGACGCCCGTCCCGCTGGCCTGGACCTGGCCCAGCTTGGTCGCCCCGTCATAGACCGAGACAAAGGAATAGGCCTCGGCCTTGCCGGTCAGCGCCTGGTTGGCGACGTCGCGGGCGGCGTTGACGTAGCCGCCGACGATCTTGGCGTCGGCGAGGTTGGTGGGGGCGCCCGGCGCATGGGTGTCGACCGTGAAGGCCAGGATGTCGCTGCGGTCGCTGGTGTTGCCGACGATGTCGGTGGCGGTCGCCGTCAGCTTGTGGGCGCCCTCCGAGAGCTGCCCCAGGGTGAAGCTCCAGGTCCCGTCGCCGCCGGCCTTGACGGTCCCCAGCTGGGTTTCGCCGTCGTAGACGGTGACCGTGGCGCCCGCGTCGGTCTTGCCGGTGAAGGCCTGGTCGGCGGTGTTGTGCTCCGCGTTGACGAAGCCCTTCGAGATGCTCGTGTCGGCCAGGGTCCCTGGCTTGGACGGCGGCCGGGTGTCGACCTTGAAGCTGAGGATCTCGCTCGCGGCGCTGACGTGTCCCTCTGCATCGACGGCGGTGGCGGTCAGCTTGTAGGGCCCGTCCGCCAGCCGCCCGAGCGTGAAACTCCAGGCCCCGCTCTCGTCGGCGGTGGCGGTCCCGAGCTGGGTCGCGCCGTTGTACACCCTGATCGTGACGCCAGCGTCGGCCAGGCCGGTCAGCGCCTGGCTCGCGGTGTCCCGGACATTGTTGACGTAGCCGTTGACGATGGCGGCGTCCGCAAGGCCGCTGGGCGGGCTCAAAGTTGTCGTGGGCATAGTCGCCTCCCCATCGGCCCCTTTGTTTACGAGCCGTTAACCATCGTTACAACTTTGAATTGCTAATTCATAGATGTGTTATTGCAGGCGTCCACCCGGCCACTTTTCGAGCTAGGGCCGCCGCAGTTTCGCCCCATCATCGCCACACATCATCCGTGTACGGCGAGGTCAGCGCCTGATCGCCCAAAACAGTTCGAGAAATCTGCCGGCGGCGTCGCCGGTTAGGTCGCGGCGACCGTACGTCCCGCCAGCTCCCGCTGCTCGACCATGGCCAGCAGGTGCTCCATGGCGGAATCCCGCACCGCCTCCTCGCGCAGATGGAGCACGAGGTCGCGCAGGTAATCGACATTGCGGCCGGAGAGACCGTGGGCGCCGGCGATCAGCTCGGCCTGGCGCTCCAGACTGAGGCGGCCCGCCCATTGGACGTGGCGGACGTCGGAGAGGAAGACCAGCGCCTCGACGCGTCGTCCGTCGGCCAGACGCACTGCGCGGCGCGCCTCGATATAGGTCTCGGTCGGCTGCTCGCGCTCCAGCAGATAGGCGTAGACCTCGGGCCAGTCGGCTTCGGCCACCCTGAAGGCCGCCCCGCGGGCCGCCCCGCCCGGCGCCAGGCCAAGCACCAGGCCCGGCCGCTCGTAGGTGCCGCGGTGGTGGACCGAATAGATGCAGAAGGCCCGCCGGCGGCCATGCAGGGTCGCGGCGCAGCGCTCGACGAACGCAAACCCCGGTCGCCACATCAGCGAGCCATAACCGAAGACCCAGCGCTCGTCCGCCATCCCGCCCCGCGCTAAAGAAGCGTCCATGTCTCTGCACGATCCCGGCGTCGCCCGCAAACCCCGAAGGCTTGGCCTTTATCTTCCCTTCGTCCTCCTGCTCGTCGCAGCGGTCGCCTGGAGCGTTTTCTGGCTCTGGGCGCGCGGCCAGGTGCAGGGGCGGATGGAGGCCGCAGTCGCCGACTTCTCCCGCGCCGGCTACCAGCTGAGCTGGAGTCGGCGAACCATCGGCGGCTTTCCGTTCCGCATGGACGTGACGCTGAGCGACGCCCGCGTCCAGGAGCCGTCCGGCTGGAGCCTGCAGGCGCCGGTCCTGGAGGGCGAGGCCTTCCTCTATTCCACCGGAATGTGGGTGCTCGCCGCGCCCCAGGGGCTGACCTTCGTGCGGCCGCAAGGCGGAGCCGTGGCGGTGAACGGCAAGGTGCTGCGCGCCAGCCTGACGAATTTCGACAAGCGGCCGCCGAGCTTCTCCTTCCAGGGCGAGGGCCTGACCTTCCAGCCCGCGGCCGGGGCCCAGCCCTTCGCGCTGAGCGCCGCCGACCTCGTCGAGTTTCACCTGCGCGCAGGACCCGACGACGAGGGCGGGGTCTTCGCCAAGCTGGACAACGGCAAGGCCCAGGCCTCCGGCCTCTTCGGCCGCATCGCCGGCGGCAAGCCGGTCTCCATCGTCTGGAACTCCACCCTGTCGAAGATGAGCGCCTTCGAAGGCCCGGGCTGGCCCGAGGCCGTGCGCCGCTGGTCCGATGCCGGCGGGCTGATGACCGTGCGCGACGGCAAGCTCACCGCCGGCGACGCCCTGATCGAGACCCGTGCGAGCAAGCTGGGCGTCGGCCGCGACGGACGGCTTCGCGGCGTGCTGCCGGTGAGCCTGCGCCAGGCCCCGCGCGCGCTCGGCGCCATGGCCGACACCGGCGTGATCCCGCCCACCGCCGCCGACGCCGCCCGCATCGTCGCCCTGGCCCGTCAGGACGGCGAGGCCGCCCGCGCGACCCTCAACTTCGAGGCCGGCCAGACCACCCTCGGGCCGGTGGCGCTCGGCCCCGCGCCTAAGGTCTACACCCCGCGATAGTTGACGGCCGCATGGCTCCTTCGCGCGTTTTCTCCCGCGAAGGAGCCGAAGATGGCGAACCAGAAACCGCAGAGCCGGCCGGAGCCGCCGGCCGCGCCCGACCCCGCCAAGCCCGCGGCCTACGGCGGCCAATGGGGAAGCAGCGGCAAACAGGGCGACACCGACGACAAAGGCCAGATCGATCGGCCCGAGCCGATCGAGGCGCCGCGCGAACCGACCCGGTCTTCGGACCCGGGCAAAGGCTAGCCCCGCCGGGCCTCGAGGAGACGCCGCACGGCGGCGGCGGCCTCGGCCGTGGCGTCCACCGCCGGCCGCGGCGCCGGCTGGGTCCAGCTTCCGTCGAAGATGCGGATCAGGCCTCGCGCCTCCAGGCCGCGCACGAAACCCTGGTGGCGACGGCGCAGGCGCGGCGTGAACACCTCCACCGGACACGACGTCGCGAGCGCTTCCGAGACCATCGAGGTGCTGTCGCCGGTGATCACCAGACGGTCGGCCAGGGCGAGCACGCCGAGGTAGGGGTTGTCGCCCTCGCGCCGCCAGACCCAGAGGTCGGGATCCCGATCGGCGGCCTCGGCGAACAGGGCCAGCACTTCGTCCGGCGTGCGGCGGGAGGGGACGACCGCGACGCCGCCGGCGGCGGCCGCCTTCATGGCCAGCACCCGCTCGAGCAGGCTGCGCCCCTCGTCCAGGCCGAAGGGCGCGCGTCCGGCGGGACCGCCGACGATCACCCCGATCAGCGGCCGGCGCAGCGGCGAGAGCCGGCCGCGCCAGGCGTCTGCGGCGGCCGACAGCCGTTCGGGGGTCACGTCATGCAGGGCGGTGGCGACGCGCACGACGTTCGCCCCCTGCACGTCGTCGTGGTCCATGGCGACGATCAGGTCGAAATCACGCACGCCGGCCCGGGGATCTTGCACATGCACCAGCAAGGGCGCGCCCTTCGCCCGCCGGCGCGCCTCGCGCGCGATCAGCGCCGAGCGGCGCCCGGAGGAGACGATGAGGTCGGGCCAGGGCGGGCCGATCAGGTCGCTCTGCGGTTCGAGCCCCAGCAGGATCAGCCGGCCCGACGGCAGGTTGCGCCAGGGCGGGCGGGCGATCACCACCTTCTCGATCACCTCGTCGGCGACGGCGCGGGCCAGGCCGCGCGCCTGGGTGCGCATGCCGGCCTCGCCGGTGGTCAGCGCCCAGGCCGTCACTCCGCCGTGTCGCTGCTCGCCCAAACCGTCCGCCTCGTCCGCCGCGTCATGCCCCGCCCTGGGCCGAATAGCCCGCGCCGCCAGACCGCAGCAAGGCGGCCCGCAGAATCGTCCTAGGCTCCCAGCCTGCACCCCAGCAACCGGAGGGCCTCGCCGCCATGCGCATCGCGCTCTGCCTGAGCGGCCAGCCCCGCACCTGGCGATCGACGCGCAAGAGCCTGCTGGCCTTCTTCGTCGACCATGAGGTGGACGTCTTCTTCCACACCTGGCGCGAGGGCGACCCGGCCGAACTGGACGCCCTGGTCGAGGCCTATGCGCCGCGCGCCTGGCGGGTCGAGGCGCGGCCGCTGTTCGTCGCGGAGAAGCGGCTGCTCGCCGAGCGCTTCCCGAAGTGTCCGCCGCTGACCATCTTCGACATGTTCCACTCGGTGGGCGAGAGCCTGGCGCTCGCCGAAGCCGCCGGCCAGCCCTACGATCTGGTCGCCCGCGCGCGCTTCGACACCCTGTTCGACGGGGTCTGGTCGGGCGAGGTTCCGGGGGTGGGCGAGCTTGTCGTTTCCGACCGCGATCCCGATACGGCGAGCTGCAACGACCAGTTCGCGATCGGCCGGCCGGCGGAGATGCGCGCCTATGGCGAAATCCGTCGCTGGCTCCCGGCCGTCCTGCCGGAGCTGCGCGGCGAATGGCTGCGGCCGGAGCGGATGCTGCGCATCTATCTCGAGACGGTTTGCAAGCTGACCCTGCAGCTCGAGCCGATCGCCATGCGGCTGCAGCGTGAAGGCCAGCAGGACCTGCCGTTCACCGCCCTGGTCGACGATCCGCTGTTCCACGCCGCCAAGCACGAGGACTGGGAAGCCTTCACCCTCGCCCATTTCCCGGATCTCGCCGGGCAGGTCGATTTCAAGCACCCCTCCCGCGCGCCGCTGGCGCTCGACCGCGCGCTCGACGCCTGGGCCTCGACGCGCGAGGCGGGCGAGCGTGATCGGCTGTTCGCCGCCCCCTGGCCCCAACGGATCGAGGCGATCGACGCCTTTCTGGCCGAGCAGGCCGGAGAGGACGTGGATCTCGACGACGACAACTACCACGTCGTGCGGCTGATCTGCGCGGCGCTGTTGCGGCGGATGGATCGCCGCGAACCGCTCAACCTTCCGAGCGCCGTCGTCCACCTGCTCTCCGACAACATCCGCGACATGCGCCGCGTCGACGCCTGGCTGGGCGCCGCGCCGAGGACGCTGGAGCAGGCGCTCCGCGCCGCGCCGCCCGGCGGCCTGCTCGCCCGGGCGCTGGCCTTCACCCCGCCGCTCGACGCCTTCGGACACGACATCTGGCAGGCAGGCTGAGCACCGTCAGGCCGCCGCCATGTTCGCGGCCGGCGCCTCGCGCGCCTCCCCGAGCCGGTACTCGATCACGCCTCGCCAGCCCAGGCCTGCGTAGGTCTCGTAGCCGGGGGTCAGGGCATAGGCGACCAGCCGCCCGTCCTCGACATAGAAGCCGCGCGGCCGGCCTTCCGACTTGAGGGCGTAGGTCTCGGCCAGCACGCCGCGACCGTCGGAGGCGGCTATCACCCGGCCGCCGCCGTCGAGCAGCAGGGCGCGGGCGCGTCCCTTCTCCTCGTCCGACAGGCCGACGCCGCCGACCACGGTGGCGGCCTGAGGCGCCCAGTCGAAGAAGATGCCCAGGGCGCCGATCGGCCGGCCGTGCGGCTGGCCGCCGGCGCGGATGGCGGCGGCGTAGGTCGCCACGGGCGCGCCGCCCAGGGCCGGCGCCGTCTCGACGTCGGCGACGACGTACTGGTCGCCGTCGCGAGTGGCCATGGCGTCGCGGAACCAGGCCTGGCCCGAGACGTCAGTCCCCGCCGCCCCCGGATAGGCCTGCGGCCGGCCGTTGGCGACCACCCGCCCGGCGGCGTCCACCACCCAGAGGTCCAGATAGACGGTGTAGGCGCGCAAGATCGTCGCCAGCCGCCCGATGGCGTAGGCGGCCGAGGCTTGGCTCGGGACCTCGAGGGCTTGGACGACGGCGCTGTCGGTCGCCCACCAACGCACGTCGCACGAGCGCTCATAGAGGTTGCGGTCGATGATCTCGACAGCGTTCAGCGCGATGTCCTGCAACCGCGCGCCGCGAAAGGCGGTCATCATCTCAGCCCCGACGGTCTCGATCCGCGCGACATTGGCCTGGACGGCGGCGCGCAAGTCCTGGGCCACCTCGGTGATGTTGGCCGAGACGCTGCCCATCTCATGCGCCACCACGCCGAAGGCGGCGCCCGACGCGCCGGCCCGCCCCGCCTCGATGCGCGCGTTCAGCGCCAGAAGGCGCGTCTGCCGCATGATGCTCTCGATCAGCGAGATCTTCTCGCTGGTGATCCGCGAGACCTCCAAAGCCAAGGCCAGAATATCGTCCTGCATCCGCTGCTCCACCTCTCGGCGTGCGAAATCGGAAGGTGGAGGTTAAACAGACCCTAACACAAAAATTGATCAGACTACTGACTCGTGCGTCGAAAATGGTCAGACATTGACCAATTCTCGACCTCATTCGTCACGTTGTTACATGACGTCCGAGTCAAAAGATGAGCATCCGCGCAGAATCTGGAGGATCTGCATAGTTTTTGCGCCTCGAATTCCCCTCGCTGATTTGCGATTTACAACTGTGGGGACGCTGAAAAATTTAAGCTCGCCTTGGGCCCTTCAGGCCTCAGCCAGGCCGGCGGATGTCGAAGGCCGTCGGCCGGGAATTGTCGGCGGCCATCTGGACGGCGGCGGCGTCGGGCTCCGCGCGCGCCGCAAAAGCGGACGGGCGCCTTCCTAGTGTCACCTGCGACGTGAAAGCTGGCGCCGGAGCTCAGGCGCTCCGCTCGCGCCCCGCAATTCGACCATGTCCCTTGCGAGAGGGTCACCCGCATCAGTAGGCTTCGTCGTGACCTTTAAACCTAAGCCCGCATACATCGTTCTGGCGCACAAGCGGCCGGACCTGCTGTCCCGCCTCGTCGAGGCCTTGGATCCCGCCCCGATCGCGGTTCACATTGACGGCAAGGCGGACGTCGAACCGTTTCGCGAGGCCGTCAAGCTCAAGCCTGACGTGACCTTTCTGCCGCGACACGTCTGCCATTGGGGCCTGTATGGCCACGTCGCCGCCAGTCTCGAGGGCCTGAAGTGGTTCCTGACGACGGACGCCAGCCACGCCATCCTGGCCACCGGCCAGTGCTATCCGCTGGTTCCGCAGCAGGAGATCGAGCAGCATCTCGCCAACCTGGGGGAGCGCTCCCAGATGCGGATGCTTCCGTTCCCGATCGACAAATGGGGCCCCAGGGGCGGCTTCGAGCGCATCGACCGCCACTACTTCCATCGCGGCGGCGTGAAACCGAAGGCCTTGAAACTCCTCCCGCGGAAGGTCCCCGGCGGTCTCCACCCGCACGGCGGCCAAAGCTACTGGTGCCTCTCGCGCAAGCATGCGGAGCACCTGCTCGGCTACCTCGAGCAGAACAGGAAGGTCGCCCGCTTCTTCAGCACGGCGTTCGCGCCCGACGAAATGATGATCCAGACCATCTTGGCGAACTCGCCCTTTTCGTCGGACGTGGTCCGCACCGCCTTCAACTACTCGACGTTCGAGCCCGGCGCCTCGAACCCCGCCGTCTTGAAGGCTGCAGACTTCGACGCCGCGCGTGCGAGCGGCGCGCTGTTCGCCCGGAA
Source organism: Phenylobacterium sp. LjRoot225 (assembly GCF_964252855.1). Classification (NCBI taxonomy): domain Bacteria; kingdom Pseudomonadati; phylum Pseudomonadota; class Alphaproteobacteria; order Caulobacterales; family Caulobacteraceae; genus Phenylobacterium; species Phenylobacterium sp. LjRoot225. The sequence continues at coordinate 706,355 of NZ_CAXUPL020000004.1, read as the reverse complement.
GTTCGAAGATCACGAGGTGCTGGACGCGCTGGACGCGTCAATCGGCGCGAAAAGCCCGGTTCCGGCCCGGGTGAGCTCAGCCCGGTGAGCTGACGCGTCGCTAGCGACGACGGCGCTCCCAGTCTCGGCGCTCCGGCTCGGTCATCTCCCAGACCAAGATCGCCCGCCCCCTCCAGCTCGCGACATGTTTTCCGCTGTAGCCGCCTTCCTGGCCCAGCTTGCAGGCGCCAACGCGATACGGAACATCCAGGTCGTCCAGGGGTGGCGGCACATAGGTGGCGCTGACCTGGCGCGCGAGGATCTTGATCCTCGCCCAGTCCAGATCTGTGAAGCCGAAGTGCGAAAGGCTAGAGGGGGGCTTGCCGACCATCTCAGCCCCCTGACCAGAGTGGGTCGAAGTGGGACCTACCGTCGATTTTAGGCGCTTCTGGCCGTCCGGTGATCAGTCGCGCCCATCCACCACCACGACGAAAGCACTCATACAGTATATGAGACGTAACGGACTGGATAAAACCGAATAACTTCTTCATACAGGTACGCAATCACTCTGAGTGACAACAGATCACTCGGTACCTAGACTATAGTTTCCCCGACTATGAACGGGTCACATCAAAAGACCATCTTGCTGTGTGAAAGCGCCACCTAGCGCGGCAATGTCGCGCCGGAATGGACTCGCCACGGGGTCGTTGTTCTTGATATGTTTCCGGCCTTTGAGGGCCTAGACCGCGGCGCGCCCATCGACGTTGAAACCGAGGGCACTCTGGCCAGCTGCTGAACGAACACGCTGGGAACGCTCGGTTGGGAGCGTTGGTAGCTGGGGGCGGGATCGAACCGCCGACCTGTGGGTTATGAATCCACCGCTCTAACCATCTGAGCTACCCAGCCACGGGCCTCGCGAACGAGGCGCGGGTTATAGGGTCAGATTTTCGCCTCTTCAAGCGGCTTGGGCGAAGGCGCGTGAACGGCTAGGTTCGCCGCCTCATGAGCGTGCTCCACCTCCTAGGCACGTCCGGCGACGGCGGAGCCGAGACCTACTTTGTCGATCTGGTCCGGGCGCTGGCGCGGGCGGGGGTGGGCGAAGCCGTGGCCTTGCGCCGCCATCCCGGCCGCGAGGCGGCGCTGAAGGCCGCAGGCGTCCCCGCCAAGGTGCTGCGCTTCGGCGGCCCCATCGACATCCTGACCAAGACAGCGGCGGCGGGATATGCGCGGCTGAACGACGCCAAACTGCTGGTCGCCTGGATGAACCGCGCCGCGCGCCACACGCCCAAGGGGCCCTGGGCGCGGATCGGCCGGCTGGGCGGCTACTACAACCTCAAATACTACGCCGGCTTCGACCAGCTGGTGGCCAACACCGAGGACATCGCCGAGTGGATCGTGGGCCAGGGCTGGCCGGCAGGACGGGTGCGCGTGATCCCGAACTTCGCCGCCGCACCGGCTGACGCGGCGCCGGCCTCGCGCGCCAGCCTGAACACGCCGGAGGACGCGCCCCTGCTGCTGGGCATGGGACGGCTGCACGAATCCAAGGCCCATGACGTGACCCTGACCGCGCTCGCCAGCCTGCCCGAGGCCTACCTCTGGCTAGCCGGCGCGGGGCCGGAAGAGGCGCGGCTGAAGGCGATGGCCGCGGCGCTCGGCGTCGAACGCCGGGTGCGGTTCCTGGGCTGGCGCACCGACGCCTCGGCCCTCTATCGCGCCGCCGACGTCTGCGTCTTTCCCTCGCGCTACGAGCCCCTGGGCAATGTGGTGATCCAGGCCTGGGCGCACGGCCTGCCGGTGGTGGCCGCCGCCAGCCAGGGGCCGCAGGCGCTGATCGAGGACGGCAAGGATGGGCTGCTGGTGCCGATCGACGACGCCCAGGCGCTGGCGGAGGGCGTGCAGCGGCTGCTCGCCGACAAGGCCCTGAGCACGCGTTTCGCCAAGCGCGGGGCCCAGCGCATCCAGCTGGAGTTCTCCGAAGCCGCGGTGGTCGCCCAGTGGAAGGCGCTGTTCTCCGACTACGGGGCGATCTGATGTGCGGCATCGCCGGGATGCTCAGCCCCGCCCCCGGCGAGGCCGGCGAGGCGCGGACTGCGCAGATGATCGGGGCGATCACCCACCGCGGTCCGGACGGGGTGCGGCTGGAGACCACGGCGCACGCGGCCCTGGCGCACGCGCGACTGTCGATCATCGACCTGGAGGGCGGCTGGCAGCCGCTGCATTCGGGCGGCGCGACGGTCATCGGCAACGGCGAGATCTACAACTACCTCGAGCTGACGCGGGACTTCCAGCTGGCCGGCGCGCTGGCCACCGGCTCGGACTTCGAGCCCCTGCTGCACCTCTACGCCCAGGAGGGCCCGGCGGCCTTCGACCGGCTGCGCGGCATGTACGCGCTGTGCCTGATCGGCGGCGACGGGCGGACCTGGCTGGCGCGCGACCCCTTCGGCATCAAGCCGCTCTATCTGCTGGAGCACGAGGCGGGCCTCGCCTTCGCCTCCGAGCCCCGGGCCTTCTTCGCCGCCGGCCTGCTGACGCCGGAGCTGGACGAAGAGGCCGGCGAGGAGCTGCTCGGCTTCAGCTACACGGTGGGCGGCGTCTTCAAGGGAGTGCGCCGTCTGGCGCCCGGCGAGGTTCTCGAGGTCCGCAATGGCGAGGTGGTCGGCGGCTGGCGGCGGCGGGCGCTCGCGCCGAACGCCCCCTCCGTCTCGCCTTCGGCGATCCACCTCCCCCGCTTCGCAGGGGAGGAGCGGGTCGCTGCTCCCCCGCGTGCGGGGAAGCTGTCAGCGAAGCTGACTGAGGGGGCGTTCAGCTCCGAAGCCGACCTCCTCGCCCGCCTCGACACCGTGCTCGAAGACAGCGTCCGCGTGCACCAGCGTTCGGACGTGCCCTACGGCCTGTTCCTCTCCGGCGGGATCGATTCCGCGGCGATCGCTGCGCTGATGGCCCGGCTGAACGCGCGGCCGGTGACCGCCTTCACCTGCGGCTTCGACGCGCCCGGCGCCAAGGACGAGCGGGGCCAGGCCGAGCGGGTGGCCCGCGCGCTCAACCTCGACTGGCGCGAGACCCGCTTCGACGAAGCCGACTTCTGGCGGATCCTGCCCCAGGTCGCCTGGGCGCTGGACGACCCCACCGCCGACTATGCGACCTTGCCGACCTACAAGCTCGCCGAGGCGGCGAAGGACACCCTCACCGTGGTGCTGACCGGCGAAGGCGGCGACGAGCTGTTCGGCGGCTATGGCCGCTATCGCCGGGCGCTGCGCCCCGCCTGGCTGGGCGGCCGGCCCGCCGAACCCCGGCCCGAAAGCCCCGGCGCCCTGGCCCGCTGGCGCGCCGAGGCTTCCGCGCAGAAAGGGGGCGCCCCGAAGGGCCTGTCCCGCCTGCAGCAGGCCCAGTGGGCCGACGTCGCCACCTGGCTGCCGAACGACCTTTTGCTCAAGCTCGACCGCTGCCTGATGGCCCATGGGCTGGAAGGCCGCACCCCCTTCCTCGACCGCGAGGTGGCCGCCTTCGCCTATCCCCTGCCCGACCGCTTCAAGGTGCGCGGCCGCCACGGCAAGTGGCTGCTGCGCAAATGGCTGGAGCGCGCCTGCCCGGCGGCCGAGCCCTGGGCGAAGAAGCAGGGCTTCACCGTGCCGGTCGAGACCTGGATCGCCCCGCGCGCCGCCGAAATCGCGCCCAGGATCGCCCGGATCGACGCCGTTCGGCGTTTACGGGAACCGGAGGCTGTGCAGCGGGCCTTTGCAGGCGAGGCGGCCGGCCAGCGTTGGCCGCTGCTGTTTTTTGCGGTCTGGTCGCTGATCCACCTCGAGGGCGCCTCGCCCGACGAGGCTCTGAGACGCGTCGTCGGGCCGCTCTGAGGGAGAGGGCGATGCTGCGGTGGACGATGTTGGCGAGCCTCGCCGCCCTGCTGACCGCCTGCGGCGGATCGAACGGGCAGGCGCAGACGCAAGGCGCAGAGGGCGGAGCGCCTGTGCAGACCGGGCGGGCCAACGCCGCGGACCAGACCCCCGCCGTCCCGGGCCAGACCCGCGCGCCGGAGGTCCGCTCCAATGTCGCCTATCAGGTGACCACCTATGTGGACGGGCTGGAGGAGCCCTGGGGCCTGGCCTTCCTGCCGAACGGCGGCCTGCTGATCAGCGAGAAGCCGGGCCGGCTGCGGATTTTCGAGGCCGGCAAGCTGTCGCCTGCGGTGGCGGGGCTGCCGGCGATCGATGCGCGCGGCCAGGGCGGCTTGCTGGGGCTGGCGATCGACCCGCAATATGCCCGCAACGGCCTCATCTACTTCGCCTTTTCCGAGCCCGACGGCGACGCCAATCACACGGCGGTCGGCCGCGGCCGGCTGGCGCGGTCCCCCGGCGCGCCGCCGAAGCTGGACGACGTCCGCGTCATCTGGCGGCAGAAGCCGTCGCTGAGCTCCACCGCCCATTTCGGAGCCCGGCTGGTCTTCGCCCGCGACGGAACCCTCTTCATCACCACCGGCGAGCGGTCGATCATCGCGGGCCGAATGCAGGCCCAGCGGCTCGACAGCGGGCTGGGCAAGGTGATGCGGATCAACGCCGACGGCTCCATCCCGCGCGACAACCCCTTCGTCGGTCGCGCCGGCGCCCAGCCGGAGATCTATTCGACCGGCCACCGCAACATCCAGGCGGCGACCCTGAACCCGCGGACGGGCGAGCTTTGGGAGGTCGAGCACGGAACGCGCGGCGGCGACGAGGTCAACGTCGTCCGCGCCGGCCGGGACTATGGCTGGCCGACCATCGCCTACGGACGCGAGTACGCCGGCGGCCAGATCACCGGCGGCGTCACCCAGAAGGCCGGCCTGGAGCAGCCCGTCTACTACTGGGACCCGGTGATCGCCCCCTCCGGCATGGCCTTCTACGAGGCCAGCCTCTTCCCCGCCTGGAAGGGCAGCCTGTTCGTCGGCGGCCTGAAGGACAAGCGGCTGACCCGGCTGGTGCTCGACGGCGATCGGGTGGTCGGCGAAGAGCGGCTGCTCGGCGAGGTCGACGAAAGGGTGCGCGACGTGATCGTCGGCCCGGACGGCGCGCTCTACGTCGCCACCGACAATGACCGAGGACGGGTGCTGAAGCTGGCGCCGCGCTAGGTGTCGTTACCAAGAAGGTTGTTCACCCTCTGCCAGGGGGTGAAGCCTTTGATGCCGGAGTGGGGTCGGGTGAGGTTGTAGCTGTCGGTCCAGGGTCCGACGGCCTTTGATCGCTCCGCCGACGAGCCGTAAGGCTTGGCGTAGGCCCACTCGCGCAGACTGGTCTGGATGAAGCGTTCGGCCTTGCCGTTGGTCCTAGGCGTGTAGGGGCGGGTTCGGACGTGACGCGCGCCGGCGGTCTGCAAGGCTTTGGCGAAGAGCTTGGAGCGATATGCCGAGCCGTTGTCGGTCATCACCCGTTCGACGGTGACGCCGTGGCGGGCGAGCCAGGCCAGGGCGCGCTCGAGGAAGGCCGTGGTGTCCTCCTTGCGCTCGCTAGGCAGGATCTCGGTGTAGGCCAGGCGCGAGGCGTCATCGACGCAGACGTGCAGGAAGTCCCAGCCGGCTCCCCGGGATGCGCCTTTACGGCGGTCGCCGGTGATGCGGTGGCCTTCCACGTCGAAGCGGCCGAGCTTCTTGATGTCGAGATGGATCATCTCGCCGGGTCGCGAGCGCTCGTAACGGATCACCTCGGGCCGGGGCTCCAGCGCCGTCAGCTTGCCCAGCCCCAGCCGGCGAAGGATCACGCCCACCGTCGAGCGCGCCATGCCCAGGGCCTGGGCGATCGCCGGCCCGGTCATCCGCTGGCGGCGCAGCTGCTCGATCTGCATCACCCGCGGTTGCGACGTCCTGCGCGGACATCGTCGGGGCGCCGAGCTGCGATCGGTGAAGTCTTCGCTCGGCCCCCGACGACGCCGGCCCACCCATTTGCGGGCCGTCCGCACCGAGACCCCAGCCGCTTCCGCCGCAGCTGCCACCGACCAGCCTTCATCTACGATCCGAGACACCATCAGGGCTCGACCACGCGGCGTCAGCCGCGCATTCTTATGGACGTTCATCCGGGGAGTTCCGGTGGAAGTGGAGTGTTGCAACCCCAGCTTCGTTCAGACCCCTCCCCGGGTGAACAACCTTCGTAGCTTCGACAGCTAGGCGTTTAGAGCCTCAGCCTCGCCGCCACCTCCTCGCCGATCGCCAGCGACGAGGTGAGGCCGGGGCTTTCGATGCCGAACAGGGCGACGAGGCCCTTGATCCCGTGCTCCTCGGCCGCTTCGATGCGGAAGTCGGGCTGCGGCTCGTCGGGGCCGTGAATCTTCGGCCGCACGCCGGCGTAGTCGGGGCTGAGCGCGCCCTCGGGCAGGGCCGGCCAGAACTTGCGGATGTAGCGGTAGAAGTCCGGCGCGGCGGACGGGTCGACCGTATAGTCCGGCGCGTCCACGTAATGCAGGTCCGGCCCGAAGATCCCCTGCCCGCCGAGGTCGCGGCGGTAGTGGGTGCCGAGCGCGCCGGGGATCGGCGGCGGATAGATGAGGTGGGCGAAGGGCGCCTTGCCGGCCAGGCGGAAGTACATGCCCTTGCCGTAATGGGCAGGCGGGATCATCTGCGCCGGGAAGCCCGCGATGTGCGCCGCCACGCCCTGCGCCGAGAGCCCGGGCGCGGTCACTAGATAGCGGCAGGAAAGCTCGGTCGGCTCGGCGCCGCCGGCGCGGACCTCGAACCCCCCGCCCGCCAAGGGCGCGGCGCCTTCAAAGGGCGTGCTCAGCACCACCGCCCCGCCGGCCGCCTCGATCTCGCCCTCCAGGGCCAGCATGTAGCCGTGGCTGTCGAAGACGCCGCTTTCGGGCGAGAGCAGCGCGCCCTCGCAGGCCAGCTGCGGCTCCAGCGCCAGCGCCTCGGCCTTGGAGAGCTTGCGCATCCCCTCGACGCCGTTGGCCACGGCCTGGTCGAAGATGCGATCGAGCCGCGCCACCTCCTCGGCGTTGGTCGCCACCACCAGCTTGCCGCAGCGGTCGAAGTCGACGTTGTGCTTGGCCAGAAAGGGATAGAGGGCGCGTCGGCCGGCCACGCAGAGCCGCGCCTTCAGCGAGCCTGTCGGATAGTAGAGCCCGCCATGGATCACCTCGGAATTGCGCGAGGAGACCCCCTGGCCGATGGCGCTCTCCTGCTCCAGCACCGCCACGCTCAACCCGCGCCGGCTCAAGCCGTAGGCGCACGCCAGCCCCACGGCGCCCGCGCCCACCACCACCGCGTCGAAGTCGAACTCGGCCATGCTCAAGGCTTAACGCGCGAGCCGGGCCAGGAGAAGCACGGCCGGCGCCGCGGCGTGTCACCTCAGGTGCGAATCAACCGCGAACGCGTAAGCTCCGCCGTAAAGCTACCGGGCTGTGGAGGGATTAGGTTGCAAGCGGTTCTCGACGTGGGAGCGAATGACGGCTCCTGGGGCCTCAATATCGCCCAGCAGAATCCGCACATTAAGGTCTACGGCTTCGAGCCGACGCCTCGGATGTGCGAGATCATCCGCGGCAAGGTCTCGGAGTTGTCGATCGCCAACTACGAGCTGATCCCCGTCGCCGTCTCCGACTACGAAGGCGTGGTGAAGTTCAACGTGGCGGGCCAGGCCGACTGGGGCTGCAGCTCGCTGCTGACCTTCAGCGACGACCTCGACCAGACCTGGCCGGGACGGACGGACTTCAAGGTCACCGAGACCATCGACGTGCAGTGCATCACGCTCGAGAAGTTCGTGAAGGAGCGCGGCATCAGCGACATCGAGTTCCTGCACACCGACGTCCAGGGGGTCGATCTGAAGGTGATGGCCTCGCTGGGCGACAGCATCCAGATGGTCAAGCGCGGCATGCTGGAGACCGCCAGCTCCAAATCCGTCGCCCTCTACAAGGGCCAGCACACCATCGAGGACGTGGTGATGTTCCTGCTGCGCAACGGCTTCGAGATCGAGCGGATGACCCCGAACGACGTGCACTGCAACGAGGTCAACGTGCTCTACAAGAAGATCTGGGCCTGACGCGCCCGCCGAGCTAGTGCGGCTGGAAGTGCAGCCGCACGGTCTCGCGGAACAGCAGCGCCTGGCGGGCGATCGCGCTGTTGTCCTGCAAGGCCTTGGCGAGCGTCATGCCGCCGTAGGTGAAGGCCAGGATGGCGTCGGCCAGATCGGTCGCCTGCAGCGGCCCGCGGGGCGGATGGGCCTCGGCGATCTCTTCCAGCCAGGTGACCAGCCGCGCGCGCCAGGCCAGCACGCTGGCGGTGTTCAGCCGCCGCATCTCGTGGTCGAAGGTGAGATCCTGAAAACTCACCGTGGCGACGAAACAGCCCGGATGCAGGTCGACCAGCTGCTCCATCGCCTCGGCATAGAACTTCAGGAAGATCAGGAAGCTGTGCAGCGGATCGTCGCTGAGCTCGCGCGCCCGCGCCACCATGCCGTCCAGGAAGACGGCGTCCTCGTCGGAGTGCCGCTCGATCAGCTGGCGCGCGAGGTCGCGCTTGTCCTTGAAGTGGTAGAAGAAGCCGCTCTTGGTGAGGCCGGCGGCCTCGACCAGCTCCTCGATGGAGGTCGCGGCGAAGCCTTTGCGGATCAGCGAGTCATAGGCGAGGTCCAGCAGCTTCTGGCGCGTGCGCTCCCCCTTTGAGAGGGATTCCGACTGCACCTGCGGTGCAGTTTTCTCCACGACCTCGCGCCCCATGACTCCGCACCCCCGACAGCCGGCAAAGCATGCCGCTGTTATTGCTGGCTTTTAGGCCCCGTCGAAAACCGACCGCACGCTCGCTAGAGCCCCGCCTCCCGGCGAACTATCCCTTCGCTCCACAAGATCGGGAGCAACGAGATGACCATCAAAGATCACCAGGGATTCGTTCTGACGGGCGCAAGCGCCAGCGCCGCGGAAAGCTATCGGCAGGCGCTGCATTCATACCACTGTTACGCCGGAGACGCCATCGGCGGGGTCGAGGCGGCGGTGGTGGAGCGCCCCGATTTCGTGATGGCGCAGGCGCTGAAGGCCTACATGCACCTGCTGGGCGGAAACACCGAGGCGGCGGCCGTCGGCGCGAGCGCCTATCTGGCCGCCAAGGCCCTGCCGGCCAACCCGCGCGAACAGGGGCATGTCGCCGCCGTGGGCGCCCTGCTGACCGGCGAGATCCGCAAGGCGGCGCGCATCCTGGAGGACGTCTCGATCGCCTATCCGCACGACAGCCTCGCGCTGCAGGTGGGCCAGGTCTGCGACTTCCTGCTGGGCGAACAGCGCATGCTGCGCGACCGGATCACCCGCGTGCTGCCCGCCTGGTCGCGCGACATGGCTGACTATCATGCGGTCCTGGGCTTCCTGGCCTTCGGCCTGGAGGAGACCGGCGACTACGAGCGGGCCGAGGCTGCTGGCCGCGAAGCCGTGGCGCTGGAGCCGCGCGACAACTGGGCCCAGCACGCCGTCGCCCACGTCCTGGAGATGCAGGACCGCCGCGTCGAGGGGATCGCCTGGATGCGCAGCGAGGCGACCGGCTGGCAGGCCGAGAGCTTCTTCGCCGTGCACAACTGGTGGCACACCGCCCTCTTCCACCTGGGGCTGGGCGAGACCGAGGAGGTGCTGAAGCTCTACGACGGCCCGATCTTCGGCGAGACCTCGACCTTCGCCTTCGACATGGTCGACGCCTCGGCCCTGCTCTGGCGGCTGGAGTTGCAGGGCGTGGACGTCGGCGACCGCTGGCGGCGCATCGCCGACGCCTATGAAAGCGAGCCGCGTGGCGGCTACGCCTTCGACGACGCCCACGCCATGCTGGCCTTCACCGGCGCCCGCCGCGAGCGGGCGGCGCACGAGCTGCTCGACCTGCAGGCCGCCGCCCTCACCGGTTCCGGCGACAACGCGGGTTTCGTCAGCGAGGTCGGCCTGGCGGTGATGCGCGCCATTCAAGCCTACGGCCAGGGCGACTACGCCCGCGCGGTCGAGCTGCTGCGCGGCGTCCGCAACAAGGCTGTCCGCTACGGAGGCAGCAACGCCCAGCGCGACCTTCTCGACCTGACCCTGATCGAGGCGGCGCGGCGCGACAGGCAGGACGGTCTGGCGCGCGCGCTCGTCGCCGAGCGCGAGGCGGCCAAGCCCATCTCCCGCAGCCGCGACGCCCGGCTGGCGGCGTAACGGGCTGGGGCGGCGGCGCCGACGCCGCCGCCCCATGTTCTTTCTTTGTTCTCGACCTGCAGCGTGTTATCAACTCGCCCTACAAACCAAGGAGGGACCGGTGCCTAGCCTCAGCGAAATGAGTTCGTCACCGCTGTTCTGGGCGTCGTTCTGGCCATGCCTGATCTTCGGCGTGATGGCGCTTACCTTCCTGATACCTCCGCTGTGGTTCTGGTACGGCCGCCGCTGACCGCGCCCAAGCCGGACGCGGGCCGCCCGAACTTCACAAGCGCAACCGCTGCCGGAGCCGGTCTGGGCAAATGAGGTCCCCGACGCGATCATCGCCGCCGCGCGGAGCTGGCGGCTGCTGCTGCAAGTGGATTCCGACGATGCGCGCAGCATGAACTGGGGCGATGGCGGCCGTCTCTACGTCTTCATCCGCGAGCGGCATGCGCAGCCGGGACCCAGGGGGTTCAAGCCGATGCGGGTCCAGAAGGACGTGAATACGGGCCTGGACGCCGGTGATGAACACTCTCCCCTCCGGGAGGAGAAACGTGTCGTCCAGCGTCACATCCAGGCGCCGCATTGCAATTTCTTTCCTGCGAGCCCTCCCCAGGGCCATTAGAAGATCATATAAGGTCGCTGCAATTGCTTGCCAAAAGCATGCCCCTTCCATTCGGTTCTGGGGAACGATCATCGCGCCTCTTCGGCGATCGAAGGAGGAAAACTTGTCCGAGACCCTCGACGCGGTCGATGCCAAGATTCTCGACCTGATCCAGCATGACGCCGGCTTATCGGTCGCCGAGATCGCCGACCGGGTCGGATTGTCCTCCAGCCCCTGCTGGCGGCGGATCAAGCGGCTGGAAGACTCCGGCATCATCCTGCGCCGGGTGACCATTCTCGATCGCGATCGTCTGGGCCTGACCTTCGAGGTCTACTGCACGGTCAAGCTCACCTTGCCGACCAAGGACAACCTCGAGGCCTTCGAGCTGGCGATCGCCAAGATGGCCGAGGTGGTGCAGTGCGCCACCGTCACCGGCTCCGCCGACTACGAGCTGCGGGTCGTCACCCGCGACATGCACGCCTTCGACACCTTCCTGCGCGACCGCCTCCTGTCGCTGGGTTTGATCTCCAACATCGAAAGCCGGATCGTCATCCGCTCGGTGAAACACACCACCGCCGCGCCCCTCGGCCTGATCAGCGCCTATGTGAGCGCGCAGGGGTAGCCCGGCCAACGCCGCAACGCCCCCTCCGTCGGCTTCGCAGGGGAGCTGTCAGCGAAGCTGACTGAAGGGGCGTTCAAGCCTATGACACAGACCCTGCGTTTGGCCGTAGGAACCATGGGAGACAGGCTATGATCGAGCTCGTCATCGACCAGCGGCGCAAGGACCTCGGCGGGTTCGAGGTGGGCCGCGTGCTGCCCTACGCCCCGCGGCGCATGGTCGGGCCCTTCATCTTCTTCGACCACATGGGGCCGGCGGAGTTCCCCGCGGGCTTTCCGAAGTCGGTGGACGTGCGGCCGCATCCGCACATCGGCCTCTCCACCCTCTCCTATCTGTTCGAGGGTGAGATGACCCACCGGGACTCCACCGGAGTCACCCAGCCGATCCGCCCCGGCGAGGTCAACTGGATGACCGCCGGGCGCGGCATCACCCATTCCGAGCGGTTCGAGACCTTGCGCGCCCACGGCGGGCGCATGGATGGCATCCAGACCTGGATCGCCCTGCCGGTGGCGGACGAGGAAACTGCGCCGTCCTTCGATCACTACGCCGCGAGCGAGCTTCCCGCCTTTGAGGCGCCTGGGCTGAGCGCGCGGCTGATCGCCGGGGCGGCCTTCGGCGCGCGCTCGCCGGTGCAGACCTTCTCGCCGCTGTTCTACGTCCACTGGACATTGGCGGCGGACGCCGTCGCCGAGCTGCCGCCGGAATATTCCGAGCGCGCGGCCTACGTCGCCCAGGGCGTCGTCGAGGTGGATGGCCGCCAGCTGCATGATGGCCAGATGGCCGTCTTCGCGCCCGGCGATGCTGTCACCCTTCGCGCCGTGACCCCGGCCGTGGTCATGCTGCTGGGCGGCGAGCCGATCGGACCGCGCTTCATCGAGTGGAACTTCGTCGCCTCTTCGAAGGCGCGGCTGGAGCAGGCCAAGGCCGACTGGCGCGCCGGCCGCATGAAGCTGCCCGACGCCGACGACAAGGAGTTCATCCCGCTCCCCGGCGACCCTGCGCCGCCGGCCAATCCAATGAGCTGAGGGCGCCTGAGCTCAGGCGGCCGGCTGGCCCTCGTGGATGGCCTGCCGGATCATGGCGCGCAGCTCCGGCGTGTCCTGGTGCTGGTGCACCGCCGTGGCGTGCTGCACGGCGGCCTCTTCGAGTTCACGCTCCGTGTCTGCGGAGATGGCGACCGTGCAGTGGCTTTCACTCGGGACCTCGCGACAGTCGATGTACTTGCGCATGACGTCCTCCTTCTTCCCTCTCGCTCAGGCCGCCGAGGGTCTCACCGCCGTCCGCCGGCCTGTCGCATCGGATCTGCCGAAAAACGTTCAGGTCAGCCCCTCGTTGCGCGCGCCGTCGGCTCTCTTGCAGAAACCGCGACGCGCCCGGGCGTCGCCCCTCGACGGCGCCGCGCCCTCCAGCGGCTCAAGCGCCGAACGTCGAGCTGAATTCGGCGCCCAGGGCGTCATTTGCAGTGATTGAACACCTGCATCCGGGTGCAAGCCATCATCCGGTCGTCAGCGACCCCTCGAGGCGAAAGGGAGCGAGCCATGCGCATGTTTCTGAAGGTTCAGATGGAGGTCGACGCCGCCAACCGGGCGATCAAGGACGGCAGCCTGCCAAAGATCGTCCAAGGCTTCATGGAGGCCGCCAAGCCGGAGGGGGTCTGGTTCACCGCCCTGGACGGCAAGCGCACCATGGTCGCGGTGTTCGATCTGGCCTCGCCCGCCCAGATGCCGCCGCTGGCCGAGCCCTTCTTCACGGGTCTGAACGCCACCTTCGAGCTGAGCCCCGCCATGGATGCGGCCGACCTGCAGACGGGCCTTTCGAACCTCTGAGGCGAACGAAGCGGATCGTTGAGCCCGCCTGAGCCAAGGCGCCCGAACAGGCGCCTTGGCGCCGCAATGAAAACCCCCTAAGCGGCGCTGTGGCGTCGGCATACCGGCGTCATCTACATCGCGCCGGCGCCCGCGAGGGCTTTACGGGAACACGGTGACGGTCCTCCAGGACCGGAAGCCGGGGCTGTCCCTGCAACTGTAAGCGGCGAGCGTAGTGCGCATCGTGGTCCGGCCAGCCCGGACCGCAGCCACTGGGGAAGGTTCCATGGAGCCCGCCCTGGGAAGGCCGCGCACCACGCCTTGACCCGTGAGCCAGGAGACCGGCTGGCGCATGTCGCTCTTGCCCTGGCCCAGGGGATGGCCGAGGCGACGGAACCCCGTCGAGCGACGACAGGAGGCGGAGACCGCCTCGACGCCGGCCGTGCGCGAGCGCTCGTGCGACCGGTGCGACCGCCTGGCTGTCCGCCGGCGGAGGTCCCGCCGCGTCTCATCGCGCTCGGCAGGACTAGAATGACTAAAGCAGTTTTCAAGGCCCGGACAGCGGCCCTTCTCATGGCGGCCCCATGGGCGCTCGCCGCCTTCGGATCGGCCCGGGCGGATGAGGCGCCCGCCATCGCGACCGCCGCCGGCTCCGTCGGGGAGGTCGTGGTCTTCGGCCGCGGCGAGTCCAAGATCGGCGTGGCCCAGGCGGCGAGCGAGGGCACGGTGGCCGGCTCCGACCTGCTGGTTCGCCCGCTGCTGCGGGTGGCCGAGCTGCTCGAGGCGGTGCCGGGGATGATCGCCGCTCAGCACTCCGGCAGCGGCAAGGCCAACCAGTACTTCCTGCGCGGCTTCAACCTCGACCACGGGTCGGACTTCACCACCTATATCGACGACGTGCAGATGAACTTCCGCAGCCACGGCCACGGCCAGGGCTATCTCGACCTCAACGGCCTGATCCCGGAAATCATCGGCCGCGAGGACTATCGCAAAGGCCCCTACCGCGCCGACGGCGGCGACTTCGCCCTGGCGGGCGCCGCCTACATGACCACCCTCGACGGCTACGACCGCCCCTGGGTCTCGGCGGAGGTCGGCTCCTACGGCTGGCGCCGGGCGGCGGCGGGCGGCACGGCCCATGATCTCGGCGGCGGCGACCTGACCCTGGTCGGCCAAGCCAAGGTCTACGACGGACCCTGGGAAGAGCCCGAGCGCCTTCGGCACTATGCGGGATTTCTGAAATACGCCCACGACACCTCGCTGGGCCAGCTCGAGCTGACCGCCCACGCCTACCGCGCGACCTGGAACCCGACCGAGCAGATCCCCGAACGGATCATCGGCACGCCGACCTGCCCGGAGGTCTTCTGCTCCCCCGATCCGTCAGCGACCGGGCAGACCATGCGCTTCATCGCCAGCGCCCGGCTGACCGGCGAAGCCTGGCGCGCCAACGCCTATGCCCAGGCCTACGACTGGGACATGTTCTCCAACCCGACCTACGCCAACGCGGACGGGACGAGCGCCCAGATCCACCAATACGACCGCCGACGGATCTTCGGCGTGAAGGCGGAACGGACCTGGCGCCTGGCTCCGGGGCTCGACCTCATGCTCGGGACCGAAAACCGCTACGACGACATCAGCAAGGTCGGGGTCACGCACACCGACGATCGCGCGTTCGTCGAATCCCTCGGCCTCTACCGCGTGAAGGAGGCGTCGGCCTCGGCCTACGGCGAGGCGTCCTGGCAGGCGACCGAGCGGCTGCGGATCATCGGCGGCCTGCGCGGCGACTACTACCACTACGACGTCCGGGCGCTGGATGCGGCGGCCGCCGCCCTCGGCGAGGGCTCCGGCCACGACCAGATCGTCTCGCCCAAGGTGACCCTCGCCTATCGGCTGAGCGACCAGGTCGAGCTCTATGCCGATTGGGGACGGGGTTTCCACTCCAACGACGTGCGCGGCGCGGTGACCGCTACGCCGGTCCCCGTCCTCGTGCACGGCACGGGCAAGGAGGTGGGCGCCCGCTTCCAGCACGCCAACCTGACCCTGACGGCGACCTACTGGTGGCTGAACGTGGGCAGCGAGCTGAAGTTCGTCGGCGACAGCAACGCTGTCGAGCCGACCGGCGCCAGCCGCCGGCGCGGCTATGAACTCGTCGGCTTCTGGCGGCCGCTGCCCTGGCTGGCGCTCGACGCCAACTACACCGCCAGCCACGCGCGCTACGACAACGGCGACCACATCCCGAACGCCTTCGAGAACGCCGCATCGCTCGGCGTGTCCGCCGTCTCAGAGCACTGGGAAGGCAGTCTGCGCGTGCGCCATCTGGGCCCCTATCCGCTGATCGAGGACAATTCCCAGCGCGACAAGGGCAGCACCGTCGTCAACGCCCGCGGGGCCTGGAAGAGCCGCGACGTGGAGATCTACGCCGAGGTGCTGAACATCCTCGACAGCCGCGACAAGGACATGGCCTACGACTACGAGTCCTTCATCCCGGCGGTCGACCTGGCCCCCGTCGATGGACGGCTGAGCCGGGTCGTCGAGCCGCGCACGGTGCGCGTCGGCGCCCGCTACAAGTTCTGACGGCAATTTCCGGCCTCAGCGGGCGGCCGCCAAGCGGCGGTCGCCCGCGAACAGCCTCTACTGCATGAACCAGCCGTGGCTGACGACGATGGACTGGCCCGTCAGGGCGTTGGTCGGGAAGCCGGCCAGGAAGACGGCGGTGCGGGCGACGTCGTCGACGGTGGTGAACTCGCCGTCGACGGTCTCCTTCAGCATCACCTTCTTGACCACGTCCGCCTCGCTGATCCCCAGCTCCTTGGCCTGTTCCGGGATCTGCTTTTCGACCAGCGGGGTGCGGACGAAGCCGGGGCAGATGACGTTGGATCGCACGCCGTGCGCGGCGCCTTCCTTGGCCACGACCTTGGCCAGGCCGATCAGCCCATGCTTGGCGGTGACGTAAGGCGCCTTCAGCATCGAGGCCTCCTTGGAATGGACCGAGCCCATGTAGATGATCGATCCGCCGCGGCCCTGGGCGTACATGTGGCGCAGGCAGGCTCGGGTGGTCAGGAAGCCGCCGTCCAGGTGGATGGCCAGCATCTTTTTCCAGTCGCTGAATTTGAACTCCTCCATCGGCGCGACGATCTGCACGCCGGCGTTGGAGACCAGGACGTCGACGCCGCCGAAGTGGGCGACCACCGCGTCGACGCCGGCGTCCACCTGGGCCTCGTCGGTGACGTCCATGGCGACCCCGAAGGTGGTCGCGCCCGTCGCGTCGAACTCCGCGGCGACGGCCTGGGCGGCGGTGATGTTGATGTCGGCGATCGCCACCTTGGCGCCCTCGGCCAGGAACTGACGGGCGATCTCCTTGCCGATGCCGCTGGCGGCGCCGGTGACGATGGCGACCTTGTCTTTGAGGCTCATGCGGGATCCTTTTCCGTGCGCACCGGGCTGTGACGGCTCGTGGGGCTGATGAAGTCGTAGACGTGAACGGCGTGGGGACCTTCGGGCAAGGCCAGCGCCTCAGGGTGGGAGAGCGTAATCTCGGCGTCGCGCAGGCCCGCGGCCCAGTGGTCTTCCATCGTCCGGCGCGAGAACTCGTAGTCCTTCGACTGGCCTTCGTAGCTCGGCGAGCGGTAGACCAGCTGGACGATGTTGTAGACCGCCGGGTCGCTGGCCCGCGCCAGCAGCTTCGCCTGCGGGGTGTCCGCCAGTTCCGGCGGCAACAGGGCGTGCAGCTCGTTGTAGACGGCGCGCAGCCGCTGCAGCTTGCGGAAGCTGTCGGTGGCGGCCCGGGTGCGGCTGGAGAACTGGATCTCCTTGGCGCGGACGGCGACCTCCACCAGATCGCGCGGCGCATCGCCCCGGGCGTTCCAGAGGTCCACCTGGAAGACGAGGGTGTCGAGCTCGGAGTGCGACGAGAGCACCCAGTCGAGCGGCGTGTTCGAGACCAGGCCGCCGTCCCAGTAGAGGTCGCCGTCGATCTCCACCGGATCGAAGGCCGGCGGCAGGGCGCCGCTGGCCATGATGTGCTCGGGCCCGATCCTGTGGGTCGCATTGTCGAAATAGATGAAGTTGCCGGTGCGCACGCAGACCGCCCCAACGCTGAAGCGGGCCTCACGGGCGTTGATCCGGTCGAAATCGACCAGCCGCTCGAGCGTCGCGCGCAGGGGGGCGGTGTCGTACCAGCCGGTCGCGCCAGGGCTCGCGGGCGGGCGCAGATAGGGCGGCGGAATCCGCGGCGTGAAGAAGCCCGGCACGCCCTCCGCGATGATCCGACCGGCGGACAACTGATTGAGCCAGCCGCGGACCGGCCCGTCGCTCAGGAAGCTGTCCCAGAAGCTCGGCCAGACGCCTCCGCCGCCCTCGCTGACCAGCTCCCAGAAGGCGCGCAGTTTCTCCACCCGGTGCTCGGGCGCGTTGCCGGCGATGATCGCGCTGTTGACCGCGCCGATGGAGATGCCGGCGATCCAGCTCGGTTCGACGCCCGCCGCCTGCAAGGCCTCGTAGACCCCGGCCTGGTAGGCGCCGAGCGCTCCGCCGCCCTGCAGCAGCAGAGCCACGCACTCGAAGGACGTGCCGGTGACGTGGGCGCTGGCCGCCGGCGCCTGGAGGCCGCCGGTCTTGCCCGGAACGAGGTCGCTATCCATGCGTGAAGGCCTCTCCCCTGGGGCGTTGGGGCTGCAGCTGCGCCTGACGATCGCGACAATATGGTGTCCGGATCAGCTTCCGCCACCCAGGCGTGAGCCGGGGCGCAAACACCGCCGAGCTGCCCGACACGGAGGCGCCGGACCGCGCAGGCGCTTGGACGACGGCCTTGGCGCCGCGCGATCCTCGGCCCAACATTCAAAGAAAATGGGGAGACGAATATGGAAGATGACCAGGCTCGGACGGGCGATCCGCTGGCGATCGCCGAAGACGGGACGGTGTCGGTGGCCCCGTTCGAACTTCCGGTCTCGGCGGCGCTGAGCCGCGAAAGCCGGGCGAGCTGGGCCGCCATGCTCAACAGCCCCCTGCGCATCGACATTCCCGACGCGAAGGCCTTTGCGACCGACGCTGAGTTCCAATCGGCGGTCGACGCGTTTCGGACGACCATCGACGAAGGCATGGCGCGTCCGGCATCCGAGAGGCTGCTGCAGACCTTCCCGGTGAACATCGCCCCCGACCGGATCGGCGGCGTGCCGGTCGAGGTGTTCACGCCGCAGGCCGGAATGGACGAGGACCGCGTCCTCATCAACCTGCACGGCGGCGCCTTCTTCGCCGGGGCGACCCATGTGGCGCGGATGGAAGCCATCCCGCTGGCGTACAAGGGCAAATTCCGGGTCGTCTCGGTCGACTACCGTCAGGGCTACGAACACCGGTTCCCGGCGGCCAGCGAAGACGTCGCGGCGGTGTACGCCGAGATGCTGAAGGACTATGCGCCGAGCCAGGTCGGGATCTGCGGCGCCTCGGCCGGCGGCATGCTGACGTCCCAGGCGACCGCCTGGATCCTGGAGCACGGCCTGCCGGCGCCCGGCGCCATCGGCGTCTTCAGCGCGGGCACAGGCGGATCCGGCGACGGCGACTACTTCTCAGCGATCGGAAGCGGCAAACATCCGCCCGACGACGTGATGTCGTCGATCACCACGGCTTCATTCGGCTACTTCGCGGAAACCCGCGCCGACGACTACCTGGTCAACCCCAACATCGCGCCCGCGGCCTTTCGCGCCCGCTTCCCCCCGACCCTGCTGATCACCGCGACCCGCGCCTTCGACCTCAGTCCGGCGCTCGCCACCCATCGCGCCCTGGCGCAGGCCGGGGTCGAGGCGTCGCTGCACGTGTTCGACGGCCTCGGGCACAGTTTCTTCTATGGCGCGGCGACCCCGGAGGCCGTCGACGCCTACGACACGATCATCCGCTTTTTCCGCAGGCATCTGTCCCGGTAGCGGGCTCGGAGCTCGCCGGCGGCGAGATCAGCCGACGGCGCGGACCGGCTGGTAATCCAGCGTCAGGCTCTGCACCGTCGCGGCCGGCTCGACCGTGAGATCGACGGAGACATCCATGTCGAGATAGTCGCCCGCCTCGCCGGCCCATGAGCCGTAGAGCGGCAGCGCCAGCCGCGGGTCGGTGACCACCGCGACCCGGATCAGGTCGAGGTTGCCGACGATGCCGTTGGTCGGATCGAAGTCGACCCAGCCGCACTCGGGCAGATAGACCCGCGCCCAGGCATGCGTATGGCCCCCGCCGGTCCGCCCGGCCTTGGCCGAGCCGGTATAGATGTAGCCGGAGACGAACCGGGCGGCGAGGCCGAGACTGCGGGCGCCTTCCATCATCAGCACGGCGAAGTCGCGGCAGGTGCCCTTGCGCAGCGCCAGGGTCTCGGCCGGCGTCTGCGGCGCCCCGCGCAGCCGCAGGGCGTAGACGCAGTCGCTGCGGATGGCCTGCATCATCTCAGTCAGGACGGTGGAAAGCCGGGTCGCGCCCTTTGCGCGCAGGAAACCCCGCGCCCAGGCCTCGGTTTCGCCGGCGTCGGCGTAGCGCCGCTGGATCGAGGCGGAGAGCTCCTGCGCCTCCTCCGGCTCGTAAAGGGGCTGGTCCTCGCCCGGCCGCAGGGTCGCCGCCTCCAGGGCGAAGGGCGCGTGGGGCCGATGGTCGATGCGGACGCGGCTGTCGAACACCAGCCGGTCGGCGCGGCTGGAGAAACGGGCGACGCCGACGCAGGCCCCACTGGCGTCATGAAGATGCTGCACAAGGCTGGGCTCAGGCGAGATGTCGATCTCGGCGGACAGCAGGCGTTGATCGAACGCCTCAAGCGGCCGAAGCATCATGCGATGCTCACCAAAGCCCACCGCCTTGCGATAGCGATAGGTAGTCAGGTGACGGATGGAGACGACCGGCATTGGAAAATGAAAGCGCAGATTCGGCGGCGCGGTCCACGCGACAGCTCGTCGCTGGCCAGAGCCCGCCCTTCTCTGTGCGGAATCCCGGCGCCCGCTCGCCCTTCCTGCTGATCGGCGACCACGCCGGCTGCGAGGTCCCCGCGGCGCTCGAAGAACTTGGCCTGCCGCACGCAGAGCTGACGCGCCACATCGGTTGGGACATCGGCGTGGCCGAGCTCGGCCAGCGGCTGGCCGACACGCTGGACGCCTGTTTCATCGCCCAGCGCTTCTCCCGGCTGGTGATCGACTGCAACCGTGATCCCGGCCGCCCCGACGCCATCTGCGAGGTGAGCGACGGCACGAGGGTGCCCGGCAACGCCGGCCTGTCCGAGGCCGAGCGCCAGATCCGCATCGACGAAGTGTTCGCCCCCTATCACCGGCGGATCGAAGACGAAGTCTCGGCCCGGATGGCCCGGGACCAGCCCACGCAGCTGGTCGCCCTGCACTCCTTCACCCCGGTGATGGACCAGGCGGCCAGACCCTGGCGCTATGGCGTCCTGCATCTGGGCGCCTCGCCCTTCTCCGACGCCGTGCTGGCGAGCCTTCGCGCACGCCTGAGCCCCGACCTGGTGGGCGACAACCAGCCCTACCGGATGGACGCCACCGACTACACGATCCCGCGCCAGGCGGTGGCCCGCGGCCTCGACTATGTCGAGCTGGAGGTGCGCCAGGATCTGATCGCCGACCCCGCCGGCGTCCAGGCCGCGGCCGACCTGTTGGCGCCGGCCCTGCGGGAGGCCCTGGCGCGCCTCGGTTAGGGCTGCGCGCCGCACTTGGACTCGATCTCGCCGCTGTGTGTTAGGCTGATGAAAATAGGGACGGAAACGAGGCTCGCTCTTGGAACAGACGGACTATTCTATCCGCCGGGCGACGGCGGCCGACGCTGAGGCGCTGGCCCAGGTGCACGAGGCCACGTGGCGGGAGACCTACGCCGGCCTGATGTCCGGACAGATGCTGGACGCCTTGACGGCCGACGCGCGCGAAGCGGTCTGGCGGCGCAAGCTTTCCGGCGAGACCGGAGACCTGTCGACGGCCTATGTGGCCGAGCGGGACGGCAAGTTCGTCGCCTTCGGCTCCTGCGGCGAGCAGCGCGACCAGGCTCTCGCGGCGGCGGGCTACGCGGGCGAGTTCACCGCGGTCTATGTGCTCAAGACCGACCAGAGACGCGGCCTGGGCGCAGGCCTGATGTCTGCGATGATGGGCGATCTCGCCGGCCGAGGCCTGGTGGGCTTCACCTGCTGGGCGCCGCGCTCGAACATCCCCGCCCGGTCGCTGTGCGAGAAGCTCGGCGGCAAGCTTATGGGCCAGCGGGAGATCACCCTCGAACACGGCGCGCTGAACGAGGTCGCCTACGGCTGGCCAAAGGCGTGACCGACCCGCACCTGTCCGAAGCCGCCGCACCGCCCTCGTTCGACGCGGCCTTCCAGGCCCGGCTGCATCAGCTGTTCGTCTGGCGCAGGGACGTCCGCCGCTTCCGGACCGATCCACCGCCGCCGGGAACCCTCCAGCGGCTGATCGAGGAGGCCTGCCTGGGCCCCTCGGTCGGTCTCAGCCAGCCCTGGCGGTTCGTGATCGTCGACGATCCGGCGCGGCGGGCGGCGGTCATCGACAACTTCCGGACGGCCAATCGCGAGGCGCTGGAGACCTATTCCGGCGAGCGGCGCGCCCGCTACGCCCAGCTGAAGCTCGCCGGCCTGCAGGAGGCGCCCTGCCATTTCGCGGTCTTTGTCGACGAGGCGACGCCGATCGGCCACGGGCTCGGTCGCCGGACCATGCCGGAGATGCTCCGCTATTCGGCCGTCGCCGCCATCTGCCAGCTGTGGCTCGCCGCCCGGGCCGAGGACATCGGCATGGGCTGGGTTTCGATCCTCGATCCCGCCGCCGTCCGACGCGATCTGGAGGTTCCGGCCGACTGGTCGCTGATCGGCTATTTCTGTCTCGGATACCCGGCCGCCGCCGCCGAGGAACCCGAGCTGTTGCGCGAAGGCTGGGAGCGCCGGCTGTCCGTCGACAGCTTCATCCTCAGGCGCTGAGCCCGATCAGACGGCCTCAAGTTCGCTCGCGGCGTAGAGCCTGCGCTCGGCGGCCGACCAGAGGTCTAGGCTCAGGGATTGGCCGGGCCGCAAGGCCTGGGCCTGGGCTTGCGCGTCGTCCCGATGCGCCGCTTCAACCCAAGCGGCCCAGGTGATCGCGCCGGCCGCGTCCTGGATATAGGCTCTGAATGTTTGCATCGGCTGATGTAGGGCCTGGACCGGGCAGACGCCAGGACGCGACGCCCCAGTCCGGGGCGACAAAGGCGCCGACGCCGCGCCTCGCGGGCTATAGGCTTGCTGAAAACGGGAGCCCCAGGATGACGGCGAAGACCCAACGTGTCGCGGTGGTGACGGGCGCCAGCTCGGGCATTGGCAAGGAGACCGCCAAGGCTCTGGCGTCGCAGGGCTGGCGGGTGATCGGCGTCGGACGCAACCCGGAGCGGAGCGCCGCGGCCGAGGCGGAGATCCGGGCGGCCTCCAGCGGCGGCCCCAACGGCAGCCAGGTGGACATGCTCCGCGCCGACCTCTCGCGGATGGCCGACGCCGTGCGCGTGGCCGGCGAGATCGCCGCCCTGACCGACCGCGTCGACGTGCTGGTCAACAACGCCGGCGGCATGACCAAGCAGCAGGTGATCACCCCGGAAGGCTTCGAGGAGAATTTCGCCGGCAATCACCTGGGCCCCTTCCTGCTCACCGAACGGCTGCTGCCCCTGCTGCGCCGCGCCGCGGCCGACGCGCCGAAGGGCGGCGTGCGCATCCTCAACACCTCGTCCGACGCGAGCGAGATGATCCCGGGCCTGGACTTCAACGACCTGCAGGGGCTGGAAAACTTCAACCCCGGCTACGCCTACTGCCGCGGCAAGCTCGCCAACGTCCTCTTCGCCCGCGGCCTGGCGAAGCGGCTGGCGGACGACGGCATCGTCGCCCATGCGATGCACCCGGGCTTCGTCGAGTCCAACTTCATCACCCACGCCGACCCGCACGCCCAGGCGCACATGCGCACGCTCACGGGGAAGACCGCCGAACAGGGCGCGGACACCCTCGTCTGGCTCGCCACCTCGGACGAGGGCGGCCAGACCAGCGGCGGCTATTTCTTCGAACGCAAGCCGCGCGCGCCCAATCCGGTCGCCCTCGACGACGCCTATGTCGACCGGCTGTGGGAGGAGAGCGAGAAGCTCATCGCCCAGGCGGGGCTCTAAGGCGCGCCGGCTCCGCCGCGAGCTGCCGGAACGCGCGAAGCGCGAGACGGAGGGGGCGTTTTCGCCCCCTCAGCCCTGCAGCGCCTTGCGGGTCTGCTCCCAGTACTGGGCGCCGGTGACGAGGGTCACGATGGCCGCCAGCCAGAAGAGGCCGTGGGCGACGCCGGTCACCGGACCCTGCAGCGCCGGATCGTCCGGCATGCCGAAGGCGGCCCAGGCGGAGACGAACAGCTCCAGCGCCAGGGCGACGAGCTGGAGGGTGGTCTTCCACTTGGCCAGCAGGGTGACGGGCAGCTTGATCCCCTTGCCGGCGCCGACTTCGCGCAGGGCGCTGACGGTGAACTCGCGGAACAGGATCAGACCGGCCGGCAGCACCACCATCGGCTGAGGTCCCAGCGCCAGCAGGCCCAGCACCGCGCCACAGACCAGCACCTTGTCGCCGATCGGATCGAGGATGGCGCCCCAGACGCTGGTCGCGTCCAGCTTGCGCGCCAGCCAGCCGTCGAAGAAGTCGGTCACCGCCGCCACCACGAAGGCGATCACCGCCCAGCGCTCCAGGGCGAACTGCTGATCGGGCCCGAGCCGCTCGGCCACATAGGGCACGGCGCCGGCCGCGGCCGCGAGGGCCACGAACATGAAGAGCGCCAGCACCAGGCGCATCGAGGTGAGAATGTTCGGCAGAGCTTTCATGGGCGCACCTTGGCGAGATGGACGGGTGCGTCAACGCGCGAACTGCAGCCTTTGAAGCAACGGCGCCTCCCAAACGCCCCCTCAGTCGCTTCGCGACAGCTCCCCCGCAAGCGGTGGAGCATCTTCGGCCCAGATCCTCCACCGCGCAGCGGGGGAGGTGTCGGCGAAGCCGACGGAGGGGGCGTTCAGCGCCGACGTCACCCGCCGAACAGGCTCTCCCAGGCGCGGTGCAGGAAGCCGCCGATCCCGCGCTCTTCCGGCTCGGGCATGGGCGACGGCGGCGGCGGCGGACGCACCCGTTCGACCAGGCCGGCGTCGAGCGCGCTGACCGTGAAACTGCGCCAGATCTGCGCCGGCAAGCCGCCGCCGGTGACGCCCCGCATCGGCGAATGGTCGTCGTTGCCGACCCAGACGCCGACGATGATGTCGCCGGTGAAGCCGACGAAGACCGCGTCGCGGTGCTCCTGGGTGGTGCCGGTCTTGCCGAACACCGGCTGGTCGAGGCGCGCCGCGCGGGCGGTGCCGCCCTCGACCGTCGCACCCAACAGGTCCAGCAGCTCCACCCGCTCCTGGGGCGGCAGGGCGCGCGGCGCGGACAGCCGGTCCTGGCCCTCCAGCAGAGCGTAGGGCCGCACCGGCGCGTCGCCCGCGGCGACCGCGGCGTAGGCAGAGGTCAGCTCCAGCAGCGTCATCTCCGAGGTGCCCAGCGGCAGGGTGGCGTCCTTCACCAGCGGGCTGGTGACGCCGAAGTCCTGGGCGGCCTCGACGATCTTGTCGCGACCCAAGGTCTGCGCCAGCCGCACGGCGGCGATGTTGCTGGACTCGGAGAAAGCCTCGCGCAGCGTCAAATCCCCCCCGGAGGTGCGCTCATAGTTGCGCGGCGTCCAGCCGCCGACGGTGATCGGCGCCTCGGACACCAGGGAGTCCGGCCGGGCCCCGTCGCGCAGGGCGGCCAGATAGACGAAGAGCTTGAAGGCCGAGCCGGGCTGGCGCTTGGCCTGGACCGCGCGATTGAACTGGCTGACGGCATAGTCGCGGCCGCCGACCATGGCCACCACCGCCCCGTCCGGCCGCAGCGCGACCAGCGCCGCCTGGGTCGCGCCCTGCCGCTTGCCCGGCCCGTCCAGCCAGGATCTCACCGCGCGCTCGGCCCGGCGCTGCAGGCGGGAATCCAGGGTGGTGCGGACCTCGATGCGACCGTACTGGGCGTCCAGCGCCTGTTTGACCTGGGGCGCGGCCCAGTCGGCGAAGTAGCCGCCCACCGGCAAGGGCTCGGTCGCGCGGATGCGCACCCGCCGGGCGCGCTGGGCCTGGACCTGGGTGATCGCCTTGGTCTCGACCATGGCGCCCAGCACCACCCGCTGGCGTTTCGCCGCCGCCTGCGGATGGTCGACGGGGTTGAGCGCCGAGGGCGCCTTGACCAGGCCCGCGAGCATCGCCGCCTCGCCCACCGTCAACTGCTCGGGCGGCTTGGCGAAATAGTGCTGGGCCGCGGCGCGCAGGCCGAACACCCCGTCGCCGAAATAGACGCTGGAGAGGTAGCGCGAGAGGATCTCCGCCTTGGTCAGCCGCGCCTCGAGCCACAGGGCGACGACCACCTCCTGGGCCTTGCGGCGGAAGGTCCGCTCGGAGCTCAGGAAGGCCGTCTTGGCGAGCTGCTGGGTGAGCGTGCTGCCGCCCTCGACGATGCGGCGCTCCTTGATGTTGGTGACAAGGGCGCGGCCGACGCCGAGCACGTCGACGCCGAAATGGCGGTAGAAGCGGCGGTCCTCGATGGCCACGAAGGCCTGGGCCACATGTGGAGGCAGGGCCGCCACATCCACCGGCCGGTCCTTGACCGCGCCGCGGCGGGCGAACGGATGGCCGTCGGCGCTGACCAGCACCAGGGCGGGCGTGGGCAGCGGCTCCAGGGCGCGCGAGACCGGCAGGCTCCAGCTCAGCCAAGCGACCAGCAGGCCGAACAGCACGGCCAGGATCGTCAGGACGCCGAGGATCCGACGCAGGGTCCAGAACCGCGGTCGCCGTGGCCGCGCAGGCGGCTCGTCGTGGGGGAGGTGGGGATCCACGCCGTCGTAGCCATAGGCGTAGGGCTGCGGCCCGCCAGCGTCGTCCATCAGCGACTCAAGACCCTTCCTCGGCCGTCCCGTCGCCAGACTAGGGCGCCTCGCGCGTAACGGGAATGCGCTGAGGAGTCGCTGCAGGAGGGAGCGACACAGCCAATCCCGCCCGTCATCGGGGGACTAAGCCCCCCTTCCGTCATGGCCGGGCCCCGTCCCGGCCACCCATGAACGTCGAAGGCGCAGGACGGCCTGCGTCTCTCCGTGTGCATGGGTTCCCGGCACAAGGCCGGGAATGACGGTGGTGAGCGAGACGGAGAAATGAGGGCAGCGCCCCGCCGCGCCTCACGGCGTGAACGTCACCACCGGCTCCTCGCCGGTGTCAGGGGTGTCGGCGCGCCAGCGGACGGAGCCGAACGGGCGCTCCAGCTTGCGGCGCACGCGCAGGCGGCTGCCGGGCTTGAGGAAGCTGTTGGCGGCGTCCTGCAGGGCGCGGTCGGAATGGGTGAAGCGGCTGCGCAGGCGCAGATAGTCGCCCCACGTCGGGCACAGGTAGCGCTCGGTCCACATCGCCGGATCGCCGATGTCGCGGGCGATCGACCAGTCGAACGCGCCGTTGCGCTTGCGCATCCGCTGCAGCTTCTGCATGGCGTCGTAGAAGGGCCGCGCGTCGGCAGGATCGACTTCATAGTCCATCTCGATCACCACCGGGCCGCTCTTCAGGGTGATCGCCATCGCGACCTCCGGCTCCTGGCCGGTCTCGAACGGCTCGGCCGCGACCGTCGACATGTCCGGCATCGGCAGAAACAGGCCCAGCAGCGGCGAGACGACCAGGGCGACGCCGCCGATCACCAGCGCCGGCCCGACGCCGTGTTCGGTGGCCAGCCAGCCCCACATCCAGGCGCCGAACGCCGAGCCGCCGGTCAGGGCGGACTGGTAGAGCGACAGCGCCCGCGCCGTCACCCAGCGCGGGGCGGAGAACTGAACGCCCAGGTTCAGCAGGGTGGCCAGCAGCATCCAGCAGGCGCCCGCCACCGCCATCGCCGCGGCGGTGAGGAGGACGTTGTGGCTGAACCCGATGACCACCGTCATCAGACCGGTGACGACCGCGAACAGGCTGACCGCGTGCTCGGCCTTGAGGCGCGCCCGCACATGCCCCGTCAGCATCGCCCCGGCGACGGCGCCCGTTCCATAGACGCCCAGCAGCAGGCCGTAGGTGCCGGCGGTGCCCTTCAGCGCATCCCGGGCGACGATCGGGGTGAGCGCGGCGATCGCCGCGCCCAGCAGGCCGAAGACCAGCGAGCGCACCAGGACGGTGCGGATCGGCGGCGAGTGCATGGCGTAGCGCACGCCGGAGATGATCGCCCGGTCCATGCGCTCCGGCGGCAGCCGCGACGGCGCCGGCTTCCGCCGCCAGAAGAAGAAGGCGATGAACAGCGGCAGGTAGCAGAAGGCGTTGACGGCGAAGGCCGACTTCGCCCCGGCGACCAGGATAATTAGACCGCCCAGCGCCGGGCCGAAACTGCGGGCGACATTGTAGCTGATCGACCCCAGCGCCACCGCCGCCGGCAGGTGTTCTTCCGACACCTGTTCGCGCACCGAGGCCTGCCAGGCCGGGCCGTAGAGCGCCACGCCGGCCCCGATCAGCGAACAGAAGGCGAGCAGCACCCAGGGCGTGGCGAGGCCCAGCACCGATAGCGTCGTCAGGATCACCGCGCACAGGGTGGCGAAGCCGAGGCCCGCCAGGGCGACCTTGCGGCGGTCGAACATGTCCGCCGCGGCCCCGGCCGGCACCGCCACCAGCATCAGCGGCAGCATCAGCGCCGTCTGCACCAGGGCCACCATCTCCGTCGAGGAGGCGAGCCGGGTCATCTCCCACGCCGCGCCCACCCCCAGAATCAGCTGGCCGAAGTTGGACAGCACGCTGCTCGACCAGATGGTGGCGAACGATCGTTCCCGGAGCGGCTCGAACGGACCCCAGCTGCGTGTCGACTGGGACTGGCCCGCCGCTTCCGCCATGTCTTCTTCCCTTCCCGCTCGCGCGTCGCCTATCCCTACAAGCTCTTTAGCGCAGGTCGCGTAAACGCGCCGCCGTCGCGATGAGATCGCCCCGGCGTGATCCTCGGCCTTGCTTGAGCGCCTCGTTTGGGTACGACGTCTTGGAGAATGCGCAGAGACGGAGCCGGTCCAGGCTTGGGTCCGGTCCCCAGGAGGAAAAATCATGCAGCTCGGAATGCCCGATGACAGCCTGCCGGTGCAGGAAATGTTCGAGCGGTTCTTCGCGACCGAGTCGACCTCGGTGCGCGTGCGCGCCGCCGAACCGGTGGGCTTCGATCCCGGGCTGTGGACGGAGCTGCTCGGCCTGGAGGCGCAATTCCTGCGCCTGAACTCAGAGGCCGGCGGCGGCGAGATGAGCCTGTTCGACGCCTGCCTGATGATGGAGCAGGCCGGCCGCCGGCTGGCGCCCGCGCCGCTGGCCGAATCCGTCGTGGCGCTTAAGGCGCTGGGCGAACTCGGCGGCGAGGTGGCCCGCGCGTGGATCGAGAAGGTCCGCGGCGGCGACACGGTGCTGACGCTGGCCCTGCATCAGACCAAGCCCGGCGTGGTCCAGCTGGTCCCGGGCGGCGCGGTCGCCCAAGGGATCCTGACCTTCGACGGGCAGGATGTGGCGATCGAGGTCCCGGCCGCGCCGCTGAGCGCGCCCGAGACCCTCGGCGGCGCGGCGATCGGCGCCTTCACGCCCGGCCAGGGCGAGCGTCTGGTGATCGCCAGCAACGCCGACGCGGCCCGCATCTGGACCGCCGCGGTCGAGGAGTGGAAGGTGCTCACCGCCGCCGCCCTGATCGGCCTGTCGCAGGAGGCGCTGACCATGGCGTCGGCCTACGCCTGCGAGCGGGTCGCCTTCGGCCAGCCGATCGGCGCCAACCAGGGCCTGTCCCACCCGCTGGCCATCGACGTGATCGACGCCGACGGCGGCAAGATGCTGCTGTGGTGGACGCTGCGGTCGCTGGCCGACAAGAAGCCTGACGCCGCCGCCAACGTCTCGATGCTGTTCTGGTGGGCGTCGCGCACGGCCACCAATTCCGTGGCCCACGCCCTGCACACCTTCGGCGGCTACGGCCTCTCCAACGAATACGACATCCAGCTCTATCACCGCCGGGCCAAGGCCTGGCCGCTGGTGCTGGGCGATCCCCAGGACGAGCTGGTCCGCGCCGGCCGCCGCCTGCTGCTCAGCGAGGCCGCGGTCGCGCCGGACCCGGGCCAGGTCGACGTCGACTTCGACCCGCCCGAAGGCGGCGAGGAGCTGGCGGCCGAGACCCGCGCCCTGTTCGAGGGCATCCTCGACCCCAAGAAGCACAAGCTCCACGACCACTCCTTCGAGTCCCACGATTGGGACGTCCACAGGGCGCTTGGGAAAGCTGGCCTGCTGTTCCCCGACTGGCCGAAGGAGTGGGGCGGCCGCGACGCGGACAGGGGCTCGACCCGCGCCAGCCTCGCAGTGTGGCAGGAGGTGGGCTACACCCCGCCGCCGCGCAGCACGACCGGCCTGGTCGGCGCCGCCATCCTCAAGTTCGGCACGCCGGAGCTGAAGGCCGAGGTCCTGCCGCGCATGGCCTCGGGCGAGATCACCACCGCCCTCGGCTACACCGAGCCGTCCGGCGGCTCGGACGTGTTCGCCGCCAAGACCCGCGCGGTGCGCGACGGCGACGACTGGATCATCAACGGCCAGAAGATGTTCACCTCGGGCGCCGAGTGGGCCAGCTACGTCTTCCTGCTCACCCGCACCGACCCGGACGCGCCCAAGCACAAGGGCCTGACCATGTTCCTGGTGCCGCTCGACGCGCCGGGCGTGGAGATCCACCCGGTCTACACCTTCATGGACGAGCGGACGAACGGCACCTTCTACACCGACGTCCGCATCCCCGACCGCTATCGCATCGGCGAGGTGAACGGCGGCGTGAAGGTGATGGCCTCGGCGCTGTCCCAGGAGCAGAGCGGCGGCTACTACCACAAGCACATCCGCCACATGGCCGAGGCGGCGACCGACTGGGCGCGCCGCAACGAGAAGATCGAGGATCCCCGCATCCTCGCCCGCCTGGCCCGCGCCTTCGCCGACGCCAACATCGCCGAGGCGCTCTCGGCGAAGGTCCTGGGCATGAGCCTGGCGGGCGTGCCTGACCAGGCGTTCGGGCCGGCCTCGAAGGTCTTCTCCACCGAGGCCTTCATCGTCGACTCGGCCGACCTGCTGGACCTGGCGGCGCCGCAGTCGCTGATCCGCGGGCGCGAAGGCCTGGGCATGATCGAGATGGGCTACCGCCACTCCACCGCCACCTCCGTCTACGGCGGCACCAGCGAGGTGCTGCGCAGCATGGTGGCCGAGCGGCGTCTGGGCCTCCCGCGCAGCCGCGCCTAGCCGGAGCGACGCTCAAGCCCGGTGATGGACTTCAAGCTCATCTACCTGGCGAAACGCAATCCCGCGGTCAGTCCCGAGGACTGGCCGCGGGCCTGGCGCGCTCATGCAGTATTCGCCAGCCAGTTTCCGGTGCTGGGCGCCCGCATCAGCAGCCTCTTCTATTGCAGCCGGCAGTTCGCCCCGACGCTGGATGGCGTTTGCTTCGATCCGCCGGGCGCCAGCCGCGACTATGACGGCGTGGCGGTCGTCTCCAGCCCCTCGGCGGAGTCCCTGGGCGGCGACATGACGCCGGACGATCGGGCCCGGATCTACGAGGACGAGCGGCGGGTGTTCAGCGCCCAGACCCCCGACTTCTCGTTCCGCTGCCGCGAAACCCTGGTGCATGGCGGAGCGCCCGGGCCATCCCCCACTCTGGCCGCCGTCTTCCGCTTCCTGGCGCGCAAGGCCGGGGCCTCGCCCGAGGCCTTCGAGGCGCGCTGGAACGGGGGCCACGCCGAGATCGCCGCCCGCGCCGCGGACGCCACGGGAAAGGTGACCCGCTACGTCCACGACCTGGTCATCGAAGAACCGCCGGCGGGCTATCCGTTCGACGGCGTCGCCGAGACCTGGTTCGCCTCCCCTGACGATGCCGTACGATCCTTCGTCGACGACGCCTTCGCCCCCGTCGCCCAGGACCTCGCCGAATTCTGCGACCTGGACCGCAGCGTCACCGTGCTGACCAGCGTCATACATCGCTGGCCGCGGGCCTGAGCCGCAGTGTCCTAGACCCGCGGCCTGCGCCATCGCCGTGCGGCGTCATGAGCCGCTACTGCGACGGTTGATCGCATTGCCCCCCTTCTGAAGATATGAAGCGCCACCCGGGAGGGTGTCGGCGCGTAATTGCGACAATATGTAAAGCTGTGCGGCAGAGTGACGCGAATCTACACCTAAAAACACGCGTTTCTATAAAGAGTAGGGGCGCACAAGGGGGCGGAATTATTCGTTGATGCTACTAAGTTAACTCTTGTTAGCTGTCCGGATAGCTCACCCGTTAAGAGTGATCGCAGCAAAACACAGGCCACGGTTTTAGAGCGAGGACGCAACCATGGCTGGCTACACGAACTTCAGCGGCACGTTCCTGTCTCAGAGCGGCGCTTACACGACGACCATCTGGGCCAACGGAACGGCGACGATCACCGCCGGCAACACGGCGACGCGTCTGATGGCCAACGGCCAGGGCAACGTCCTCGTCGGCGGAAGCTACGACGACACCCTCGGGCTCAACAGCCTGAAGGACAAATTCACCGGCGGCGCCGGCGTCGACACCGTGATCTCCACGGTCGATACGATCCTGTGCAACGACATCGAAAACCTGACGATGGACGCGACCTGGACGCCGGTCTTCGGGGTCGCCAACAACGGCGCCAACATCGTCAAGGCCGCGACCGCCAACGTCACCCTCGACGCCATGGGCGGCGACGACGTGATCCTCAGCTTCGGCAAGAAGGACACCTTCCTGTTCGAACAGGGCTCCGGGAAGGACATCATCTACAACTTCCGCACCGGCGCGACCGACAGCGATGTCGTGCGTCTGACCGGCTACGGCTTCGACAGCTTCTCCGAGGTCACCGGGGCGATGACCCAGACCGGGACCGACGTGGTGCTGACCTTGTCGCCGAGCGACCTGATCCTGTTCAAGAACACCACGATCTCGGCCTTCACCGCCCAGAACTTCCAACTGTCGATCGACCCGTCGAAGCTGAAGCTCACCTTCGCCGAAGAGTTCGACTCCCTGTCGCTGCAGAACAAGAGCGCCGGCGGCGGCATCTGGGCCACCAGCTTCGCCTGGGACCGCTACACCACCATGTCGGCCCACAACATCACCAGCGAGCAGGAGGTCTATGTCGACCCGCAGTTCACCGGAACCGGGACGACCGCGCTCGGCCTCAATCCGTTCTCGATTGATGACGGGGTGCTGACCATCACCGCGGCCCCGACGCCGGACGCGCTGAAGTCGCAGCTGTGGGACCTCGAATACACCTCGGGGCTGTTGACGACCAAGGGCACCTTCGCCCAGCAGTACGGCTACTTCGAGATGCGGGCCGACCTGCCCGACGCCAAGGGCGCCTTCCCGGCCTTCTGGCTGCTGCCGGCCGACGGCACCTTCACCGCCGAACTCGACGTCATGGAGGCCGTCGGCGAGACCAACACCGTGCACAACACCGTGCACTACGGTCCCGACGGCGCGCACTGGACCGCCCCGTCCTTCAAGACCTTCGTGGCCGGTCTCGGCGAGGGCTTCCACACCTACGGCCTGCTTTGGACCGCGGAGACCCTGACCTGGTACGTCGACGGGACCCAGGTCGCCCAGATCGCCACGCCGGCCGAAGCCAAGAAGCCGATGTACATGCTGGTCAACTATGCGGTCGGCGGCAACTGGGCCGGCGACATCGCCCCGGGAACCACCCTGCCCGGCATGACCGTCGACTACATCCGCGCCTACAGCCTGGACGCCGCTCCGCTGGCCTCGCCGACCCAGGGCACCGCCGGGAACGACACTCTGACGGGCACGGCCGGCTCTGACATCCTGACCGGCGGCGCCGGAAACGACGTCTTTACCGTGGGGATCGCCGACACCGTCGTCGAGACCGCCGACGGGGGCGTCGACACCGTCAAGACCAGCCTCAGCTACAGCCTCACCGACTATGTGGAGAACCTGACCCTCACCGGCACGAGCGCCATCAACGGGACCGGCAATTCGCTCAACAACGTCATCACCGGCAACAGCGCCGCCAACGTCCTCACCGGCGGCGGCGGGGTGGACACCTTTGCCGGCGGCGCCGGCAACGACACCTTCATGCTGAACTCCGGCGCCGACACGGTCGTCGAGAACGCCAGCAGCGGGGTCGACACGGTCGTCGTCGGCGACAGCTACACCCTCGGAGCGAACCTCGAGAACCTCACCCTGACGGGCTCGGCCGACATCTTCGGCACGGGCAATGCGATCGGCAACTACCTCACCGGCAACGGCGGGGCGAACACCCTCAGCGGGCTCGCCGGGAATGACACCCTGAACGGCGGCCTCGGGACCGACCAGCTCGTCGGCGGGACCGGGAACGACACCTTCGTTGTCGCCGACGCGGACGTCATCGTCGAAGCAGCGGGCGAAGGCCTGGACGTTGTCAACGCCAGCATCAGCTTCACGCTGGGCGCCAACGTCGAGAACCTGACCCTCACCGGCTCCGGCGCCATCTCCGGAACCGGCAACGAGCTGGCCAACCTCCTCACCGGCAACGGCGCAGCCAACACCCTCACCGGTGGCGACGGCGCGGACACGCTGAACGGCGGCGCCGGCGCCGATCGCCTGGTCGGCGGGCTTGGCGATGACTTCTACGTGCTGGGCTCGGACCAGGACGTGGTGGTGGAAGTCGCGGGCCAGGGGATCGACACGGTCACCAGCAACCTGAACTACAGCCTCGGCGTGACCGTCGAAAACCTCACCATTACCGGCACCTACGCCTCCTACGGCTACGGCAACGACCTCGCCAACGCCATCACCGGCAACGGCGCCGCCAACCGGCTGGAAGGCCGCGGGGGCTCCGACGTCCTCATCGGCGGCGGCGGCGTCGACACCCTCCTGGGCGGCGTCGGAAACGACAACCTCACGGGCGGGACCGGCAACGACGTCTTCCTGTTCAACAAGGGGGACGGAGACGACGTCATCGCCGACTTCGGCAACGGCGCCGACATACTGGACCTGAGCAGCCTGCTGAACGCCGGCTACACGGCGACCCTCGTCGACAGCGGCTCCGACACGCTGGTCCAACTCTCCTCCGGCGACGACATTCTCGTCCTGGGCGTGGCCTCCAGCCACCTGTCGGCGACGACCAGCGGCTTCGTCTTCGTCTGAACCCCCGCACCGCCCGGCTGCGCGGCCCAGGCCGCCAGCCGGGCGCCTTGGCGTCAGGGGCGAAGAACTCGCCTAGATTTGCAGAACCTGAAAGTCGCCCAGGTCGTCCGCGAGACGACCTGGGCGACACCCATTCTACGGATGAACGACCCTGGACCACGGCCTTGCGCTCAGCCCTAGAACCCGGTCCCAGGGCGAGACGCGCTGACCGCGCCTTTCGGCTCGCGCCGCCCTGCGCCATAAGATCTGTTCTGAACAAGATCACTTCGCCCGGCGGCGGCTATCGGGGCTGCGCTGGCGGGGACAAGAAAAGAGAGAGGCGGGGAGATGGCCGGTTTCGACGAGATGTTCGACTGGGTTGTCGTGGGCAGCGGCGCAGGCTCGATGAGCTCGGCGCTGGTCATGCGCCAGGCTGGCAAGTCGGTGGTCATACTGGAAAAGACGAAGTTCGTCGGCGGCACCACCGCCAAGTCCGGCGGCGTGATGTGGATCCCCAACAACCGCTTCATGAAAGCCGCCGGCGAGGATGAGAGCGCGGAGAAGGCGCTCGCCTATCTGGACGCGGTATGCGGCGACAGTCCCGAAACGCCCGGCACCAGCCGGGATCGGCGGCTGGCCTATGTCGCCGAGGCGCCGAAGATGATCGACTTCCTGGTCGATCAAGGAATAGCCCTGGAACGCGGCTCGACCTACTGGCCCGACTACTATGACGAGCTGCCGGGCGGCTGCAAGACGAGCCGCTGCGTCGTGGCCGCGCCCTTCAACAAGCGTGAGCTCGGCGGATGGGAGGCGAAGCTTCGCAAGGGCTTCCTCGAGGTTCCGGCGCGACTCGATGACGGCATGAAGCTGGCCTTCGTGAAGAAAAGCTGGGAGATCCAAAAGATCTTCGCAAAGATCGCTTTCGACGTGGTCATGGGAAAGATCACTGGAAAGCATTGGGTGACCGCCGGCGCGGCGCTTCAAGGCCGCATGTTGCAGGCCGCGCTCAAGGCCGGCGTCGACGTCCGGATCGAAACCCCTGTGCGCGAACTGATCGTCGAAGGCGGCAAGGTCCTGGGCGTTGTCGCTGAAAAGGACGGCAAGCCCTGGCGGGTGGGCGCGCGGCTGGGCGTCCTGGTGAACGCCGGCGGCTTCGCCCAGAACCAGGCGATGCGCGACAAATACATGCCGGGCACCCGCTCCGAGTGGTCGAATACGCCTGAGGGGGACACCGGCGAGTTGCATGTCGAGCTGGAGCGGATCGGCGGCGTGCTGGCGCAGATGGACCAGATGGTCGGATACCAGACGAGCCGCTCGCCGACCTTCGCAACGGACTATGTCAAACCGGCGGGACAGAGCCTCACCGGACGTCCCGGGGCGATCCTGGTCGACCAGACCGGCGTCCGCTACCTGAACGAGGGCGGCTCCTACGAGCTGTTCTGCGAGACCATGCTGAAGCGCAACGAGACGGTTCCCGCGGTCCCGAGCTGGGCGATCTTCGACCAGACCTACGCGGAGGAATACCAGGTGTCGGGCGGCTGGGTCGGCAAGCACAAGAAGCCGCCGGGCTGGGCCGAAACGGGCTATCTCAAGCAGGGTGAGACCATCGAGGAACTGGCCACCAAGATCGCTGTCGATCCGGCCGTTCTGCGCGCCACCATCAGTCGCTGGAACAGCTTCGTCGACAAGGGCGTGGACGAGGACTTCGGTCGCGGCGCGCGCGAATACGACAAGTGGCTGGGCGACCCCTTCCATCGGCCGAACCCGTCCCTGGGACGCATCGACCACGCGCCCTACTACGCCGTGGAGATGGTGCCTGGCGACGTCTCCACCTACGGCGGCGTCCTGATCGACACCAAGGCCCGCGTGCTGACGGCGGACGGCGCGCCGATCGAAGGGCTCTATGCCTGCGGCGTGACAACAGCCTCGATCATGGGGGGAGTCTACCCGGGGGCGGGGGCCAGCGTCGGGCCATCGATGACGTTCGGCTATATCGCCGCGAAGCATGCCGCCGGGCTCGACAACGCGTTTTGAGCGGCTTGGTGATCGCTGACGCCTTTGCCGACCAGCTCGGAGGCGAGCTGGCCGGTGGCGGGTCTTGACCTACCCCTTCCGGAAGAAGTCGTAGATCCGCTGCGCGAGCGCCTCGCTGACGCCCTCGACCTTGCCCAGGTCGTCCACCGACGCCCGGCTCACCCCGCGCGCGGACCCGAACGCGTGCAGCAAGGCCCGCTTCCTTGACGGCCCGACGCCGTCGATCTCGTCGAGGGGGTTCTTCTTCATCTCCGCCGAGCGTTTGGCGCGGTGGGTTCCGATGGCGAAGCGGTGGGCTTCGTCGCGCAGGCGCTGGAGGTAGTAGAGGACCGGCGACTTGGGCTCGAGCATGAAGGGCGTCTTGCCCGGCATGAAGAAGCGCTCCAGGCCGGCGTCGCGGTCCGGGCCCTTGGCGACGCCGACCACGGCGATGTCGTCGACGCCGAGGTCCGCCATGATCTCCATGGCGGCGGCCAGCTGACCCGCGCCACCGTCGATCAGCACTAGGTCCGGGCGGACGGCGTCGCCGCCCTCCTCCTCGTCCTTCACCAGGCGGGCGAAGCGGCGGCGCAGCACTTCGCGCATCATGCCGTAGTCGTCGCCGGGGGTGAGCTCCGCCCCGCGGATGTTGAACTTGCGGTACTGGCTCTTCTGGAAGCCCTCGGGGCCGGCGACGATCATCCCGCCCACCGCATTGGTGCCCATGATGTGGCTGTTGTCGTAGACCTCGATCCGCTCGGGATTGCCTTCAAGACCAAAGGCTTCGCAGACCCCGGCCAGCAGCTTCGACTGGGCCGAGCTCTCCGCCATCTTTCGGCCGAGCGCTTCGCGCGCATTGGTCAGGGCATGCTCGACCAGCTGGCATTTCTCGCCCCGCTGCGGCCGGTTGATCTCGACCTTGCGGTTGGCCTTGATCCCCAGGGCCTCGCTGAGCAGCTCCTTCTCCGAGGGCTCGACATTGACCAGGATCAGCTTGGGGATCGGCTTGTCGTCGTAGAACTGGCCGAGGAAGGCGCTCATCACGTCGAGGTCCTCGTCGCTCCGGTCCACCCGGGGGAAATAGGCGCGGTTGCCCCAGTTCTGGCCGGCGCGGAAGAAGAAGACCTGGACGCAGGCCTGGCCGCCCTCGGCGAAGAGGGCGAAGACGTCGGCCTCGTCCACCGTCTCCGGATTGATCTGCTGCTCCTGGGCGATGGAGGCCAGCGCCCGGATCCGGTCGCGCAGGCGCGCAGCGCGCTCGAACTCCATCTCGTCGGAGGCCTCCTGCATCTCCTTCGACATCCGCGCCATCACCGCCCGGCTCTTGCCGCGCAGGAAGTCCTCGGCCTGGTCCACGAGGGCGCCATAGTCCTCGACGCTGACCAGGCCGGTGCAGGGCGCGGCGCAGCGGCGGATCTGGTGCAGCATGCAGGGCCGGGTGCGGCTGACGTAGACGCTGTCCGAACAGGACCGCAGCAGGAAGGCCTTCTGGAGCGTGTTGAGGGTCCGGTTGACGGCCCAAGCAGAGGCGAACGGGCCGAAATAGTCGCCCTTGATGGTGTGGGCGCCGCGGTGCTTGCGCAGCTGCGGCGCTTCATGGTCGCGGCGGATGACGATTTCGGGGAAGCTCTTGTCGTCGCGCAGCAGGACGTTGAAGCGCGGCTTCAGCTGCTTGATCAGATTGATCTCGAGCAGCAGGGCGTCGGTCTCGGTCCGGGTGGTGACGAACTCCATCGTCCGGGTGAGGTCCACCATGTGGGCGATGCGCTGGGTGTGGAACCGCCCCTGCGCATACTGCAGCACCCGCTTCTTCAACGAGCGCGCCTTGCCGACGTAGAGCACCTCGGCGCCCTCGCCCAGCATGCGATAGACGCCTGGCGCGTCGGGCAGGCGCTTGACCTCGTCCTTGATCAGGGCGGCGCCCTTCAGAGGCGCGGCGGGCGTTTCGAGCATGGGGCTCACATATAGGCGGCTTCGCGCAGGTCGGCACGGGCCTCGCGGTCGCAACTGGCGGACCGCTCACGGGTTCTGTGGATGAATGCGCGATCTGTGAAGCTGACGCTCATGATCTTGCCCCCTGCCCGTCTCGCCGCGGTCCTCTCCGCCCTGGCGCTCTGCGCCTGCGCCCATGGATCGTCGGACCCGCTGGTCGGCTTCGGACCCGACCCGCCGCTGGCCGCGCCGCAAAAGTCGCTGATCCCGATCATCGGTGCGCCGAAGGCGGTGGGCTGGCCGGCGGACGCGGCCCCGCAGGCGCCGCCGGGCTTCGTGGTCACCCGCTTCGCCGAAGGGCTGGAGCATCCGCGCTGGCTACTGGTCCTGCCCAACGGCGACGTGCTGGCCGCCGAGGCCGCCTCGGAGCCCAATCCCGCTGGCCCGAAGGGGCTGCGCGGCTGGCTCCAGGGCCTGATCATGAAGCGCGTCGGCTCGCAGGTCCCCAGCCCGAACAAGATCGTCCTGCTGCGCGACGCCGACGGCGACGGCCGGGCCGAGGCCCGCTGGGTCTTCGCCCAGAACCTGAAGCGGCCGTTCGGCATGACCCTGGTGGGCGACAAGCTCTATGTCGCCAACGACGACAGCCTGGCGCGCTTCACCTACCGGCCCGGCCAGACCGAAGTCTCTGGTCCGCCGGAGACGCTGCTCGACCTGCCGGGGGGGCCGATCAACCACCACTGGACCAAGAACCTCGCAGCCAGCCCCGACGGCTCGAAGCTCTTCATCACCGTCGGCTCCAACTCCAACGTCGCCGAGAAGGGCATGGAGGTCGAGCAGGGCCGCGCCGCCATCTGGGAGTACGATCCCGCGAGCGGCCGTGCGAGGGTGTTCGCCTCGGGCCTGCGCAACCCGAACGGCCTGGCCTGGGAGCCCGTGACGGGGACGCTCTGGACCACAGTCAACGAGCGCGACGAGATCGGCAACGACCTGCCGCCGGACTATATGACGTCGGTGAAGGACGGCGGCTTCTACGGCTGGCCGTACAGCTACTACGGCTCCCATGTCGACGACCGGGTGAAGCCGCCCAGGCCCGACCTGGTCGCCAAGGCGATCAGCCCGGACTATGCCTTGGGACCGCACACCGCCTCCCTGGGGCTGGCCTTCTACACGGCGCAAGCCTTCCCGCCGCCCTGGCGCGGCGGGGCCTTCATCGGCCAGCACGGTTCCTGGAACCGGCAGCCGCTGAACGGCTATCGCGTGGTCTTCGTGCCCTTCGCCGGCGGCCGCCCCACCCAGCCGGCGCAGGTCTTCCTCACAGGATTCCTCAACGAGAAGAACCAGATCCAGGGCCGGCCGGTGGGCGTGGCCGTAGACCGGCGCGGAGGCCTGCTCGTCGCTGACGACGTGGGCGGGATGGTCTGGCGGGTGGCGCCGCAACCTTCATCGTCATCCCGGCCGTCGCCAGGCGGAGAGCCGGGATGACACGGAGAGAGCTGGTTCAGACCTTACCCGTCACCGGCACCAGCGCGCCGGTGACCGCACGCGCTTCTTCCGAGGCCAGGAACAGGATCACCGCCGAAAGATCCTCCGGCGTCACCCAGGTCGAGACGTCGGCGTCGGGCATGTCGGCGCGGTTGACCGGCGTGTCGAGGATCGACGGCAGGACGGCGTTGACCGTCACCCCGGTCGCCTTCAGCTCTTCGGCCAGGGCTTCCGTCAGCTTGTGCACGCCGGCCTTGGAGGCGGCGTAGGCGCCCATGCCCATGCCCGCCTTGACCGCGCCGTTGGCGCCGACATTGACGATCCGGCCCGAGGCCGAGGCCTTCAGCGGGCCCACCGCCGCGCGCGTCGCGTTGGCGGTGGTCTGGACGTTCATCAGGAACAGCTTGCTCCAGGTCTCCGGATCGCCGCCCTCGTGCATCTCCCAGCGGAAACCGCCGGCGACGTTGATCAGGACGTCGAGGCCGCCGAAGCGGGCGACGACGGCGTCGACGGCGGCCTTGGCCGCCGTCGGGTCGGTCAGGTCGACGCCGCCCAGCACCAGGACGTCCTCGCCCGAAGGGAGCCCTGCGGGCGCCTGTTTGGCGAAGTCGATGAGCGCCAGTCGTGCGCCCTGCGCGGCCGCAGCCTTGGCCACCGCGGCGCCCAGCACCCCGAACGCGCCCGTGATCGCGTAAACCCGTCCAGTCATCCTGCCCTCATCGACTTGTCTCTGGCGTCGCTCATGACCGCCCGGAGGGGGAAGCGCAAGAGCTGTCCCGCAGCCTGAGCTCGCGCAAGGAGCCTATGCCGCGAAGACGTGCGAGAGGATGGCCTCCAGGCCGGCCTGATCGACCGCATCGAAGGCCGCGGGGGCCTCGGAGTCCACGTCGAACACCGCGATCAGCCGGCCCTGCGCGTCGAACACCGGAATGACGATCTCGCTGGCCGAGCGGCTGTCGCAGGCGATGTGGCCGGGGAAGGCGTGGACGTCGGCGACCAGCTGGACACGCTGCGTCTCCGCCGCCGTCCCGCAGACGCCCCGGCCGAAGGCGATCCGCAGGCAGCCCAGCGTCCCCTGGTAGGGCCCCACCACCAGCTCGCCCGGCCGGTCGGGATCGACGACGTAGAAGCCGGTCCAGAAATAGTGCTCGAAGGTGGCCGCCAGCATCGAGGCGACCGTCGCCATCCGCGCCGTCAGGTTCGGCTCGCCCGCCAGCACCGCGGCGATCTCCTCGGCGACCTGGGCGTAGCGCTCGGCCTTGGCGCCGGTCAGGACCTTGTCGTTGAAGGCTTCGGCCATGGGCGGTGTTTAGCGCCTAATCTCCTCGCCGCGAAGCCGGCGGCCGGCCCTCCACCCCTTCGGGGTCCCCCTCCCCCAAGGGGGAGGAGATTCGAAACTGAGCCGCGAAGCGGTGGAGGGGGCGTTCGCCGCCTAGGCCGCCCGACGGCGGGCGATCTTCTGGCGGACGACCGCCTCCAGGTTGGAGACGAGATCCTCGGCGTCGCGCGTGGCGCCGGGCTCGGCGGCGATCAGCTGGCTGATCCCGTCGAAGTGGACCTGCAGCACCTCGGGCTCGCAGTGCTCGTGGCCGCCCATGGCGTCGACGTACTCCATCAGGAGCGCCGAAGCGCGGGCCACCATGGCGTCGCGCACCTGACGCGCGCGGAAGCTGGTGTGCTGCATGACCCGGTAGGTCATCTTCAGCGTCTCGCGGTCGACGCCGCCGCGCGCGGCCACCAGGATGCGAAGGGCTTCGAGCTCAACGCTGATGGTGTCGCGGGTCATCGCGCGCTCGACCTCGTCGACCACCTCGGCAGGGTCGGTGGCCCGGCGCAGCGGGCCCGCGTAGCTCAGCTCCGCACGCCGGCGGCGGT
Source organism: Phenylobacterium sp. LjRoot225 (assembly GCF_964252855.1). Taxonomy (NCBI): domain Bacteria; kingdom Pseudomonadati; phylum Pseudomonadota; class Alphaproteobacteria; order Caulobacterales; family Caulobacteraceae; genus Phenylobacterium; species Phenylobacterium sp. LjRoot225. Next base: position 664,782 of record NZ_CAXUPL020000004.1, on the reverse strand, counting down.
CCGGACCGATGTAGTCCTCGGTGACGACGAACGGCCGAGGCTTGAGCAGCACCAGCTGGAGGCGCGAGAGCAGGCCCGCGGGCGTGAAAGGCTTGATGACGAATTCGTTGACCCCGGCCTTGCGGGCCATCTGCACGTCGGCCTCGCTGCGCTGGCCGGTGACGATCACCACCGGCACCCGCGGATTGGGGACGCGCCGGTCGCCGGTCAGCGCGGCGCGGCGGATCGAGCGGGTCAGCTCGAGCCCACCCATAACCGGCATGTTCCAGTCGCTGAAGATGATCTGCGGATCCCAGCTGGCGATCTTGTCGCGCGCCTTCATCCCGTCGGGCGCGGTCTCGACCTGGCCCACGCCGGCCGCGCGCAGCACATCGGTGATCAGCCGCAGAACATTGGCGTTGTCGTCCACCACGAGGACCTTCAGGGACGTCAGGTCCTCGGGTCTCAGGGTGGTCCTGGGCAGGCTTCGGCTCATCTCGGCAGGCGCTTTCGCGGAGGAGGAGGTTACGGGGATAAGGGCTTCCGGTTGAAAAGCGGTTTATGCTCGCCAAGGACGAGACCAACGGAGACGGCGATGACTTCCGACCTGCCGGCCCATGGGCTGAAGCTGATCTCCACCGTGACGCGGGCAGGCGAGCTGGTGTTGCAGCTGGTCGAGGCTCCGGTTGCCGCGCCGGGCGCCGACGAGGTGGTGATCCGCGTCGAGGCGACCCCGATCAATCCCTCCGACCTCGGCGTCCTGCTGGGCCCAGCCGACCTGGCCGCGGCCCGGTTCGAGGGCTCGGCGGAGCGTCCGACCGTGGCGATCCCGCTTTCGCCGGCGGCGGTGAAGGCCCTGGCGGGCCGGCTCGACCGCCCCCTTTCGGCGGGCAACGAGGGCGCCGGCCAGGTGGTGGCGGCCGGGGATGCGGCCCGGTCACTTCTCGGCAAACGCGTCGCCGTGTTGGCGGGCGGCATGTACGCCCAGTACCGCACGGTCCGGGCCGCCGACGGCCTGGTGCTGCCGAAGGACGTGACCGCCGCGGAGGGCGCCTCGGCCTTCGTCAATCCGCTGACGGCGCTGGCCATGGTCGAGACCATGAAGCTGGAGGGGCACACGGGTCTGGTCCATACCGCCGCAGCCTCCAACCTCGGCCAGATGCTGGTGAGGATCTGCCTCGAGGAGGGCGTCCCGCTGGTGAACATCGTGCGCAAGCCCGAACAGGCCGAGCTGCTGCGCAGTCTGGGCGCCCGCCATGTCTGCTGTTCCAGCGCGCCCGGCTTTTTCGAGGACCTCGTCCAGGCCCTGGGCGAAACCCGCGCGACTCTGGCCTTCGACGCCATCGGCGGCGGCCGGACCGCCGGCCAGATCCTTGCCGCCATGGAGGCGGTGGCGGCGGCGAAGATGACCGAGTACAGCGTCTACGGCTCGGGCCAGCCGAAGCAGGTCTACATCTATGGGGCGCTGGACCCGTCGCCGACCGAGCTGGTCCGCAACTTCGGCCTGACCTGGGGCGTGGGCGGCTGGCTGATGCCGCCGGTGCTGCTGCGCATCGGACCGCAGGCCGCCGAGCGCCTGCGCGCCCGCGTGCTCGCCGGCCTGAAGACCGTCTTCGCCAGCCGCTACACGCGGGAGATCTCGCTCGCCGAGATGCTCCAGCGTGAGACCCTGCTCGCCATCAGCCGCAAGGCCACCGGCGAGAAATTCCTGCTCAATCCCTCGAAATAGGGTTCAGGCCTTGCCGGCGAGGCCGATCTCGTCGAGGCGGCCGCGCAGCAGCTGCAGGATGGCGGAGAAGTCCTTGCCGCCCGCGCCCAGCCGGTCGAACAGGGCGTAGAGGCCCTCGGCCTGGGCGCCCATCGGTGTCGCCGCGCCGGCCTTGGCGGCGGCGTCCTGGGCGAGTTTCAGGTCCTTCAGCATCATGGCGGTGGCGAAGCCGCCCTCGTAGCCGCGATTCGAGGGCGCCGCCGGCACCGGCCCCGGCCACGGATAGTAGCTGGTCAGGCTCCAGCACTGGCCGGAGGACTTCGAGGCGATCTCGAAGAAGCGCTCGGGATCGAGGCCGAGCTTTTCGGCGAGCGCGACGGCCTCGCAGACCGCCAGCATCGAGATGCCGAGCACCATGTTGTTGCAGATCTTGGCGGCCTGGCCGGCGCCGTGGTCGCCGGCGCGCAGGGTGGCGCGCGACATCGGCTCGAGGATCGCCTCGACGATCGGGAAATCGGCCTCCTCGCAGCCGACCATGAAGGCCAGGGTCCCGGCCTCGGCCGCCGCCGTGCCGCCGGACACCGGGGCGTCGGCGAACCGGTAACCCGCCGCCTTGACCTGGACGGCGACGGCGCGGGCCGTCTCCACGTCGATGGTCGAGCAGTCGACCATGATGGTCCCGGCCTTGGCGTTCGGCAGCACCTGCTCCTCGTAGACCTTCCGCACGTGCGGACCGGCCGGCAGCATGGTGATGACCACGTCGGCCTGGCTCACCGCCTCGGCGACCGAGCCGGCGGCCGTGCAGCCGGCGTCGGCGGCGCGGGCCAGCGCGGCGTCGGAGAGGTCGAAGGCCAGGACCTGGCGGCCGGCCCTCGCCTGGTTGGCGGCCATGCCGCCGCCCATGTTGCCCAGCCCCACGAAGGCGATGCGGGAGATCGTATCGGAGGACATCTGGGCGTTTCCCGTCTTGTTCTTGGTTGGAGCGTCGGCGGGCCGCCCGAAGGCCGCCCGCCTCACCTCAGGGTTCGACCCTTACTTCATGGTCGGGATGACGAAGGCCGAGTCCTCGACCGCGCCTTCCGGCCAGCGGGCGGTGACGGTCTTGACCTTGGTGTAGAAGCGGACGCCTTCCATGCCGTACTGGTTGGTGTCGCCGAAGCCCGAGCGCTTCCAGCCGCCGAAGGAGTGGTAGGCCACCGGCACCGGGATCGGCACATTGATGCCGACCATGCCGACCTGCACGCGGCTTACGAACTCGCGCGCCGCGCGACCGTTGCTGGTGAAGATCGCCACGCCATTGCCATACTGGTGCTCGCTCGGCAGGGCGACCGCCTCGTCGAAGCTCTCGGCGCGGACGATCTGCAGGACGGGCCCGAAGATCTCTTCCTTGTAGGTGCGCATCGAGGTCTTCACGTTGTCGAACAGCGTCGGGCCGAGGAAGTAGCCCTTCTCGTAGCCCTGCAGCTGGAAGCCGCGGCCGTCGACCACCAGCTCAGCGCCTTCGTCGGCGCCCAGCTGGATGTAATCGCTGACCTTCTGCTTGTGGACCGCGGAGACCACCGGGCCGTACTGGGCGGCCGCGTCGGTGGAGATCCCCACCTTCAACGTTTCAATTTCCGCCAGCAGCCGCTCGCGCAGCTCGTCGGCGGTCTTCTTGCCGACAGGGACGACCACCGGCAGCGCCATGCAGCGTTCGCCGGCCGAGCCGTAGGCCGCGCCCATGATGTCGCGGGTCGCCTGGGCCATGTCGGCGTCAGGCATGACGATGCCGTGGTTCTTGGCCCCGCCCATCGCCTGGACACGCTTACCGGCGGCCGTGCCGCGCGAATAGACGTACTGGGCGATGTCGGACGAGCCGACGAAGCTGACCGCCTTGATGTCCGGATGGTCGAGGATGGCGTCGACCGCCAGCTTGTCGCCGTGGACGACGTTCAGCACGCCCTTCGGCGCGCCGGCCTCCATGAACAGCTCGGCGAGGCGAACCGGCACCGAGGGATCCTTCTCCGACGGCTTCAGGACGAAGGTGTTGCCGACCGCGATCGCCACCCCGAACATCCACATCGGGATCATGCCGGGGAAGTTGAACGGGGTGATGCCGGCGACGACGCCCAGCGGCTGGCGCATCGAATAGACGTCGATGCCCGGGCCCGCGCCCTCGGTATATTCGCCCTTCAGCGCATGCGGGATGCCGCAGGCGAACTCGACGACTTCCAGGCCGCGCAGGATGTCGCCCTTGCTATCGGCGATCACCTTGCCGTGCTCCGACGAGAGCATCTCGGCCAGCTCGTTCATATTGGCTTCGATCAGCCGCTTGAAGTCGAACATCACGCGCGCACGCCGCTGCGGGTTGACCAGCTGCCAGCTCTGCTGCGCCCGCAGCGACGACTGCACGGCGGTGTTCAGCTCGTCCACGGTGGCCAGAGCCACCCGCGCCTGAACTTCGCCGGTGTTTGGATTGAAGACCTCGCCGTAGCGGCCCGAGGTCCCCGCGACGGACTGACCGTCGATGAAGTGTGTGATGTCTCGCATGGGTTGCTCCGCTACCAGTCCGGCCGCCTGGCCGCTATTGCAATAATGCCGCTCGTACCTTGCAATTTTGCATTGTGAATTATGAACTCAACCATCAAGCGTACAGCCCGGCCCAATTTGGGCTGCGACTCTCTTGCGAGTTGCACAGCGCCTTGCAATCGGACAGGCTCCATTTCCGCAGCCTCAGATCATCCTCAGATAGAAAGGTCGCTCTCGAACCACTTTTTCGAGAACTGTCCAGATTTGTCCAATCAACGCGGCCTCTTCCTGCAAGAACATTTCCCCAGCGTCGCGAGCGACTTGCTGCGACCGTTGTTGAATGTCCTTTCCGCTGCGCGGGACGTTTGTGACGGCGATGTCGATAAATACCTGATCCTGCTGGTGCTGGGTATGCGGATGAGCGAGCATCCTGACTTCAAGACCTTGGAACACGATCGGATCATGGCGGGCGACCCGGCGGTCCTGCCGAGCCTCGGCACCAACATCCGCTCGATCGCCGCCTCCGTCGGCATTCCCAAGGAGACGGCGCGGCGCAAGCTCGCCGAACTGGTCGAGGCCGGCTGGCTGGTGCGCCAGGGCTGGGATTTCCGTATGACCGCCGTCTGCTATGCGGCGCTTGAGCCGGTGCGGGTGCGTATCCAGGCGCAGGCCCTGGCCAATCACGATCTGCTGGCGCGGTTTCCGGACTGAGTTCCCCGCGTCGCCCGGCGCGCCGTTGCACCGCCCGCCAATTCGCGCCATTGCGGATGGCCTCCCGCGACAGCCCCGGCGCCCATGACCCCTCCCCACGCTTGCGGCGCAAAGCCGATCCCGTCCGGCCGAAGGGCGGCGCGCCCCATTCTCGACAAGCTGGGCGGCTTCCTGGCCGGCTCCATGCGCACCCGCCGCTCGATTCTGCATCTTCTCGTCCTGTTGCTCGTCGGCCTCGCCTCGACGGCCGAAGCCCAGGGCTATTCGCGCGCCGCCGAGCGCGTGCTGTCGCGAGCCTTCACCGCCACCGGCGGCTCGGGCTGGTACCTGCTGCGCGGATGGCGCGAGACGGGCCGCCGGGGCGACCTCGCCTATGAGAGCTGGATCGACCCGCTGCGCTATGGCCTGCGCACCGAGACCCGCGAGGCCGAGGGGCTGGCCGTCCACGGCTTCAACGGCCTGGCCGACTGGCGGGTCGGATCGAACGGGGCGATGACGGCGGTGAACGACCATCCCACTGTCGCCAAGGCCCGCACCGAAGCCTTCTTCGCGGTCAACGGCTACTTCTTCCGCGGCCGGTTCGACGCGCGCGGCGACTATGTCGGCGTGCGCCGCCTGGGACGTCGCGCCTATGAGGTGGTCCGCATCCAGCCCTGGGGCGGCGAGCCCCGTGAACTGTGGTTCGACCAGAGGAGCCGGCTGCTCGCCCGCATCGTCAACCGCACCGGCCGCCGCGCCGCGGCCCTGCAGGTCACCGACTACCGGAAGGTCGGACCAGTGCTGATCCCCTTCCGCTTCGCGCCAGAGCCCGGCGGCCCCGCCGATCCCCTCGCCCGCCAGCGCGAGAGCCTGGTCTTCACGCCCGTGACCCGCGACGGCTTCAGCCTCAATCGGCCGGACGAGCTGGCGAAGGTGCAGGCCGCCAAGCTCAGCCACTAAGGGCTCAGCCGCCGGGCCGCGTCAGAAGAAGACCTTCCGCACGCTCAGCTGAACGCTGCGCCCGAGCGGATCCAGGTAGTCGGCCTGGTATTTGATCGGCGTGCTCCCCGATCCGTCACGCACCCGGATGTGGCTGTCGAACAGATTGGTGCACGACACCGACACCCGCGTCCCGCGCAGGGTCGGATAGGCCGCGACCAGATCCCGCTGAGCGCCGAGGTTGGCGAAGAGCCGAAGGTTCACCGTGGTCAGGTCGGAGAACCGCAGAGTGGTCGGCGCGCCCGGAGCACCGCCACCGCGCACGGTGGTCGCGCTCCGCCAGTTGGCGGTCATCCGCGCGCCGAGACCGTTCTTGGTGATCCCCGCCTGGGCCTCAATCTCGTGACGCGGCTGGCCGCCGTTCGAACCGACCGCGTCGCCGTCGAGCAGGTCGAGCACCGGCACAGCGTCATTGATCGCGATGCGCTCACGCAGATGGATGGTCTGGTAGATCGTCAGCTGCACCCGCGTCGCCCCGGAGCCGGAGCCGCCGCCAAAGCCAGGCCCTCCGCCAAATCCGCCCGGACCGCCCGACCGCGGACCGGCGCCTTGAGGCGGATTCGCCCGGACGGCGTCGCCCGTGACAGGCGGGGACGGCGACGCGCCAGGGTCGCTCGGCGGCGTACGGTCCTGCGCCAGAGCGCCTTGCAGCAGCTCCGCGCCGGGCGGGCGATCCGCGGCGGGCGCGGCGGAGGGCGGCTGGCCCGCCGCGGCGGGCGGCCCCGGCCGGGTGTCCGACGTTTCTCGCCGCCGGAACCCGTCCCGCCCAGGCGGCGGCGACTTGCCGATCTGCCGGGAGAAGTTCAGCCCCCAGCGCAGCTGGTCGCTTTCCTGACGGGCGAAGTTGACCGGGCGGCTGTCGATGCGCAGCAGGTCGCCGTCGGCGTCGCGCGTGAAGCGATCCGGAAAGGCGGCTTCGATCGCGGCGGTCGCCGTCGGGAAGGACGCGATCGGATCGTCGATCCGGGTCCGAAAATAGTCGGCGCTGACCGACAGGCCGTTGATCTTCGGCGGCCGCAGCGTCAGGCCCAGTTTCAGAACCCTGCGGTCTTCGGGCTTGAGGTCGCGATTGCCGCCGCTGACGCTGGTGACGTCGACGGTCTGGCCTTTCACGTAGTCGAACACCCGCGCATCCGGCGTCGTCACCAGGGGATTGCCGAGCTGCTGGATGGTGGGCGCCCGCTCCTGCCGCGTCATCGAGGCGATGAAGCTGACCGGCGTGACCGGCGACCAGGTCAGGCCATAGCCGAGCGTCGTCAGGGCACCGAAGTCCGAGAGCTGATTGACCGCCAGGTTGAGGTTGGCGGACAGGTCGCCCAGTCGCGGCGCCACCCCGGTCTTGCGGCTGGCGATCGGCGCGTCGAAGCTGATCTGGCCGTTGACGCCGCCTCGCCACAGGTCGCTGGTCGTCTCCACGCCCGCGCGACGGGAAGTGGCGTCAAATCGCGTGGCGTCGGTCCCCAGTTTCACGGACGTCGAGAGGTCGCCCGCCGGCAGCCGGTACAGGGCGCCGTTGACGACCAGCTGGGCGTTGCCGGTGTCGCTCGCCGACACGGCGCGATCGGTGAGGGTCGCAAGCGAGGTGATCGGCGCGAACGGGTTCAGCGTCGGATCCTGGGCGTCGAGCCGCGCCTGCAGGCCGGTGACGTCGACGCCCCGGCCGGTCAGGGTGCGGGTTTCGGCGTGGTCGTAGTTGCCGGTCAGCGACCAGCGCCAGCGCCTGGAGTCGCCGTTCAGGGTGCCGCCGAGGTGGCCGGTCCAGTTGCGGCTGTCCTGCGACAGCCGACCCAGGTAGCGGTAGAGCGTCACGTCCTGCCCGAACGGCGAGAACGGATCGCCCGCCGGCACGACCAGTTGCGCCCTGGCCGGCCCAAGCAGGGCCGTGGTGTCGGTGAGCGAGGCGCTGGCGTTGAGGGTTGCCGAGACGTCGCCGAAGATGAACCGATTGACCACGGTGTTGACCGAAAGCTGGTCGGTCTTCGGCAGGAGGGAGCGGCTGTCGGAGATGTCGCTGACGTTGGCCTGGTTGGCGGTCGCCACGAAGTCGGCCAGGCCTGGGGCTCGGGCAGCCGCCAGCGCCGGCGCGCCCGCCACTGTCACCGGGACGCCCACAAGCGCGCTCAGCGCCGGGTCGATCTCGCCCCCCGTTGGGCTCGAGGTCAGATTGCCCGCCAGGTCATACAGCCCGCCCGTCTGCGAGGCGCGGAGGTTGCGGTCGCTCTCGAGCAGGGCGTCGCTGCGCCGGAACCTGACCGCCAGGTTGACGCGACCGTCGCGGTTCAGCCGCAGGCTGTTCGCATCCACCTGCTCCGTGGTCTGGCCGCCGGCGGTCGGCGCGGCGAGCGAGAACTCGCCGGTGACCGCGCGAAAGCGCTGCCGCAGCACGACGTTGACCACCTTCTGGTCGGCCGTATAGCCGTACTTGAGCGCCACCTCCTCGGGGAGGACCTCGACCCGCTGGATGGCCTCGGTCGGGATGTCCTTCAGCTCGTTGAAGCTCGAGACCCGCCGGCCGTTGAGCAGGACCACGGGCGAGCCGCCGCGGCCGCTGGTGGACTGCGGGGTCAGCTCCGCCAGGAGGTCGGTCATCGAGCTCACGCCCATGGCGCGCACCTCGGCGGCGTTGAACGTCACCTCCGGGGGAATGTCGCTCAGCACCGCGCCGCGCGGACGCCCGCCGGTCACGACGAGCTCCTCGACCTCGGCGGGCTGGTCTGCGCCGGGGGCGCCGGACATGGCCGGCGCAGGCTCCGGCGAAGCTTCCTGTCCGTGGGCCAGGCTCGGCGTGATGCAGCCGAGCAGGCTCAGTAGCGCCAGTCTTCTATTCATATCCGTCTCATCGGGCGCCGGCGGCTCGGAGGCGAGCGCCGACTGGCGACTACCGGGTAACTTCGAAAGTAAGCGTGAATTGCGAACTGCGTGTCACGGGTTCGGCCGGTCCTTCGACGCGGGCGGGATAGCTGGCTTCGAGCAGGTACATGCCAGGCTGGGCGATGGTCACCGCCGCGGCGCCCGCCGCATCCGACTTGCCGGCGAAGGCGTAGCGGCTTTCCGCATAGGCGTCGCCGCCGCGGACGACGGTGAACCCCGCCCCCGGCAGCGGCTTGCCATCCAGCAGCAGGCGGAACTTGAACGCCTCGCCGGCGTAGATCTCGTTCGGATGGGTGACGGGTTCGAGCTCCAGGCCCTGGCCCGTGGGCTTCAGCGCCTCGCGCGAGGGCGCGCCGCGCGACACATAGGTCTCGACCCGCGAATAGCTCTGCGAGGTGACGGTCTCGGCCCCAGGCGGAACAGCGGCCTCCTCGATGAAGCGGCTGGGGCCGGCGGGACGGGCCGCCTCTCCCATGCGGGGCGGCTCAGCCGGGCGCGCCTGGCCGGCGCCGGCCGCGCGGACCATTTTCCAGGCGCCGTCGACCTTGACCCATTTGGTCGTCCGGCTGAGACGGTCGCCGGTGGAGATCCGGTAGGTGCCCTCGGTCGGCAGGCTGACCTCGATGGCGGCGAACTCCTTCAGGCTGGTGACGGCCTCGGCCTTGGCCGGCACGCCCGTGGGTCCGGTCACCCAGTAGTCGACGGCGCCGCGGATCGGAAAGTCCGGCACGAAGAAGGTCTCGCCGACCGCGGCCTCGACCGTCACAAAGGCCCGATCCGGCGCGAAATTCGTCGGCTTCAGATAGGGCGTATGGGCCGCCGCCGCCTGCGCCAGGACGAGACCGCCCAGAATGCCCGCAAACACACCCGCCAACCGCATTGGACCATCTCCATCATAAGCTTTGCCTTGCTAATGCGACCCATTATCATTAGCAAGCGCGAGTGCGGCCTACCGCCTCTTTCAAGGGGCCAACGGCCGCGGCGCACACGGAGCCTCGATGTCGTCCGCCCTGATCCTGCCCGCTCTCGTCGCAGCAGCCGCGTCGCCGGCGTCCGCCAGCGACGCCTGGTCGTTTCACCTCGACCACGTGCTGGGAACGTCCTTCGACATGGCGGTGGCCGCGCCCACCCAGGCCGAGGCGCAGTTCGCCTTCGCCACCGCGACGACGGAGATCGCGCGCCTGGACCGGGTGCTGAGCGTCTGGCGCGACGACAGCGAGCTTTCGGCGCTGAACCGGACGGACTCGATGCAGGTCTCGCCGGACCTCTTCGCGGTGATGTCGGCCTGCGAAACCTGGCGCAGGCGAACGGGCGGCGCCTTCAGCGCGCGGCTGGGCCGGCTCCATGATGCCTGGGGCCAGGCGTCCGACCGCACTCCCGACGCGACCGCGCTTTGCGCCGCCGCCCACCAGGTCGACAGCGCCGCCGTCACGCTGGAGCCGGACAGCCGCACCGTCCGTCGGCCGGAGGCGATCCGGTTCGCGCCCGACGGCCTGGCCAAGGGCTACATCATCGACGCCGCGCTCGCGGCCGCGCGGCGGGCCGCGCCCTGCGCCAGCGGCGTGATGATCGACATCGGCGGCGACGTCGCCTGCTGGGGCGCGACCGCCTGGCGCGTCGGCGTGGCCGATCCCGCCCAGCGCGCCGACAACGCCCCGCCCCTCGCCGTCCTCAGCCTGACCCATCAGGCCCTGGCGGTCAGCGGACCCGGCATGCGCGACCGCCAGATCGGCGACCAGGCCTACTCCCACCTGCTCGATCCGCGGACCGGCCAGCCCGCCCCGCGGGTCCAGGCCGCGGTGATCGCGCCCTCGGCCATGGAAGCCGACGCGCTGGCCACGGCGCTGGCGGTGATGCCTATCGAACAGGGCCTCGCCCTGGCCGAGCGGCGGCCCGGCGTCGAAGCCCTGCTGGTCGCCGGCGGCCGCCAGCACGCCACCTCGAACTGGCGGGCGGCCTGCCAGGCCGCCAGCGCCCTGCCGGCCAGATTTGCGGTCGAGGTCGCCTACGAGATCCCGAAATTCGACGCCGCCAACTACCGCAAACCCTATGTGCTGATCTGGGTCACGGACGCCGACAAGAACCTCGTCAAGACCCTGGCCATCCAGGGGACCAAGAAGGAATACCAGGAGGACAATTACGTCTGGTGGCGCCGTTACGGCCGCAAGCAGCCGGGCTTGCTCGACACCATCGGCAAGCCGACCCGCGCGCCGGGCCGCTACACCGTCGGCTGGGACGGCGTCGATGAGAGCGGCAAGCGGGCGCCGCAGGGCCGTTACCTGATCCATATCGAGGCGGCGCGCGAACACGGCGGCCACACCTACCAGGTCATCGACATCAACCTCGGCGCCGCCCCCGCGACGGGCGCCGCGCCGGCCAAGGACGAACTGGGAGCGACGAAGGTGCGCTACGCGAAGTCGAAATGAAGACGGACGCCAAGCCGAAGGCCCGGCCGGCCAGCTGGAAGGGCGAGTTCTATCGCCAGTCCCGCGCCTGGCACGGCTATCTCTCGGCCGTCGCCTTCCTGGCGCTGACCTTCTTCGCCGTCACCGGCCTGCTGCTCAATCATCCGGAATGGACGCCCAACAAAGGCGAGCGGCCGACCAAGGACCAGACGCTCACCCTGCCCGGTGACGCGCTCAGCCGCGCCCGGACCGCCGCCGACCCCGGCCGCGCGCTCGCCGCCGAGATCGGCCAGCGTGCGCGCCTGCTCGGCGCCTTTCAGAGCGGCGAAATCGTCGACGATCAGGCCCTCGTGCGCCTGGAAGGGCCGCGCGGCTCGACCGACATCACTGTGGACATGGCGACGGGCGCGGCGGAGGTCTCCGTCGAGCCCGCTCGTCTGGTCGATACGCTGAACGACCTGCATCGCGGCAAGAACGCCGGCAAGGTCTGGAAGCTGGTGATCGACCTGACCGCGGTCGTCGTGCTGGCGCTGTCGGTGATCGGCTACCTGCTGTTCTTCAGCCTCCGGTTCCGCCTGCGCACCAGCCTGCTGCTGACCGTGGCCAGCCTCCTGGTCCTCGTCGGCGTCGTCCTGGGACTGACGCCCTAAACCCCCTTCTCCGAGAAGGTGATGGTGATCCGGCGTCCTCTGACGTCCAGTCCGAGGCGCCGCGCCTCGAACAGGATGCGCGTGGCCAGCTCCGGACAGGCGACCTCGACCCGCTCGGTCAAACCGTCCCCCCCGAAGGTCGTCAGACCCGGCTGAGCGATCATGTAGCGCCGCCGGTCGCGGTCGGTCAGTTCGCTGACCAGGCCGGCCGCCTTGAAGCTCCGCAGCGTGCGATAGATCGAGGTCAGCGGCGCCCTGCGTCCCAACGCGCCGATCCCGGCGACCAGTTCATGGATGTCGATCGGCGCGCCCGCGCCTTCGAGCACCGCCAGCACCAGATGTCCGCTGCCGGACGGCTTGACGCCCAGCCGGTCGCACAGCGCCAGGACCGCCTCGCCCAATGGGGGGAGCGCCTCAGGTCCAGCCCCTTCGTCCCTTCGCCGCCGCATCGTCTCCGTCCCCGTGTCGCCTGCGCAGGTTGCATGTAGCGTCGCCTGCAACAATAAGAACGCTTCTCATTCGCATTCGCAACATCGTTTCTGGGACAGGAGATTTAGGGACTTCGGCGCGGTCGTGATCCCAAGCGGGCCGTCAGTGAGTCCGGCCAAATTCGCGGGACGTCCCGGAGCGGTCTTCATCGGCCGCGTTGGCCGTCACCCGCGCCACGGGCGGAGGTTCGCCTTCCGGAATGACGTCGACCTCCACCTCCAGGGTCTGCACTCCGGGCGCCAGGATGATGCCGTCGATCGGCGCGACGTCGCCGTAGTCGCGGCCCACGGCCAGGACGATGTGGTCGTTCTCGGCGAAGATGGCGTTGGTCGGGTCGAAGCCGATCCAGCCGCGCCCCGGGCCGCACCAGACCGCCACCCAGGCGTGGGTGGCGTCGGCGCCCTCCAGCCGCGGCTGGCCGGCCGGGGGGATGGTCCGTAGATAGCCGCTGACATAGGCCGCCGGCAGCCCGAGCCCGCGCAGGCCGGCGATCATGATGTGGGCGAAGTCCTGGCAGACGCCGTGGCGGCGCTTGAAGGCCTCCGCCGCCGGCGTCGAGACGGTGGTGGCCTCGGGATCGTAGTGGAAGTCGCGATGCATGCGCCGCATCAGGTCGGCGGCGGCCTCGACGATCGGTCGTCCCGGCGCGAAGCTCTGGCGCGCATAGTCGGTGATCTGCGCGACGTTGGGCGTGCGCGGCGTCGGATAGAGGAAGGCCGCCGGGCCTTCGGGCCCAAGGTCGCGGTGGGCGAAGCTTTCCTGCCGGACGTCCTCCCAGGGCTCGCTGTCGGCCGGGTCGCCGGTCGGCGGCACGTGCACGTCCACCCGGCACTGGCTCTCGATCACCAGCACCTCGTGCGGCACGTCGATCAGCACCCGCAGGGTGCGTTCGCCGTACGGTCCCACGCCGCTCTGGGTGTGATGCGGGCGCGGAAGCACGGTGATGGCGCTGCGCAGCAGGGTCTGGGTCGGCGACGACCGCGGCGTCAGCCGCAGCACGCACTGCGCAAAGGACACGGCGTCCTCGTACCGATAGGTCGTGCGATGTCGCAGCGTATAGATCACGCTAGGCCGGCGAGCTTGAGCGTCGGCGCCGCATTGGCGCCCTGCTGGAAGAAGCGGTCGGCGACGGCCCCGGAGAGCCGCAGCAGCACGCGCTCGAAGGTCTGCATCTTCTCGACCGTCAGCTGCGCGGCGTCGGCGGTCTCCAGCTCGGTGACCAGCGGCAGCAGGAGCCGCAGCGGCTCCTCCGGCATGCCGTCGTCCTGCAGCGCCGGCAGGCTCTGCAGGTGTCCTTTCAGCGTCGCGGCCTGGAAGGCGAGCGAGCGGGTGTTGAACGGGTCCAGCATGATCATGTCGCGCACCGGAATCAACGCCAGGCCCACCAGATAGCGCGCGCGATAGGTGATCTGGCTGTCGGCCAGGTCCAACAGCAGGTCGAGGTCGTCGGTGTCGGCTGTCTCCGGCGCGAAGGTGCGGGCCAGGCGGCAGGTGTTGATCCCCCGCTCGAGCCGCCGCCCCATGTCCAGGAAGCGCCAGCCGGCCACGCGGTTCATGTTCTCCTGGGCGAGACCGGCGAGCGCCGCGAGGATCTGCAGGGCGCTCTCCACCTGCTGCAGGGCCTCGGCTTCCGAGAGCGGATTTTGCGCGCCCTGGGTGAGCTCCGCCTCCAGGGCGGTGAGCTGGGCCCAGAAGTCGGCGGACAGCCGCTCGCGCATGCTGGCCGCCGTGCGCCGGGCGCCGCGGACCAGATAGATCACCGAGCCATAGGCCTTCTGGTCGTGCATGGCGTCGCGCGCGGCGTCCAGCGCCCGGCCGCCCAGCGCCTCTTCGTCCAGCGCCCCCCAGTCGATCAGCAGCTTCTGCAGGCCGGCCAGGGTCTCGCCGGCGCCGTGGATGGCGGACTCCGAATTCATCAGGCTGGTGCAGAGGCTGCGCACCAGCCGCAGCGTCGCTTCCGCCCGCTCCAGATAACGGCCCAGCCAGAACAGGTTGTCGGCGGCGCGGCTGGGGAGGTTCCCCATGATCCGGCGCACCTTCACCTCTTCCTTGCTGGCCAGCAGGGTGACCTTCTCGACCGGCCTGTCGTCGATCACCCAGACGTCGGCGGTGCGGGCGTCGTCACCCATGGAGATGGCCCGCGCGTCCAGCCGGTCGGAGGTCCGGCAGAAGCCGCCGGGCATGATCTGGAAGCCCTGCGGCGTCCAGGTCGCATAGACGCGCAGCACGAAGGGCGCGGGTCCCAGCCGCCCGTCGCGCAGCACCGGCATGGTCGAGAGCTGGACCACTTCCTGGCCGACGAAGTCGCCCGGCCGATCGGCGAGCCTGGCCAGCACCGCCGCGCGCTCCTGCGGGTCCATGTCGGCGATCATCCGCGGCCGCGTCAGGGCGCCGTCGCCGCCGCCCGCGACGTTGAAGGCCGAGGCGAGCGCCAGTTCGTCGAGGTTCTTCTCCACCATCTCCCGCTCACGCGGCTGGCCGCACCACCAGGTGGCGACGTTGGGCATCTTCAGCTCCTCGCCGAGGATGCGGCGCGAGAGCTTCGGCAGGAAGCCCAGCAGGGCCTTGGATTCGACAACGCCGGAGCCCGGCATGTTGAGCACCGCCACGCCGCCGGCACGGATGGCGTCCAGCAGGCCGGGGGTGCCCAGGTGCGATCCGCTGTTGAGCTCCAGCGGGTCGATGAAATCGGCGTCGACCCGGCGCACGATCACGTCGGCGCGCTTCAGGCCGGCGATGGTGCGGACATAGACCTTGCCGTTGCGCGCCACGAGATCGTCGCCCTCGACCAGCAGGAAGCCCAGGTAGCGGGCGAGGTGCGCCTGCTCGAAATAGGTCTCGCTGTAGGGCCCGGGCGTCAGCAGGCAGATGCGCGGATCGGGGCGGTCTGCGGCCGCGGCCAGGCCTTTTCGGAAGCTGTCGAAGAAGGGCGCCAGCCGCTGGACGTTCATGGCGTTGTAGAGGTTCGGATAGGCCCGCGAGAGCACCAGCCGGTTCTCCAGCGCATAGCCTGCGCCGGACGGCGCCTGGGTGCGGTCGTCCAGCACCCACCACCGCCCGTCGGGCCCGCGGCCGAGGTCGGCGGCGTAGACCTGCAGGAATCGCCCGCCCGGCGGCCGCACCCCGCTCATCGCCCGGATATAGTCGATGCTGCCGGTCAGGGCCGCGGCCGGCAGGGCGCCGTCGGCCACCAACCGCGCCTCGCCATAGATGTCCTGCAGCAGGGCCTCCATCAGCCGCGCCCGCTGCTCGACGCCCTCGGCGATCTGCGCCCACTCGCGCTTGTCCAGGATCAGCGGCAGCGAGCCTAACGGCCAGCTGCGCTCGGTCTCTTCGCCGTAGATCCGGTAGGAGACCCCGGTGTCGCGGATGTGCCGGGTGGCCAGGTCGAACCGGGTCTTGAAGTCGTCCTCCCGGTATTCCGCCAGCTCCCCCAGGAAGGACAGCCACTGGTCGCGCGGCCGGCCGCTGCTGTCGACCAGTTCGTCGGGAATGCCCTGCAGGGGCCGGTAGCCGCGCAGCCAGCCGGACAGCCGCCGGGCTGCGGACGGCTCCAGGTCGGCTTTCGCCGGCGGTTTCGGGGCTGTCAGCTCAGCCGACACGGGTTCTCCTGAGATCGAGCGTCATCGGAAATTCGTCGCTGACCTCCGCAGGGGGCGGCCGCATGGGGCCGGGACTGTGTCCGTGCTCCTGGAACCTGGCCTTGCGGCGCGCCTGCGCCTCGTAGGAATTCACCGGGAAGGTAGCATAGTTGCGTCCGCCAGGGTGGGCGACGTGGTAGACGCAGCCGCCGATCGAGCGCTGGCTGGCCCGGTCGACGACGTCGAAGGTCAGGGGCGCGTTCACCGGCAAGGTCGGATGCAGGCCGCTGGGCAGGGTCCAGGCCTTGTAGCGCACGCCGGCGACAGCCTGCATGGAGCCCCCCGTCGGCGTCATCGGCAGGGCGCGGCCGTTGCAGGCGATGACGTAGCGATCGGGACTGAAGCCCTCGGCCAGCACCTGCAGCCGCTCGACGGAGGAATCGACGAAGCGCACCGTTCCGCCGGCCGCGCCCTCCTCGCCCATCACATGCCACGGCTCCAGGGCGTGGCGCAGCTCCAGCGACACCGATCCGTACTGCACCTGGCCGTGGACCGGGAAACGGAACTGCCGCTGGGCCTCGTACCAGGCCGGCTGCAGGGGATAGCCGGCCTCGCCCAGCTCGCCCAGCACGTCGAGGAAGTCGCGCCAGACGAAGTGGGGCAGCATGAAGCGGTCGTGCAGGGCCGTGCCCCAGCGCACCAGCCGGCCGGTCTGGGGCTCCCGCCAGAACCAGGCGATCAGCGCCCGCAGCAGCAGCTGCTGCGCCAGGCTCATCCGGGCGTCCGGCGGCATCTCGAAGCCGCGGAACTCCAGCAGGCCCAGCCGGCCGGTGGGGCCGTCCGGGGAATAGAGCTTGTCGATGCAGATCTCGGTGCGGTGGGTGTTGCCCGTCACATCGGTGAGCAGGTTGCGCAGCAGCCGGTCGACCAGCCAGGGCGGCGGGGCCGCCTCCTCGCCGAGGCCGGCGCCCGGGGGCGGGATCATCGAAAGCGCCAGGTCCAGCTCGTACAGCACGTCGTGGCGCGCCTCGTCGATCCGCGGCGCCTGGCTGGTCGGTCCGACGAACAGGCCGGAGAACAGGTAGGAAAGCGACGGATGGCGCTGCCAGTAGAGCAGCAGGCTCTTCAGCACGTCGGGCCGGCGCAGGAAGGGCGAGTCCTCCGGGCTGGCCCCGCCGACCACCACATGGGCGCCGCCGCCGGTGCCGGTGTGGCGGCCGTCGATCATGAACTTGTCGGCGCCCAGCCGGCAGACGCGCGCGTCCTGGTAGACGCCGGTGGTGATCTCGACGGACTCGCGCCAGGTCGAGGCCGGCTGCACATTGACCTCGATCACGCCGGGGTCCGGCGTCACCTTCAAGACGCCCATCCTGCGGTCGTCCGGCGGCGTATAGCCCTCGATCCTGAGCGGTTGGCCCTGCGCCGCCGCCTCCACCGCGGCCAGCAGCTCGAGATAGTCCTCCAGCCGCGAGACCGGCGGCATGAAGACATGGAGCAAGCCCTTGCGCGGCTCGACCGACAGCGCCGTACGCACGTGCACCGGCTGTTTCGTCGCGCGGCGCGGCTTCGGCGGCGCGGCTTCGGCGGCCCGGAAGTCCGGCAGCGGCCCGCGTTCCTCGTAGGGGTCGGCCGGGACGATGTAGGGATAGTCCTCCGGCTCCAGCTCCGGCAGCCCGCCCAGCGGCAGGCGCAGGCCGAGCGGCGAGTCGCCGGGGATGAGGAAGAGACGCTCGCGCTTGAAGCGCCAGGCCTCGCTCACCCAGTCGCCGCCCTCGGCCTGGCTGAAGGCGCGGCGCAGCGGCAGGACATAGCCCACCGGCTTGGAGAGCCCGCCCTCCAGGGATCGCCGCAGCGAGGCCCGGGCGCCAGGGACGTCGAGATCGGCGTCCGTCGCCTCGACCCCATGGGGGAGGTCGGCCTCGGTCTTGATCGCGTGCAGCGGATCCTCGCGCGCCGGCACGATCAGCTGCGGATCGAGGCCGAGCCGCGCGGCCAGCCGCTCGAGCAGCGTCCGGGCGTCGTCGGCGACCGCCGGCGCAGCCTCGTCGGACTCAGGCTCGCCGCCCCAGACCGGAACGCCGTCGCGCCGCCAGAAGAGGCCGAGCGCCCAGCGCGGCAGCGGCTCGCCCGGATACCATTTGCCCTGGCCGTAGTGCAGCAGGCCGCCGGCGCCGAAGCGGTCCTTCAGCCGGTGCAGCAGCTTTTCGGCGATCACCGGCTTGGTCGGGCCCGACGCCGCCGTGTTCCACTCCTCGGCCTCGAAGTCGTCGATCGAGACGAAGGTCGGCTCGCCGCCCAGGGTCAGCCGGACGTCCTGGCGCTGCAGGTCCTGCTCCACCTTGTCGCCGAGCGCATCGAGCGCCTCCCAATCGGCGACTTCGAACGGCTTGGTGATGCGGATCGGCTCGATCAGCCGGGAGACCTCCATGGCGAAGTCGAAGCCGTCGGCCGCGCGGCTCGCCATGCCGGTGATCGGCGCGGCGGTGGCGTAGTGGGGCGAGGCCGCCAGCGGGATATGTCCCTCGCCGCACAGCAGGCCCGAGGTGACGTCGAAACCGATCCAGCCCGCGCCCGGCAGATAGACCTCGGCCCAGGCGTGCAGGTCGGTGAAGTCGGTCTGGGTCCCCATCGGCCCCTCGATGGGGTCGATGTCGGCCTTCAGCTGCAGCAGGTAGCCGGAGACGAAGCGTGCGGCGAGGCCGAGCCGGCGCAGGATCTGCACCAGCAGCCAGGCGCTGTCGCGGCACGAGCCGGAGCCGAGCGAGAGGGTTGCGTCCGGCGTCTGCACCCCGGGCTCCATCCGCACCACATATTGGATTTCCCTTTGCAGGCGGCTGTTGAGCCCGACGATGAAGTCCATGACGGCGCAGCCGTCCGGCTTCAGCTCGCCGACGATGGCGTCCAGCCGCGGACCGTCGTCGTCCAGCGCCAGATAGGGCGCCAGGTCGTGCTTCAACTGCTCCGGATAGGCGAACGGCAGAGTCTCGGCGTAGGGCTCGATGAAGAAGTCGAACGGGTTGATGACCACCATCTCGGCGGTGAGGTCGACCGTGATGCTCAGTTCCCGGGCCGGTTCAGGGAAAACGATCCGCGCCAGCCAGTTGCCGTGCGGATCCTGCTGCCAGTTGATGAAATGGTTGGCCGGTTCGACCTTCAGCGAATAGCTCGGGATCCGCGTCCGGGTATGGGGCGCGGGCCTCAGGCGCACGACGTGCGGGCCGAACTCGGTCGGCTCGTCGTAGGTGTAGCGGGTCACATGGTGAAGCGCGGCGACGACGGACAGGGCGATGCCCTCCTTCGAGGAATAACCTCCGTAGTCTTACTGCCCAAACGGCGCGCTGCGCGGCCTAGTTCTCGCCAGCGCACATTGCGGGCAGCTTTGCCGCTTCCATAGGCGTTCGGCGCCAGCCGCCTCGGGTTATGGCGCGCCTCGGCCTATTCGGCCGCGAGCGTCCGCCCGTCCTCCTGCGCCGGGGGCGCGCCCTCCGCGCGCGCCTCGCCGCTGGCGGAGGCTGTCTCGTCGAGCGCCTCGGTCACGACGCTAAAGCTGGTGAGAAGCTGCGAGCCGAAGGCGGTGCTGATCGCCACGTCGGTGGCGTCGCGTCCTCGGGCCAGGACGATGCGGCCGATCCGGCGTTGGTTGTGGCGGGCGTCGACCGAATGCCAGCGTCCGCCGAGGTAGACCTCCAGCCAGGCGCTGAAGTCCATCGGCGCATCCACCGCCGGAACGCCGATGTCGCCGAGGTAGCCGGTGCAGTAGCGGGCGGGAATGTTCATGCAGCGGCACAGGGTGATCGCCAGGTGCGAGTAGTCGCGGCAGACGCCGATCCCCTCCTCGTGCGCCTCGAAGGCGGTGCGGGTCTTGCGCGCGTGTTCGTAGCCGAACTGGATGCGCTGGTGGGCGTAGTCGAGGATCGCCTGCAGCCGGGGCCAGCCCGCCTCGGTCTGGCCGAACAAGGCCCAGGCCAGATCGCCCATCCGGTCGGTCTCGCAATAGCGGCTGCCCAGCAGGAAGGGCAGCACGTCGTCGGGCAACTCCTTCACCGCATGCTGGCGGGCGTTCCAATCGTGCGGCTCCGGCAGGCCGCTGTCGGCGATGATGAAGTCGGACCGGAAGGTGATCGGCCCGCCCGGCGCGATGACCCGGGTCACCAGGTTGCCGAAGAGGTCGACATGCTGATGGACGGAGGCGGCCGGCTCGACCTCAAGCACGTCCGGCGTCAGCAGATCCTGCCGGCGATCCGGATGGACGCTCAGCAGCAGCGACATCGGCGTCTCGTCGACGGCATGATAGGAAATCTCGAAGCCAGCCCGGATGCGCATGGACAAACCCTGGTCAGGAGCGCGCCTCGTCGCCGCTCTCGCGAAGCCTCAAAACGATGGACTTTAAAATCCGTTCCCGGAGTTCGTGCGCTCAGGCGACCTGAGCCAGCTCGCTGGTCGGACGGACGTCTACATGGACCTCCATCTGACTGAATCCGGGATCGCCGATCAGGGCGCCGGAGATCGGCGCAGCCTCGTCCGGGGTGCGGGCGACCGCGATCGGGATCAGGTCCGGAGACTCCGCCAGCCCGTTGGTCGGGTCGAATTCGATCCAGCCGAGATCCGGCAGGAAGACCTCGCACCAGGCGTGGGTCGCGCCCGCGCCGCGGACCTCCAGATGCGCCGGCGAGTTCAGGTAGCCGGTGACGAACCGCGCCGCATAGCCCAGCCGCCGCAACGCCTCGACCATCAGCCAGGCGAAATCGCGGCAAGTGCCCGAGCCCAGCCGCACGGTGAACTCCGGCGCCTGGACGCCCGGCTCGTAGCGGGCCGAATAGGTGAAGCTTTGATGGATATGGCTGTTGAGGCGCAGGAGGAAGTCCAGCGCCCGCTCGTCCGGCTGATCCACCAGGCTGCGCACCCAGCTCAAGAGGTCCGCGCCCGGATCCTCCGTCACCGGCTCCATGAACGGGCCCAGCAACAGCCGGTCGGTGCGGTCGTAGACCACCGGGGTCAGGGTATGCGGATCGCCCGGCCGCCCCGCCAGCGTCGCCGGATAGCGCTCGATCACCAGGTCGCTGACGATCAGCAGCTGCTTCGTCTCGCCCCGCGGGGTGAAGAAGCAGACGCTGTTGCCGAGCGAATCATAGGCCCAGCGGGTGTCGCCCGTCGGCGACAGGGTCAGGCTCGCATCGGTCAGGCGGATGGCGTGGCTGTCGCGCGGACGCACCAGCAGCCGGTGCGCGCCGAACCTCACCGGATGTTCGTAGCTGTAGCGGGTCTCGTGGCGGATGCTGAGCAGGGTCATGGAACCGGGAAGAACCCGTATCGTCTTGCGAGGTTCCAACCGCGCTGGTTGGCCGGCCCGCCGGTCATTTGCCGATCACGACGTCCGGACCTTCGATCTCGCCCTTGAGGGCGTCGCCCGCGCTCAGACTTATGAGCATGCCTTGTCGGGTTGAACATGCCGCCGCCATCCATTGTCACGGAACGAGGACGGACGAGATTGCATCTCGGCCCAGCGAAGTTGCGCCCGGGGATCCTAACACAATAACGGCGCGTCTTATACTGGCTGAAAACCTGACACTCTTGACGAAAATTATCCCGCCCGCTCGACCAGGACGATAACGTCATCAGCCGCGGCAAGCACTGCGCTCGTTCGACTTTGGCGCCGGCCGCCGTTTCATCGGGCCACTGCCGGGGCCGGATGATCACCGCGGGGCGTCCGCCTTCGAAGCGCGGCGTCGCCCACAGGCCTGGCGAACCCGTTCGCGCGCCGCCGTCCGGGCAGATCCTGCCGTTTGCGCCGGACACCGCAGCAGGCTCTCCTGCGCGCGGAAGGAAAACGACGACGCATCGAGCTTCACGGCGCTTACATTTTGGCCGTAAGCCACGGACGACCGCACCGATTTTCGCGACCGCGGTTCGCCCTTGGGGAGGTGTGATGACGGGTCGCTTTGTCCGGATCGCCGAACTGGATCGGCCGTCCGTCGAAATCGAGGTCAACGGCGCGCCCTGCGCCGCCAAGGAGGGCGACACCCTGCTGGTGGCGGTGCTGACCCATGTCGCGACCTTGCGCGACTCCGAGTTCGGCGACGGCGCGCGGGCTGGCTTCTGCCTGATGGGCGCCTGCCAGGACTGCTGGATGTGGACCGCGGCGGGCGAGCGCGTCCGCGCCTGCACGACCTTCGTGGCGCCCGGCATGAGCGTCATCACCCATCAGCCCGCGGAGGCCACATGGCCGACCCTCGGGTGATCGTCGTCGGCGCCGGCCCGGCCGGCGTCCGCGCGGCCCAGGCGCTGGTCGCCGCGGGCCTGCGCCCCGTCGTCATCGAAGAGGGCCTGGCGAGCGGCGGCCAGATCTATCGCCGCCAGCCGGCGCTGTTCCGGCGGTCCTACGAGACTCTCTACGGCTTCGAGGCCGGTCGCGCCCGGGCGCTTCACCAGGCCTTCGACGACCTGGCCGGCGCCGTCGATTTTCGGCCCGACACCCTGGCCTGGAACGTCTACCGCGGCGCCCTCCACACCGTGACGCAAGGCGTCGCCCGCGAGCTGCCCTTCGACGCCCTTATCCTGGCGACCGGGGCGACCGACCGCCTGCTGCCGATCCGCGGATGGACCCTGCCCGGCTGCTACAGCCTGGGCGCCTCGCAGATCGCGCTGAAGGCCCAGGCCTGCGCCATCGGCCGGCGCGTCGTCTTCCTCGGGACCGGCCCCCTGCTCTACCTGGTCAGCTACCAGTATGCGAAGGCGGGCGTCGAGGTCGCTGCCGTGCTCGACACCTCGGCGACGGTCCGGCAGCTGCGCGCCTTGCCGCGCCTGGCGGTGCGGCCGAACCTGCTGCTCAAGGGCCTCTATTATCGCGCCCAGCTGACCGCGCGGGGAATCTCCGTCCATGGCGGCGTGACCCCGCTGGAGATCGCAGGCGCAAGCGGCGTCGAGGGCGTCCGGTTCCGCGACAGCGGCGGCGCCGAGCAGACCATCGCCTGCGACGCCGTCGGCATGGGCTTCCATCTGCGCAGCGAGACCCAGCTCGCCGACCTGGCGCGCTGCGAGTTCGTCTTCGACGAGGCGCTGGCCCAATGGCGGCCGCAGGCCGACCCGGACGGCCGCACGACGGCCAGGGGCGTCTATGTGGCCGGCGACGGCGCGCGCATCCTGGGCGCCGACGCCGCCGAAATCTCCGGCGAACTGGCCGCGCTGGCGGCGCTGAAGGATCTCGGTCGGCCGGCGCCCGAAGGCCGGATGACGGCGCTCCGCGCGCGGCAGAGGCGCATGGAGGCCTTCCGCAAGGGTCTCGCCGCCGCCTTCCCCTGGCCGGCCCAGCTGGCGAGAACCGTGGCCGACGACGTGCTGCTGTGCCGCTGCGAAGCGATCACCGCCGGCGAGCTGCGCCGCTCCGCCGACGAGAAGGACGCGCCGGAGCTGAACCGCGCCAAGGCCTTCGTACGCGTCGGCATGGGCCGTTGCCAGGGCCGGTTCTGCGGCGCGGCGGCGGCCGAGATCCTGGCGGACCAGCGCCGGGAGCCGCTGGCCGCCGTCGGACGGCTGCGCGGCGCCGCCCCCGTGAAACCGCTGCCGATGGCGACCGTGCGGGACGAGGCATGAACGGTTCTGCGAAGACCCAGGCGGCCGACGTGATCATCGTCGGCGGCGGCCTGATGGGCGCCTCGGCCGCCTTCTTCCTGCGCCAGCGCGGCCGCTCGGTGATCCTGCTGGAACGCGGCCTGGTCGGCCAGCAGGCCAGCGGGGTGAACTTCGGCAATGTGCGCCGGCAGGGCCGCCACCTGATCCAGCTGCCGCTGGCCAACCGCGCGCGCGACATCTGGGGCCGGTTGCCGGAGCTGCTGGGCGAGGACTGCGAATTCCTGCCCTCCGGCCACCTGCGGGTCTTCTACAGCGACGAGTTCGCCGCCAAGGGCGAACAGTATGCGCGCGACGCCAAGGCCTACGACCTGCACCTGGAGCTGTTCGCCGGCAACGCGCTGCGCGACCGTTTCCCCTATCTCGGCCGCGACGTGATCATGGCCTCGCTGGGCGCGCAGGACGGCCACGCCAATCCCCGGCTGGCGACGCCCGCCTTCGGCCGCGCCGCCCGCCGCGCCGGCGCCGCGATCGAGGAAAACACCGAGGTCCTGGCGATCCAGAAGCTGGGCGAGGACTTCCAGGTGGAGACCCGCGGCCGCGGGACCTTCCGGGCGCCCAACCTGATCGTCGCCGCCGGCGCCTGGAGCGGGGCGCTGGCCGCCGGCTTCGGAGAGCCCGTGCCCCTGACCGCCAAGGGCCCGCAGATGGGCGTCACCGAACCGGTCCCCTACCGCATCGGGCCGTCGCTGGGCGTCAGCACCTCGGTCGAGGCGGACACCGTCTATCTGCGCCAGGTTAAGCGCGGCAACATTGTCTTCGGCGGCGGCACGCGCGGCGACGCGGATATCGAAGCCATCCGCGCCTACGTCGACCCGGTGAACACCCTGAACCAGCTGCCGCGCCTGCAGCGGCTGGTCCCGGGCGTCGGCCCGCTGCGCCTGATCCGCACCTGGAGCGGCATCGAAAGCTACCTGCCCGACGACCTGCCGGTGCTCGGCGCCAGCGAGAAGGTGGCCGGCCTGCTCTACGCCTTCGGCTTCTGCGGCGCGGGCTTCCAGATCGGCCCCGGCGTGGGCGACGTCCTGGCCGAACTGGTCGACACCGGGACCACCGTCACCCCCATCGACCCCTTCCACATCCGCCGCTTCGCCCCGGCGCGTGCTGCCTGACCCTGCGTCCTAGAACCAGGCTCTCAGGCCCATCACCAGGCTGGTCGCCTCGACCGCGTCTCCTTCGTCACGGGCATAGTCCGCGGTCCGGCCGAACCGCCGCTCCCAGGAGACGCCGATGTAGGGGGCGAACTCGCGACGGATCTCATAGCGTAGCCGCAGGCCGAGCTCGGCGCTCGACAGGCCCTGGCCGGTGCGGGTCTCGGGACTGTTCTGGGCGGCGAAGTTCAGCTCGGCGCGGGGCTGCAGGACCACCCGCTGGAAGAGGCGCAGGTCGTAGCTGCCCTCCGCCCGGACGAGCACCTCGCCTTCCGTGGACAGGAAGGCGGATCCCTCGACATCGAACCAGTAGGGCAGCAGGCTCTCCGCCCCGACCGCGAGATAGGTCCGCGCGTGCGGCGAGAAATCCTGGCGCAGGCCCGCGCGCAGGTCCGTGTAGCGGCCGACCGCGCGCGAATAGAGCGCCTGCACCTCGGCGCTCTCCAGGCCCTCGCGGACCGCGCCCTCGCCTTCCGAACGCAGGACGAGCCGGTTGTAGTCGCCGCCGTACCAGGCCTCGCCGTCCCAGTGGTAGGCGTCGCCCTTCGCACCCGTCCGGTATTCGGCAAGGTTCAGCATGACCTTGGAAAAGCGCATCCCGCCCATCTCCTCGCGCGCCATCTCGCGGGCGTGGTGCATCGCCACGGGATCCCAGTAGCGGTCGGCGACATGGTCGGTCGGGGCCGGCGGCGCCGCGCTCGCGGCGGGAACCTGCGCCTGGGTCGCCGCGGCGCCATGGTGGTGGCCGCTCTCCTGGGCGGCGGCGGGGGCTGCGATCATCAGCGGCGCAAGCGCCAGAAGCAGGCGCCGGATCATGCCGCCGCCTCCTCGAAGGGGCGCACGGCGAAGACCTGGAACATGCCCACCGCCATGTGGAAGAACATGTGGCAGTGGAAGGCCCAGTCGCCGCCCTCGGGCGTGAAGTCCCAGCTGACCTTGCTCCCGGGCAGGACGTTGACCGTGTGCTTGCGCGGCCTAAAGCCCTCGGGCCCCTCGGCCAGCTCGAAGAAGTGGCCGTGCAGGTGGATCGGGTGGGCCATCATGGTGTCGTTCACCAGGGTCACCCGCACCCGCTCGCCGGCGCGGAAGGCGTAGGGGGCCGGCTGCTCGTCGTAGCGGCGCCCGTCGAAGCCCCACATGAACCGCTCCATATTGCCGGTCAGGTGGATCTCCATGGTCCGGGCCGGCGGCCGTCGATCGGGGTTGGGCGCCAGGGCCGCAAGGTCGCGATAGACCAGCACCCGGTGGCCGGCGCTCTCCAGCCCCTGCCCGGGCTCAGCCGTGCGGTCCTGGGGCATCGGCGTGATCATCTGCACGCCGGGTCCCAGCTTCACCTGCGGGGCGTTCAGCGGGTCGAGCATGGACATCTCCATGCCGGCCATGTCGCCCATGGCGTCCGAACCGCGGACCCGCGGCGCGGCCAGGCCCGGCGGGGCCGCCGGCGCGGACTTCGCCTGACCGCCCATCGCCATGGCCGACATGTCCATGCCCATGTCCTTCATCGTGCCGAGCGGACGCGCTCGCAGCGGCGGGACCTCGGCGCTCATGCCGGGCCGGGGCGCCAGGGTCGCGCGCGCCATGCCCGATCGGTCCACCGCCTCGGCGACGAGGGTGTAGGCCCGGTCCTCGGTCGGCTGGACGATGACGTCATAGGTCTCGGCGTTGGCGATCTGGAACTCGTCGACCTCGACGGGCCGCACGTTCAGGCCGTCGGCCGCCACCACGGTGAGCTTCAGGCCGGGGATGCGGACGTCGAAGATGGTCTGGGCGCCGGCGTTGATGAAGCGCAGCCGCACCCGCTCGCCGGGCTTGAACAGCGCCGTCCAGTTGTCCTTCGGGCCATGGCCGTTGGCGAGATAGCGGTAGGTCGCCCCGGTGACGTCGGAGATGTCGGTGGGGTCCATCAACATCTTGGCCCACTCGATCCGTTCGCGCAGGGTCTGGTCCCTATGGGCGAACAGACCGGCCAAGGTCTGCTTCTGATAGTTGAAGACGCCGCCTTCCTGTTTCAGCCGCTTGAGGATCCGGCCGGCCGGCATGAAGCTGAAGTCCGACAGCACGACCAGGTGCTCGCGGTCATAGGCGACCGGGTCGGGGTCCTTCGGGTCGATGATGATCGCGCCGTAGAGACCCTCCTGCTCCTGGAAGCCGGAGTGGCTGTGGTACCAGTAGGTGCCGGCCTGACGGATCGGAAAGTCGTAGACGAATGTTGTGCGCGCCGGGATGCCCGGGAAGCTGACGCCCGGCACCCCGTCCATGTGCGGCGGCACGAGCAGGCCGTGCCAATGGATCGAGGTCTCTTCGTCCAGGCGGTTCTCCACCGCGATGCGCACCCGCTGGCCCTCCTTCAGCCGCAGGATCGGCGCCGGCAGGGTGCCGTTGACCAGCACCGCGCCGCCGGAGCGGCCGTCCACGGTCCAGGGCCGCCGCGCGATGGTCAGCTTCAGGTCCTCGCCGGATAGCGTCGGCGTCTCGCCGAGGCCCGGCGTGGCGCTCTGGGCCCAGGCGGGAAGCAGGCCCGCGGCGGCCATTCCGCCGCCCAGGACGGCTGCGCCGCCTAACACTCGCCGCCGATCGATGCTGCTCATCTGACGTCCCAACTGCGCGCCCCCCCACCGGAGGCGTCGGGCCAACTGCGCGCCGCTCGGACGCATGGAGGATACGCCCCGGCCGGCGCGATCCCTCACCGACTTCGCGCCGACTGCCCCCGGCCGGAGTTTGAGGGATAGGCCGGCGACGGCGCGTAGGCCCGACATCCTCTGCTGGAGACCCTAGATGACCCGCACGCTCGCCGCCCTTGCAGGCCTCGCCGCCCTGGCTCTCGCCAGCCAGGCCTCGGCCCACGCCCATCTCACCGCCGCGAGCCCGGCGGCGGACGCCACCGTGGCCGCCCCCAAGCAGCTGACCCTGCAGTTCAGCGAGAAGCTTCAGCCGAACTTCTCCGGCCTGACCGTGACCATGCCGCAGATGAACGACACGGCGACGCCGGTGAAGGTGACGGTCTCGAAGGACAAGATGGGCCTGGTCGCCACGCCGACGGCGCCGCTGTCGCCCGGCCTCTACAAGGTCAACTGGCATGCGGTGACCTCCGACACCCACCGCATAACGGGCGCCTACACCTTCACGGTGCGCTGAGGCCATGGAGGCGGCCGTCGTCCTCACCCGGCTGGCCGCCTTCGCGGCGGGCGTGACCCTGTTCGGCGCGCCGCTGTTCGTTCTCTACAGCCTGCCCAGGGACGCCGACGGGCCCAGCGGGCTCCGGCCGATCCTGATCGTCGCCGCCTTGCTGACCGTGCTGGCCGCCGCTGTCGGCCTGGTGGTGCAGACCGGGCAGATGGCGGGCGACCCGAAGGCCGGCCTCGACCCGGCGACCCTGCTTGGTGTGCTGGCCGGCGGCGGCTTCGGGATTTCCATGGCGGCCCGCATCGCCGCGGGGCTGCTGGCCGTCGTCCCGCTGATCCTGCTTCGCGCCAGACGGACCCTCTGGGGCCTGACCGCGGCGCTGGGCGCGCTCAGCCTCGCCGCCAACGCCTGGAGCGGACATGGCGGCGCCGACGAGGGCGCGGCCGGCGTCGTCCATGCTCTGGCCGATGTCATCCACCTGCTCTCGGCCGGGGTCTGGCTGGGCGCCCTGGCCGCCCTGCTGATGCTGCTGAGCCGGCGCGCGCCCTCGTCCGGCGCCGTCGCCGACCTCCACCGCGCCTTGAAGGGATTTTCCGGCGTCGGCTCCGCCGCGGTCGCCGTGATCGTCGCCAGTGGTCTCGCGAACAGCTGGTTCCTGATCGGACCGCAGCACCTTAGGGACTTCGCCGCCTCGCTCTGGGGACAGCTGCTGCTGGTCAAGCTGGCCCTGTTCGCCGCCATGCTGGGGTTCGCCGCACTGAACCGGTTCCGCCTCACGCCCCGGCTGGAGGCGGCGCTCGCCGGCGACCCGCGGGCGGCGCTGGGCGACCTGCGCCGCAGCCTCCTGCTCGAGACCGGAGCCGGCCTGGCGGTGCTGGCCCTGGTCGCCGTCCTGGGCCGCCTGGCGCCGCCGATCTCCGGCTGAGGGATCCGGCCGGTCTGCGGCGTAACCTTCCTGAACGCCGAATGGAGATCGCCAGATGAAGCTCGTTCTCGCCGCCCTCGTCACCCTCGTCGCCGCGCCTGCCTTCGCCCAATCGACGGGGGATCACGCGATGGGGGACCACGCGATGGGCTCCATGCCCGGAAAGACCAGCGAGGCCGCCAAGACCGTCGAAGGCGTCGGCCAGATCAAGTCGATCGACGCCAAGACCGGCTCGGTGAGCCTGCACCACGGGCCGATCGCCAGCCTCGGCTGGCCGGCCATGACCATGAGCTTCAAGGCGACGCCTGAGGTCTTGAAGACCGCCAAGGCCGGCCAGACGGTGAAGTTCACCCTGCAGCCGGCGGACAACCTGCTCGTCGCCATCCAGCCCCAGTGACCGGCCAGCCGCCGATCGGCGACGGCGAAGCTTACCCGCGGCCAGCGGCGGTGCTTATACTCGCCGGCGATCCGCGCAGGACCTCTCAGACATGAGCACAGACCTCGACGATTGGTTCGCACAGCTGGCGACGGCGCCGGCGGACCGTGGGCTGGACGGGCTTGAAGCCGAGATCGGCCGCGACATCGCCGCCCGGCGCCGGGACGCGCGCACGATCCAGGCGCTTGGGCCGATCCGTCTGGCCGCCGTCGCCCTCGCCCTCGTCGTCGGGGTCGGCGCAGGCGGCGTGGCCGGGCTGGCGACGATCCGCACCGCGCCGCCGGCCGGGGCCTTCGCCGCGGCGACCCAGTTTGCCCCCTCCACATTGCTGGACGGCGCCGGATGAGCCTGGCGCGGAGCATCGCGCTGACCCTGGTGCTGTCGCTGGTCCTGGGCGGGCTGGGCGCCTGGGCCGGCGCCGAATACGTCATGCGCCGCATGCATCCCGCCGCGCCGCTGCACGAGCTGGTTCACGAAAAACTGCGCCTGACCCCGGAACAGCATCGCCGCATCGAGGCTCTGGAGGCGCGCCATGCGATCCGGCGCCAGGAGCTGCAGATCGAGATGCGCGCCGCCAACGCCGACCTCTCTCGCGCCATCGAGGCGCGGCACGCCTACACGCCGCAGGTGCAGACGGCGGTGGACCGCTTCCACCACGCCATGGGCGCGCTGCAGAAGGAGACCATCCTTCATGTGCTGGCGATGCGTGCGGAACTCACGCCCCAGCAGGCGGCTCAGTTTGACGCCACCGTCGCCAAGTCGCTGACCGAAGCCGCCCCGTGACCTTCGACGCCGAGGCGTCCGACAACGACCTGGCGCGCCGTGCGGCCGCCGGAGAAGACCGGGCGTTCGCAGAGCTCGTGCGCCGGCACAAGGACGGCCTCTACCGACTGCTGCGCCGCTACACCGGCGATCCCGACGACGCCTACGAGGCCGCGCACGAGGCCTTCATCGCCGCCTGGAGCGCGCTCGGCCGCTATGATCCGGACCGCCCCTTCGGCGCCTGGCTGAGGGTGATCGCCATCAACAAGGCGCGCGACCGCGGCCGCCGCGCCCTGGTGCGCCGGATCCTGTTCGGCGCCCGGCCGATCGAGGAGAGCGAGGCCATGGAGGCGGCCGATCCGGCGCAACCCGCCGACCTGGCCCTGATCGCCCGCCAGCGCACCCAGGCCCTCGACCGGGCCATCGCCGCCCTGCCGCCGCAGCTGAAGGCGCCCCTGCTGCTCACCGCCTTCGACGGCTTCTCGCAACAGGAGGCCGCAGAGATCCTCGACGTCAGCACAAAGACCGTCGAGATGCGGGTCTACCGCGCCCGCAAGCTGCTCGCAGAACGCCTCCCCCCGGAGCTGCGCCCCGCCTCCGCCTGACCCCGGCTGGTCGCAGCATCTTCTGCGCTTTGGGAGGCCTGAAGAGCGCCGTCACCCTGCGCGCCGAGCCCATCGAGCATCCTGTTCCGCGCCGTTGCGGCAAACTGCTCCGGTGGGTCCGGAGCATGGCGTGCGGCGCAAGAGATCGTGGCTGTGGGGACTCGCCAGCGTCCTTCTTTTCAGCGGCCTCGCCCAAGGCGCCGATGCTGAGCCGGCGGCGCAGGTCACTGCGGCGATCAATCTCGACACCTGGCGCAATCTGCAGGGCGGCCTGCGCCGCGACGCCTTCAGCCTGGCGAACGCCCAGCTCGGCCTGGAGCTCGACGCCGAGGGCGCCGTCGGATGGCGCGGCGGCGCGATCCTGGTGTCGGCCATCGTCACCGCCAGGCCCTCCGCGCCGGGGGATGTGGTCGGCGACCTGCATGGCCTCGACAACAAGGACGCCCAGAGCGGCGCGCGTCTCCTGGAGGCCTGGGCGCGGCAGGCCTTTCCCGGCGGCTACGCCAAGGCCGGCTCGATCGACCTGAACACCGAGTTCAGCGTCAACCGCACCGGCGTCCTGTTCATCAACGGCGCCCAGGGGCTGGGACTGGAGACCGCCCAGCTGGGCTGGGGCGGCCCCTCCGTCTATCCGCGTCCCCGCGCGGGCCTCATGGGCGCGCTCGAAGGCCGCCGGACCTGGAAGCTCGGCCTCTTCGCCGGCGCGCGAGAAGCCGACCCCGCGCTTCGCCGGGGACAGCCCTGGCTCGCCATCCTGGAGGCCAGCCAGGAGACGGGCGCCGGCGGCCGCGTCAGCCTGGGGCTCTGGCGCCACTCCGCCCATTTCGGCAGCGTGCTGGCGCCGGTGAGCCGCCACCCTGGGGTCGGCGGATATCTGTTGGTCGAGCATCCGCTCTGGCGCGGCGCGCGACGCCGGTTGGACGGCTTCGCCCGCCTCGGACTCGCCGATGCGAAGACCCAGCAGGTCGCCAGCGACCTCAACCTCGGCCTGGTGCTGGCCCGTCCCTTCACCGACCGCGCCGGCGAGGCGCTGGGTCTCGCCGTGTTGAGCTCGGCGAACGGCGACCATTTCCGCCGCGCCCACGCCCACGAACGTCCAGCCCGGCGAGAGACGGTGGTGGAGGCGACCTGGCGGCTGCCGATCGGCGACCGGCTCGCCCTGCAGCCGGACGTGCAATACGTGATCCGGCCGGGCGCGCTCCGCGGCGTGGGCCACGCCCTGGTGGTCGGCCTGCGGCTCGAGGGGGTCTGGAGCGGCGGGCTGTAGCCTCAGGCGGAGAGCCGCTGCTCCGTGAGCGCCACGTGCCAGGCGGTCCCATAGGGGATCACCGCGTCATTGAAGTCGTAGCGCGGGTGATGCAGCGGCACGGTTTCGCCCTCGCCGCCCTGCCCCAGCCAGGCGTAGGCGCCCTCCTTGGCCTGCAGCATGAAGGCGAAGTCCTCGGAGGTGAAGGCCGGCTCCGGCGCGACGCCGGCGTGACAGCAGGCGCATTTGCCCGCCGCCAGGGCGTGGGCCGCCGCCTGCGGATGGTTGATGGTCGCCGGGTAGTAGCGGTCGTAGCGCACCTGGACCGCGACGCCGAAGCTGGCGGCGACGCCCTGCGACATGGCCCGCAGGCTCTCCTCGATCTTGTCCTGCACCGGCGGAACGAAGCTGCGCACCGTGCCCACGACGGAGACTGCGGGCGGCAGCACATTGTGCGCGTGGCCGCCGTGGATCTGGGTCACCGAGAGCACCGCCGAGGAGGTCGGCGGGATGCGGCGCGAGACGATGGTGTTCAGCTGGCCGACCAGTTCGCTGGCCGCCAGGATGGCGTCGGGCGTCTGGTGGGGCATGGCGGCGTGTCCGCCGCGCCCGGTCAGGGTGATCTCGAACTTGTCTGCCGCCGCCATGATCGGGCCCGGCCGGGTCTCCAGCGTTCCCGCCGGCAGGTCCGGCCAGTTGTGCAGCGCATAGACCTCGTCGGCCGGGCACAGCTCGAAGAGGCCCGCCTCGATCATCGCGCGCGCGCCGCCGAGGCCTTCCTCGGCCGGCTGGAAGATGAAGCTGACGGTCCCGTCGAACCGGCGCGTGCGCGTCAGATGCTGGGCCGCGCCCAGCAGCATGGCCACATGTCCGTCGTGGCCGCAGCCGTGGAAGACCCCGGCCTTGCAGCTGGCGTAGGCGAGCCCGGTCTGCTCCTCGATCGACAGGGCGTCCATGTCGGCGCGCAGCGCCAGCTTGCGCTCGGACCCGCCGTTGCGCAGGACGCCCACAACGCCGGTCCCGCCGACGCCGGCGTGCACCTCCAGCCCGAGGTCGGTCAGGGCTTCGGCGATCTTCGCCGCGGTGCGGTGCTCGGCGAAGCCCAGCTCCGGATTGCGGTGCAGGTCGCGCCGGAAGGCGACCAGCGGGTCGATCAGGTCCGCCAGCTCGGCGTGCCGCCGCTCCATCGCCCGGTCGCCCATCCTAGAGCTTCTCGCCGAAGAGCTTCTGCATCGGGTAGTAGGTTTTCACGAACGGCGATTTGATGACGATGTAGCTGAAGTATTTCTCGATCCCGAGATTGCCTTCCAGCAGGCTCTCGATCAGCGACTGGTAGTGGCCGAGGCCCGGCGTGACGAACTTCAGCAGGTAGTCGTAGCCGCCGCTGACCAGGTGGCATTCCATGATCTCGTCGATCGTGCGGATCTTGGATTCGAAGCGGACGAAGTCGCTGCTGCGGTGGTCCTCCAGCGTCACCTCGGTGAAGACGGTGATGAACTCGCCCAGCTTCTGGAGATTGATCTGGGCGCCATAGCCGACGATGTAGCCCGACTGCTCGAGCCGCTTGACCCGCGTCAGGCAGGGACTGGGCGACAGGCCGACGGCGTCGGCGAGCTCGACGTTGGTGATCCGCCCGCTCTTCTGCAGTTGCGCGAGGATCTTCAGGTCGATCCGGTCAAGCTTCGGAGCGTTGAACATTCAGCCGCGGACCTCTCGCCTTCCTCCGCCTGGCGGACCGGAGACCGAGGCCCCCGCCGCCAACGTCCAAAAATCCAGACCGGCCGTCACGCCAGGGCTGCGCGAATGTCAGCCTGTTCGAGCAGATCGTCGAGAGTCTTGGCGATCCGCTCGAAGATCATATCCATTTCCGCCTCGCTGCAGCAGAGCGCCGGCGCCAGACCGATGGTCCCATCGCCGAAGGCGCGGAAGATCACCCCGTTGTCGTAGGCCTGCTGGAACAGCCGTTCGGGCAGGCGCAGGGCCGCGTCGAACGCCCGCTTCGTCGACTTGTCGGCGACCAGCTCCAGCGCCCCCAGCAGTCCCCGCCCACGGGCTTCGCCGACCATCGGATGTTGCGACAGCCGCTCCAGCCCCGCCGTGAACCGGCCGGTCACGGCCTGGCCGTTCGCGAGGATCCCGCCGTCCGTATAGAGCCGCAGCACCTCGAGGCCGACGGCGGCGCTGACCGGATGGCCGGAGTAGGTGAAGCCGTGGCCGATCGGCGCGTCCGGCGCGGCGCCGTCCGCCAGGCCGTCGTAGATCTCCTCGGACATCAGCACCGCGCCCATCGGGGCATAGCCGGCGGTCAGGCCCTTGGCGACGGTCATGAGGTCGGGCGAGACGCCCTCGGCCTCGCAGGCGAACATCGGTCCGGTCCGTCCGAAGCCGGTGATCACCTCGTCGGCGACAAACAGGACACCCAACTCGCGGCAGGTCTCGGCCATCGCCTTCAGCCAGCCGACCGGGGGAACGATCACCCCGCCCGAACCCTGGACCGGCTCGCAGAAGAAGGCCGCGACCGTGTCGGCCCCCAACTCGGCGACCTTCTCGCGAAGCGCCGCGACCGAGGCCTGGATCAGGGCCGCAGGATCGTCGCCCGCCGGGCTGCGGTAGCCGTAGGGCGAGGGGATGTGGTGCTGCCAGCGCAGGGGGACGTCGAAACTGCGGTGGAAGACCGGAAGCGCCGTCAGGCCCGAGCCCATGCTCGAGGAGCCGTGGTAGCCCTTCTCCAGGGCGATGAACTGCTTCTTCTGCGGCTTACCGATCGCGTTGAAGTAGTGGACGATGTAGCGGATCGCCGAGTCCACCGCGTCCGACCCGCCCAGGGTGAAATAAACCCGGGTCAGGCCGTCGGGCGCCAGCTCGACCAGCCGCTCGGCCAGCCGGATCGCCGGTTCGCTGCCGAAGCCGAAATAGCCGGTGGCGTAGGGCAGCTTGCGCATCTGCTCGACCGCCGCCTCGACCACGCTCTCCTGGCCGTAGCCGATGTTGACGCACCACAGGCCGGCGAAGGCGTCGAGCAGTTCGCGCCCGTCGGCGTCGGTGAGCCACATGCCGCGGCCCGACTCCAGCACCGTCACGCCGCGCGCCTCGTGGGCGCGGAAGGCGCTCACCGGATGGATCAGTCGCCGCCGGTCGATCTCGACCAGGTCCAGGTTCGTCTTGGCCGCAGCGGTGGACATCGACATTACGCCATCCCTCTTTCCGGCAGAAGGCTAGGGGATCGTCCCGGCGGGGTGCGGCCGTGCTTGCCGATCTATCGGGCCAAGATGGTGTTTTCGTACCTGCCACGGCAGAAAATGCTTCAAGCCTGCAGGGCCTCGGCGACGGCCTTGCCGCACGACTCGGTGCCCGCCTGCCCCTTCAGGTCGCGCGTCCGCAGACCCGGTTCGGCCAGAACGGTCTCGATCGCCGTCATGATCGCCGCGGCCGCCTGCGCCTCGCCGAAATGCTCCAGCATCATCGCCGCCGACCAGATCTGGCCCACCGGATTGGCGATCCCCTGGCCGGCGATATCCGGCGCCGAGCCGTGCACCGGCTCGAACAGGGAGGGCGAGGTGCGCTCCGGATTGATGTTGCCGGACGGCGCCACGCCGATGGTCCCGGTGCAGGCGGGACCCAGGTCCGACAGGATGTCGCCGAACAGGTTGGAGGCCACCACCACGTCAAAGCGGTCCGGGTTCAGCACGAACTGCGCCGTCAGGATGTCGATGTGGTACTTGTCCCAGGCGACCCCCGGATACTCGGCCGCGATCGCCTCCACCCGCGCGTCCCAGAAGGGCATGGTGATGGAGATGCCGTTCGACTTGGTGGCCGAGGTCAGCTTGGCCCGCGGCCGGCGCGCGGCCAGCTCGAAGGCGTAGCGCAGCACCCGGTCGACGCCGAACCGGGTCATCACCGTCTCCTGGATGACCACCTCGCGGTCCGTGCCGGCGAACATGTGGCCGCCGATCGAGGAGTATTCGCCCTCGGTGTTCTCGCGCACCACCCAGAAGTCGATGCTGCCCGGCTCGCGGCCCGCCAGCGGCGACGGGACGCCCGGCATGAGCCGCGCCGGGCGCAGGTTGACGTACTGGTCGTACTCCCGCCGGAACTGCAGCAGCGAGCCCCACAGCGAGATGTGGTCCGGCACCGTGTCCGGCCAGCCGACCGCCCCGAAGAAGATGGCGTCGACGTCGCCGATGCGGGTCTTCCAGTCCTCCGGCATCATCTGGCCATGGCGGGCGTAGTAGTCGCAGGAGGCGAACTCGTGCCACTGCTGCTCGACGGTGAAGCCGAACAGCTGCGCCGCGCGCTCCAGGACGCGGATCCCCTCGGGCATCACTTCCTTGCCGATCCCGTCGCCGGGGATCACGGCGATCCGGTAGGCGCGCTCTGTCATCTGCTCATCGCTCCGAAAGCTTCAGGCCGCCGATGTGGAAGGCCTTGGATTCGAGATATTCCTCGAGCCCATCGTGGCCGCCTTCGCGGCCGAGACCGGACTGTTTGACCCCGCCGAAGGGGGCCACCTCCATGGCCACGGACCCGGTGTTCAGGGCTACGATCCCGGCCTCGAGCTTCTCGGCCACCCGCCAGGCGCGGTGCAGGTTCTCGGTGTAGAAATAGCTGGCCAGGCCGAAGGGTGTGGCGTTGGCGAGCTCGATCGCCTCGACCTCGTCGCGGAAGCGGAACAGCGGGGCGACCGGGCCGAAGGTCTCCTCCTCCGCCAGCCGCATCTCGCGCGTCGCGCCGGTCAGCACCACGGGGGCGACGAAGCGGGTCGGATCGGCCGCGCTGTCGGCCTGGGCGAAGACTGTCGCGCCCTTGCTGAGCGCATCCTCGACATGCTGCCGCGCCTTGCCGACCGAGGCCGCATTGATCAGCGGGCCGACCGTAACGCCAGGCGTCGCGCCCGGCCCCACCTTCAGCGCCCTGACCGCCACCGCGAGCTTCTCGGCGAAGGCGTCGTGGACGCCGGACTGCACTAGGATGCGGTTGGCGCAGACGCAGGTCTGGCCGGCGTTGCGGAACTTGCTGACCATCGCCGCCTCGACGGCGAGGTCGAGGTCGGCGTCGTCGAAGACGATCAATGGCGAATTGCCGCCGAGCTCCAGGCTGAGCCGCTTGATGGTGTCGGCGCACTGCCGCATCAGCAGCGACCCCACCCGGGTCGAGCCGGTGAACGACAGGGTGCGCACCACCGGGTTGGCGGTCAGCTCCGCGCCGATCGCCTCGGGTCGGCCGGTGACGATGTTGATCACCCCGGCCGGCACGCCCGCGCGTTCGGCGAGTCTGACCAGAGCCAGAGCCACGAAGGGGGTCAGGTCCGAGGGCTTCACCACCACCGTGCAGCCGGCCGCCAGCGCCGGGGCGCACTTGCGGGTGATCATCGCCGCGGGGAAGTTCCACGGGGTGATCGCCGCGGCGACGCCGATCGGCTCTTTCAACACAACGATCCGGCGGTCGCGGGTCGGGGCCGGGATGGTGCAGCCGTTCGCCCGGCGACCTTCCTCCGCGAACCATTTGATGAAGGTGGCGGCGTAGCGGATCTCGCCCGCCGCCTCAGCCAGGGGCTTGCCCTGTTCAGCAGTCATGATGGCGGCGAGATCGGCGACGTTCTCCAGCACCAGGGCGTGCCAGCGCTCGAGGATGGCGCCGCGGTCTTCGGCGGTGCGCGCGCGCCAGGCCGGGAACGCCGCCGCCGCGGCGTCGATCGCCGCGCGGGTGTCGGCGCCGTCCATGTCCGGCGTCGAACCAAGGGTCGCGCCGGTCGCCGGGTCCTCGACCTCGATGGTCCGGCCGGAAGCCGCAGCCACCCACTCGCCCGCCACGTAGGCGCGCGGGATCAGGAGGTCGGGGTCTTTGAGCTGCAAGGAAGTCATCTCGAAACAATCCGGACGGCGGCGGCTCAGCCGAGCGCCTGGCTGACGATGGCGAAGGTGGCGGCCCCGCCCGGGAGCTCCGGCGGCGTCCCGCGGACCATGGTGACGACCCGGTCGACGGACTCCAGGCCCAGGTGGACCAGCCAGTCGGTCAGGCCGCAGTCGCCCGGCACGTCCACGCGGATGAACATGCCGAGATTGGCGCCGGCCCAATGGGAGATCAGGGTGCGCGCGCCTTCCCGGTCCGGGGCGATCACCGGGCCGACTACATAGCCGCGTCCGAAGCGCCGGAAGAGCGCAAAGCCGGCGGCTTCGCCGTCGCGGTCGAGCACCACGCCCTGGGCTTGTTTGATCAGTTCGGCGAACAGGGCGCCGCGCTGGAGGCCGCTGGCCCGCTGGTCGAGAGCGACGATCCGCGCCTCGTCGTTCACCCCCATCGGGCGCACGCGCTCGCCGGGCCGCAGGCGCGGCATGGGCTGGGTGAAGACGGCGCCCTGGTGCTGGTGGATGGAGCCCACGGGCGTGAAGCCCTGGCTCTTGTAGAGGGCCAGACCGTCCTGGGTGGCGTTGAGCTGGATGGCGCGCGGCGCTAGGCGGCGCATCATAGCGTCCATCAGCTTGCGGCCCATCCCCTGGCCCCGCAGCGTCTTGCTGACGATGACCATGCCCAGGGTGGCGATCTCCGGGCCATGGGGGAAGCCCATCACCGTGCCGACGACCTCGCCGGCCTGTTCGGCGACCAGGCCTTCGCCGACCCGCAGCATAAGCTCCCAGTCCTCGAGACGGTGCGGCCAGTTGGCGGCCTTCGACAGCGCTTGCGCGCCGGCCAGGTCCTGCGGCGTCATCTCACGCAGCTGCACCTCGGCCTCCGCCCCCATCTGCATCGCGCCTGCTCCTCCAACCCGGGTCTCGCGCCGCAATCTAGACTGCGGCTGCAAGCATTCGCTGC
Organism: Phenylobacterium sp. LjRoot225; assembly: GCF_964252855.1. Classification (NCBI taxonomy): domain Bacteria; kingdom Pseudomonadati; phylum Pseudomonadota; class Alphaproteobacteria; order Caulobacterales; family Caulobacteraceae; genus Phenylobacterium; species Phenylobacterium sp. LjRoot225. The sequence goes on along the minus strand of NZ_CAXUPL020000004.1, from coordinate 626,218 downwards.
CGCCCTCGGCCCGGAAACGGAAGCTTATCGCGTGCTCGGCGGCCCTGCGCGGCGGAGACGCCGGACCCTCATCCCGCGCTCGTCGCCTGCAGCCGGACCGCCTGAGCGGCCCGAAGTTCGGCCTCCGTCCGATGGCACAGGGCCTCCGAACCGTGGCTGAGCCGAAGACGCGGCGGCGGCGTGCGATCGCAGACGCCGCGTACCGAGACCGGGCACCGGGCCAGGAACGCACAAAGCCTCGGATCAGCGTCCGCGGCGTGCGGCGGCGCGTCGCGCTCGCGAGCGCGGGCCTGTTCCAGCCAGCCCCGCCGCATCTCCGGCACCGAGGCCAGCAGGAGGTCGCCGTAGGGATGGTGCGGCGGCTGGGCGAAGGCGCTCGCCGGCCCATGCTCCACCTGCCGCCCGGCGTAGAGGACGCTGACCTCGTCGCAGATCGCCCGCACGGTCGCCAGGTCGTGGCTGATGAACATCACCGCCACCCCGAGCTCCCGGCGAAGCTCGGCGATCAGCTCCAGGATGGCGGCGGCCACCACGGTGTCGAGGGCGGAGGTGACCTCGTCGCAGAGGATCAGGTCGGGCTGGGCGGCGAGCGCCCGGGCGAGGTTGATGCGCTGCTTCTGGCCGCCGGACAGCTCCGCGGTGCGTCGGTCGGCGAGCGCGGCGGGCAGCCGGATCAGGTCCAGCAGCTCCAGCACGCGCCGGTCCTGATCCTGGCGTCCGCCCAGGCCATAGAGCGCCATCGGCCGCTGCAGCACCTGGCGCACCGTCTGGGCCGGATTGAGCGCGGTGTCGGCGTTCTGGAAGACGATCTGGATGCGCCGCAGCTGGTCGCGGGTTCGCGCCGCCAGCCCGGCCGGCAGCGTCTCGCCGTTCAGCAGCACGCGGCCCTGGGCCGCCGGCAACAGCCCCGCGACGACCCGGGCCAGCGTCGACTTGCCGGAGCCGGATTCGCCGATCACCCCGACCGTCGCGCCGCGGCGGATGCAAAGGTCGATGTCGTGCAGGATCAGGTTGCGCGGCAGGACATGGATGTCCGTCGCGCCGTAGCCGGCCCACACCCCGCGCACCTCCAGCACCGGGGCGGCGGAGAGGTCGGCCGCGCCTTGGGTCGGGACCCGCGGCCGCGCCGCCGCCATCAGGGTCTTGGTGTAGTCGTCCTCGGGCGCATCCAGCACCTGCTCGGTCGCGCCCATCTCGCGCACCGCGCCCTGCTTCAGCACGACGATGCGGTCGGCCATCTGGGCCACCACGGCCAGGTCGTGGGAGACGTAGACGGCCGTCGCGCCGCGCTCGCGGACCACTCGCTTGAAGACCCGGAGCGCCTCGATCTGGGTGGTGACGTCGAGCGCCGTCGTCGGCTCGTCGAGGATCACCAGGGCGGGATCGGTGATCAGCGCCATGGCCGCCATCAGCCGCTGCAGCTGGCCACCGGACACCTGGTGCGGATAGCGGCGGCCGATGGTCTCCGGCGACGGCAGGGCCAGTTCGCGGAACAGCTCGACGGCCTTGTCGCGCGCCGCCCGCCGGCTCATCAGCCCGTGGGCGACGGCGGGCTCGATCACCTGCTCCAGGATGGTCTTGGCCGGGTTGAAGGCGGCCGCCGCGCTCTGGGCGATATAGGCGACCCGCGCGCCGCGGAAGGCCGCAAGCTCGGCCTGGCTCAACGCCAGCACGTCCTCATCGGCGACCCGCACCGAGCCCGAAATCTCGCACCCTCCGCGGGCGTAGCCCATCAGGGCGAGCGCGATCGTCGTCTTGCCCGAGCCGGACTCCCCGATCAGGGCCAGCACCTCGCCCCTGGCCAGGGTGAAGCTGACGTCGCGGACGATCGTCGCCCCGCCGTCCGGCGCGCAGACGTTCAGGCCGCAGACGTTGACCAGATCGCTCATCGGACGCCCTTCCCGCGACGCCGGCGGCCGCCGAAGCCGTCGATCAGCAGGTTGACGCTGATGGTCAGGGTGGCGATGGCCACCGCCGGCAGCACCACCGCGGGCGCGCCGTCGCCGAGCCCCGAGGTGTTCTCGCGCACCAGCGAGCCCAGGTCGGCGTGCGGCGGCTGAACCCCCAGGCCCAGGAAGCTCAGCCCGCTCAGCAGCAGCACCACGAAGACGAACCGGAGCCCGAAGTCCGCCAGCAGCGGCCGGATCATGTTCGGCAGGATTTCGCGGCAGGCGATGTGCGAGCGGCCCTCGCCCCGGGCGCGGGCGACCTGGACATAGTCCATCTGCCCGAGGCTGACGGCGATCGAGCGGGCGATCCGGTAGGCGCCCGGCGTATAGGTCACCGCCGCGATCAGCAGCAGCAGCGGGATCGACGAGCCGAAGGCCGCCACCATCACCAGGGCCAGCACCTTGCTGGGAATGGAGATGAAGGCGTCCATCAGCCGGCTCATCAGCTCGTCGAGCGCGCGGCGGCTGACCGCGGCGGTCAGCGCCAGGGTCGCGCCGGTGGTGCTGGCCAGCAGGGCCGCGGCCAGCGACAGGCCGACGGTGTAGCGGGCCCCGCTCAGCATGCGGCTCAGCACGTCGCGGCCCAGATAGTCGCTTCCCAGCAGGTTGCGGGCGCTGAAGCCTTCGAACACGTCATCGGCGACGATGGCGCCCACCGGATGCGGCGCGAGCAGCGGCCCGAACAGGCCCACCAGCACCCAGAAGACCACCACGACGGCGCCGATGCGCGCGCTGAGCGGCAGGCAGCGCCAATGGCGGGCCCAACCGGCGGAGTCGCCCACGGCGGCGGAGCTGGCGATCTCGCTCATGCCTGTCGCAGCCTCGGATTGCTGAGGATGGCGCAGATGTCGGCGATCAGCACCAGGGCGAGGTAGGCGGCGCAGAAGATCATGGCGCAGGTCTGCAGCAGCGGCATGTCGCGGCTGGTCACCGCGTCCACCATCAGGCTGGCGATGCCCGGATAGTTGAAGATGGTCTCGACGATGATCGCCCCGCCCAGCAGGTAGGACAGGCTGAGCGCGATGGCGTTGGCGATCGGGCCCGCGGCGTTCGGCAGGGCGTGGACCAGCACCACGCGGACGCGGCTCAGCCCCTTCAGCGTCGCCATCTCCACATAGGGCTGCTGCAGCTGGTCGATCACCGCGGCCCGGGTCATCCGCGCCATCTGGGCGATGACCACGAAGGCCAGGGTGGCGACCGGCAGGGCGTAGGCTCGAAACAGATCCAGCGGGGTGGGCGCCTCCGGGATCAGGGTGATCGACGGCAGCCAGCGCAGCTTCACGGCGAACAGCAGCACGCCCAGGGTGGCGATCAGGAACTCCGGCGCCGCCACCATCGACAGCGTCAGCAGGCTTAACCCCCGGTCCAGCGCCGAGTCCTTGCGCATGGCGGCGGCCACGCCGATGGCCAGCGCGATCGGCGTCGCGACCAGGGCGGTCAGGCCGGCCAGGAACAGCGACTTGGGCAGGCGGTTGGCGATCAGGGTTCGCACCGGCAGGTCGCTCGACATGGAAAGGCCGGGATCGCCGGTCACCAACCCGCCCAGCCAGTGCAGGTAGCGGGCCGGCGCCGGCTCGTTCAGTCCGAGCTCGGCCCGCAACGCCGCCACGGCTTCCGGCGTCGCGCTCTGGCCGAGGGTCTCGGAGGCGGCGTCGCCCGGCAGCAGCGAGCTGATGGTGAAGACGATCACCGAGACCAGCAGCAGGGTCAGCGCCGCGGCGCCCAGGCGTTTGAGGACTAGCTGGAGCGTGGTCATCCGCCTCAGCCCTCCAGCCAGACGTATTCGGCGAAGGAATAGGCCATCAGCCCCCCGGCCGGGATCGGCCTCAGACCTTTCAGCCGATGGGTATGGGCGTCGAGGTTGCTGATGAAGACGGGAATGGCCACCCCGCCGTGATCGTGCACCAGCGCCTGCATGTCGCCGTAGATCTGCTTGCGACGTGTTTCGTCGGCCTCGGCGCGGGCGGCCAGCAGCAGCTGGTCGAACCGGGCGTTCTTCCAGCCGGATTCGTTCCAGGCGGCGTCCGACTTGTAGAACAGGCTGAAGACCAGGTCGGCGGTCGGCCGCGGATTGGTGTTCCCGAAGGTCAGCGGGTGCTTCATCCAGTGGTTCGACCAGTAGCCGTCCGACGGCACGCGGTTGACCGCCAGCCGCAGGCCGATCCGCGCCGCCTGCTCCTGGAGGATCGAGGCCATGTCGACCGACCCGTCGGCCGCCGGCGAGGCGTAGACCGGCAGCCGCAGGTTCAGCAGGCCGGCTTGCTTCAGCAGGAAGCGCGCCCGATCCGGATCGTGGGCCCGCTGCGGCAGGCCCGCCAGATAGTAGGGATGGCCGGGCGGGATCGGCTGGTCGTTCGCCACGACGGCGTAGCCGCGGTAGAGCGCCTTCCTGATCAGCTCCCGGTCGAACAGGTGCTTCATCGCCAGCACGAAGTTCGGATGGCTGGTGGGCGTCCGGTCCTGCCGCATGATCAGGTCGGTGTAGAGGCCGGACCGGGTCTCCATCATTACGTGCCGCCGCGTAGCGGCGATGCGCCGGGTCGAGCGGGGATTGACGGACTGGATCAGCTGGACGTCGCCGGAAAGCAGGGCGTTGACCCGCGAGACCTCGTCCGGAATGCCGATCAGCTCGATCTCGTCGAGATAGGGCGCCCCCGGCTTCCAGTAGTTGGGGTTGCGGCTGACGATGGTGCGAACGCCGGGATTGAACGCCCGGCAGCGGAAGGGGCCCGTGCCGTTGGCGGTCCGGAAGTCGCGCGTCCCGTCCTTGACGATCAGGAAGTGCGAAGTCGCCAGGATCGCCGGCAGGTCCGCATTGGGCCCGGAGAGCTGGAGCTCCACCTCGTGCGGCCCGACCGCCTTCGCCTCGACGATCTGGTCGGCGATGGTCTTCACCTTCGAGCCCAGCGCCGGCTGCTTGTGGCGCAGCAGCGAATAGACCACGTCGGCGGAGGTGAGCGGCGCGCCATCGTGGAACGCCACCCCCTTGCGCAGGCGGACCCGCCAGCGGATCCGGTCGGAGGTCTCGATCGCTTCGGCGAGCGCCAGCCTCGGCGCCATGCTGTCGGTGAACTGGGTCAGGCCGCTGTAGACCATGAAGTGGCGCACATAGTCGGTCGAGAGGCCGCCCTTGGCCGGGTCGAGGGTGTCGGCGGTCGAGCTGGAGATGGTCGCCACCCGGATGCGGCCACCCCGCCGCGGCGCGGCCGCGGCGGCCTCCGGCAGAAGCGAGAGGGCGCTGGCGGCGCCGAGGCCGCAGAGCGCGTCGCGCCGCGAGAGGTCCGGGCGCTCGACCATCAGTGCAGCTGGTCCTGCAGTTTGTACCAAGCTCCAACGACAGGCAGGAACCAGGGCGGGCCGAAATGGCCCGGCACGGCCGGCCAGTCGAGGTCGCGCCAGGGATTGGCCTCGGGGCCGCCGTTCATCACCTCGGCCATGGCCTGGCCGGTGCGCACCGCCATCTGCACCCCGTGGCCGCTGTAGCCCATGGCGTAGAAGAGGCCGTCGTGCTCGCCGGCGCGCGGCAGGCGGTCGTAGGTCATGTCGACGAGGCCGCCCCAGCAGTAGTCCAGCCGCACGCCGGCCAGCTCCGGAAAGACCTCGTGCAGGGTGGCGCGAAGGACCTCCCCGCTCTTGGCGTCCGAGGTCGGGCTGGAGATGGCGAACCGCGCCCGGCCGCCGAACAGCAGCCGGTTGTCGGGGGTGGTGCGGAAGTAGTTGCCGATGATCTTGCTGGTCACATAGTTGCGCCGCTTCGGCAGCAGGCGGTCGAGCACGGCCGTCTCGAGCGGCTCGGTGACGACGATGAAGCTGCCGAGCGCGATCATCCGTCGCTTGAACCAGGCCAGCGGCGGGGTCGCCCCGGTGGCGATCAGCACCTGGTCCGCCTCGATCGCGCCCTTCGGCGTGTGCAGCCGGCTCCGGGAGCCCGCCAGCCGATCGAGGCCGGTCATCGGGGCGTTCTCGTAGATCTGCACGCCTTGGCGCGCGGCGGCCTCGGCCAGGCCGACGCCGAACTTGCCGACGTGCAGCTGGGCGCTGCGGGTCTGGATCATGCCGCCGTAGAAGGCGTTCGACCCGACCTCCTCGCCGATCCGCTCCGGCGGGACCAGCTCGACGTCGGGATCGACCTCGGCCTTCAGCCGCTCATAGGCCCGGGCGATGCCGGCGAAATGCTCCGGCTTGGCGGCGAGCTTCAGGCGGCCGGGGCGGTGGAAATCGCAATCGATCCCCTCCTCCCGGACGAGCGCCTCGACGGCGTCCACCGCCAGGACGTGCTCGCGATAATAGGCCCTGGCCCGCTCGGCTCCCAGCTTGGCCGAAAGGGCGGCGTAGTCGTGGGAGGTTCCGTTGTTGCACTGGCCGCCGTTGCGTCCCGAGGCCTGGCCGGCCACCCGGCCCGCCTCCAGCACCACCACCGAGGCGCCGCGCCTGGCCAGCGCCAGGGCCGCCGAGAGGCCGGTGAAGCCGGCGCCCACCACCGCGACGTCGAACCGTCCAGCCGGCCCGGCCTGTTGGCCGGAGCGGAAGGACGGCGACGTCTCGATCCAGTAGGACGCGAGCTTCATCGAAGGCGCCGATCAGAGACCGACGAGACCCGGAAGGCCGCCGATGTCGTCGATCTCATGGGTGGCGTAGCCCTCGCAGCGCGCCTCATGGCCCCGCTTCACCCACACCCGCGCGCCCATGCCCAGATCGCGGGCCGACATCTGGTCGTACCGGAAGCTCGACGAGACGTGCATGATCTCCTCCGGCGCGCAGCCCAGCTGGTCGAGCATGTATTCGAAGGCCTGCAGGCGCGGCTTGTAGGCCTGGGCGTCCTGGGCCGTGAACACGTGGGCGAAGGGCGCGCCGAGCTTGGCGACGTTCTCGTGGATCTGGTCGTTCGAGGCGTTGGAGAGGATCACCAGCGGGATCTCCTGGGCCACCTTGGCGAGCCCCTCCGGCACGTCCGGATGCGGGCCCCAGGTCGGCACGGCCTGATAGATCCCGCGCGCTTCGGCGTCGCGGTACTCGATCCCCCAGCGCTTGCAGACCCGCTGCACGGCGTTGCGAATGACCTCCTCGTAAGGCTTCCAGGCGCCCAGCACCTCGTCCAGCCGGTAGGCGGCGAAGTCCTTGACGAACCGCTCCATCTTGTCCGGCGCGATGCGGTCCGGGAAGATCTCGCGGGCCATGTCCGCCATGCGGAACCGGGTCAGGGTTCCGTAGCAGTCGAAGGTGATGAACTTCGGCCTGAAGCTGCTCATGGGCGATGTCCCCCGTTCCCGAACCTAGAGATTTCCAACGTATACGGAGCGCCGGCTCGCCGGCTCCGTCGTCCTGCCGATTTGCTCATGGCGGGACCGACAGATCACCCCGATTGGCTTCGACGAGACGCACAAAACGCGTTTTCCGGAGGATCAATCGGCACATGTCGCCGCGCCTCAGTAGCCCCGCTCCCGCGGCACGAGGCCGTGCATCGGCGCCCCCGATTCATGGCGGCGGATATTGTCCAGCACCACCCGCACGGCGGTTTCCGCATGGGTCATGGCCGCAATGTGCGGCGTCAGCAGGATTTTCGGATGCGAATAGAAGGGATGGCCCTCCGCCGGCGGCTCCTCGGCGGCCACATCGAGCACGGCGGCCGAGATCTGCCCGCTGTCCAGCGCCGCCAGGAGATCGGCCTCGACGAGATGTCCGCCCCGCCCGGTGTTCACCAGGCCTGCGCCTTTCGGCAGCAGGGCCAGGGTTTCGCGGCATAGGATTCCGCGGGTCTCCGCCGTCAGCGGCAGCAGGCAGACGAAAATATCGCATTCGCCCAGAAAGGCGGGCAGCTCGGCCTGTCCGACGAAGCCGCGGACGCCTTCGATCGGCCGCGGGCTGCGGTTCCAGCCGGCGAGCTGGAAGCCGAAGGGCCGCAGCGCCGCGAGCGCCGCCCGGCCCAGTTCGCCCAGGCCCATGACCCCGATCCGCCGCCGCTGCGCCGGAACCAGCGGCAACGGCGCCCAGCGTCCCTCGCGCTGGGCCAGGAGATAGTCGGGCATGTCGCGATGCAGGGTCAGCGCCGCCCACACGACGTATTCGACCATGCCGGCGATGATGCCGGGGTCGATCAGCCGGACCAGCTTCACCTGCGGCGGCAGGCTGGCCAGGTCGAACTGGTCGACGCCCGCGCCCGTGGAGAACAGCACCTCCAGCTTCGTCAGGCTCGCCAAAAGGTCCGGCGGTATCTGCCAGGCGGCGAGATAGCGGACGTCGTCCGGCGGGCCGATCTCCGGCCACAGGCGAAACTCGATGTCCGGCGCCAGCTCGGCGAACAGCGCCCGCCATTCCCGCCCGCGGTCACGGTCGGCCTTGTAGAGCAGGCTCATGTGCGCCTCATCAGCACCCGCAGCGGTCTCGCCGATCGAAAAGAAAATCGGCGCCGCCGGCGGAAGGCCGCCGACAGCGCCGTGAAGTCCGCCGCGCCTAGCGGAAGCTATAGGTGGCCTTCACAGAGAAGGTGCGCGGCGTTCCGGGGAGAATCCAGAGCCTCGAATAGGAGGCGGGGAAGTAGTTCTTGTCGAAGAGGTTATCGACTTCGGCCGAGAGCTTCAGGCTGTCGTTCGGCGCGTAGGAGGCGAAGGCCTTCACCAGGGCGTAGCTCGGCAGCATGAAGTCCGTACCGGTCTCGCCAAGCCGCTTGCCGACGTACTTCACCCCGCCGCCGAGGCTGACCACCCGGTCGTCGCCGAGCTCGAAGTCGCGGAACACCAGGATGTTGCCGCTGGTCTTGGGGATGCCCAGCAGGCGCGCGCCGGCGGGCACAGTGAGGCCGAAGTCCGGATCGAGGATGTCGTTGGCCATCTTGGCGTCGGTGTAGGCGTAGGACAGCCAGTACTTGATCTTGCCCGGCAGCTCGCCGTTGACGTCGAGCTCGACCCCCTTGCTCTTGGCCTTGCCGATGGCGAGCGAGAAGCCGGTGTTCACCGGGTCTGCGGTGATCAGGCCCGACTTCTTCATGTCGTAGACCGACAGGGTTCCGTTGATCCGGCCTTCCGGATCCTGGAACTTGACGCCCACCTCGTAGGACTTGGAGCGCTCGGGGGTGAACGGGCTGTTGCTTACGTCCTGGCCCGAGTTCGGGCGGAAGCCCTTGCCGTAGCCGGCGTAGAAGGACAGCACCTTGTTCGGCGCATAGACCAGGCCGAGCTGCGGGTTGGTGACGGTCACCTTCTGTCCGGTCACGGCGCTCGTCCGCCGGTCGAGGATCGACTGGCGATAGTAGTCGTAGCGGGCGCCGGCCCGGAACTTCAGCTGATCGGTCAGGTCGACCTGGTCCTGGACGTAGATCCCGTAGGCGTTCTGCTGTTCGTAGAAATCCCAGAAGGGCGCGACCGTCGGCTGGTTGCCGTAGGCGGGGCTGAAGATGTTGACCGCATTGCCGGCCGCAAGACTGGTTTGGGCGGCCACGGCGGGCGGCCGGAAACGCAGCTGCAGCTGGTGCAGGTGCAGCTCCTCGCTGTCGGCGCCGATCAGGACGTGGTGGGGCAGGCCGAAGGTCTCGAACCGGCCGTCCACCTCGGCCCGCAGCGTCAGGTCGTTGGTGCTCCAGTCGCGGTAGCGGCGCTGGCGCGAAAGCGTCTGGCCGTCGACGTAGAGCCTCTGGCGACTACGGGTCAGCTCGGCCTCGGTCGAGAAGCCCTTCAGCTGGGTCACCCGGTAGCCGACCCCGGCCATCACCGTCCAATGGTCGCTGAGCTCGTGGTTCAGCTGCAGCTGGTGGCCGACGGCGTCCACCTTGATCGGCCCGTCGCCCGGCTCGCCGAGGAAGCGGTCCTTCGGAATGGTGTGCAGGTCGCCGTTCAGCGCCAGGACGCCCCGGTCGAACGGCACTTCCTGGTGCACCACCTCGAGGTCATAGGTGAGCGTCGTCGACGGACCGAGCTTCAGCAGGACCGACGGGGTGACGACGTACTTCTTGTAGTTGATCGTGTCGCGGAAGCTGTCGCCCTGCTCGTAGGCGCCGTTGATGCGGACGGCGACGGCGTCGTTGATCGCTCCGGTGAAATCGCCTTCGGCGCGATAGGTGTCGTAGCTGCCGGCGGAGGCCGAGAACGTGCCCTGGGGCGTGAACAGCGGCTTCTTGGTGATGACGTTGATCGTGCCGCCGGGCTCGCCGCGGCCGAACAGCGCCGAGGTCGGGCCCTTCATCACTTCGATGTGGTCGATGTTGGAGGCGTCGCGCGGGCCGCCGAACCCGCGACCGCTGCTGAAACCGTTCAGCAGATAGCCCGAGGGGACGTTGGGGTCGCCGACGAAACCGCGGACGGCGAAGGCGTCCCACAGGCCGCCGAAATTGTTCTGGTGCTCGACGCCGCTGACCATCTCGAGCGCGGCGTCCAGCCGGGTGATGTTCACGTCCTGGAGCAGCTTGGCCGACAGGACGGCGACGTTCTGCGGCAGCTCCTGGATCGGCACGTCGCCGCGATACTGCTGGCGGTGCGCCAGGACGACGACTTCGTCGATCGTTGTCGCCGGGTTCGCCTCCACGGCATGGGCGGTGGAAAGGCTCGAGAACAGAGCGCCGCTAGCAAGAAGAGCAAGGCGCAGACCGCGCGACCTAGACATGACAAAACCCCCTTATTCCCCAAGGAATGGCCGAGCTGACGGAGAAGCACTTCTTTGGGGCCTCGTGGACAACCAACCGAGCTTTTTCTGTCCGAGGCGCCTCGTCGCTGGAGAGCGGTCGTAGTCACCTCTCTCGCCAGCAAGTGTCCGGCTGCGCCATAGGTATTTTTCGTCAAAAGACCGACGGTAGGCGAACAATTGTGGGGTAAAGGCGCCGGCAGACGCAGAAAATGCCGACCGCTATGCAGGGCTGAATCGCCCCTCGAAACACAGCTTGGCCGCGCGTCCCGCCGCGCCCGATAATGGGACGTCCACAGCCCAAAAAGAGACGGCCCTCGCGAGAGGGCCGCCGGTGCTGATCGCGCGTGGGAACGCGTGAAAACCTAGAGGTAGCGCGGCCACCAGAGGTCGCGGCGGCGCTGCTTGAACTGGGCGAACCAGCTGGCCGGAAAGTAGAGCGGGATCGCCAAACAGGCGGCCGCCGCCCAGAGCATCCAGACGTGGTCGAAGCCGAAGGACTTGCCCTGGTTCAGTCCCCAGATCGCCGCCGCGCCGAAGTAGAGCACCTTCAGCGTGTAGAGGTGGACGATATAGAAGAACATCGGCGCCCCGCCGAGGATCGCCAGGGTGGCGATCGGCCGCTCGCCGTCGAACCGTTCGAAGATCGCCAGAAGCAGCAGGCCCAGGCCGATCGAGGGCGCGAGGAACATCAGCGACGGCGGATATTTGGTCAGCGACAGAAAGCTCATCACCGTGCGCAGCGCATCGCCCGTGTGGACCCAGGGCTTGTCGCCATAGACGTTGGCGAACCGGATCAGGACGAAGCCAGCCAGCAGGCCCACACCCCAGGCGATCAGCAGCCGACGTCGCGCCTCGGGATCGGCGTCGCGGCCGAACCAGGGGCCAACCGCATAGCCCAGCAGGATGACGCCGATCCACGGCAGGATCGGATAGGTGGTCTTGGCCACCATGCCGCCGCCCAGGACGATGACGTCGCGCTGGTGAAGGATGGCCCAGGGAATGAAGAAGGGTTCGCCCGCGGTCAGATGGATCCCGTCGAGCAGGTTATGGCCGCAGACGATCACCGCCCCCAGGATCAGCTGCCAGCGCCGCGGCAGGTAGATCAGGCCGGCGAGCGCGATCATGCAGAGACCGATCGCCCAGATCACCTGCAGCCAGAAGGTCGGCGGCAAGGTCTGCGCCGCCCAGGCGAAGCCCACCACGGTGAACTCCAGCAAGACCAGGAAGGCGCCGCGCTTCAGCAGGAAGACCGAGGTCTCCCGCTTGCTGTGCGACTGGCCATAGAGATAGGCCGAGAGCCCGGTCAGGGCGACGAAGACCGGGGCGCAGATCTGGCTGGTGATCCGCGTGAAGAACAGCGCCGGCTCGATGCTCTGCGCCATCATCGGATCGGTGACGGGATGGTGGCCGTAGAAGGCCTCGCGCACATGGTCGACCAGCATGAACAGCATGACCAGGCCCCGCAAGGCGTCGATGTTCTGCAGCCGCGTCCGCGCGACGACTTTCGCCGGGGCTGAACTTACCGCGACGGGTCGTCCGAGGCGCCCGCGGGCGCTTGCCATGTCCGTCATCTCACTCCCCCTGAGCTTCGACGCCACGCGCCGCCCTGTGGCGCCGAGCACGACCTTATTGATCCCCAGCCGGTGACGCAGCCGACGGCCTTTAGCGTGACGGTCCGGCGCATGGCTGACTCCGGCGGGTCTGGGACGGCCCCAGGTCTCATCCTGTCAGCATAGCCACGGACCGAAAGCCGGCGTGCTTTTTGGCCGGCCCGCGCCGGCGATAATGCGCTGAAAGTGCTCCGCGAACGGCACAAACCACGGCGCGCTCTCGAACGCCGGCCGGGGCCGCTGAACGCCCGCCGACCGGGCCGCGCACAGAAGATCGTGCGCGCACGCGGGAGCGCCCAGGGCGGCCAAGTCTAACCTGCCGCCCGCCAGGCATATTCGGCACAAGATTCCCGCCCTGCGCCTACGAACGGCGCCGTGGCGGCCGTGACGAGCGTACCGTCTTGCGACGGCTCGACCTTGCCAGAGCCTCGACCGGAGCCACGCATGATGTCCTTCTCGAAAGCCCTGGGCGCAGCGCTCGCCGCCGCCGTCGCCCTCTCCGCGACCGGTGCGGACGCCCACGCCATCTGGTTCGCCCAGCGATCCAAACAGCTGGCCTTCATCTATGGCGTCGGCGCGGACGACCTCGACTCCGTCAAGCGCCTGCCGCTGGTCCGCTCGGTTGCGGGCTACGACCTCCAATACAAGCCCGTGCCGACGACGCTGCGAGTCGCCGGCCCGATGGTGATGGTCGACTCCGACAGCCCGGTCGCCGTGGTGACGGCGGTCATGGACAACGGTATCTGGGCGAAGATGCCGGATGGCGAATGGGTCAAGAGGACCAAGGCCGAAGCGCCTGAAGCCGTCATCACCACGAAGAACTTCAAGTACGCGGTCTTCCTCGCCGGCCCGCTCAGCGCGCCCATGCCGACCTTCCCGGACCAGGTCCTGCAGATCGTCCCGGTCGGCGACATTCCCGCGAAGATGGGCGAGCCCCTCAAGGTCCGCGTCCTGCACCAGGGCAAGCCGGTGGCCGGCGCGCGGGTCATCGCCGATCTCGTCAACGATCCCGATGCGGAGAAGCAGGTCACGGGGCCGGACGGCGTCGCGACTCTCAAGGTCCGCAACCAGGGTCTGAACGTGGTCAACGCCGTCTACGACAGCGCCTCCGACGAGCCGGCCAAGGCCGCCAAGATGGAGCACGAGGCGACGCTTACCTTCGTGCTCCAGCACGCTCCCGAATAGTCCGCACACCCCGAGAGGATCCCATGCCGTTCGTTTCCTGGAAGATTTTCGCGCCCGTGGGCGCCGGTCTGTGCGCTCTCGCCCTCGGCCTGGCCGCCGAAGCCCACGGCAGCATGAAGCCCGAGCACGGCGGCGTCGTGCAGATGTCGGGCGAGACCAGCTTCGAGCTGGTCAACGGCGGTCCCGGCGTCGCCCTTTACGTCAAGGATGACGAGGACGACATCGCCAGCTCCGCCATGACGGCCAAGCTGACGATCACCACCAAGGCCGGAAAGACCTCAAGCGTTCCGCTCGCGGCGGCCGGGAGCAACAAGTTCGAGGCGAAGGGGCTGAAGCTCGCCCCCGGCTCCAAGGTGGGCGTGATGGTGGTCGACAAGGCCACCCAGGCCCGCTCCTCCACGACCTTCACGATCAACTAGGGCGCAGGCGATGCGCAGGCGCTCCGCCCACCGCGTCCAGTGGAGCTGGCTGGGCGCAGGGCTGCTGGCCCTGGCGGCCTTCGGCCTTGCTCCGGAAGCGCTCGCCCACGGCGTGTCCGAGAACGACAAGGCCTTCATCCAGGGCGCCACGGGCGTCCATGTCGCCCCCTACGTCTACCTGGGCGCGAAACACATGGTCACCGGATACGACCACCTGCTGTTCCTGGTGGGCGTGATCTTCTTTCTCTACCGGCTGAAGGACGTCGTCCACTACGTGACGCTGTTCGCCATCGGCCACAGCACCACCCTGCTGTTCGGCGTCCTCACCGGCGTTCACGCCAATCCTCTGGTGGTCGACGCCATCATCGGCCTGTCGGTCGTCTACAAGGCGCTCGACAACCTCGGCGGTCTGAAGCGGGTCATCGGCTTCGACCCGAACCCGAAGGCGGCCGTGCTGATCTTCGGCTTCTTTCATGGCTTCGGCCTGGCCGCCAAGCTGCAGGAGCTGGCGCTGTCGCGCGACGGCCTGCTGCCCAATCTGTTGAGCTTCAACGTGGGGGTGGAGATCGGCCAGTTCCTGGCGCTGAGCGGCATCCTCGTGCTGATGACCCTGTGGCGGCAGACGCCGAGCTTCGGCCGGAGCGTCGTCGTCGCCAACTGCGCGCTGATGTGCGCCGGCTTCGTCCTGATCGGCTACCAGCTTTCCGGCCTCTTCCTGGAGCGTTCCGCATGACCGACGTCCGCTACGAAGTGGCGCCCCGCAAACTGGCCGTCGTCTGCGCGGCGGCGGCGGCGGGCGCGGCCGCCATCCTCACCCTCTTCGTGCTGCCGGCCGAGCGCGGGATCGATCTGACCGGACTGGGCTCGGCCCTCGGGCTCACCGGCATGACCGGCGACGAAGCGGCGGCCGAGCCTGAGGCGGCGGCGGGCCCGGCGGCCATGGCCGCCACGCCGGACAAGGCGACCATCGCCAAGGCCACGCCGCTGCGCTCCGACGAGATGAGGCTGGTCCTGCCGCCGCATTCGGGCGTCGAGGTCAAGGCCCGGATGGCGCAGGGCGACCACATGATCTTCCGCTGGGAGGCGACGGGCCCGCTGAAGGTGGACATGCACGGCGAGCGCCTGGACGGCGGGGACCAGGTCGCCAGCTATTGGAAAGAGACGAACCTGACGAGCGGCCAGGGCGCCCTCACCGCGCCGTTCGAAGGCAAGCACGGCTGGTACTGGCGAAACCGGGGCGAAACGCCGGTGACGGTCAAGGTCCGCACCAGCGGCTTCTACAAGGAGCTGTTCCAGCCGCCGCCGGAATAGGTCGGGCCTAACCTAGACCGGCCGGTGGATGGCGAAGACCTTGGTCACCGGGACCGGACTGTCCCAGCTGCACCGCGCGCCGCGACAGACCAGCAGGACGTCGCCGGCCGAGAAGGTCGCCCGCGCGCCGAACTCGTCCTCGAAGGTCACTTCGCCTTCGAGAAGATGCATCAGCTCGTGGTGGCCGTAGGTCATGGGCCGGCGAGCATAGGGCGTGGAGTCCCAGACGCCGCAGGTGAAGGTCTCGTCCGCCGACTTGAACTGGGTGCGGTTGCGGCAGCTCGGCGTGGGCGTGGTCAAGAGCTCCGCCAGCGGCGGGTTCGACGGCGTCCGCGGCAGAGTCGGGTCCATCCGGCATGCGGCGCCGCCGCTCGATGCGTCTGGATGGCGCATGAAGATGAGCCGCGCCGGCCGCTCCGCCCGCCAGGACAGCCGCGCGCCCTCTGGAAGCACCGCGCTCTCGCCGGGTCCGAGGCGAAGCTCCCCGTCGACCGCGCGCAGGATCAGCTCGCCCTCCAGAACGTGAAGGAACTCGTCGAACGGCGCCGCGCCTCGCTCGCCTCCGCCCGCGGTCAATTGGGCCACGCCGACCGAGATCCTGTCGTCGCCCAGCGGCAGCGCCTGCTGCCCGCCCGGCCAGGCGTCCCCGGCCTGGAGCTGCGCCTGCTCCGCCGCCCAGAGGCGAAGGTCGAAGACGGAGGCCCCCCGCACGCGCGCCGCAGTCGCTTGACTCACCATCGTGTGCTTCCAGGCTCAGGCGGCGAGCGGCAGCGACAGCGCCTCGGCCACCGCGGCGTGGCGGATCGCGCCCTGGGAGATGTTGAGCCCGCGTCGCAGATGGGGATCGGCCGCCATCGCCCGCTCGGCGCCCTGGTCGGCGATCGCCAGCACGAACGGCAGGGTGGCGTTGTTCAGCGCCTGGGTGCTGGTGCGCGCCACCGCGCCCGGCATGTTGGCGACGCAGTAGTGGAGGACGCCGTCCTCGACGAAGACCGGCGCCTCATGGGTGGTCGCCCGCGAGGTTTCGAAACAGCCGCCCTGGTCGATGGCGATGTCCACCAGCACCGCGCCGCGCCGCATGGTCTTCAGCATGGCCCGGGTCACCAGCTTGGGCGCGGCGGCGCCCGGCGCCAGCACGGCGCCGATCACCAGGTCGGCCTCGGCGACGGCGGCGGCGATGGCGGCGCGCGAGGCGAAGGCCGTCCGCGCGGCTGCCCCGAACTGGCGAGCGAGCTCGGCCAGCCGCGCGGTCGAAATGTCGTAGATGGTGACGTCGGCGCGCAGGCCGACCGCCATCTCGGCGGCGTGCACGCCGCTGACGCCGCCGCCGAGGATCGCCACCTTGGCCGGGGCGACGCCCGGCACGCCGCCCAGCAGCACGCCGCGGCCGCCTTGCGCCTTCTCCAGGTAGTGGGCGCCGACCTGGACGCTCATGCGGCCGGCGACCTCCGACATCGGCCGCAACAGCGGCAGGCCGCCGCGATCGTCGGTGACGGTCTCATAGGCGATGCAGGTCGCCCCCGAGCGCATCAGCGCCTCGGCCTGAGGCCGGTCGGCCGCCAGGTGGAGATAGGTGAAGAGGGTCTGGTGCGGCTTCAGCCGGGCGCACTCCCCCGGCTGGGGCTCCTTGACCTTCACGATCAGGTCCGCCGCCTCGAACACCGCCTCGGCGCTGGGCGCGATCTGGGCGCCAGCGGCGATATAGTCCGCGTCTGAAAAATCCACGCCCGCGCCGGCGCCGGTCTCGACGCTCACCGCGTGGCCGCGCGCAACCAGCTCGGCGACCGCGTCCGGCGTCAGCCCGACCCGATGCTCCTGGACCTTGATCTCTTTTGGCGCACCGATCCGCATGTCCGTCGTCCCTCTGCTGATGGAGGGAAAAATACCGCAGGCGATCCGCGATTAGCTCCGAAAGACAGGCGATGGCGCCGGGGGCGGCAGGATAATATCCTGCAAGCTCAGCCATTCAGCGGACAAAGTCCCTTCATGGATTCGATCGACCGGAACATCCTGCGCGCGCTTTGGACCAACGCCGATCTGACGAGCTCGGCGCTCGGCCAGGCGGTCGGCCTCTCCCCCTCGGCGGCGCACCGCCGCGTTCAGCAGCTGGAAGCCGAGGGGATGATCCGGGGGTATCGCGCGCGCCTGTCACCCGCAGCCCGGGGCGATCCCTCCACCGTCTTCGTGATGGTGACCCTGAAGGACCAGACCGAGGACACCCTTGGCCGTTTCGAGACCGCGCTGCACCGCTGTCCGGAGGTCCTCGAGGCGAACCTGATGAGCGGCGAATTCGACTATCTGCTGAAGCTGGCGGTCCGCGCCGACGACAGCTTCGAACGGCTGCATCGGGACACCCTGGCGCGCCTGCCGGGCGTCCAGCGCCTCGTCTCGCACTTCAGCATTCGAACGGTCGTCGACGCAGAATAGAAGCTTTTATTTGATTTCCTCAAGTTCTCGTTTGGCGAATTTTGTTTATCGATAACGGATCGGTATTCTATCCTCCACTTCGCATGAAGTGGAGACCTCGAACATTTCAACTCGGCCACGATATATTGTTACGCCGCCGGGCGATGGCGGGTCTGCTTTTGCCTATCTGGCTGGGAGCCAGCGCCTCTTGGGGAAGGCCCCCTGCCGAGAAAGGAGGCGGCGTGCTCTACCAACTGCGCATTTATGAGATTTTCGAGCACAACAAGGCCGCGTTCCACGCGCGCTTTCGAGATCATGCGCTCCGCATCATGAAAAGAAATGGTTTCGACATCGTCGCAACCTGGGAGGCGACGACGGCTGAGCGCACCGAGTTCGTCTACGTGGCGCGCTGGCCGAACGAGGACCTGCTCAAGTCACAGTGGGCGAGCTTCATGGCGGATGAGGAGTGGGCGCGCATCAAACGCGAGACGGCGGCGGTGAACGGCGCGCTTGTCGGTGCGATCGAAGAGAGACTGTTGCGCGCCACCGACTATTCGCCGGGCCAATGGCGGTGAAGCCGTCGCTCGCGACATGGGCCTTCGCCCCGCCTCTCGGGACGAAATGATGGACGCCCTGACCACGCGCCTGAGTTGGTTCAAGACGGTGATCCTGCCGCACGAGGCGGCCCTGCGGTCGCGCCTGCGGCGTCTTTGCCCCGCCGGCTTCGACGTCGACAACCTCGTGGCCGAGAGCCTGGCCCGCGCCTATACGGCCAGGGACATCAGCCGTATTCCCACCGGTCGGGGCTATCTTTTCGCCATCGCCCGCAACCTGCTGGTCGACACGATGCGGCGGGACACCATCGTCTCGCTCGATTTCGTCGCCGACCTGGACATGCTGCGATCCGACGACTCGCTCGAGGCGTCGCTGACCGCACGCGACGAACTGCGACGCCTGCACGCCATCATCGAGACTCTGCCGCCACAGTGCCGGCGAGTGTTCATCCTTCGGCGCGTGCACGAAGTTTCTTTTCAGGAGATAGCGGCTCAGATGTCGCTATCCGTTTCGACAGTCGAGAAGCATCTTGCTAGAGCTGTGATGCTCGTGGCCAAGGCAATGTCCGAGCGCGAGGAAGACGGTTTTGACTGCAACACCCGCAGGGCCGAAAAGCCGGCAGGCGATCGAGGAGCAGGCCTCCGCTCTCGTCGCTAGACTGCAGGGTGACGTCGACGAGAGCGAACGTCAGGCCATCTTCGCCTGGATCGACGCCGATCCCCATCATGCCGTCGCTTTCGCGCGCATGGACGCCGCCTGGGAAGCCGGCGAACGCCTCAAGGCCCGCCCGCCCGCCGAGTCTCCCGCGTCCGAATTCGCGGCGTCCGGCCAAGCTCCGATTTCCGGAAAGCCCCAGACGTCCCGTCGCCTGCTGATCGGCGGCGGCGTCGCCGCCTCGCTGGCGGCGGGCGCGGTCGCCGCCACGGCCGCCTGGCGCTTCACCCGCGACGTCGAAACCTATCGCGCCCGCCTGGGCGAACGCCGGATCGTCCGCCTGTCGGACGGATCGAAGATCCACCTCAACACCGCCTCCACGGTCGAGGTGGCGATGCGCCAAGACGTTCGCCGCATCCACCTGGTCAAGGGCGAGGCCCTGTTCGAGGTCGCGCACGATGCGCATCGCCCCTTCCTCGTCGACGCCGGATCGGCGCGGCTGCGCGCGGTCGGGACGGCCTTCAACGTGCGGATCCGGGAAGACGTGGTCGAGTTGACCGTGACCCAGGGAGTCGTCGCCGTCGCCCAGAGGGAAGATGTCGTGCGCCGGATCGAGGCGCCGAGGATCACCGCCGGCGACGGGGCGGTGATCCGGTCCGACGCCGTGGCCCCCACGGTCCTCAGTCCTGACCTGCTGCGTCAGCGCACCGCCTGGCAGAACGGCGTCATCGAGCTGGACGGCGAGACGCTTCCCCAGGCTGTGGAGGAGTTCAACCGCTACCGAGGCCGGCCGATCATCATCGGCGATCCCCGCCTGGCCAATCTGCGCGTCGGCGGACGCTTCGAGGTCGATGAGGCCGACAAGTTCCTGACGGCGGTGGAATGCAGTTTCCCGGTCAACGCGATCACCGCGGCCGACGGCAGCATCCTGCTGGTGATGCGCAGCTAGTGTCCCGATTCCGAAGTTCGCAGGCGCTTGTGGCGGGCTCCGACGAACTTCGGAATCGAGAAGGACACTAGCAAGTGTAAGTTTCTAGTGTGCTTTTTGGATCTGAAGTTCGCCACGGCGCATGACCCATATACTGGCGAACTTCAGATCCAGCACACTAGAGTCCATCCGAGCTCGCCGCAGACGCAGGCGAGCTGCGGAATCGGGACGCTGGAAAATTTATTCTCCGGACGGATGGCGGTTCCGCCCGTCCCGGCCCGTTCGAGGTGGTTGACACGGGGCAACTGCGCTTGGGGGCGTCTGATATGACTGGCGGATCTGGATTCCATCCTTGGGGCGCTGCGCTGTGCGCCGCCGTCGCGGCGGCGGCTGCGCCGGCGGCCGCCGAGACCATCACCAACTTCCATATCGCCGCCCAGCCGATGCAGGGGGCGCTCAACGCCCTGTCCGAACAGTCCGGCGTGCGCCTGCTCTACCCCTACGACCAGGTCGCGGGGCTGCGCTCCCAGGCGGTCAACGGTCGGATGCCGACGCGCCAGGCGCTGGAGATGATCATCGAGCATTCGCCGCTGCGCGTGGCGATCATGCAGGACGGGCTGATCGCCCTGAGGGCGACGCCGCCCTCGCAAGGCCTCATCAGGACCAGCGCGCCGGGCGGCATCGTCGAGGCCGCGGCCGCGGCTCCGGCCGCCGATGCGCCGGGCGACGAGATCTCCGAGGTCGTGGTGACCGGCGCGCGCGGCGTGGCGCGCACGGTGATCAAGAGCTCGACCCCGATCGACGTGCTGAGCGCGAGCGAACTGGAGCGCACCGGCCGGGCCGGCGCCCTCCAGGCGCTGCAGACCCTGGTGCCGTCGTTCAACCTGCCGGCCCGCGCCGGCGGCGGCACCGCGACGGTGATCGCCACGGGCGGCCTGCGCGGCCTCAACCCTGACCAGACCCTGATCCTGGTCAACGGCAAGCGCCGTCACAAGACCTCGCTGATCAACTCGGTGTCGTCGCTCTACAACGGCTCGGTGCCGGCCGATCTCGACCTCATCCCGACCTCGGCGATCGGGCGGATCGAGGTGCTGCGCGACGGCGCCGCAGCCCAGTACGGGTCGGACGCCATCGCCGGCGTAATCAACATCATCCTCAAGGACACGCCCGGCGGCTCGCTCAGCGTCACCCACGGCCAGAACTTCGACCGCAACGACGGCGACTTCACCCAGGTGGTCGGCAGCTATGGCCTCAAGCTGGGCGATCGCGGCTTCCTGACCGTCTCGGCCGCCACCAAGGACCAGGCGCTCTCCAATCGCGCCATTCCGGTGGACCCGTCCGTGCAGATCTATCCGAGGATCAACGGCGTCGCCGATCCGCGCGAAGCGACAGTCGATCGCCTGGTGACGCGCAACTACGGCGTCCTGCCGCAGAACGGCGTCAACCTCGGCTACAACGGCCGCTACGAGGTCGGGGCGGTCGAGCTCTACGCGTTCGGCACCTTCAGCCATCGCGTCTCTGACCTGCCGTTCACCTTCCGCTCGCCCAATAGCGTCAACGCCCTGCCCCAGGTCTATCCGGAGGGGTTCCGCCCTAACCTGGTGATCAAGGAGCAGGACTTCGAATACGCCCTGGGGGCGCGCGGCGAGGCCCGGGGGTGGTCGTGGGACGTCTCGACGACCTACGGCAAGAACCTGGCCAAGGAGCATGTCGCCCAGAGCATCAACGCCAGCCTCGGCCCCTCCAGTCCCACCGACTTCTATGTCGGCAAGCTGGTCTCGTCCGAATGGGTCAATTCAATCGACTTCACCCGCGGCTTCACCGTGGCCGGCGGCGACCTGCAGCTGTCGTTCGGCGCCCAGCATCGTCGCGAGACCTACCAGGTCGGCGAGGGCGAACTGCTCAGCTATCAGGCCGGGACCTATGTGATACCGGCCGGCCAGCCTTTCGCAGGGCAGCGGCCGGCGACCGGCGCCCAGGCCGCCCCGGGCTTCCAGCCGTCGGACGCCAGCAAGTCGTCCCGCAACAACTACGCCGCCTATGGCGAGGCCGGCTATACGATCGACAAGCTCTTCCTCGGCGCGGCGGTTCGCTACGAGGACTATGACGACGCCTCGGGCGACACCGTCGTGGGCAAGGTCAACGGCCGCTACGAGCTGACGCCGTGGCTGGCGATCCGCGGCGCGGCCAGCACGGGCTTCCGCGCGCCGGGCCTGGCCCAGGAGAACTACGCCGCCAGCTCCAGCCAGTTCCGTCTCGTCAACGGCGTGCTGGACCTGCTGCAGATCAAGACCCTGCCGGTGAACTCGCCCGAGGCCATCGCCCTGGGCGCCAAGCCGCTGGAGCCTGAGAAGTCGAAGAACTACAGCCTGGGCGTGACGCTCGAGCCGCTGCCGCGGCTGAGCGTCACCCTCGACGCCTACCAGATCGACGTCGACGGCCGGATCGCCATCACCAGCACCCTGACGGGCGCGGCGGTGAGCAACATCCTGGTGGCCAACGGCCTGCCGGGCTCGCTCAGCGCCCAGTACTACACCAACGCCATCGACACCCGCACCCGGGGCATAGACCTGGTCGCCGCCTACCGGCAGGACCTGGGCGATTACGGCGCCCTGCGCCTGACCCTGGGCTACAACCACAACAAGACCAAGATCACCGACATCATCCCCAACCCGCCGCAATTGACGGCGCTGGGGTCGAGCTTCGTGCTCTTCGATCGGCTGAGCCAGGGCAACCTGACCAAGGCCTTCCCCAAGGACAAGGTGACGCTGGGCGCCAACTGGTCCTGGAACAGGCTCAATGTGAACCTGCGGGAGACGCGCTACGGCAAGTACACGGTCGAGCAGAACACGACGGCCAACGATCGCTCCTTCGGGGCCAAGTGGATCACCGACCTGGAAGCCAGCTACCGCCTCAACAAGTCCCTGAGCGTCGCGGTCGGCGCCAACAACCTGTTCAACGTCTATCCCTCGGCCAATGGCGTTTTCAACGCCGCGATCGGGTCGGGCCAGTATCCCGGCATCTCGCCGTTCGGCTTCACGGGCGGGTCCTATTACGCGCGTCTGCAGTGGGATTTCTGACCATGCGCAAGCGCACCTTCCTCGGCCTGACCCTGGGGGCGGGCCTTGCCGGCCTGACGCGCGGGGTCGCCGGGGCCGCCCCCAAGAGCTTCGCCGGCCGGGGCGAGATCCTATGGGACAGCTTCGGCGTGCCGCACATCTACGGCAAGGACGAGGCGGCGGTGTTCTACGGCTTCGGCTGGGCCCAGGCCCAGAACCACGGAAACATCGTCATCCGCCTGTACGGCGAGGCGCGGGGCCGGGCGGCCGAATACTGGGGCGAGAGCTTAGCCGACTCCGACCGCTGGCTGCTGGCCAACGACACGCCGCGTCGCGGCGCCTCTTGGTACCGGGCCGAATCCGCCCAGTTCCGGGCCAATCTCGACGCCTTCGCCGAGGGCATCAACGCCTACGCCCGGGCCCATCCGGACAAGATCGATCCGACCGTGGCGGTCGTGCTGCCGGTCAGCGGCGTCGACGTCATGGCCCACGCCCACCGGCTGATGAACTACATCTACATCGCGCCGCGCGAGCGAACGATGGGGGGAAACAATCCCGCCGCCAACGCCGGGTCCAACGCCTGGGCGGTGGCGCCGTCGAAGTCGGCGAGCGGGAACACCATGCTGCTGGCCAACCCGCACCTGCCCTGGCCGACCAGCTTCTTCACCTATTTCGAGGCCGATCTGAACGGGCCGGGCTTCCAGATATATGGCGCGACCCAGGTCGGCCTGCCGGTTCTGCGCTTCGCCTTCAACCAGCGGATGGGCTTCACCAACACCGTCAACACCCTGCTGGGCTCGACGAACTACGAGCTCAAGCTGGCCGATGGCGGCTATCTGTTCGACGGCAAGGTGCTGCCGTTCAAGACCCGCCAGGCCAGCTTAAAGATCAAGGGCGCAGACGGCGTCTTGCGCACGGAGACCCTGACCACCCGGCTGTCGGTGCATGGCCCGGTCTTCGATCGTCCCGACGGCAAGACCGTCGCCCTGCGGGTCGCCGGCCTCGATCGGCCGGGAGGCCTTTCGCAGTACTGGGACATGGGCAAGTCCCGCAGCTTTGCGGAGTTCGAGAAGATCCTGCGCCGCCTGCAGGTGGCCAAGTTCAACATCGTCTACGGCGACAAGGAAGGCCACATCCAGTTCCTGGACAACGGCATCCTGCCCAAGCACGACAAGGGAGATGTGGCGTTCTGGAGCGGCTTCGTGCCGGGCGACACCTCGGCCACCCTGTGGGACGACATCCTCTCCTACGACGACCTGCCCAAGGTCACCGATCCGGCGACCGGCTTCGTCCAGAACGCCAACGATCCGCCTTGGGTCTCCACCTATCCCCAGACGATCCGCTACGAAGACTATCCGCCCCATCTGGCCACGAACGGGCCGATGTCGCTGCGCGCCCAGCAGTCGGTGCATCTGCTGGCCGACACCCCGAAGCTGTCGTTCGACGATTTCGTCGCCCGCAAACTGTCGCACCACACGCTGATGGCCGATCGGGTGCTGCCCGACCTGATCGCCGCCGCCGAGGGGGATCCGGATCCTGAGGTCAAGGCCGCCGTCGCCCTCCTGAAGGCCTGGGACCGGCAGACCGTCGCTGACAGCCGCGCGGCCCTGCTGTTCGAGACCTGGGCGGCGAAGTTCTCGCCGAACAACTTCACCAGCCTGGCCAACTACAAGGTCAAGTGGTCGCCCGCCGCGCCGGTGACGACCCCCAGCGGAATCGCCGATCCCGCCGCCGCCCTCGCCCAGCTCAAGGCCGCGATCGCCGAGACCCAGGCCAGGTACGGCGCCATCGACCGGCCGTTCGGCGAGGTCTCGCGCTTCGCCATCGACGGCGTAGACCTTCCCGGCAACGGGGGCTTCGGCAACACCGGCATCTTCCGCACCATCACCTGGGGGCCGCTCAAGGACGGCCGGCGCACGCCGGTGCATGGGGAGACCTGGGTGTCGCTGGTCGAGTTCTCCACGCCGATCAAGGCGGTGGGGCTGATGAGCTACGGCAACGCCAGCCAGCCGGGCTCGCCGCACCGCGCCGACCAGCTGCAGCACCTGTCCGACAACACCCTGCGCACCCTTTGGACCACCCGGGCCGAGGTCGAACAGCACCTCGAAGCCCGCACCCCCTTCTAAGACGTTCAGGAGACGCCACGATGCTGAAACGATCGCTGACCACCGCCGTGGCCGCCGTGACCCTCGCCCTCGCCGCCGGCCAGGCCCAGGCCGCCAACCCGCACGATGGCGCCTGGAGCTCGGTGGAGTCCCAGTCCTACTGGAGCGACGGCAAACTGCCCAAGGGCTTCAAGCTGACCATCAATCTGGCGTTCGGCGACAACAAGCTGGAGTACCACTCGGTCAACACGACCATGCCGGGCAAGGAATTCAAAACCGACTATCTGACCACCCTGGACGGCACGCCGGCAATTTTCGAGAACCAGGACCGGTTCAATCAGGTCTCGGTCAAGCAGCTGGGACCCGACGAATTTCAGATCCTGAAGATGAAGGACGGCGACGTCATCGTCGGCGAGTTCTGGACCTTCCGTCCGGACGGAAAGACCCTGGTGCGTCGCGGCGTCGGCAAGTCCCCCGAAGGCAGGTCGAAGGCCTATCAGGAGACCTTCGTCCGACAATAGCCGGTGCGGAGCCGACGGCTTCCGCCCGCTCCCGCGCCGTCCGGGCGGGACGCCTCAATCGTGAGCGCCCTATGACAATACGCACCCTATGGCTGACCACCGCGCTCTGCGCCGCCGCGCTGGCCTGCCCGGCGGCGGCCGGCGCCGCGACGCCTGGCCAGGCGCGCGCGCTGCACGAGGGGCTGTTGACCCTCGACACCCATCTGGACACCCCGGCGAAATTCCACACCCCCGGCTGGGACATCCTCGACCGGCACAAGGTCGCCGACGACTCGCGGGTCGACTATCCGCGGATGGTGGAGGGCGGCCTCGACGGCGGCTTCTTCGCCATCTACACACCGCAGGGACCGCGCACGCCGCAGGGCGACGCCGCCGCCCGCGATGCGGCGCTGATCCGGGCGGTCGAGATCCGCGAGATGGTCGCCAGGCACGGCGACAGGTTCGAGCTGGCGCTCAAGGCGGACGACGCCGCGGCGATCGTCGGCCGGGGCAAGCGCGTCGTCTTCATGAGCATCGAGAACAGCTCCCCGCTCGAGGGCGACCTGACGCTGATGGCGACCTTCCAGAAGCTCGGCGTCCGGTTGGTCGGACCGGTGCATTTCAAGAACAACGACCTTGCGGACTCGGCGACGGACGCGCCGGAATGGCATGGGCTGAGCCCGGCCGGTCGCCGCTTCGTGGCCGAGGCGAACCGGCTCGGGATGGTGCTCGACGCCTCGCACGCCTCGGACGAGGTGCTGGACCAGATGATCGCGCTCTCGCGCACGCCGATCATTCTCTCGCACTCCGGCTGCAAGGCCGTGTTCGACCATCCGCGGAACATCGACGACAGGCGCCTGAAGGCGCTGGCCGACAGCGGGGGCGTCATCCAGATCAACGCGATGAGCGCCTATCTCATCCCGACGCCGAAGATCCCGGCGCGAGAGGCGGCGCTAGCCGCCCTGATGGCGAAGACGAACCCGCCCGGCGGCCTCACCCCTCAGCAGGAACAGGCGTTCCAGGCCGAATACCGCGCGATCCAGAAGCAATACCCCCAGCCTCAGGCGACGCTGGACGACTACATGGCGCAGCTGCTTCACGCCTTGAAGGTCGCGGGCGTGGATCACGTCGGCATCGGCGCCGACATGGACGGCGGCGGCGGCGTGGCGGGGCTCGAGGACGTGGCCGCCTATCCGGTGATCACCGCGCGGCTGCTGGCGGCCGGTTACAACCGCGAAGACCTGGTCAAGATCTGGGGCGGCAACGTCCTGCGGGTCCTGCGCCAGGCCGAAGCCTACAAGGCCAGCCTCGACACACCCTGAGGGTCAGCCTCCCGAGCCACTGCGCGCCGCTCGAGGGGTCGCCGCGTCTGGATGTCCCCAGATCCCTCTGGAACCTCGCTGGTGGGCCCGGCAGGACTCGAACCTGCAACCAGACCGTTATGAGCGGCCGGCTCTAACCATTGAGCTACAGGCCCCAACAGCGACGAAGGCGGCGGGTTACCATCTCCTGCAGAGCGCTTAAAGGTCCCGTTCAGCTTAGAATTGCGAGAGCTGGCGCCAGACGAGCACGGCTCGAGGGAGATGAACCGATGAAGACGATGATGCGGGCGGCGGCCCTGAGCCTGGTCCTGGCGGCGGCGGCCGCGCCCGCGGCGTTCGCCCAGACTGCGCCCGCGACCGGCGCGGACGCGGTGTTCCGCGCCACCACCCTCAACCTCTCGGCCTATGGCGAGACCAAGCTCGCGCCCGACATGGCGACGATCAGCCTCGGGGTGAGCACCGAGGCGGCGACGGCCCAGGCGGCGATGCAGGCCAACGCCACCCAGATGAACCAGGTGATGGCCGCGCTGAAGCGCGGCGGGATCGCCGCCAAGGACATCCAGACCTCGCAGCTCAGCGTCGAGCCGCAGTACGTCTACGAGCAGAACCAGCCGCCCAAGCTCAACGGCTACCGCGCCACGAACCAGGTGACGGTGACGGTGCACGACCTCTCGAAGCTGGGCCAGGCGGTGGACGCCACGGTCGCGGGCGGCGCCAACCAGGTGGGCGGGATCAGTTTCGGCCTCGAAGACCCGACGGCGGCGGAGAACGCCGCGCGCGAGAAGGCGGTGAAGGCGCTGGCGGCCAAGGCCGACCTCTATGCGAAGGCGACCGGCCACCGCGTCCTGCGGCTGGTCTCGCTGAACGAGGGAAGCTCCTACAGCCCGCCCCAGCCGATGCCGATGGTGGCGATGAGCGCCCGGTTCAAAGAGGCCGACACCGCCGTCTCGCCGGGCGAGGTCAGGGTTCGGGTGGACATCAGCGGCCTTTACGAGCTGGCCCGCTAGAGCGTGACAGCCGCAAGTGGATGCCGGTTGCGGCGGCCGTCACGCTCTAAACTTTTGAAGATAGACCGTTTGCTTGTCCGGTTCAGGTGACTCCACCTGAACCGGGAAGGGTCTAGAAGCCGCCGTCCTGCAGCGCGCCCTCGATCTTCTCGGCCATGATCCGGCCCGGCAGGGCGCGCTCGCCTTCCATCACCGCAGCATAGACCAGGCCGCGGTCGCCGATGACGCCCGATGACCAGCCGACGCCGCGCGAGCCGTCGGCCTGGGTGCTGCAGCTGAGGTGGCGGGTCTGGCCGTCCTTGGCGGTGGCCTTGAGCAGCTCGCCGACGGTGCGCAGGCCCGGGCCGTCGCAGGCCGGCAGCGTGCGGGCGCAGGTCGTGTGGGTGTTGTAGCGCCAGACCACCTGGCCGGAGCCCTTGCGGCCGATCAGCATGCAGGTGAGCGGGTCGCCGATGGCGGCGGAGACGGCCTGGTCGAGCTTGTCGGGATCGACGCCCTTGGGCAGGCGCGGACCACAGGCGGCCAGTCCGGAAGCGAGCACCAGCACCAGCGTGGCGAGCGTGAGCGCTGCGGCCCCGCGTGGCATCAGGCGGCCTTTTTGATCTCGTTGCCTTCGTCGAGCAGGACGACGGTCGGGGCGTAGTTGCGGGCCTCCTCAGCCGGCAGCATGCCGTAGGTCACGACGATCACCTTGTCGCCCTTTTGCACCAGGCGCGCGGCCGCGCCGTTGACGCCGATCACGCGCGACCCGCGCGGAGCCTCGATGGCGTAGGTGGTGAAGCGCGCGCCGGTGGTGATGTTCAGCACATCGACCTGCTCGTGCGGCAGGATGCCGGACGCGTCGAGCAGATTGCGGTCGATGGCGATCGAGCCTTCGTACTCGAGATCCGCCTGAGTGACCGTCGCGCGATGCAGCTTGGCCTTCATCAGCGTCACCAACATACGAAGACGTCCTTTCTAGGGTCGGGAGGAATGCAGGCGCCCCAGGGGACGGGGGCGCATTTAGGCATGAAAAGGCGAAGGATCAAATGCCGCAAGGGCCCGGGTTGACGCAAGGGAAGCCTGGAACGACGCGGCAGGACGCAACCAAGCCGCCCTCGGCCGGTTAGGGCAGCACGCTTCCCCCAGGCACGCTTTTCGAGGAGACGCGCGATGAGCCGACACCCGCCCCATCCGGAACACTCCGGTGAAGCCATCACCATCATGAAGGTCGACCCGATCCTCGACGCCGGGGTCGTGGTGACCTCAAGCGCCCAGGAGGTGAGCGGCAAGCTTGCCGACCGCTGCTCCGCCTATTTCGACAATATCTCGCCGCCCTTGAAGTGGACCGGCGTTCCCGACGTGAAGGCCTGGGCCGTGGTCGTCGAGGACCCGGACGCGCCGCGCGAGCAGCCCTTCGTCCACTGGATGATCTGGAACATCCAGGGCGAGTTGCGGTCCCTGCCGGAGGGCCTGCCGAACAGCGACTTCCTGGTCACGCCCCAGGGCGGGGTCCAGGGGCGCAACGACATGGGCGGCTTTGGTTGGTTTGGCCCGCGTCCGCCCGCCGGC
Source organism: Phenylobacterium sp. LjRoot225 (assembly GCF_964252855.1). Classification (NCBI taxonomy): domain Bacteria; kingdom Pseudomonadati; phylum Pseudomonadota; class Alphaproteobacteria; order Caulobacterales; family Caulobacteraceae; genus Phenylobacterium; species Phenylobacterium sp. LjRoot225. The sequence continues at coordinate 597,044 of NZ_CAXUPL020000004.1, read as the reverse complement.
CACGGCGTGCACCGCTACTATTTCCAGGTCTTCGCCCTGGACGAACCGATCGACATGGACCCGGAGACCTCGCTCGCCGAACTGCAGAAGGCGCTGAAGGCCCACACCCTGGCCAAGGGCGAGATGATGGCGACCTACGAAGCGCCCAAGCCGCAGTAGGGCGGGTGACGCGCGCCGCTCACCGCAGACGGGCCTGAACGCAGATTGGCCGCCCTTCGAAGGTCGCGCCCACCAGGCTCGGCTGGCTGCGGAGGATTTCCCTGCGCGCCTTGGCGACGGCCAGGCTGTCGGGCGCCGGCAAGACCCCCGACGGACAGACCGACGCCTCCACCCGCTGCCCGCTCGGACAGAGGCAGATGTCCTCACGCGATTCCAGGCGGCGCGGAGCGCGCCGTTGACCTCGACGCAAACCGTCGTTCGCGTCGCCGACTCCGGCTGGGCGCCGGCGAGAAGGGCCTTGAATATCGTCGTCCTCCTGCATCCCCCCGAGAGATTAGTTAACGCCAGCCCCCGATCGGTTCACCATGCTTGCTGGCGAGGCCTTAACGCAGGCGAGCCCATGCTGGACGGGCTCAGGAGGCGAACCCATGGATCCGCTCAGCATCGCCCGCTACGGCATGATGTCCGCCCAAGACCGGCTGGCGAAATCCGCCGACCGCGTCGCCAATTGGCAGGGCGGCGACGAGCCCGACCTCGTCCGGGAGACCGTCGAGCAGATCGAGGCCAGCCAGCAGTTCGCCGCCAACGCCAAGGTCGTGACCTTCGCCGACGAAATGTGGCGTTCGCTGATGGACATTCAGCACGCCTAGAGCCTGCCGCTTTGACTTGCAGCCCGCCGGGGTCTAGCGGCTGGCGGCATGGCGCTTCACACGCTCTTCCCGACTCCGGTCTATGAGGCGAGCCTCGCCAAGGACCGCGGCTTCGAGGCCTTCCTCGCCGAGCTGCAGGACGGCTGCCGCATGCTGGCCGCCGAGGACCGCGCCGGGCGCGCCTGGTGCAAGGAGCACAACTACGGCGGCTACACCTCCTACGCCTCGCTGAACGACCTGCCGCAGCGCGTCACCGTCTTCGACCAGCTGAGGAAGAAGCTCGACCGCCATGCCGCGGCCTTCGCCGAGGCGCTGCAGTACGACCTGGGGAGCGGGCGCCTGCGGCTCGACAGCCTGTGGGTCAACATCCTCAAGCCGGGCGCGGCCCACACCAGCCATATCCACCCCCACAGCGTGCTTTCCGGCACCGTCTATGTGGCGATCCCGCCCGGCGCGAGCGCGCTGAAGTTCGAGGACCCCAGGCTGCCGATGATGATGGCCGCCCCGCCCCGGCGCGCCGACGCCGAGGAAAACCGCCGCGCCTTCGTCTACCTCAAGCCCCAGCCGGGCACGGTCCTGATGTGGGAGAGCTGGCTGCGCCACGAAGTGCCGGTCAACACCGCCAAGTCCGAGCGGATCTCGATCAGCTTCAACTACGGCTGGCGGTAGATCCCGACCGGGCTGGCCTTGCAGGCCGCGAAAACTATGCTTCTGAGGGCCGCGCCATTGAGTAGCGGCAGTGCGCCATACTTGTTTCGTTAACCCTGTTCGTTCGGGTGAAATTAAGCACATCCTCCTAATTATAAGCCCGCTGGGGTGGGCAGGTTTTGGAGAAAATCTGTCTTGCAAGTATTACTGGGACTAAGCAGCCAGGGCCAAGTCCAGCTCACAGAGCTGCTTACGCCCCTTCGGCCGATACAGATGCTGAAGCTCGCGCGAAATCGTTGGGCGCACTTCGCGTCCATCGAAGTCTGGGACGACGCGGTCTGCGTCCTTCGCCTGCCGCCGACGGCGGCCGAGGCCGACCGCGCGTCCAAGTCCTATACCGAGGCGGCGCCGACGGCGGCTGGCCGATAGCGGTCAGCCGCATGGGTCTGCCGGTAGTTCCGGATCATCGCCTTGCGGGCGGCCTCGAGGTCTTCACCCACGAGGCCGCGACGCGGTCAGGCGGAAATCGCCCGACCGCTGAACGTGCTGTAGATTCAAGAGTGTAGAGCGCGTTCGAGCGGCGAAACACGTTCGCCTGACTCGCTCGACGGGCGCCTACTTGCGGGCGGCCAGATTGCAGCGGGCCAGGCCCTCGGCGTCAAGGGCCGCGCCGTCTGCGCCGAAGCTCGCCAGCGCGCCCACGCGACGCGCAAGTTCGCGACAGCTGGGAACCGAGTTGGTGGCGCTGGTCGGGGTCGCGGCCGAGCAGGTGTCGGCCTCACAGACGAACACCGCCTCGCCGGCGATCGGGCGGACGCGCTTGGCGATCGGGGTCTGCAGCTTCGCCACGACGGGGCCCGTGGAGGGGCCGGCGGCGGCGGCGGTCGAGACGACGGCGCTGGCCAGGAAGGCGGCGACCGCCATGAGGGTAAAGGGCTTCAAGATATTGCTCCGCGGAAGAGGATGCTCTTCGTATGCATTGCGCACCTCGACATTGCAAAATACGTTTTGAAGGTTGTGACAAATAACGCCGGGGCGACCGGCCCTTGAGCGCAGAGCGCGTTCGTTTGGCTCATCTGCCTCACGCGTTTTAGGAGCCGGCTGCCACGATCTTCACCCGGTCGCCGGGGCGAAGCGCGTCGCCGGGCTGCAGGCCGTTGATGGCCTCGAACTGCTCGCGCGGGTGGTCCTCCACCGCCATGCGGGCGGCCAGCGAGGCGACCGTGTCCCCCGCGGTTACGGCGACGACGCGGATCCGCTTCGGCCGGGCCTCGGCGCGTTCGGCGGCGGTCAGCCGGTGGAAGGACCCGATCAGCGGGTCGAAGACATAGGCCTGGCCCGCCGGCGCCAGGGTCACAAGGTGGAAGGTCTCGCGGCCGACGGCGTAGACGACGACGGTCACGTCGACCCAGCCGTTGCTCGCCTGGGCCTGGGCCGGCAGGACCACGGCGTCATAGCCGCCGATCCGGGTGCGCTTCAGCTCCGCCGTCCGGGCCGGCGCCTGGCCGATCACTTGACGCAGCGCGGCGTAGGCCTCGTCGACCGGATCCCCGCGACCGCTTACGGCGCCGGCGAACTGCGCCCTCAGGCCGCCCGACCCCTGGATCATCACCGCGCTCGGGCTGTTGGCGAGGACGAAGCCCTGGGGCCCGGTGAAGCCGAAGCCGAGGCCGGGGTGCAGGAAGCGGCGGCCGATCACGACGCCCTGTTCCGGGTCTTCGCCGAACAGCAAGCCGTCCACGGCGTCGAGGTAGCCGTCAAGCCGCGCCGGCGCGGCGCCGGGCGCCGACGGTGCGGTCGCGCGCGCCGCGCTGACCGCCCGTGCGACGCGCTCGCCGGTCAGCGGGTGGGTGCGCGACCAGACGGGCTGGGCCTTGGTCTGCGTCCCCTGGTCCAGGGTCTCGATCTGGTCGCTGGCCTGCAAGGCGGAGAGCATGTCGGCGAGGCCGAACGGATTGTAGCCGGCGCTGGCCAGATAGCGCGCCGAAAGGCTGTCGGCCTCGAACTCCTGACCGCGCGAATAGCTGAGCACGCCCAACTGCCCGGCCTTGCCGGCGATCTGGGCGACCTCCCCAGACCCCGTGACGGCGCCCAGGATCAGGGCGCCGATCCCGGTGATCGCCGAACGGGTCTGGCGGCGGCCGGCGTGGTTGGCGGCCACGTGGCCGACTTCGTGGCCCAGCACGGCGGCCAGTTCGTCCTCGCTGCGGATCAGCCCCAGCAGGCCGCGGGTCACGTAGATGTCGCAGCCGGGCGGGCTGGCGAAGGCGTTGACCACCTCGCTGTTGATCACGCTGAAGGTGCAGCGCCCGCCCTGCCCTGCCGCCGCCGCCATCCGCGCGCCGATCCGGCTGACGTAGGCGTTGATCGGCCCTTCGTAGGCGCCGCCGAAGGCCTGCAGGATCTCGGCCCGGCGCTGCTCGGGCGTCTGCGATGGCGCGGCCGCGGCCGAGGTCGCCAAGGAGAGGGCCGCGAGGGCGGCGACAACGGGGCGGAGGTGTCGGCGGCTCATGCTCATTCCCGGGGACGACGATCGAGGGCGATCTAACCTGCCTCGCGCCAGCGCAGGACCAGCTTGTGGTCCTCGATGTGGAAGGATTCCAGCCGGGACAGGAAGCTCATGCCCAGCAGCGAGGCGCTCATCGGCGCGCGGTTCACCGTCAGCTGGAAGTCCGAAAGCGCCATCGGCCCCACTTCGAGGCGCTGGGCGACATAGGGCGCAGCGGAGCCCATGCCGTTCGCGGTCTCGGCTTCCATGACATAGCGAAGGCTCGCCATGTCGACGCCGATGCGGCGCGCGTCGTCGGGACTGAGCACGGTGTCGGTCGCCCCGGTGTCCACCACGAAGCGGACGCGCTGGCCGTTCACCCGGCCCACCAGAATGTAGCCGCCGTCCTCGCCCTGCGGCACGACCAGCTCGCGCTCGGCGGTGACGACCGGATCGCCGGCGCTGAAGGCCAGTTGCAGATGCTGGCCGACGTCGCTCAGCTCCCGCCGATAGGCGAAGCCCAGCGCCAGGACGGCGATGATTCCGGCCCAGGCGGCGGCGTACTTCAGGTGCTGCGGCCGTAACACCCGGCCGGCGCGGAACATGCCGGCGGCGACCAGGACCAGGATCCCCGCGGCGCGGGCGACCTCGGCCCAGTCAGCGGGGGTGCGGACCGCCTCCGGAAAGGCGCGGGCCAGCGCCAGGATGATCGCGGCCAGGGCGGCGCAGAAGGCGAGCCAGAGGAGGATGCGCGGCCGCACCCGCGGCGCAGGGGGCGCAGGCGCGGCCGGCGGCCGAGCCCAGGGTCCATTGTCGTGCGTCATGCGGCCTCCCCGCAGGCAGGATAGGCGGGGGCGCGACGGCGGACAACTTGGCGGCCATTGGCGGGCCGGTGAAATTCCGGTTGATTGCCTCCGCATTTCTACGGCCGTGCGGTCGCCGCGCCCGCAAGCCCCTCGTGCGACGAGCCGATAAGATCTCAAGCAAGCACGACGCCTAACCCTGGGAGGATTAAATGGCCGACGTCACATACAAGGTTCTTCTGTTCATGAAGCGCCGCCCCGGCATGACGGTGGACGCGTTCCGCGACTACTATGAAAATAACCATGCGCCGCTTTGCGAGAAATATACCTCAGGCGTCACCCGCTATATTCGACGCTACGTCGATCCGCTTCCGCACCCGGAAACGGGACCGAACGATGAAATGTCCTTCGACGTGATCACCGAGCTATGGTTCGACGACGAGGCCATCTTCCGCGGCACGGTCGACTACATCACCAGCACCATCATGCCCGAGGTGATCGTCGAGGATGAGAAGCAGTTGTTCGACCGTGCCTCTTTCCGGATCGCGACGGTCGTCGAGCGCGAGTCCAGGCTGGTCGCCCAATAGGGCGCGGTCGCCGGGAACGATCTGCGATCAGAACGGCAGCGGCTCGAGGTCGGGGTATAGCCAGGTTCGTCGGGCCTCTGGCGAGAAGAGCCGCGGGCGCGACCAGTGGACCAGCAGCCAGTCAGGCCGGCCGAAGGACGCGGCGAGCAGCCCGGCCAGGGCCGCGGACAGCGGCGCCCCCGGCCGGGCGTGCAGCCAGGCGCGGGCGGCGCGCAGCGAGGCCTGGGTGATGGTCTCGTGATAGCCGGAGGTCTCGGTGTTCGGAACGCCCGTGGCTTCATTGTAGGCGCGGATCAGGCCGGGCATGTCGTGCGCGGCGTCGATCCCCGGCCGGCGCAGCAGCCAGAGCGCGGCGGCGAAGTGGGCGGCGTGGGTCCACTCGGCCTTGGGCAGGGTGCGCGCCACGAGGCCGCGGCCGATGCGGTCGATGTCTGCGTCGGAGAGATGGGACGGCATGGAGCTCCTTGGCGGTCAGGGGCTCGGCGGGCGCAGCAAAAACCCCGCCGAGGCGGGGTTTGCGGGACGCTGTGGCTGACGGAAGGGACCGCTCAGGAACAGGCGCGCGCAAACACCGCCGGAAGGCGTTGCTGCTTCTGAGCCTGGGGGCGGGTCGCGTAGGTCACGGCGAGGCTTGTAGCAAAGACGGCTGGCGCTGCGAAGGCAACCTGGCTGTCGTGGCGCGCGAACGCCCCAACGAAAAAGCCCCGCCGGTGGGCGGGGCTCTTGGGTCCTAGCTGTCGAGGAAGCTGCGGAGCTTGCGGCTGCGGCTGGGGTGCTTGAGCTTGCGCAGCGCCTTGGCTTCGATCTGGCGGATCCGTTCGCGGGTGACGCTGAACTGCTGGCCGACTTCTTCGAGGGTGTGGTCGGTGTTCATGCCGATGCCGAAGCGCATGCGCAGCACGCGCTCTTCCCGCGGGGTGAGCGAGGCCAGCACGCGGGTGGTGGTCTCCCGCAGGTTCGACTGGATCGCCGCGTCGATCGGCAGGATGGCGTTCTTGTCCTCGATGAAGTCGCCGAGGTGGCTGTCCTCTTCGTCGCCGATCGGCGTCTCCAGGCTGATCGGCTCCTTGGCGATCTTCAGCACCTTGCGCACCTTCTCGAGCGGCATGGCGAGCTTTTCGGCCAGTTCTTCCGGGGTCGGCTCGCGGCCGATCTCGTGCAGCATCTGGCGCGAGGTGCGGACGATCTTGTTGATCGTCTCGATCATATGCACCGGGATGCGGATGGTCCGGGCCTGGTCGGCGATCGAGCGGGTGATCGCCTGCCGGATCCACCAGGTGGCGTAGGTCGAGAACTTGTAGCCCCGGCGGTACTCGAACTTGTCGACCGCCTTCATCAGGCCGATGTTGCCCTCCTGGATCAGGTCCAGGAACTGCAGGCCGCGGTTGGTGTACTTCTTGGCGATGGAGATCACGAGGCGCAGGTTGGCCTCGACCATTTCCTTCTTCGCCTGACGGGCTTCGCGCTCGCCCTTCTGCACGGTCTGGACGATGCGGCGGTAGTCGTCGATCGGCACGCCGGTCTCTTGGGCGAGCCCGGCGATCTCGGTGCGGATGTCGCCGATCTGGCCGGCGTCGTTCTCGGCGAACTTGGTCCAGCGGATGCCGAGCGTCTTGACCTGGGTCGACCAGTCCGGACGCATTTCCGAGCCGAAGTAGGCCTTCAGGAACTCGGTGCGGCTGATGCCGTAGCTGTCGGCCAGGCGCAGCAGCCGGCCTTCCAGGCCCATCAGGCGCTTGTTGATCGCATAGAGCTGCTCGACCAGGGCCTCGATGCGGTTGTTGTTCAGCTTCAGCGTCTTGAGGTGCTGGACGATGTTCGTCGTCGCCACCTCATAGGCCTTGCGGTCGGCCTGGGAGAGATCCTCGCCCTTCAGCTTGGCGCCGACCAGCTTCTCCTGCAGCAGGCGGAAGCTTTCGAACTCCACGGCGATGGCGTCGAGGGTGACCATGACGCCTTCGCGCAGCTCGGCTTCCATCGCGCTGATGGTGGGGCCCGCGCCGTCGTCGAAATCGTCTTCGTTCTCGCCATCGCCTTCGCCCTCGGCGGCGCCGGGCTCGGCCGCCTCGGCCGGAGGCGCCTCCGCGGCGGGCTCGGCCGGAACCTCGACGCCCGCGTTCTGGCCGCCGTAGGTCTGTTCGAGGTCGATCACCTCGCGCAGCAGGATGCGGCCCGAGCCCAGCTCCTCGCGCCACACCATGATGGCTTCGAAGGTCAGGGCGCTTTCGCACAGCCCGCGGATCATGGTGTCGCGGCCGGCTTCGATGCGCTTGGCGATGGCGATTTCGCCTTCGCGGGACAGCAGCTCGACCGAGCCCATCTCGCGCAGGTACATCCGCACCGGGTCGTCGGTGCGGTCGTAGGCCGGCTCCTTGGTCGTCTCGACCACGGCCGACTCTTCGCGGACCGCCACCTCGCCGCCCTCGGCGTCTTCTTCCGCCTCGACGACGTTGACGCCCATCTCCGACAGCATGGCCAGCGTGTCTTCGATGGCCTCGGAGGTGACTTCCTCCGACGGCAGCACCTTGTTCAGCTCGTCCATGGTGACGTAGCCGCGGGCCTTGGCCTGCTTGATGAACTTCTTGACCGCGGCGTCCGTCAGGTCGAGCAGCGGACCGTCGCCGCCCGTGGTTTCAGGGGTTTCCGCTTCGGCCGTGTTCGTGCTCATCTAAATCTCCGAAACCGGCTCGCGCCTTTACAAGGCGAGGGCCGAAATATGGTGCGTGGCGGACGACTCGCTAAGGTCCCGCGACCTTACGACCCGTCTTCCGTCCAAATCGTTCCCGTTCTGATCGCGCGTTTCAGTGCGTCACGTTCCGTCTTCAGACGCTCGAATGCGGCCATATGTTCACGTCCGCTAAGGCTACCCTTAGCAGCGTTAATGGCGTCATCCAGCGCCGCAGCTCTCGAAAGAGCGGCGAAGCCACGCGACCACTGGGATCTCCGCGCATCGAGGGAGACATCATCTTTGAGCATGGGCGCGCCCGAGTTCGCAGCGGCCCGTTCGATGTCTGTCAACAGCGCGCTAAATCCGCACGAGGCCAGATGGCGTTGCAGAGCGGCGGAGTCAAGGTGGTCTGCCTCCAGACGAAGCCGAATGATTTCCTTGACCAATTCACCGAGCACCGGTTCGCCGAAGCCTCTTGCGGTGAAGCCGTCCTCCAGATGCTCGTCGAGAACGCCGGGATCCGAGATCGCCACGTGGGCCAGAGCCGCGCTTGGCGAGGCGAGAGTCACGGCGAGACGTTTTGCCGCAGCCATGCCCTCCGGCGTGCCGCCGGCGAGCGGGGCGTTGCGTCCGCCACCGCGCCGGAAGTCGCCCCGCTGGAAGTCACCGCCCTTTGCGCTGGGGCGCCCGCCCTCCTGGGCGCGCGCCGGCCGCGCCGCGGCGAACAGGCCGTCGAGGCGCTGCAGGAGGTCGTCGCGATAGGCCTGCTGCAGGTCCTTGTCGGCGATCAGCCCCGCCGCATGGCGCAGCCGGCCCTTCAGCCCGGCCCGCCGCTCGGGCGTGTCCAGGGTCTCCAGGTCGCGTTCGCGGATGAACAGGGCCTCGGCGAAGGCGGTGGTGCTGGCCAGCTGGGCCTTGAGCGCCTGGGGCCCGTGCTCGCGCAGCACCTCGTCGGGGTCCTTGCCGCCTTCCACCAGGGCGAACTTGAAACTCTTGCCGGGCTGCAGCAGCGGCAGGGCGCGATCCATGGTCCGGGCGGCGGCCTGGCGGCCGGCGCGGTCGCCGTCGAAGCAGAGCGTCGGCTCCGGGTGATGGCGCCAGAGCATCTCCATCTGCTCTTCGGTGAGCGCCGTGCCCATCGGCGCCACCGCCGGGACGCCGGCCCGCTGGCAGGCGATCACGTCCATATAGCCCTCGACGACCGCCAGCGACGGGTTCTCGCCGTTCGGGGCGGCGGCCAGCATCTTGCGCGCCTCCGCCAGGCCATAGAGCTGGTGGCCCTTGTGGAAGAGCGGCGTCTCCGGCCCGTTCAGGTATTTGGCGCGGGCCTGGGGATCCATCGCCCGGCCGCCGAACGAGACCACCCGGCCGCGCGGATCGGTGATCGGGAAGATGATCCGGTCGCGGAACCGGTCGTAGGGCTGGCCGCCGTCTTCCGGGGCGATCAGGAGGCCGGTCTCGACCAGCGCCTGGGGCCGGGCGCCCTTGGTCACCAGATAGTCCTTCAGCGCCGTGCGCCCGGACGGCGAGAAGCCCAGCCGGAAACGCGCCCACTCGCTTTCCGGCAGGCCGCGCCGCTCCAGATAGGCGCGCGCCTCGCGGCCGACCGGCCGGCGCAGTTCGGCCTCGAACCACTGGGCCGCCAGGTCCAGCCAGTCGGAGAGCCCCTGGCGCTTCTTCTCCTGCTCGGCCGTGCGCGGGTCGGCGACCGGCAGCTGCAGGCCGGCCTCGGCCGCCAGTCGTTCGACGGCCTCGGAAAAGGACAGCCGCTCGGTCTCCTGCAGGAAGGAGATCAGGTCGCCGGACTTGCCGGACGAGAAGTCGAAGAACTGGCCCTTGTCGTCGTTGACGTAGAAGGAGGGGGTCTTTTCCTTGGTGAAGGGCGAGAGGCCGACGAACTCGCGCCCCTGTTTGCGCAGCTTCACCGTCTTGCCGATCACGTCCGAAGGGCGCAGGCGCGACTTGATCTCGTCCAGGAACCGTTCGTCAAAACGCACGGTCGATCCGTCGCCTCCAGCCTAGACCCTGTCCGCCTGACATTCAGGCGGGATAGACAGGGTCGTCGCTCTTTGATGAGAGCCCTTCTCATCCGCTCGCATCGTTTCCAATGCGAGCGGGAAGGGCTCTGGCGCCGCCCATTCTGGACCGCCCGAGCGATTCGTCTTAGCGGGCGATGCACATACCGCCAATCGCACTTGCCGCCGCATACCTATATGAGCTGCGGCGGCGTTCTCGTTTGACCGCAGCCGACCACGGCGAGAACTGCGATCCCGCGTCAGGGCGCCGGGGCGCTTGGAAGGACTTAGGCGAATGGCCATGTGGCTGCGTTTGGGCGGGGCGCTGCTGATCACCTTCCTGGTGCTGGCGTGCCTGGAATATTTCGGCGTGAGCGCGATGCTCGGCGGCCGCGCCGCCGACGACGTGCAGCACGACGTGGAGAGCCGTCTGCGCGAGCTCTTCTGGCTGGCGATCTTCGCCCTGGTGATGACCATGTCCGTGGTGGCGGCCCTGCGCCGCCGGACCGCCCAGCTGCGCGGCGCCCTGACGACGTCCCAGCTAAGACGCCGAAACGTGGCCTAGCTTCTCCGGATTGCGGACCACGTAGATCGCCGCGATCCGGCCGTCCGGGCCGGGCTCCAGGGCGAAGGTCTGCGGCCCGTCCGCCATCTCCAGCACCACGCCCGGATAGCCGTTGATCCGCGCCAGTCGCACCGAGCTGACCGCCATCGGCCCATGCCGCTCGGCCACGGCCAGGAACAGGCCTGCGATGTCCGCGGGGCCGACCAGGACGCGCAGCGCCGCCATCCGCTTGCCGCCGCCGTCGGAGACCATGATGGCGTCCTGCGCCAGCAGGGCCGAGAAGGCGCTGGCGTCCCCGCTGGCCGCAGCCGCCAGGAAGGCATGGGCCAGCCGCTCGGCTTCCGCCCGATCCACCGAATAGCGCGGCCGGGCCTCGCGGACATGGGCCTTGGCCCGCGCCGCCAGCTGGCGCACCGCCGCCTCGCTGCGCCCGAGGGCCCGGCCGATCGCCGCATAGTCCTCCTCGAAGGCCTCCCGCAGCAGAAAGACGGCGCGCTCGAGGGGCGAGAGCCGCTCCAGCGCCAGCAGGAAGGCCACCGAGACATCCTCGGCGCGCTCGACCGGATCCTCGACCAGCGGCTCGATCAGGGGCTCCGGCAGCCATGGGCCGCGGTAGGCCGCCCGCTCGGCCTTGGCCGCGCGCAGGCGGTCCAGGCAGAGCCGCGTGGTCGCCTTGACCAGCCAGGCCGCGGGATCGGCGACGTCCGCGCCGGCGCGGGTCCAGCGCAGCCAGGCGTCCTGCACCACGTCCTGGGCGTCGCTGACCGAGCCCAGCATGCGGTAGGCGAGCCGCTGCAGCCGGCCCCGCTCCGCTTCGAATTCCGCCGTGCGCATCATCACGCCTCCACTCAAGCCGCCAGCGGCGGGTGGGCGACCGGCGCGGCGACGCCGGCCACGACGACCTTGGAGCAGGCCTTGCCATAGCCCAGCGCATATTTGAGCGTCGGATACATCCGCGCCGTGGTGAGCTGAAGGGCGATTGCCGCTAGCCCCGCCTCGCCCCAGCGGCGGACGATCTCGTCGCGCAGCGGATCGGCGATCTCCATGTCGCGCGCCAAACTGGCCCGGGCGAAGCGCCAGACGAGCACGGCGGTCTCGCCCATGCCGGGTTCGTCGCCGGCCAGGATGGCCCGCAGGACGTCGGGCGTCACGCCGGCCGCCGCGGCCATGTCGGCGGAGATCTGCACGCAGGGCCCGCAATCCTCGGCCAGGGTTCCGACGATCCCGGCCGCGGCCAGCGCCTCCGCCGGCGCGGCCTTGCGGTCGACCATTCCGGTCGCCAGGCCGAACTTGAAGAAGCTGGCCGTCGAGGCCCGCAGCAGGGCGCGCATGTAGCTGCCGTCATAGCCCCAGGTCCGCTCGAACCGGTCGAGGCCGCGCAGGAGAATGGCCTTCAGCATCAGACGGCTCCTTTCAGGCTGGGTTGCGGCCTGGATCGCGGCTCCGGGGCGAGCGCCAGGCCGAGGGTGATCAGGGCCATCAGGTGGACGCCGGCGAAGTCACGGACCGTGTCCGACAGCGGCTGGGCGCCGCAAACCGCGTCGAACAGATGGATGCCCGCGTGCACCACCAGGAAGGTCGCCGACGCCATCAGGGCGGGCCGCGCGAGGCGAGGACGCCAGGCGAACGCCGCCAGGCTGCCTGCGACGGTCAGATAGGCCGCGCCGATGTCGCGTACGAAGTGGGCGTTGAACGGCCCGGTCGCGACCACGCCGGGAACGGCGTCATACCAGCTCAGGGGCGCGATCAGCTGCGCCAGCGCGGTGACCCCGAGAAACACCGCCAATAGGCCCGCCAGGATACGAATCATCAAAGCTCTCCGTCGTTCTGCCCCAAGGACGGATGAGCGGGCGGACTTGTGACATGACCGCCTCAGCCGAGGCGACCCAGCCAGTCCGGCAGGTCGGCGATGCTGGCCAGTTCGGCGAACCGGGCGTGGCCCGCCGGCGCGTCGGCCGCCTCGTGGGCCCAGATCAACGGATAGGGCACGTGGGCGGCGAAGGCGCCCGCCGCGAGCGCCGGCAGGATGTCGGACTTCATCGAATTTCCGCACATCGCCGCCTCCGCCGCCCCGGTCCCGTGGCGGGCGAAGACCCGGGCATAGGTCGAGGCGTCCTTCTCGCTGACGATTTCGACCGCGGCGAAATAGTCCCCGAGGCCGGAGGCCGCCAGCTTCTGCTCCTGGTGCAGCAGGTCGCCCTTGGTGATCAGCACGAGCCGATAGCGTTCGGCCAGCCGAGAGAGCGCGACGTCGACGCCGGCCAGCGGCTCCACCGGATGGGCCAGCATCTCGCGCCCGGCGGCGAGGATGTCGGCGACCAGCCGCGCCGGCGCCTCGTTGCCGGTGAGCTCCATGGCCGTCTCGATCATCGACAGGGTGAAGCCCTTCACCCCATAGCCGTAGAGGGCGAGGTTCCGGCGCTCGACCGCCGCCAGCCGCGCGTCCAGTTCCTCAGGCGCGGCGACCTCGCCCATCAGGGCTCGAAAGCGGTCCTGGGTCAGGCGAAAGATGGTCTCGTTGTGCCAGAGGGTGTCGTCGGCGTCCAAGCCGACCGTGGTGATGCGCATCGCGACCTCTTAGCAGATCCGAATTCCCGTGCATTGACCCGGCGGCGACCAGTCATTACCTACGCGGCCGTTTGTGCGGCGGGCGGGGTTCACCTCGGCCCGCCTTTTTGCGACCCGTATCTTTGAATAACCGTCCACCCAAGAGGAGCCTCCCCATGAGCCGCGATCTGTTGCCCGGCGTCACCGGCGTGCTGGCCCTGGCAGACGGGACCATCCTTCAGGGGATCGGCGTCGGCGCGGTCGGCGAGGCGGTGGGCGAGGTCTGCTTCAACACCGCCATGACCGGCTATCAGGAGATCCTGACCGACCCCTCCTACATGGCCCAGATCGTCGCCTTCACCTTCCCGCACGTCGGCAACGTCGGCACCAATGTGGAAGACGTCGAGCAGATGTCGGGCGCGGCCGAGACCGCCGCCCGCGGGGCGATCTTCCGCGACGCCCCGACCCAGCCGGCCAACTGGCGGTCCGACAGCGACCTGGAGACCTGGATGACCCGCCGCGGCGTCGTCGGCCTCTCCGGCGTCGACACCCGCGCGCTCACCCGCCGGATTCGCGAGACCGGCATGCCGCACGCGGTGATCGCCCACTCGCCCGAGGGGACCTTCGACCTGGAAGCCCTGGTCGCCCAGGCGCGCGCCTGGAACGGCCTCGAAGGCCTGGACCTCGCCAAGGACGCCTCCTGCCTGCAGCCCTTCGTCTATGACGAGGGCCTGTGGGAATGGGGCGAGGGCTACGCCAAGCCGGGCGCGCCCAAGTACGAGGTCGTCGTCCTCGACTTCGGGGTGAAGCGCAACATCCTGAGGGCCCTGACCTCGGTCGGCGCGCGCGCCACCGTGGTGCCGGCCTCGACCAGCGCCGAAGAGGTGCTGGCCCGCAAGCCGGACGGCGTCCTGCTATCGAACGGCCCGGGCGACCCGGCGGCGACCGGCGAATACGCGGTGCCGGAGATCAGGAAGCTGGTGGAAAGCGGCGTGCCGGTCTTCGGCATCTGCCTCGGCCACCAGATGCTGTCCCTGGCGCTGGGCGCCAAGACCACCAAGATGGACCAGGGCCACCACGGGGCGAACCACCCGGTGAAGGACCTGACCACCGGCAAGGTCGAGATCGTCTCGATGAACCACGGCTTCACCGTGGACCGCGACAGCCTCCCCGCCCCGGTCGTGGAGACCCACGTCTCGCTGTTCGACGGCACCAACGCCGGCATCGCCCTCAAGGACCGCCCGGTCTTCTCCGTCCAGCACCACCCCGAAGCCTCGCCGGGCCCCACCGACAGCCTCTACCTCTTCGAGAGGTTCGCGGGCTTCATGGACGCGGCGAAGTAGGATTCGTCCACGAAATACACGAAACACACGAAAAGGTCAGATCGCGAAGCGCTCGATCTGAACCTTAGGGGTCGACCCAAAGTTCACGAGCAGGCCCAGCCTTAAACCGCTGGCTCTCAGATAGTTTATTGTCTGCGCCTGATGCTCAGGCGCGAGCGCTCGAAGCGCCTTAAGCTCAAGGATGATGCGGTCGAAGCAGACGAAGTCTGGTGTATAGGTCTGGCGGAGGGGATGTCCCTTGTATCCGAGCCTAAGCGGCTCAAGCGCGCGAAACGAAATCCGCCGTGCGCTGAACTCCAGCGCCAGACACTCCTGGTACACGTTCTCCAGAAACCCGGCGCCCATCGTGCGGTAGACATCGAAGATCGCACCCTGGATCGCGTAGGCCTCGTCCGCGTACAGGACCTTTTCGTGCTTTTCGTGTTTTTCGTGGACCATTCATTGCTGAGCTTAGAGCAGCGCAAGCTTTGGAACAATACGAGAACGCCGCCACCTACCCGATCGCCTCGTCGAACATCAGGGCGCGGGCGTAGCGCATCGGCGGGGAGCCGAAGGACAGCACCTTGTCGTGGTAGCGTTTCAGCGTGAAGTCCGCGCCCCAGCGGCGTTCGGCTTCGGCGCGGACGGCGTCGTGCTCGGTGACGCCGACGAAGTAGAAGGGCAGCTGGGCGGAATCGAGCCGGGCCCGGGTCCACTTGCCCGCCGCCTCGCGCTCCTGCTGGAAGGCGGTGACGGTCAGGAAGGCCATCACCTCGGCCTCGCTCGCCCCGTCCACATGGACCATCTGGTCGAGGATGGCGTTGGTGATGGTGCGCAGGCGGGTCTTCAGCTGCTGCAAGCGGAACAGCGGGTCGTGGTCGAGGTAGCCTTCGACCGCCATCAGGTTCTCCGCATAGACCGCCCAGCCCTCGACGAACGGCCCAGAGCTCAACACCGCCCGCAGCGTCGAGGCATGCCGGTTGGAATGCCAGAGCTGGACATAGTGGCCGGGCATGGCCTCGTGGATGGCGATGTCGTGCAGGCCGCGCCGGTTGTACTCGCGCAGGAAGCTGTCGGCCTGGGCGGCCGACCAGTCGTCGGGGATCGGCGAGACGGCGTAGAAGGTCTTCTGGCCGCGGTCGAGCGGCCCCGGCGCGTCGCAATAGGCCACCGCCGAACCGCGCTGGAACTCCGGCATCAGGATCACCTCCACGGGGGCGTCCGGCAGGGTGATCAGGTCGCGCGCCTTTACGAACGCTGTCGACTGGTCGAGCGCGGCGCGGGCGGCCTCGACCAGGCCGTCGCGCGGCGCGTGATCGGCGTAGGCGATCTCCAGCGCCGCCTCGATCACCGCCTGCTGGACGGAAGGGTTGGGCGTCGCCGGCGCGGCGGGCGCGCCCGGACGGCCGGCCAGCACGGAGGCTGAGATCCGGTACATCTCGGCCCGGGTCGCGGCCAGCGCCGCCTCGGCCGCCTTCCGGATCTCCTGGCGCGACAGGGGCGACTGCAGGGCGAAGGCGAGCTTCTGGTCGTAGCGGGCGGCCCCCAGCCGGAAGTCGCCCGTCGCCGCCGGGACCAGCACCTTGTCGAGCCAGGCCTGGTGCTCGGCCGCCGCGGCCCGGAGCCGCGCGTCGGCCGCGGCGAACCGGGCTTGCTCGGCCGGCGACAGTTCGGCCAGGTGCGGCTTGATCATCTCGTCGACGATCCCGGTGACGCCCGCGTTCTGCTTGGCTGCCGTCTCGGCGTGGATGCGCGGAACGCGGGCCGGCTGCAGCTGGGCGCGGCTCTGCGCCAGCAGGCCGGGCAGCCGCTCCATCCGCGCGATCGCCGCGCGCAGCCGCACCGGCAAGGGGGCGAAGTCGCGCGCCATCAGGCCGTAGAGCGCCCCGCCGGCGAGAGCTGAATAGATCTGCGGATCCCAGGCCCAGGACTTCAGCGTCTCGTCGCGCCAGAGGTCATAGCGCGCCTGGTTGATCAGCAGGGCCCGGTCGACCTGGTTCTCCCGGGAAAGCTCGGCGGCGGGGATCGCCTGGGCTTCGGCGAGGACGCTGCGGTTGAAGGCGATGCGCCGGGCCCGCCCGGCGGCCGAGACGTCGTCGACCTGGGCGTCGAAGCGGTGGTCGCCGAGCGTCGTCGCCGAGATCGGCGAGAGCTGGGCGCCGACGTCGATATAGCGGCTGGCCAGGGCGGCTAAGCGGGCGTCGGCGGCGGGATCCGCCAGAACCGCACGCGGCGCAGCGACGGCGGCCAGGGCGAGAAGACCCGCGCCGCGGCGGGTGAAGCGGAGACCGGTCATGCCCGAGCTGAGCACGAGGTGACAGGGACGCCAAGTGGGACGGCTGCGCGGCCCCCTCCACCCCTTCGGGGTCCCCCTCCCCTAGAGGGGGAGGAGAATCGAGGCCGCAGCCGCCCTCTCCTCCCCCCTTGGGGGAGGGGGACCGCGCAGCGGTGGAGGGGGCCGCAGCAGCCGTCCGCGTCCTACGGCATCAGCACCGTGTCGACCACGTGGATCACGCCGTTGGACTGGTTCACGTCGGCGATGGCGACCTGGGACACGCCGCCCTTGGCGTCGACCAGCCAGACGGCGCCGGACTTGACCTGCACCGTCAGGTCCTCGCCCTCGACGGTCTTCAGCATGGCCTTGCCGCCGCCGGCCTTGGCCTTGGCCATCAGCTCCGTGGCCGACAGGCGGCCCGGGACGACGTGGTAGGTCAGGACCTTGGTGAGGGTCGCCTTGTTCTCCGGCTTGACCAGGGTGTCGACCGTGCCGGCCGGCAGCTTGGCGAAGGCGGCGTTGGTGGGGGCGAAGACGGTGAAGGGACCCGGGCCCTCCAGGGTCTCGACCAGGCCCGCGGCCTTCACGGCGGCCACCAATGTGGTGTGATCCTTCGAATTCACCGCGTTCTGCACGATGTTCTTGCTGGGATACATCGGCGCGCCGCCGACCATCGGCGCGTGCATCTCACCGCTCTTGTGGTCCTGAGCGTGCATCATCTGGGCTGACGCCAGACCAGATCCGGACGCAGCAAGCACGACGCCAGCGATCGCGGCCGAGATAAACTTACCCGTCATCGTCATATCCTCCGAAAATTTCGCCGCCTTCTTGTCGCGACGACGAGGATACGGATCGATTTCCCGAGCGGATGCGAATTCTGGGAATTAAATCTTGTCGAGCATGCCCATGGCGGCGATCGGGCCGGAGGGGGCGGTCCGGGTCGGCGAGCCGCCGGGCGGTTCGACGGAGACGGCGATGGAGGAGCCGGGCGCGAACATCGGGACCATGTCCTTCGGCATGGGCATGGCCTTGGACTTGCCGGGCTCAATCATGCCGATCGGGTGCGGCTTGCCGTCGGCCGGAATGATCCAGAGTTCGTGGACATGGGTCGGATCGCCGCCAGGCGGGACCAGGGAGGTGACGATCAGCGCCTGGCGCGCCGGGTCGTAGGCCGCCACGAACATGGGTTGCGCACTGTCGGCCTGGCTCATCAGGCTGGCGTTGAGGATCGGCGCGGGCGGCGGGGCTTGCAGCAAGACCGGGGGACGGTTGGCCAGCATCACCGCCACGGCCAGGCTCGCCGCCGCCAGCCCGGCCGAGCCCACCGTCGCGCCACGCCAGAAGCGCAGCCGCCGGCGGACCGCGCCGTTGTCGTTGACCGGCAGGGCGCGCTCGACGCGGGCCCACACCGCCGCGTCGGGAGCGACCGGCGTCACCGCATCCAGCATCGGCGCCAGCCGCTGGCGCCAGGCGTCGATCAGGGCGGCGAAGGCCGGCTCGCGCGCCGCCCGCGCCTCGACCTCGGCCCGCTCGCGTGCGGTCAGCAGGCCCAGCGCATGCTCGGCGGCCAGGGCTTCGAGTTCGGAAAGGTCCGGCCCCTCGCTCATTGCTCCAAACACCCCTTGAGCCGAGCCAGGCCGCGGCGAATCCAGCTCTTCACCGTTCCCAGCGGGGCGTCCATCCGCCGGGCCAGGGCCTCGTAGGTGACCCCTTCGAAGAAGGCCGTGCGGATCACCGCCTGGGTGCGTGGATCGAGCTCGCCAAGGCAGTCGTGCAGCTGCGCCGCGTCCCCCGCGGACGCCAGGCGCGCCTCGGCGTCCGGCTGGTCGTCGGCGATCTCGAGATCTTCGATCGGATCGGCCTTGGCCAGCGGCCCCCGGGCGCGCAGCCGGTCGATGGCGCGATTGCGGGCGATGGTGGAGATCCAGGCAGTCACGCTGGCGCGCGCCGGGTCGAACCGGTCAGCTCTGCGCCAGATGGTGACATAGACCTCCTGCAGCACGTCTTCGGACTCCTCTCGATCGGAGAGGATACGGAGACAGACGCCAAAAAGCTTCGGAGATGTCGCCTCGTAGAGCGCGCGCAGGGCCGAGCGGTCGCCCTCGGCGATCCGCACCATCAGCGGCGCGAGGATGTCGGATGAGAGAGCGACCAAGCTTCGCGACACCGTGATCCAGAGACCTGGGCGGAAGCTGCCCGCTCCCCACCGACGGGGCAAGCGCTAAGCTTGTCGGTCGCATGGGAAGCTGAAAACGGCCGGGATCGCCCCGGCCGTTTCGAGATCCTCAGCGCCCCTGGGGGCGGGGCGCCGTCAGGCGACGACCTGCGCCTTCGGCCTGCGGGCCGCCCGCTTGGCCTGGGTGGCCGCCAGGCGCGCCGTGCGGCGCTGGTCGGCGGCTTCCTCCAGCGGGCCGATCAGTTCCGAGGCGCGAGCCTGCTGCTTCTCGTCGCCCTCGGCCTGCAGCCGGCGCGCGTTGGCCAGGAGATTGATCACCTCTTCGTCGGTCAGGCTTGGTATTTTTTCGATCAGACTCACGGCGCGCCTCCACTCCGCGGCGCGATTGGACCGCGCCGCCACCCAGGAAATATGGCTGGGCGGTCGTTTGGTTGCCGTACGCCTCAGGTTTTTTTGACCGTCTTGCGCAGGCTCCGAAATTCATCCAGGCTCCCGTCCGTCGAATTCGTCACGGCTCGGGCCGACTTTTTTCGGTTAGCCTCGCGGCCCCGGACTGCCTCCCGACCCTTTTCGGACTTGATCGACGGCGCAAATCCCTGCGCGCGTCGTGAATACTTATCCAAGGACTTCGGAGTACATGGCGACCGGTACGGTGAAGTGGTTCAACGGCGTTAAGGGCTACGGCTTCATTCAACCCGACGACGGCGGTCAGGACGTCTTCGTGCACATTTCGGCTGTCGAGCGCGCGGGCCTCGGCCAGCTGGACGAGGGCCAGAAGGTTTCCTACGAAATCGAGCGCGACAAGCGCAGCGGCAAGACCTCCGCAGGTCAGCTGCAACCGGCCTAAGGCTGCGACCAAAGGCCCCTTAAGTCCGTTCGCGGACGGCTCCCCCCACCTGCGGGGGAGCTTCTGGGCCCAGCGCCTCCCCTGTTTTCGCGAAGGCTGGACCGGTTTTCGCCAGGGCGAGGCGCAACCGGCGGAAATCGCCTTGAGACCTTCGAAGCGGGCGCGCCGCCCCCTTTCCCGACGACATCCGGCCGCAAACTGCCTTGCCTACGCGTGGGCGAGGCTCTAAGTCCGCGCCTTAACCTGCATGGCTGAACGGTGACGGGCGCGCGGAAGCGCGACCGCCCTTGCGCGCGAGACGATATGCCCAAACGCACCGATATCTCCTCGATCCTGATCATCGGCGCGGGGCCGATCGTCATCGGCCAGGCCTGCGAATTCGACTATTCCGGCGTCCAGGCCTGCAAGGCGCTGCGGGCCGAGGGCTACCGGATCATCCTGGTGAATTCGAACCCGGCGACGATCATGACCGATCCGAACGTCGCCGACGCCACCTACATCGAGCCGATCACACCCGAGATGGTCGAGAAGATCATCGAGAAGGAGCGCCCCGACGCCCTGCTGCCGACCATGGGCGGCCAGACGGCGCTGAACACCGCGCTCGCGCTCGAGCACAGCGGCGTCCTGGCCAGGTACGGCGTGGAGATGATCGGGGCCAAGGCCGACGTCATCGACAAGGCCGAGGACCGTCAGAAATTCCGCGACGCCATGGACAAGATCGGGCTGGAAAGCCCCAAGTCCAAGGCCGCCCATTCGATGGACGAGGCTCTGGAGGGCCTGGAGTTCGTCGGCCTGCCGGCCATCATCCGCCCGTCCTTCACCCTCGCCGGCACCGGCGGCGGCATCGCCTACAACCTCGAGGAATTCCGCGAGATCGTCGAGCGCGGCCTCGACCTCTCCCCCACCACCGAAGTCCTCATCGAGGAGAGCGTGCTGGGTTGGAAGGAGTACGAGATGGAGGTCGTCCGCGATAAGGCGGACAACTGCATCATCATCTGCTCGATCGAGAACATCGACCCGATGGGGGTGCACACCGGCGACTCGATCACCGTCGCCCCGGCCCTGACGCTGACCGACAAGGAATATCAGCGGATGCGCCACGCCTCGATCGCGGTGCTGCGCGAGATCGGCGTCGAGACCGGCGGCTCCAACGTGCAGTTCGCGGTGAACCCCGCCGACGGCCGCATGGTGGTGATCGAGATGAATCCAAGGGTCAGCCGCTCCTCGGCGCTGGCGTCCAAGGCCACCGGCTTCCCGATCGCCAAGGTCGCCGCCCGGCTGGCGGTCGGCTACACCCTCGACGAGCTGATGAACGACATCACCGGCGCGACGCCGGCCTCGTTCGAGCCCAGCATCGACTATGTCGTCACCAAGATCCCGCGCTTCGCCTTCGAGAAGTACCCGGGCTCCGAGCCCCTGCTGACCACCGCGATGAAGTCGGTCGGCGAGGTGATGGCCATCGGCCGCACCTTCGCCGAGAGCCTGCAGAAGGCGCTGCGCGGCCTGGAGACCGGGCTCTCCGGTCTCGACGAGGTCGAGATCGAAGGCGCCGACGATCCCGAGACCGGCCGCGCTGCGGTGCTGCGCGCGCTGGGCCAGCCGACGCCGGACCGGCTGCGGGTGATCGCCCAGGCCTTTCGCGCCGGCCTGAGCGTCGAAGAGATCAACTCCGCCTGCGCCTACGAGGCCTGGTTCCTGCGCCAGATCGAGCAGCTGGTTCGTGAAGAGGCCCGCATCAAGGCCGACGGCCTGCCGGCCTCGGCCGCCGAGTTCCGTCGCCTCAAGGCCTTGGGCTTCTCCGACGCCCGCCTCGCCCAGCTCACCCAGACCACCGAGGCCGAGACGCGCGAACAGCGGCGCGGCCTGGGCGTGCGCCCGGTGTTCAAGCGCATCGACACCTGCGCCGGCGAGTTCCGCGCCGACACCCCCTACATGTACTCGACCTACGAGACGGGCGCGCTGGGCCAGCTGCCCGACTGCGAAAGCGAGCCCTCCGACCGCAAGAAGGCGATCATCCTGGGCGGCGGACCCAATCGGATCGGCCAGGGCATCGAGTTCGACTATTGCTGCTGCCACGCGGCCTTCGCGCTCGACGAGATCGGCATCGAGTCGATCATGGTCAACTGCAACCCCGAGACGGTCTCGACGGACTACGACACCTCCGATCGCCTCTACTTCGAGCCGCTGACCGCCGAGGACGTCCTCGAACTGATCCGGGTCGAGCAGAGCCGCGGCGAGCTGCTGGGCGTGATCGTACAGTTCGGCGGGCAGACGCCGCTGAAACTCGCCCAGGCGCTGGAGGACGCGGGCATCCCGATCCTCGGCACCACGCCGGACGCCATCGACCTGGCCGAGGACCGCGAGCGCTTCCAGCAGCTGCTGCACAAGCTGAACATCGCCCAGCCGGTCAACGCCATCGCCCGGTCGCGCGACGAGGCCTTCGCCGGCGCGCACCAGGTCGGCTATCCGGTCGTGATCCGCCCCTCCTACGTGCTGGGCGGCCGCGCCATGGAGATCGTCCGCGACGACGAGCAGCTCGATCGTTACATCCGCACCGCCGTGCAGGTCTCCGGCGACAGCCCGGTCCTGATCGACCAGTATCTGAGCCGCGCCACCGAGGTGGACGTGGACGCCATCTGCGACGGCGAGACCGTCTTCGTGGCCGGCGTCATGGAGCACATCGAGGAGGCCGGGGTGCACTCGGGCGACAGCGCCTGTTCGATGCCGCCCTTCTCGCTCAAGCCTGAGACCATCGCCGAGCTTAAGAAGCAGACCGAGGCCATGGCCCGGGGGCTGAACGTGCGCGGCCTGATGAACGTGCAGTTCGCGATCGAGGAGCCGCACTCCGAGACGCCGCGGATCTATGTGCTCGAGGTCAATCCGCGCGCCAGCCGCACCGTGCCCTTCGTCGCCAAGACCATCGGTCAGCCGGTGGCCGCCATCGCCGCCAAGGTGATGGCCGGCGTGCCGCTGGCGAGCTTCAACCTGGTGGACGTGCCCTACAACCATATCGCGGTGAAGGAAGCCGTCTTCCCCTTCGCCCGTTTCGCCGGCGTCGACACGGTGCTGGGCCCGGAGATGCGCTCCACCGGCGAGGTCATGGGCCTCGACTGGGTGCGTCCGGGCGAGACCCTGGCGCCCGCCTTCGCGCGCGCCTTCGCCAAGAGCCAGCTCGGCGGCGGCACCATCCTGCCCCAGGAAGGCTGCGTCTTCGTTTCGGTGAAGGACGCCGACAAGACCTGGATCCTGGAGCCGGTGCGCCTGCTGGTCGCCCAGGGCTTCAGCATCCTCGCCACCAGCGGCACCGCCAGCTACCTGGCGTCCGAGCAGATCCCGGTCGAGGTGGTCAAGAAGGTCCTCGAAGGCCGGCCGCACATCGTCGACGCCATGAAGAACGGCGGGGTGCAGCTGGTCTTCAACACCACCGAGGGGCGTCAGTCCCTGACCGATTCGTTCGAGATCCGCCGCACGGCGCTGATGATGAAGATCCCCTACTTCACCACGGCGGCCGGCGCGCTCGCCGCGGCCCAGGCCATCGTGGTGACCGCCCAGGCTCCGCTCGAGGTGCGCCCCCTACAAAGTTATGCGTAACTGTCAAAATTATCCCTCAATTTGACAATTTCGGCAAAAATTACACTGACGTTCGTCGGGTACGTCAAAACTTCGCATTGACCAACGATTTCGGCGAGCGCAACCTCCTGAAATCATCCGGGTTGCGACCCGGCGTTCGAAGGCGCCCCGGCGGCGTTCTAAAGTGCGGCCGAGACGGTCTGAGCGGCGCCAGTCGCAGTCCGGCGAAAAGGACCAAGGTCCTTTTTGCAGGGGATTAGCGAGGACGACGCATGCCGAGCGAACACGACGTTGAGCACCATCATCCGCACCGCAACCGCCATCTCGCCCAGCGGTTCGAAAATCTGATCGGGGTCCTGATGGTCATCGCCATCGCCGTTTTGGCGGTGGGGCTGATTTACGGGCTGCTGAACACAGGCGGGACGACGCCCAGCTACCTCAGGTAGCGGGCTCGATCACCGACCGCGCTGGCGCCAGGTCGTCGTGGACGCCCTGGACCTTGCGCACGCCCGCCCGGGTTAAGCCCTGGCGGGCGATAGCGCGCGTTGGCGGAAAACACGCGGAAAACACTCCGAGCAGGAGTCATTACGCTCGCTTCCCGCGCGCCCTTTGCTGACGATCGCCGAAGGCGAGACGGAGGGGGCGTTCGGGCGCGGGACATCTTGCGCATCGACGCCGCGGCGCGTCTGCAGTAACGACCGCGCCCATGACCGCCACCCTGCATGTGATCTACGGGCCCTCGGGCGCCGGCAAGACGACCTACGCCAACGCGTTCGCCCGGCGCGAGCACGCCGTGCCCTTCATTCTCGACGAGTGGATGGCGCGGCTGTTCGGGCCCGACATCCCTGAACCGGTCGACTACAACTGGCTGGTCGAGCGGGTCGGCCGCTGCGAGGCGCAGGTCTGGTCGACCGTGGCGGCGACCGTCACCGCGGGGACCCCGGTGATCCTCGACCTCGGGCTGATGCGCAAGGCCGACCGCGAGCGCATCCGCCAGATCGCCGAGGCCGTGGAGCTGTCCGTGCAGTGGCATTATGTGACTGCGCCGCAGGACATCCGTCGCGCGCGGGTCGCCGAACGCACGCAAGTGCACGGAGCCAGCTTCGCCTTACAGGTGACACCTGATATGTTCGAATTCGTCGAGGGCGTCTTCGAGGCGCCCGACGCAGTAGAACTGGAAGGCGCAATCGTCAGCGAGAGCGAATAAACGGGAACCGATTGGCGTCCTGAGACGCTGAGCCGCATCGAGGTCTCGCAGGGTGGAGAACCCCTCTCCCTGCGCACCCTTGAGTTTTGCGCCACACAATTCTATTGTTTTTCCCCCCGGACGCCTGCGCCCGCGGCCGGAAGCTGAACTTCACCAACTAGGGCGAACTCGAGTCATCACCTCTATGGAAAAAGTCCCGATGACCGGCGAGGGCTATCAGGCCCTCGACGACGAGCTGAGACGTTTGAAGACTATCGAACGGCCAGCGGTAATCGCGGCGATCGGGGAGGCGCGCGCACACGGCGACCTTTCTGAGAACGCCGAGTATCACGCCGCCAAGGAGCGCCAGGGCTGGATCGAAGGCCAGATCGCCGACATCGAGGACAAACTGGCCCGCGCCCAGGTGATCGACGTCTCCAAACTGTCGGGCAGTCAGGTTAAATTCGGTGCGACGGTGTCGCTGATCGACGAGGACACCGAGGAAGAGGCTCGCTACCAGATCGTCGGCGAGCACGAGGCCGACGTGAAGCGCGGCAAGGTCTCGATCACCTCGCCGGTCGCCCGCGCCATCATCGGCAAGGAGAGCGGCGACGTGGTCGAGGTCAACACCCCCGGCGGCGTGAAGGCCTACGAGATCACCAAGGTCGAGTGGCTCTGACCATCTGAAGTGCCCCTCCCCGATCGGGGAGGGCTCTCGGTTAGCGCCTCTCCCGCTTCGCGGGGGAGATGGATCGGCGCGCCTGCGCCGAGACGGAGGGGGCGTTGCTCCAGCTTAAAGGATCGCACCGCCCCATAGCCGCCGCGTTTGCAGGGGATGGGCGGGCATGACCGGACCGCGCATCCTGTTTGTCGTCGACGCCGGCCCACGCATTGGCGGCGGCCATGTCATGCGTTCGCTGACGCTCGCCGGAGCGCTGGGCGGCCAGGGCGCGGCCTGCACCTTCATGGGGCCTCCGTCGGTCAGCGTCCTGCTGGACGCCTTCGCCCCGGCGGCGGCGCGGCTGGCGGCGGCCTCGACCGAGCCGCGCGATCTGGCGGCCGCCATCGGCGCAGAGCAGTTCGACGCCGTCGTCTTCGACCACTACGGCCTGGGCGCCCGCGAGCACCGGGCGATGGGCCAGGGGCGGCCCGTGCTGGTGATCGACGACCTGGCCGACCGCCCGCTGGGCGCCGACATCGTCGTCGATTCCGGCCCGGCCCGGAAGGCCGAGGACTACAGCGGCCTGATCCCCGACGACGCCCGCCTGCTGCTGGGTCCCAACTTCGCCCCGGTCCGCCCGGAGTTCGCCGCCCTGCGCGAGACCGCCCTGGCCTGGCGCGGCGAGCCGGTGCAGCGGATCCTGGTCTCGATGGGCCTCACCGATGTCGGCGGCGTGACCGCCAAGATCGTCGAGCGGCTACGGCCGCGCGTCGGCGACGCCGGCCTCGACATCGTCATGGGCGCCGCCGCCCCCAGCCTGCCCGGCCTGACCAAGGTCGCGCGGCGCGACGCGCGGCTGGCGATCCACGTCGACACCTCGCATATGGCCAGGCTCACCGCCGAGGCGGACATCGCCGTGGGCGGCGCGGGCTCCTCGACCTGGGAGCGCTGCACGCTGGGCCTGCCCACCCTGCTGGTGATCCTCGCCGAGAACCAGCGCGCGGCGGCGAACGCCATGGCCGAGCGAGGGGCGGCCCTGGTCGTCGACCTGAACGCCGCCGACTTCGACGCCCAGTTCAACCGGGCGCTGACCCGCCTGCTGATCGATGCGGACCTTCGCCGCAAGCTGGCGGCCGCCAGCGCCGAGCTCTGCGACGGCCAGGGCGCCGCGCGCACCGCGACGGCCTTCCTGCAGCGCATCCGGGACTACGTGGCGTAGATCCCCATCGTCGTCATGGCGCGCGGGATCTCAGTCGCGCCGCGCGACGAAGCTCGCCGGCCCGGCGAGCGAGGCGTTGACCGCGTCGATGCCGGCCGCCTTGGCTGCGCCGCGGACGAACAGATAGCGCAACGAAATCCGCGGATGATCGCCGGCCGGCGTCCCGCCGTTGAGGGTGCAGGCGTGCCACAGGGCGGTGGATCCGGCCTCACCGGTCAGCGTCCGCTCGGTGACGTACATCTCTCCATGTTCGACATTGCGATAGCGCCAGCCCTTCGGGCTCGGCTTCAGGTCATGCGGAAAGGCCGAGCCGCCCATTCGATGACTGCCTTCCAGCAGCCGGATCGGCCCGTCGGCTTCGGCGACCGGATGCAGATAAAGGTGCAGGGTGACGACGTCGGCGTCCGCGTCGGACAGCGCGCCGAGGTCCTGGCGGAAGTCGGCGCCCCAGGCGTAGCCGATGTCGCGGAACTCGGGCCGAACGTAGGGGACCAGGCTGTCTGCGCCGCCGTCGACGCGGCGCTTGACCCACTCCGGAACCGCCGTCGTCGGCAGGGCGCAGACCACGCGCTTGTCGAGGATCCGGTAATCGGGACCCAGCAGGCTCCACAGCGCCTCGACGACCTGCGGCGCGCGTTCGACGAAGCCCAACCGCGGCCGCTCGAGCAGGTTGCAGCCCGGCTTGGGCCTCTCAACGCTCTGTGACGGGGCGGCGGCGAAATCCGCCTCGCTCAGGAACAGACTCTGGTCGAACCGGCGCGTCGCCCGGATATCGGCCAGCAGGGCGGCGCAGGCGGTCGGATCCAGCGGATCGTCGAAAACATGTGCGCCCTTGCGCACAAGGTCCGAAACCACCGCCTCCGAAAGGCTCCAGGGACTGAAGTCGGTCTTGGCCAGGGCGTTCATGTCGGGATTCTCCGGACGCGACCGCACCAGAGAACCAGACTCGCCTTAACCTCGGCTTACGCCAAAAGGCCGCAGCGACAGTCTGCCCGACGGAGACCGCCCTGATCCTCGCTCTGCTCCAGGCTCGGATGAGCTCCAGCCGCCTGCCCGGCAAGGTGCTGAAACCCTTGGCCGGCGCGCCCATGATCCTGCGCCAGATCGAGCGCGTGCGCCGCGCGACCCGGATCGACCGGCTGGTGGTGGCGACCAGCGACCGGACCAGCGACGACCCGCTCGTGGCGGCCCTGCATCAGGCCGGGGTCGAGGTTTTCCGCGGCCCGCTCGACGACGTGCTGGCCCGTTTCCTCGGCGCCCTGGAAGCCCATCCCGCCGACCACCTGGTGCGGCTGACCGCCGACTGCCCGCTGGCCGACCCCGCACTGATCGACGCGACCATCGCCCGACACCTGCAGGCCGGCGCCGACTACACCGCCAACCGTGTCGCCTCGGCGGGCTACCCCAAGGGCCAGGACGTCGAGGTGATCACCGCCCAGGCCCTGCGCCGGGCCGGCGCCCTGGCCGCAACCCCGGAAGAGCACGAACACGTCACCTGGGGGGTCTGGAACCATCCCGAGCGCTACCGCATCGAACGGCTTGCCCCGCCGGTCGACGAGGGCGAGGTCCGCTGGACCGTCGACCGGCCGGACGACCTGGAATTCGTCCGCGCAGTCTATGAGGCGCTCTATCCGCGCGATCCGTCGTTCACCTCGGACGATGTCCGCGCGTTCGTGCGGGCGCATCCGCGGTGGGCGACCTGGGGCGGCGATCGGCGGGTCTGAGCCCCCCTCCTGAGCTGGGCTCTCGCATATGAAACCAGCCTAATCCGTCATCCCGGCCGGAGGCCCGCTCTTGCGGGCTGGAGAGCCGGGACCCAGGGGCCGTGCGCACCGCCCCTGGGTCCCGGCTCTCCGCTTCGCTGCGGCCGGGATGACGAGCATTTTTCATGTGCCCTGCCCTGAGCGGGGGCGTCTTAAGGCGCCGCCGGAAGCATCTCCGGCTCGAAGCCCTTCGCCCGCAGACGCGCCTCGATGGCGGGCTTTGCGGCTTGCCATTCGCTATGCAGCATGCCCAGCCCCACCACGTCGTGGAAGCGGCCGTGCTTGCAGACGTGCTCGCGCAACAGGGCTTCGCGGACGAAGCCGAACGACTGGTGCATTTTCCAGACGGCCTCGTTCTCCAGCAGCACCTCGCACCACAGCTTGTTCAGCCGGCGGGTCTCGAAGACGTAGCGCAGGACGAGATACTCGATGCGCGCGCCCAGCCCCTTGCCGCGGGTGGAGGCCTCGCCGAGGTAGTAGGCCCATTCGCAGCGGCGCGCCTCGGGGTCGATGCGGATCAGGTTGGCCAGGCCCACCGGCTCGTCGTCGGCTTGGATGATCCAGTAGCGCCGGTCTTCGGCGACCATAGCGGCCGCGAACCAGCGATCGTGCTCGGCCTGGGAGATCGCATGGTCGTTGTACATGTAGGCCGCGACCTCCGGCGAATTGCGCCAGGCCAGCAGGCGGGCGCTGTCGGTCGGCTCGACCAGGCGAAGACGCAGGCTCATCGCACCACCATGTCCCAGGCGAGCGGCTCGCCACGCTTCAGGTCCCGCGCGGCGGGCCGGCCCAGCACCCTGTCCAGCTCGGCGGGCGCCAGGCCCAGCCCTGGCCGGATCGAGCGGACGTTCTCGCGGCTCAATGTCTCGCCCGCCGTCACGTCGGCGGCGACGTAGAGCGAGCGGCGGAAGGCGAGGTTGCCGCGCTCCGAGCCCAGCAGGTCGTAGTGCGCCCGGCCGAGCGCCCGCCAGGCCGCCTTGCAGTCGCGGACCAAGGCGGCGAACTCGTCGGGCTCGAGGCTGAAGGCCGCGTCCGGACCACCGTCCGCCCGGGCCAGGGTGAAGTGTTTCTCGACGACGCAGGCGCCCAGGGCGACCGCCGCCACCGAGGCCGCGGTTCCCGGCGTGTGGTCGGAGAGGCCCACGGGACAGCCGAACCGCTCGGCCATGTCGGCCACGGTGCGGACGTTGGCGTCCTCCAGCGCCGCCGGGTAGCTGGAGACGCAGTGCAGCAGGACGACGCCGGCGGCGCCGGCCTCCAGCGCCGCGGCCTTGGCGGCGGCGATCTCGTCAAGGTTGGCCATGCCGGTGGAGATGATCAGCGGCTTGCCCTTGGCGGCCGCGTGACGGATGAGCGGCAGGTCGACGGCCTCGAAGGAGGCGATCTTGTAGGCCGGCGCCCCCAGGCCATCGAGCAGGTCGACGGCAGTCTCGTCGAACGGGCTGGAGAACAGGATGACGCCCAGGTCCCGCGCCCGCGCAAACAGCGCCGGGTGCCATTCGTAGGGCGTCTGGGCTTCCCGGTAGAGCTCGTAGAGGCTGCGCCCGTCCCACAGCCCGCCGTGGATCCGGAACTCCGGCCGGTCGACATCCATGGTGATGGTGTCGGCGGTGTAGGTCTGGATCTTGATCGCGTCGCATCCGGTCGCCGCCGCCGCGTCGATCATCGTCAGCGCCCGCTCCAGGCTGCCGTTGTGATTGCCCGACAGCTCGCAGATCACGAAGGGCTCGTGCGCCGCCCCGATCCGGCGGCCGGCGATCTCGATTTCGGGTGCAGGCATGGCGACTCAGGAGCTCCTGAGGGCCGAGCTTAGGGCCGCGCGCCCCTATCCCCAACCTTCCCTCATGGCCCGGCTTGTCCGCACAGGCGCTAATATAAGGACCCCGGCTCCGCCCCTCCCCCCGCCTTCATTCCCGGCCTTGTGCCGGGAACCCATGCACATGGAGAGACGGAGATAGTCCTGAGCCTTCGACGTTCATGGATAGCCGGGACGGAGCCCGGCCATGACGGTAGGACGGGGGCATGGATTGACGCGGCTAGTGCAGCGCCGCGTAGCGCTCGCCCGGGATGGCGACGGCGCCCCCGCGCTCTTTGACGGCGACGGCTACGCCCAGGGCGGCGCCGATGCCGATGCCGGCCAGCGCGCCCACAGCGACGATCCGCAAACCCATGCCCAGCGCGAGCCCCACGCCGACGGCGGCGCCCATTGCGGCGACAAGGCCCAGCTGTTTCACATGGTCATCCATCGCAACGCTCCAGAATCTTCCCTACATTACGGCCATGGCCTCAGAACGTTCCGCCCCCCGCTCCGTCCGCTGCCTCATCGTGGGCTCGGGTCCCGCCGGCTACACCGCCGCCATCTACGCCGCGCGCGCCTTGCTGCAGCCTGTGCTGATCCAGGGCATCCAGCCCGGCGGCCAGCTGACCATCACCACCGACGTGGAGAACTATCCGGGCTTCGCCGACGTCATCCAGGGACCCTGGCTGATGGAGCAGATGCAGGCCCAGGCCGAGCACGTCGGCACGGAGATCATCACCGACATCGTCATGGAGGCCGACCTTTCCAGCCGGCCGTTCAAGCTGACCTGCGATAGCGGCCAGGTCTGGCTGGCCGAGACCCTGATCATCGCCACCGGCGCCCAGGCCAAGTGGCTGGGCATTGCGTCCGAGCAGACCTACCAGGGCTTCGGCGTCTCCGCCTGCGCCACCTGCGACGGCTTCTTCTATCGCGGCAAGGAGGTCGTGGTGGTCGGCGGCGGCAACACCGCCGTGGAGGAGGCGCTGTTCCTCACCAACTTCGCCTCGAAGGTCACCGTCGTGCACCGGAGAGACGAGTTCCGCGCCGAGAAGATCCTGCAGGAGCGGCTGTTCCATCATCCGAAGATCCAGGTGATCTGGGACAGCGCCATCGACGAGGTCCTGGGCTCCCAGGAGCCGACCAGCGTCACCGGCGTACGGCTGAAGAACGTCAAGTCCGGCGAGACCCGCGAGATCCCCTGCGACGGGGTCTTCGTCGCCATCGGCCACGCGCCCGCCTCGCAACTTTTCAAGGGCCAGCTGGAGATGGACGCCGCGGGTTATCTGAAGGTGAAGCCCGGCTCGGCCGCCACCGCGATCGAAGGCGTCTACGCCGCCGGCGACGTGACCGACGACGTCTACCGCCAGGCGGTGACCGCCGCCGGCATGGGCTGCATGGCCGCGCTGGAGGCGGTGCGCCTCCTGGCGGAAGAGGATCACCGCAAGGCGCACCACCCGATCAGCCACGCCGAGGCCGAGAAGATCGGCGCCTGGTAGAAATCCTCGCGCCGCGAAATTCGGCGCCAGGTCGCCAATCCCCGGGCAGCGGCGACCGACGCCCGGGAAGCGGAGCCATACGCCCAATTTCTGCCGTCTGATTTCGGCACGGAAGCGCCCGGTCCCAATCTCATTTGTGAGCTGGTTCGAGGGCGTGTCGGCGTGATGAGAGATAGCGAGCGATATCTGGTCCAGGCGGAAACCGTCATGCGCATGGCCGCCCGGGCCGAAAGCGCTGCGGAAAAGAGCGTCTACCTGAGCATCGCCGACGGTTGGCGCAAGCTGGCCGCCGAGGTCCAGCGCAACGAGCCGCGCGAGGGAGACAGCCCGCAGGAAGCTCGCTCGTTCAAGCCGTTGAAGGAACTGTAAGCCCCTCACGATGTGTCGTCCCGGACGGCCTGCAAGGCCGATCCGGGATCCATGCACACCGGATCCCTGCGAGCGTCCGCTGCGCCGCCACGCTTCACGAACCGACATCGGCGTTCATGGGTCCCGGATCTGCGGCGCTACGCGCCTTGTCCGGGATGACAGACCTTTTATCCACTCACCCCGGCGCGTTGGCCGAGGCCGCCTTGGCGCTGCCGTCCGCACTGGCGGCGTCGAGCTGTTGTTCCAGGCCCGCCAGGTTGTCGTTGATGCGCTGGATCTCCTCGGGCGTCGCGCGGCGGCGGATCGGCTGGATCACGCCGATCACCCGCGTCCGTTCGCCGCCCGGCGCCGCCGCATCGGCCACCTTGTAGGTGCGCACTTCGCCGCCGAGGGTCAGGGTCACCTGTCGCAGGTCGGGAGCCGCAGGCCCGTCAGGCGCACGGGGATCGTCGCTGCCCAGGACCGCGGACGTCAGCTCCGCCTCGCGCCCGGCGTAGCGGCCGGTGAAGGCCCGCGGTTCGCCCCAGGGGCCGGTCCAGCGATAGAAGATGTGCTGGCCGACCTGGGTCATCTTCACCAGGGTCGGCGCCCAGTAGGGCGCGACATAGGCGGCGTGGTAATGGGTGGCCGAGCCCACGTCGCGGTCGACGAAGCCGGCGAGCGCCCGGCGAGCGACCTGCTGGGCCCGCGACCACAGCGCCGGCTCCGGCCGCCAGCGCAGGGCCCCGTCGCAGGTGAAGGTGAACTGGCAGCCGGTGGATTTGGCTGCGCCCTGGTAGACCACGCCGCACACCGACTTCGGATAGGCCGGGTGCCGGACCCGGTTCAGCACCACCTGGGCGACCGCCTCCTGGCCTTTCCGCGACTCCCGGGCGGCCTCGTAATAAACCGCCTGGCTGAGGCACTGGAGGGCGCGGTCTTGGTCGGCCGCAGCCCCGCTGAAGACAAAGGGCCGCATCGGCCGGATCGCCGCGTTGGCGAAGGGACGTAGTGCATTGACCTGCTGGGCGGTCTCCGGCGCGACGACGGCGATCCCCAGGTCGGGCGCGCGAGCCAGGTCGAGCACCGCCCAGCCCTGCGGCCGGCCCCAGGCGTCGAGCGCCAGTTCCGCCGGATCGTGGCGCTCGGCCAGCGCCCGGGCCGCCGGGTCCAGGCGCCCGGCGAAACGGGCGAGATCGGCGTTCGACAGGCCCGAGGTCGTCAGCGCCTTGCGGTCCGCGCCGACATAGACGTGGCCGCCGGGCGTGCACGATCCGGTGAGCGCGAGCGCCGCGCCGATCGCCCCGAGGCGCGCCCCAAGACGGGGGATGGTGGAAAAAATAGTCAGGAGCGGCTCTCGATCGGATGGGTGGCGGTCAATGCCACGGAAAATCGACGAAAACTGATGACGCTGGACGACAATGGCGGCCCGTCGTGGGCTCCCCGCGCAGCCCCCATATGGGATTCGTCTTGCGCGGAACGCAACCCGCGCTATATGTGACATGTCGGTTATGCTCGATCTGAGCATAATGGGCCGCCTAGGACTTGCTCTTAGGCGTCTTTTTTAGGCCGGTGAAATGCTCAAATTGAGCATAAGGAGGACGCCATGGCCGCTGATGGGTTCCAGTTCGAATTCACCCCTCAGGTCGAAGCCGAGACGGCCGCGTCCTGGGAGAAGGTGAAACGGCATATCACCCCCATGGAATGGCGCGCCCAGGCGCCGCTGATCGCCGAGATCAATCGGCTGAAGCGGGAGAAGGACGCGGTCATCCTGGCCCACAACTACATGACGCCGGAGATTTTCCACGGCGTCGGCGACTATGTCGGCGACAGCCTCGGCCTGGCCAAGGAAGCCGCCAAGTCGCGCGCCCGGGTGATCGTCCAAGCCGGCGTCCACTTCATGGCCGAGACCTCGAAGATCCTCTCGCCGGAAAAGACCGTCCTGATCCCCGACCTGATGGCCGGCTGCTCGCTGGCGACCTCGATCACCGGCGCCGACGTGCGCCTGATCAAGCAGCGCTATCCGGGCGTCCCGGTGGTCACCTACGTCAACACCACCGCCGACGTGAAGGCCGAGACCGACATCTGCTGCACCAGCGCCAACGCCGTGCAGGTGGTGGAGGAGGCTGCGCGCCTATGGGGCGTCGACCGGGTCATCCTAATCCCCGACGAATTCCTGGCCCGCAACGTCGCCCGCCAGACCGACATCAAGATCATCGCCTGGCAGGGCCGCTGCGAGGTGCATGAGCGCTTCACCGCCGCCGACATCCTGGAGATCCGCGCCGCCTATCCGGGCGCCGAGGTCCTGGCGCACCCCGAGTGCCCGGCCGAGGTGCTGGAGGTCTCGGACTTCGCCGGATCGACGGCGGCGATGAACGACTATGTGATCCAGCGGAAGCCGAAGCAGGTCGTGCTGATCACCGAGTGCTCGATGGCCGACAACGTCGCCGCCGACGCACCCGAGACGGAGTTCGTCCGGCCCTGCAACCTCTGCCCGCACATGAAGCGGATCACGCTGGAGAACATCTACGAGACCCTGGTCGAGGGCCGCTACGAGGTGACCGTCGATCCGGCGATCGCCGAGCGGGCGCGCCTCGCGGTCCAGCGGATGATCGACCTGCCGCCGCCGGCTGTTCCGGCGCGCTACGACCTCGTGAAGGCTCGCCACCACGTCGATGTGGAGCTGATCTGATGAAGCGTCTTCGCCACGACGGCCTCGTCGTGGTGGGCGCGGGCCTCGCGGGCCTGACGGCGGCGCTCGCCGCCGCGCCCGCCAAGGCGCTCGTGCTCACCGGCGCGCCGCTGAACCAGGGCTGCTCCTCCGCCTGGGCGCAGGGCGGCCTGGCCGCGGCTCTGGCCGCCGACGATACGCCCGACCTGCACGCCGCCGACACGGTCGACGCCGGCGCCGGCCTGGTCGACGCGGCCATGGCGCTGCTGTTGGCGCAGGAAGGCCCCGCGGCCGTCCGTGCGCTCGCCGACCTCGGCGCGCCGTTCGACCGCACGGCCGACGGCGGCTTCGCCCAGAGCCTGGAAGCCGCCCACAGCCGCGCGCGCGTCGCGCGGGTGAAGGGCGACCAGGCCGGTCGCGAGATCATGCAGGCGGTGACCGTCGCGGCCATGTCCGCCCGCCACGTCGAGGTGCGCACCAGCGCCAAGCTTCGTGCGCTGCTCCAGGACCCGAACGGCCGCATCCGCGGCGTGGTCGCCGAGATCGCCGGCGAGCTGGTCGAGATCACCGCGCGCGCCGTGGTGCTGGCCACCGGCGGCGTGGGCGGCCTCTATTCCGTGACCACCACGCCGGCCGAGCTGGTCGGCGACGGCCTGGGCCTGGCCGCCCTCTCGGGCGCGGTGATCGGCGACCCGGAGTTCGTGCAGTTTCACCCGACGGCCATCGACATCGGCCGCGACCCCGCCCCGCTCGCCACCGAGGCGCTGCGCGGCGAAGGCGCGGTGCTGGTGGGCGCCGACGGCGAGCGGTTCATGAGCCGCTATCACGAGAAGGCGGAGCTGGCGCCGCGCGACGTGGTGGCCCGCGCCATCCATGCTGAGCGCCTCGCCGGCCGCGGCGCCTTCCTCGACGCCCGCGTGGCCGTGGGCGAACACTTCCCCGAGGAGTTCCCGGGGGTCTTCGCCGCCTGCCTCGGCGGCGGCATCGATCCGCGCGTCCAGCCAATCCCCATCGCGCCGGCCTGCCACTACCACATGGGCGGGATCGTCACCGACGCCGACGGCCGCACCAGCCTCGCCGGCCTCTACGCGGCGGGCGAGTGCGCCTCCACGGGCGTGCACGGCGCCAACCGGCTGGCCTCGAACTCGCTGCTGGAAGCTGCGGTCTTCGGCGCCCGCGCCGGCCGGGCCGCGGCCGCCGAGGCCGATCCCGGAACTGCGCCGCTGCGCCCGTCCGTCCCGCCGGAGCTGCCGGCCGAGGTCCTGCAGCGCCTGCGCAAGCTGATGAGCCGCCATGCGGGCGTCGTTCGTGACGCCGGCGGCCTCACCGCCCTCCTCCTCGAGATCGAGGCGATGGAGGCCGGGCACGGCCGCAGCGCCCCGCTGGTGGCCGCCCGCCTGGTGGTCTCCGGGGCGCTCGCCCGCACCGAGAGCCGCGGCGGCCACTTCCGCTCGGACGCGACGCCGCAGGTCAGGCCACAGCGCACCTTCGTCCGGCTGGCCGACGTCGACGCTAGCGCCAGCGTTCTGGCCGGCGCCCTGCGGTTCGCCGCCGAATGATCGAGCCGCTGCCCGACCTGCTGATCGCGCCGATCGTGCGCGCCGCCCTGGCCGAGGATCTCGGTCGCGCCGGCGACGTCACCGCCCAGGCCTGCATTCCGGCCGAAGCCCGGCTCTCGGCGGTGTTCGCCACCCGCAAGCCCGGCGTGGTCTCAGGCCTCGCCTGCGCGCGCCTGGCGCTCGCCGAGCTGGACCCCGCCGCCCGTTTCGAACCGCTGGTCGCCGACGGCGCCCACGTCGCGGCCGGGGACCGGCTGGCCCAGGTCGAGGCCAACGCGCGGGCCCTGCTCTCGGCCGAGCGCACGGGGCTCAACCTGCTGGGCCGGCTGTCGGGGATCGCCACCCTCACCCAGGCCTATGTCCAGGCGGTCGCCGGGACCCACGCCCGGATCGTCGACACCCGCAAGACGACGCCGGGCCTGCGGGCGCTGGAGAAGTACGCCGTGCGCTGCGGCGGCGGCGTCAACCACCGTTTCGGCCTCGACGACGCCATCCTCATCAAGGACAACCACGTGGCCGCCTGCGGCTCGGTCGGCGAGGCGGTGCGCCGCGCCAAGGCCTTCGCCGGCCACCTGATGAAGGTCGAGGTCGAGGTCGACGGCCTGGACCAGCTCGACGAGGCCCTCGAGCACGGCCCCGACGTCGTCATGCTCGACAACTTCAGCCTCGCGGACCTGGCCGAAGCGGTCCGAAGAGCCCATGGCCGCGCAGTCCTGGAAGCCTCCGGCGGGGTCAACCTCTCCACGGTCCGCGCCATCGCCGAGACCGGCGTGGACGTGATCAGCGTCGGGGCGCTGACCCACTCGGTGAGCGTCCTCGACATCGGCCTGGACGCGGTCTGAGTCCTTCGGCGTTCCCCCCAGGGGGAGCTGTCCCCGAAGCGGACTGAGGGGGCTCGGTCACATCACACCGTCGGAATCGTTCCGCCATCGATCACGTACTCCGCTCCCGTGATCGACGCCGCGCGATCGGAGGAAAGGAACGCGACGAGGTCGGCGACTTCTTCAGGACGCCCAGGGCGACCGATGGGGATGCCGCCCAACGAGTCCATCAATCCCTGCCGGGCGGCTGCGACGTCAGTTCCACCGGCCTCAGCCAAGCGTTCAATCATGCGGGCGGCGGCGTCAGTCTCGATAAAGCCGGGCGCAACGCTCAGAACACGGACCCCCTTCGAACCGACCTCGTTGGAAAGCCCCTTGCTGTAGGTGGTGAGCGCGGCCTTGGCCGCCGCGTAGGCCAGGGTCGACTCGTATAGCGGCAAGCGCCGCTGGATCGAGGAGATGTGCACAATCACCCCTGAGCCCTGGGCCAGCATGCCGGGCAGGATAGCCCGGTCGAGGCGGACGGCGGCGAACAGGTTTGTGTTGATGGCGTCGCGCCAATGCTCGTCGGTCAGGACGGCGAACCCGCCGCCGGGCGCGGACGAGCCGCCGACGTTGTTCACCAGGATGTCGAGGCCGCCCAGACGCTCGACGGCGCGCGCGGCCACCGCCGATGTTCCGTCCGGCGTGCTGAGGTCTGCGGCGAGGAAAAGGGTCGGGTCGGCGAGCGTGTCAGGGGCCGAGCGGGCGGTGGTGAACACCGTCGCCCCCGCCTCTCGCAACCGCTGCACAATCGCCTGGCCCATGCCCTTGGTGCCGCCCGTGACCAGGGCGCGCTTGCCCGCGAGTTCCCGCTCGCCGGACATCAGCCGATCTCCAGGGCGGCGATCTTCCTGTCCGCGAGCCTGAAGCGATAGTGCAAGTCTACGGGATTGCCCGGAAACTCGCCGGTGAGGTGCGCCGTCACCATGGTGCGCTCTGCGTCCACCTCAGCCGCCAAGACCTCGGCATGAAAGCGATACTTGCGACGGGCCTCGGCGGCCCAGGCGCGGACCGCCTCGCGCCCGTGAATGTCCTGGCCATCGTCATGGACAAAGGCCGTTTCGGTAAAGCAGGCGGCTACGAGATCAGCGTCATCGGTATTGGCGGCCGCGAAGTAGGTTTCGACGGGTTCGGGAAGCTCGAGGTCCATGATCGCCTCCTGCGCGATTGCGAGACCCAGAAGTGGCGCTATGCTCCCAACATGACAAGAACTGACAAAAATGTAGGGTACTCACCCACGGGTAAGTTAGAAGATGTCACGCCCGACATGGCGGCGTCCGGCGTCGAGGCGGCCTTCCGGATGCTGGAGGGGCGATGGAAGATGGTGATCATCTTCCGGCTGTTCGACGAGCCGGTGCTTCGCTTCTCCGAACTGGAGCGCGCGATTCCAGGCGTCTCGCAGAAGATGCTCATCCAGCAGCTTCGAGAGCTCGAACGGGATGGGATCGTCCAGCGGACCGTCTATCCGCAGGTGCCGCCCAAGGTCGAGTATCGGCTGACCGACTGGGGCCAGGCCATGTGCCCTGCACTGGACGCCCTGCTCGAATGGGCGGCGGCGCGGCCGGCGGCGCCCCAGGGCGATTGACGCGGGAACTGGCTCTCCGCTCAACAAGGAAGGCGGCAATGTCCCCAAAGGGGAGGATTTACGCCGCCTCCAACCTTCCCGCCGCCTCCGCCGCCTGCGCCCGCCGCTTGGCCGCCAAGGGCGCCAGCCGCGCCTGATAGGCCGCCAGCACCTCCGGCGGGGCGAGTTCCGGCCGGCCGGAGTCGAACGGCGGGGCCGGGGCGTATTCCAAGCCGAGTTGCACGGTCTTGGCCACCGTCTCGCCGGCGAGCTCGGCCAGCAGGCTGAAGGCGAAGTCGATGCCGGCGGTGACCCCGCCGCCGGTGATGAGGTTTCCATCGCGGACCACCCGGCCCTCGTCGACGATGGCGCCGAAGGGCTCCAGCAGGTCGCGCCAGGCCCAGTGGCAGGCGGCGCGCTTGCCCTTCAGGAAGCCCGCCGCGCCGAGGATCAGCGAGCCGGTGCAGACCGAGGTCAGATAGCGCGCGCCGCCGCCCAGCCGGCGGATCTGCGCCAGGAAGGCCTCGTCCAGCGCGGCCTCGATCGCCGTGACCCCGCCCGGGACCAGCAGGACGTCGCAACGGGGGACCGCGGCGAGGTCGGCGAGGCGGGTGAAGGTCAGTCCCTCCGCCTCGACGTCGCGGCCGCCCAGCGAGGCGACGGTGATGCGGGCGTCCGGGGCCCGGCTCAGCACCTGGTGCGGACCGGTGAAGTCCAGCTGGGTGACGCCGGGATAGAGGGCGATGAGGATTTCGAGCATGGCGGCCTCCGTGATTTGACGCCCCATCCTCCCAGGCCTAGCCTGCGGCCGAAATGACATTGTTCCCTCAGTTTCCGCCATGAGCCGCCGAGTGGGCCTGGTGATCTTCCCCGGCTTCCAGATCCTCGACGCCACCGGACCGCTGGCGGCCTTCGAGATCGCAGGCCGATTCGCCGGCGGCGCCTATGAGGTGCGCCTGCTGGCCGGGACGGCCGGGATGGTGCGGAGCTCCGCCGGCGTGGCCCTGGCGGCCGAGGCGCTGGACGAGGGTCCCTACGACACCCTCCTGGTCTCCGGCGGCGACGGGACGCGCGCCCTGGGCGACCTGTCGAGCCTGGTCGGCTGGCTGCAGCGCCAGGCCGAATCGACGCGGCGGATGGCCAGCGTCTGCTCCGGGGCCTTCCTGCTGGCGGAGGCGGGGCTCCTGGACGGGCGGCGCGCCACCACCCACTGGCAGCGCTCGGACGACTTCGCCCGCCGCTATCCCCAGGTGCGGATGGAGGCCGACCGGATCTACGTCCGCGACGGGCCGATCTGGACCTCGGCCGGCATCACCGCCGGGATCGACCTGGCGCTGGCGATGATCGAGGAGGACCTTGGCGAGGCGGTCGCCCGGCGCACCGCCCAGCAGCTGGTGGTCCACCAGCGCCGGCCGGGCGGCCAGTCGCAGTTCTCGGACCTTTTGGACCTGGGCGGGCTGAACGGCCGCTTCGGGCCGCTGCTGGACTGGGCGCGCGAGCGGCTCGGCGAACCGCTCGGGGTCGAGCGGCTGGCCGACCGGGCGGCGATGAGCCCGCGCCACTTCGCCCGGGCCTTCGTCGCCGAGACCGGGGCCACGCCGGCCAAGGCGGTGGAGCGGTTGCGGCTGGAGGTGGCGCGGCTGCGCGTGGAGACCACCCGCGAGCCGATCGACCGGGTGGCCGAGGCGGTCGGCTTCGGCGATCCCGAGCGCATGCGCCGGGCCTTCCTGCGCGCCTTCGGCCAGCCGCCCCAGGCGCTGCGACGGGCGGCGCGGGGCCCCTAAGACGCCGTCGCGGCGTCGCCCTTCGGCGGGGCGGAGGTCTCGGTCCGGGCGATCGGGCCGGAGGTCGGGGCGGCGGCCTCGACCTTTTCAGCCTTGAGCGCGGGCTTGGTCTCCGTCGCGGGCTTCTCCTCGGCGGCGACCGGGGTCAGCATGGCGTTGGCGATGCGCAGCTCCGGCGGATTGACCACCGGGGCGCTGACGAACACCGGGGCGTCGTCGGCAGCCTGGACCGGACGCGGCGCGTGGGGATTGAAGCGGTAGAAGACGTGCAGGCCGACCTGGGCGGTGCGCAGCATGCGCGAGCCCCAGCCCGGCGACACGCCGGTGGTGTGGAAGTGGGTCGCCGAACCGACGTCGCGCAGCACCACGCCGGACAGGGTGCGGGCGGCGACCTGGCGGGCGCGGTCCCAGGCGTTGCCTTCCATCACCCGCTCGACCATGCCGTCGCAGGCGAAGGAGAACTGGCAGCCGTGGCGGCGGGCGGCGCCCTGGTAGACGACGCCGCAGACGGTCTTCGGGAAGTTCGGGTTCTTCACCCGGTTCATGATCACGGTGGCGACGGCGGCCTGGCCCCGGGCGCTTTCGCCCCGGGCCTCGAAATAGACCGCCTCGGTCAGGCACTCGAGCTCACGCGCCCGGGTCGGCTTGGCCTGGGCCACGCGCTGGGCGTCCGGGTCGACGCCGGCCAGCTTGGCGGCGGTCGAGCCCCCAGCGACAGGATTGGCGGTGATCGGGTCATGAGCCTTGGCCAGCGCCATCACGCTCGGGTCCAGGCCCTGACGCAGGGCCGAATCCGAGAGCGCGCCGTCGGTCGCCTGGGCGATCCGTTCGGCGCGGCCGTGGTCGGCCACGGCCTGCCCCATCCCGCCCGCCATATAGACGGCGCCGAGAGACAGGCCGACACCGGAGCCGATGAAGGCGGCGCTGATCAGCGCGCGCCAATCGGCGCGGGCCTGCGTTCCAAAATGCAAAACAAACTAGTCCTGATCCGCGAGGGCGGTCGCGCCCTCCGACAATTGTCGCCGCGAACGCCCCTGCTCATGCTGGCAGCGCTCGCCGGCTGGCCTGCCCGGGACTCTGTGGGGGCAAGCGACGGCAAATGGTGAATTGTGTATGAAGGCATTGCCCAGCCTTTGCAAGCCAATATCGCAGTGCAACACGAGATTTAATGTCGCGGCTGCAGCTGTGCCCTTCTGATCCACTCTCACTTGATCGCGGCAAGTCCCGGGCCAACTCGACGACACACCCATGATCTCAAGGAGGGTTAATCTATACTCGCAGATGCTTTATTCCTGCACGGCGCCTCGGAAAGGCCCAGGATCCGCCACGGAACTGAAGCTGGAGCGGAACCTTCGCTGCGACCGCATCGTTTGAGCGCCGAAATATTGGAGCACGACGATGCGCAAGATGTTGACGTTCCTCGCCGCCGCGAGCGCGGCCCTCAACCTTTCCGCCTGCGGCCACAGCACCGAATCAAAAGCCGCCACCGGAGCCGTCGCCGGCGCCGTGGTCGGCGGACCGATCGGCGCCGCGGTCGGCGGCGCAGCCGGCGCGGCGGTCGGCCAGGCCGACAAGAACTGACGTCCGGAGGTTCGCATCAGCCTCTAGCGCGCGCCCCCGCCCCGCCCTACCTTGGCGTTCATGGCTCGTTCCCCCGGCAAGCGCGCAGAAGACGGCGTCGCGGACATGTCCGCGGCGTTCGACTACGACGAAAACACCATGCCGCTGCTGTGGAAGCCGCACCGGCCCACGCGGCCGGCGAAGTCCGAGGGCGGGCAGAGGTTCAAGCTGGTCAGCGATTACGAGCCCGCGGGCGACCAGCCGACCGCCATCGCCGAACTGGTCAGCGCCCTCGAGGGCCGCGAGCACGACCAGGTGCTGCTGGGGGTCACCGGCTCCGGCAAGACCTTCACCATGGCCAAGGTGATCGAACAGACCCAGCGGCCGGCGCTGATCCTGGCCCCCAACAAGACCCTCGCCGCCCAGCTCTATTCCGAGTTCAAGAGCTTCTTCCCGGAGAACGCGGTCGAGTTCTTCGTCTCCTACTACGACTATTATCAACCTGAGGCGTACGTCCCCAGGACCGACACCTACATCGAGAAGGACTCCTCGATTAACGAGCAGATCGACCGGATGCGCCACTCGGCGACCCGGGCGATCCTCGAGCGCGACGACGTCATCGTCGTGGCCTCGGTCAGCTGCATCTACGGCATCGGCTCGGTCGAGACCTATACGGCCATGACCTTCCAGCTGACGCCGGGCGAGCGGATCGACGAGAAGAAGCTGATGGGGGACCTGGTGGCCCTCCAGTACAAGCGCAACGACGCGGCCTTCGAGCGCGGGACCTTCCGCCGGCGCGGCGACACCCTCGAGATCTTCCCCGCCCACTACGAGGACCGCGCCTGGCGCATCTCGCTGTTCGGTGACGAGATCGAGAGCATCAGCGAATTCGACCCGCTGACCGGCAAGAAGACCGCCGACCTGCAGGGCGTGAAGGTCTACGCCAACAGCCACTATGTGACGCCCCGGCCGACGCTTCGCCAGGCGATCAACGGCATCAAGGCGGAGCTCAAGGAACGCCTCGACTGGCTGGTCGCCAACGGCAAGCTGCTGGAGGCCCAGCGCCTCGAACAGCGCACCACCTTCGACCTGGAGATGATCGACGCCACCGGCTCCTGCGCGGGGATCGAGAACTACTCCCGCTACCTGACCGGCCGCCGGCCGGGCGAGCCGCCGCCCACCTTCTTCGAATACATCCCTGAGAACGCCCTGCTGTTCGTCGACGAGAGCCACCAGACCGTACCGCAGATCGGCGGCATGTATCGGGGGGACTATCGGCGCAAGTTCACCCTGGCCGAGTATGGCTTCCGCCTACCGTCAGCGATGGATAATCGCCCGATGAAGTTCGAGGAGTGGGACGCCATGCGTCCCGATACGGTGCACGTCTCGGCCACCCCCGGCTCCTGGGAGATGGAGCGCACCGGCGGGGTCTTCACCGAACAGGTGATCCGCCCCACCGGCCTGATCGACCCGCCGGTGGAGGTGAAGCCGGTCGCCAAGGACGGCTTCTCCCAGGTCGACGACGTCATCGACCAGGCCCGCCAGGTCGCCCTGCGCGGCTACCGCTCCCTGATCACCGTCCTGACCAAGAAGATGGCCGAGGACCTCACCGAATACATGCACGAGCAGGGCCTGCGGGTCCGCTACATGCACTCCGACGTCGACACCCTGGAGCGGATCGAGATCATCCGCGACCTCAGGCTTGGCGCCTTCGACATCCTGGTCGGCATCAACCTGCTGCGCGAAGGCCTCGACATCCCCGAGTGCGGCCTGGTCGCCATCCTCGACGCCGACAAGGAAGGCTTCCTGCGCTCCGAGACCTCGCTGATCCAGACCATCGGCCGGGCGGCGCGCAACGTCGACGGCCGGGTCATCCTCTACGCCGACCGCGTCACCGGCTCGATGGAACGCGCCATGGCGGAGACGAAGCGGCGGCGGGAGAAGCAGGAGGCCTACAACCTCGAGCACGGCATCACGCCCGAGAGCGTGCGGAGCCGGATCAAGGACATCCTCGCCTCCCCTTACGAGAAGGACCGCGTCACCGTGCCGGTGGGCGTCGCGGAGGGGGGCGCGACGCCGTTCGTCGGCGACAACTTCAAGGCCACCCTCAAGGACCTCGAGACCCGCATGCGCGCGGCCGCCTCCAACCTGGAGTTCGAGGAAGCCGCCCGCCTGCGCGACGAGGTCAAGCGCCTGAAGCTGCTCGACCTGGAGTTCGCCGCCGACGCGCTCGCCCCGGCCGGCGAGGCCGCGGACAAGGAGGGGGTGAAGCGGCTGAAGGCCGAGGCCCGGGCAGAGGCGCAGGAGCGGTTCAGGAAGGGGCGGCTGTAGGGGGAGCGCGCGGGTTTCATCGGCGCCGGACCTGTAGCCCAAGGACCTGGGGCCCAAGGACCTGCAGCGTCGGCCGCCTCCAGCGGCGGCGGGTCACCGCAGCGTCATCAGCGGCGCCGCCGCCACGCCGCTGTCGATCTCCGCCTGCGCCCAGGCCTCCTCGGCCAGCCGGCTCCAGTCCGGCGCCAGGCCCAGGTCCCGGCAGATCCGGGCGATGATCTCGCTGACCGGCCGCGCCAACAGGTCGCCGTAGACGCCGTCGTCGTCGAGGCGCTCGCAGGCCTCCTCCGCCAGCCGGTGATCTCGTCCTCGGAGGTGAACTCGGCCTTGATCACCCGCTCGACGATGCGCTCCACGCGCGCCTTGCGCGCGTCCTCGCGCTGCTGCCGCTCGGAGCGCTCCTTGGCCTGATGGCGGGCTTCGCCCTCGTCCAAGGCCTGAAGGTCCTTGATCAGCCTGGCCTGCAGGGCGAGCGTCAGGCGCACCGCCCGCGACGCACGCCCATAGGCGAGCGCGAGGTCGCCCTGCACCACCTGAAAGGTCTCCGGCCGAACCGTCTCCGGCCC
This sequence comes from Phenylobacterium sp. LjRoot225, assembly GCF_964252855.1. NCBI lineage: Bacteria > Pseudomonadati > Pseudomonadota > Alphaproteobacteria > Caulobacterales > Caulobacteraceae > Phenylobacterium > Phenylobacterium sp. LjRoot225. Next base: position 552,355 of record NZ_CAXUPL020000004.1, on the reverse strand, counting down.
CTCGTCCGCCGCCGCCATCGCCTGCCGCTCGATGGCCAGGGCGACATTGAGCCCCGCCTCGGCCAGCCGCCCCAGCACCCAAAGCTGGCGCTCGATCAGGACGCGCGCCGTCTCCGCGGCCCTGGCGGGCGCCTGGTCGTCGGCCTGGGTTGAGACTGTGGTCGGCTCGGTCATCTTGGAACAAATCATGAACAAAAAAGCTCCGATTTGTCAAGGTCTACCCCGCCGCCGGCGAAGGCTGGCCGCCCCCCCTCCGATCTCCGAGGCCGCCGGCAAAGTGGTCGAGCTCACAGCGATTGTTTGGGTCACGAGCCGCTGCGCGGTGTCGGCCCGCCGAGCTACACCACCACCAGGGACACACCCCATTCCTTCGCCTGCGTCGCGAGTGCGCAGCGCCGCGAGGTCCACACGTTTCGATGGTTGCGGTCGCATTTGGGCACGCCGTGGAACGCTCCAGCTTGACGTACGCTTTAGCTACGCACCGCGGCCCAGCCCCTGAAGAGACCGTTCATGTCCATCCTCGTCTTCGCCGTAATCGTTTTAGTCGTTGCCGCCCTGATCGCCTGGGCAGTCCAGAAGCTTCCGCTGCCGTCGCCCTTTGGCCAAATAATCCAGGCATTGATCCTGATCATCGCTGCAGTGGTGATCGCCCAGCGTGCGGGCCTGTTCTAGCGGCGATCTGCCCGCCTCAGTTGGCAAGGGCGCAGGAAGGCGAAGCGCAAGGTGGCCCGCAGAGGGGCAACCTAATGACAACCTGGCCGTTGTGAGGTCCGCCATGGCGCAGGTCAGAGGACCTGCGGCTTATCTGGGAGGTTCCATGTTTCGATTCCGTTGGAGCGTTGCGGTCGCCGCGGCGGGGGCGCTGTCCGCCGCCGCCTGCACCACGACAGACCCACATACCGGTCAGGTGGTGCGCAGTAACACCCGAACGGGGGTGTTGGCCGGCGCTGCGGGCGGGGCGCTCCTCGGGTACCTGACCAATACGAACAATGGCGAGCAGGGCCGCAAGAACGCGCTCATCGGGGCCGGCGTGGGCGCGCTCGCAGGCGGAGCTGCCGGAACCTACATGGATCGGCAGCAAGCCCAGCTTCGCGCGCAGCTCGCCGGCTCAGGCGTGGACGTGCAGCGCCAGGGCGACAACATCGTGCTGAACATGCCGTCGGACGTTACCTTCGGCGTCGACAAGGCGGACATTCAAAGCCGCTTTTACCCGGCGATGGACGCTGTTGCGGATACCCTTAGGCAATATCCCCAGACGACGATCGACATCGTCGGCCACGCCGACTCCACGGGGGCCGACGACTACAATCGGGCGCTATCCGAGCGTCGGGCGGCCTCCGTCGCTAGCCGTCTCGTGAGCAACGGCGTCTTGCGCGATCGCCTGTTCGTCGCAGGTCGCGGAGAGGCCCAGCCGATTGCCTCCAATGACACGGAGGACGGCCGCGCCCGGAATCGGCGCGTCGAGGTCGTGGTTCGGCCGTTTACGGGTTGAAATCCGGACCTGGCCCCGACCTCGCCATCCACAGCGCACCCACGGTTCGCTCGGCGGCCTTGCGCAGCAGCGCCTTGAGCTTGGAGAAGGCCAGCTCGATCGGGTTGAGGTCGGGGAGTAGGGCGGCGGCAGGAGCAGCTTGGCGCCCCTGGCCTCGATGCGGCTTCTGACCGCCTCGCCGGCTGAGGTGCTGAGCTTGGAAATACGGATGGGCGCGCGTGATCTGCGCCTCGTCCCGGACGCAACAGCCAGCTAATTGTTGTTTACGCCGTCCTCATGCTGAATGTTGAGTGCTTCTCGGCGCATGGAGAGGCAGTCATGTCAGCCCAGGGCCCCGGCTCTCAAGTTTGGCGCCCAGACCATCTCAGACAGGCGATTGACGCCGCCAGCGTCGCGTTGTGGTCGTGGAACGTAGATAGCGACCACTTCACCATGGACGCGCGCGCCTTCGAATTGTGGGGCATGCCTTGGGCGCCAGAAGTCTCATTCGAGGAGCTTTCCGCCCACATCCACCCTGCTGATCGGAATCGAGTTCGAGCCGCATTCTCCGGCACGCGATCAGTCGAGGGCTCCTACGAGATCGACTTCCGGATCATGTTGGGAGAGGAAGTGCGCTGGATCTCCGCGCGTGGGCAGGGCGCCGACGCAGGCATGATCGACAGCGTGATGTTCGGCATCTTCCTCGATGTGACCGCTCGTAAGCAGGCTGAAGAAAGCCATGAGCTCCTCGCCGGCGAGATGAGCCATCGGGTCAAGAACCTGCTGGCGATCGCAACTGGGCTGACGCACATCTCACGGCGGTCGGCCAACAGCCTTGAGGATATGGCGAAGGGCCTCATTGAACGTCTCACGGCCCTAGGGCGCGCCCACGACCTGGTTCGTCCCCTCCCGGGAAATGAGGGGAAGGCTGCACTGCTTGGCGACCTGCTCGCCGTGCTGCTGGCGCCTTACGACGGTACCGAGGCGTTCGCCGGTCGTATCCGAGTCGCCGTTCCCCGGCTCGGGATTGGCGAGGGGACAGCGACAACGCTCGCCATGGTCATTCACGAGCTGGCGACCAACTCGGTCAAGCATGGAGCGTTGTCCGTCAATGAGGGGACGTTGGACGTGTCGGGAGCCTGCGACGAGACCCATCTAACTGTCACCTGGGCGGAGGATGGCGGACCTCCGGTCGCCGCCGTGCCCGAGATGCGTGGGTTCGGCAGCAAAATGATAGCGCGAAGCATGTCCCAGCAATTCGACGGCGGCCTCACGTACGACTGGCAGGCCAGTGGTCTCGTGGTGACGCTGCGAATGCTCAAAAGCCGGATTGCAGCCTGATCGCAACTTCTAACAGTCACGGAAAACGCCTGCGCCGCGAATCCTAAATCTCAACAAGCCCTGATTTGACCTCCATCGCCGCCGCGTCCTTCGTCTGCCAGGGCTAGACGTCGAGCAGGCCTGGGATTGGCCGTGGTCGAGCATCCACGCCTGCTCAGTGCGGCGGCACGCCTGCTCAGTGCGGCGGAGACGGGGGCGCGTAGGGGCCGTCGTCGGCGTTGCTCCGCGGATCTGGAGCCGAGGCCCGCGCCAAGGGCAGGTCGATCGAGGCGCTGGGCTGAACATGCAGCGCGAAGTCGCCGATCATCTGATGTAGAGGTCGGCGCGCTCCATCGGCCCCATGTGATTGACGTCTTCCACCACGTGCAGGGCGGCGAGCTCGCTTTCGGCGGCGATCGTGCGACTGGCCTCCAGCTTGGTGACGATGTCCTTGTCGCCGCCGATGACCAGGGCCGGGACCCGCAGGGCGCCCAGGACGCCCGTAGGAATTCGGGGACAGGAGCACCAATCCCCAAATGTCGGGCACGCTTCCAACCCATCCAGGGTGGCGACCGCCCCTCCGACATCGTAGCGTCGCCAGACTGGAGGCCAGCAGATGTCGGACTCAGTGTGGAGCCTACCGCTGAGCGGGACGAATGTGGCTGTCCTCGCCGATTGCCACATCCACGACGGCGGACCGCAATTCCCGGCTGAGCTGTTCCCGCGGCTGCAAGGCGCGGATCTGATCGTCACCCTGGGCGACATGGGCGACAGGTCGGGTCTCGACCAGCTTGAGCAGATTGCGCCCGTGCTGGGCGTCCGCGGCCGCGATGACGCCGATGACATTCGCACCCGGCGGTCCGAACTTGTGCTGACAGACGAAGGCTATCGCATCGGCTGCGTGTTCGACGCGAAGGCGGTTGGCCTGGCGTCGTCATGCGATCCCTTTGTCGAGGCCGATGGCGCAGCGGAGGTCTGCAGGCGCCTGTTCGGCGGTCCGGTGGACGTCCTGCTGCATGGCGGCACGCACAGGGCTGACGAGGCGCGCTTCGGCGCCAAGGGCTCGGCGCTCAATCCTGGCAGCGCCGTGCTTCCAGCAGAGGGGGCCAAGCCCACCTTCCTGCGGCTCAGGGTGACCTCGGAAGGTTGCTACGGCCAGATCATCTGGGTCGCCTAGGCCTGCGGCTGGCGTCCCTTCAGCCCGTCACCTTCTCGCCCGGCGAGGGATCCAGGGACACAATACCTATCCCCACAGCTCCTGCTGGGCCCGCGGATCGAAGTTGCGGATGGTCATGTCTTCGACCATCCTTCGGCGCAGCGGGTTGATGACCTCTTCTGTCGTCACGCGTCTTGAGGAGGACGTGGCCCACCCACGATCCTCTTCAGACAGGAGCCCCCCCCACATCCGATGCGAGTACTCCTCCCGCGCGAGCGGGTTAGTACTCTGGCGCTGCGCCCCCGTAGCGGGGGAGATCTGCTACACACCCTCCATGGTGCAGCTTGGCCTTGAGCCATTGAACGTGGCCGTCGTCGGAGGCGGGCCAGCCGGCCTCTCCGCGGCGCTCCTGCTTCGGCGCGCGGGGTGTCAGATCAGCTGCTACGAGCGTTTCGAGACGCCCCAGCCGGTCGGGTCCGGCCTCATGATCCAGCCAACCGGCCTCGCCGTTCTCGCCCAGCTTGGCCTGGCCGAGCGGTTGCGGCGCAATGCGTCGGAGATCGAACGCCTGTTCGGCAAGACTACGGACGCCGATCGGACCGTGCTCGACGTGCGCTACGCCGCCATTGGCCATGCATGCGGCTTCGGCGTGCATCGAGCGACGCTGTTCGACATCCTGCACGAGGCGGCGCTCGCAGGCGGGATCGCGATCACCCACGGCAAGACCGTCGCCGCCTCCGAGATCCGGCCGGAAGGCCGATTTCTCCAGTTCGAGGACGGCCAGGAGGCCGGGCCGTTCGACCTGGTTGTCGACGCGCTGGGCCACGCCTCGCCTCTGGCGCCGCGCATCGGGCGCAACCTCCCTTACGGCGCGCTCTGGGCGAGCCTCGACTGGCCAGGCGACGGGGAGTTGAACGGACGCGCGCTGGAGCAGCGCTATGAGGCAGCGAGCGTCATGGTCGGGGTGCTGCCGATCGGCCGCGACGCGAATGGTCGCCAGCAGGCGGCCTTTTTCTGGAGCCTTCGCGTGGATCAGCTCGAGGCGTGGCGGACCGCCGGCCTCGACGCCTGGAAGGCGGACGCCCTGCAGCTCTGGCCGGCGACGGCGCCCTTGCTCGAGCAGATCCGCTCGCCGGACCAGCTCACCTTCGCCCGGTATGCCCACCGCACGGTGAGCCGCCCATTTGCTTCGCGGCTGGTGCACATCGGCGACGCCTGGCACTCGACGAGCCCCCAGCTGGGACAGGGTGCGAATATGGCCCTGCTCGACGCTTACGCCTTGCGGATCGCTCTCGGTCGCGAACGCGAGCTTGAGGCTGCCCTGCGGCGGTATCACAGGCTGCGGCGACGCCACGTCCATGCCTATCAGCTGATGAGCTGGCTGTTCACGCCGGTCTATCAGTCGGACAGCCAGCTCCTGCCGCTGCTGCGCGACCGCCTTGTGGGACCCCTATCGAAGCGATGGCCGGCCACCGTTGTTCAGGCGCTGATGGTCAGCGGTCTCGTCGGCGATCCGCTGAAGTCGCTCGGATTGTCCGAGTGAGGTGACTTAAGCCGCCGCGCCAGACGCGCTTTGCGCGGCTTCCTGAGCCAACTGGTCGGCGCGCCGTCGAGCGCGGGCCTCGGCGCTGTTGACCAGGGCCCAGCGCAGCGTACGCCCCAGCGCCCGAACACCGAAGCGCGCAGCCGCGCGGCGGGGCGCAGACAGGCGAAAGCCGTGCATCTCAGCGGCCCAGTCGGGCAGCAGATCCTTGGCCGCATCGAAGGCGATCGACATGGCAGGCGCCGCGGCCGCGCTGGGAGGGCTCTGAGACAGCAGCGCCAGGGCCACTTCGCGGGTGCGGTGGTCGTAGCGCAGCTTGGGACGAACGGCGCGGAAGTAGGCGGCGATCTCGGCGCGGCTTTCAGGTACGCCCTCCGCACCCAGGCGTCGGGCGATCTCGGCGGCCTCCCGGAAGTAAGCGTCCTGCGCCTTCGGCGGGAAATCCGGATCGACGTAGCGGAGATAGGCCGCCAGGAACGAGCTGACTTCCGCCACGTGCACCCAGGTCAGCAGATCAGGGTCGTCAGCGGAATAGCGCGTGCCCTCGGGCAAGGTCCCGACCACCCTTGCATGCACGCTGCGAACGCGGTCGATGAAGGCCTGGGCTTCGGCTTGGTCGCCATAGGTGGTGCCAGCGATGAATTGCGCGGTGCGCTTCAGGCGTCCGGTCATGTCGCGCCGAAAGTCGGAATGGTCCCACACGCCCGCGAGCGCGCCGGGATGCAGCATCTGGACGAGCAGGGCGGTGATCCCGCCGACCATCATGCTCGCGAAGTCGCCGTGCACCTTCCAGCACGCGCTTTCGGGACCGAAGAAGCCTGTGTCCTGCCGATTGCGCTCAATCGTGTCGTCGCCCGTGCCGCCGACGAGCTGGCGCACCTGGAGCACGATCGCCTTGCGGATCGGCGATGGAACGGGTGATTTGGATGTAGGCGGCTGCATCACGCTCCAAGATAGTGGACGCTTATGAGTGTGAAAGCGCTGCTTTGCTTCGCCGCCATGATGGCGGAGGCGCAGGACGACGCCCTGTCGGACGCCCTTCGCCGCGCCGAAACCATCGGCCGCCTGTCGACATCTCGCGACGGCCCCCGGCTCAGTGCGGCGGAGGCGGGGGCGCGTAGGGGGCGCCGTCGGCGTTGCTCCGCAGATCTGGAGCCGAGGCCCGCGCCGGTGGCAGGTCGATCGAGGCGCTGGGCTGAACATGCAGCGCGAAGTCGCCGATCATCTGATTGTAGAGGTCGGCGCGCTCCATCGGCCCCATGTGATTGACGTCTTCCACCACCTGCAGGGCGGCGAGCTCGCTTTCGGCGGCGATGGTGCGGCTCGCCTCCAGCTTGGTGACGATGTCCTTGTCGCCGCCGATGACCAGGGCCGGGACCCGCAGGGCGGCGAGGACGCCCGTCGCGTCCCAGTGGAACATTGCGAGGTCGCCGCGCGCCAGCACCGCCGGCGGGTTGCGCGTCGCCAGCAGGGTGGTGTGCTCGAGCTGGCTGCGGGTGACGTACCTGCCGTAGCCGAACCGCTGGGCCAGGTGCGCAGATCCGCTGAGATAGCTCTGCCACTTCGAAAGCCACGCCAGGGGCTGCAGCGCTATCGTCAGCTTCATCGCGGGCTCAAGGACCGGCCGCTGCAGAGCCTGGAGCAGGCCGCTGAGGATCATGGTCTTCAGGGGGTTGGTGTAGGTGGTGTTGAGCAGGACCACGCCCGCCAGCCGGCTCTGGAGTTGAGGGAAGTCGCGGATCAGGGTCTGAATGGTGATGCCGCCGATGCTGTGTCCCACCAGGACGACCGGCTGGCGGCCGGCGGCGTCGATCAGGGCGGCGAGATCTGTCGCGAAGGCGCCGAGGCTCACCGTCTTGTCGTCGCCTGCCTTCGACCTCCCCAGGCCGGGGAGATCCCACAGCACCAGGCGAAAGCGGTCGCCGAGATCCTCCCTGGCGTAGCGCCAGAAGGTCGAATCCATGCCCCAGCCGTGGGTGAAGATGATCGGCGGCGCGCCGACCGGGCCATGGGTCTCCGCATAGAGCGAGGCGCCGGTCGGGCTGGCGACCAGATGGCCTTCGCCGCGCTCCGCCTTCGTCGGGCGCTGGTCAGCCCTGGCGAGGACGAGCGGCAGGATGCGCCCGCCCAAGAAGGACCAGGCCAAAAGGCCGACGGCCGTCCACAGCCGCCAGCTCTCCCGCTCCCGGTAGATCGCGCCGGCCGCGTCGCGGATCAGATCGCCGTCGTACCAGCTCCACAGCAGATACCCGGCGGCGGCCAGGATCAGGAGGGAGAGCAAGCTGGTGAAAAAACGGATGATTCCGAGAAGCGGCATGGCGGAGCTCCGGCGATGGCCTGCTCAACTCGTCCGGGCAGGGAGTGTTCCGCGCCAGCGACAACGGCGCGGAAGAGAGGCAGCGGTCGGGGGACCGCCGCCTCCGTTTCGTGCGCGGACGCGATCAGTTGGCCTTGGGCGGGCTCAGCTCGGCCATGAGTTCGCTTTTGCGGACCTTGATCCGCTCGCCCATGGCGTCGAGGTCCTCGTCGCCCTTCTTGGCCTGAGCGAAGATGCCGCCCGGCTGCTCCTCTTCCTTGACGTGATGCTTGATGTACTCGCCGAGAACCTTGACCTTGGCGTCATAGAAGTCGTCGGAGGGCTTCATCGCCTCGATCTCGGCGATCAGCTTCTTGGCGCCGTCATGTTCGACATAGGCCTCGTCTAGCAGGTCGTCTTCGACGTCCCCGCGTTCCTCGGGATAGAATATCTCTTCCTCGAGCCTCGTATGCGTCTTCAAGGCGAGAGCGATCTGGTTGAACAGGGCGAGCTTCTCGCCTGCATCCTCAAGCTGTTCGTACTCGTCGAACCAGCCTTCCACCTCGCGGTGATCCTTTTTCAGCAGGGAGATCGCGAGCGGATCGCGCCGGCCGGTCCGGCGGGTTCGCCGCGCTTTGGACGCTTTGGTCGGAACGGACTTCGCTGTGGCCATGGGTGTGTCCCTCATAGTGCGCGCGGGCAGGACGCCCGAAAGCCCATGCCGAACACCCAGGGCCAGCCCCGGTTCCTGTTGCGATACGGTCGCATCTCGTTGAAATAGCGAAGATCCCCATGTCCCCCAGCGCGGCGGCGGGCGGGCGCAGGCCGTCTTCGGTGACGAGCATCCATGCCCGCGAAAGGTGCAGCGGACACGTCCGGCAGGGCCGGTTCGGATGCGGCGCCCGTGAAAAAAACACGCAGAGGATGTAATGATCGCGCTAAGGTGAAGTCTCAAACGGTGGGGGGCGACATGTCCGATGAGCCCGGCGCTCCAGCGGCCAGCAAGGAGCGCAAGAAAGGCGCGGCGTGGGCGCCTCCTGCAGCGTTCGCCGCCGCCGCGTTCGTCATCGGCCTGGGCGGGAGCGCGGTCGGCCTCACGAAGACAATGGTGGAATGGGTTCGACCGCCGCCGCCTCCCAAAATCGGACAGGAATATCTGATGATCGAGGGGTCGGACGAAGACATCAAGACGAACCTGCAAGGCGTGATGGAGCAGGTTCCCGGCCTGCACATTGTGCTTCCGGACTGGCTCAGGAACATCGAGGCCGACACGGCCCGTTTGAAACGCCACTTCTGCGAAAACAACGAAGCAACTTCGCTGCACAATTTCTCGTCTGCAGCAGATCCCGCGCGAAAGCGGCTTATCACCGCTTGCGAAGATCAAGCCCAACAGAAGATCCTGATTGGCGCCTATGGATTACGCTCTTTCGACAAAGAGGCTGTCGCCGATCTTGAAGTCGATGTCGCCGTGTTGTCGAACACCTCCGGCGTCATAGATGCTCTGGACGGCTTCGTCCCTGGCCAGGTGTCAGCGAAATCGAACTGCTTCCTCAGCAGCCTCAGCGAGGATTGCATCGCAACGCGCACGCAAACCCGGACCCTCAAAGATTTACCAATGGTGGGTCCCGGCGAGATGACCCTGATACCGATCTTTCTAACTGTGCAATTTGTATGGAAAGACAGCGACGTGGAGGCCGCTGGCGGATCGGGCGCGCCGTACGACGGCTATGCCGCAACGCCGTTCTGGTTTCCGACCCAGGTCCGCTCGGGGAAACGGGTGATCATCCAGTCCCCACGGCCGATGAACGAAACGCCGAGCCTGAGCAAGGGCTTCTATGAGGGGCGCGGGTAGGTCTCCGGCGACCCTCCTTCGATGACGAGGACTATCGGCTACCGCGATCTTCTGGCCGAGCCTTCGGCGCGAACCGACGTCGAGGTCTGGGCCGGGGCGCTGATTCCCAGCCATCTGCATCTCATTCTCACGCCGCCGGACCCGGGCGCCTTGCGCCGAGGCCCGGCCCCCGCCCATCGCCAGCATGCCGGCTAAATCCATGCTCGTGAAAAGCGCGGCGGGCATTTCTGGCAGGGCCGGGCCGAGATAGTCTGCCGGACCTCTCAGCGAGGAGGTCATGGACCTGAGGGACTAGGATGAGCGGCTACGATCACCTGATCGGCACAGAACTGGTCAATGGCTGTTGGAGCTGGGACTCGGACCGGGCGCTGCTGTACGCCGTCGGCGTCGGCGCCGGCCTGGACGACCCTCTTCGGGAGCTCCCGTTCACCACGGAGAATTCGCCGGGCGTCGCCCAGCAGGTGATCCCGTCCTTCCTGACCATCATGGGCCTGCCAAGCCCCTGGGTCGAGCTGCTCGGGTGGAAGAGCGAAGGGCTGAGCCCCGTCGGCATGGTGCACGGAGAGCAAAGCGTGACGCTTGCCCGGTCGATCCCCACGAGCGGCAAGGCGCAGCTCTCCACCGTGCTGCGCGGGGTCTATGACAAGGGTTCGGGCGCTCTCGTCGTCAAGGAGACCCGGATTACGCTGGCGGATACCGGCGAGTATCTCGGTTCGACGTGCATGCGGCTGTTCGCGCAAGGCAAGGGCGGCTTTGGCGGTCCGCGCGGCCCTGCCGGGGAGCGGGCCTGGCGCCTGCCGGACAGGAGCCCCGATCAGATCGTCTCCTTGCCCGTGGGGCTCAACCAGTCGCTGATTTATCGGCTTTCCGGCGACCACCACCTGCATGGCACCGACCCCGCCAGGGCCCGAGCTGATGGATTTGAGCGGCCCGTTTTCTATGGCCTTGGGTCCTATGGCGTCGCTTGTCGGGCGCTGGTCTCGGCGCTCTGCGATGGCGACGTCGCCCGGTTCGGCCACATGGAGGGGCGTTTCTCCAAGCCCGTCTATCCGGGCGACAGGCTCGACACGCGCATCTGGCGGACGGACGATGGCGCCGGGTTCCAGATGTGGGCGAACGGCGAGCGATTGGTGTTGGACCGCGGCGTCTTCCGCTTCCGCGCCGCCGCGCGGACCAGCTAGGAGATCAGGGCCGAGGGCCGAACCTGGCGCAGCTAGGGGGCAGCCCAAACTGCGCCAGGATCAACACCCCGCCGCTCGATCCGATCCAGCCGGCCGTCTGCAGCTTAGACGGCGACGCTCTCAATAGCCGCTGCTGTTCTCAGTCGAGCCGCCGGCTTTGGCGGCCGTCGACGCCGCGGCGGCGCCGGGCACGCCGAGAAAATCGCCTTCTTCGCCGAACCAGTTGCGGAACTCCAGGAAGCCTGGGATCCCGGCGAAGCTACTGTTGGCCAGTTGATCGACCTCCACATGCACAACCGCTGGCTTGCCTGATGCCAGGGCGCGCTGGACCGCCGGGCCGATGTCCTCGGCGCGATCGACATATTCGCCGTGTGCGCCAAAGCTCTGGGCTGTCTTGTCGAGGCGAACCTCGGCGCCCCAACGGGCCTCGGGGGTCGCGGTGTTCTCGCCGAAGTTGGCCTTGTACGACGCCGCCTCGATGCCCCAGGCGTGGTCGACCGCCACGATGCAGATTAACGGCAGGTTCTTGCGGACCGCCGTCTCGAGCTCGGAGATGTGGAACAGAAACGCCGAGTCGCCGGTCAGGAGCGCGACGCGGCGCTTGTCGCCGACGGCGAGCTGCGCGCCTAGCGCCATCGGCAGGCCGTTGCCGATCGCGCCCCAGTTGGAGCTCCACATGGCGTCGCGCGGGGTCCACTGCAGCAGCGCCGAGAACCACATGCTGGCCGCGCCGCCATCGCGCACCAGGATGGTGTCCTCGGGCAGCACCTTGGTCGCCTCGATCGCGAGCCGGCCCGTATGGATCGGCTGCGAGGCCGCCGGTATGCGGTCCATCAGGGCCTGCTTGGCGCCGTCGCGGATCTTGATCCAGTCGGCCAGCTTGGCGGGCGCCTCGCGTTGCAAGCCGCCCAGCGCCTCAGTCAACTGCGGAACGATGTCCTTGAGGTCGCCGACGAGGGGAACGTCGATCGGTCGATTGACGCCGATCGCAGTGGCGTCGCGCTCCACGTAGATCCACTTGCGGTTCGCATCCCCCGCCTTCCAGGCGTGGCCGCGACCGTAGTTCAGCGCCTCGCCCAGTTCGGTGCCGATCGCCAGAACGACGTCCGAACCGGAAGCGATCTGGCCACCCGCTTCCGAGCTATAGGCGAAGGTGCGGGCCTCCATGCCGGGGAGGATCGCCTCGACCGCGTTCGAAAGAAGAATGGGGCAGTTGAGCTTCTCGGCGAGCTTGGCGGCGGCTTCGTGCTGACGGCTGACGAACACGCCCTGGCCGAGCAGCAGGACAGGATTCCGCGCCCCCTTCAGCAGGGCGACGGCTTCGGAGATCGACAGGTCATCGGCGCGTTGCCGCACCAGGCGGTAGCGGCTGGGCGCGAGCACCGGCGGCAGGTCAAACTTCGCCTGCATGACGCCGAGCGGGAGCTCGACGTAGGTCGGGCCCGGCACGCCGGTCGTCGCCTGGCGGAACGCCTCGTGGAGGATCTCGTCAGTCTGGTCGGGATACTCGATGACGCCGACGTATTTCATCACGCCTTCGAAGATCGGCGGCTGGCTCATGTACTGCATCTTGCCGCGGCGAACGCGCTGTTCGTAGATCCGCTGGCGCTGCGCCATGATGAACACGGCAGGGATGTTCTCCTTTCGGAAGAAGTTGGCGCCCGCGGCGATGTTGCCGACACCCGGTCCCTTGTTCATGCACAGTACGACAGGCTTTCCGGTCATGCGGAAGTATCCGTCGGCGGTGAGCGCAGCAGCCTGTTCGTGGTGAGGAGAGACGATCTCCATGCCGCGCCGCTCGGCTTCGATGAACATGCCGAAGAAGCTCGGATCCGGAATCCCGAAAAGGGTATCGATGCCCTCCGCCTGGATCAGGTCGAGGAGCCGCTCGTGCATTGCTTGGTTCGTCATGGAGCCTTCTCTAGCCCGGCGAAACGCCAGGGTCGCGCAGGATTTCGGATTGGGATCTGTCGGCAGAGGTTTCGAAGCATTTCACCCCACGGGGGGTCAAGGCGATCCTTGAGATCAAGGCAACCGCAATGGCCCTTCGGCTTGAGCTCGCACGGCCCTTATCCCCCAATTCCCGGTCGACGCCGCCGCGCGGCTGTGCTGAAGCCCTGCCATGACCACCCATGTTGCACCGCAGCGGCCGCTCGGCGGGATCAGCCTTGTCGAGTTCGTGGTGCTGATGGCGGCGCTGCAGGCGCTGGGGGCGCTGGGCATCGACGCCATGCTGCCGAACCTGCCGGCGATCGGCTCAGCCCTGGGCGTGGCGGACGAGAACCGGCGCCAGCTGATCATCACCGCCTATCTGCTGGGCTTCGGCGGGGCGCAGCTGATCTTTGGCCCGCTGGCCGACCGGTACGGCCGCAAGCCCGTGCTGCTGGCGGGCCTTTCCCTCTACGTCGGCTTCAGCCTGCTGGCGGCGTTTGCGCCGACCTTCGACCTGCTGCTGGTCGCCCGCGTCCTGCAGGGCATAGGGGCGGCGGCCACCCGGTCGATCCCGGTCTCGGTCGTGCGCGACCGCTATGCCGGCCGCGAGATGGCGCGGGTGATGTCCCTGACCTCCATGGTCTTCATGGCCGCGCCGATCGTCGCCCCGAGCCTGGGCCAGCTGGTGCTGGTGCTCGCCTCCTGGCCGTGGATCTTCGCCCTGCTGGCGGCGCTGGCCCTGGTCCTGATGCTCTGGTCGCTGCTGCGCCTGCCCGAGACCCTGCATCCGGAGGACCGGCTGCCCATCCGGCCGCGCGAGATCGCCCACGCCTTCAGCCTGGCGGCGCGCAACCGCACCGCGCTCTGCTACATCCTCGGCCAGACCTTCCTGTTCGGCGGCCTGCTGGGCTTCATCAACTCGTCGCAGCAGGTCTTCGCCGAGGCCCTGGGCGCGGGCGCGCAGTTTCCGCTGGTCTTCGCCATCTGCGCCAGCTTCATCGCGGCCGCCTCGCTGCTCAACGCCCGGCTGGTGATGCGGCTGGGCATGCGCAGGCTCTCGCACGCCGCCCTGCTGGGCTACATCGCCGTGGCCGCCATTCACCTGGTCGTCGCCCGCTCGGGCCACGAGACGCTGGTGGTCTTCGCGGCCTTCCAGGCCATGTCCATGTTCTGCTTCGGCCTGACCTCCGGCAACTTCGCGGCGATGGCCATGGAGCCGATGGGCCACATCGCCGGCGTGGCCTCGTCCTTCCAGGGCTTCGTCAGCATGGTCGGCGCCTCGCTGATCGGCTTCGCCGTCGGCCAGGCCTTCGACGGCACCGTGGTGCCGATGGAGGCGGGCTACCTGCTGTGCGGCCTGTGCGCCCTGGCCGCGGTGCTGACGGCCGAGCGCGGGCGGCTGTTCCAGCCGCACGAGGGCGGCGTCGACCAGCGCTGCCTGGCGGAATAGGCCGGCGCCCGCCGGCCCGGCGTCAGAACTTGCCCTTGAAGCCGGCGAACAGGTACCGGCCGTAGATGTCGTAGTCGGCCTCGCTGACGTCGTTGCTGTTGGTGTTGCCGGTGATGCCGATCGGGACCTTCTCGTTGAAGGCGTTCTTCACCCCGACATAGACCTCGGCGCCCTCGCCGATCTCGGTGAAGCGGTAGCGGGCGATGAAGTCCTGGTACCAGACCGAGTTCACGTAGGGCCGGTCATAGCGCTCCTTGGAGATGTCCTTGTTGCGCCGGACCTTGTCGAGGAACTGGCTGTTCCAGGTCAGGCTGACCGGCCCCTGCTGGTAGGTGAGCGAGCTGACGAAGCTCCAGCGCGGGCTGCTGATCTCGCCCTCGATCCGGTCCACCTCGTCCGGGAAGTCCTGGAAGGCGAACTGCCGGAGCTTCTCGACATAGTTGGCGTTGAGCGAACCGGTGATGACGCCGTCGAGCCGGCTCAGCCGCCCCCAGTCCTGCGTCCAGTCGCCCATGTCATGGCTGTAGGAGACCTGGATGTCATAGCCGGCCGTCTTCAACGCCGTCTGATTGAGGTAGCTCGACCGGTAGGAGAGGATCTGCGCCGTCGCCGGATCGCGGAGGATCAGCGAGCAATACTGCTCGGCCAGTTCCGGGCCGTCGACGCACTTGTCCGCCGCATCCTGCGGGTTGAGGAAGCTGATCGCGTCCTTGATGACGATGTCATAGTAGTCGACCGTCAGCGCCAGGCCCGGGACCCAGCGCGGCTGCAGGACGAAGCCCACCGTCCAGGTCTCGGCCTTCTCGGGCTTCAGGTCGCGGTTGCCGCTCGTCACCCCCGGGAAGTTGGTGTCCGCCGCATCGTCGAACGTCACGCCCAGAGCCGCGCAATTGGCCCGCCGCGTCGACCGCTCGTCGATGCTGTTGATGTCGCAGGGGTCGAAGATGTTGTCGAAGCCCGAGGTCGCCGGCAGGAAGGCCTCGGTGATGTTCGGCGCCCGGACCGCCCGCGAAAAGGTCCCGCGGAAGCTCAGGTCGCGGACCGGCGCCCAGACGCCGCCCGCCTTGTAGGCGGTCGCATTCCCGGCGTGGCTGTAGTCGGCGAGGCGCACGGCCCCGTTCACGGAAAGACGATAGGCCCAGGGCGCGTCGCGCAGCAGCGGCGCGTCGAACTCGAGGAAGGCCTCGCGGACGTTGAAGCCGCCCTCTGCGTTCGGCTGGGGCGCGATCTCGGTGATGCCGCTCTGCACGAAGGGGTCGTTGATGTTGCGGCTCCGCTCCTCGCGATACTCCAGCCCGCCGGCCAGGGCGACCGGGCCGCCCGGCAAGGTGAAGACGCGCGAGGTGTCGAGGTTGAAGGTCAGGCCGACCACCTGCTGGGTGATGGTGTGGGATCGGTCCGCCTCGAAGGTGACGTAGTCGACCGCCGCCTGGCTGTTCTGCTGGCCGAACAGGTTGAAGGGGACGCAGGTCTCGTTGGTCAGCGTCGTGGAGTCCGGCACGAGATAGCCGTCGTACCAGGCGGACGGCACGTCCTTGCGGCAGCGGATCTCGCCCGACGAAGGATCCTGCACCGCGTCGACCGCGGCCAGGAAGTTGCCCGGGATCAAGCCGTTGACCGAATGGAATTTGTTGCGCGTCCGACCGTAGTTGTAGCTGGCCTCCCACGTCACGTCGGCGAAGCTGGCGTCGAAATCACCCTCCAGGGCGAAGACCCCGCGGAAGGTCTTGCGCCGGGTGTAGTCGTTGCGCCCGCCGATGTCGTCGTTGACGCGGTTGACGTAGAAGAAGCCTTGCTCCTCCGGATTGGCGTCCAGCACCGCCTGGATGGCCGGGGTGATGAAGGCGTTGTCCGGGTCCAGCAGGTACTGGAAGGTGGTGAAGGACGAGCTGAAGGTGTCGATCAACTTGCTGTCGACGTACTTCAGGTCGGCCCGGAACCGAAGGTTGGGGTTGAACTCGTACATCAGGGTCCCCGCCACGCCGTATTGGCGCTGGCGCGGCACCAATACCGAGGCCTGGTCGCCGGGGTCGCACACGTCGCAAGGCGCGTCGTGCGATCCGTAATAGAAGTTGTTCACGCCCGTGCGCGGCGGGATCGCCCGCGGATCGCCGGCCGCGTCGAAGCCGGCGAGGGCGTTGAAGGTGTTGGCCCCGATCAGGTTGCCGTTGGGGCTGAAGTACTCGGTCTGCACGTAGGGCTTGAAGATCCGGTCGACGACGCCGTCGGCGGGGCCCTCGCTCAGGGGATTGGCCACCGTGGCCCAGTTCTTCAGCCCCTTCACGTCGCTGCCGCGCACCCGCTCCTGCTTGTCGCCGAAAACGGTCAAGGTGACGTTCCCGCGGTCGCCGGCGAAGTTCCAGCCGCCGGTTCCGTAGGCGGAGTAATTCTCCCCGTATTCGCCGTTCATCGGGCCGCCGCCCTGGACGCCGAACTCGAAGCCTTGAAAACGATCCTTGAGAATGATGTTGATCACGCCCGAGACCGCGTCCGAGCCGTAGATGGCCGAGGCCCCGCCGGTGACCACTTCGACGCGGTCCACCAGCGCGATCGGGATAGTGTTCAGGTCCACGGCGGTGTCGCCCGCATCGCCCGACACGTGGCGCTTGCCGTTGACCAGGGTCAGCGTCCGCGACGTGCCCAACCCGCGAAGGTCGGGGAAGCTCAGGCCGCCGCGGTTCGAGCCGCCGTCCGAATTGGCGCGCGCCGTGCCCGAAGACGCCAGCGCCGGCAGCTGGGCCAGGGCGTCGCCGAGGCTGCTGGCGCCGAAATTCTCGAGGGCGACGGCGTTGATCGTGGTGATCGGCGTCGGCTGTTCGAGATTGGGCCGCGGGATGCGCGAGCCGGTGACCACCACCTCGCCCACCGAGGTGGCGACGGAGCCCGCCTGGGCCTCGGCGGAGCTCTGGGCGGCCGCGACGGCCGGGATCAGGACCAGGCTGGACAGGAGGGAGCCGGCGAACAGGCGCCGCTTGGCGATGCGCATAAGAGCCTCATTTGCTTCGGGCGCCCCCACGGGCCGTGCCTCCGGAGGAGACACGGCCCGTGATTACGATCCCTGGTTGTGCAAATGCTGCGAGTTGCAGGATTGTTACGTCAACGAGACAATCCGTTACGGTTGTGATTGACCACGCCGCTGTCGCTTTTCGAGCACATTTGGGGCGCGGCGCGGACGCGCCCTAGTCCGCGTTGACCTCGATCACCGTGCCCGGCCGCCGCCGGGCGGGCTGCATCAGCAGGAGCAGCGGCAGCATGGCGATGCTGGCGATGAACATCCAGCCGAAGGCCGCGTCGTAGCCGATCATCGAGGCCTGGCGCGTCACCTCGGCGTTGAGCGCTAAGAGCCCCTCCCCCGCGTTGCGGACGATCTCCGGCAGGGCCCAGCGGATCATCGGGTCGCTGGGGATGATCTGGGCCGCCAGGCCCTCGTGGGCCAGGGCGCTGCGCCGGATCTGGAAGGCGCCCGCGAGCGCGATGCCCAGGCTGCCGCCGAGATTGCGCAGCATGCCGCCGAGCACCGCCGCCTCGGTGCGGTGGACCGCCGGCAGGGTGGCGAAGCTGATCACCGACATCGGGTTGAACATCAGCCCCTGGCCGAACCCCTGGAGGAAGCCGGTGACCTTGATCGGGGTCGCCGTCATGGCGAGGTCGAAATGGCCCATGTGCCAGAGGGCGGCGATGTTCATCAGCGCGCCGATCAGCATGGTGCGCCGAAGTCCTGCGCGGGCGCCGAGCCAGGGCACGACGGTGAAGGCCAGGACCGAGCCCACGCCCCTCGGCACGCTCACCATGCCGCTCTGCAGGGCCGAATAGCCCATCAGATGCTGCATGAAGACCGGCAGCATGGCGATGCTGCCGAACAGCACCGCCGAGAGCAGCACCCCGAACACCAGGCAGCTGGTGAAGTTACGGTCGAGGAACAGGTCACGGTGGAAGAAGGGGTGGTCGGCCGTCAGCGTCTGCATGACGAAGACGTGGAGCCCGCAGAGCGCGACCACCGCATAGGTCCAGATCTCGGCCGACTCGAACCAGTCGCGGCTCGGGCCGCGGTCCACCATCAGCTGCAGCGAGGCACTGAACAGGACCAGGGCCGCAAACCCCAGCATGTCGAACGGCCGCTCGCGCCCGCCCGCATCCCGCGGCAGGAAAAAATAGACGCCGATGAACCCCACGGCGCCCAGGGGCACGTTGACGTAGAAACACCACCGCCAGGAGAACTCCTCGGTCAGGTAGCCGCCCAGCGTCGGCCCCAGGATCGGCGCGGCCATGACGACGGCGCTCCAGACCGCCATGACCTGGGCGGTGTACCGCTGCGGCCAGAGGTCGAGCAGGGTCGCCTGGGAGATCGGCATCATCGAGGCGCCGGCCAGGCCCTGGAGCAGCCGGAACAGCACCATCTCCGGCAGGCTGGTCGCGATGCCGCAGAGCAGGGACATGGCGACGAAACTCACGACGGAAATGAGGAACAGCCGCTTGCGGCCGATCTTCATCGACAGCCAGCCGGAGAGCGGCGTCATGATCGCCGTCGCCAGGATGTAGGAGGTGAGCACCCAGGTCATCTGATCCTGGGAGGCCGAGAGGCTGCCCTGCATGTGCGGCAGGGCGACGTTGGCGATGGTCATGTCGATGGTGACCATCAGGGTGGCGAGCATCAGCCCCCCTGTCGCGATCACCCGTGTCGCCAAACCCTCTGCGGAGCTCATGTTCTCATGCTCCTCCCCGTCGCAGGCTAATCGGGAGGCGGAGCTTTGGCGAGCGCGGCGCTAGCCGGCGCCGAGGGGCCAAGATGAACCTCGCCTGAATCCACGCTTCAGCTAAGCGCCAGCGGCGCCGTGCGAACTGGGCTGCCAAGGCGACGCCGCCGCAACGGTCGCGCGCCACCGGTTTGGGAGAGTGAGAGAATGAGGTCGCGCAACTTGATTACGGCCACGGTCCTGGCGGCGTCGGCGATGGCGGCGCTGCCCACGGGCGCCCTGGCCCATGGACAGGGGCATCACAAGCATCATGCCCACTATCGGGACGGGTACGCCGAGCCGCAGCGCTACTATCGCCGGGAAAGCTGCCGCAGCAGCGGGACCACGGGCCTGATCGTCGGCGGCGCCGCAGGCGCGCTGCTGGGACGCGAACTCGACGGCGGGCGCGATCGGGCGACCGGAACCATCCTCGGCGCCGGGGCGGGCGCGCTGCTCGGACGGGAGGTCTCCAGGAAGTCGCGCTGCTAAGCCGACGCCGACGACCGCGCCCCGCCGACCCTTCGAGGGCGGCGGGGGCTAGGGCCGATGGCCGGCTGAACGATCCTAGGTCGGGGCGAGCCCGTCCTCGTGGGCCATCCAGTGCACGAAGCGGTGCATCGGATACATGGCGTCATGCGGATTGCCGATGGTGGACGGCCCCGCCTCGCCCAGGTGGACGATGCGCTGGGCGCCGCCGCTGGCCAGCCGGTCGCGATAGGCGGCCATGCGGTCGAAGGGATAGAAGCCGACGGTCTGGGTCGCCACGTTGATCCATTTCACCGCGTCGTCGAGCTTGTCGACCCGCACCACATTGGCGGTCTTGTTGATCGGGTGGAAATCCACCGGCTCGTCGGAGCGGATGACGACGCCCTTGCCGTCAGGCCGGCCCCAGACGCCGAACTCGTCGTCCATCATCATCAGGGTTTCGATCTGCTCGCGCAGGTCCATGTCGAGCGGCCGGATGTCGCCAGAGGCCGCGGCGCGTTCGGCGATGCGCCTGTGCAGCTTCTCGCAGAAGCGGTCGACGGCCGGCTGGTCGCCTTCGACATAGAGGAAGCGGCTGGCGACGCAGGCTTCCTGGTTGAGCGTCATGACGTCGCCCGACGCCAGGTCCGCGGCCAGGTCCAGCGTCTCTTCCGAGGCGAAGGCTTCCTTGCCGACCATGGAGATCGAGGTCTTCGGATCGAACGACACCAGCTGGAAGCCGGGCCCGAGGTATTTGATGACGTTGTTGATCGCATCGCCGCCGCCCCAGGCGACGATCTTGTCGAAATACTGCGGGCGATAGAGCACCTGCTCGGTGGCGTCGTCGCCGCCGCGCCAATAGACCGCCGACATCGACTTCACGATCGGATGGTCCGGATCGATCGAGGCCATGGTGCGCAGGATGGCGGTCATGGTGAAGGGATCGGCCGAGGACATCTTGAACAGGTTCACGCCCTTGACCATCGCCCCCTGGGCGACGGACTTCACCGCCACGCCCGGCGAATTGCCCGGCAGGACGTGGATCAGGCGCGGCGCGAAGGCCCGCACGAAGCTCTTGCGGCCCCGGAAGTCCTGCTTGGGCACCCAGCCGTCCAGCGCCCGCGGATCCGGGAAGTTCTGCTCCACCTCCGCCATCAGGATGCGCTTGTCGAGATAGGCGACGGCGTGCTTCGCCGTGGTCTCCACCACGCTCCTCGGCAGGATGTGGGTCGAGGCCATCCGGTCGAAACATTCCTGCATGTAGGGATTGTCCGACGCCAGCATCCGCTGGCCGGTCTCGACCAGGAAGTCGATGATCTCCGCCAGCGGCACATTGAGCAGCGGCGGGACCTCCGTACGCGGATGAACCGCCTGGTCGAGGTCGATGTTCGGCGTCGCAAAGGTGACGCCCAGGTCGCGCGACCGGTGGGTGACGTCCTGGCCCTCCACCAGCCGCCCGCGCAGGAAGAAGGGCGCGGAGACGACGGGTTCGGCGTTGGCGGTGTTCGGTTCGTTCAGCGCGTTCATGCCACACCTCTCACGTAGGCATCGACGGTGCCCGCGCAGCCGATCTTGTCGTCGCCTTCAAGGTCGGCGTAGCGGGCGATGTTGTCGCGGATGGAGGGGCCCTTGGCGCCGCAGGCGCAGGGGCGATAGTCCAGGGAGATCTTGTCGCCGGTGATGACGCCGCCCCAGCGGCCGTCGAGCGACAGGTCGAAGAAGGCGGCGCGGCCTTCGATCTCGCCCTCGCCGGAGTGCGGCAGCAGGGCGTCGCCGTCCTTGTTCAGGATGAAGGGCACGATCCACGGCGGCACATGATAGCGCCCGCCGTCCCGGCACTTCGGCATACCGGAGTTGAGCTCCTGCATGCTGTAGTTCTGGAAGTGGCGGCCTTCCGGGATGTTGAAGGTCTCGTGGACGAACTCCTGGTAATCGGGCGGCAGCTGCGCACGCTTCAGCCCGCCGCCGACATAGATACAGTTGTCCGGGTCGAAGTCCTTGGCGCTGTAGCCCAGCTCCCGGACGGCTTTCGCCACCGCATAGAGGCCGCTCCACAGGCCGGAGATCATCAGCTTCTTTTCGCGGTTGGCGACCAGGGCCTCGGCGGTGATGCCGATGGCGGCGTCGACCACTTCCTGACGTTCCTTCGAGGTCTTCTCGAAGTCGGCGATGTCGCCGGGCCTGGCGGTTCCGTCGGCGATCGCCTTGCGCATCACCACCATCTTGGTCAGCGAGCCGACGGTGATCGGCGGCACCGGATAGTTGATGCGGCCCCAGTCCGGGTTGGCGAAGGCGGCCTTCTGCGCTTCGCCGATGGTGATGTTCTTGGGCACGCTGGCGACCGGGGCGCAGCCGACGATCAGCCGATCCTGCGCCGGCTTCACGCCCGAACCCCAGGAGAAGACGTTGACCGTGTCGATCTTCGACCAGTCCATGTCCTTCTGCGAGGCGATGAGCATAGCGGACTTGCCGGTCGTGCCGCTGGAGCAGGAGATGAAATATCCCCGCGCCTGCAGCCGGCCGATCCAGTCGTCGACGTCGGCGACGTTGGTCAGGTCGACGTCGGTGATCGGATGGGAGGAGACGGTGCCCAACCACTTGGTCATCCGATCCCACTTCTCGTCCATCAGCCACCCTTCCGGGTAGCTCTTGTAGGCGGTGTGCGGGAACAGCAGCGGCACCATGTCGTCCATGGAGCGGACCTCGCTGATCCCCGCCTCCTTTGCCCGATGGCTCAGCAGCTTGATGCTGTCCTTCCGCTCCTGGAAGCGCTCGTTCATCGCCTCGATCTGCGTCGCGCGCAGCTCCGAGGCCGGGATCTCAAACCGGTGTTCATCCGAAACAAGGCCGGTGAGCCGTTCGACCGCCGCTCCCATCATTCCCTCCGCCACTCAACGTCTGTTACGCAGGGCGCTCGCTCTTAATGGCACCCAACGCGTGTCATTAAGAGCCGTTCGAATGAGCAAGGCAAGGAAATTATCCGCGAGGATGAATTTTCGCCGTTCGCCGGGACGGGTCGCCTGGCGGTGGCGGCGACCTGCAGAAGGCCGCCATCGCGCTCAGGACGGCGAGCCGTATCGCTCGGCCAGCGCGATCAGCTCCGGCTCCCGCTGGATCCGCACGGCGTTGAAGGCCAGGGCGACCTCGTCGCCTGGCGCGCGTCGGCGGATCATGTTCGGATACTGGACCCGAGGCGCGACGCCATGGGTGTCGCGGTAGGAGGGCGGCTGGCGGCCGCCGTCATGGCCCGGCTTGTTGTTCCGGGCCATCCAGCCCAAGGCGCCAGCCTCAGCTGTCGCGGAACGACTTTGGGATGGGTCGCCCAGACAAGCCGGCGACAACGGAAAGGGGGTGTGAGGCCTGAGGCGCGACAGCATACGAGCGTCCCTACCCAGCCCCCAGCTGGAAGTCGGCCGGCCTGTAGGCGAGGCCCGGAACGTCCGAGCGCCCGCGATAGAGGACGGACTCCTCGACCGTCGGCCAGATCCCCGCCTTGAGCTTGTCCGCTGCGCCGGCGGCCACGCTCGTCACATAGAGATCGCGGCGATCGGGACCTCCGAACCGGACGTTGGTCGCGCCCCCGCCCGGAAATTCGACAAGGCCCTTGAGCGCGCCGTCGGGGTGCAGGCAGGTGATGGCGCTGGTGGCGAAGCCGGTGATCCAGACCACGCCGTCCGCATCGACCGCCAGGCCGTCGCAGTCGCAGTCGGGCTTGTCCAGCAGGAAGGTCGCCGGACCCAGGCTCCCGTCCGGCAGGATATCGTAGGCGGAGACGCCGACGAAGGTCTCATTGTGGTAGAGGCGTCTTCCGTCCGGACTGACGCCGACGCCGTTGGAGAACTTCAGGCCGCCGCAGACCTCGCGGACGCCGCCGTCGACGTCCATCCGATAGATCGAAGCCGGGCCCGGGGCTTCGCCGCCGATGATCGCCGCGGCGTCCAGGCTGCCGAAGTAGATCCCGCCGTCGTGCGTGGCGACCATCTCGTTGACGCCCGGCAGCGGCCGGCCGTCGACCTTGTCCACCAAAAGGCCCGAGGCGCCCGTCGCGCCATCCAGCCAGATGACGCCGCCCTCGCCCGAGATCAGCACCTTGCCGTCGGCGTTGAGCAGAAGACCGCCGACCCAGCGCTTCTCCGGCAGCCAGGCCTTGATGGCGCCGTCCGACGTGACCTGCCGGATCCCGCCCCGGATCGGATCACTGACCCAGACGACGCCGGCGTCGGCGCACAAGCCTTCGAGGTAGACACCTCGGCAGACGACCTCATAGCCCAAGGCCTCTCCTCCCGTTCTTCAGATCCCGTTGGCCGGGCTCTTATGCATAGCGGCCCAGTTTGGCGCAGGCGTGGGCTTAGGCGAAGGGCTCTTCTCCACCGCCTGCCCTTCGGCGCGCGGCCGTCCCCGCCGCTCCGACTAGGAGCGCCGAAGGATCTCCGCCGTCAGAAGCGGGATCGAAAGAACGACGCAGATATTGGCGATCACCCAGAGCGCGCCGCGCACCGGCTGGCCGGCGCGGAAGCAACGGATCGCCAGACCGCTCATGACGCCCGTGATCGGACCGAAGACGATCCATGGCGCCGCGAACACCAGGATCTGGAGCGTGGAACCTAACCTTGCAGCCCTTTTCTCGACATGAGCCGCGGCTGTGGGGTCCGGCATCGGCGGCGTCTTCCCGGCCTGCCATTTTGCGACATACGCTGATGGATGGTCCGGTCCGAAGCATGGCCCGTGCCAGCCGGATTGTCCCGTGGCGGCGCCGCGCGGGCCGCGAAATCGGCCCTACAGAAGCGACCTGTGTCGGCGGCGACCTATGCCTTGCTGAACCGTCAGGCGGTGGGCGAGCGCCGTCACGGCCACCAGACCCAGAGCAGAGGCGCCCGTGTCCCACCACATCAGCTGAGGCGTGGACTGGCTGAGGACGCCGGGAAGGCCGCGGAAGACATCGGACTGCGAAACGACCACCACCGCGCCGAAGACGTTGTTCACAAGGTGCAGGCCGAAGGTGAAGGCGATGCCGCCGAGGCGAATGGCGAGCAGCGCCATCAGAATCCCGAACACGGTCGCCGACACGGCCTGGGGCGCGCCGTTCGGAATATGGACAGCGCCGAAGATCAGGCCGCTCAACACCGCAGCCGGCAAGGGACGCTTGAAGGCGAGGAAAAGTCCCTGCGTCAGGAACCCGCGGAACACGAACTCCTCGGCGAAGGTCTGGGGCGCCAGGGCCAGGACCGACAGGGCGGCGAGCGACCAGGTCTCGGGGGTGGCCGTGACGCGGAAGCCCGTCGGCGCGATCGCCATGTCGACCAGCGTCAGCACGACGAGAACCAGGGTCCAAATCCCGGCGGCGAGGCCGAACTGGCGCCAACTCCACGCGCCGACGATGTCCGTAAACCGCTTCTGCTGAACCCAGCGCGCGGCGAGGACAAGACCGGCCAGGAGACAGGTGAACGTCGCCCCGATCGAGGCGAAAAACACCCCGGGATGGCCCGGATCCGTCATCTTCATCGCCAGGTCCGGGGGCATGGACCTGGTGAGAAGCAGGACCGCCATCACGACCGCGCCCAGGACGAGGGCGAGGATCAGAGCCAGCCCGACGGTCAAGAGGTAGCGCCACCACGCGGTTCGCCCGCGGCGCGCGTATTCCAGGGTGTTCATGGAACCAGCCTCACCCCCAGCGGTGGATATTTTGTGTGCGGCGGCCGGACGAACATTCGCCCAGGCGATCATGCGCCGCGAGCCATTGAGATGCGATCCGCTGCCGCCTAGCGTCCGCGCCTCGTGCGGATGGGGTTGCTCGATGTCGGACGTGCATGAGGTTTTCGTCCCGGGGGCAAGGCTGAGGGTCGAGGCGGCGGGCGGCGGCGAGCCCCCGCTTCTGCTCCTGCATGGGCTGGCGAGCGATCGGCGGATTTGGGACCTGGTCTGGGACGACCTCACAGCCGGGCGGCGGGTCATCCGATACGACCTGCGCGGTTTCGGCGCCTCGGTCGCCTCGGATGACCAACCCTTTCGCCATTCCGTGGACCTGGCGCGTCTGCTCGACGCGCTGCGGATTGAGCGTTGCGATCTCGTCGGCGTGTCGCTGGGCGGCAGCGTGGCTCTGAACTGCGCCCTCGATCACCCGGAGCGGGTCCGCAAGCTGGTCCTGGTCAGCCCTGGCATGACGGCCTGGGAATGGTCCGATGAATGGCGCGCGCTCTGGGGCGCGATCGTCGAGGCCGCGCAGGCGGACGGCCTCGATCGCGCCCGCGCGCTCTGGCGGGCGCACCCGCTGTTCGCGACGACGCGGGACCTGCCGCACGCCGCCGAAATCCTTCAGCAGACCCTCCGCGACTATTCCGGCGCGGTCTGGAGCGAGGGAGATCGCGAGGCGCCGGCGCTGCCGGATCTCGACCGCCTGCCCTTCCTCGAGGTCCCGACCCTGCTGCTCACCGGAGCCCTGGACCTGCCGGACTTCCGGCTGATCGCAGAGCTGATCGAGGCGGCCGCCCCCGATGTGCGCCGGATCGACTTCGACGGAGCCGGCCACATGCTGAACCTCGAGCGTCCGCGCGAAGTCTCCACCGAGATCCTGCGGTTTCTCGCCGACGCCTGAGCGGGCCCCCGGGCCGCCCGCCCGGCCTCAGACCACCTCTTCGACCCCGGCCACCGAGGTGCGATGCATGGTGCGGCCGGAATCCGGGGCGTAGGGGATCACCCGGTGAAGGGCGCCGGTGTTGTCCCAGACGACCAGGTCGCCCTCCTGCCACTGGTGGCGATAGGTGAAGGCCGGCTGGGCCGCCCACTCGAGCAGGCGCACGAGCAGGGCGCGGCCCTCGGCCTTGCCCTGGCCGATCACATAGTCGGCGGTGTAGCCGATCAGCAGCGACTTGCGGCCGGACTTGCGCTTCCAGACCAGCGGGTGCTCGTGCTTGAAGCTGCGCTTGTAGGGTTCGATCTCCTCCGGCGAGGCGACCTCGCGCACGGCGGCCGTGACGCTGTGCATGACGCGAAGGCCTTCCAGCTCCTTCTTCTCGTCCTCGGGCAGGGCCTCGTAGGCGGCGTAGGTGCTGGCGAACTCGGTCTGACCGCCCTTTGGCGCCGTCTTGCGGGCGGTGAGCACGCTGGCCTTCGGCGGCGCGATGTCCGAGGTGATCCCGTCCATGTGCCAGAAGAATGTGCCCAGAACGTACTCCGGCTCGGGGTTCTGCTTCGGATCGAGGGTGATGGTGTAGACGTCCTGCGCATCCTTGTTGCCGCCGGCCACGGTGGTGGTGAAGTTCACCCGCGCGCCCAGGCTGTCGGTGAAGGCCAGCTGCTCGGCGTCGGTCAGGCCGATGCGCGGAAAGACCAGGACGCCGCGCTCCTCGAGCAGCTCGACCAGGCGCTGGGAGACCTCCGGATCCAGCAGCGACGCGCGGTCGACATGGACGATGGCGCCGATGGCCGGCTTGATGTTTTCGACTTCGAGTTTCATGACCACACCTTCAACTGCCTCCTCCCCGGCTCATCGCGCCCGGCAGGAGATCCGGGCTACGGCCGTCAGACCCTGTGGCTTGCAGGGCTCTTTTTTCTGTCGGCCAGTAGAACACAGGCCCCTCGCCCATCACAGTCTCTGCTTAGGGTCCGCGGCGGAGGCGCCGCCGCCGGAGGCTTGGCGCATGGCCGATGGAGCCATTCTGAAACGCCGCGTCTTCGGCTATCGAAGATGGCCGGCGCGAGACGCCGACAGAGACGGCCCGGGAAAACCGGCCGCAGCACAGGGAGGGCTCAGGCCTTGGCGCGCATTTCAATCAACGGCGTTGGCGTCGACTACGAGCTGCTGGGCGATCCCGGCGCGCCGCCCGTGGCCATCACGCCCGGCGGGCGGTTTCCGATGGACACCCCCGGCATTCGCGAGCTTGGACAGGCGCTGGCCGCTGGCGGCAAGCGCGTCCTGCTGTGGGACCGGCCGAACACCGGCGGCTCCGACATCTCGTTCGACGGCCCCAGCGAATCCGAGCTGTGCGGAATCACCCTCACCAAGCTGATCCGCGAACTGGACCTGGGGCCCACGACGCTGGCCGCCGGCTCGGCCGGATCGCGGGTGTCGCTGATCGCCGCCTCGCGCGATCCGGAGATCGTCTCGAGCCTGGTGCTCTGGTGGATCAGCGGCGGCCTGATCGGCCTGATCACGCTCGCCAACTACTACTGCGCCGACAGCGCGCTGGCCGCCAGCAAGGGCGGGATGGAGGCGGTCGCCGCCCTGCCGGGCTGGGCGGAGCAGATCCGGCGCAATCCGAAGAACCGC
The DNA here is from genome assembly GCF_964252855.1 of Phenylobacterium sp. LjRoot225. Taxonomy (NCBI): domain Bacteria; kingdom Pseudomonadati; phylum Pseudomonadota; class Alphaproteobacteria; order Caulobacterales; family Caulobacteraceae; genus Phenylobacterium; species Phenylobacterium sp. LjRoot225. The sequence goes on along the minus strand of NZ_CAXUPL020000004.1, from coordinate 524,690 downwards.
GACATCATCCTCGCCCAGGAGCCGAAGGCCTTCATCGAGAAGATGGAGAGCTGGGCCTCCTTCTACCTGCCGACGGCGGAGTCGCCGGTGCCCGGAATGACGCCGGCCGACTTCGCCAAGCTGCGGATGCCGGTGCTGCTGTTTCAGAACGGCGAGAGCGACCTGTCCCACACCCGCGCGACCAGCCAGTGGGTGCACAGGCTGATCCCCCACGCCGAGATGAAGGATCCGCCCTGGGGCGCCGACGAGTGGAACCACCGCTCGGGAACCGTCAATGCGGAAGGCCGGCCCAACCTCTTCGCCGGCTGGCCGGCCATGGCGCCGGCGATCCTGGAGTTCACCCGCCGCTAAGGCTCGGCTACGACGGCCGGGTCACACTGGAGCCCACGCATGGCCGCCGCAGGCGCGAAGATCTTCCTGGCGACGCCGTGCTACGGCGGCATGGCGTCGATCCACTACATCACCTCTCTGCTCGACCTGCAGGCGGCCTGCCGCGAGCGGAACATCGGACTGCACGTCGAGCTCGGCGGTGGCGACGCGCTGATCAGCCGGGCGCGCTCGGCGATGGCGGCGAAGTTCCTGGCCAGCGACGCGACCCACCTCTTCTTCGTCGACGCCGACATCGGTTTCGCCCCGGAGCATGTCTTCCGCCTGCTGGCGGCGGATCGCGAGGTGGCGGGCGGGATCTATCCGATCAAGGGGATCGACTGGGCCAAGGTCCGGACAGCCGTCGAAACCGGCAAGGCGGACCTGCTGGCCGCCTCGGTCGGCTATGTGGTGCGCTTCATCCCGAGCCCGGACAATTCGGTGGAGGTGGACGAGGCCGGTTTCGGCCCGGTCTCCTACGTCGGCACGGGATTCATGATGCTGAGCCGCAGCGCCGTCCAGCAGGTGGTCGACGCCCACCCCGAGCTGTACGCGCGGCTGGGCGACGTCGCCGGCGCCGGCGTGACCGAGGCGGTGATGATCTTCGAGTGCATGATCGAACCGGACACCCGGCAGCACCTGTCGGAGGACTACGCCTTCTGCCGCCGCTGGCGCGACCTGGGCGGCGAGATCTTCGCCGATTTCCAGGGCCGGCTGACCCACGTCGGCGCCATGGCCTTCTCCGGCAGCCTGCTGGACGCCGTCAGGACCTGACAGGCGGGGCCGATCGCGGGCGCTTGCTTCCCACAGGCGCAATCCGCATTGCGCCTGGCTGCATGGACAAGCGCGTGCATGGGCGCACCTTCGCAAGGCTCGCGCGTCGCCCCGGCGATTAGTCGCTCGCAGGCGCGCGCGCCCTTGAACCCGCCGCCCGCGACGCACTTAATGGGAGGATCGCGAGAGACCACCGCCCGCCCGCGCCTGAAGGCGCGAGCGTCGAAGCGGCGGCCAGAGACGATGGGCGCAGCGACGAGCGGCGCGGGAGGAAGTAGATGAACGACGTCAGCAACCTGGGCCAGACCTCGACGACGCCGGTGGTCATCCCGATCGAGGCCTATGTCTCGCGCGAGTACGCCCAGGCGGAGAAGGACAAGCTCTGGGCCAAGGTCTGGCAGGTCGCCTGCCGCGTCGAGGAGATCCCCAAGGTCGGCGACTACGTCACCTACGACATCCTCGATGAATCGATCATCGTGGCCCGCGTCGCGCCGGACAGGATCGCCGCCTACTACAACGTCTGCTTGCACCGCGGCCGCCGGCTGACGGAGGGCTGCGGCCACACCGCCCAATTCTACTGCCGCTTCCACGGCTGGCGCTGGAACCTGGACGGCGAGAACGCCTTCGTCCTCGACCGCGAGGACTGGGGCGAGGCCTTCACCCCGGAGAACCTGCGCATGAAGCAGGTCAAGGTCGACACCTGGGGCGGCTGGGTGTGGATCAACATGGATCCCGACTGCGAGCCGCTGGCGGATTACCTGGCGCCGGCCACCACCATGCTGGCGCCGTTCGAGCTGGAGAAGATGCGCTACCGCTGGCGGCAGTGGCTCTACTTCCCCTGCAACTGGAAGACCGCCATCGAGGCCTTCAACGAGAGCTACCACCTCGACGCCACCCACCCGCAGCGGACCAAGTGGGGGACGACGAAGAACTGGAGCAAGGCCGGCGGCAAGCACACCTGGCACGGCATGGGCGCGCCGCGCGGCGGGGCGGCGCGCGCGGGCGAAGGCTTTGGCGCCGTGCGCAGCCAGGAAGGCCAGGACCCGCGGGTCACCGCGATGGAGCAGGTCATCTCGATCTACGAGACCGTCAACGCCACCACCACCCAGACCTTCGTCGACGTCGCGAACCGGCTGCTGGAGGATCTACCCGCGGACACCTCGCCCCAGGAGGTCGGGCGGCATCTGATGACCAAGGCCCGGGAGATCGACGCGGCGCGCGGCGTCGAGTGGCCGGTGATCGACCCGGCCTATTTCGGGGTGGTCGGCCATGACTGGCACCTGTTCCCCAACACGGTCTTCCTGCCGGCGCTGACCACGGCGCTCTGCTACCGCGCCCGGCCGAACGGCGACGACCCGAACAGCTGCATCTTCGAGGTCTACGTCCTGGAACGCTTCCCCGAAGGGCAGGAACCCAAGACCGAGTGGGTCTACGAACCCGACCCGACCGAGGAGAAGTGGCGGCTGGTCCTGTCCCAGGACTTCCAGAACATGCCCAAGGTGCAGCAGGGCATGAAGTCCCGCGGCTTCCCGGGCCCGCGGCCCAGCCCCGAACAGGAGCTGGCCATCATCCACTTCCACAAGATGCTGGCCGAATACATGGGGACAGGCGCGCCTGTGCCGATCTGACGGGGCGCTAAGGGGTATCGGATATGCCGCAACGCCCCCTCCGTCTCGCGCTTCGCGCGATCCACCTCCCCCGCTGCGCGGTGGAGGATCTGGGCCGAAGATGCTCTACCGCGCAGCGGGGGAGCTGTCCGCGAAGCGGACTGAGGGGGCGTTCGGGCCTATCCGGGTAGCCCCCTCGGACCCATCCAAAGCAACAAAACCGCCCAAGGGAGCCCCGCCATGACGCTGCTGACCGACACCAACCTCGGAATCGAGCCCGCCGTCCTGGTGGAGATCTACCGCCAGATGTCGCGGATCCGCGCCGTCGACAAGGCCATCCAGGCCGGCCTCTCCGGCGGCAAGTTCATGTTCAGCTACTGGCCGATGACCGGCCAGGAATCGATCCCGGCGACGATCGCCCAGCTGATCAGCGCCCGCGACTACATGGTCACCACCTACCGCGGCATACACGACCAGGTCGCCAAGGGCGTGACCCTGGAGGGGCTGTTCGCCGAGATGCTCGGCCGCATCGACGGGGTCAACAAGGGCAAGGGCGGCTCGCCGCACATTTCAGACCCATCCTCGGGCTCCATGTTGACCACCGCCATCGTCGGCGCCGGCGCGCCGATCGCCAACGGACTGGCGCTGGCCGCCCAGTCGCGCGGTGAGGACCGCGTGACCATCGTCAACTTCGGCGACGGCGCCACCAGCATCGGCGCGGTGCACGAGGCCATGAACCTGGCCGGCGTCTGGAAGCTGCCGGTCATCTTCCTGTGCCAGAACAACCTGATCGGCGAGTACACGCCGATCCCCGGCTACACCGCCGCCAAGGACTTCGCCTCGCGCGCCGAGGGCTATGGCTTCAGGGGCGTGCGGCTCGACGCCAACGACGTCGCCGGCTTCCACCGCGGCATGAAGGCGGTGATCGAGCAGGTCCGCGCCGGCCAGGGCCCGGTCTTCGTCGAGGCCGTCACCTTCCGGCTGGGCCCGCACGCCGGCGTCGGCGACAGCCACGAGGTCACCGCCGAGGGGCTGAAGGCCGCCAAGCAGGCCTGGCCCGTGCCGCGCACCCGCGCCCTGCTGCTGGAAGCCGGCGTCCAGACCGAAGCCCAGCTGGCCGCGATCGACGAGGCCGCCGCCGCCGAGGTCGACGCCGCCATCGCCAAGGCGCTGGAAAGCCCGGCGACCCCGGAATCCGAAACCCTGGTCGACGTCTACGCCGATCCGGATACGCCACCCCGCCGCGGCCACCACCCGCTTCGCGCGGCCGAGGTCGAGCCTACGGGCGAGACCAAGAAGATGCTGATGCTGGAGGCCATCGTCAGCGCCCAGGACATCGCCCTGGAGAAGGACAAGGGCGTCTTCCTGCTCGGCGAGGACATCGGCGATCCGCCCGGCGGCGTCTTTGCCACCTCCAAGGGCCTGCAGACCAAGTACGGCGACAAGCGCGTGCGGCCGACCCCGATCGCCGAAACCGCCATCATCGGCGCCGGCATCGGCGCGGCCCTGGTCGGCATGCGGCCGGTGGCCGAGATCATGTTCAACGACTTCGCCGGCGTCTGCCTGGACCAGATCTTCAACCACGCCGCCAAGCAGCGCTACATGTCGGGCGCGGCCACCCATGTGCCGATGACCATCCGCATGATGGTCGGCGGCGGCATCGGCGGCTTCGGCGCCCAGCACTCCCAATCGCTGGAGGCCTGGCTCACCCACACGCCCGGCCTGAAGGTCGCCTTCCCCTCGACGCCGTTCGACGCCAAGGGCCTGCTGCTCAGCTGCATCTTCGACGAGGACCCCTGCATCCAGCTGGAGTCCATCAAGCTGCTGCGCGGGGTGCGCGGCGAGGTCCCGCTGGAGGACTACCGCATCCCGCTCGGCGTCGCGAAGGTCCGTAGGGAGGGCGCCGACATCAGCCTGATCGCCTACGGCTGGCAGGTGCAGGAATCCCTGGCCGCCGCCGAGGAGCTGGCGAAGGAGGGCGTCAGCGCCGAGGTCATCGACCTGCGCACCCTGGTGCCGCTGGACTACGCGCGCGTGCTGGACAGCGTGAAGAAGACCCGTCGCGCCCTGGTCGTCCACGCCGCGACCGAGTTCTGCGGCTTCGGCGGCGAGCTCGCCAGCACCATCAACGAAGAGCTGTTCTCGACCCTCAAGGCGCCGGCGTGCCGGCTGGGCGCGGCGTTCGCGCCGATCGCCTATTCGCGCGAGATCGAGATGAACCAGATCCCCGCCGCCAAATCCATCGCCGCACGCGCGCGCGAAGTGCTCGCCTTCAAAGCCTAAGGACAGGTCCCCGCATGTCGACCCCGCTGACCATTCCCCGTCTCGAAATGGCCATGACCGAAGGCGGCCTGGCCGAATGGCTGGTCGCCGACGGCGCCGCCGTCACCGAAGGCGACCCCATCTACGTCCTGGAGACCTCCAAGGCCTCGCAGGAGGTCAATGCGCCGGTCTCGGGGACGCTGGTGCACAAGGCTGCGGCCGGCGAAATCTACCCGGTCGGGCACGATATCGGGGAGATCGTGTAGGGGGCGCGGAGGAGCTGATGGCTCTTTACGGTCCTTGGGGGAAGGTCACAGACATCGGGGACACGCAGGACGGGAATTAATCCAGAACTCGCCTATCGGCATGAAACTATTGATAATTCTCGCGCTTTCCCGCTAGATGGAGGCGCACGTGAGAGCCGGGTGGATCCACCCGTCCGACTAACGACGCCGAGTGTCGGCCCGATGACCTCGCCCGCTCCGACAGGGGTCGCCCCCCTCGACCCGCAGGCGCTGTTCGCAGCGCTGCCAGGCAACTACGTCCTGCTGGCCGCCGACCCGGATTTCACGATGGTCGCCGTCACCGACGACCGCTTGGCCGCCACCATGACGCGCCGGGAAGACACCATCGGCCGGCCGCTGTTCGAGCTGTTTCCCGACAACCCGCAGGATCCGGCCGCCGATGGCGTCCTGAACCTGCGCGCCTCCCTGGAGCGGGTCCTCAGGACCCGCGCCCCCGACCGGATGCCGATTCAACGCTATGACATCCGGCGTTCGGACGGGACCTTCGAGGAACACCACTGGAGTCCGATCAACTGGCCGCTGCTCGGCCCGGACGGGGCGGTGACCCACATCATCCATGCGGCCGAGGACGTGACCGCCAGCGCGCGCGAAGCCCGCCGGCGCCAGGAGGTCGAGGCGCAGCTGCGGGACCGTGAGGCCCAGCTTCAACAGCTCAACAGCTCCCTCGAGCAGCGCGTCACGGAAAGGACCGAGGAACGCGACCGCATCTGGCAGCTCTCCACGGATCTGATGAGCGTCAGCGACGCCGAGGGCAAGCTCATCGCGGTCAACGGCGCCTGGACGGCGACGCTCGGCTGGACCGAGGCCGAGCTCCGCGCCACCAACATCCTGGACCTCTCCCACCCCGACGATGTCGACTCCACCCGGGCGGAGGTCTCACGGCTGGCCGCCGGCGGCGTCACCTTGCGTTTCGAGAACCGCGTCCGCCACCGGGAGGGCGGCTATCGCTACATCTCCTGGCGCGCCTCGCCCGAGCGCGGCCTGGTCTACGCCGTGGGGCGCGACATCACCGAACGCCTGCGCAATGAGGAGGCGCTCCGGCAGGCGCACAAGATGGAGGCGGTCGGTCAGCTGACCGGCGGCGTCGCCCATGACTTCAACAACCTGCTGACGATCATCCGCTCCTCCATCGACCTGCTTGCGCGGCCCGGCCTGTCGGACGCGCGACGCGCGCGCTACATCCAGGCCATCTCCGATACGGTCGAACGCGCCACGAAGGTCACCGGCCAGCTGCTGGCGTTCGCCCGCCGCCATCCGCTGGACCCGGAGGTCTTCGACGTGAAGGAGCGCATCTCCGACGTCGCGGAACTGGTCCGGGGGCTCGTCGGTCCGGGCATTCAGATTGAGACCCGCGCGCCCCAGGCCCCATGCGCCGTCGAAGCGGACATCGCCCAGTTCGAAACCGCGCTCGTCAATCTGGCGGTGAACGCGCGCGACGCCATGGACGGGATGGGCCGGCTGACCATTGAGGTCGATCGGGTGTCGCACCTCCCCCCCGTGCGGCGGCATCCCGGCGCGTCGGGAGATTTCGTCGCGGTCACGGTGCGCGACACCGGCTCGGGCATCGCGCCGGAGCACATGCAGAGCGTCTTCGAGCCCTTCTTCACCACCAAGGACGTGGGAAAGGGGACCGGGCTGGGCCTGTCCCAGGTCTATGGCTTCGCCAAACAGTCCGGCGGCGAGATCGACATCGAGAGCCGGCTCGGCGGCGGCGCCGCCTTCACGCTCTACCTGCCGCGCACGCTGAAGACGCCGGCGCCTGAGGCCGAACCCGATGAGCCCCGCGCGCCAGGGGTTTCCGCGCGCGGCGCCCGGGTCCTGGTCGTCGAGGACAATCTGGAGGTGGGCGCCTTCTCGACCGGCATGCTGCACGACCTCGGTTATCGAACCACCTGGGTGACCAACGCCCAAGAGGCCCTGCAGCGACTGCAGGAAGAGAAGCGTTCGTTCGACGTCGTCTTCTCCGACGTCGTCATGCCCGGGGTCAGCGGGGTCGAGCTCGCGCAATCGATCCGCCGTCACTATCCTGGCCTGCCGGTGATCCTGACCAGCGGCTACAGCCATGTCTTGGCCGAGGAGGGCCGTCACGGGTTCACGCTGCTGGCCAAGCCCTATTCGGCGGAGAGCCTGGCGCGCACCTTGAGCGGGGCTATCACGGCCCAGAGTGAGCGCGTGGACGCCGCCGCGGCGTCGGACGGGACGGCCCCGCCGGCTTGATCGCGTTCGAGCGGCGAAGCCGCTCTCGCTTGCGCCTAACCGACTCCAGAGGTTCGGGCCGCCCCAGCGGGCTCAGAACGTCTCGGCGAACTCGACGGCGTGGGCGCGTCGGACGAGGCGCTCGTCCCAGGCCTGGAGCGTGGACCTCGCCGCCTCGGCGGCCGCGCGCACCGACGCCAGGCCCGTCGCATAGGCTTCACCCTCCCGGCAGAGGGATTCCAACCGCGTCGCCGCCTCGCCCAGCGTCAACAGGCCCAGCGTGCCGGCGCTGCCGGCGATCCTGTGCGCATCGTCCTGCAGCCTTGTCCGGTCGTCCACGAGGAAGCGGTCCGCGAGCTGCTCGTGGAACATGCGGACAAGCTTCATCGTCATCGCCGGCCCCATGGAGGCTTCGAACATCTCCTGAGCTTCCTCCTCTTCGACGCATCGGGCGGAAGCCGGCGCCGGCGCCGGCAGGGTCGATGCGTGAAAGACGCGGGTCAGGGCACGCTCAAGGTCCTGCGGCGCAAGCGGCTTGAGAAGGTGGCCGTCCATGCCCGCCGCCAAGCAGCCGCCCACCTGTTCCGGCGTCCCGCTGGCGGTGAGGGCGATGATCGGCAACTGCTTGGATCCCGCCCCACGGATCGCCTGGGTTGCGGCGAGGCCATCCATCAGCGGCATGTGGATGTCCATCAACACGAGGTCGTAGGGCTCGCGCGCCACGGCCTCCACGGCCTCTTGTCCGTCGCAGGCGAGATGAACCTCACAGCCGTGCCGCTGGAGCATCTCCTGGAACAGCTCGCGGTTCAGCGCGACGTCGTCGACCACCAGGATCCGGCGACCCGGGAAGGTCGCGCGTCCCAGGGGCGCTTTCTCGCGCCGCGGCTCGGTCTTTCCGCGCGGCAGCTCCACCTCGAACCAGAAGGTCGATCCGCGGCCGGGTTCGCTTTCCACGCCGATGCGCCCGCCCATCAGCTCGATCAGCTCGCGCGAGATGGCGAGGCCAAGACCGGTGCCGCCGAAGGTGCGCGTCACCGACCCGTCGGCCTGCGAGAAGCGCCGGAACAGCTTCGGCAGCTTCTCCGGATCGATGCCGACGCCCTGATCGATGACCTCGATCCGCAGGCGCAGGCGCTCGTTCGGCTGAGGCGCCGCGCCCAGGTCCACGGTGACGGTCCCCTTTGTCGTGAACTTCACGGCGTTCGACAGGAAGTTCAGCAACACCTGGCGCAGGCGATAGTTGTCGCCGAACAGCACCCCCGGATCGTCTCCGCTGATGCACAGGTCGACGCACTTTTCCGCCGCCTGGGGCTCCACCATGGAGAGCGCCTCGGAGACCATGTCCCCGACGCTGAACGGGACCATCTCGAGCCGGACCGCGCCCACCTCCAGCTTGGAGAAGTCGAGCACGTCGTTGATCAGGCTGTTCAGCGCCTCGCCGGCCGAGCGCACGAGAAGGAGACGCCGTCGATCCTCGCTGGTCAGGTGCGGGCTTTCGGCCAGCAGGCGGGAGAAGCCGATGATGCCGTTCAGCGGCGTGCGCAGCTCATGGCTGATGTTGGCCAGGAACTCCGACTTGGCGCAGTTGGCGGCCTCGGCGGCGTCCTTCGCCGTCGCGAGCTGGGCCGTCGTCGCCGCCAGGGCCTGGGTCTGGCGCTCCAGGGCCTCCTGGGCCTCGACGCGGGCCGTCTGATCCTGCGCCTGGGCGATGAAGTGGCGCGGCGCGCCGTCCGGACTGCGGACGAGCGCCACGGCCAGATGCACCCAGACCGGCCGACCGTCCTTCCGGATGTAGCGCTTGTCGAGGGTGTAGCTGTCGATCTCGCCGACGAGGAGCCGGCGCAGCTCCCTCATGTCGTCCTCGAGATCGTCGGGGTGGGTGATCTGCTGGAAGTCCAGCGCCAGCAGCTCGTCCTCCGGATAGCCGACGATGCCGCAGAACGACCGGTTGACCTTGTTGAACCCGCCTTCGAGGTTGACCAGCGCCATGCCGACAGAGGCGTAGTCGAAAGCCGTCTCGAACTCTTCCATCTGGGCCTTGCGCTCGCTGATGTCCTGCATCAGCGAAGTGAGGCGCCAGCCTTGGGGCGTACGGATGGCCGTGATCGCGGCCTCGATGGGGAAGACTTCGCCGCTCTTCCTCAGCGCGACGAGTTCGACGCGGCGGTCAACCGACGCCGCCTCGCTGGTCGCGAGCAACTCCGCCAGACCGGAGGCGTATTTGTCCCGATCCGGGTCTGGGACGACCAGGCCGCTCATCGACTTCCCGATGACCTCGTCCGCCCGCCAACCAAACGTCGCCTCGGCATAGTGATTCCAGTCCACGATCAGCCCGGCTTCGTCCATGCAGACGATGGCCTGGCTCGCCTCGGCGATGACGCGTCGAGCCCGCGCCTCGCTGGTCGCCAGCTCCTCCTCCAAGGCGCGTCGGTCGGAGATGTCGCGGATGACCGCCACCATCTCCTGGGGCCGGCCCGCCGCGTCGCGGATCAGGCGAAAACGGGTCTCCACCCATACCGCGCGGCCGTCCCGGTGCTGGGCGCGATGCTGCAGGGTGGCGTCGGGCCGGCCGGCCGCCAGTTCGGCGAACATCGCCAGCACTTGCGGTCGGTCATCCGGATGGACGAAGTCCTGAGCCGGGCGGCCGGCCATCTCGCGCGGCCGATAGCCGAGCAGGTCGCGGACCGCCGGCGAAATATAGCTGGCGGACCCGTCGAGCCGGATGCTGGTGACCACGTCGGCCATGTTGTCGGCCAGCAGCTTGTAGCGCGCCCGGCTCGTCTGGGCCGTCTCGATCGCGGCGTAGGCCTCGCTGACGTCCTGCACGACGCCGATGAAGCCGACCGCCTCGCCGCTTTCGTCCACCTCGCACGCGCCCCGCGCATGCAGGCGCCGGACCCGGCCGTCGGGCAGCTGCAGGCGCTGGAGATGGTCGTATCCGCAACGATTGCGAACGGCCTGTTCGAAGGCCGCCCGAGCCTCCTCGCTTCCGCCCTTCAGCAAGGCCAGGATGCGATCATCGCCTTCAAACCGACTTTCCGGCGGGAGGCCGACCATCCGGTAGACCTCGTCGGACCAGGTCGGCGCCCCGCCCTTCAGCTCCAGGCGCCAATGACCGACCCCGGACATGGATTCGGCGATCGCGGCGATCCTCTGCTGGTCCGCCAGGACCCGCTCGAGGCGCGCCCGCTCCAGCTGGTCCACCACCCGGCGGGCCAGGCTCTGCAGGCGGGCGAGGTCTGCCTGCGTCGGCCGCGCCCTCGGCTCGGTGTCGATCACGCAGAGCACGCCGAGGTGGCGACCGTCGGGGCTGGTGATCAAAGCGCCGGCGTAGAAGCGGATGAACGGGGCGCCGACCACCAGAGGATTCCCGGCGAAGCGAGGGTCCGCGCGCGCATCTTCTACGACCAGGACGTCGTTGGCGGGCAGACGGAGGGCGTGGTCGCAAAAGGCGTCGTCGCGAGGCGTGGACTGAAGCTCGAGGCCGACCCGCGCCTTGAACCATTGCCGCTCGTCGTCGACGAACGAGACCAGCGCAATCGGCGCATGAAAAATGTGCGCCGCGATGTCGGCGATCTCGTCGAACGCCGGCTCCGGCGCCGTGTCGAGCACACGATAGGACTGCAGCGCCTTGAGCCGAGCGCGTTCGATGTCCGCCATGGATCAGGTCTCCGCCTCGTCGCTGGCGAACCTGTCGGAACCCGGAGCTCAAGTATCCCTGACACAGCGTCGCACGCATTGCGCGCATATCTAATCCACATCAAGTTTGTAGCCGCACGTTTCCCGCGCATAGCTAAGCCAGCTCAAGACCCCTAGCGCCAAGACTCAGGCCTTTATGCAGCCCATTTCCGTCTACCCCTAAGTATCCATAGAGTTTGTGCGGAAACTTCCCCGCTTCCCGCTCGCCCAGTTCATGAGTCCGCCAAGATGTCGGGACATGGCGTGCTCGCGCCAATGATGATGATGTCTTCTTACGCGAGATCCTCGTCCACAAGCGTAGCGTGCTAGCTTCGTCCTGCCGAAATGGCGCCTAGCCGGTCCGTCGACGGGGCCCCATATCGAGCCTGCAATCGGCAGCCAAGGTTGTCGGAGCGAGGTGGACATCATGAAGTACCGGAAGCTCGGCGCGAGCGATCTCGACGTCTCGGTGATTTCGCTGGGGTCGTGGCTGACCTACGGGGTCGGCGTGGAGGCGGACGCCGGCCGGGCCTGCGTGAACCGCGCCTTCGACCTGGGGATCAACTTCATCGACACCGCCAACATCTATGGTCGGGGCGCGGCGGAGACGATGCTCGGCGAGACGCTGAGCGGTCGTCCGCGCGACAGCTATGTGCTGGCGACCAAGGTCTTCTTCCCGATGAGCGAAACGGACCGTGGGCTCTCGCGCGAGCAGATCCACAAGCAGATCGACGCCTCGCTGCAACGCCTGCGGACCGATCACGTCGACCTCTACCAATGCCACCGCTACGACGCCCAGACGCCGATCGAGGAGACCATGGAGGCGCTGAGCGAGGTCGTCCGGGCCGGCAAGGCGCGCTACATCGGCTTCAGCGAGTGGTCGCCCGCGCAGATCGAAGCCGCCCTCGCCGTTCCCGGTGCCGAGCGGTTCGTCTCCAGCCAGCCGCAATATTCCCTGCTGCACCGCCAGCCGGAACAGGCGGTCATTCCGCTCAGCGCCAGAAGCGGCGTCTCGCAGATCGTCTGGTCGCCGCTCGGCCAGGGAGTGCTGACCGGCAAGTATGCGCCGGACGCCAAGCCGCCGGGCGACAGCCGCGCGGCCAGCGACCGCATGGGCCACAGCATGAACGACCTGATGCGGCCCCAGGTCCTGGCGGCCGTGCAGGAGCTCAAGCCGCTGGCCGCAGAGGCGGGCTGCAGCCTTGCGCAGTTCGCCCTGGCCTGGGTGCTGCGCGAACCGAACGTCGCCTCCGCCATCGTCGGCGCCAGCCGGCCTGGGCAGCTGGACGACAACGCCGCGGCCGCCGACCTCCAGGTCGACCCGGCGCTGTTCCAGCGGGCGGAAACGATCATCGAGGCCCTGCGGGGCTGATCGCGCCGGCCAGCGACGGTTGAGTTTGGCCGCGACATATCGCTCCCGTTGATTGTGTCGCATTTCTGTCAGAAGAGAATTCCTTGAGATTCGACGGCGTTAGGATGTCATCGCAAGGAAGATTTCGATGAACGCCATAGACTGGACTTCTTTGGCAAAAGACGCCGTCTCGCCAGGTGACCTAGTGTCCGCCGCCGCAGGGGGACTGCCGATCTACCGCGTGCTGGCCGTCGCCGATGGCAAGGCTTGGCTGCAGGAAGATCGTCACCCCACTCCTCAGCTCATGTCTCTCGATCGTCTGTGCTGGAAGGCCGCAAAACACAGCTGAGGCCCGGCCGAATGACCGGCCTGGCCGAATCTGAACGGCGGGTAAACGCCCTCTTCAGGCAGTCGCAACCCTGCTGTGCCTATAGCTGCTGACGGTCCGCTGCTGTGGCGGGCGTCATCGGCAGGAAAATTCGATGCGCGGCTTGGACTGGGTGCTTCTGGCGAAGGACGCCGTTTCGGTGGGGGATCTGGTCTCGGCGGACGCCGGCGGGTTGCCGATCTATCGCGTCATGGCGGTCGCCGACGGCAAGGCCTGGCTGCAGGACGAGCGCCGCCCCGCCGTCCAGGTGATGCCGCTGGATTGCCTGCGCTGGAAGGCCGCGAACCGCCGCGAAGACTAGAGCCGCCACTGCGGCGGCCGTCACGCTCCAGGCTGGGCCAGGAGCTTCGCTGATATCGTCCACAGGAAAAAACCGGCCGCCAGGCGCCCGCGTTAACTTCATACCGTGGCGCCGAATCCCCACCTTCGCCTTAGCCGCGAAAACCTGGCGCCGATCGTGCGTATGACAGGGAACCTGAGCTGTTCTCGTCCGTAGATGAAACAGCAGGGCTTGCGGCTTTGGAGGCGGCCTATCGTGGGTCGCGGCCGAACACCTGGGTTGGGGATTTGAGGAATTATCGCATGTCACCGTCTCTGAGCGTCGTCGCCGATAACGACATGAAGGCCGCCACCGTCGCGGCCCCGAAGAGTGAAACCGTTGCGCAGCGCGTCCGTCGCCTGCAGCTGGAAGCCAAGACTCTCGCCAAGGACCACATCCGCGCCCTGAGCACGGCCATGGTCGAGGTCGAGACGATCGCCGCCGAGATCGCCGAGGGCGGCGACGCCTATCCGCCGGGCGTGCGCGACATCGCCCGCCGCCTGGTCGAAGACTGCGAAGCCCGCGTCCAGACGCTGGAAGCCATCGTCGCCCGCACGATCTGAAGCGGGCCTAGAGGTTAACAGGTCTGCAGTGCGGCGCCTGGCGAAGGCCTTCCGTTAACCCGGGAGGCCGGCCAGGCGCCGGCGGCGCCATCCCGATCCGGGACAGGCGCCCCGTCCCAGATCGGGACCGGGGGACATCCTAGACACTCGTACGAAGGCGCGGCCGCGCCGCCGCAGGCCGTTTCCGAGCCGATGCGCTGATCCCCCGCGTGACGCTCGAAGCGCCCGCCGGTTGGTCGCGCCGATTAACGATCTTTGTTCACTGTCTTCGCCGCTGACGCGAATTCGCGCCTACGTCACCAGATCCCGGAACTCCCGGCTCCGTTGCAGCCAGGCGGCGGCGTAGCCGCAGATCGGGGTGATCTTCAGGCCCTTTTCGCGGGCGTCGGCGGCCAGCGCCGCCATCAGCCGGCCGGACGCGCCGGTGCCGCGCAGGGCGGGCGGGGCGAAGACATAGTCGACGTAGAGCCGGTCCCCCTGCAGACGATAGTTGGCGTAGGAGGTCTGGCCCTGCTCGTCCATTTCGTAACGCGACCGCACATGGTCGTTGCGCAGCTCATTCATCAATCTTCACCTCTGCTCGCCCCGAGCGTCTCATGCGAGACATCTGAAGGACAACGGCGGCGCGGCGCGGATTGATCCCAGCCCGGCCCGGCGCGAAGCTGCGCCCCAACAAGAAATGGGAGGTCCCTGGACCATGCGCAAAGTCCTTATGCTCGCCGCCGGCCTGCTCGCGCTCGCCGCCTGCGACAGGAAGCCGGCCAATGCGCCCCGCACTCCGGCGCCGCCCGGCGCCGCGCCGACCTCCGGAACCGCCACGCCCGCCGCCGTGCCCGAGCGCGCGCCGGGCCTCTGGGAACAGAAGATCTCGACCCGGGGCATGACCCAGGTGAGCCAGGTCTGCATCGATCACGCGGTGGAGCAGCGCTTCACCGTCTGGGGTCAGCAGGCCGGCAAGAACGCCTGCAGCCAGACCAGGATGGCGCCGCGGCTCGGTGGCGGCTGGGAATTCGCCTCGACCTGCGACATGGGCGAGGGCGGCAAGACGGCGACCAAGGGCGAGGTCACCGGCGACTTCGCCAAGTCCTACAAGGTCAGCGCCGAGAGCAGCATCTCCGGCGCCCGCGCCCCGGAGATGAACGGGACCCACGAGATGACGCTGGAAGCCAACTGGCGGGGGCCCTGCCCCGCCGGCATGGAGCCCGGCGACATGCTCCTGCCCGGCGGCGTGAAGCTCAACATGATGAAAATTCCGACGGGCTGATGTCGGCGACCTACGCCCCTGTCCGTCCTTGGGCCAGCAACCCGAGCTGAACCAAAAAGGAGACCCAAGATGGCTACCCCCGTCGAGATCAAGCCCGAGAGCGACCGCGAACTGGTGATCGCCCGCAAGCTGGCCGCCTCGCCCGAGGCGCTGTTCCGCTGCTGGACCGATCCCGCCCTGATCCCGCAGTGGTTCTGCCCCAAGCCCTGGTACGCCGAGGTGGTGAAGATGGACGTCCGCCCCGGCGGCGTCAGCCAGACGATCTTCCACGGCCCCGACGGCGAGTCCTTCCCGAACGACGGCGTCTACCTGGAGGTGGTCCCGAACCGGAAACTCGTCTTCACCGACGCCTACACCGAGGGATGGGTCCCGACCGAAAACCCGATGTTCACCGGCATAATCACCTTTGAGGACGCCGGAAACGGCGAGACCCTCTACATCGCCCGCGCCCGTCACTGGACGGACGCCACCGTCAAACAGCACGTCGAGATGGGCTTCCACGAAGGCTGGGGCGTCTGCGCCGAGCAGCTGGAGGCGCTGGCGAAGACGCTCTGAGGCCCTCCCTCCCCATTAAGGGAGGGAGGATCTAATCCTCGCCGCGCACCGCGCCCGCGATGAAGCCGCCGCCGAGCACCCGGGTCGGAGCTTCCGGGGCGTAGAGGACGCAGGCTTGGCCGGGGGCCACGCCTTCCTCGGCGCCGTCGAACAGCACGCCAGCCTGGCCGTCGATCCACCCCAGGCGCCCGGCCATCGGCTCGCGGGTCGAGCGCACGCGCGCCAGCACCGGGCGGGCGGCGTCGCAGGCGGCCTCGATCGAGGCGCCGTCGCCGATCCAGTTGGCCTCCTTCAGCGTCAGCGCGCGCGTCAGCAGGGCCTCTCGCGGCCCCACGATCACCTGGCGACGGTCGGCGTCGATCTTCACCACGAACAGCGGATCGCCGACGGCCACGTTGAGCCCCCGGCGCTGGCCGATGGTGTAGCGGGTGACGCCCTCGTGGCGGCCGAGCGTGCGGCCGTCCATATGGACGATGTCGCCCGGCTCCGCGCCGTGCGGCCGCAAGCGGTCGATCACGGTCGTGTAGCGGCCCTCGGGAACGAAGCAGATGTCCTGGCTGTCCGGCTTGTCGGCCGCCGCGAGGCCCAGCTCGGCGGCGGCGGCGCGCACCGCAGGCTTGGGCAATCCCCCAAGCGGAAACCGCAGATAGGCGAGCTGCTCAGGCGTGGTGGCGAACAGGAAGTAGCTCTGGTCGCGGGCCGGATCGGCGGCGCGATGCAGCTCCGGCCCGGCGAGCCCCTGCTCGCGGCGGACATAGTGGCCGGTGGCCATGGCCTCGGCGCCCAGGTCGCGGGCGGTGTCGAGCAGGTCGCGGAACTTCACCGTCTGATTGCAGCGGATGCAGGGGATCGGCGTCTCGCCGCGCAGATAGGAGTCTGCGAAGTCCTCGATGACCTGCTCGCGGAAGCGGCTCTCGTAGTCGAGGACGTAGTGCGGGATGCCGATGGCGTCGGCCGCGGTCCGCGCGTCGTGGATGTCCTGGCCGGCGCAGCAGGCGCCCTTCTTCTGGATCGCCGCGCCATGGTCGTAGAGCTGCAGGGTCACGCCGACCACGTCGTAGCCCGCGCGCGCCAGGACCGCGGCGGTCACCGTGGAGTCCACCCCGCCGGACATGGCCGCCACGATCCGCGTCCCCACCGGCAGGCGCACAGCCTCGCGCGCGGCCTCGATCAGGCCGTCGGGGGCGTCGCGCAACAGGGCGGAAGCGGTCGTCATGACCGCCTATTTAGCTGTGACGCCAAGGCTTTGCGAGGGGTGGGGCGCCTTAAGCCGGCAGGATGCTCAGCAGCGACGCGCCCTGGAGGGCCTGGAAGACGTGGGCGGAAGCCTGCACCGCCATTTGGGCCATCTGCAGCTGGGTGGCGGCCTGGCCCATGTCGGCGTCGGTGATGTCGCCCACCATGCCGGCCAGGGTGACGTCCTGGGAGACGACGTTCTCCTTACTGGTGTCGAGCCGCTTCTGGGTGAGGCCGTTGGCCGCGGTCATGGTCGTCAGGTCCGAGCGCAAGCCGTCCCAGGTCCCCAGCTGCCCCTGGATCCAGACCTGCTGGGCCTCGGTGAGCTTGCCGCTGAACGGACCGACCGGCGAATTCTGCAGCGTGTGCAGCGCCGTGAGCAGCTCGGTCCCGATGTCCGACGCCAGCACGCCGGTCGTCACCGTCGTGGAGTCGTCCAGCTTGTTCTGCATCTTGTAGTCGTCGTTGTGGAAGAAGCTGCTGACGTCGACGGGAGCCGCCGGCAGGACCGGATCGGTGAGGTCAGCGATCGAATTGAGCGACACCGGCCGTGTGTCCACCTGGCCGCCGGCGAACAGATACTTGCCGTTGTAGCGCGAGTTCATACCCTCGACCGCGCCGGACACCTGGGCCTCGATGTCGGTCATCATGGTCTCGGCGCTGCCGGTGGCGAGCGCATTGGCCAGCGCCTCGCGGATCGCGCCGGCGGCGCCGGTCACCTGGTTCAGCGCCACGTCCTGGCTCGAGAGCCGGTCGCCGATCACGGTGTTCTGTTCCTGATAGCTCTTCAGCCGCGCCTGCACCGTATGCATGGCGGTCAGCGTGTCGGCGGTGGTCGCATAGGCCTTGAGGTCGGCGCCCTTTCTCTGGGTGGCCACCTGGTTGCCGAAATAGATCTGGCTCTGCTGGGCCTTGGTGAGGTTGGCCAGCACGGTGGCGTAGTTGCCCGAAGTCGAGACGCGGTTCACGGCAGGGCGCTCCGTCAGATGATGTTGGTGAGGACGTCGAACAGTTCCTTCACGGCCTGGATCATCCGGGCGGAAGCGTTGAACGCCTGCTGGTAGGTGGTGAGGTTCACCAGTTCTTCGTCGAGGTTGACGCTTTCGGCCGACTGGCGGCGCGCCTCGGCTTCGGTCTTCACCGACTCCGCGGCGTCTGTGCGGCTCTGGGCGTCGGCGGCGCCGCGCGCAATCGCGCCGGAGAACTCCGAGGCGTAGCGGGCGACGGTCATGTTCACCGTGCCCAGGCCGCCCGCCGCGCCGAACTGGGCGTTCACATCGCCAGACTCCGCCAGCGCCAGGGCGCCGCGCGCGTCGCCGATGCGCAACGCCGGCGCGCCGGCGGCGACGTCCAGGTCCAGGTGTGCAAAGGCCAGCTTGCCCGGATCGGCGGCCACCACGGCGTCCACCTTGAACTGGTTGGCGCGCGACGAGCGTTCGCCGGCGCCCAGGCCGAACAGCTGGGTCATCGCGATGCCGGTGTCGACGTGGGCGGTCTTGTCGCTGACGACGGACAGCACCGCATTGGTCGGCGGCGCCCCGGTGAAGCTGAGCCGGCCCTGAGTGTCGAGGCTGAAGGCGCCGTAGAGGCCGACGCCGTTGCTGGTGTTGTTGAGCGCGGCGACCAGGTCGTCCATCGTCGGCGACGCGGGCACTGTCACCGTCACGTCCTGCAGCGCCTTGCCGTCCGGCTGCGACAGGCGAAGCGTGATCGTGTCGCCCGGCGTGAAGCCGTGAGCGCTGGTTCCCGTCAGGCCGGTGGCGTACGTGCCCGTGCCGGAGCTGCGCACAAGGTCGTTGAGGCCGAAGAAGTGCGAGAAGGCCTTGCCGGCCTTCAACGACGTGCCCTCGTCGATCGCCACGCCAAGGCCGCCCGCGCCGGAGATCTTCAAGGCGCCGTTGGTGAAGCTGGCGGTCCCCAGGCCGCCGAGCGCGGCGTTGAGGTCGGCGTCGAAGGTCGAGGCGCCGAAGGCTGTGGCCGCGCCGCCGTTGACGCTCATGGTCATGGCGTCGAAGTCGATCGCGACCTGATGCTGGACGACGCCCGAGGAGTCCGTCAGGGCGACGGTCGTCTGCCCGGTGAAGCCGCTGACCGCGCTGGTCAGGTCGAGACCGGTGCTGCGGCCGGTCAAGGTGGTGGGCGCCGGGACGGTGCTGGAGGCGTTGTGCGCCGCGTTGAGCTGGTCGACGGTCCCCTGCACGAGTTCGCCCAGCTGGTCGCTCAGCTGCGGCAGCTCGGTGTTGCGCAGGTCGAGCAGGCCGCGCACCTCGCCGCTGTCGAGCTGCAGCGGCTGCGGAGCGCCGCCGTCGGCTGTGGCGGTGATATAGCCAGGATTGCCCGGGGAGCTATTGTAGGTGAGCGTCACGGCGCCGTCGCCAGCGAGCTTCAGTCCGTCCCCGGAGCGGATATCGACGCCCCCGCCGGCATGAGGCGACACCTTCACCCCCATCAGGCCGGAGAGCTGGTTGACCAGCTGCGCCTGGATGTTTTCGGCGCCGGAAGCGTCCTGCTCGATCAGCTTGGCGCGGACGATGTCCCCGTTCAGGGAATTGATCCTCGACAGCAGGGCGTTCACCTCGGCGATGTCGGCGCTGATGCGCGTGTCCATCGTCTCGCTGAGCGAGACCAGCTGGCTGTTGATGCGTTGGGCTTCGCCGAGGAAATCCTTGACGTTGGCCACAGCCTGGCTGCGCAGCAGGGTCGAGGACGGGTCGTTGGCCGCGGCCGAGAAGCCGGAATAGAGAGTGTCCAGCCGGTTGAAGAAGAAGTTCTCGCTGGTGGGGTCGCCGAACAGGCCCTGGGCGGTGTCGATATATTGGGAATAGGCGCCCCAGCGGCTCGCCTCGCCGCTCGCCGTCTGGCTCGCCAACTCCAGATACTGGTCGGTGATGCGCTTGGTGCCGGTGACCGAGACGCCCATGCCCTGGCCGGCGACGACCAGGGGCGCCTGCTCGACGGTCTTGCGGACGTAGCCAGGCGTGTTGACGTTGGCGATGTTGTCGGAGACCGCCCGCAGGCCCATCTGCGCGGCGTTCAGGCCGGAGGTCGCTGTTCTAAGGGCGGCGTTGAGCGACATGGATTAGGCCTCCGCCCGGCAAACGCTGCGCGCCCCGGACGAAACTGCCGGGACGTTTCGGCGCTCGGGCAGCGCCTTGGGAACAAAATTCATCAGCGTTTTCAATGCCGACCTCTTCAGGCTCGACGGAGCCCAACAGGGTTAACGCAAGACCAATGCCAGAGCTGGCCGGGCCCCGCCGGCCCGGCAGGGAACGCCCCGCCGGCGCCGCTATAGCCCGGCAATTTCGGCCGCAGCCCGGCGGCGGCGCCTCGGGGACGGGACAAATACTCTAATATTTTCAACGATTTTCAGACTGGCGCGAAGGTTGCTCCAGTCCGACGGAACCCTCAGCGCAGCACGCGCCCCCTCGTTGTCGAGTCGTCCGTGTCCGCACCCATCAGCATCATTGCGCCCATGGTACCCGCCGCCGCCGCCGGCGCCGGCAAGACCGTGGGCGGCCCGCTCGCAGGTTTCGACGCGCTGATGAGCGCCTTCTTCGCCTCGGCGGACGGCGTCCCGCAGGCCGGGGCGACGCCGGGCCAGGTCGCGACGGATCCGGCGCTGGCCGGCCAGGCGCTGGCCGGTCAGGCGGATCCCGCGTTGGCGGACCCGGGGCTGGCAGGCCAGACGCTGATGGACCCGGCGTTGGTGGGCCAGACGCTGGCGAACCAGATGGAGACGAGCGTTCCCGCCGACGCCTCGGCCACCCTGCCGATCGACGCGGCGAACGCCGCCGGCGCCCCGCCGACGGACCGGAACGCCATTGTAGCGGCCGCGGTCGCGCCGAAGCCTCCTGCTCACGCCGACAAGATCCTGGGCGGCGACGCGGGCAAGCTTGTCGGCAAGGGCGACGCTGCGGCGGCCGAACCGGCCCAGACGCCTCAGACGATCCCGACCGCCGATGCGGCGGCCGATATGACCGTAGCCCTCGACGCCTCGGTGATCGTCGAGACTCAGCCGGACGATGCGACCGAAACGCCGCCCCCGACCGATCCGCTGACGGCGGCGCAGATCACGTCGGTGATGGCGCTGATGACGCCGGCCCCGGCCCCGCCGCCGGCCGCTGCAAAGTCCGCAGCCCCGCCGGCGCCGAACGGCTCCTCGGCTCCGCCGCCAGCCGCCGAAGCCCTGCCGCTCCCGGCGACCTCCCTCCCCGCGCAGCCCGAGCCGGCGCCGCAGACCGCCGCCGAACCCAGGCTGGAAATGCTCGCGGACAAGACCGCGGACCTTCCGACGCCAGCCTCCACCGTCGCCGACGCGGCCACGCCGAAGACGGAAACCGCCAAGACGGCGAGCGCGCCCCTAGCGGCCGTCCCGGCGCCCGCCCCGCCCGTGGACACCGCGGCGGCGCCTGTCACGGCCCAGGCCGCCGCCGCGCCGCCGCCGCCCGCCGCCGCCTGTCGGCGAGAAGCCGGCCATGGCGCGCGCCGGCCGCGAGGAAGCAACGCCTGACGCCGCCACGGCCGCCGCCCCTGCGGTCCGTCCGGGCCCGACCTCCACGGTCGGCGCCGCGCCCCAGGGCGCCGCGAACAACGACCCCGGCCAGGGATCGGCCAACACCGCCGAGCCGCAGCTCGCGGAGCCCCCGTCGCGGGCCGCCGATCCTCAGCTCGCCGCCGACCCGACGGTCCAGCCGCCGGCCACCGGCGCCTCGAGCCCGACCCACGCCGCGGCGGCCGCCGCCGCCCGCGCGACGCCGGAGACGGTGGCGAACCTGGCGGGCCAGATCGTCAAGAAGCTCGGCGCGCGTACGACCCAGTTCGACCTGCAGCTGAATCCGGCGGGGCTCGGCAAGGTCAACGTCCGGATCGAGATCAACGCGGACGGCCGGGTCAGCGCGGCCATGTCATTCGACACCCCGCAGGCCGCCGCCGAGCTCAGGTCGCGGGCCAACGAACTGCAGCGGGCGCTGGCGCAGTCGGGGTTCGACGTGACAGGCGGCCTCTCGTTCGACGTCGCCCAGGACCAGGGCCGGGGCGGCTCCGGCCAGCAGAACGCCTTCCAGAACAACGAGAATTCCGGCCAGGCCTTCCGGGGCCGCGCGTTCGCCGCCGCCCTGGAGACGGCCGGGGACGCGGCTCAGGCCGCGCTCATAAATCGCCGCGCGACGCCGTCCGGCGTCGACGTGCGCATCTGAGGATCAAGCGATGACCAGCGCCACCTCGCCGATCAGCACCACCACGGCGACCACGACCGCCGCCACGACCGACACCACCTCGGCCGGACGCACGCGCCTCGCCGACAACATGAACATGTTCCTCACCCTGCTGACGACGCAGATGAAGAACCAGGATCCGACCTCGCCGATGGATTCCAACCAGTTCATGTCGCAGCTGGTCCAGATGACCGGCGTGGAGCAGCAGCTGGCGGGCAACGACCTCTTGAAGCAGCTGGTCGCCAACACCGGAACCAGCCTCTCCAGCGCCGTGGGCCTGATCGGCAAGGAAGTCCGCGCCAGCACCAGCGACGCGGCCCTGTCGAACGGCCAGGCGAAGTGGGGCTACAGCCTCCCCGCCAACGCCGCCGACGTGAAGATCGAGGTGCTCGACGCCAACGGCGTGCCGGTCCGCACCGCCTCGGGCGGGACGGACGACATGAAGGCCGGGGAGCATAGCTTCACCTGGGACGGCAAGGACAACTCGGGCGCTGCGCAGCCCGACGGCGTCTACACCCTGCGGGTCACCGCGACGGACGCCGGCGCCAAGAGCGTCGCCAGCACGATCTACGTGCAGGGGCTGGTGACGGCGATCCAGCAGGAGGACGGCGCGGCCGTCATCACCGTCAACGGCGGCAAGGTGCCGATCAGCCTGGTGACCTCCGTCACCCAGCCGGCCACCGAGACAGCCACCACCACCGACACCACGAACACGGCCGACCAAACGTCGGCCTGAACGCCCTGAAATCGGACCCAGGCGCGAGAGCAGGACGCCGCGCGCCGCGGTCACCGAACGGAAAGTGAAGCAATGAGCATCAATTCAGCCATGTTGGCCGGCGTTTCGGGGTTGGTCGCCAACGCCTCGGCGCTCGCCTCCATCTCCGACAACATCGCCAACGTGAACACGGTCGCCTACAAGCGCAACCAGACCAACTTCTCCAGCGTGGTGACCGCCCAGGCCGTCCCCGGGCACTACTCCGCCGGCGGCACCCAGGCGATCACCCGCCAACTGGTCAGCACACAGGGCCTGATCCAGACGGCGAACTCGGCGACCGACATCGCCATCAACGGCGACGGCTTCTTCGTCGTGACCAACAAGGGTCTGGGTCTCGCCGACTCCGACCAGCGCCTGTTCACCCGCTCCGGCTCCTTCAGTGTGGACGCCAACGGCTACCTGGTGAACGACGCCAAGCTCTACCTGCAAGGCTGGCCGGTGGAGGACGGCGTGGCGACGCCCGACCCCTCCGACCTCACCTCGATGCAGCCGATCAACGTCAAGTCGCTGGGCACCGCCGTGGCGCCGACCAGCCTGGTGCAGCTCACCGCCTCGCTCTTCAAGAACCAGACGGTGTCCGCCGGTGAGGCCGCCTACGACCCGACGGTCACGCCGACGACCTCGATGGCGCAATATGCCGACGACATCGCAAACAACGCGGTGGTGACCGGCACCAAGCCTGACTTCACCATGGAGATGAGCATCACGGACTCGTCCGGCGGCACCCACAAGGTCGCCCTGGCGGTCCTGAAAGGCGCCACCCCGAACGAGTGGCACGCCGAAGTCTACGCCGTCCCCGCGACGGACGTGACGGGCGGCGCGTCCCCGGGGTTGATCGGCGAAGGCAAGATCATGTTCACGTCGAACGGCGACTTCGATCCAGTCAACAGCGGGGGCTTCTTTGCGAACTTGTCCGGTTCCATGACGCCGAGCTTCTCGCTCGGCAACTCCGCGACGGGGGCCGCGCCGAAGTGGGCGACCAGCCTCGGCCTCAGCGACCAGACGATCACCCTCGACCTCAGCAAGCTTTCGCAGGTGGTCGAGGCCAGCCAGCTGAAGTCGGTGAACTCCGACGGCGCGGGCGTCGGCAATGTGATCGCCGTCCAGGTCGACGACCAGGGCTTCGTCTCGGCCATCTTTGACAACAAGCAGGTCCGCAAGATCGCCCAGATCGGCCTGGCGACCTTCCCCAACCCCGACGGCCTGAAGCCTTCCAGCGGCAACACCTACTCCTCCGCCATCCCGGCCGGCGTGATGGTGGCCAAGGCGCCCGGCACCGCCGGTGCTGGCGTCATCTCGCCCTCCAGCCTGGAAGCCTCGACGGTCGACCTGTCGCAGGAATTCACCGGCCTGATCACCACCCAGAAGGCCTATTCGGCCTCCTCGAAGATCATCACCACCGCAGACCAGATGTTGGACGAACTGATCCAGATGAAGAGATAACTTCGTTCAACATTAATATCGGTTACTTCGCCACTTAGAGTATGTGCCATTTTAGTACGCGGGGGAGGAAATGATTATGGGTTTATTTACTTTCACGATTCAGCGGCCGTTAGTGGCTGCTGTGTATGGTTCCTACCAATAACGATGGTGGGAAAGACGTAGAGCCATGTTGCAACAACAGCAGACGCGCACGAATAACCGTGGCGAGGCCTATGTGATCGGCCCGACCGGTGCGCCGCTCACGCTGAAGGACCTGCCGCCGCCGAACACCGGGCGCTGGGTCATCCGCCGCAAGGCGGAAGTCGTCGCGGCCGTGCGAGGCGGACTGATCTCGCTCGACGACGCGCTCGCGCGCTACTCGCTGACGGCGGAAGAATTCACCGCCTGGCAGCGTTCGATCGATCGTCACGGTCTGGCGGGTCTGCGGACGACCCGGCTGCAGCAGTATCGCTGAGCCATCCCCTCCCCCGGAGGGCTCAGGAACATCGGCCGCGTCCCTCCGGGGGCGCGGCCATTTTCTTTTTTGGGGCAGCGAAAGCGGCGCTCTACCGGTGAATAGGCGACAGCTCGCCGATCTTGCGGACGCAGACGGTGATCCGCTCACGTTCCCCCGCCGCGCGCTCGACCAGCAGGCGGGCGACCTGGGCGTCGTCGTGGAAGACATAGCCCTTGATGGCGTCGAGGATGGCCTTGGCCAGGTTGTCGAGGTCGATCCAGGGCGGGTCGCCGACATATTCCATGCGGATCTCGACGGCGAACTCCCCCCAGGCGGGCCGGGCGCCGCGCCATTCCTTGCGGAAGAACTCGTAGATCAGCGGCTTGTAGTATTTCGCCTGGGTGGTCAGGCCGTCGACGACCACCTCGATCGCGCCGCCAGCCTCGCGTGCGCGGACCTTGCCGCTGTGGATCCAGCCGTCATCCATCCGGACCTACAGGCGCTCCGCCTTGACCGCCGTGCCGTAGGCCAGCACCTCGGTGATCCCGTCCATGATCTCGTTGGCGTCGTAGCGCATGGCCACCACCGCATCGGCCCCCATCTCGCGGGCGTGCGCCACCATGAGGTCATAGGCCTCCTGCCGGGCGGTCTCGGCGAGCTTGGTGTAGATCGACAGGCTGCCGCCGAAGATCGACTGGATGGCGCCGCCGATGTTGCCGACGACGCTGCGCGAGCGGACGGTGACGCCGCGGACCATGCCCACATGGGCGGTGATGCGGTAGCCCGGAAGATCGTTCGTGGTGGCGACCAGCATGCCTAGTGTCCCGATTCCGAAGTTCGCTTGCGCCCGTGGCGAGTTCCGACGAACTTCGGAATCGATAAGGACACTAGCAAGTGTACGTTTCCAGTGTGCTTTTTGGATCTGAAGTTCGCTCCGGCGCATGACCCGTGTGCTGGCGAACTTCAGATCCAGCATACTGGCTCCGGGTCAGCGGGGCCCTACCCTATAAACTGGCGGCGCTTTGACCGCCACGGCCGTTGCGGCCGGCGCGCGCGCCGGTTAGACCCCGCCCGACGCAGATGGAGGCCCTGATGACCGCGACCCGCACTGAGACCGACACCTTCGGACCCATCGAGGTCGCCGCCGACCGCTATTGGGGCGCGCAGACCCAACGTTCGATCCAGAACTTCAAGATCGGCTGGGAGAAGCAGCCCGAGCCGATCATCCGCGCCCTGGGCATCGTCAAGCGCGCCGCGGCCGAAGCCAACATGGAGCTCGGCAAGCTCGACCAGGACATCGCCCTGCCGATCATCATGGCCGCCCAGGAAGTGATCGACGGCAAGCTCAACGACCACTTCCCGCTGGTGGTCTGGCAGACCGGCTCCGGCACCCAGTCGAATATGAACGCCAACGAGGTGATCTCGAACCGGGCGATCCAGGTGCTGAAGGGCGAGATGGGCTCCAAGAAGCCGATCCACCCGAACGACCACGTCAACATGAGCCAGTCGTCGAACGACACCTATCCGACGGCCATGCACATCGCCTGCGCCGAACAGGTCGCCCACCACGTCATGCCGGCGCTGGAGCACCTGCACGCGGCGCTGAAGAAGAAGTCGGCCGAGTTCGCCCACATCATCAAGATCGGCCGCACCCACACCCAGGACGCCACCCCGCTGACGCTGGGCCAGGAATTCGGCGGCTATTCGCACCAGGTCGCCATGGCGGTCCGCCGCATCAAGGAGACCCTCTACGGCCTCTATGAGCTGGCCCAGGGCGGCACCGCCGTCGGCACCGGCCTGAACGCCCCGATCGGCTTCGACAAGAAGGTGGCCGAGAAGATCGCCGCCATCACCCACCTGCCGTTCGTCACCGCGCCGAACAAGTTCGAAGCCCTGGCGGCGCACGACGCCATGGTGTTCAGCCACGGGGCGCTGAATTCCGCGGCCGCGGCCCTCTTCAAGATCGCCAACGACCTGCGCTTCCTGGGCTCCGGCCCGCGCGCGGGCCTGGGCGAACTGGCCCTGCCGGAGAACGAGCCGGGCTCCTCGATCATGCCGGGCAAGGTCAACCCGACCCAGGCCGAGGCCCTGACCATGGTCTGCGCCCACATCATGGGCAACCAGACGGCGATGACGGTCGCCGGTTCGCAAGGCCACTTCGAGCTCAACGTCTTCAACCCGGTGATGGCCTACAACTTCCTGCAGTCGGCCCAGCTGCTGGGCGACGCGGCCATCTCCTTCGCCGACAACATGGTCGCCGGCATCGAGGCCCGCGAGGACAACATCAAGGCCAACCTCGAGCGCTCGCTGATGCTGGTGACGGCTCTGGCGCCGACGATCGGCTACGACAACGCCGCCAAGATCGCCAAGACCGCGCACAAGAACGGCACGACGCTGCGCGAAGAAGCTGTCGGCGGCGGCTACGTCACCAACGAGCAGTTCGACGCCGTCGTCCGCCCGGAAAACATGATCAAGCCGGGCTGACCACGCTCCTCCCCTGCGAAGCGGGGGAGGGGGACCGCCCGGGGAACACCGGGTGGTGGAGGGGGCGAGCCGCAAGCGCGGCGCGCGCCGTTCTTTTGTCGCTACGGCATTGAGGTGGCGAGATCGTGCGCACGGCCCGCCCCCTCCACCACACGCTCTCCGCTTCGCTCGGCGTGTGGTTCCCCTCCCCCGCTTTCGCTGGGGAGGAAAACCTCGGCTTCTACGCCCGGCGGCCGACCGCGAAGTCGGCGAGGGCTTCGAGCGCCGGGCGCCAGCTGTTCGCCGGGAAGTCCGCCAGGGCGGCCTTGGCGGAGTCGGCGTAGCTGCGCGCCAGGTCCAGGGTCGAGGCCAGCGCGCCGGTCTGGCGCATCAGCTCGCAGGCGCGCTGGAAGTCGGCGTCGGTCTGTTCGCGGCGATCGACGGTGCGCACCCAGAATTCGCGCTCGGCCGGGCCCGTGCGGGCCATGGTCAGCAGCAGCGGCAGGGTCGCCTTGCCTTCGCGGAAGTCGTCGCCCGGGTTCTTGCCCAGGGTGGCGCTGTCGCTGGAATAGTCCAGGGCGTCGTCGACCAGCTGGAAGGCCAGGCCCAGATCCATGCCAAACTTGCGCAAGGACCGGCAACGCTCGGGCGGGGCGCCGGCCGAGACCGCGCCGCACTCGGCGGCGGCGGCGAACAGCTCGGCGGTCTTGGCCTGGATGATCTCCAGATAGAGGTCCTGGCCGAGGTCCAGGTCGTGGGCCCGGGTGAGCTGCAGCACCTCGCCCTCGGCGATGACCCGCGAGGCCCGCGCCAGGATCTCCAGGGCCGACATCGAGCCGGCGCCGACCATCAGCTCGAAGGACCGGGCGAACAGGAAGTCGCCGACCAGCACCGAGGACGGCGCGCCCCAGATCAGGTGCGCGGCCACGCGCCCGCGGCGCAGTTCGGAGGAATCCACCACGTCGTCGTGCAGCAGGGTGGCGGTGTGGATGAACTCCACCGCGGCGGCGAGCTTCAGGCAGGCGTCGTCGCGGGCGCCGGCCATCCGGGCCGCAGCGACGGTCAGCAGGGGACGCAACCGCTTGCCGGAGCCGGCGATCAGATGGTCGGCCAGGGCCGGGATCACCGGCACCGGGCTGTCCATGTGCCGACGGATCAACGCATCGACGGCCGCCATGTCGGGCGCGGCGAGCGCGATCAGCCCATCCAGCGACGGCGGGGGCGTCTCGGCGACAGCGGCGGTGCTGGCTTCCACGCGGCTAAGGTCTCCAGGCGTCCGATAGCGCGTTTTGCAGCCCGGACAATTGCGGCGGACAATGGTGACGCGCTAGGGCACGGTCAAGCGGCCCGAGCGCGCAGGCCTTCAAGCATATACTGGGCCCTACGGGAATGGATGGGATCACGGAAAACACGGTGCTGGACGGCCGGGTGCGGCTGCTGCAGCCGGAACGCGGTTACCGCGCCGGGCTGGACGCGGCCCTGCTGGCGGCTGCCTGCGACGCCGCCGACGGCGCGCGCGTGATCGAGGCCGGCTGCGGCGGCGGGGCCGCGCTGCTGGCGGCGGCGATGCGCCGGCCCCAGACAGGTTTCACCGGCGTCGAACGCGACCCGGCCGCGGCCGCCCTCGCCCGCCGCAGCATCGCGCTGAACGACCTCTCCGGGCGCGTCGAGGTGCTGGAGGGCGACGTGGCGACGCGGTTCCAGGCCCTGGGCCGCGCGCCCTTCGACGCGGCCCTGGCCAATCCGCCCTTCTTCGACGATCCCCAGGCGCTGCGCGCGCCGGCGGCCGAGCGGCGCGGCGCCTGGATGGCCGACGACGGCCTGGGCGCCTGGATCGGCTTCCTCATCAAGGCGGTGCGCGAGGGTGGGACCGTGACGGTGATCCACCGGGCCGATCGGCTGGCCGATATCCTGGCCCTGCTGGCGCCCAAGGCGGGATCCGTCCAGGTGCGCCCCGTCCATCCCTTCATCGACACGCCAGCGAAACGGGTGCTGGTGCGGGCGGTCAAGACCGGCAAGGCGCCGCTGCAGCTGCTCCCGCCGCTGGTCCTGCACGCCCGCGACGGCGGCCAGCATACCGCCGAGACCGAGGAAATCCTGCGCGGCCGCGCGGCGCTGGCGTGGCTTTGAGTTAGCGCTCGATCCCCAGCCGCTCGCGATAGCCGGCCTGTACCAGGTCGTGCCATTCGGGGTGTTTGGTGATGTAGCCGGCGATGAAGCTGCAGGTGGGGACGACCTCGAGGCCCTGCTCGCGGGCGTAGCTCAGGACCGCCTTGGCCAGCAGGCCGCCAACGCCCTTTCCCGCAAAGGCCTCCGGCGCCACGGTGTGCGGCAGGATCATCGTCCCGTCCCGCAGCCGGTATTCGGTGAACGCCACCTCGTCGCCGATCCAGGCCTCGAAGCGGCGGGCGGCCTCGTTGTTCACCACGGCGATCGTTTCGGACATCAGCGCCTCCTCCTCGGTCAGCTTGACGTCGCCGCGCCGGGACGCCAAGCTCTCATAACGGTCACGCAAACGAGAGGAGCCGTGAATGCAAACGCCCATTGCCGCAGCCCTTTGCGTCGCCGTGCACGCCGCCTGACCACAGGCGGCCGAAGCTCCTGACCTGAAGGATCCGGGACTTTCCACGGTCGACGCCGCTCGGCTCATCGACTGAATTCAAGGAAACCCTGACATTGCTCAAACTCTATGGCTGGAGCCGTGGGCTCCAGAGCGACTTCGCGCCCTTCGAAGCGCGCGGCTTCGCACCCGGCCGCGTGCTCGTGCAGCATCGCGGCCACTATCGGCTCGCCCTGGACAGCGGCGAGGCGGACGCCAAGCTTGCCGGACGCTTCCGTCACGAGGCAGAGGATGGCCTGCAGCCCGTCGTCGGCGACTGGGTCGCCGTCCAGGCGGACCCGGCCGACGCCTTCGGCCAGATCCACGCCGTCCTGCCGCGCCGCTCGGCCTTCACCCGCAGGCAGGCGGGCGGCCACGGCCTCCAGGTGGTGGCCGCCAACGTCGACGTCGCCCTGCTGACGCTCTCGCTGAACGGCGACCTCAACCTGCGCCGGCTCGAGCGTTACCTCGCCGCGGCTCATGACAGCGGCGCCCAGCCGGTCGTCGTCCTGACCAAGGCCGACCAGGCCGCGGACCTCGCCCAGGCCGTGGCCGAGGTGACGGCGATCGCCGGCGGCGTTCCGGTGATCGCGGTCTCGGCCCTCACCGGCGAGGGAATGAAGGCGCTCGCCGACCAGCTGGAGCCGGGGCGCACGGCCGTGCTCCTCGGGTCGTCCGGCGACGGCAAGTCCACCCTGGTCAACACCCTGGCCGGCGAGGCGCTGATGGCGACCGGCAAGATCCGGGAAAACGATGGGCGGGGTCGTCACACCACCGTCCGGCGGGAGCTCCTGCGCCTGCCCTCCGGCGCACTCATCCTGGACACGCCGGGCATGCGCGAGCTGGGGCTGATGGACGCCGACGAAGGCGTCGCCGCCGCCTTCGCGGGGCTGGAGGCCGACGTCGAGACGCTGACGCAGGCCTGCCGCTTTAAGGACTGCAGCCACGAGCGGGAGCCCGGCTGCGCCGTCCGCGAGGCCCTCTCGGACGGACGGCTGGACCCCGGCCACTTCGAGAGCTGGCGCAAGCTGCAGCGCGAGCTGGAGCATGAGCGGCTCAAGGGCGACGCGCTGGCCCGCGACGCGAAGAAGCGGGAGTGGATCTCGCTGATGAAGGCGGGGCGCGCGCACATGCGCGCCAAGCGCAAGGGGCCGCAGTAGCGCGCAGCCTGAACCGAAAAGCGTCCATCTCCGACGCATTTTGACCGCTGCTCGGGCGAAATGCAGGTTTGGTTTGCCCAGAGTCATCAGGCCCATGCTCGCTGTGCCCGACCTTGAGGGGGGCATGGCATGGCGACGCAGTCCGACGAGACGCTCTGGAACCCGGACCTGGCGCCGACCAGCGCGGCGCAGCGCAACTGGGCCTGGTATCATTTCACCGCGCTCTGGATCGGCATGATCGTCGCGGTCCCGACCTGGATGCTGGCCGCCGGCCTGATCGAGCAGGGCATGTCGGCGGCGCAGGCGACGGTGACGGTGCTGCTCGGCAACATCGTCATCCTCATTCCCATGTTGCTGATCGCCCACCCCGGCGCGCGCTACGGCGTTCCCTTCGCCGTGCTGATCCGCTCGTCCTTCGGCGTCCAGGGGGCCCGGCTGCCGGCGCTGGCGCGCGCGCTCGTCGCCTGCGGCTGGTACGGCATCCAGACCTGGATCGGCGGCGAGGCGTTGCTCACCCTGCTCGGCATCTCCATCCATGCCGACCTTCGCGGACCGATGCTGCCGGCCCTCGGCATCGGCGCCGGCCAGCTGGCCGCCTTCCTGGTCTTCTGGGGCGCGCAGCTCTTCTTCGTGCGCAAGGGGCTGACGACGATCCGGCGGCTGGAGACCTGGACCGCGCCGCTGAAGATCCTCGCCTGTTGCGCCCTGCTGTGGTGGGCGGTGAGCCGGGCGGGCGGCGTCGGCCCGATCCTCAGCGCGCCCTCGGCCTTCGTCCCGGGCGGTCCGAAGGCCGGACAGTTCTGGGCGGTCTTCCTGCCCGCCTTCACCGCCATGGTGGGCTTCTGGGGAACCCTGGCGCTCAACATCCCCGACTTCACGCGCTTCGCCCGCCGCCAGCGCGACCAGATCATCGGCCAGACCCTGGGCCTGCCGCCGACCATGGGACTGATCACCCTCATCAGCGTGATGACCACCTCGGCCACGGTGGTGATCTACGGCAAGGCGATCTGGGACCCGGTGCAGCTGGCCGGCTCGATGGCCGGGCCCTTCGTCCTGCTCGGCCTGGTGGTGATCGCCGTCGACACGGTGTCGTGCAACATCGCCGCCAACCTGGTCTGCTCGGCCTATGACTTCGCCTCGCTGTCGCCGGCGCGGATCTCCTATCGCACCGGCGCCCTGGCGACCGCCGCGATCGGCCTGGTGATCATGCCGTGGAAGCTGATGGCCACCACCGACGGCTACATCTTCACCTGGCTGACCGGCTACGGCGCCCTGCTGGGCCCCATCGCCGGCATTCTGATCGCCGACTACTGGCTCGTCCGGCGCGGCCGGCTCGATGTCGAAGCCCTCTATCGCGAGGCCGGCGTCTACGCCTATCGGCGCGGCTGGAACCCGGCGGCCCTGATCGCCTTCGCCCTGGGCGTGGCGCCCAATGTTCCCGGCTTCCTCAAGGCCGCTGCCCCGGCAAGCTTCGCCGGCGTCGCCCCCTTCTGGTCGGGGGTCTACACCTACGCCTGGTTCGTGGGCGTCCTGCTCGCGCTCGGCGCCTACACCCTGCTCATGCGGCGCGCGCCGAGCCGTGCGACGGCGATAGCGGCGGCGGAGTAGCGGCCGCCAACGAAAAAGGCCCGGGGTCTCCCCCGGGCCTTTCCATAAGTCCGATGTGGCTGACGCCTAGTTGCGCGCGGTGTCCACCAGCTTGTTCTTGGTGATCCAGGGCATCATGGCGCGCAGGCGCTGGCCGACATCCTCGATCTGGTGCTCGGAGCCGCGGCGACGGATCGCCTTGAACGACGCCTGGCCGGACTGCATCTCGACCATGAAGTCGCGCACGAAGCGGCCGGACTGGATATCGTCCAGCACGCGCTTCATCTCGGCCTTGGTCTCGGCGGTGACGATCCGCGGACCGGTCACGTACTCGCCGTACTCGGCGGTGTTGGAGATCGAGTAGTTCATGTTGGCGATGCCGCCCTCGTAGATGAGGTCGACGATCAGCTTCACTTCGTGCAGGCACTCGAAATAGGCCATTTCAGGCGCGTAGCCCGCCTCGACCAGGGTTTCGAAGCCGGCGCGGATCAGCTCCACCAGGCCGCCGCAGAGCACCGCTTGCTCTCCGAAGAGATCCGTCTCGCATTCCTCGCGGAAGTTGGTCTCGATGACGCCCGAGCGGCCGCCGCCGATCGCCGAGGCGTAGGCGAGGCCCAGGTCCATGGCGCCGCCGGTGCTGTCCTGATGGATGGCGATCAGGCAGGGCACGCCGCCGCCCTTCTGGTATTCGCCGCGCACCGTGTGGCCCGGGCCCTTCGGCGCGACCATCAGCACGTCGACGCTCGCCTTCGGCTCGATCAGGCCGAAATGAACGTTGAGGCCGTGGGCGAACAGCAGGGCTGCGCCGTCGCGGATATTGTCCTGGATCTCGGTCTTGTAGATCTGCGCCTGATGTTCGTCGGGCGCGAGGATCATCAGCACGTCGGCCCAGGCCGCGGCGGCGGCGACCGTCATCACCTTCAGGCCGTCGGCTTCCACCTTCTTGGCGGTGGCGGAGCCGGCCTTCAGGGCGACCGCGACGTTCTTGGCGCCGGAGTCGACCAGGTTCAGCGCGTGCGCGCGGCCCTGGGAGCCGTAGCCTACGATGGCGATCTTCTTGTCCAGGATGCGGGAAATGTCGGCGTCGCGGTCGTAGTAGACGCGCATGATTGTTCTCCTGAACCGAAAGAAGGCCGCACGGCGACGTTGGCGCGCGCGCGGCAAAGCGCGGGCTCTCAAGCGTTTTTTTGCCCCGAGGTCAAGGGTTCGCCGCCGACGAGATCGCCGCGAGACGTCGCATCCAAGCGCGAAGCATGGCAGTTGATCGGCGATGATCGACGTCACGCCCGCCATCGCGCTCTCCGAAAGCGAGCTCGTCTGGAAGGCCATTCGCGCCTCCGGACCCGGAGGGCAACACGTCAACAAGACCTCCAACGCCGTGGAGCTGCGTTTCGACGTGCGCCTCTCGCCGGCCCTGCCGGAGCCGGTGCGCGCCCGGCTCTACGATCTCGCCGGCTCGCGTCTGACCCAGGAGGGCGTGCTGGTGATCACGGCCCAGAGCCACCGGTCCCAGGAGATGAACCGAGCCGACGCCCAGGACCGGCTGTTCGCCCTGATCCGCAAGGCGGCCGAGCCGCCGCCCCCGAAGCGCAAGAAGACCCGGCCGACGCTAGCGTCGAAGAAACGGCGGGTGGAAGGCAAGGTCCGCCGGGGCGGCGTCAAGGCGATGCGCGGCAAGCCGGGGATGGATTAGCCCGTGCTCGGACGACTTCGCCATCCCTTCGCCATCTCTCCGCCGCAAATGGCGGTTTTTCGAGAGCCCAAGAAGCTCCTATGGTGAGGCACATGTCGCGCGCCCCGATGTTTTCCGTCCTCGCCGCAGCCGCCGTCCTGGCCGGCTGCACCCCCACGCTCGGTCCGCCGCCGCCCGGCGGTCCGCGCCCACCGGCGTCTTCGAGCTTCAGCGCCGCGGACTTCGCCTGGTCGACCGAGGCCGGCCGCGGCGGGATCGCCGGGCGCGTGACCTACCGGCAGGGCAAGGCCCGCTTCAACTGCGCCCACGCCACGGTGATCCTGACGCCGGAGACGGCCTGGACGCGACGGCGGATGCAGGTGCTCTATCGTTCGAGCGAGGCCGCCGCGGAGCCGGCCGAAGCGGTTCGCGCGCGGACGCCCTCCGCCCCCGCCGGCGACTATTCCGCCTTCGTGCGGCGCACCACCTGCGACGCCGACAACCGCTTCAGCTTCTCCGGCCTGCCGGACGGCGCCTGGTACGCCATCACCATCGCCAAGCCCCCCTCGGGCGAAGGCGGCGGGATCGCGCTGATGAAACGGGTGGTGACCCAGGGCGGCAAGGTAAGCCCGCTGGCGCTGTAGGGGCGGCCGAACGCCCCCTCAGTCAGCTTCGCTGACAGCTCCCCCGCAAGCGGTGGAGGTGGCTCGCGTAGCGAGACGGAGGGGGCGTTCGGCGCCGGCCTCAGTGCACCTTGGCGCGGTCGATCGCCAGGCCGTCGCCGGACGAGCCGACCTCGATCACCTGGCCGTCTTCCAGGTCGCCGGCGAGCAGCTTGCGGGCGACCTGGTCGACCAGCTCCTTCTGGATCACCCGCTTCAGCGGCCGCGCGCCATAGACCGGGTCGTAGCCGCGCTCGGCCAGCCAGTGCAGGGCCGCATCGTCGAGCGACAGCGTCATCCGCCGGTCGGCCAGCAGCTTCTCGAACCGCTTCAGCTGGATGCGGACGATATTGTCCATCTCCGCCCGGCCGAGCCGCTTGAAGAGGATGATCTCGTCGATCCGGTTGAGGAACTCGGGCCGGAAATGGTGGCGGACCACCTCCATGACCGCGGGCCTCGCCGTCTCCACGTCGTCGCCGTCCGCCAGGCTCGCCAGATATTCCGACCCCATGTTGGAGGTCATGATGATCAGGGTGTTGCGGAAGTCGACCGTCCGGCCCTGGCCGTCGGTCAGCCTGCCGTCATCCAGGACCTGAAGGAGGATGTTGAAGACGTCCGGGTGGGCCTTCTCGATCTCGTCGAACAGCACGACCTGGTAGGGCCTGCGCCGCACCGCCTCGGTCAGCGCCCCGCCTTCGTCATAGCCGACGTAGCCGGGCGGCGCGCCGATCATCCGGCTGACCGAGTGCTTCTCCATGTACTCGCTCATGTCGAGGCGGGTGATGGCGTGCTCGTCGTCGAACATGAACTCCGCCAGCGCCTTGGTGAGCTCGGTCTTGCCGACGCCCGTCGGCCCCAGGAACAGGAAGGAGCCGATCGGCCGGTTCGGGTCCTGCAGTCCGGCGCGCGCACGCCGTACCGCGTCCGACACGGCCAAGAGCGCTTCTTCCTGGCCGACCACCCGCTCCCGCAGATTGTTCTCCATGGAGAGCAGCTTCTCGCGCTCGCCTTCCAGCATCTTCTCGACCGGCACCCCGGTCCAGCGAGAGACCACGGCGGCGACCTGTTCGGCGTCGACCACTTCCGGCGAGACGGCGTCCTTCTCGGCCTTGGCCTCTTCCTCGGCCAGGCGGCGCTCCAGCTGCGGGATCTCGCCATAAGCGATCTCCGAGGCGCGCTGCAGGTCGCCCCGGCGCTGGGCGGTGACCAGCTCGGCGCGCAGCCGGTCCAGGGCCTCGCGGGCCTGGGCGGCCTGGCCGACCTTGTCCTTCTCGGCCCGCCAGCGCCCGGTCATCTCCTCGGAGTCGGCCTCGAGCCCCTCCAGCTCCTCCTCGAGCTTTTCGAGGCGGGCCTTGGAGGCGGAGTCGTGCTCCTTCGACAGCGCTTCGCGTTCGATCTTCAGCTGCACGATGCGCCGGTCGATCTCGTCCAGCTCCTCGGGCTTTGAGTCGACCGCCATGCGCACGCGGCTGCCGGCCTCGTCGATGAGGTCGATCGCCTTGTCCGGCAGGAAGCGGTCGGCGATGTAGCGGTTCGAGAGGGTCGCGGCCGCCACGATGGCGCTGTCGGAGATGCGCACCCCATGGTGCACCTCGTACTTCTCCTTCAGGCCGCGCAGGATGGAGATGGTGTCCTCCACCGTCGGCTCCTGGACGAAGACCGGCTGGAAGCGCCGCGCCAGGGCGGCGTCCTTCTCCACGTGCTTGCGGTACTCGTCGAGCGTGGTGGCGCCGACGCAGTGCAGCTCGCCTCGGGCGAGGGCGGGTTTCAAGAGGTTGGAGGCGTCCATCGCGCCTTCGCTCTTCCCGGCGCCGACCAGGGTGTGCATCTCGTCGATGAACAGGATGATCGAGCCCTCGGCGGCGATCACCTCGTTCAGCACCGCCTTCAGCCGTTCCTCGAACTCGCCGCGGTATTTGGCGCCGGCGATCAGCGAGCCCATGTCGAGCGACAGGAGCTTCTTGTCCTTCAGGCTCTCCGGCACGTCGCCGTTGATGATGCGCAGCGCCAGGCCTTCGACGATGGCAGTCTTGCCGACGCCGGGCTCGCCGATCAGCACCGGGTTGTTCTTGCTGCGGCGGGAGAGGACCTGGATGGTCCGGCGGATCTCCTCGTCGCGGCCGATCACCGGGTCGAGCTTGCCGTCGCGGGCGGCCTGGGTGAGGTCGCGGGCATAGCGTTTCAGGGCGTCATAGCCTTCCTCGGCCGAGGCTGAATCGGCCGTGCGGCCCTTGCGGACGGCCGTGGCCGCTTCTTCCAGACCCTTGGCGGTGACGCCGGCGGCCTTCAGGGCGGCCGCCGCCTCGCCGCCTTCCTTGGCGACGGCGATCAGCAGCCGCTCGGTGGTGACGAAGGAATCGCCCGCCGCCTTCGCGCCCTCCTCGGCGTCGGCGAAGACGCGAGCGGTCTCGGGCTTCATGTAGAGCTGGCCGGAGCCGCCCTCGACCTTCGGCAGCTTGCCCAGCGCTGCGTCGGCGGCGCGGTCGGCTTCGTCGGGCCGGCCGCCGGCGCTTTGGATCAGCGCGCGGGTCAGGCCGTCCTTTTCTTCCAGCAGCACCTTCAAAAGGTGCTCCGGGGCGAGTTGTTGGTGACGCCTGGCCAGCGCCAGGCTCTGGGCCGACTGGACCGCCTGCTTGGCGCGGTCTGAATAGAGATCGATGTTCATGGGTCCCCTCTTGAGGCGGAACGTCCCCGGCCGCCTTGAATAAGCGCAACCGGGCTTGAGCTCATTTAGTGTGGCAGATCGGCCACACAAGCCCCATCCACCGGCGTAACGACCATCGGCGACTGTCGGAGCCACCGCTTCGATCGCCGCCGCGCAACCACCGGTCGCGGAGGCAGTTCTCTTCCCAAAAGACAGTTCGTCCTGGGAGGACCCATGCGCAAGACACGATTATTCGCGTCGGCGGCCGTCACGGCCGCAGCGCTCGCCGCCGAGGCCCAGGCCGGCGGCTTCTAT
This sequence comes from Phenylobacterium sp. LjRoot225, assembly GCF_964252855.1. Taxonomy (NCBI): domain Bacteria; kingdom Pseudomonadati; phylum Pseudomonadota; class Alphaproteobacteria; order Caulobacterales; family Caulobacteraceae; genus Phenylobacterium; species Phenylobacterium sp. LjRoot225. The sequence goes on along the minus strand of NZ_CAXUPL020000004.1, from coordinate 486,857 downwards.
CTGCAGGAACAATCGGTCCGCGGCGCGGGCCGGGCCTATTCCGGCGAGGTCGCCGACACCGGCGTCGCCTCGCTGTGGTGGAACCCCGCCGCCATCGCCCGCTCCGGCCGGGAGGCCTATTTCGGCGCCCACGGCCTCATCGTCGACGGCAGCGTCGGCAACACCGGCTCGACCCTCACCTATCCTGGCGGCGTCACCCTGCCGATCCGGGGCCAGCCGCGCGCCTTCAAGCCCATCGAGCCGGGCCTCCTGCCCAACGCCGCCATCGCCAGCCCGGTCGGCGACCGCCTCGCCGTCGGCCTCTCGGTCTCGGCCCCCTACAACTTCACGACCAAGTACGAGCCGACGGCCTGGACGCGCTACGACGCCCTGACCTCGGACCTGCGCACCGTCGACATTCAGCTCACGGCCGCCGTGCGGGTGACCGACTGGCTGGACCTCGGCGCCTCGGCCAACGCCGAGCGCTCGGATGCGCGGCTGTCCAGCGCCAATCCGAACCTCTCGCCCCTGTTGCCGGACGGCGCCACCCAGCTGGCCGGAGAGGGCTGGGACTGGGGTTGGGCGGTGGGCGGCCAGGCGCATCTCGGTCGGCTCACCCTGGGCGCCAGCTACAAGTCCAAGATCGAGCACAGGCTGAAGGGCAGCGTCGCGGTGAGCGGCCTGCTGCCGCCGCTGCCGGCGGCCGCCAACCAAACCGTCGACGCCTCGGCGACCTTCACCACGCCATGGATCGCCACCCTCGGCGCCCGCTACGCCCTGACCGACCAGCTCACCCTGAACGGCCAGGTGCAGCGCATCGGCTGGGGCGAGTTCGACGCCATCCAAGTGCGGACCGCGACCGGGCTGCAGACCATCGCGCAGGACTACAAGGACGTCACCACCGGCGGCGTCGGCGTCGACTATGCGGCGAACCCGGCGCTGACGCTCCGCGCCGGGGTGCAGTACGACCCGACGCCGACCCCGAACGTCGGCCGCACGGCCCGCGTGCCCGATGGCGATCGCTGGCTCTATGCCGTCGGCGCCACCGCCAACGTGACCAAGCGTATGAAGCTCGACGCGGGCCTGGCTTACATCAGCTTCAAGAAGAGCCGGATCGACCGCAGCGACGCCTTCTACGCCGGCACGGCCGCGGAAATCCGGACCAACCTGGCCGGTACGGTGAAGGGAGCCGGCTACCTTCTCTCGGTGGGACTGCGGACGGCGTTCTAAAGTCGGCGCCGAACGCCCCCTCAGTCAGCTTCGCTGACAGCTCCCCCGCTTCGCGGTGGAGCGACCCAGATCCTCCACCGCGGAGCGGGGGAGGTGGCTCGCGCAGCAAGACGGAGGGGGCGTTGCGGCCTCTCCGCCACCCCTGCTCCTCAGTTCAGCTCGGTCTTCTTCGGCGGCTCGGGCGGCAGGGGGGCGACGGGCACGCCGTCCTCGACCAGGTCGCGCACCTCCGTGGGCGTCGCCTGGCCGTAGATGCCGCGCACCTCGGACTTGCCCTCGTGGATGGCGCGGGCCTCCTTGGCGAAGGTGTCGCCGACGTCGTCGAAGTTCTCTTCCACGTGCCGCCGCAGCCGGCCCATGGCCTCCAGCATCATCGCCTGGGAGGAGCCGCCCTCGTCCTGGACCGTGCGTCGGGTGCCGGCCACGGCCGGGGCCATGATCTGCTTGCGCACGTCCTTGGTGGCGCACATGGGGCATTCGATCAGGCCGCGGGCCTGCTGGTCGTCGAAGTCGCCGGACGAGCCGAACCAACCTTCGAACTCGTGCGCGTGGTCGCAGATGAGGGCGTAGCGGATCATGGTCCTTCGAACTGTCGCGCATTGAGGAGCGCAGGTATCGCCCGGCGGGCCTTGGCGACCGCCGCCAGATCGAGGTCGGCGAGAAGCACGCCCGGCGCGTCATGGTCAAGATGCGCCAGCACCTCGCCCCAGGGGCCGATCACCATGGAATGGCCGTAGGTGCCACGCCTGTCCTCGTGGAGTCCGCCCTGGGCCGGGGCCAGCACGAAGCTGCCGGTCTCGATGGCCCGGGCGCGCAACAGCACCTCCCAGTGCGCCTGGCCGGTCGGGCGGGTGAAGGCGGCCGGGACCGTCAGCACCTCCGCGCCGGCCAGCGCCAGCGCCCGGTGCAGGGCGGGAAAGCGGATGTCGTAGCAGATGGTCAGGCCGAGCTTCGTGCCGCAGGCCTCGACGACAACGGCCCGGTCGCCCGGTTCGTAGGTCGCCGATTCCCGCGCCGTCTCGCCGTTCGGCAGCTGGACGTCGAACATGTGCAGCTTGTCGTAGGTGGCGGCGATCTCGCCCTCGGCGGTGACCAGCACCTGGCGGTTGGCGAACCTGCCGTCCTCGCGCCGCACCAGGGCCGAGCCGATCAGGATGGCGACGCCCAGGTCGCGGGCCTCCTGGCGCAGGGCCTGGACGACGAGGTCGGCTTCCAACGACCGCAGCAGCGGCGCGAGCGTGTCGCGGTCCTTCTGCAGGACATTGGTCCCCTCGGGCGTGGCGATCAGCTGGGCGCCCGCGGCCGCGGCCTCGCGCACCAGCGGCAGCACGTGGTCGCGCGCCGCCTCGGGCGTCGCAGGGGTGCGGGTCTGGACGAGTGCGACCTTCATCTTGAGCTACAATATAGGGATTGGCTTTTCAGGGGGTTATTTTCGAGCTGTCCCACTGATCCCCCTCCCCCTCACCTGTCATCCCGGTTTTCGCGCAGCGAAAGACCGGGACCCATGAACACGGCGCGTTGGGGTGAACTGCAGCAGCGCCGCCTTCTTATCGAGCCGCGCCGTGTTCATGGGTCCCGGACAAGCGCTGCGCTTTCCAGGATGTCACGTGAGGGGAAACGTTCCGCGGAAAATTGCGCAATCCGCGACTCGCCATGCCTCGAAAGCAGGCATAGGCTTTCATCCATGGGCGGCCGCGCCCTCGTCACTATCGGTCCGCGACCGTCCGTCATCGCGCCTTCGACGCGTTCGAAACCCCGGCTCGGGGGCGTCCAGGCGCCCGAACTGATGGGAGGACGAACATGCCGATCCAGTCAGCGGGGTCCGTACGAGCGCTTGCGCTCGTGGGCCCCACGAACTCCGGCAAGACCACGCTCATGGAAGCCCTGCTGCTGGCCACCGGCGCGGTGGAGCGACGCCCTGACGGAGCCGCCGCCGAAAAGATCGGCGACGCCAGCCCCGAGGCCCGCGCCCACGGCCATTCGGTGGAGCTGAACCTCGCCGACTTCGAGTTCATGGGCGACCGCTATGCGGTGATCGACTGCCCCGGATCGCTGGAGTTCTGCGCCGACCTGGACGCCGCCCTCCCGGCCGTGGACCTCGCGGTGGTGGTGGCCGAGCCCGACCCCGCCAAGGCCGCGCTCCTGCAGCCGACGCTGCGCGACCTCGAGCGGCTGGGCGTGCCCCACGCCCTCTTCGTCAACAAGATGGACCAGGCGCGCGGCTCCCTGCAGGAGCTGCTGGACGCCTTGGCGCCCGTCAGCAACGCCCCGCTGGTCGCCCGCCAGATCCCGATCCTCGAAGGCGAGCGCGTCTCCGGCTACATCGACCTCGCCCTCGAACGGGCCTTCGTCTACCGGCCGGGCGAGCCGGCGGTGGAGATCCCGCCGGAGTTGCGCGAGACGGAGACCAACGCGCGCTTCCACATGCTGGAGCAGATCGCCGACTTCGACGACGAGTTGCTGGAACAGCTGCTGTCCGACATGACGCCCAGCCGCGACGCCGTCTTCACCGACCTGGTGCGCGAGATGAACCAGGGCCAGATCGTGCCGGTCTTCTTCGGCTCGGCCCACAACGGCTTCGGCGTCCGGCGACTGCTCAAGGCGCTGCGCCACGAAGCCCCCCTGCCGGAGCGCGCCGCGGCCCGTCTCGGGGTCGAAGGCGCCGGGGCCTATGTGCTGAAGGCGGCCTACGCCGGCCAGTCCGGCAAGATGGCCTACGCCCGGGTCTTCGGCCGCAAGCTGGAGGACGGGGCGGAGCTCGTCCTGCCGACGGGCGATCGCTGCCGCGCCGGCGGCCTGTCCGCCGTCCAGGGTCCCTCGCTGAAGAAGATCGCCGCGGCCGCGCCGGGCGACATCTGCGCCATCGGCAAGGTGGAGCAGGCCCAGGCCGGCCAGATCCTGTCGCTCACCGGCCAGCCGCAAGCCGGCGCCGCCGCCCATCCCGTCCGCCGGCCGCTGTTCGCCGTGGCGCTCGCCGCCAAGGCCCGCAAGGACGACGTCCGGCTCTCCGGCGCCCTGGGCAAGCTGATCGAGGAGGACACTGGCCTGTCGCTGACCCACGACGCGGAATCCCGCCAGGTGCTGCTGGCCGGCCAGGGCGAGGGCCATCTGCGGCTCGCCCTCGAGCGGCTGAAGCGACGCTTCGGGGTGGAGATCGACACCGAACAGCCCAAGACCGCCTATCGCGAGACCCTCCAGCGCGCCCTCACCCAGCGGGCGCGGCACAAGAAGCAGTCCGGCGGCCACGGCCAGTTCGCCGACGTGACCATCGAGGTGAAGCCCCTGCCCCGCGGCTCCGGCTTCGTCTTCCAGCAGAAGGTGGTCGGCGGCGCCGTGCCCAAGCACTGGATCCCGGCGGTGGAGGCCGGCGTCCGCGACGGCCTGGCCAAGGGACCGCTGGGCTATCCGGTCACTGACCTCGAAGTCACCCTGGTCGACGGCCAGACCCACAGCGTCGACTCCTCGGAAATGGCCTTCCGCACGGTGGGCCGTCTCGCCATCGAGGACGCGCTGAAGGCGTCGGGCACCATCCTGCTGGAGCCGATCGAAAAGCTGGTGGTCTATTCGCCCTCGCCCAGCGCCTCGAACGTCACCTCGGCCCTGACCGCCCGCCGCGGCCAGATCCTGGGCCTCGGCCCGCGCGAGGACTGGCGGGGCTGGGAGCGGATCGAGGCCTATCTGCCGCAGAGCGAGCGCCAGCAGCTGATCGCCGAGCTACGCGGCCTCACCCAGGGCCTGGGCGCCTTCGAAGCCGACTTCGACCACATGGCCGAGCTGACAGGACGACAGGCGGCGCGGGCTTGAGGGGCAGCGGTCGCTCAACCTAAGCCGTCATCCCGGCCGGAGCCCCCGGGTCCGGCTAAAGACCGGCCCGAGGATAAACTACGCGAAGAGCCGGGACCCAGGGGCCGCCGCACTGCAGAACCCCCTGGGTCCCGGCTCGGCCTATCGGCCGTCCGGGATGACGGACGTTTTGAGCGGCGGGCGCTCGGCGCAGCTCAGGTCGCCGACGCCGCCGGGCGCCAGTCGGTGGCGGTGGCGGCGTAGAGCTGCACCAGGTCGAGGAACTGCTGGCCTTGCGCCTGGATCAGGGCGCGGCGGGCGCGGCTGAGCTGGCGCTGGGCGTCGGTGACCTGCAGCAGGGCGCCGCCGCCCAGGCGGTAGGCGGTCTGGGCGTTGCGGGCGTTGGCCTCCGAGGCGGTGACCGAGCGGTTGAGCGCGGCGATCGACTGCTGGTCGGCGCCCAGCGCGGCCAGGACGTCGGCGACCTGGGTGAAGGCGCGCAGCACCGTCTGCTGGTAGCGGGCGAGCGCGGCGCGGGCGTCGGCCTCCGCGGCGCGGCGCTCCGCCCGCAAAGCCTTTCCGTTGAAGATCGGGATCTTCACGGCGGGGCCCAGATCCCAGCCGCTGGCGGCATATCTGAACAGGTTCTCCGGCTTGGTCGCGGTCTGGGTCAGGCTGCCCGAGAGGCTGATGTTCGGATAGAGCTCGGCGGTCGCCACGCCCACCGCCGCGGTCGCGGCGTGCAGGTCGGCCTCGGCGGCCAGGATGTCGGGCCGGTTGCGCACGAGCGTCGAGGGCAGGCTGACCGGGACTGACGCCGGCGCGGTCAGGCGCGCGAAGTCGAAGTCGGGCGGCGTCCATTCCGAAGGCGACTTGCCGGCGAGCAGCGCAAGCTGATGGCGCGCGGCGTCGAGGTCGCGCCGGAGCGGCGGCAGGAGCGCCTGGTCCTCGGCGAGCTGGGATTCGCCGCCGACGATCGCCGACGGAGCCTCACCGCCGGCGCGCTCGGCGCGGCGCACCATGTCGATCACCCGCTCGTCGTCGGCGATCACCGCCTCGACCGCGGCGATTTGCGCCCGCAGGCTGGCGATCCGCATCGCCTGGATGGCGACGTTGCCGGACAGGGTCAGATAGGCCGCATCCGCGCGGCGCTGCTCGGCTTCGGCCCGGGCCCGGGCCTCTTCCGTCGCCCGCCGCTTCCCGCCGAACAGGTCGAGGTCGTAGTCGACGGCGCCGCCGATCGAATAGAGCGTCACCGTCGGGTTCGGGAAGCCGCCGAAGCCGAGCGCCTGGATGTTGATCCGCTCGCGATCGACGCCGGCGTTGGCGGTGACCTCAGGCGCCTGCCGCCCGGCGGCGGCCGCCGCCTGGGCGTGGGCGCGGGCGAGCGTCGCATTGGCTTCGGCGAGAGTCGGGCTGTCAGCCAGGGCCTGGCGCACGGTGGCGTTGAGCTCCGGCGAGCCGAAGGCCTCCCACCACGGGCCGGCGCTGCGCGCGTCGGGCGACAAGGTGACGCCGGGCGCGACCGGATCTCCGGCCATGGCGTAACCGGCGCCGGCCGCGCCTTCCGGCGGCGCCGGGCGCTTGAAATCGGGTCCGACGGTGGTGCAGGCCCCAAGCGCCAGCATCGAGACGGCGGCGGCGAGACGGCGAAGTCTATTCGAAGGCGGCATGGACAGGCTTTCCCCGGGCGCCCCGCGGCTCTCGTCGGCGATATTCACAAAGACCCTCTTAGCCGGCGCGGGCGGGCGCGCGCACGTCAACCTTCACGCGAGAGGACAGGCCCGCACGGCCCGCCATCCCGGGCGGCGTCTTGTCGAAGTCGATACGCACCGGCAGACGCTGCACGACCTTGACCCAGTTCCCGGTGGCGTTCTGCGCCGGCAGGGCGGAGAAGGCCGAACCCGTGCCCGGCGAGAAGCTGGCGACATGCCCCTTCAGGTCGGCGTCGGGATAGGCGTCGACCTTGATCGAGACCGGCTGGCCCACCTTCATGTGCGCGAGCTGGTCTTCCTTGAAGTTGGCCTCGACCCACGGAGCCCCCGACAGCAGCCAGAAGGCGGTCTGGGAAGCGTTCAGATAGGTGCCGACCGGCATCTGCTCGACGCGCGTGACGATGCCGTCGGCCGGCGCGGAGACGTCGGCGTAGGAGACGTTCAGCTTGGCCTTGTTCAGCTGGGCCTGGGCCTGCATCACCGAGGGATGGGCGCCGATCGGGCCGTTCGGCGCGCCGCCGAGGTTGGCCAGGGCCTGGGCCGTCTGCTGTTCGGCGGCGGCCAGCTGCTGCCGAGCCTGCTGGGCGGCGTGGACCGCCTGGTCCACCTGCTGCTGCGAGGCCACGCCGGCGGCGGCCAGGCGACGCTGGCGGGTCGCCTCGGTGGTGGCGAACTTGACCGTGTCGCGGGCCATCTGGGCGCTGGCGAGCGCCTCCTGATAGGCGGCGCGCTGGGCCTGGACCGCTTGCTCGGCCGAGGCCAGCTGCGCCTGGGCGGCGGCGGCGTTGGCCTGGTAGTCGCGCGCGTCGATGCGGAACAGCAGCTGCCCGCGGCGGACGTACTGGTTCTCCTTGACGTAGATGTCGGTGACCCGGCCCGGGATCGACGGCGCGACCGGCGCCTTGGCGATCTGCACATAGGCATTGTCGGTCGATTCAAATCGGCCACCCGTCAGCACGAAGTAGCCGACGATCAGAAGGATCAGCAGCGGACCACCGAGAATCAACGGCCAGCGCATCCGGCGCAACAGGCTGTCGCGCTGTCCGAGCGCCTGGGCGTCGTTGCGGTTCTCCGTGAGATCCGTCTGATTCAACTGCGGGACCTTCTACTCGGGATCGCGGAAAAGCGAACACGGACGTCCGCCCGCGAGCGTCGCCGCATCTCCTACCGACTCGGAGATAGAGCTGCCCGGCAGATGATCCAAATGATACCTTGTCACAGGATGAATGAACCTGATGCATCATGCTGGATCTGAATCTGCTGCGCGTCCTCGACGTCATGCTGGAGGAGCGGAATGTGACGCGAGCCGGCGCCCGGCTGGGCCTCACCCAGTCCGCCGTCAGCCACGCGCTCAATCGCTTGCGCTACACGCTGAGCGACGAACTTTTCGTCCGGGGGCCGAGCGGCATGCAGCCGACGGCGCGCGCCATCGAGATGGGACCGCAGGTGCACGCCGCCCTGGTGCAGCTCCAGGCGGCGGTGGCGCCGGCGGACTTCTCGCCGGCGACGAGCGAGCGGCGGTTCGTGCTCGCGGCCGGCACCTTCTCCTGCGCAGTGCTCACGCCGCCGCTGGTGAGCCGCATGGCCGCCGAGGCGCCTTTGGCGGAACTCTCCATCGATCAGTACACCGCCGACGTCTTCGACCGGCTCGACGCCCTAAGGCTTGATTTCACCGTCGGCGGGGTGCTGGCGGCGCCGGCGCGCTTCGCTCACGAGGTGATCATCCGGGAAAGCCTTGCCTGGGTGGTGCGCTCCGAGCATCCGCTCGCCCAGCTGGATCGGGTGGGGCTGGAGGATCTGGTGTCGGTACCACACGTCGTCATCGCCGGGGCGCGCCAAGGGCTGGATGAGGTCTCGGAGCGGCGCGGGTTCGTCACACGGGCGAGCTGGGAAGAAACCGGCGCCTTCGAGGCGGCGCTCGCCACCCAGGGGCTGGCCCGACGCATCGGCGTCAGCGTCCCCGACAGCTATTCGGCCATCGCCGTGGTGTCGCGCAGCGACATGGTCACCCTGATCCCGCGCCGCCTGGCCCTGATGTCGGCGCAGAGCGGCCGGCTCAAGCTGATCGAGCCGCCCTACCTCTCGCCCTCGGTCGACATCAGCCTGATCTACCTGAAAGAGCGACTGGTCGAGCCGGCGATCGCCTGGATGCGCGACCTGATCCGCGGGGTCGCGGCGGGGATCTGAGGCGCCGCCAACGCCCCCTCCGTCGGCTTCGCCGACACCTCCCCCGCTACGCGGTGGAGGATCTGGGCCGTAGATGCTCCACCGCAACGCGGGGGAGCTGTCGCGAAGCGACTGAGGGGGCGTTCGGCGCAAGCGTCTGAACACCAGCGCCTCACGCCGGCTGCGGCTGGACGAGCGCGTCGTCGATCTCGTCGGCCCTGATCGCGGCGGGCCGCAGCTTCATCGGCGCCACATAGGCTTCGAACGCCGGACGCTTCTCGATCGTGCCGAAACCCATTCCCCACATCAGATGCGAGCCGACGTAGAGGTCGGCGGCGCTGAAGCGGTCGCCGGCAAGGTGCTGGCGGCCTTCGACCGCCTTCTCCAGAGTGTTCAGCACGTCCGCGTAGCAGCCGAACCCGACCATCCGCTGCTGCTCTGCCGTTGGCTCCGCTCCAAGCGCCTTGGCGCCGATGGCCGCCTCCAGCGGGCCGGCGGCGAAGAACAGCCAGCGATAATAGGGGCCGCGCGCCCGGTCGCCCGACGCAGGCGCAAGGCTGGCCTGAGGAAAGGCGTCGGCGAGATAGGCGCAGATGGCCGCGCACTCGGTGACCACCGTCTCGCCATGAACCAGGGCCGGCACCTTGCCCATCGGATTTATCGCCAGGTAGGCGGGCGCCTTGATGTCCGCGCCGTAGTCCAGAACGTGGGTCTGGTAGGGTTGCCCCACCTCCTCCAGCATCCAGCGGATGATGCGGCCGCGCGACATCGGGTTGGTGTAGAAAACGAGTTTGTCGGTCATGGCGAACCTCCTGATGGCGGACTACGAGAACGCCTACCCGGACCCTGCTGACACCTGCGTGTCAGCAACCTTCGTTCACGCCGCCTTCGCGACGCCGCCGCGGGCGACGTAGCCGTCGACCACCCCTTCCAACGCCACCAGCGGCATGGCGCCCGTGAGCAGGGTCGCGTCGTGGAACTGGCGGATGTCGAAGCGGTCGCCCAGCGCGGCCTTCGCCTTCTCGCGCAGTCGGAGCCAGGTGAGCTTGCCCACCATGTAGGAGCAGGCCTGGCCCGGCCAGACGCTGTAGCGCTCGATCTCGGTGGCCGTGCTGGAGCCCGGTTCGCCGTCGATCTCCGACATCACGGCGATGGCCCTCTCGCGGCTCCAGCGCTTGGCGTGCAGGCCGGTGTCGACCACCAGGCGGGCGGCGCGGAACAGGGCGCCTTGCAGATAGCCGATCTCGCCCAGCGGATTGTTCTCATAGACCCCCATCTCCTTGGCCAGCTGCTCGGCGTAGAGCGCCCAGCCCTCGCCGTAGGAGGAGTAGAAGCTGACGCGGCGGATCATCGGCAGATCCGCCTCCTGCTGCAGCGACAGCTGCAGGTGGTGGCCCGGGATCGCCTCGTGGTGGGTGAGGGTCGGCAGGGTCCAGCGCGGGACCTCGGCGCTGTCGCGCAGGTTGATCCAGTAGATGCCCGGCCGCGAGCCGTCGAGGCTGGGGGTGTTGTAGTAGCCGCCCGGGGCGCCGGCCTCGATGAACTTGGGCACCCGCTTGATCTCGACCGGGGCCTTGGGAAGCGCGTCGAAATATTGCGGCAGCCTCGCCTGCATGGCGCGGACCTGGGCGTTGAGATCCTCGATCAGCTGGACCTTGGCCGCATCGGTGTTGGCGTACCAGTAGCGCTTGTCCTTGTAGAGCGCGTGGATCCGCTGGCCGACCGTGCCCTTGGTCATGCCCTGGGCCTTGAGGATGACGTCGGCGCGGGCGGAGAGCTCACGGGCCTGGTCGAGGCCCATCTGGTGCACCTCCTCGGCGGTCATGTTGGTGGTGGTGCCGACCTTCAGCGAGAGGGCGTAGTAGGCCTCCCCATCGGGCAGGCGCCAGCAGCCGGCGTCATGCGCCGCCTTGGGCCGCAGCTCCTGCATCAGGGCGATCTGGCGGCCCAGCGCCGGCATGACCTTGTCGCTGAAGATCTTCGCCGCTGGCCCGGCGTAGTCGCCGGCGATCCCCTTCTCGTTCGCCCGGTCGGTCAACGAGGTGACCAGCGGGGATGTCGCGGGCGCGACCTGCAGCCCCTTCATCTGGGTCAGCGCGCGATCGACCGCGAAATCCGGCGGGACGACGCCCAGGCCGACATCGCGACGGGCCCTCTCGGTCTCCTGGTCCATCACCTCGGCGAAGGCTTCCAGGCGCGCCAGATAGGCGTCGCAGTCGGCCTTGGTGGCGATGGCGTGCTGCGTGGCCAGGAAGCTCGGCGTGCTCTGGTAGGAGCCTGTGAGCTGGCTCAGCACATAGGGCGCGCCAGCGCCCTGCTGGCCGTAGGGGAAGCGACGATCCGCCTCGGCGGTGGTCTCGGTCGCGAAGATCACCGCGTCGTAGTTGACCGCCGGCATGCCGGAGAGCTGGGTGCGGTCGATCGCCTTCAGCCGGCGCAGCTGGTCGGCGTTGAGCGCGCGATTACGCTCCAGCTGGGCCAGCGATGCGTCGTCGAGCCTGGACTTGGCGGCCGCACGTTCGCCGGTGTCGAGCCCCAGGGTCGTCACCAGCTGCGGACTGAGCTCCAGGGCTTCCTGGAAGAACTGGTCGAGCGTGGTCGAAAGCTGGGCGCCGGCGCTCGGCGGCGGGAGCGCCGGGGCCGCCGCAGCGACAGGGGCCGGCGCGGGCTTGGCGGTCGCGCAACCGACGAGGGCGAGCGATCCGCCCGTAAGCAGGAGGTTGCGGCGGCTCAGCACGGGCGAGGCTCCATGTTACACGATGTGACATAGGCCTTTACGTCCCGCCCTGCGCAGGCCGCAAGGCCTGTCGCCGCGCGCGGCCGTTAAATCGCGGTAATGCGGTCTTGGCGGCCTCAGGCCGGCTGCAGGCGGCGGCGGAACAGGGCCAGGACCCGCTCCCAGCACCGCTCGGAGGCGGCCTTGTGGTAGGTCGGCCGTCCCGGGAAGGCGAAGCCGTGGCTGGCGCCTTCGTGGATCTCCACCTCGGTCGTCGGCGCATAGGTCCTGGCCGCCTGGTCGAGGGCCTCGACCATCTCGATCGGCGACCAGCCGTCGTCCTCGGCGCAGGCGAAGTAGAATTCCGCGGTCGCCCGGCCGAGCATCAGATGCGGACTGTCGTCCCGATCGGTGACCAGCTTGACCCCGTAGATCGAGGCCGCCGCGCCGATCCGCTCCGGGCGCCGCGCGGCGAAGTTCACCGCATACTGGCCGCTCATGCAGTAGCCGATGCAGCCGGCGCGTCCTGGGCTCGCCGCCGGGTCGCGGTCGGCGTAGTCGAGCAGGGCCTCGGCGTCCTCCAGCACCTCGGCCACGGAGAGCTTGGTCATCCACTCGAGGACCTCGTCGCCCCCCTCCCCCGCCGAATCCGAAAGCGCCTCGGTCTCCGCCCGATAGTAGAGGTCGGGCAGCATCACATAGTAGCCGACGCTCGCCAGCCGGCGGACCATGTCGCGCAGCTCCTCGCGCACGCCGGTGGCGTCCATGAAAACAATCACCACCGGATGGGGGCCGTCGCGCTCAGGATGGGTGATGAAGGTCGGCGCCGCCCCGCCGCGCGTGGGGATCTCGACCGTCTGCTCGATCATCGTCACCTCCTCGCCGCCTGGCCCGCGGCCCGCCGTCAAAAGGGCCGCAACGAAGCGGCGGCGCTTTAGATGCCGCTCAGCGGTCGTGGCGCTCGAGAACATTGAGCCGCCGGACCGTGAGCTCGTCCACCACCAGGCGCTTCACCCGCACGCGGCCGACGGCCAGCCGACCGATCGCCAGGCTGCCGACGGCGACCGCCCCCAGCGCCAGGGCGCCGATCGCCGCCGCCCCGAGCGCGCCCGCGCCCCAGGCCGTGACGCCTCGGCGCGGCTTGACGACCACAGGCTGGCTCATGATCCTATCCCCTCTGGCGGGCCCCGTCTTGCCGAGCCTCGAGCTGGGCGCGGACCTCGGCGAGCACGCTCGCCCAGTCTCCGGCCTTCGGCTGGCGAAACTGACGGATCGAAGGATACCACGGCGTACCGGTCTCGCCGTGCGGCCAACGCCAGTCGCCGACCAAGGGCAGCAGCACCCAGCATTCCTTGCCCATGGCGCCGGCCAGGTGGGCGACGGCGGTGTCGACCGCGACGACCAGGTCGAGCCCGTCGATGAGGCGGGCGGTCGCCTCCATGTCCACCGCCCCCGTGTGCTCCGGCAGCAGGCTGCGCACGCCCGGCCAGGCGAGGATCTCGGCGACCAGGGCGTCGGGGAGCGAGCGGTTCTTGTCGTTGGCGTGGGTCGGATTACCCTTGCCGATGAAGCCGACGCCCGAGCCCCGGCCAGGATCGCCGGGCAGGTAGGGCGCGCCCGGCACGCCGTCGAAGCCGACACCGAGGCGTCCGGGCAGCGAGCCCGCCAACACCCAGGCGTCATGACGGGCGATGTCGACGCCGCCGGCCGCGGGGATCACCTTCGCCCCGAGCGGCTCGAACAGCCGCGCCAGGACCGGCGCGCAGAGCAGGGTGACCTCGATGCCGCGCGCCCGCAGCAGCGGAACGAAGCGGGCGAACATGATCTGGTCGCCCAATCCCTGTTCGGGCAGCACCAGCAGCGAGCGGATCGGCTCGCCGCCCCATTCCGGGAAGCTCAGCCTCTGGTTCCAATCCAGCCGCGCCCGACGGTCGTCATAATAGGGCCAGGCCTCGGCGTAGCGGCTCTGGCGCAGCAGGACGAAGGCCATGTGCCAACGCAGCACCGGATCCTCAGGCAGCCTTTCGAGGGTCTCGCGCAGCATGGTCTCGGCCTCGGCGAACCGCAGCTGATCCTGCAGCAGAACCGCCAGATTCGCCGCGCCGGCCGTCGAGGCCTTGACCCTCAGCAGGCCGCGATAGAGCTGCTCCGCCCGATCGGGCTCGCCGGCCGCGACGGCGGCGAGGCCCATGTTGACGATGTCCGCCTCGGTGAGCGGCTTGGGGTCGGCGGAGGTAGGCTCGGACACGGTGGGATTCGCCATGGAGATCTGAAGGCGACGATCTTTGGAACCGGGGCGAAGGGAAGACAAGGGTCGCGAAGCGAAGCGCTCTGGGCTTCAGGCCCCCTCCACCGCTTGAAAATGCCCGTCATCCCGGACGGCCGCAGGCCGATCCGGGACCCAGGGCCGCCGCACTGCAGAACCCCCTGGGTCCCGGCTCTCCGCTTCGCTCCGGCCGGGATGACGGCTCAGGTTGAGGGAGGGGGCGTTACGCCCTACGCGGCCTTTCCCAGTTCCTGCTTCACCCGCTCCGCGAGGGTCTTGATGTCGATCGGCTTGGGCAGGAAGGAGATGTTGGCCTCGCCCTCCAGCAGGTCCGAGAACTCGGACTCCGCATAGCCGGAGATGAACATCACCGGCGCCTCGCCGAGGTAGCGGCGCGCCGCCTTCAAGAGGTCCGGACCCTGCATGCCGGGCATGACCACGTCGGAGATCATCAGGTCGATCGTGCCGGCATGGGTCTCGGCGAGCTCCAGCGCCTCTTCGCCGCTGGCGGCCTCGATCACCTCGTAGCCGCGGGCGCGCAGCAGCTTGGCGGCGACGCCGCGCACGGCGTCCTCGTCCTCGACGAAGAGGATGCGCCCGGCGCCGGAGAGGTCGCGGGCGACCGTCCGCTTGGGCGCCGCCGGCTGCGGGGCGGCGGCGACGGCGGCCGACGGATGGTGGATCGGCAGGAAGATGCGGAAGGCGGTTCCTTCGCCGATCCTGCTGTCGAGCGCGATCCAGCCGTCCGCCTGTTTGACGATGCCGTAGACGGTGGCGAGGCCCAGCCCCGTCCCCTCGCCCACCGGCTTGGTGGTGAAGAAGGGCTCGAAAATCTTGTCGCGGATGTCCGGCGGGATGCCCGGGCCGTCGTCGGCCACCTCGATCAGCGCCTGCTCGCCCTGGGCCTCCGGATAGCCCATCTGGATCGCCTGCTCCTGGGTCAGGCGGGCGGTGCGGATGGTCACCTGGCCGCCGCCGTGGGCGCGCACCGCGTCGCGGGCGTTGACTGCCAGGTTCATCACCGCGGTCTCCAGCTGGCTGCGGTCGATGCGCACCTGCGGCAGGTTGCGGCCGTATTCGGTGGCCAGCTTGACGTCTTCATAAAGCACCCGGCGCAGCAGCACCTCGAACTCGCTGATCAGTTCGCCGAGGTCGAGGATCTCGCGCTGGACGGTCTGCTTGCGCGAGAAGGCCAGCAGCTTGCGCACCAGGTCGGCGGCGCGGGCCGAGGTCTGGCGGATCTCGTTCAGCCCCTCGTAGGAGGGATCGCCCACCGGGTGGCGCGAGGCCAGCACGTCGAGCTGCATGAAGATGGCGGTGAGCAGGTTGTTGAAGTCGTGGGCGACGCCGCCGGCGAGCTGGCCTATGGCCTGCATCTTCTGGCTCTGGGCGAGCTGCAGCTCGATCTGCTTCTGCTCGGAGACGTCGACCAGATAGGCGACCCAGCGGCCGTCGGTGCGGGCGAGGTAGAGGTGGGCGATGCGGGCCGGGTCATGGGCCAGGCGCACTTCCAGCGGGGCCGCGCCAGCGGTCCCGGCGGCCAGCCGCTGGGCGGCGTCGGCCCGGCTGGCGGGCTCGATCAGCTCGCCGAACGCCTGGCCGGGCTGGCCGCCGCCGGCGACGGCCTTCAGCGCCGGATTGGCTTCGACGATGATCGCGGCGAACGGATCCTCGCCGTCCAGCAGGGCGGCGCCGAACGGCGAGGCCGCGGCGAAGGCGTCGAGCACCTTCGGCGGCGGGGCGCCGGCCGACGAGAAGGCGGTGATCACCTCCAGCGCCGCCGCCGGCAGGGCGAGCGCGCCGGGCGCGTCGCCAGGCAGCCGGATGAAAAAGCGCCGGGTCCCGATCGGCGTCACCACCGCGTTGCGGTCCGCGCCGCCCAGCCGCAGGGTGGCGCGGCCGAGCTCGCCGCGGCGCGCAGGCGCCGAGGGCAGGCTGGCCGCGGGGGCGCCGGTCTTCGGCAGGCGCGGGGCCGGGCCGACGGTCTCGCGCCAGGCGCTGTTGGTCGCCAGCAGCCGGCCGTCGGCGGCGACCAGGGCTGCGGCCTCGTCCAGCGCCTCGAGCAGCCGCTCCGGCGCCAGGTCCGCGTCGGCCGCGGGCTCGGACGCGCCGCGCAGCACGAAGAGACCCAGGCAGGCGACCCCCGCCAGCCCCGCCAGCAACATCAGGGTCGCCAGCAGCACCGGACTCGAGTGCATCGCCACCCAGGCGGTGAAGCCCACGGCGAGCATGAAGAAGCCCACCGCCGCGCTGGTCAGCGCGTCAAGCTTGCGACGATCGCCCCTGGTGGACTTAGGCTCTGCCATCGTCCCGCCCGCGAAGTCCCCTTGCGAAAATCCGGATGCGCCGATCCGGCCTAGCGATTCGGTCATTCTATTGTCTCACAGCGGGCGCGCCGTCGCACGGCGGCGGCTCTGCCTCAGGATGAAGCCGATGATCTTGGCGACGGCTTCAAAGTGGGCTTGCGGAATTACGTCGTCGATTTCGACCGCGGCGTAGAGGGCGCGCGCGAGCGGCGGGTCCTCGATCACCGGCACGTTCGCTTCCTTCGCGACGTCGCGGATCTTCAGCGCGATGGCGTCCATGCCCTTGGCGACGCAGATCGGGGCGTCGTCCTCGCCCTGCACATACTTCAGCGCCACGGCGTAGTGGGTCGGGTTCATCACCACCAGCGTCGCCTTGGGCACGGCCTGCATCATCCGCCGGCGCGCGCGTTCGGCCCGGATCTGCTTCTGCTTGGCCTTCACGTGCGGGTCGCCTTCGGTGTTCTTGAACTCCTCCTTCAGCTCCTCCTTGCTCATCCGCATGCGCGCCATGAAGCGCTGCTTCTGGACGAACCAGTCGGCGCCGGTGATCACCAGCAGGAGGGCCATCACCGCGAACACCAGCCGCCGCAGGAGGTCGGCGAGGAAGGGCAGGATCGCCGCCGGATCGAGCGTCGCCAGACGCTCCATGTCCGTCAGGTGCGGCTTGACGATCCACCAGGCGAGCGCCGTGGTGATCGCCACCTTCAGCAGCGACTTGCCGAAGTGGATCAGGCCGTCGATCCCGAACAGCCGCTTCAGGCCCTGCATCGGCGAAAGCTTGGTGAAATCGAACTTCAGCTTGTCCGGCGTGAACATCAGCCCGGTCTGCAGCAGATGGCCCGCCGCGCCCGCGGCCGCGGCCGACAGCATCACCATCAGGATGATCGGCAGGGCGGCCTTGAGCGCGTGCTGCGCCACGTTCATGCCGCCGCCGCCGGCGATGGCGATGGAATCCGGATGGGCGATGAAGGGCAGCAGCTGGAGGGCGAGGTTGCGGCACAGCCAGCCGCCGCTGATCGCCAGCACCGCCACCACGGCCGCCAGCGAGGCGAGCTGGGGCAGTTCCGGCGTCTTGACGACGTCGCCCTTCTCGCGCGCCTGTTCGAGTTTCCGGGGTGTCGGCTCTTCTGTGCGCGATGCGCCTTCGTTTTCCTCGGCCATGGCGTTAGGCGAAGACCGAGAGGAGCTCGCGGTAGCGGTCGATGAACACCATGCCGATCACCCCCAGGGAGAGGGCGAAGATCGACAGGCTGCCGAGCACCAGCAGCGGCGAGGCGACGAAGAAGACCTGGAACTGCGGCATCACCCGTCCGATCAGGCCGGTGGCGATGTTGAAGATGAAGGAAAACACCATCACCGGCGCCGACAGCTGGATGCCGAGCGCGAACGACTTGCCCACGGTCTGGATCGCCAGCATGCCCGCGTCGCTCACCGGCACGTCGCGTCGGAAGGGGAAGATCGAATAGGAGCGCACGATCGCGCTGATGAACATGTGGTGCAGGTTGGTGCTCATGATCAGCACCAGGGCCAGCAGGCCGAGAAAGGTGCCCAGGGTGGTCGAGGGCGTCGCCTGGGTCGGGTTGGCGGTCTGGGCGAAGGACAGGGTGGTGGTGATCGAGACGACCTCCCCGGTCACCGTCAGCGCGTTCATGAAGAGCCGGATGATGGAGCCGATCATCAGTCCGATCAGCAGCTCCTTGATCACCCCGCCGGCGAGATCGCCCACCGAGCCCGGGACCAGCGGCGCGCTGGCGCCCAGCACCGGATAGAGGGCCAGCGTCATGACGAAGGCGATCGACAGCCGGATCCGCGCCGGGATGAAGCTCTCGCCGATGCCGGGGATCAGCATGACGATCGCCGCCAGCCGGGCGAAGATCAGGCCGCCCGAGAAGACCTGTTGGGCGGTGGCGTAGTGCTCCATCGGACGGGCCGCGCGGGCGCTACATCGATGCGATACGCGCGGCGATGTTGCGCATGAAGCCGCTCATCAGAGCGCCCATCAGCGGCAGGAACACCAGCAGCGACACGAACACCGCGACGATCTTCGGCGCGAACACCAGGGTCTGTTCCTGCACCTGGGTCAGCGCCTGGACGAGACCGATGCCGACGCCGACCACCAGGCCGACGATCAGCACGGGCGCCGACAGCTGGATGGTGAGCCAGATGGCGTCGCGCCCGACATCCAACACCTCGGCGCCGGTCATGGTGGTCGTCCCTTCTGAACCCAACGGAATCGCCGCGGCGACGAGGGCCCAAGGTCACGGCGGCATGGTTAACGATTGGCTACTTTTGTTAACGAGGCCGGCAGGAATTGCCGGGGCCGTGCGGCCCCCTCCACCGCTACGGGGTCCCCCTCCCTCTGTGGGGGGAGGAGATTCGAAGCCGAACCCGCCCTCTCCTCCCCCGTTGGGGGAGGGGGACCGCGGAGCGGTGGAGGGGGCTCGCCGCCCGCTCAGAGCCCGAGCTTGGCCGCCAGCGCCCGCGCGGCCGCCCCCGGCGCGACCTTGTCCACATCCCGATCGACGCTGAGGTTGGCCGCCCGCATCGCCTCGACCGGGATCCGCCCGATCAGCGGCTGGAGGGCGCGGCGAAGGCGGTCGTCGCCCGCGCGCCGCGGCGCGATCAACACCACCGCGTCATAGGGCGGGATGGCGCCCTTCGGGTCGCCGAGCACCGTCAGCCGGTCGGCGGCGATGCGGCCGTCGGAGGAGAAGGCGCTGATCACGTCGACGTCGCCGCCGGCGACCGCGCGATACATGAAGGTCGGCTGGTAGGACCGTTGCGACCTGAACCGCAGGCCGTAGGCGGCGGCCACGGACGTCCACTCCGGACGCGAGAGGAACTCGAGATCCGCGCCGAGGGTCAGCGACGGCGCCTCTCGCGCAAGGTCGGCGAGGGTGGCGACGCCCAGGGCCTGGGCGCGGTCCCGGCGCATGGCCAGCGCATAGGCGTTCTCGAAGCCCAGCGAGCCCAGCACCACGACGCCGTCGCGGCGCTGCATCTCCGCGGTCAGCTGCCGCAGCACCTCGGCTCGGCCGGGATTGTCGGCGCGGCCCAAGACATTGGTCCACAGCGTGCCGGAGTAGTCGACGTAGGCGTCCAGCTCGCCGGCGGCCAGCGCCCGGTAGGCCACCGCCGAGCCCAGCCCCTGCTTCAGCTGCACCGCCGCCCCGGTCCGCTGCAGCCGCTCGCCAATCAGTTCGGCCAGGATGTACTGCTCCGAGAAGTTCTTCGCGCCCACCACATAGGCCGGCCGGGCGCCGGCGCCGATCAGCGGCGAGACCGCCAGGATGATCCCCAGGGCAAGGCCCAGGCCGCCGGCGATCAGGCGCACGCGGCTGCGCAGCCGCACGCCGGCCTCCACCAGCCCCAGCAGCTGGTCGGCGGCCAGGGCCAGGACGGCGGCGGCGGCGCAGCCGGTCAGCACGTCCACCCAGTTCTCGGTCTGCAGGCCCGAGAAAATGTAGTTGCCGAGGCTGGTCTGGCCGACCGGGGTGGAGAGGGTCGCCGCCCCGATGGTCCAGACCGCGGCGGTGCGCACGCCGGCCATGATCACCGGCGCGGCCAGCGGCAGCTCGACCTGCCACAGCCTCTGGCCCGGCGTCATGCCGACCCCGTCGGCGGCGGCCTGCACCGCGGGATCGACGCCGAGGATGCCGGCGGTCGCATTGCGCAGGATCGGCAGCATCGAATAGAGGGCCAGCGCCAGCAGCGCCGGCAGGAAGCCCAGGGCCGAGAATCCATGGCCGAACAGCCCCTTGGACAGGGCCGAGAGCGCCAGCAGCAGCGGATAGAAGAGCGCCAGCAGCGCCAGGCTGGGGATCGTCTGCACAAGGCTGGAGATCGCCAGCAGCGGCCAGCGCAGGCGCGGGCTGCGGCTGGCGGCGACCGCCAGCGGCAGGCTGGCCGCCAGCCCCAGCGCCAGCGCCGACGCCGAGAGCGCCACATGCCAGGCCAGATAGTTGGGGAGCAGCGCCAGGGCCGCGTCGAGACGCGGGCTCAAGGGCGCGCTCCGGGCGGATCTCCGGCCAGCCGCGCGCTCAGCCGTTCAGCCTGCCGCTTGGGCGCCTCGAGCAGGGCCCGGACCTGCGGGTCGGAGGTCTGCGCCAGCAAGGCGGCAGGCGCCCCGTCGCCGACGATCCGCCCCTGGTTCAGCACCACGAGGCGGTCGGCCAGCAGCACCGCCTCGGCCATGTCGTGGGTCACCATGACCGTGGTCAGGCCCAGCCGGTCGTGCAAGGCGCGATAGTCGGTCCCCAGCGTCTCCCGGGTCAGGGGATCCAGCGCGCCGAACGGCTCGTCCATCAGCACCATGGCGGGCTCGGCGGCCAGCGCCCGGGCGACGCCGACCCGCTGGCGCTGGCCCCCGGAAAGCTCCGCCGGCATGCGCCCGGCGAGGGCCGACGGCAGGTCCACCAGGCCGAGCAGGGTCTCGACCCGGGCGGCGATCCGCGCCGCCGCCCAGCCCAGCAGCTTCGGCGTGACCGCGATGTTCTGGGCGACGGTCAGGTGCGGGAACAGGCCGACCTCCTGGAAGACATAGCCGATGCGGCGGCGCAGCAGGTGCGGCGCGGGCGCCCGGGCGTCGCCGCCGTCGATGCGGATGGCGCCGGCGTCCGGCTCGATCAGCCGGTTGATGGTCTTCAGAAGGGTGGTCTTGCCGGATCCGGAGGGACCGACCAGGGCCAGGAACTCGCCCGGCGTGACGCTCAGGGAGACCCCGTCGAGAGCCAGCTGGCCGCCATAGCGCTTCGCCACCCCGTCGAGCTCAATCATCGCGCCGCGCATGCCGCACGCTAACATGTCGCGCGCGGAAGTCAGGCCGACGGGTGCGACATCGCGGCGAAGTGGCCGCGCGTCCAGGGCGGCGCTAGGCTCCACTGTGGAGCTTCGAGTCGGGCGCCCGCCCGCGGGCGTTTGAACAGTCGGGGAGATTTGAAGATGTGGCGTAGGACCCTGCTGCCGGTCGCCGTGATCACCGCGCTTGCGCTGGCGACCGCCGCCGCGGCCCAGGAGACCGCCGCCCCGGCGACCTCAGCTCCGCCGGCCTATTCCGACAGCCGGATGCAGGACTTCGCCCGGGCGACCGTGGAGCTGCAGGCTCTGGGCGACCAGGACCCGGCCGCCATGACCCGGGCCATCGAAGGCGCGGGCATGAACGTCGAGGACTACAACAGCATGGGCGACGCCATGCGCGCCGACCCCGCGCTCGCCGCCAGCCTCTACCCCTATCTGGACACCGCCAACCTCGAGCGCACAGCGCGGGTGACCCGCCTGGCCACCCAGGGCCTCGACCGCCGCTGGAGCCCGCCGAAGCGCAAGGTGGCCGCGACCAAGACGTCTCGCCGGTCGCACGCCAAGGCCCGCAGCCACAAGCGCAAGGCCGCGGCGAGCCGCCAGCACGCCACGAAACGCAAAGGCCACGCCGCCGCGTCCAAGCCGGCGGCGCGCCATCGCCAGCGGAAGGGCTGACCCGGGGTCTCACTTGCCGAGGAGCGATCCGCAGCGGCGGAGCTCAACGCGAGAGGCTTTAAGACCATTTGATAGTTCGCGGCGGGCCTCGGTCGGCCACGCTCTCCTTGCGGCGTCCGGCCCGCAGCGAGCGTGTCATGCTCTTAGGTCTGATTGTCTCCTGGTCCCTCGTGGGCGCGCTCGCAGGGGCGCTGGTGGGGCTGATCGCCCAGAGCAAGGGGCGCGGCTCCGGCGGCTGGGGGATCTGCGGCTTCGTGATATTCCCGACCGCTCCGGCCGACGATCGCGCCGCCCAGCCGCCGGGCCCCGCGGAGGTCCAGCAGGCCCTGCTGGCGCGCGCGCCGCCGCCCCGGGCGGCGCTGATCCAGGAGATCAGGTTCGACCGCTATCCCTCCGCCGACCGATCGTCGGGCAGCTCGCTCGACATGAAGTGCTGACGGGTCGCAGCGACGCCGCGCGCGTCGTCAGATCGGCATGCGCATGATTTCCTGGTAGGCGCTGATCACCTGGTCGCGCACCGCCATCACCGTCTCCAGGCTGGTCTCGGCGGCGGAGATGGCGGTGACCACGTCGACCAGCTCGGCCTTGCCCTGGACCTGGGCGGCCATCTGCGTCTCGGCATGGCGGGAGGCCTGGACCGCGTCGGTCATCGCCGCCTTCACCAGGTCGCCGAAGCCGCCCACGCCGGTGGCCCCGGCCCCCAAGGCGGAGGCGTTCTGCATGTTGGCGTAGGCCTTGGCCGCCGAAAGCGCAGTGATCATCGCCTAAGCCTCTATTTCTTCAGCAGGTCGAGGGTGCGCGAGTCCATCGCCCGCGCCGTCTCGATGACGTTGAGGTTGGCCTCGTAGGCGCGCTGCGCCTCCTTCATGTCGAGCGCCTCGATCAGCGGATCGACGTTGGGCTCTTTCACATAGCCCTTGGCGTCGGCGCCCGGGTTGCCCGGCTCGTAGGTGGTCTTGAACTCGGTCGGGTCCGGCTGCACCCGCGACATGTGGACGCCGGTCGCGCCGGCCACCTTGGTCGGCTGAAAGATCGGCACCTGACGGCGGTAGGGATCGCCGCCGGGGCTGCGCGAGGTGGAGTTCGAGTTGGCCAGGTTCTCGGCGATGATTCGCATGCGCGCCTGCTGGGCGCGCATGGCGGAGGCGGCGATCGCCTGGGTCACCCCGCTCGAAGACTTGATGTCGGCCATTCAGCGACTCCTAACGTCAAGGACCTGGGGCTAGCGGCCCGGCGCCCGGGTGGCCATGCGCAGAATACCAAGCGATTTCTGATAGAAGCTGATCGCCGCGTCGTAGTTCATGCGCGACTCGCTCATCTTCATCATCTGCTCCTCGAGGACGACGCCGTTGCCGTTGAGTCGGGTCTCGGAGTCCGGCGCGGTGATCTGCTGGAAGGCCGCCGAACCGCCGGCCGAACCGTGCTGCAGCGGGATGTGGCCCGGCTGGGTCACCGCCGCGGCGGAGCTCGCGCCCGACCTTTCCTGAACGTGGAAGCTGAACGGTTTCAGATCCTTGGGCCGGAAGTTCGCGGTGTCCGAGTTGGCGACGTTCTGGGCGATCAGCTGCTGACGCTCAGAGAGGTAGCCCAGGCGTCCGCGCAGCATGGCGAACAAGGGAATCTGCGAGAGGTCCATGGCGAACATGGTGAATAAACAGGGTTAATCAGGACTTAATCGACTCAGACGACCGTGCGAATGAAGGTCCTCCGCCACACGCAGAAGCGCTTATGATTCTTGCAGATTTCGCCCGCGCCTTCTTCGCGCTCGCGTTAACCCTGGGCCTTCTGGGCCTCTGCGCCGTGGCCCTTCGGCGCTTCGGGCCCGACGTGCTCGCCCGCTTCGCCGCGCCGCGCAAGGAACGCCGGCTGACGGTCGTCGAGACCCTTGTGCTCGACCCCTCGCGGCGGCTGGTCCTGGTCTCCTGCGACGGACGCGAACGGCTGCTGCTGCTCGGCGAGGGCCGGCTGCTCGACGCCCCTGCGGCCAAGGCCCCTTCAGCCAAGGATTGGGGCTGATGCGCGGGCTTCTGAAAGCGGTCCGCGGCCTGCCGGCCGAAGACTGGCGCCGCGCCGCCGGCCTGACGGCGCTGGTCACCCTCGCCAGCCTGATCTTCCCCGCCGCGGCCCTGGCTCAGGCGGTGAACATCAACCTGGGGACGGGCGCGGGCCTGACCGACCGGGTGGTCCAGCTGATCGGGCTGATGACGGTGCTGTCGCTGGCGCCCTCGATCGTCATCATGACCACCTCCTTCGTCCGCATCGTGGTCGTGCTCAGCCTGCTGCGCACCGCGCTCGGCCTGCAGCAGAGCCCGCCCAATTCGGTGATCATCTCGCTGTCGCTGTTCCTGACGGCCATCGTCATGGGCCCGACCCTGGACCAGTCCTACCAGCAGGGGATCAAGCCGCTGCTGAACCACACCATGGAGCTGCCCCAGGCCTTCGACGCCGCCGGCGCGCCGGTGAAGCGGTTCATGCTCTCCCAGGTGAACGCCGACGACCTGGCCCTCTTCGTCCGCCTGTCGAAGGTCCCCCGCCCGGCCACGGCGGTCGACACCCCGCTGCGCATCGTCACCCCGGCCTTCATGATCTCGGAACTGAAGCGCGCCTTCGAGATCGGCTTCCTGCTGTTCGTCCCCTTCCTGGTGATCGACCTGGTCGTCGCCAGCGTGCTGATGAGCATGGGGATGATGATGCTGCCGCCGGTGACCGTGTCGCTGCCGTTCAAGCTGATCTTCTTCGTCCTGGTGGACGGCTGGCGGCTGGTCTGCGGCAGCCTGGTGGAGAGCTTCCACCCGAGGTGAGAGCTTTGACCGAGAACATATGGGAAACTAATATCCGCTCATCCCGGCGAACGCCGGGACCCAAGCTGATCGGATCCAGTGCGCGCTGCAGATGGCTTTCTACGCTTACATCCTGGCCAGCGCGCCGTATGGCACGCTCTACACGGGGAGCACCGACGATCTAAGCCGACGGCTCTACGAGCACAGAGAGAAAATCAGACCCGGTTTCACGGCCAAGTACGACGTGACACGACTGGTCTGGTACGAGCCTTACGAGACGCGCGAAGGCGCGTTTCGCCGGGAGCGGCGGATCAAGGAATGGCGGCGGCGGTGGAAGGTCGAGCTCATCGAGAGCGTGAACCCAACCTGGACGGATCTGTACGACGAGATCATGAGCCCGCTCGGGTTTCGGTAGGTGTCTGATTCTGCTTGGGTCCCGGCTTTCGCCGGGATGAGCGGATAAAAATCAGGCGCGCGGGGTCGTTTGGCCCGCCTCGGCCTGTTTCGCCGGGGCGGCGGCGGGCTTGCCGACGGGTGGCGGGGCGGTCTTGAAGCGGGTCTTCATCTTGGCGACCCAGCCGGCGAAGGTTTCGTTGTCGGCGCTCACCCGGCCGAAGTCGGCGACGCCGAGGCGCCCCGTGGGTTCGCCGGAAAGCGCGATGCGCAGCGCCTCGGGATTGTGCGCCTGGTCGTAGAAGCCCTGGTAGCGCCCCTGCAGGCGGGCGAGCGAGCCCAGGTCGCCGGCCAGGCTGTAGGCGACGCCGGCGCGCAGCAGCTTGCCTTCCTCGTCGCTGGACAAGGGCCCAGGGGCCTTGAAGCGCTCGCCCAGCGCCTTCTCGAACAGCGGGCCGGCGGCGGCCCAGTTCTTCTGCTTCCAGGTGATCTCGCCGCGCAGGTCCTGGGCGTCCTTCGACATGTCCTTGTAGAGAATTTCCAGCGCCGCGTCGTAGCGGCCGAGCGCGGTCCAGGCGCGCGCCTCGACCACCCGGCGCTCGGCGGTCAGGGCTGCGGGCAGCACGGTGGTGCGGGACTCGTTGATCGCCACCAGCGCCTGCTCGGGCTTGCGGTCCATCAGATAGATCAGCGCCAGGTCGGTGGCGACCTGGGCGCGCGGCACCCCGTCCAGCCGGTTGTCCGCCTGGTATTTCAGGAGCTCGGCGGCCTGCGGCAGGAGGTCGACGTCGACCAGCCGACGGACCAGCTTGCGCACCATCAGGTCGCCGTCGGCGCCCAGCGGGGTCAGGTCCTTGAAGTCGTAGAACAGCGCCAGCGCCTGGATCGGCTCCAGGCCGTCGGCCATGCCGTCAAGGAACAGCGCCCGGAAACCGCGGGCGAGATCCGCCTGCAGCGCCTGCGCCTCGGGCAGGTCCGGCATCCGCACGCGGGCCGAGCGCAACGCCTCCAGCGCCTCGCGATAGCGGCCCTGGGCCAGGTAGAGCTGCCCCAGCGCCCGGGTGGCTTCGAGCTCGGTCGCGTCGCCGCGCCAGCGGTAGCGCAGGTTGTCGTAGACCACGCCCGCCTGCACGGCGGTGATCGTGCCGTTCTCCTGCCGGATCTGGGTGGCGCGCAGCAGCGCCGGCGCCGAGAGCGACTCCAGCGGGGCGCCGGAGATGGCGAGATAGATCCTGAGCGCCCGGTCTTTGTGGCCCTGGAGCTCGATGATCCGGGCCTGGACCAGGCGGGTGGCCAGCTGCTCGAGCGGATCGACCTTCTCCATCAGGGCGAGGTTGACCCGCGCCTCGGCCCCGCCGAGGTCGCCCAGCCGCAGGGCGGCCTCGGCGTCGGCCCGGGCGAAGCGCGCCCGCCAGGCCGGGGTGAAGAGGGCGTAGGCCTCGCCGCCCTTGGCGAACTGGGCGCGCGCCTCGGTCCACTGCGCCTGTTTGGCGGCGATCAGAGCCCGCCACAAGGCGCTCGACGGATCGTCCGCCAGGGCCGGGGCGGAGAAGTCGGCGTCGGCCTCCTTGTAGCGCCGCGCGATCACCCGCGCGACGCCGCGCAGGCCGCGGAACTCTGCGGTCTCCAGCAGCTCCGGATGCGTGCGCGCGGTGTCGTTGAGGACGCCGATCGCCTCGAAGGCCAGTTCCGAGCCCACCAGGAAGCGCGCCAGCGCCATGCGGGCGGTCACCGGGCCGTCGCGCTCGCGGTTGCCCGACTCGATGGTGGCGGCGTCCAGCAGGCCGTTGTAGCGGGCGAGGAAGCCGCCCTCGCCGGTCTTCGGCCAGTTGTCGTAGTCGATCAGCGCCGGCATCGCCGCGGGCTGGGGGACGCCCAGGCTGTTCTGCGCGCGGCGCTGCACGGCCCAGGCGGGCGAGAGGGTCAGGCCGGCGGGGCGGCCGAAGCGCACGATGTCGCCCTCGCGCTGGATGGCGAGGTCGTCGACGTGGGGCTGGACGGCCAGGCCCTGGACCGAGGCCAGGAAGGCCATCTGGATGTAGTCGCGCCGCGAGGCCAGCCCCTTGGCCGGGCCGAGCGCGGTGACCACCGTCAGGGTGTCGCCCGCCTCCGGATCGGGCATGCGGATGATCCGCGTCGCGCCGGAAACCGGGGCCTTCAGCGCCGCGGGACCGCTGTCGGGGTCGCGCTGCAGACGCACGATGGCGGGCTGGCTCTGCTGGCCCGGGCCCAGGGCGATCGTCCACGTCGCCCCTTCCGAGACGGCGAACAGCGGCACGTCGTGCGCCGCGTCTATCCGCACCGCCGAATAGTCCGTGCCGCGGTAGGCCTGCACCGCGCGGAACTGGGTGACGCCGTGGGGCGCCTTTGAGATGTCGAGGGTGGCGGCGGCGTCGAACACCACCCAGACCGCATCGCCGCGGCGGAACACCGCCGCGCCCGCCGGATTCGCCCAGGCGAAGCTCAGCAGCACCTGGCCGTTGATGACGTTGGACGTCATCCGCACGACGCCGCCGGCCGGGATCGGATTGGGCCGGGGCGGCTCAGGCTCGGCCGGACCGGTCACCACCTCGGCGGTCTGCACCGGCGGCGGTTCGGGCTTGGGGAAGACGTTGATGAAGGTCGCCCCGTCGGCGACCCCCACCTTGGCGTCGGCGTCGTCGGTCAGGGTGAGCGTCAGCTCGAGCCGGCCGCCGACATGGCGCTTCTCGGCGGTCTTGATCCACTTCGGCGGCGCGGTGCGCAGACGGGCGATGTCCGGGTCGGCGTCGCGGCCGAAGCGGAAGGTCAGGGTCTGGCCGTCGCGCCGGGTCTGGGCCTGGCCGCCGGCGCCGCGCCAGCGGAGCTCGACCCGCGAGAAGGTCTCCGCCTGGGCCACATGGACTTCGAGCGGACCCGCCCGGGCGGGATCGGCGGCGGCCTTCGGACTGGCCAGGCCTGCCGGCGCGACGAGACCTGCGATGCAGACCGCCGCAACGCCGGAGCGGAGGGTCTGGCGCAGGTTCACGGCGTCAGCCGGCCTTGGGCGCCGCGGGCGCGGTCGGCGCGGCCTTGGCGGAGGGCGCGTCGGCCTTCTGGGCCTGCTTGCCGGGCGCCTTGCCCTGGGCCGGTTTGGCGGCCTTGCCGCTCGACTCGACGGGGTCCGGCGTCAGGGGCGCCGGGGTCGCCACCTGGTTGGCGGCCTGGGTCGCCGTCGCCGCGGCGTTGGCCGCCATGCTCCGCGCGTCGGTGAACCGCTTGGCGAGGCTTTCGGTCAGCTTCTTGGCCTCGGCCGGCGGCATCAGGGCGAGGATGCCCGAGAGCGAACGCTCCTTCATCTTGGCCGCGATCGGCAGGCGCACAGCGTCGTCCAGCAGCACCATCCGCGGCGCGGCGTCCTTCGGCTTCATGCCCTCGAACACCTTGACCAGACGGTCGACCTCGGCGGCCTCCTTCTGGTCGGTCTGGGTGAGCAGGCCCTGGATCTCCGACTTCAGCCCGGTCAGCGCCTTGACCTTGGCGTCCAGCTTGGCCTCGGCCGCCGCCATCAGGGCGAGCTGGGTGTTGAGGTCGTTCTCGCGCTGGTCCAGCTGGCCGCGGCGCGCGCCCAGGCTCTGCAGCACCTGCAGTTCGGCGGGCGAGAGGCCGGCTTCCTTGGCGAGCTCGGCGGCGGTGGGGGCGCAGACCGGCGGGGGCTTGGCGGCGGACGTCAGCGACGGCATGCCGCTGGCGCCGGCGTCGGTCGCATTGCCCGTGGCGGCGGCCTCCTTGCCAGCCTTGTCCGGTTTCGCGGCGCCTTCGGCATAGGCCTTGGCGCCGGAGATCAGGTCCGGCAGCTCGCGCGCGCCGGACAGGGCGTTGATGGCGAGCACGCCGCCGGCGGCGACGCCGATCAGCGGCAGGATGCGCGGAATGGGCTTCATCGGCGGGCTCCACGCGGCGTGGGTTCAAGCGGATCCTCGAAGAGGTCGTCCTCGAACGCCGGCTTCGGACGGGCGATCGGCTCGCGCCGCACCAGCCGCTCGGGACGGGCGCGGGCCTCGCGGGCGGAGGCCAGCAAGGCGCCCAGCCGGCGCTCCTGGGCCTGCTCGTCGTTCTCGGCCGGCTGGCGACGCGCCGCGGCGGGCGCCTCCAGGGTGATTTTCTCGAGCTTGGCGGCGAGCGCCCGGCCCTTCTCGATCCGGTCGCCCAGCACGTCGACGGCCTCGTCCGTGGCGGCGCGCAGGTCCGCCAGCCCCTGTTCGGCGCGGGCGGCGGCCATGTTGAGCTCGCGGACGGCGACGGCGAAGCCCTCATGGCTGTCGCGCAGCGCCTTGAGCCGGCGGTTCAGCCGCCAGCCCATGACCAGGGCGGCCCCCAGCAGCACCGCCAGGAAGACGTTCATCGCGAGGCCGATGAAGCTCATGGGAACCTCTGCAGGGCTTGGCGGGCGTTGGGCGCCAGCGGCGCCTCGACGCGCACGGCGATATGGGCGTTGCGGCGGCCCATCCGGCCGCGGGTGAGCGGAATCGCGCCGGCCTTCAGCTCGATCAGGCTGTCGGGCGTGGCGTTGAGCATCATGGTGTCCCCGACCTTCAGGTTCAGGACCTCCCTGAGGGGAAGCAGCTGCTCGTCGAGCACCGCGCGGACCTCGACGTTCGTGGTCCAGAGCTCGGTCGCAAGGTGGCCTTCCCAGATGTTGTCGCGCCCGAACTTCTCGCCCATGAACTGCTGCAGCAGCATCTTGCGGATCGGCTCGAGCGTCGCGTACGGCAGAAGGAGCTCGATTCTGCCGCCGCGGTCTTCCATGTCGATGCGCAGCTTGACGAGGATGGCGGCGTTGGCCGGCCGCACGATCGCGGCGAATCGCGGGTTGGTCTCCAGCCGGTCGAGGGTGAAGGTCACCGGCGTCAGCGGCTCGAACGCCTCCTTCGCGTCGTTCAGCACCACCTCGACCATCCGCTGCACCAGCATCCGCTCGATGGTGGTGTAGGGCCGGCCTTCGATGCGCATCGCCGCGGTGCCGCGGCGCCCGCCCAGCAGCACGTCGACGATCGAGTAGATCAGGTTCGAATCGACCGTCATCAGGCCGAAGTTGTTCAGCTGCTCGGCGCGGAACACCGACAGGATGGCCGGCAGCGGGATCGAGTTCAGATAGTCGCCGAAACGGATCGAGGAGATGTTGTCGAGGCTGACCTCGACGTTGTCGGAGGTGAAGTTGCGCAAGCTGGTCGTCATCAGCCGCACTAGGCGGTCGAAGACGATCTCGAGCATCGGCAGGCGCTCGTAGGAGACGAGCGCAGAATTGATGATCGCGCGGATGCCGGTCCGCTCTTCGGCCTCGTCATCGGAGAAGTCGAAGCCCAGCAGGCTGTCGATTTCGTCCTGGTTGAGGATCCGCTCGGCCGCCATGCCGTCGCCGGACGCCGCCGGCGCGGCTGCAGGAGCGGCCCCGCCGCCCGCCGCCCAGTCGTCCTTGTCTTCGTTGTCGTCAGCCATGCGCGGAACGCCGAACCAGCCTTGCGGCTAGTTGATCAGCATCTCCTCGATCAGGACCGCATTGGCCTTCGACGGCGCGATGACCATGTTCACCCGGCGCAGGATCTCCATGCGCAGCTGGTAGGAGCCCTGGCTGCCGGAGAGGTCCTCGGGCCGAAGCTCGCGCAGGAAGGTCTGGAACATGTCCTGGAGCCTGGGCATGTTCGGCTCCAGCTCGTCCACCGCCTCCTGGTCGGGCATCTCCAGGGTGAGCTTGAGCTTCAGGAAGGTCGGCCGCCCATCGGCGGTCTGCATGTTCACGACGATGTCGGGCAGGGTGTAGAAGAGAACCCCGTCAGGGCCTTCGCGCACCTGGGCCGCGCCCTTCTCGCCCTCCTTGCCCTTCTTCTCTTCCTTGCCGCCCTTTTCCTTCTTCTTTTTCTCGTGGCCTTTTTCGCCGTGCGCGTCGGGTTTCGGCTTGAGCATCAGGAAGGCCGCCGTCCCGCCGCCGCCCAGAACCAGGACGGCCGCGGCGGCGATTATGATGATCAGCTTCAGCGGCGGCTTCTTCTTGCCGCCGCCTTCGCCGTCTTCCGCCCCCGCCTCATCGGCCGGCGCTTCCTTGACCTTGGCCTCGGCCACGCGCGCATTCCTTAGAAACCTGTCTCCGTCTCATTCACGCCGCTTTGGTTAAGAACCGGTTTTTAACCGACCTTAACGCGCGGTCAGACCTGCCCGGCAGAATTCGCCGGGGGGCGCCCGTTAACTATTTTAGTTGCTGGATTTCCTTAGCTTTTCGCTCTGGCCCGATGCTTGCAGCGAGACCTGCGCAAAGTGTCGCGGCTGAGGCCTGGGATTAATGGACAACGCCCTCTACGTCGGATTGTCGCGCCAGATGGTGCTGCGCCGCCAACTGGACATCGTGGCGAACAACATCGCCAACACCGACACGACCGGCTTCAAGGTCGAGTCGCTGATGCAGAAGACCAACCCCGCCGAGCCGGCCATGACCCTGCAAGGTCCGCGGCCGGTGAAGTTCGTCGGCGAAGACGGGGTGCTGCGCGACTTCGGCCAGGGCGCGCTGCGCCGGACCGACGCGCCGCTCGACCTGGGCATCGAGGGCCAGGGCTTCTTCCAGGTGAACTCGCCGGACGGCCCCCGCTTCACCCGCGACGGCCGCTTCCGGATGGACGACACCGGCAAGGTGGTCACCGAGGGCGGCCTGCCGGTCTCGGATGACGGCGGCGGCGAGATCACGCTCGATCCCGCCGAGGGCCAGGTCACCGTCTCGGCGGACGGCACGGTCACCCAGGGCACGACGCGGGTCGGCAAGCTGGGCCTGGTCAAGTTCGCGACCATGGGGACGCTCGAGAAGACCGGCGACAACCTCTACCGCGACACCTCCAACCAGCAGCCCACGCCCGCCGTGGACGCCCGCATCCGCCAGGGCATGCTGGAAGGCTCGAACGTCCAGCCGATCCTGGAAATCACCCAGATGATCGAGGTCAGCCGGGCCTACGAGCAGATGGCCAAGATCATGGATTCCAACGCCGAGCTCTCGAAGAGCGCTGTCCAACGCATGGGCCGGATCCAGTAGGAGAACTGAACGATGCAAGCGCTCCGCACCGCGGCGACCGGCATGGCCGCCCAGCAGCTGAACGTCGAGGTCATCTCGAACAACATCGCCAACATGAACACGGTGGGCTTCAAGAAGCAGCGCGCCGAGTTCCAGGACCTGCTCTACCAGACCCTCGAACAGGCCGGGGCCCAGTCCTCCGACCAGGGCACCATCGTGCCGACGGGGGTCCAGGTGGGCGCAGGCGTCAAGGCGGGCTCGGTCTACCGCATCTCCACCCAGGGCTCGATGACCGCGACGGCGAACAGCCTGGATCTGGCGATCGACGGGCGCGGCTACTTCCAGGTGCTGCTGCCGAGCGGCGAGACCGGCTACACCCGCGCCGGCAACTTCTCGGTCAACGACCAGGGCCAGGTCGTCACCCAGGACGGCTATCAGGTCCAGCCGGCGATCACCATTCCCGCCGACGCCCTGCAGATCACCATCTCCAAGAGCGGCCAGGTGCAGGTGACCCAGCCCGGCACGCCCACCCCCAATGTGGTCGGCACGCTCGAGCTGTCGACCTTCGTCAACGAGGGCGGCCTGTCGGCCCAGGGCAGCAACCTGTTCAAGGAAACCGCCGCCTCCGGCGCGCCGACCAACAGCACCCCTGGCGTCGACGGCGTGGGCGAGCTGCTGCAGGGCTACACCGAAGCCTCGAACGTCGATGCGGTGACCGAGATCACCTCCCTGATCGTCGCCCAGCGCGCCTACGAGATGAACTCCAAGGTTATCTCCACGGCGGACAACATGCTGGGCGTCGCCAACCAGATCAAATCCTGATGAAGGCCGCAGCCCTCCTCGCCGTCCTCGCCGCCGCGGGCGCGCTGGCCTCCCCGGCCTTCGCCGGGATCGCGGTCAGCCTGAAGGCGGACACCGTCAGCGCCGACGCCGTGGTGACCCTGGGCGACCTGTTCGACGGCGCAGGCGCCGCGGCCCGAACGCCCGTGGCCGGCCGCACCGGCGCCGTCGTGGCGCTGAACGCCCGCGCGGTGCAGCTCGCCGCCGCCCGCGCCGGGCTCGACTGGGCCAACGCCGAGGGCCTGAAGACGATCGTGGTGTCCGGCGCCCCGAGCGGCGCACGCGCCATGGGCCCGGGCGTTGCGGCGCCCCGCGGCAATGTCGAGGTGCTGACCTACGCCCGCAACCTGCAGACCGGCGAGATCGTCCAGCCGCAGGATCTGATCTGGGGCAAGGCCGCCGCCTCGCCGGCCGATGCGCCGTCCGACGCCGATGCGGCGATCGGCCTAGCGGCCAAGCGTCCCCTGCGCGTCGGCGCGGCGGTCTCCGCCCGCGACCTGGGCGCGGCCCAGGTGGTCAAGGCCGGCGAGACCATCACCGTCACCTTCGCCTCGGAAGGCATCTCGCTCTCGCTGGAAGGCAAGGCGATGGGCGCCGCGGGCGTCGGCGAGACGATCAACGTGCAGAACACCGGCTCGAAGAAGATCATCCAGGCCGTGGTGACCGGTCCCGGCCAGGCCGTCGTCGGCCCCGCCGCGGCCAGCCTGAAGGCCGCCGGCCCCAGCCGTTACGCGCTCCGCTAAGGAACCCGTCGCATGTCCCAATCCCAATCCCAGTCCCAGCCCATGGCCATGTCCCTGCGCTCCATCCTCGCCGCCCTCGCGGTCCTGGCCCCGCTCGGCGCCTGCAGCACCGTCTCCGAGGCCGTCCGCGGCCCCGAGCTCGCGCCGGTCGGCTACCCCGCCGCCCTCGTCCCGCGCGAGCAGGCCATCCTGGTCCCGCGCGAGGCGGGCTCGGCCAGCGCCAACTCGCTGTGGCGCGTCGGCGCCCGGGCCTTCTTCGCCGACCAGCGGGCCTCCCACGTCGGCGACATCGTGACGGTGATGATCGACATCGACGACCAGGCGAAGACCACCAATTCGACCGCCTCCAGCCGCGACTCCAGCATGGACGGCAGCATCTCACACATGTTCGGCCTGGAATCGACGCTGGGCCGGATCCTGCCCGGCGGCTACGACCCGACGAACGCGATCGGCACCAGCACCAAGACCTCCAACACCGGGGCCGGCTCGGTGAACCGCCAGGAAAAGATCAGCCTGACCATCGCCGCCGTGGTGAGCGCGGTCCTGCCGAACGGCAACCTGATGATCCAAGGCACCCAGGAGGTGCGCACCAACACCGAGCTGCGCCAGCTGACCGTCGCCGGCATCGTCCGGCCGGAGGACATCTCCTCGGCCAACACCATCAAGCACACCCAGATCGCCGAAGCCCGCATCAGCTACGGCGGCCGCGGCGACATCAGCCGGGTGCAGAAGACCCCGGCCGGCCAGGCGCTGATCGAGCGCTTCTCGCCGTTCTGAGACCGGCGCGGGGCGGCCGGCGTCGGCCGCCCCGCAACCTCAGCCTCAGGCTCAGAACGACTTCGCCACTGTGACGGCGCCGGCCACCGCGGTCTGCTCGGAGAAGCGGCCCGCCAGATCCAGTCGCCAGCTGAAGCCGCGCCCCTCGCCGGCCAGGCTGAACTCCGCCTCGGTCCGGTCGTGCGCGAGGTCGCCGAGGTCGAGGACCTGCTGGCCCATGGCGTGCTGGGCCGAGGCGAGACGCACGGTCAGCGGATCCACCTCGCTGCGCTGGCCGACGTAGCTCACCCGCAGGGACGGGACCAGGCCGCCGAAGCGCCCGGCGACCTCAAGGCCGCCGGCGAGCTCTTCCCAGGTCGCATCGTGGTTGCCGTAGGCCGCGTTGCCGAGCGAAGCGCCGCTCTCGGTGTAGGCCTTCATCATGACGCGGGAGGTGCGCGCGGCGACGAACGGCCCGAGCCGGACCGGCCCCATCTGCCGCGACCAGCCCGCTTCCAGCCGTGCGTTCAACACGTCGGCCTTGGCCGTTCCGGTCCCCGTCAGGCCGTAGGCCGCCGGACGCGCGAGCTCGTCGAAGTTGACGTTGCTGGCGCCGCCCGCGGCGGCCTGGACGTAGAGGCCGCTCGGCCCGACATAGCTGCCGTAGAAGCTGAAGCTCGCGGCATCGGACTTGGCCCGGAAGCCGGACGCCTCCACGTCGGCGCCGCCGTAGGCCGCCGCCGCGCCGACCCGCACCGGACCGGCGGTGAAGTCGGCGCCCAGCGCCACGCGCGGGCCGTCGCCGCTCGGCTCGTCGTCGACCGCGACCCCGTTGACGAGCGACTGCGACCAGCCGCCCTGAGCCCAGAGGCGCAGGCCGGGCGCGAAGGCGGCCCCCAGCTGGGCCGCGCGCCGCGCCGCCGCGGCCTCGCCGAAGCCGGCGGCGGCCGCCGCACCGCCGAGGTCTTCGGCCAGCTGCAACGACATGCCGGCGACGACCGGAGCGCCCAGGCGCATCGCCTGCAGCGCCAGCGGATCGACGTAGGTCGGCAGGGTCAGGCGATAGACCAGGATGACGTTGTCGTTGTTTCCCGAGCCCCGCACGCCGGTCAGCGAGGCGTCGAAGTCCTGGCCGTTGATCCGGCCGTTGGCGGTCATGAAGTCGTTGTCGTTGCCGACCAGCAGGAAGAAGTCCTGCGGCGCCTTCTCCTCCAGGGTCGGCAGCAGGCCCATCGCCTCCCACTTCTCCGACAGCGAGAGCAGGTCCGAGGGCGCGGTCTTGAGGTTCATGCCGAACTTGCCCAGCTGGACCGGGTTCAGCATGTTGACCAGCTGCACCTGCTGGACGGGCTTGATGGCGGCGTTCAACGCTCCGCCCGGAGAGACCGCGCCGTTGGCGGCGGTCTCATAGGTCGTCCCGGCGATGTTGGTGGCGCCGGTCGTGTCGACCAGGAGGACGCTTTTGAAGACCGGCGAATTGGCGGCGTTCGGATCGGCCCCGCGACCGATCCCGTCGCGCGACAGCACCAGGAACTGATTGCTGTTGAGCGCCAGCATCTCCGACTGGGCGGCCGTGGCGTTGGGGGCGCCGCCGTCGCCGGCGGTGGTCAGCACCGGCAGCTGCAGCACATAGTGCTCGACCGGCGCCGTGGGCGTCCGCGTCTGGCTGATGTCGTAGACCAGGATGCGGGTGTTGTTGCGCCCCTGGTTGCCCGAGCCGGTGTCCTGCAAGGTCGCGCTCTGCAGGATGGTCACGAGCCGCTGGCCGTCCGGCGTGACGGCGACCGCCTCCAGGCCCTGGTTGTTGCGCCGGCCGGTCGTGGGCGCGGCGCCGCCGTTGAAGTTGACCACGCCGCCAGTGCGCGGCAGGAGCGCGGAGACGGTCTGGATGGCGCCGATCTGCCGGCCGCTGGCGTCGAAATAGTAGAGCCCGGCCGCATACTCGTCCGAGATGTAGAAGGAGCCGTCGGCGAGACGCGCAACGCCCTCGGAGTCCAGGCTGATGCGCCCGGCGCCCTCGCCGCTCGCGGGACTGGGATAGAGGACGCCGTTGCGGGTGATGACGTTCGAGCCCGCGTCCTTGCCGGTGAAGTTCAGGCCGGTGGCGTCCGTCAGGAAGAAGCCGCTGTCGGGCGTGATGCTCAGCTGGCTCTGCGAGCTGGTCGAGGCCGGCAGGTTGGCCGTTCCGGCGTAAGGCGTGAGCTTGATGTCGCTGACGTGGATGCGGTTGCGGTAGTCGGTGGTGCCGACGAACGGGCCGACGTCATTGGGGCCGCGGTCCGGCAGGGTCCAGATCTTTCCGGAGTAGGACCCGTCGGCGTTGCGCCGCCAGCTCGACGCGTCCACCGACATGGCCGAGAACGAGCCCAGGGTCTCGCCGGCGAAGTCGCGCGTGGTGGCCGAGAGCCGGCCGACGCCGACCAGGCCCTGGTTCACGAAGGTCGCGCCGCCCAAGGTGACCGACTGGGCGCCGGCGGCCGTGGTGACGTTCGGCGTCCTATAGGCGACAGACTGGGCGTCGGCCGGTGCGGCGACGAGGCCGAACAGGCAGGCCGAGGCGCTGGCGAACGCCAGCGAGCGAAATGACGACATGGTTGCACCCCTCCAGGTGGAGAAGCGGCTAGCGGCGACAGGTGACGCTGCGACGACAGTTCGGTCACGTCGCGATGACAGCGGATTACGGCAGGGGCGGCTCAGCCGTCTGGTGCGGCCCGGTCCCTGGGAACGGAGCGGCGGCGCGCCGGGGCTGGCTAGGCCCGGCGGCCCTTGGCCGCGACGTTGCTCACGCCGAGCGCGGCGAGCGCGGTGCGGACGATGCCGTCGGCGTCGAGGCCGGCCTCGACGTACATGAGGTCGGGCTTGTCCTGGTCCTGGAAGATGTCGGGCAGGGTCAGGACCCGGACCTTCAGGCCGCGGTCCAGCGCGCCATGCTCGGCCAGGGCCTGCAGCACGAAGCTGCCGAAGCCGCCCATCGCGCCCTCCTCCACCGTGATCAGCGCCTCGTGCTCGCGGGCGAGCCGAAGGATCAGCTCGACGTCGAGCGGCTTGGCGAAGCGGGCGTCGGCGACGGTCGTCGAAAGTCCGCGCGCAGCCAGCAGATCGGCGGCCCGCAGAGACTCCGCCAGCCGGGTCCCGAAGGAGAGGATGGCGACGGTCGTCCCTTCACGGACGATCCGGCCCTTGCCGATCTCGAAGGGCTCGGCCAGCTCGGGAAGCTCGACGCCCACGCCCTCGCCCCGCGGATAGCGGAAGGCGCTGGGCCGGTCGTCGATGGCCGCGGCGGTGGCGACCGCGCGGGCCAGCTCGGCCTCGTCAGCGGGGCCCATCAGCACCATGCCGGGAAGCGCGCCCATGAAGCCGATGTCGAAGCTGCCGGCGTGGGTCGGGCCGTCGGCGCCGACCAGGCCCGCCCGGTCCATGGCGAAGCGCACCGGCAGGCGCTGGATCGCCACGTCGTGGACCACCTGGTCGTAACCGCGCTGCAGGAAGGTCGAATAGATGGCGCAGAACGGCTTCATCCCGTCGGCGGCGAGGCCGGCGGCGAAGGTCACCGCGTGCTGCTCGGCGATGCCGACGTCGAAGGTGCGCTCCGGGAAACGCTGGCCGAAGAGGTCGAGGCCGGTGCCCGAGGGCATGGCCGCGGTGATGGCGACGATCCTGGGGTCCTGTTCGGCCAGCTTGACCAGCTGGGTGGCGAAGACCTTGGTGTAGCTGGGCGCATGGGTCTGCGCCGGCTTGGCCTGCTGGCCGGTGACCACGTCGAACTTGGCCACGGCGTGGTGCTTGTCCGCAGCGCTCTCGGCCGGGGCGTAGCCCTTGCCCTTCTGCGTCACGACGTGGACCAGCACCGGCTTGTCGGTGATGTTGCGGGCGTTCTGCAGGACGTGGACCAGGGCGTCCATGTCGTGGCCGTCGATCGGCCCGACGTAGTAGAAGCCGAGCTCCTCGAAGAAGGTCCCGCCGGTGACCATGCCG
This sequence comes from Phenylobacterium sp. LjRoot225, assembly GCF_964252855.1. Taxonomy (NCBI): domain Bacteria; kingdom Pseudomonadati; phylum Pseudomonadota; class Alphaproteobacteria; order Caulobacterales; family Caulobacteraceae; genus Phenylobacterium; species Phenylobacterium sp. LjRoot225. Next base: position 448,725 of record NZ_CAXUPL020000004.1, on the reverse strand, counting down.
CGGGCGAACTCCTCGGCCTTGCGGGCCGCCTCCTGCAGCGGGCGCGGCAGGGCCTTGGCCACCGACTTGCCGACCCGGCGCAGCGACTGGTAGCCGCCGCCGGAGACCAGCCGGGCCATGTAGGCGCTCATCCCGCCGACCGGCGGGGCGATCGACATGTCGTTGTCGTTGAGGATGACGGTCAGCCGGCCGGTCGTCTCGCAGGCGTTGTTCATCGCCTCATAGGCCATGCCGGCGCTCATCGAGCCGTCGCCGATCACCGCCACGACGCTGTTGTCGCGGCCGTCCTGGTCGCGCGCGGCGCAGAAGCCGAGGGCGGCCGAGATCGAGGTCGCCGCGTGGGCTGCGCCGAAGGGGTCGTATTCGCTCTCGGCGCGCTTGGTGAAGCCCGACAGGCCGCCGCCCTGGCGCAGGGTGCGGATGCGATCGCGCCGGCCGGTGAGGATCTTGTGCGGATAGGCCTGGTGGCCGACGTCCCAGATCAGGATGTCCTTGGGCGTCTCATAGACATGGTGCAGGGCGACGGTCAGCTCGACCACGCCCAGGCCCGCGCCCAGGTGGCCGCCGGTCTGCGAGACGGCGTCGATGGTCTCCGCGCGGAGCTCGTCCGCGAGCTGCCTCAGCTCGCCGATCGAGAAGGCCCGCGTATCCGCGGGCGAGGAGACCTTGTCGAGCAAAGGTGTGTTCGGGGCCATGAACGCGACTGCCGGCGATGCGGATGAGGAGGACTAGCTTCGGCGCTCTAGCACGAAATCTACGCTGTCCCGCAGGAATTCAGCCGCGGCGCCGAAAGGCTCGAGATGCGCCTTGGTCTGTTCCACCAGCAGTTCCAGCCGCGTCCGCGCCGCCTCCGCGCCGAGCAGGGTCACATAGTTGGTCTTGCCCCGGGCGGCGTCCTTGCCAGCCTTTTTTCCCAGCGTCGCCTCGTCGCCCTCGGCGTCCAGCAGGTCGTCGACGATCTGGTAGGCGAGGCCGAGATCCTGGGCGAAGGCCAGCAGCGCATGGCGCTCGCCGTCCTTGGGGCGGGCGATGATCAGCGGCAGCTCGAAGGCCGCGGCGATCAGGGCGCCGGTCTTCAGCCGCTGCATGCGGGCCACCGCGCCCAGGTCGTCGTGCACGCCGATCAGGTCGATCATCTGGCCGCCGCACATGCCCCGCGCGCCGCTGGCCTGGGCGAGCTTGAAGATCATCTCCGCGCGTACGCCGCCGTCCTTGTGGGTGTCCGGATGGGCCAGGATCTCGAAGGCGGCGGCCTGCAGGGAGTCGCCGGCGAGGATGGCGGTGGCCTCGTCATAGGCCTTGTGCACGGTCAGCCGGCCGCGACGCATGTCGTCGTCGTCCATGCTCGGTAGGTCGTCGTGGATCAGGCTGTAGGCGTGGATGCACTCCAGCGCGCAGGCGGCGCGCAGCACCGGCCGGTCTTCGAGATCGAACATCCGCCCGGTCTCGAGCGCGAAGAAGGGGCGCAGACGTTTTCCCGGCCCAAGCGCCGCATAGCGCATGGCCTCGGTCAGGCGTGATTCCGGCCCGTCCGCGCGCGGCAGCAGCTCGTCCAGCGCCACCGTCACCAGATCGGCCGCCTCGGCCGCGCGCTGGGCGAACAGGCTCATCAGCTGAACTCGGCGGGCTCGACCGCGGGCGCGCCGTTGGCGCCCCCGCCCGCACCCATGACGATCTTCTCGACCCGCAGGCGCGCGGCCTCCAGCCGGGTTTCGCAATGGGCCTTCAGCACCGCGCCCCGCTCGTAGAGCCGGATGGAGTCCTCCAGCGGCGCCTGGCCGGATTCGAGCCGCGAAACGATCTGCTCAAGTTCGGCGAGCGCCTGCTCGAAGGTCAGCGCTTGGATGTCGGGGGCTTCGGACATGGGCCGAACCTAGAGCCCGCGTTTGCCATGGTCCACCGGGTTTACGTCCGCTCGGGCTCGACAGGCCGACGTTATGGCCTTGAGTCCAAAAAGGCGCGCACCAGGGCGGTCGTCGCCTGCGGATTCTCCTCCATCACCCAATGACCCGAATCCGGCACGACGCCGGCGTGCACGTCGACGGCCGCGAACTCCATGATCTTCCCCATGGTCAGGCCGAAGGACTTCTCCCCGCCCAGGGCCAGCACCGGCATGGTGAGCTTGCCCTTCGTCAGGAAGGCCCGGTTGTCGATCGCGTCCTGGTCGAAGGCGGCGAACTGGGCGAAGCCGGAATGCATGGCCCCCGGCAGGGCGTAGAGCGCCGCATAGTGCTGGCGGGTCGCCTCGGTGATCCGGCGCGGATCGGCGGCGAACTCGTTCCAGAAGCGGTCGAGATAGATGCGCTCGCGCCCGGCCACCAGCCGCTCCATGTCCGGCCCGCCGAAGCGAAAATGCCAGAGCAGCGGGTTCTTGAGGATCTCCTCCCAGGGGCCGACGCCCGGCACGGGGGCGTCGATCACCACCCAGCGGGTCACGCGGTCGGGGTGCAGGGCGGCGAAGGCGAAGCCCACCATATTGCCGATGTCGTGGGTGACGAGATCGGCGCGGCGGACCCCCAGGGCGTCCATCACGCCGGCGACGTCGCCGGCCTGGGTCTTCTTGTCGAACCCGCCGGCCGGCTTGGAGGAAAGGCCGAGCCCGCGCAGATCCGGGACGATGACGGTGTGGTCGCGCGCCAGGTCGGCCGCCATCGGCGCCCACATGTCCCCGGTGTCGGCGTAGCCGTGCAGCAGCACGACCGCCGGACCGCGCCCGCCGACCCGCACGTGGATCGTCGCCCCATTGGTCGTGATCTCCCGGACGCGGAAATCCGGCGGAAAGGGCGTCATCTGGGCCAGCGCCGGCGCGGCCAGGACCAGGGCGGCGAACAGAGCGCAGACAAGGCGGAGCATGGCCGTCTCCCAGGGCAGGGCGCAACGCAGAGGCCATGCCGCCAAAGGCACACAACTCTGATCTGCGGGCGGAGTCCAGGAAACGCCGGGAGGCGAAGCGCCGGCATGCTGCTGCGCTCGCATCGGCCTTCGCAAGGGCGCAAGGTCGCAGCCCAGGAGGCGCCCGCACCATGACGTCACTCGCCCCGCAGACCTGGCCGGAACTTCCTTACGCCGCCCTACGTCCCACCGCCGACACCCTGCAGCTCTGGATGCAGATCGTCGGAAAGGTGCGGCTCGCGCGAACCCCGTGGCTCAACCACGGCTGGCACGCCGTCTTCTACGTCTCGGCGCGCGGATTCACGACCTCGCTGATCCCCGACCCGAGGACCAGCCTCGAGCTGGAGTTCGACCTGCGCGCTCATGTCCTGGCCGTCCGGTCCAGCGAGGGCGGCGAACGGCGCGTCCCGCTGGCCGCGGGCAGCATCGCGGCCTTCTACGCCGAGGTGATGGAGGCGCTCGCCGCGCTGGGCGCGCCCACCCGGATCGTTGCGACGCCGAACGAACTGCCCGACGCCACGCCGTTCGCCGAAGACCTCGCGTCTCGCCCCTATGACTCCGCCATGGCGACGGACTTTTGGCGCGCCCTTATCCAGGTCGACCGCGTCTTCCACCGGTTCCGGACCCGGTTCCTCGGCAAATGCAGCCCGGTGCATCTCTTCTGGGGCGGCGCAGACCTCGCGGTGACGCGGTTTTCCGGACGCAGGGCGCCGTTGCATCCCGGCGGGATCCCGCATCTTCCGGACGCCGTGACCCGGGAGGCCTATTCGCATGAGGTCTCGAGCGCGGGCTTCTGGCCCGGCGACAACGCCAAGGACGGACCGTGCTTCTATTCCTACGCCTATCCGACGCCGGACGGTTTCTCCGGGGCCAGGGTCGCGCCTGAGGCGGCGCGCTTCGACGAGCGGCTCGGCGAATTCCTCCTGCCTTACGAGGCGGTCCGGACCGCCGCCGATCCCGACGCGGCTCTGCTCGCCTTCCTGCAAAGCGCCTACGAGGCCGCCGCCGACGCCGCCGGCTGGGACCGTGACGCGCTGGAGTGCGAGGAAGGCGCGATCGGCCACCCGCGCTTGATCGTCGGCTGACGGGACGTGTTCAGCCTGCGCGCACGAAGCGGCGCATGGACCAGTATTTCCAGCCTTGGCTGTGCGCGAGCTTCCAGCCGCGACGCTTCAGGGCGCGGCCGATCATGAAGTTGAAAAAGCCGTGGGCCAGCACCACCACGTCCTCGCCGGTCGCGGCGAGACGTTCGAGCATGGCGGCGGCCTCGTCGGCGCGGCCCTCAGCCTGGCCGCGGGTCTCCTGGCCGTCATGATGGTTGAAGAACCACCACCAGAAGCGGGCGAGGAAGCCCCAGATCGAGGGCGACAGGCGGATCCAGGCGGGCCAGTTGGGCGGCGGCAGCGGCGCTTCGATCAGCACCGCTTCGCGGGCGAAGGCGCGGCCCAGCGCCAGCTTCTCGGCGCTTTCGATCGAGCGCAGCCGGGTGGACGAGACCAGGACTCCAGACTGTTCGACAAAGGTCGTCAGCATCGCCGGCGGGCTCTGGCCGGGCAGCAGGCCCAGCACCTCGTAGCGGGCCCAGAAGTCGCGGTATTCGCGCGCGTTCAGCTTCACCTTGCGCGACAGCGCCGGCTCGCCGTGGCGCGCCAGGACGATGGCGCCCGAACGGGACGTGGCGGGCGCGGCGGGAACCTCGGCGGTCAAAGCGTTGGTCATTCCATCAGGACGGCCCGACGCCGACGAGCGCCCCATGCCGCGTTCCCTCACCCCTCTGCAAGAGCCCTGACGTGCGCAAGCGCCGACTGGCCCAGAGCTTCCAGGTCGTAACCGCCCTCGAGCGAGGACACAACCCGGCCCCTGGCGCGGGCGCGGGCGACTTCGAGAATGGCGCGGGTCGCCCAGGCGAAGTCCTCCGCCTCCAGGCTCTGGCCGCCGTCGCCGATCGGGTCACGGCGGTGGGCGTCGAAGCCGGCGGAGATCAGGATCAGGTCCGGCGCAAAGGCGTCGACCTGCGGCAGCAGGCTCTCGAAGGTCCGGCGCCAGCGCTCGGCCGGCGCCCCGGGCGCGACCACGGCGTTGACGATGTTGGGCGGATCCGCAGCGCTCGGCTGGCCGCTGCCCGGCCACATCGGGAACTGCTGGATCGAGGCCAGCATGAGGTCGGGATGGCCGCGGAACACCGCCTCGGTGCCATTGCCGTGGTGGATGTCGAAGTCGACCACCGCCACCTTGCGAAAGCCCGCCGCCTGCGCCGCGCGCGCGGCGATCGCCACGTTGGAGAAGATGCAGAAGCCCATCGTCGTCGCCGGTTCGGCGTGGTGGCCCGGCGGCCGCACGGCGCAGAACGACCGTTCGGTCTCGCCGCGCGCCGTCGCGCGCACAGCCTCGACCACGGCCCCGGCCGCGCGCCGCGCCGCCGAGAGGCTGCCGGCCGAGACGAAGGTGTCGGGATCGAGCTGGATGAGGTCGCGGCCGGGCGACAGGTTCAGCAGGCGCTCGACATGGGCGTGGGGATGGACCAGCTCCAGGTCGGCGCGTTCGGCGAGCGGCGCGTCGGCCGGCGCGAGACTGAGATCGGCCGCGTCGCCCAGGGCGTCGACGACCGCGCGCAACCGCTCCGGCCGCTCCGGATGCCACTCGCCAGGACGGTGGTCGAACATGTCCGCGTGGGTGTAGAGCGCGACATCCATAAGCTCACTATCTCAGACCGAAGCCGAAGCATTGCAAGAAACTATCCTGCGCCGGGCGACCCCGGCCGACGCCGAGGCGCTGGCGGCCATCGGCGTCGCCACCTTCACCGAGACCTTCGGCCACCTCTATCCGCCGCAGGATCTGGCGGACTTCCTGGCCGAGGCCCACCGCCTGGCGCGCCTGCGGGCCGACCTCGCCGACCCGCGCAAGGCGGTCTGGCTGGCGGAGGCGGCCGGCGAAGCGATCGGCTATGCGCTGGCCGGGCCTTGCGACCTGCCGCATCCGGACGTCTCGCCCGACGACGGCGAGCTGAAGCGGATCTACCTGCTGGGGCGGGCGCAGGGCGGCGGCCTGGGCGGCCGGCTGTTCGAGACCGCGCTCTCCTGGCTTCAGACGGACGGGCCGCGGACGGTCTGGATCGGCGTCTGGTCGGAGAATCTGGGCGCCCAGCGGTTCTACGGGCGGCGCGGTTTCTTAAGGGTCGGAGAGTACGGTTTTCGCGTCGGCGAGACGGTTGACAGGGAATTCATCTTGAGGCGGAACGCGGAGAGTTTTTCTAATGAGGCGCCGTAGTTTCGCTGTCGGGCACACGAATTCGCCTAAGTTATGGGCGTTCACCGAAGAAATATTGCACCGATTTAACCTGTCGCCTATGTGCTCCTACGCGCGCGCGCCACATTTTGCTGTTATACAGAGGGTGCTAGCGGAGGGACTCGGGCGAGGATGTTAAGGATCGGCTACGTTCGGTTGCGGGATCAAGACTCGGCGGTCGAAACGTCGGCGTTGAAGACGCTTGGATGCCATGTGGTCCGCGCCGAAGAACCGCAAATGACCGGCGGCGACGAGTCCGCCGTCCTGCTGTCCATCCTCGACTTCGTCGGCGCCGGCGACCAGCTGGTCGTCACCCGCCTTAACAACCTCGGCGATTCGGCGCGGGCCGTGCTCGACGTCCTCGACCGGCTGCAGCAACGCGGCGCGGTTCTGGTGGTCGCCGAACCGGAGCTGACGAGCGAGGGCCTGGGCGGCCGCGCCCTGCGCGCGGCGCTGGAAGCGGTCGCCTCGATCGAACCGCACACCGCGCCCCGCCGCCGCCGCCCCGCCGCCGACGAGATCCTCGAGCTGCAGCGCGCCGGCGTCGGACCGGTGGAGATCGCCCGCCGGCTCGGGGTCTCGCGGATGACCGTCTGGCGCAAGCTGAAGTCCGTCGAGGCTTAGGGGCGGCTTATCCGGTCATCCCCGCGAAAGCGCTACGGGACGCACACATCTTCGCTGGAAGCTGCATAGGCCACCGCAAGGCCGCAACGCCCCCTCCGTCTCGCTGCGCGAGCCACCTCCCCCGCTGCGCGGTGGAGGATCTGGGCCGAAGATGCTCCACCGCTTGCGGGGGAGCTGTCGCGAAGCGACTGAGGGGGCGTTGCGGCCTTGTATCGGCTCCGGCGCATATGTGTGCATACCCTAGCGCTTTCGCGGGGATGACCGGGCGCCTCAGCTGATCGCGTCCAACAACCCGATGGCGTCGTGGTCCAACATGGCGGCGCTGATCCGCGCGACGTAGGCGGTGTTGACCGCCTCGGACTGGAAGACGGCGTCGTTGACCACAAAGGTGAAGTAGGCCCGCGCCAGGCAGGCGCCGTAGTCGCTCATCACCTCGTCGAAGTCCGGAGGCTCGACGCCGTTGCGCGCCAGCTCGTCCAGATAGAGGGCGACCAGCGGGCCCTCCCATCGCCGCCGATCGGCCGGGTCCAGGGCGCAGGCGATGTGGTAGCTGACCTCCCCCGCCGCCGGGCCCCGGTGCGGCAGGGAATCGAAGAAGCCGGGCGTTCCGTCCGTATCGACGTAGAGGTTCCCCAGGTGGGTGTCGCCGTGCTGGATGCAGCTGGGCCGACGCCCGGACAACAGCACCAGCCGGTCCAGGGCGTGCGTCATCCAGGCCGGATCGTGGAAACGCACCGAGGCGGCCGCCCCGCGCGGGGAGTCGATGAACCGCCGCCAGGTGTCGGGCTCGAGGTACTGGCTGGCATAGGCCCGGTTGGCGGGCATCAACTCGGCGACCCAATCCCAGCGCCCGCCGGGCGCGAACTCCGGGCTGTTCCAGGTCTTCGCGTGGAACCGGGCCAGCACCCTCAGGCGACGGGCCACGGCCTCGAAGCGCTCCGGCCGCAGCGGATTGCAGAAGGCCACGCCGCGCGCCACCAGATCCTCCATGAGGATCACGCCCTGGCGGCGCTGGGCGTCATAGTCGGCGAAATAGCAGGCGGGGCTCGGCAGCTTCAGGACCGGAAAGAGGTCGCGATACCCGCGGACCTCGGTCTCATGCATGAAGTGCATCTCGCGGCTGTGCGGCTCGAAGCCGCCTTTGAGGATGACGGTCGGCGGGATGCCGGCGCTGCGCCCCGCCGCGTCCATTTCCAGCCTCAGCCGCACCTTGGTGCAGGTGCCGCGCTTCACGTCGACGATCTCGAAGGCCTCGACGCAGACGCCGGGCGCGCGCGTCCTGAGGGCGGCGGTCAGCCAGTCGCGGTCGATCTCCTCAAGCGTCAGCGGCAGGGGCAGGGCCTGGCGATTAGCCACGGGCCGGCTCCAGCGTCGGATCCACCTGGATCTTCAGCGCCCGCTTGCCGGCGCGCAGGCTCTCGATGGTGGCGGGAACCTCTTCCAGGGCGATCACCTCGCTGATCATGATCTCCGGCCGGACATCGGCGTCGTCGAAGGCCCTGGCGGTCTCTTCGAATTCGGCCAGCGAATAGGCCAGCGGAAAGAACAGCCGGACCTCCTTGAAGGTGCAGCCGGCGGGGATCACCGGCTCCTGGCTGGCGCACATGCCCATGGCGATCACCGTCCCGCCGACCCGCGCCTGGGCGATGGCGCGGTTCAGCAGGCCGGGCTTGCCGACGCATTCGGCGACGATGTCGGGCGGGCCGCCAAGCGCCTGGAGCAGGGCGTCGGGATCGTCCTCGTCGAAACTCACGACCGCGTCCGCCCCCATGGCGAGAGCGACCTCGCGCCGGTGGTCCGACCGCGAGGCCACGACGATCCTGCCGGCGCCCAGCCGCCGCGCCCAGAAGGTCATCGCCAGGGCCATGGCGCCGGCGCCCAGCACCAGGATCCGCTCGCCGCCGCGCATCCCGGCCTGGCCCATCCCAGCCTGGCGGAGGGCGTGCAGGCCGCAGGCCATCGGCTCGACCAGGGCGCCGTCGGCGAGGCTGAGACTGTCCGGCAGGCGGACCGCGCCGTGGATCGTCGGCGTCATGTAGTCGGCGAAGCCGCCGCCGTGGCCTCTCACCGCGCGACAGAGGATCGGCCGGCCGTCACGGCAGATATCGCAGGCGCCGCAGCCGGAGGCCGGCATGCAGGCCACGCGGTCGCCGACCTTGAAGCCGTGCGCGTCGCGTCCGACCGCCACCACCTCGCCCGCGCACTCGTGGCCGATGTGCTGGCCCAGCGGATAGTCGAAGGCGCTGCCGGAGGTCATCGAGACGTCGCCGCCGCAGACGCCGCAGCGCGCGACCTTGACCACCAACCCATCGGGGGCGGGCGCCGGGTCCGGGACCTCCTCGATGGTGATGCGACCTGCGCCGTGGAACACCGCCGCGCGCATGGGTTTTCCTCCTGCCGGCGATCTTACGCGCCCTCCGCGGAACCTGCCGCGCCGTCGGGCGGGCGTCCAGCGCCTTCCGGCCGCCAGCTGCGACCCGCTAGTATGACGGCGGGACGGATGCGTTGGAGGTGGAGATGACCGAGATGGAGCAACTCGCCAGGGCGGCCATCGCCAAGACGCTTGCGGCCTGCACCCAGGCCGGCGACGCCCGCAAGGCGGAGGCCTACGCCAGTTGCTTCACTGAGGATGGCGTGCTCGATCTCGGGGGGCGCCTGGTCGGGCGCGACGCCATCCGCCAATGGATGTCAGCGCCCTCGGTCATCCCGCAGCCCGGCGGCGGCAAGCCCGGCTACGTCAGCCATCATCTGACGACCTGCCGGATCGACCTGACCTCCGACCGCTCGGCGACCGTCAGGACCTACTGGCTGGTGATCAGCGCCGTGGGCGTGGACCATAGCGGCTATTATGATGACCGCCTGGTCGCCTCGGGCGACGAATGGCTGATCGCCTATCGCCGCCCCCGCACCCTCTGGGTGGCGCCGACGAGCCTGATCGCCGGCGCGCACTGACCGATCGCGCGTCCTAGAGCAGGAAGTCGCCTGACGTCAGGCCGGTGACGCCCTTCACGAACACCTGGAAGTCGGCGATCCCGTTGCCGTCCACGTCGGCGTTTACGTAGGTGCCGCCGCCGAGCTCAACCGTCTGGACGCGCCCGCCGGCAAGTGACGCGGTCCCGACGAAGGTGAACGCCTGGTCGCCGGCGACGTAGGTCTTTGCATCGATCCCCGACAGGTCGATCCGGTCGATACCCTTCTGGAAATCCAGGATGGTGTCGCCGATCAGGGCGGGCGAGTCGCCGACCGCGCCGAAGGCAAACCTGTCGGCGCCCGCGCCGCCGGTCAGCTGGTCACGGCCGGCCCCGCCGGTCAGGGTGTCGTCGCCGGTCCCGCCGTCGAGCAGATCGGCGCCGGCGTCGCCGCTCAGCAGGTCATTGTCCGCCTCGCCCCACATCCGGTCATCGCCCACGTCGCCGTACTGGATGTCATTGCCGTCGCCGCCATTCATCACGTCCTGGCCGAGGCCGCCGAACAGCTGGTCGGCGCCGGCGTGGCCATTCAAAGCGTCGTCGCCCGCGTCGCCCCAGAGCCGGTCGTCGCCCGCATCGCCATGCAGCCGGTCGGCGCCGTCGCCGCCGAGCAGAAGGTCATTGCCGGCGCCGCCGGAGCCGAAGTCGGCGCCCTCACGGCCGAAGAAGTAGTCCACGCCGTCGCCGCTCCAGGCCGTGTCGTTTCCCGTGCCGCCGTCCATCGTGTCGGCGCCGGCGCCGCCCCACAGGGTGTCATTGCCGTCCAGACCGTTCAGCTTGTCGGCGCCGATCCCGCCGACGACCACATTGCCCAGGGCGTTGCCGGCGCCGGTGAAGTTCCCGCTCCCGATGTAGGTCAGGTCCTCGACGTTAGCGGTGAGGGTGAAGGCCGACGTCCGAGACATCACCAGGTCGTGGCCGTCGTTCGCGCCCTCCAGGACAACGTCGTCCACCTGGTCGACGACATAGGCGTCATCACCCGCACCGCCGGCCAGCAGGTCCTGTCCCGCGCCGCCGTCCAGCAGGTCGCGGCCAGCCTCGCCCCACAGGTGGTCCATGCCCGCGCCGCCGTTGAGGTCGTCGTCGCCGGCGCCGCCGAAGATGAAATCTTCGGCGGCCGTGCCGTAGAGTTGGTCTGGGTTGTTCGTGCCGATGATGAAGTTGGGCATGGTCTCGTCCTTCGCCTGAGCGCCGTCTCTGTTGGCGAGGAAGATGAGGACCGACGGTATCTGACGAAGGTCGCGCCTGTTTCAGTCAGGTTTCATTTTGGCCCCGCCCGGACGCGGGGCGCGCACGTCGCGCCTGGGACTCGCCCTGGACATCGCCGTCCGGCGCCTCCATCGTCGACGTCAAACGGACGTTCGCTCGCAGCCGCGCGCGCCAGCAGAGGACCGCCCCGCCCCGATGTTCATGCGCTTCTTCACCGAGCTCCGCGAAGCCAAGGTCCCGGTGACGCTCAAAGAGTACCTCATGCTGATGGAGGGACTCGACAAGGCGGTGATCGATCGGCGGGTCGACAACTTTTACTATCTGTCGCGCGCCGCCCTGGTGAAGGACGAGAAGAACCTCGACAAGTTCGACCGGGTCTTCGGCCACGTCTTCAAGGGCCTCGAGCGGCTCGACGACGACCATGTCGCCGACATCCCGACCGAATGGCTGCGGAAGATTTCGGAGAAGTTCCTCACCGAGGAAGAGAAGGCGCAGATCGAAGCCCTCGGCGGCTTCGAGAAGCTGATGGAGACCCTGGCCGAGCGACTCAAGGAGCAGCAGAAGCGCCACGAGGGCGGCAACAAGTGGATCGGCACCGGCGGGACCTCGCCCTTCGGCGCCCACGGCTACAATCCCGAAGGCGTCCGCATCGGCCAGGAGAAGGGCCGCCACGGCCGCGCCGTGAAGGTCTGGGACAAGCGCGAGTACAAGAACCTCGACGACTCCGTCGAGCTCGGCACCCGCAACATCAAGGTCGCGCTGCGCCGCCTGCGCCGCTGGGTGCGCGAAGGCTCCGCCGACGAACTGGACATGGCCGGCACCATCCGCGGCACGGCGGAGAAGGGCTATCTCGACATCCAGCTGCGCCCGGAGCGGCGCAACAAGGTCAGCGTGCTCCTGTTCCTCGACATCGGCGGCTCGATGGACGGCCACATCAAGGTCTGCGAGGAGCTGTTCTCGGCGGCCCGCGCCGAGTTCAAGAACATGGAGTTCTACTACTTCCACAACTGCCTCTACGAGGCGGTCTGGAAGGACAACCGCCGCCGCCAGGCGGAGAAGATCCCGACCTGGGACGTGCTCCACAAGTTCCCGCACGACTACAAGATCATCTTCGTCGGCGACGCCGCCATGAGCCCCTACGAGATCACCCATTCGGGCGGCTCGGTGGAGCACTGGAACGAGGAGGCGGGCGCGGTCTGGCTGCAGCGGGTCGCCGACATCTACGAGCACATCATCTGGCTGAACCCCACGCCCGAGCGGCAGTGGGACCACTCGCCCTCCACCGCCCTGATCCGCCAGATGGTCGGCGGCCGGATGTTCCCGATGACGCTGGACGGCCTCGACCGGGCGATGAAGGAGCTGGCCCGCTGAGCGGGGCCTAGGCGGCCCTTAGGCTGCGAGCGCCCAGGCGAACTTCAGGTCCTCGACGAACATCTCGTAGGCCTTGGCCTTGGCGGCGGCGTCCGGCAGGCGCAGTAGGTAGGAGGGATGGTAGGTCACCACGCCCTGCGCCTGGTCGGCGAGCTGGATGGCGTGCTGCCGCATCTTGGCGATCGGGGTCGGCCGGCCGAACACCGCCATCGCCGCGGTGGCGCCAAGGGCTACGACCACCCGCGGCCGCACGATCCGCCGCTCGGCGTCCAGCCACCAGCGGCAGGCCGTCACCTCTCCCGCATCCGGCGTCTTGTGCAGCCGCCGCTTGCCGCGCAGCTCGTGCTTGAAGTGCTTCACGGCGTTGGTGACGTAGGTCTCGGCCCGCGGCACGGCGGCCGCGGCCAGCGCCTGGTCCAGCACCTGGCCCGCGGGCCCGACGAAGGGATGGCCGGCCAGGTCCTCCTGGTCGCCGGGCTGTTCGCCGACGAACATCAGCCGGGCGACCTTCGGCCCCTCGCCCGCCACGCCCTGGGTCGCGTCGCGCCAGAGGTCGCAGCGCCGGCAGAGCTGAACCCCCGCGGCGATCTCCTCCAGGCTGGTCGGCGCCTGGCCGTCGTAGGGCGCGTCGCGGCTGGCGCGCTGGGCTGCGCGCACGACGCGGCGGCTGGGTTCGGTCGGGGCCTGGCGGACCATCTCTTCGACCTGGGCTTCGGCGCGGGCGATCAGCTCCGGAATGAGCCGGGCCTCGGGCGGGTTCCGCCAATAGCGCTGGGGTGTCCCGCGACGCATCATTTGCGGATTGAGCCGCGCCGGGTTGAAGATCGCGGCGTAGCAGGTGCGCCAATAGTCCTCCAAGGCGTCCTCGCCGGGGACGTCGGCGGGATCGGCGCCCGGCGTGAACGCCAGCGCCCTCATGTCCCAGTGGACGCAGACGTCCGGCGTCAGGATCGAGAAGCGCATGTTGGCGAAGCGCCGGGCGAAGAAGGGCGCCGTCCATTCGGCCACCCGGTGGGCCGGCTCGAACCAGGCGACATAGGCCGCCTGGCCGTCGACGTCCTCGACCTGCCGGAAGCGGACGAAGGCCTTCATTTTTTGGACCGCCTGCTCCACCTGCCGGGCGAAGCTGCGCGCCTTGGCCACGTCGGGGTCCGGGGCGAGGCGCAGGAGATGGGGTTCGGCCGACAACCGCCAGAGCAGGCGATAGAGCAGCTCGAACCGCTCGTCGGAACGATGCAGCACCACCGCCTCGGCCAGCTCCAGGAACTCGCGCGGAACGCAGAAGGCGGCGCCGAACGCCCCCTCCGTCGGCTTCGCCGACACCTCCCCCGCTACGCGGTGGAGGATCTGGGCCGTAGATGCTCCACCGCTTGCGGGGGAGCTGTCAGCGAAGCTGACTGAGGGGGCGTTTGGCGCGGAACCTGCAAACAGATCCCCCTCCACCGTCCACAGCGCCTCGCCCGGCGCCACCCCCCTCGCCCGCAGGTCGCGCGCGGCCTGCCGCCAGCCGTCGAAATCGGTTTCCGAGGCGAGACGGACGACCTGCATCAGAAGCGGCTCAGCTGTTCCGGCCGCGGCGCGAGCCGCTCGCGCCGATCGGTCAGCGCGTCCGGCGTCCAATCGGCCGTGACGATGGCCAGCTTGCGCTTGAGGTCCAGAACCGCCATCCGGCCATTCTAATGTTCATGTTTTGTTCCGTCCATCCGTAATCCGGAGGGCGCGGCGCGGGTCCTCGTCTATGACGGCGTGGCGGGTCGTTTCTCGGCGCCGCCGAGCCCGTCCGTCAGTCGTTCAAAGCTGGCTGCCGGGAACCTGACGCCAAGCTCTCCATCCTCCCCGCAAGCGCTGGAACAGCTGGAATCGAAGCCGCCCAGGGCGTGAAAGGCGCAGGCGTCGATCGCGCCAATGGCTGTCCAGACGTCGTTCTGCAGCTGGCCGCGGCGGGGACGACAGATATGGGAAATTGAGGTTATCTTGCAGGCTCATCCGAAGTTCAGGCCTCCGACAAGGGTTGAATAGTTTCCAACCGTCGCGCCCGTTTCGCCCGGGCTAGGCGGTCGGACTCAACGATCACATGGGCGTCTATGAAAAATGATGGGTCGGCCGTCGCGCCCCATTCGAAACGGGCGCCTTTTTGATGATAAACAGCCTTATTCTTACGAAATCCGCCTTAGATGTATTCTCTGTCGCCTTGATTAAGACACAAAAACGCCAATATCCAACTTGGGTTACGCATGACGCCGTGTCAATTGGAAATTGTGCTTGAAAACCCGCTCACCTCAAGGAGGTGCGCGGGACGCGCCTGGAGCGCCGCGCGCAAAGGCGGACACCGGTCTTGCGCGTGAGAACGCGATCAAACATTTGATTTTATTGCTATATTCAACAACCAGGCGATTTCGCCCGATCGCATTGCGCTCGGGGACTCCGGTCCTTGCCACAAGGGCCTGCGCCCGGCCGGGGATCCTTCAGGCAGCGAGCGCCCTACTTCGGCCAGGTCGCATTGACGAATTCAACGCGTCCGGCCGCGGCTTCCTCGCGCAGCGTTTTCGAGGCGGTGTCGAAGCTGACGTCGGGCGAGGCGGGCGCGTTCACCCGCGGATTGCCGCCCTGCCAGACGACGCGGCAGGCCCGCCGCTTGATCTTCCAGCCGCCGTCGGCGCGGACCAGCGCATCGTCGTACCAGCCGGTTCCCTGCCAGAAATCGCCGCCCTCGGTCCCGCGCTTGATCAGCAGCCAGCTGCCGTAGACGAAGGCGCGGGCGACGTCGCCGCTGACCTCGACGAGGTGGTTCATCATCACGTGCTGGGTGCTGTCGAAGGGCGCGTGATAGGCGGCGAAATCGCGCCTGAAGCTCTCCAGATCCCGCCAATGCGCGGGGTCCGCATAGTCGGCGTCGACGTCGGCGGTGAAGATCCGATCGAACAGGTCCCAACGCTGGGTGTCCATCGCGAGCGCGTAGAGGTTCAGCGTCTTGATGATCGACGCGACGTCCTGAGCCGACATGTCCGTCCTCCAGAATTCAGCCGAACGTCTGCCCCGCCAGCCGCTTGGCGGCGATCTCGCGGAGCACGCCGGTCTTGATCTTCTCGCTGCCGGTCACCGCGAACTCGTCCTCGCGGAAGAAGAGCACGGCGCGCGGCGTCTTGAAGCTCGCCAGCCGCTGTTTGACGAAATCCTGCACCGCCTTGGCCTCGAGGGTGACCCCCTCGTGCGGCACGATGCAGGCGACGACCAGCTCTCCCAGGGTGTCGTGCGGCACGCCGACCGTCTGGGCGCGCTTCACCCCGGCGAGCGCAGCCAGCACCGCGTCCACCTCCAGCGGCGAGACATTGGCGCCGCCGGTCTTGATGATGTCGGTGAGACGGCCCTCCCAGAACAGATAGCCTTCGTCGTCCACGTAGCCGCCGTCGCCGGTGCAGAAGAAACCGTCCTCGTCAAAGGTCACCTCGATCGCCTTGCCGATGTAGCCCAGCATCAGCGTCGGGCCCTTGATGGCGATCTCGCCGCGCTGGCCGCGCGGGACCACCTCGCCCGTCAGGGGGTCGAAGATCTTCAGGATGTTGCCCGGCAGCGGCTGGCCGTAGCTGCCACGGTAGACGCTTTCCGGCGTGTTCGCCGGAACCGCGGTGAGGATGGTCAGGGTCTCGGTCGTGCCGAAGGCCGGGCACATCTTCCAATCGGTCTGAACGGTCGGATGGTCGTAGATCTTCGAGCCGTAGGTCACATAGTGCAGGCTGGAGAGATCGGCGCCTGGCCACTTTTCGGAGGCCTCGAGCCTGGCCCACTGGTGCGGCCGGCCGATCGCGAAGCTCACCCGCTCGGTCTCGATCAGCTCCAACGCCTCTTCGGCCTGGAACACCGGCTGCAGCACTATGGCGCCGCCGGTCGTCAGCGCATAGCCAAGCACCTGGGAGATGTTGCCCGACCAGAAGAAGCCGTTGCCGGTCCAGCAGCGCACGGGATGGCCCACCGGATCGAGGTCCATGATCCTGCGCCAGCGCCACCACTGGATGGCGAAGGCGCGTTGCGCCTGCAGGATGCCCTTCGGCAGGCTGGTGGTGCCGGAGGAGAAGAAGACCGCGCCGAGATCGGACGGCTTGACCGAGGCGGCGCGCGCCTCGACCCGTTCGAGCGAGACGTCGCGGCCCAGGGCGAGGAAGTCCGTCCAGCGCTCGACGCAGGCCCAGTCGGGCGCCGCTTCGCCGAACGGCGCGGCGACGCCGTCGAGGGCCACCACCCGGTCGAGGAAGGGGAATTTGGCCGAGCTGAGCGCGCCCGGCGCGGCGGCGGCGATCTGCGGCTCGAGCTTGCAGAGGATCGCCCCGAAGTCCTTCTTCAGCACCTGGCGGTCGTAGAGCAGGATGGCGACGTCGCCCGCCTGCAGCAGGTGTTCGAGCTCGGCCGGGGTCGAGAAGGTGCTGAGCGAGACCGTCACCCCGCCCGCCAGCGCGACGCCGAACACGGCGGAGATATATTCCGGCCGGTTGGTCATCAGCACGCCGATGCGGGCGTCCTTGCCGGCGCCGGCGGCGATCAGCGCCTTGGCCACCTCGACGGAGCGCGCCCAGAGCTCGGCGTAGGTCCAGGACACGCGGCCGTCCGGGCCGTGCATGACCAGGGCCTCGCGCTCGGCGAAGCGGCGCGTCACCTCGCGCGCATAGCCCGCGATCGTCAGCGACCCGAGGCCCGGCTCCTCGCCGAGCTTGGGGCCGTGGACGATCGAGAGCTGTTCCAGTGTCGCCGCCGCGATGGCCATGCCGCGCGCCCTCCTTCCGTCGGTCAGCTCAATAGGGCAGCTGAACTTCGGCCTTGCCGGTGAGGATGGTGTCGCCGTTCTGGGTGGTCATCTTCACCGCGACCTGGACCACCGGGAAGCCATAGGGCGAGGCCTCGATCTTCTCGACGACCTCGCCGTCGATATAGGTGACGTCGCCCTCGAAGGCGGGGCTCCGGAACTGGGTCTTCGAATGCCAGACATAGCCGTCGTGGCCGGCCCAGTAGGCGATGGTGTCGAGGAACCAGGCGTTCATCGAGGCGCCGTAGCCATAGGCGCCGCCCATGCCGACCTTCTCGGCCTTGTCCGGGTTGATGTGGCCGCTCGACGGGCCGTGATAGAGGCCGTCGCCCATCCGCGGATCGATCTTCCGGGCCTCGAAGTCGTAGGTCATGTCCTTGCCGAAGCCGGCGTCTTCCTTGGCCGGATCGACATAGCCCTCCGGCGGATTCCACCGCCAGGTCCCCCAGATGTTCTGCTTATGCGCCCGGCATTCGTTGGCGAAGCTGACGACTGAGTGCGGCCCGACCACGCGCCGGGGCAGTTTGTCGCCGACCTTGACCTCGGCGAAGCTGGGCGACCTGCCCTCGCGGTTGGACAGGATCCAGTCGTGGCGGAGCTTGTAGATCTCGGCAAGCTCCTCCTGGGTCCACTTCTTGGGCGGGCGCTTCTCCTTGCCGTAGACCCCGCGCTTGTTGGCCTCCTCGACCAGGTAGCGGATCGCGGTGGCGCGCTCCTTGGCGACCAGGGCGCCGTTCTGGTTGCGATGGACGGTGTCGCCGCGGGTGAACATGGTCGGTCCGGCGAAGGCGGTGTCGGAGACGCTGTAGCCGTCGAAGCGGCGCTCCTGGACCAGCTTGTCGCCCGGCCGCACCGGGGTCCCGTAGAACCACCATTCCTCGCCGGCGAAGATCAGGTGGGTGCCCGGCACATTGCCGACGCAGGCCGGGTGGCAGCCGTGACCGTAGTCCATGGCGACGGTGAAGGACTGCGGGGCGACGATGCCGCCGAACTTCGAGGCCCTGGCGAACTCCTCGTCCCAGTGGATGGGGTTGGCGTAGTCGAGCGCCTGCACCCAGCGGCGGATGTCGGTGGCGCTGCACGGATCCCAGAACTCGGCGAAGACCACCGGCTTGCCGATCCACTTGTCGACGTCGGTCAGGTCGAGGGTCGGTTCGCTAGACTGAGCTTGCTGGGACATTCTTCATCACCTTCAAACGACACCGCGCGCCATAAGCGACCCGGCGATCCCGGGCTCGAGCCCCAGGCCGCAAGGCGGCAGGCCGCCTCAGGGGCGGCGCCGGCGCATGGGAAATCTATTGCCGCCAGCCCCGTCGCCGATCTCGATAGAAGGCGAAATCCCGTCGGCAGAAGACGACCGGCGGCGACGGGGTGGGCGAGGCGGCGCCCCCGGCGGCTGTCGCAGCAAACGCGAAGAGCCTCGCGCGATCCGGGGGACGGCGGTAGATCGGTCGCGGGCCGGCTGGTTCGGCTGTCACGCGAGAGAGTTACAAATGGCGGTCGGCGAGAAGGCCCGGGTCTCCAGGAAACGCCGCGATTCTCCAGGGCTCGACGTCCAAACAGCATTGTTGGACGCCGCCGAGGTATTGATGCGTGAGGAAGGCTACGCCGCGGCGACGGCCCGTCGCATCGCGAGCAAGGTGGGGCTCAAGCACCCGGCGGTCTTTTATTATTTCGGCACGCAGGACGATCTCTTTCTTGCGTTGTTCCGGCGCGTGGCGGACTCGCATCGCACGCGCCTCGTCGAAGCCCTGGGTTCAGATCAGCCGCTTCGCGGGCTCTGGCAGGTCATGAGCGACGCGGGCTCGACGAAGCTCACGCTCGAGTTCCTGGCTTTGGCCAACCACAACGAAGCGGTCCGCGCGGCCATCGCCGAGAACGCAGAATCGGTGCGCGCGCTTCAGGCCGAGGCGCTGGGGAAGCACCTGAAAGCTCGCGGGATCGAGCCGCGCCTGTCGCCGCAATTGCTCACGATCCTGATGAGCGCCATGGCTCGCCTCCTCGTTCAGGACTCGAACATCGGCGTCGCCGCGGGACATGAAGAGGTGGAGGCCCTCATTGAAGCCGCACTGCGGCGGTTCGGAGATGGTCGCGACGTCGCCGATCCGGTCGAGCCTCTCGTGGCGGTCGACGCCACCCGCTGAACGGTCCTCCCATCAGGGCACGCCTGCAGCATTGCGTAAACGCGACAGCTCGACCCCTTGGCTGGGGCCACTTCTACCAGGTGGTAGAAATTTGTTGACGAGAGCTCTCCCGCCTGGAAATGACGAGGTGGCGGCCCGCCGGCGAACGCGGCCGCCCCCGAGTGCGCGACGGCTCCGCCGCCCGCCGGAGCAAAATGCAGGAGGATCAGGGATGACAGTTTCGACGCATGCACGCTTCGAAGTGACCGATGTCACGCCCAGGATCGGGTGTCGGATCGAGGCGGACAAGGCCACGCTGCTCGGCGGAGCCAAGGCGAAAGAGATCCGCGAGATCCTGGAGCAACGCGGCGTGATCGTGTTTCCCGAGATCAGTCTGACGGATGAGGAGCAGATCGCCTTCACCCACACCCTGGGGACCTTCGCACATGAGGAAGGCGAGGGACTGGCCGGCAAGGACAGCGTCTATCCGATCACCATGGACGAGCGGATCAACCCGATCGCCAGCTATCTGAAGGGCGCCTTCTTCTGGCACATCGACGGCACGATGTCGGAAAAGCCGATCCTGGCGTCGATCATGTCGGGTCGCCGCCTTGCGCCCACCGGCGGCGAGACGGAGTTCTGCAACACCTATGCGGCCTGGGACGACCTGCCCGAGGACGAGAAGAAGACGCTCGAGGGCCTGCAGGTCGTCCACGCCATGTGGCGCTCGCAGCTCTACTGGCATCCGGAGCCCAGCTACGAATTGCTCCAGCAGTGGATGGCCCGCGGCCGCAACACCCTGCCGCTGGTCTGGAAACACGGCTCGGGCCGCAAGTCGCTGGTCCTGGGCGCGACCGCCCTGCAGGTGGTCGGGATGGACATCGCTGAGAGCGAGGCGCTGCTCGTACGGCTGCGCACCTGGGCGACCCAGCCGCAGTTCGTCTACCGCCATACCTGGAAGCTGGGCGACATGGTGATCTGGGACAACACCGGCACCATGCACCGCGCCCTGCCCTACGACCATGACAGCGGCCGGCTGATGCACCGGACCAAGCTGGAAGGCGAGGAGGCGTTCGCCTGATGGCGGCTGCGGAGTTCGAGCTCCTGACCCAGGACAGATCGCAATGACCGACCTTCGACCCGTGGCCATCGTCACCGGCGCCAGCCGCGGTGCGGGGCGCGGCATCGCCGTCGCCTTGGGCAGCCATGGCTGCACCGTCTACGTCACAGGCCGCTCACAGAAGGAAGGTGACGCGAGCGTCTCCGGGACGATCTACGCCACGGCCGAGGAGGTGACCAAGGCCGGGGGCAAAGGCGTTCCCGTCCGCGTCGATCACAGCGACGACGGGCAGGTGGCCGCCCTCTTCGAGCAGGTCGCGCGCGAGCAGGGCCGGCTGGACATCCTGGTCAACAACGCCTGCGCCATTCACGACATGCTGCCGGCCCCAGGCGCCTTCTGGGAAAAGCCGCGCGAGATCGGCGAGATGATCAATGTCGGCGTGAAAAGCGGCTTCGACGCGAGCTGGCGCGCCGCGCCGATGATGGTCAGGCAGGGCAAGGGTCTGATCGTCTTCACCTCGGCTCCGGGCGCAGTGCATTACTGCTTCGGCCCCGCCTATGGGGCGCACAAGGCTGGCGTCGACAAGATGGCCGCCGACATGGCGGTCGACTTCAAGGACGCCGGGGTGGATGTCGCCGCCGTGTCGATCTGGATGGGATCGCTGGCCACGGAGCGGCTCCTCAACCTGATGGCCTCGGCGCCCGAGCACTTCGAGCACCTCGCAGGCACGCTCGAGTCCCCGGAGTTCACCGGACACGTCATCTGGGCGCTCTACAAAGATCCCGCTCTGATGGCGCTGAGCGGCCAGACGGTGATCGGCGCGGAGATGGGTGTGAAATACGGCGTCACCGACATCGGCGGCAAATATCCGCCCTCGGTGCGCGAGCTGCACCACTGCGCGCCGCGCGAGCAGTATCCGTACAAGGTCAAGTGACGCCCGCGCGCCGCGAACAGACAGGCACCGCCATGCAGCCCCCCGATCCTCCCGCCCGCCTGCAGCAGCTCGAACCCGACGCCTGGTCCGATCCGGTCCGGGCGATGTTCGCGCGCTGGACCACCGGTCCGTTTAAGGACGCGGAGAAGAACCCCGTGCTGCGGACCTTCGCCCACAGCCCGAAGACCGCGGAGCTGTTCTCGGAGCTTAACGTCCACCTGCTGCTGACCAACAGCGTGCCCGTGCGCCAGCGGCAGATCGCCATCATGCGCACCGCCTGGATCTGCAAGGCGACCTACATGTGGTCGAGCCACCTGCGCACCAGCATGGGGTTCGGCCTCGAGCCGGAGCTGTTCGGACCGTTGCAGGTCGGCGCGGACGATCCCTATTTCACCGACTTCGAGCGGGTCATCATCTGCGCCACTGAGGAGCTGGTGAACGACCGTCTGATCAGCGAGGCGAACTGGACCGTCCTGTCGGCCGAATGGGACGAACAACAGCTGCTCGACTTCATGTTCACGGTCGGGGCTTATGTGCTGACGGCCGGGGTGATGCGCTCCACCGGCGTCGAGCGTGAGCCCGAACTGCTGGCGCTGGCGGAGAAGTACGGCGCGCCTTCGGAACAAGGTGGACAATGATGGCGGGAACGCTGGCGGATAAGATCGCTCTGGTCACTGGGGCTTCGTCAGGGATCGGCGAGGGTACGGCCCTGGCGCTGGCGGCGGCCGGCGCGACGGTGGCGCTCGCAGCGCGCCGCGCGGATCGCCTGGAGGGCCTGGTCCGCCGGATCGAAGCCGCCGGCGGCAAGGCGCTCGCACTTGCGGGCGACATGACGGACGAGGCGGACGCGGTTCGCGTGGTCGACGAGACCGTCGCCAAGTTCGGCCGGGTCGACATTCTCATCAACTCGGCCGGGGTGATGCAGGCCGGCGGGATCGAGAACTGCGACGTCCACGAATATCGCCGGGTCTTCGACATCAACCTGTTCGCGACGCTCTACACCTGCAACGCCGCCGTGCCTCACATGCTGAAGCAAGGCGGCGGCGACATCGTCACGATTTCCTCGCTCGCCGGCCGCAAAGGCGGGCCGCAGACCAACGCCTATTCAGCGAGCAAGCACGCGGTCAACGCGATGACGGATGCGATGCGGCAGGAGTTCGGCGACCGCAACATCCGCGTCTGCACACTCATGCCCGGGGCCACCACAACCGAAGTCGGCGACAACATCTCGGATCCGAACTGGCGCAAGGCCATCCAGGCTCACGTCAACAAGGAAGGCGCGGTTCTCCCTTCGGAAATTGGCGAGACAATCGTGTTCATCCTGTCGCTGCCCCGGCGGGTGAACATCTCCGAAATTTGCGTTCGTCCGACCATCGACACCAGCGCCTGATCTTCAAGCAAGCGGGCAGCCAACGACATGGTCCGTCCAGCTCGGCCACGCAGAGCGCTTCATGCCCGCTGCCACAAGGACTTGTGCAGGATCGAGCGGCCGTCCCCTACTGCTTCATCCCCTGGGCCATGGCCATCAGCGCCGTCTGCCGCGGCAGGGAGAGCAGCTTGTCCATCTGGGCCTTGTAGGGCTCGCTGCTGAAGAAGGTCGGGCCGTTGCGGATATTGTCGAGGGTCAGGCGGGCCACGGCCTCGGCGGTCATGACGTTCTGCAGCTTCGAGATGTCGATGCCCTGATTTCCCGCGGCTTCGGACTCGGTGGCGCCGGGGCAGAGGGTCAGGACGTCGATCCCCTCCGGCGAAAGCTCGGCCCAGAGGGCTTCGCCCAGGGCGTTCACCAGCGCCTTCGACGACGAATAGGCCGCCGAATAGGGACAACCCATCAGGGCCTCGATCGAGCTGGTGAAGATGATCCCGCCCTTCCCGCGCTTGCGCAGGCGCGGGGTGAAGCCGTGGACCAGCTGCATCGGGACGTTGCAGTTGACCATCAGCATCTCGGTCATGGCCTGCGGGTCGTTGGCCGCATGCTCGCCCTTCAGGCCGAAGCCGGCGTTGCTGACCACCAGGCCGACGTCGAGCGAAGCCGTGGCGTCCAGCATCTGCTGCGCCGCGTCGGGCCGGGCGAGGTCGATCTGGCGCGTTGTCACCTGCACGCCGTGCTGCGCCTTCAGCTGGGCGGCCAGCTCCTCCAGCCGGTCCAGCCGGCGCGCGACCAGCACCAGGTCCAGGCCCTTGGCGGCCAGGATCTCGGCGAAGGCCTTGCCGATGCCGGACGAGGCGCCGGTCACCAGGGCTACGGGGCCATAGCGGTCTTTGAAGTCGTCCTGGTTCATTCTGGAGTTCCCGGCCTCAGAAAAGGGCGCAGCGCGGCGCTAAAACGAGATGCAGACCTTCTGCGCTTTTTTCGCATTGGCGCCCATCACCAGGGCGTCGGCGATCTGGTCGACCTGGTACTCGTGGGTCACCAGGGTGGAAAGTTCGTAGCGTCCGGACCGCATCATCGCCAGAATATCCACTGCGGCCTCCTCGATCGGCAGGCCGCCGCAGCCGCCGATATGCCAGTTGCTGTAGCAGACCTTCATCAGGTCGATGGCGACGGGCTCGTGATGCACGCCGACGATGGCGAGCGAGGCTTCGCGGCCGGCCAGCATGGCGAAATTGTCGATCGCCGGCTTCATGCCGATGGCGTCCAGGTAGAGGTCGGCGCCGCAGCGCTCGCCGAAGAAGCTCGTCTGGGCGCCGAATTCCGCGAGCGCCTTGGCCTTGAGGTCCTCGGTCGCGACATTGCAGGTGACGAGGCCGAACGTCTTGGCGTTCTCCAAGCGGAAGTCGGAGAGATCGACGACCATCACCTTCGAGCAGCCGAACCACTGCAGCATGATGGCCGCGGAGATGCCGATGATGCCGGCGCCGAAGACGATGGCGGTCTTGCCCGGCCCGGGGTTGAGGCTCCTGGCGCCGCGCGCGCCGATGACGAAGGGCTCGAACAGGACGGCCGACTTCAGCGGAATGTCGTTGTCGATCTTCAGGACGCTGTAGCCGACCTCGCACTGCGGGATGCGGATGTATTCGGAGAAGCCGCCGACCGTCGCCATCCGCCTCATGTCGCGCAGCGCCTTGCCCTGGTTGGGGAAGACATGGTCGCCGAGCTTCAGGTCCTTGACGTTGCGGCCGATCTCGACGACCTCGCTCAGCGCCTCGTGGCCGAACTCGTGGTCCTTCCAGACCATGTGGTCGTCGCCGCCATGCTTGTAGGCCGACACGTCCGAGCCGCAGACGCCGGTGATCAGGTTACGGACGATGACGTCGTCGTCGCCGCATTGCGGATAGGGAAGCTCGACGACGTCGACGCTGCCCGTGTCCCGGAAGATCGCGGCCTTGTAGGTCTCAGGCTTCATTAGATTTCCTCCCTGGCTCGCGTCACTCGCCGTAGAAGTTGAGTTCCAGCAGGACGCCATGCGGATCGCGGGTGAACACCAAGGTGTGCTCGGGCGAGGCTTCGAAGACGTCGAACTTCGTCCCGCGCTGGATCAGCTTGTCGAGCAGTTCGGCCTTGCCGGCGCACCGCAGGGCCAGGTGGTCGATCGGCCCGGTCGGGCCTGGCGTGACGTCGCCGTTGAACAGATGGATGATTGCGCGGCCTTCCGCGTCGCACAGCCAGCGCGCCTTCTCCGGCGGCAGGCCCATCGGCGCGCTGCCCGGCTCCAGCCCGAGCAGCTCCGAATAGAAGCGTACGGAAGCGGGGAGGTCGTCCGTATGGATGTTCACATGGTCAAAGCCGGTGACGCGCATCTCAGGCGTCCAGCTGCGCAAAGAGGTTGCGGGTCGCCTCGACGCATTTGCCGAGCCGCTCGTGCGGCCCGACGCCGGCCTCGGCCTCACTGCGCAGCGGGACCTCCAGCGCGAACACCCGATCGCGCGGCAAGACCGCGAGCAGCTCCAGGAGGCCCAGCTCGCCCGTGCCCGGCGCCATGCGCTCGTACATGGCCTCTTCGAAATAGGTCGCGAAGCGGGGCTTGAGCGGCGCGTCGCAGATCTGCACGTAGCCGATCAGGTCGGGGTCGAGGGCGGCGATGTCGGCAGGACCCGAGCCCGACCGCACCAGGTGCATGGTGTCGATCAGCAGCTTGAAGTCGGGCCGGCCGACATGGCGCACCGCAGCCAGCGCCGTGGGCAGGTCCGGCACCGTCAGGCCCGGCGACAGCTCGGTCGTGGTCTCGACGCCGCGCGCCGCCGCCATCTCGGCGAGCACGGCGAACTGGTCAAAGCTGCGCGTCAGGTCCGGATCCATGCTGACGGTGTTGATGCGTCGGATCCCGAGCTCGCAGAAGAGGTCGAGATCGGCGGCGTAGTCGCGCACGTCGCCCCCTGGCCGGACGGTGAGCCCTTCGCCGAGCGCGATCGAGACTCCCCGATCGCGCATGGCGGCGTTCATCTCGCGGCGCAGCGCCGCGTCGTCCCGGAGCGAGAAGGGCGCATAGCCATGGGGATTGTAGCCCCAGGCGGTCAGCCCGGTTGAGATATGCTGGCAGCCCAGATCCGCGGCGAGGGTCACGAACTCGACGGGCGGAAGACCGAAGACGCTGATGTTCTCGATGCCTAGCGCCGGCATGACATTCCTCCCGTTTGATTTCCCAGGCCTCGGCGGGCCCTTGCTGGTCGAGGCTTCGCGTGAAGCTCGGATCATTCCAACGGCAAAAGGCCCGCAGGCGGCAACGGCCTTGGATGTCGAAATCCTGACGCGGCGTCTCGAACCGGACGGGGCGAGCTAGGCCCGGTCCGCCCGTTGGCGATATCGTCCGGGCGAAATGCTGAGCGCCTTGCGGAAGGCGTAGCAGAAGCTCGAAGGCGACGAGAAGCCCAGCGCATAGGCGACCGACTTCACGCTCTCGCCGGCGGCCAGCAGCTGCTTCGCCCGCTCCAGGCGCTTCTGGATGACGTAGTTTCCCAGCGACATGCCCCGGCTGGCCCGGAAGCTGCGGGAGAGCTGGCGCACCGACAGCCGGCACAGGGCGGCCAGTTCCGCCAGGGTGGGCGCCTCGTCCGCCTCCAGCAGGCGCTCGTCGATCCGGCGAAGCCGCCACTTCGCCAGCTCCTCCGTCGGCGCCTCTTCGACGATGCCGCTATAGTGACGATGCAATTCCACCGAGAGCTGCATCGCCAGCGCCTCGGCGAGGAAGTCGCTGGCGAACCCCGGCTGCACGGCTTCCTCCCCGAGGCGAAGAAGCAGGTTCCTGATCTTCAGGTTCGCGAGGTCGAAGCTGGCGTCGAGCCGTCGGGCCGTCCATTCGATGTCCGTGTCGAGCCAGGTCCGCATCGCCTCGACGGGCAGGTGGCAGATCAGCGCCCGCTGGCGCCCCGTGCCGCTGTGGAACTGCAAGGTCTCGCCCGGCGGCAGCAGGAAGACGTCGCCGGGCGCCTCGAAGCGGTTCACGTCCCAGTGCTCAGCGAAACGCAGCCGCGCGTGGCGCAGCCGCGCGGTCAGGCTAAGGTCCAGGCGGTAGGCGTTCTTCTCGAGGAGCACGGCTTCGACGTCATCGCCCAGCTCGAACTGAACGATCTGCAGCGACGTGGCCGGCGAATGGAGCTCAGCCTCCACCTTCACGGAAATCGGATCGCCGACGCGCGTGTCGCTCAGGCTGCGAATGGCGGACCTCCCTACGTCGCGGCGAGAATGGGCGGACGCAGGGCCGATCGCCAGTCAAATGAACTCGACCGGCCGCGTGGCCGCCGCCGCTCGCGCCCCTAGGGAGCCTCCGCCAAGGGGGCGAACACGCGGCAGACCAGCCCGGCGGGCTCGAAATCCAGCCTCACCTCGCCGTGCAGTTCGCGCGAGAGGCTGCGCTCGATGAGGCGCGATCCGAACCCCCGCCGCTCGGGCTGGATGACCGACGGCCCGCCGCTTTCGCGCCATTCCAGTTCGAGGCGGCGCGTCCCGGAACTCTCCAGGATCCGCCACTGAACGCCGACGCGGCCTCCATCCGTCGACAGGGCGCCGTATTTGACGGCGTTGGTCGCCAGCTCGTGCATCGCCAGCGCCAGCGAGAGCGCCCAGTTGGGCGTCAGCCACAGGTCGGGCCCATCCAGCGCGAGCCGGTTCGATGCGCGATCGATGTGCGGCGCCATGGTGCGCTGGATCACCTCGCGCAGGGAGGCGCCCGCCCACTGTTCGCGGGTGAGGATCTCGTAGGCCCAGGCCAGGGCCATCAGCCGCTCCTCGAAATCCTGCGCCGGGCCGGCCAGGTCGGGGGCGGCGAGGCTTTGCCGGGCGACCGACTGGACGGTGGCCAGCATGTTCTTCACGCGGTGATTGAGCTCGTGGACCAGCATCTGCTGGCGCTCCTCGGAGCGCTTGCGCTGCGCCACCTCCGCGCGGAGGGCCTCGTCCGCGCGCCTGGCCAGGGTGACGTCGACGGTGACGCCGCTGACCCGCGTCGGAGCGCTGCTCTCGTCGCGCTCGGTGACGGCGCAGTCGATCCGCATCCAGTGGCGGGCGTCGTCCGCGCCCACCACCTCCATCTCGAACGAGGCCTGGCCCTTGCGGACGAGAGCCTTGATCGCCCGGTCGAACGCGCGCTGACCGGCGGCCGGCATCAGGCTTCGCCAGTCGCGGATTTCCTCGTCCTCGGTCCAGGAGGCCGGCAGACACTCGAGCTCGCGGGCGGCGGCGAGATCAAGCCAGCGCAGGGACTGGTCCCAGCGCCAGTCCCAGCTCGCCGCGTGGGCCGCGGTATGGGCGAGACGCAGGCTGCGGTTCGCCGCCAGGAGCCGGCGCTCCTTGCGCCGCAGCGTCCGGTCGCTGAGCTCGCGATCGGTGACGTCCTTCAGAAAGAAGGCCACCCCCGGCGACAGCGGCAGACAGCGAAATTCGATCCATTCGTCGTCGCGCTGCGGCCGCTGAACGACGAACTCCACGGCGGCCTGATCCAGGAGCGCGCTTCGCAGGCGCAGCTGCAGCAGCTCGCCCTCGAGTCGATCGATGAAGTCGGAGACCGAGACGCCCGGCGCCAGGCGGGCGTCGCAGCTCAGCAGTTCAGCTGCGTAGTCGCTGCAGGCGACGACGCGGCCGTCCTCCACGGCCAGCACGCCTTGGTCCTCGCGCCCGGCAAGCAGGGCGCGGCCAATCCGCTCGTGGAGATGGGCGGCTGTCTCCGCAGACGCAGGCGGCATAAGCTCAACTCTAACGTTCATCGCCCACCCGAGATCATCGAAGCACGGCAAACCTTAACCGTCACCTTATCTAGTCGTCGCAGGCGCCGGGCAGCATGGTCGCAGGACCTGGCTATTGTCGGCCCCGGCGACGGCTGGCGGAAGCCGTAAGGTCGCGTTCGAGGCCTGCAGAGGACATCTGAGGCCAAGCTTTAGGCGGATCTCACCGCCAGGGCAGCCAAGCTTTCTTTTGAGGCCGCGCAATGCGCACAAGGGCGCAGGCTCAAGGCGGCGAGCGGCCCGCATCCTTCATCACCCGGACGGCCGCCGGTCCCGACGCGCTTCGGCGCGCACGGGGCCGTCCGGAAGGGCGGGAGGGCGCAACCATGGCCGAAGCAGAGATCGAACATCTCCACACCGACAGCGGCCTGCCGTTCGGCATCTGGTGGGCTATCGGCGAGGCCGTGGCCGTCGCCCTGCTCGTCCCGGCCCTGCGGCTCCTTGGCGCGATCTAGACCCTTCCCGGGAAGGGTCTAAGGACTGGCCGCCTGGTCCAGGGTCCTGGTCGTGCTGGCGCTGGTGAGGCGGGGCGCGCCCGGGATCGGCGGCGCGCCGGACGGCGGCGGCGCCGAGGGATCGCGGACAAAGGCCAGGATGTCGCGCCAGACCACCGGCCCCTGATGGTCGCGGGTCAGCAGATGATAGCCCTGGGCGTAGTAGACCGTCTGGGCGCTCGGCTTGAGATCGCGCGCGGCGTGGAAGGCGGCGTGCTTCGGGATGATCTCATCGTGCGCGCCGTAGAGGTAGAGGGTCGGAACCTGGATCTCGTCCATCGCCTCGGCGGCGTGATCCATCAGCCCGACCAGGCCATAGAGGGTGTCGGAGCGCGCCCCCCAGACCATCAGCGGGTCCTGGCCCATGGCGATCAACTCCTCGCGGTTGTCTGTGGGCTGGATCTTCCGCGTCAGCCAGGACGGCGGCGTATAGACCTTCGAGGCGGTGAAGTTGGCGGCGAGCCAGAGCAGGGTCTTGTAGGGCAGCGCCTGCTCGCGCCAGCCCCACACCGCCGGGGACAGCAGGACCAGCCGGTCGGCCGCGGGCGGGCGGTCCGAGGCGAAGGCCTCGACGGCCACGGCGCCGCCCATGCTTTCGCCGGCCACCGCCAGGATGGCGTGCGGATACTTCTGGCGCGCCAGGGCGGTGACCGTACGCAGGTCCTCGACCATCAGTTCGTCGCCCGCCCAGATGCCGCGCTGCGGGGATCGGCCGAAACCGCGCTGGTCGTAGGCGAGCGTGGTCACCCCCTGCTCCGCCCACCACGGCGCGGCCATGTGGAAGGCGTTGGCGTAGTCGTTCATGCCGTGCACGCCGACGATCACCGCCCAGGGCTCGCCCTTGGCCTCCCAGCTCATCAGCCCCAGCCGCGCGCCGTCGAAGCTGACCACCGCGTCGCGCTCCAGGTGCGGCCCCGAAAATCCGATCGGCGGCGCGCCGGGGGCCTGGACCAGCATCGGCGTGCAGGCCGCCAGCGACAGGGCGGCGAAGAGGACAGCAAGGAAACGCGTCATGAACTCGGACTGTCGCGGTTGAGGATCTCGGCCGTTCGCTGGCGAAGATAAGGAACAACCTCGCCTTCGAACCAGGAATTTCGCTTCAGCCAGGCGGTGTTGCGCCAGGACGGGTGCGGCAACGGCAGGACGCCGGGTCCATGGGCCCGCCAGTCGCGCACCACCGCCGTCATCGGCCGCCGATCGCCCAGCGCCCAGGCCTGGGCGTGGCCGCCGACCAGCAGGGTGAGCTCGACCTTCGGCAGCAGCGCCAGCAGCCGGGCCCGCCACAGCTCGGCGCAACGGCGCGGCGGCGGATAGTCGCCGCCCTTGGGATCGGTCCCGGGGAAGCAGAAGGCCATGGCCGCCACGCCGAGCTCGGCGCGGCCGTAGAAGGTCGGCCGATCCACCCCCAGCCAGTCGCGCAGCCGCTCGCCCGAAGGATCGTCGAACGGCAGGCCGCTCTCGTGCACCCGCCGCCCGGGCGC
This sequence comes from Phenylobacterium sp. LjRoot225, assembly GCF_964252855.1. Classification (NCBI taxonomy): domain Bacteria; kingdom Pseudomonadati; phylum Pseudomonadota; class Alphaproteobacteria; order Caulobacterales; family Caulobacteraceae; genus Phenylobacterium; species Phenylobacterium sp. LjRoot225. Next base: position 418,330 of record NZ_CAXUPL020000004.1, on the reverse strand, counting down.
CTGGCCACAGATCAGCAGACGCGTCGCGGCGGACACTCGGACCACCGGCCGCGGCTCATGCGCAAGCTCGCCGGCGCAGGCGCGGCAGCCGGCGATCTCCTCCAGCAGGGCCGCCAACCCGGCCTGGGCCACGCCCGACGCCTCAGCCCGCGAGCATCGCAGCTATTCCTCTTCGGCTGCTTCGCCGGCGGCCGGCAGCTTGAGCCGGTAGACGCCCCGGAAGTCCGCGGGGTCGGCCGGCTTGCCGTGCCGGGTGATAACCAGGCGTTCTTCCTTCGCCAAGTTCACGGCGACGGTGCGCACATGGCCCAGCAACCGCCGCCAGCGCTCCGGCTCGACGGCCCGGGCCACCTCTTCGGGAGAGATCGACTTGCCGGCCGGGACCTTGGCCAGGAGATCAAAGATTGCGGTCTCGACTTGGGCGCTCATCAGCCACCTCGCTTCAGGGTTTCGCGGGCGATCACCACCTGCTGGATTTGAGAGGTGCCCTCATAGATGCGGAAGATGCGTACGTCGCGGTAGAAGCGCTCGATCCCGTAGTCTGCGACATAGCCCGCGCCGCCGAAGATCTGCACCGCCCGGTCGGCGACGCGGCCGACCATCTCCGAGGCGAACAGCTTCGCCGCCGCAGCTTCCAGGGTGACGTCCTCGCCGGCGTCGCATCTGCGGGCGGCTTCCAGCGTCAAGGCCCGGGCGGCTAGGGACTCGGTCTTGGAGTCGGCGATCATCGCCTGGACCAGCTGGAAGTTGGCGATCGCCTGGCCGAACTGCTTACGCTCGCTGGCGTAGGCGACGCAGTCGGCGACCAGCCGCTCGGCCACGCCGACGCAGATGGCGGCGATGGTGATGCGGCCGCGGTCCAGCACCTGCATGGCGATCTTGAACCCCTCGCCCTCCTGACCCAGCCGGTCCTCGACTGGAACGCGGACGTCGTCGAAGACCACGTCGCAGATGTGCGCGCCCTGCTGGCCCATCTTGCGCTCGGGCGGGCCGACGCTGACGCCGGGCAGGTCGCGCGAGACGATGAAGGCCGAGACGCCGCTCGCCCCCTTCTTCTCCGGATCGCTGCGCGCCATGACGGTGAAGAGGTTCGCCCGGTCGGCGTTGGTGATGTAGCGCTTGGTCCCGTTCAGCACATAGTGGTCGCCGTCGCGGATCGCCCGGGTCTGGACGTTGGCGCTGTCGGAGCCGGCCTCCGGCTCGGTGAGGGCGAAGGAGATGATGCGCTCGCCGCTGGCGATGCCGGGCAGGTATCTGGCCTTCTGCGCAGGCGTCCCGAACATCACCAGCCCCTGGCTGCCGATCCCGACATTGGTGCCGTAGATGGAGCGGAAGGCCGGGCTGGTGCGGCCCATCTCGAACGAGACCAGCGCCTCGTCCTCCACCGAGAGATCGAACCCGCCATATTCTTCGGGAATGGAGAGGCCGAAGAGGCCCAGCGCCTTCATCTCCTCGACCACCTCGGGCGGCGCCAGGTCCTGCTCGGCGACCTGGGCCTCGAGCGGGCGCAGCCGCTCGGTCACATACCGGCGCAGGGTCTGGATCAGCTGGTCGCGGGTCTCGCGGTCGAGCGCCATCAGCCGGCCTTTGCGCTCATTGGCACGCCTTGGCGTCCTTCGCGGCGGTGAAGTTGGCCGTCACCACCGCGGCGATCGGCGCGGGCCAGGTCTGGATATTGGTTCCGCCGGCGGGGACGGCGCAGACCCGCACGGTGACCGGCTTCAGCGCCCCGCCCTCGTAGGCCAGCACGCCGGCGCGGAAGAGCACGGGATGATCCAGCCCATTCCACACCTTGAGGTAGGAGGCCTTCTTCTGCGGCGAGCCGTCGAGGGCGATCGCCAGCTTGCCGGCGCCGGGCGGCTGGAAGCTTTCGGTCACCGATCCGACTGGATGGGCCACCGCAAGCGGGCCCTTCTCGGCCAAATCCAGCGCCGGCTCGCCCTTGTCGTCGAGGTGGAAGACGGCGCGTTCGCCGAACACCACCTGCAGGGCCGGTCCCTCGACCATCTCGGTCTTGCCGCTGAAGGCCAGGCCGCCCGCGACCGGGGCCGCGGGCTCAGCCGGCGCGGCCGGCGCCTCCTGGGCCAGGAGGGCGCCCGGTGCGGCCAGCGCCAGGACCGCCAAGGCCAGACCGAGTCCAAGTTTGCGGGCTTGCATTCCAGCTCCTCGCACGCCGGCCGAAAGACCGTTGCAACGCGCCGGGCAACCTAGTGAGCCCTGCCGCCGGGAGCAAACCTTCACGACAAAGCCCGCCGGATCGCTCCGGCGGGCCGTGTCTGCGAGCAGTCAGCGTCGGCGGACGCGGTCAGCGCTGGCGGACGCCGCCGCCTCGCGACCACTGCAGGCCGTCGCTGATGACGTCGAGCCGCGCCATCATCCGCCGTTCCTGGCGAGGGCTGAGGCTCCCCTGGCGGCCGCGCAGTGCGCGCGCGTCGCGGCGAAGCACGGCGAGCTGGCGCAGCGCCTGCCCGCCGTCCTGCCGGCTCAGGGCGCCGGTGTTCATGCCCCGTTCGATCCGGGCCTCCAGCCATTGGCGACGGTCGGTGGAGTTGGTCGGCGCACGGTCGACGCCGTGGCCGCGGTCGGCCCTGTTGTCGCGGACGTCGGCGACCGGCTGCCAACGGCCAGCGCCGTCGTAGTAGCCCCGCGCCTCGCCACGAACCCAGCGGCCGTTGGCGTAGTAACCCGGCTGGGCGTCAGCCACCCACACGCCCTTGGCGTCGCGACGCCCGGCGGCCTCGCCGGCGATCCAGCGACCGTCGACGTCGTAGCGGCCGACGGCGGGGCCTGCGACCCAGCGCCCGTTGCGGTCATAGTGCCCGCTCGCCGCGCCGGCGACCCAGCGCCCGTCGCTGTCGTAATAGCCCGTCGCCGCGGCCGGGACGTACCGGCCGTTCGAGTCGCGGTAGGCGGCCCTCGAGGCCTCGGCCTGGCCCGCCACCCAGCGGCCGTGATCGCCGTAGTAGCCGTTCGGCGCGCCGTTCACCCATCCGCCCTCGCGGTCGTAATAGCCCGCGGCCTGCCCGCTCTGGACGGAGCTCGCGTGCCACACGCCGGCGTTGTCGTAGTAGCCGTAGGCGCGACTGCAGTCGCCGTGTCCCTTGGTCAGCTGGTTGCCGGCCACAGCGCCGCCGACGGCGCCGATCAGCGCGCCCGCCGTGCGATCGTCACGACCCGCCACGGCCCCGCCGACAAGGGCGCCCAGTCCCGCGCCGGCAACCGTGCCGACGGCGCGGTTGGTGGCCCGCTGCTCGCAGGTTTGCTGCGCAAGGACGGCCGACGGAAATAGTGTCGCCGCGGCGAGGCCGACGGCTAGAAGGTGTTTTCGCATTTCAGGGAAGCTCCTGGAAAGGATTCCAATCCATTCCTCGCCGCCCACAACGCATGAAATGATAGAATCGCCCAAATTCGAGCGCGATTTATCTGCATTGGCGTCAGGAACGTCTTCATTCTATTTTTGCACAGCTCCCTCACAGGAGAATTATCTCGCAAACAGCAGGGGCCGCCGCGCGAGCGGCGACCCCATCCTTCAGCGGCTTTCGCTACCAGAGCGGCCGTTCCTGCAGGGCCGCGCGGCGCTCGCGGATCAGCTTTTCGCGCTCCGCCGGCGAGACGGTCGGCGTCTCCGGCGGCAGCGACTTGCGCACGTCGGCCAGGGCCACCTTGCGGACCGACGGCGTCGGCTGGCTGTCGCAGTCCGTCCAGCGTCCCTGGATCAGGCCGCGCCGATGGCCCGCGGTGTCCAGCCAGTTCGGCACGCCCGGATCCTTGGCCGAGACGACGATGCGCAGCACCCCGTCCTTGTCGAGCGGGGCCTGGGCGTCGTTCAGGCTGCTCAGGTTGTTGTACCAGTCGGTGGTCTCGTAGAGGTCGTTGGTCAGGATCAGCGAGCGGTAGCCGCACTTGGCCGGCGCCTTGGCCTCGACGATCAGCGCCTCGTCGTCGGCGAGGTCATAGGCGCCCTCGTAATAGGCCTGGCCGGTCAGCAGCCCGGCGACCTGGGTGATGTCGAACACCTTCAGCTTGTTGACGTACCCCTCCTGCCGAAGCTTTTCGACGTGGTCGACGAACAGCAGGGCCAGGAAGTTCACCGCGCCGGGGAGCTGGCGCAGCCGCTGCTCCAGGTCCGCCGCCGGGGGCCGCGGACGGGTGATGGGGATGTCGACCCGCTCGATCGAAATGGTCGGATCCTGTTCCTTGGCCCAGTCGGCGCTGACCATCCGCATCAACAGCTTGGTGGTCGTCGGCTCCAGCTTCCACCAGTCGCCCTTGTAGCCCGCCGGCCGCTCGGGGCTGAGGATCACGTCGAACCGCCCCTGGGCGTCGACATGCAGATCGCCGAATTCGTGGCGCGTCCGCGCCCCGCCCTCCGGCTTGAAGCCCGGCTCTCCGGGGCTGGGGGGCGACTGGGAGATGTTGAACAGCCGCAGGGTCCCGCGCACCCCGCGCAGACGGTAGGTCCCCTCGGGCCGGACCCGCGCCGTGCGGTAGACGGTGTCGGCGTTGGGCTGGCCGACGTTCAGCACCTGGCCGATCTGGCTGATGAAGGCCGGGTGGTCCGGATCGCCGGCGATGGCGTCGAGCGTCTGGGCCGCCAGCGCTTCGAGCGCCAGCCGGCCGACCTCCTGCTGCACCTGGGGATCGTTGCGCTGATCCTCCGGCAGCTTGGCGAGCATGCGGCCTGGAAGCGCCCGCAGGCTGTCGACGAACTCGTCCCAGCCGGCGACCGAAGGCGGCGCGCTCGCCACGCTCGGCGCGGGCTGGGCGTGGCCGGCGTCGACCGGCGCCGCCAGCAGTCCCGCGAACGGGATCAGCCATGTCTGCAGTTTCATCTTTTGATCTCCTCCCAGGCCATACGGCCTGCTCAATAGCGGACGCGCAAGGTCGCGCCCTCTGCAGGCCCCGGCAGCGCTTGCCTCTGGATTAACCGCAGAGGCGGGGCGGTGGGGTGAATATTTTCTATAATTCCCATCAGTTTTATGGATGTTTGATGCGCGCCAGCTGCAGGCCCGGGCGGACGGCTACGCCAACCGCCTTCGGTAGGCCGCGGGTCGAGGACGATCAGGCGGCGCGTTCTGGCGGCAAAATCCGGCGTCCGCCTTTGCGAACGCGCCCTAGCCGGCCATCCCGGCCTTGGCCGCCGGCCGGGCGCGCATGACGTCGGCCCAGCGGCACAGGTTGATGAGGGTCTCCGGCGGGCGGTAACGGATCAGCCGGGCGAAATCGATGCCGATGAAGGCGGCGATGTCGGCGATGGTCAGGCGGTTGGCGGCGAGCCACTGGCGACCCGCGAGGTGGTGATCCAGCACCTCCAGGCCCTTCAGGCCCTCGGCCTGCTGACGCTCGGCGACCGCCGGGTCCTGCGTCTCCAGGACCGCGAGCGGCAGGGCGGTGTGGCGCACCCACTGCATCATCGGGGTCGCCACCAGAAACTCGGCGCGGCGCAGCCACATCTCGATGACCGCAGTCTCTTCCGGCGTGCGGCCGAAGAGGTTGGGTTCGGGATAGCGGCTTTCGAGATAGCGACAGATGGCGATCGACTCGGTGACCACCGTCCCGTCCTCGAGCTCCAGCGCCGGGAGCTGCGGAAGGCCCGCCTTGGTCAGATAGTCCGGCTGCTTGTGCTCGCCCTTCATCAGGTCGAGGGCGACGATCTCGATGTCGGTCACGCCCTTCTCGGCCATCACCCAGCGGACCCGGCGAGGGTTCGGCGCAAATGGGCTGTCGTAGAGTTTCATGAGCGGGCTCCCTCTCTGCCTGTGAGTGAGCTCGCCCCCTTGCGCCGGGTCAAGACCGAGACCGGTCAGACCGCCATCGGCTCCGCGTCGATGTAGAGCTGAGCTTCGCGATGGATCAGCACGTCGGCCAGGAACCAGTAGGCTTCGCCCCAGGCGGCCAGGACCTCGTCGGTGGCCGCCTCCGCGCCGAGCACGTCGCGGATCGCCGGCAGCAGGGCCTCGGCGACCTTCGGATAGTGTTCCGGCTTGACCTTGGTCTCGACGTGACGGGCCGCCATCCGCTCGATCGCCCCGGTCAGGGCCGGCAGGTTGTCGACGTTCTGGGCGAAGGCGACGATGGCGGCGGCCAGCCGGCGCGGCTGCTCGCCGGAGGCCTGGGCCGCCTCATCGAACAGGGCCTTGATCTCCGGGTCGACGAACAGCCGTTCGTACATGCGCGTGGTGATGGCGACGCCGTGCTGGACGAGCACGGGCGCAGTGGCCTTCACGATGGCGATCGACGGCGGCGACAGCGGCTTGGTCATGCGAGAGATCCCTTGTCGTAGGCGCCGATTGCGGCGCTGGTTTGCGGCGGACGAGGTCGGATACAGGCGACGACCCAGTCCGCCTACTCCGGGCGCGTACGGAATTGAATTGGATCGTGACGCGAGGTAGCGACGGCATTCGCGGACCTTTCACCCGAACAGGGCCGCGGGCATGGCGCCCACCACGGCGGCGCCGAGGCAGGTGGCCAGGAACCCCACCGCCATCGCCTTCCAGACCATGCCGATCACCTCGCTCCGGCGATTCGGCGCCAGCACGTTGAAGCCGGCGACATTGATGCCGACGGAGGCGATGTTGGCGTAGCCGCAAAGCGCGTAGGTCATGATCACGCGGCTGCGCGGCGCGAGTTCGGCCGCCGGCGTCGCCCCCAGCCTGATGAAGGCGGTGAACTCGGTGAGCACCATCTTCACCCCCAGCAGGGTCCCGGCCGCGGAGGCGTCGCGCCAGGGCACGCCGAGCGACCAGGCCAGGGGCGCGAACAGCAGGCCCAGGCCGCGCTCCAGGGTGACCGGCGCCCCGCCCACGTTCGGAAATCCGGCCAGCAGCCCGTTCAGCAGCGCCGTCAAGGCGACGAAGACGATCAGGGTCGCGGCCATGTTGAAGCTGATCTGCAGGCCGTCCAGGGTGCCCTTCATCACCGCGTCCACGGAGCTGTCGTAGGTCTTGCTCCCGCTCGGCGAAACGTCGCCCTGCGCCTCGATGACGAGATCGCGGGGCACGACGATCCGGGCCAGGGCGACGCCGGCGGGCGCCGAGATGATCGAGGCGGTCATCACATGGGCCGCCGCGTTCGGCAGCATGTCGTGGAGGATGGTCACATAGGCGACCATGGTGGAGCCGGAGACGCAGCTCATGCCCACCGCCATCAGCAGGAAGAGCTCGGAGCGGCTGAGGCTGTCGAGATAGTTGCGGACGAAGATCGGCCCCTCGATCTGGCCCATGAAGACGGTCGCCGCGGTGGCCAGCGCCGGCGCGCCGCGCAGGCCGAAGAGCCGGCGAAAGACCAGGCCGAAGCCCTGGGTGATCCAGCGCAGGATCCGCCAGTGCCAGAGCAGGGCGGCGAGCGCGCAGACCACCAGGACCACCGGCAGGACCCGGAAGGCGAAGACGAAGAGCGCGCCCTGATTGCTCAGCGGATAGGGCTGCTGATCCGGCGCTCCGGCCAGGAAGCCGAAGACGAAGGCCGCGCCCGCCTGGCTGCTCGCCGCCAGGCCCTCGACGCCCTGGCTGACGAAGGCCACCGCCTGCCGCACGCGCGGCACGCCGAACAGCGCCAGCACCAGCAAGGCCTGGACGGCGAGCGCGCCGGCGACCAGCTTCCATGGAAAGCGTCGCCGGTCCTCCGACATCAGCCAGCAGAGCGCCAGCACCAGCGCCATGCCAAAAAGGCTCTGGGCGTTTTCCCCCCGAAACATGCATCTCCCCCGGCGCCGTAGCGCAATCCTGATGGCTACCGCGCCGATGTGACACGTTCGGCGCGGCCCGCGCCGCCAGATTGAGACCGCGCCCCGGCTTCCGGCGAATCTGCGCTATTGGAACGCTCTGCCGGACGTTCAGGAGACAGCCAGGTGACGCAGACCGGACCGGCGCCCGCGCTCTCGCTGCCCGCCGTCCTGGCGTTCGCCGTCGCCGCCCTGCCCGTCGGCGCCCTGCAGCTGGCGCTGACCGTGCACCTGCCGCGCTATTTCGCCAGCCACATGGGCCTCAGCCTGGCGGTCGTCGGCGGGGCTTTCGCCCTGGTGCGGGCGATCGACATCCCGCTCGATCCGATCCTCGGCCTGATGATGGACCGGACCCGCAGCCGATTCGGCCGCTACCGCCTCTGGGCCGCCTGCGGCCCGCTCGTGACGATCGCCGCCCTCTATGTGCTGATGCATCCGCCCGGAGCGGTCGGCCAGGCCTTCCTGGTCAGCGTGCTCCTGGTGATGTTCCTGGGCTATTCGGCCATGTACCTGGCCCAGCAGGCCTGGGCCGCCAGCCTCGCGCCCAGCTACCAGCAGCGCTCGCGGATCTTCGCCATCATCATCTGGCTGAGCATCCTGGGCTCGGTCTCGGTGCTGCTCGTCCCGGTGGTCATGGAGAAGCTGGGCTATTCGGACGCCCAGGGCGTGGAGGCGATGATCTGGTTCGTCATCGTCGCGGCGCCCGTGACGACCCTGCTGATGATCGCCCGCACGCCCGAGCGGATCGCCCCGGACCACGCCCACCACTTCAGCCTGCGCGACTACGGCCGCCTGCTGGTCCGGCCCAATGTGGTGCGGCTGGTGGCCTCGGACCTCTGCATCCAGCTCGGCCCGGGCTGGATGGCGGCGCTCTACCTATTTTACTTCACCACCAAGCGCGGCTTCGCCCCCGGCCAGGCCAACCTGCTGCTGCTCGTCTACATCACCGCCGGCTTCGTCGGCGCGCCGGCGACCGCCTGGCTCGCCGCCCGGCTCAACAAGCACCGCGCCCTGATCGTCTGCACCACCGCCTATTCGCTCTGCCTGATGGGCGTGCCCTTCATCCCCTATGGCGACTTCCTGGCGGCGGTTCCCCTGATGCTGGCGGCCGGGGCGGCCTTCGCCGGCTTCCTCGTCTCGCTGCGGTCGCTGACCGCCGACATCGCCGACGAGATCCGGCTGGAGACCGGCCGCGAATGGACCGGCCTGATCTTCGCCCTGACCAACGCCACCACCAAGCTCGCCACCGCGGCCGCCATCTTCCTGACCTTCGGCGTGCTGAGCGAGGTGGGCTTCGACCCGCGCGAAGGCGCGGCCAACACCGCCTATGCGCTGAGGGGGCTGGAGATCGCCTTCCTCTCCGGCCCGATCGTCTTCGTCATGCTGGGGGGGCTGTGCTTCGTCGGCTACAAGCTCGACCAGGTCCGCCACGCCGACATCCGCCGCCAGCTCGAAGCCCGCGACCTGCAGCACGGCGGGACTTTTCCGGAGCCCCCGTGAAGCGAACGGGGCCAGCCGGGGCGCTCAGGCCTCGAACCGCGGCCACGACCGGCGGCAACCGTCGACGCAGCAGGCCGCGCGGCTCTCCTCGACGTAGTCTTCGCCATGCCACCAATGCGTCGGGGCGGCGGCGAAGACGCGCCGCACCGGCCGGACGGCCTGCTCCGGGACCTTCGCGAACGGCGCGGTGAGCGTGGGGATGTCGTAGGCTAGGCCGCCCTTGATCGTCAGGCGCACGGCCGCCGCATCCTCGATCCGCTGCAGCGGGTCGCCCTCGACCACCACCAGGTCCGCCAGCATGCCGGGCGCCACGACGCCGATCGGCTGCTGCAGGTACTCCCCCGGGAAGCGGGTGGCGGTGGTGAGCGCCTCGTAGGGCGTCAGCCCGTAGCGCACCATGCCGCGCAGGTTCATGTGCAGGCTGATCCCGTTGAAGTCGATCGGCGAGTCCGTGCCGGTCACCACCCGGCCGCCGCCGTGCAAGATGGACTTCAGGTGGGCGACATTGCGCTCCAGGTAGCGCAGCGCCGGCGTCATGTCGGTCCCGGCGGCGGCCTCGGCGCGCTGTGTGAGCTTGGCGTATTCCCAGGGCGGATAGAGGGCCTTGACCCTCGGATCGTCCACCAGGGAACGGTCCTGGCCGTAGAGCGCCGAGGATTGAAACAGGGTGGGCGTGCGCCGCGCCCCCGAGGCGACGAACAGCGCCGCCACGTCCTGGTAGCTCGCGCCCGTTGCGGTCACCGTACGCGAATAGCCGGTGCGGCTGGTCGCGCCGATATGCTCCATCCCGTCGAGGCCGAAGGCCAGCGCCGGATAGTGGTAGTGCGAGGTGACGGGCACCCCGCGGGCGTGGGCCCAGGCGGTGACCAGCTTCTGGTCCTGCAACGGCAGCCGGACATAGGTCTTGATGAGGTCGTAGGACAGCGCTTCGGCCCGGGCGAGCTCGAGGTCCATCTGCCCCGGCTCTGTCACGGGCCGCATGAAGTTATAGAAGATCCGCGAGCCGTCGATCGCCTCGCCGGTGGCGAAGTAGCGCGGCCCGACGCGCGCGCCGGAGTCGATGGCTTCCCGATCCTCGACCATGTGGTAGGCGGGCGACCCGGGCGAGCGGGTGGTGGTGACGCCCAGCGACAGCCACAGCCGCCCGTCGCGGTCGCCATAGCCGTAGCCCTGCATCTGCCGGTGGGCGTGCATCTCCACCAGGCCCGGCATCACGGTGGCGTCGCTGGCGTCGATCACCTTGGCGTCGCTGGGCAAGGCCCCGCCCGCCGGGGCCAGGCCGGCGATCCGGTCGCCCTCGACGAGGATGTCGGTGGCGGGCCTGAGGCTTGGGGCGCGGCCGTCCCACAGCTTGCCGGCGCGGATCACCAGCCGTGCGGGCGCGCGCGGCGCGGCCCAGGTGAGATTGACCGGAAACCGCTGCGGCGCCCCGCCGGCCGCATCGATCAGCCGGAACTCGCCCTTGCTGAGGTAGAGCAGCTTCGAGGAGTCGCCGCTCCAGCTCGGCGCGTCGGTCACCTCGTCGTTCAGGGCTACGGGCTCGCCGGTGAAGCGGCCGCCGGCGTCCACGGGAATGGTCCAGAGCCGGCTGGCGAAGACCACGGCCAGGCGCTTGCCGTCCGGCGACCAGACCGGCCCGTCGTCGCCGCGGACGCCCAGGGACTTCTGCGGGAAGATCGGCTGGTAGGTCGCCTGGCCGCTCGCCACGTCGACGGCGAGGATCTCGCTCAATCCCTCGCGAAAGCGCGACGAGTAGGGCTTGAAGGCGGCCATGGCGATGGTCTTGCCGTCCAGGCTCCAGCTCGGCTTGCCCGGCTCCCAGATGGCCCCGAACACCTGACGCACCGCGCCGGACGCTGCGTCCGCCGCGTGCAGCGCGCCGTTCTGGTCGAGGAAGGCGATCTGCCGGCCGTCCTTCGACCAGGCGGCGGAGAGGGCGGCGTCCTTGTGACGGGTCAGCTGACGCTGGGTTCCCGTAGCCATGTCGCGCAGCCAGATGTCCAGCTTGCCGGCGCGGTCGGTCGAGTAGGCGAGCGTCCGGCCGTCCGGCGACCAGGCCGGGTCGCAGACCCAGTAGCCGTCGCGCACCAGCACCCTGGGCGCCCCGCCGAGTTCGGAGAGCCAGAGCCCGTTCAAGGCGCGGAAGACGACGCTGCGACCGTCGGGCGAGAGCGCCGGGGCGCCCACGCCCACCACCGGCCGCGGACCGGGGCTCGCGAAATCCCGCGGCGTCTTGCGATAGGTCGCACGTTGCACCGGAACGACGACGGTGAACGGGATCTCCCGCACTCCGGCGGCCGAGCGCCGCCGGATCCGGCCGTCGGCGGTGTAGAGCAGGTCGCCGTTCTTCAGCCACGCGGCGCGGAAAGGAAAGACGTCCTCGCCCGCAACCAGCGGGCCCGCGCCGCCGCGCAACGAGGCCTGGCCGTTCTCCAACACCCAGTAGACGATGTCGCGGCCGTCGGGCGTGAAGGCCGGACTGTGCAGCTCAGATGGATTGAAGCGGTCCGCCGAGGCGGTGATCTTCGGCCCGGGTGTGCGACCGCCCGAGAGGTCCGCGATCTCGATCCGCTCGCGATCCACGGCGTAGGCGAGCCGCTGGCCGTCCGGCGACCACGCCGGCTCGCAGGCCTGGCCGGCGGCCCTGGCCGCAAGGTCGATGCGGCCGGTTTGTAGGTCGAGCAGATAGATGGCGTAGTCGCCGCCGCGGTCGGACGAAAAGGCGACCTTGCGCCCGTCCGGCGACACCCTGGGCTCGCGGCAGTCGAAGGGGCCGCGGGTGTGTTGCGTCAACCCCGCCCCGTCGACGCCCACGCTCCAGACCTGGAAGGTCCCGTCTCGATAGGACTGGAAGACCAGTCGCCGGCCGTCTGGAGTCCAGTCGGGCTGGGCGGCGTCGGCGTAGTCGTCCGTCAGCCGCTTCGCCGCGCCGCCGTTCACGGGAACCGTCCAGATGACGCCATAGAGGTCGAAGGCCACGGTGCGCCCGTCCGGCGAGATCCTGGCCGAGATATTGGTTCCCTCGGTGATGGTGACGAGCGGCTGGCCCCCTGCCCCTTGGGCCAGCGCCTCCGTGCGGGGAAGCGCCGAGGCGGCGACGCCGGCGCCGGTCAGGGTGAAGAGGCGGCGACGGTCGACGCCGCCCTTACGCGAACGCCCCATGGGTCAGAAGGTCCACTCGAGCTTGGCGTAGTAGAAGCCGCCGCTGAAGCCCCAGGGCGAGTACTGGTTGTAGTAGGAGAAGGGCGGGTTCCCGCGGTTGGCGACCTTGATCACGTCCGGATAGACGTCGAACAGGTTGTTCGCCCCGATCGAGGCCCTGAGGCTCGGCCGGATCTTGTAGGCCAGATCGAGGTCGACGATCTGGTGGCGCGAGATGGTGTCGTCGTTGGCGGCCAGCGCGGTCCGCTGGATGACCTTGCCGTAGCTGGTGACGCGCAGGTTCGCCTGGAAGGGGCCGCGCGTGTAGAGCGCGGAGGCGATCTCCTTGTCCCGGGGCTGTCCCACGGTGAAGTCGCCCATGCGGACGCGGTCGATCAGCACCAGGCCTGCGGCCGCCAGGGCCGGCGGCGGCTGTGCGATGCGCGTGAACTTGTTGTCGGTGAGGTTGGCCGAGAGCGACCAGGCGACCGAGCCCCAGTCGCCGAAGTCGGTGACATACTCGGCCACGACGTCGACGCCGCGCGTGCGCGTGTCGGCGGCGTTGGCGTAGTAGAAGACCGCCTGGTTGGGATCGAGGCCCACGCTCGCCAACGCATTGCTGACCGCCGTATTGGGGCCGAGCGTCGCGCTCTGCATGATGCGGTTCTTGATGTCGATCTGGTAGAGGTCGAGCGTCAGGTTCAGGCCCCGCATGGGCTGGGCGACGAAGCCCACCGAATAGCTGGTCGACTTTTCCGGACGGAGCGGCTTGGCGCCCAGCGCCTGGGCGGCGGGATTGTCCGGCGGCAGCAACTGCACCGGGAAGAGAATGGTGCCCGCCGGGAAACGCACGCCGATGGTGCTGGAGGAGGCGTAGTGCTCCTGCTGCAGGGAGGGCGCGCGGAAGCCCGAGGAAATGGTGCCTCGAATCGCATAGCCGCGGACGGGCTCGAAGCGGGCCGAGGCCTTGGCGGTGGTGGCCTTGCCGAAGTCGGAATAATCCTCCCAGCGGCCGGCGACCGAGACGTCGAGCTGATCGCTCAGGGTCTGCTCGAAGTCGATGTAGGCGCTCTTGTTGTTGCGCGAGAAGGAGCCGGCGGCGAAGGTCGGGAAGCCGGTGACGCCCTGCGAGCCCGCGGTGGTCACCTGGCCCGCCAGCGGCCCCGAGGGCGCGCGGTATCCGCCATTGATGTAGCTCTCCGGCTGGCCGGCCAGGATCATGAACTCGTCATTGCGATACTCGGCGCCGAAGGCGACCAGCAGCGGCTTGGCGAGGCCCAGGTCGAGGTCGTGCGTCAGGTCGAGGTTGGTGGTCCACTCCTTGAAGCGCAGCTTGCCGAGGAAGAAGCGGGACGGGCTCGCCGGCCCGAGCGAGGCGTTCAGCGAGTCCTCGAAATAGGAGACGTTGTTGCGGCTGACGGTGGTGGAGAGGTCCCAGTTGAAGCCGGCGAGATCAGAGCCCTTAGCTCCGAAGGCGAACTGATAGTCGCGGTCCGCCAGTTTCAGACGGGGTGTAAAGCCGTCCGGATAGACGGCGACATTGTTGTTGAGCGAGTTCGGGTTGCGGAAGGTGAGGTAGGCCAGCGAGTTGCGGCTGCTGACCGTCCCGAACGAATAGAGCAGCACGTCCGGCGTGACCCGGTAGCCGGCGTTGTAGTCGAAGGAATAGAGCTGCACCTCCGGCTGGCCCGGGTGGCTGGTGTGCCGGTCGGCCGTGGCCTCCCGCGGGTCCGGGACGCCCCCCGCCAGCGGGAAATAGAGCTGGGTGAGGTTCGGCGTGACCTTCCCGCGATCGGTGTGCTTGGTCGAGCGCGCGTCGAAGGTGAGGTTGAGGTAGCCGTCCTCGCCGAGCTTGAACCCGCCGTTCAGCGCCGCCTGGCCGGTCTCCCCGTCGCCGGCGGCGGTCTGGCCGCCCATCAAGAGCGCCGAGCCGCCCCCGGCCTGGTCCTTCAGGATGATGTTGATGACGCCGGCGAGCGCGTCGGAGCCGTACTGGGCCGAGGCGCCGTCGCGCAGCACCTCGACGTGGTCGATCGCCGACGCCGGGATCAGGTCCAGGTCCGGCGGCGACTGGCCGTTTTGGGTGGTGCCGTTGACGAACAGCACCGCGGTGTTGTGCCGGCGCTTGCCGTTCACCAGCACCAGGACATGGTCGCCGGAGAGGCCGCGCAGCGAGATGGTCTTGAAGGCGAAGCTCGCGCCCGCGCCGGAGCTCGAGACGTTGGCCGACGGCACCAGGGTGGCGATCAGGTCGCGGGTGGAGAGCTTGCCGGTCTTCTGCAGGGCCGCGGCCGAGAGGACGTCGATCGGCGCGAGGCTGGTGGTCACGGTGCGCGCCTGGCGCGTGCCGGTGACGATCACCTCCTCGACCTGTTCGGACGGCGCAGGAGCGTCTGTCGCCGCGGGGGCGGCGAAGTCGGCGGCGCCCGAGGCCCAGCGCGCCCGCAGCAGCTCCGCGCGCGGCTGCGCCAGGGTGATCGTGTGGCCGTCGTTGGCCGCCACCACCAGCCCGGACCCGGCCAGCAGTTGGTTCAAGCCTTCCGCCAGCGAGAACTGGCCCACCACCGCCGCCGTTCTGCGGCTGAGGGCGGCGTCGCGCGCGACCAGCATCTGCACGCCGGCCTGTCTGGCGAACTCGGTCACCCCGGTCGTCGCCGGCTGAGCCGGCACCTTGAAGCTCAGAGCCTCCGCCCAGGCCGATCCGCCGGCCAACGTCACACAAAGCCCGGCTGCGGTGCAGAACAGCCCCGCCCGAGATGACTTGCCCCCAAACTTCACAGTGCTTGCCCTTTCGCCAATGGAGCAGGCGACGCCCGCGCCTCACAGACAAGCGATGCGCGGGAAACGGGCTTCCTTCGTCGGCCGACGGAGATTTCCGCTGGACCGTGCTTCTGCTTGATTTTGCGACAGGAGCCCGTGGGAATCGGCTCGCTTCTGGAGCGTCCGCCTGCGCTCGAGCCAAATCGTATCGCCGTCGCGAACGAACATGTGCCTCGGCGTTCGGCGACAGGCCAACCTTGGCGATCGCGAGCTCAATGACCGCGGGGGCGTGATCATGGTGCAGAGCAGGCAGGAGATCGTGGCGTGGGTGGGCGGCCATGTTCTGCCGCACGAGGGGGATGTGCGCGCGTGGCTCCGCCGCAACGGCTCGTCGAGCGACGAGGTCGACGATATCGTCCAAGACGCCTATTGCCGGCTCGCCGCGCTGCAGAGCGTCGTCCACATCCAGAATGGGCGGGCCTATTTCTTCCAGACGGCGCGTCATATCGCCATCGAGCGGCTTCGGCGCGCCCGCATCGTTCGAATCGATTGCGCAACGGAATTGGAAGCGCTGAACGTCGTAGATAATGAGCCGTCTCCCGAACGCGTCGTCACCGCGCGACGAGAGCTGCAACGCGTTCAACGCCTGATCGAGGACCTGCCGAAGCGGTGCCGAGACATATTCATACTGCGCCGCATCCGTGGGCTCTCGCAGCGCGAGATCGCCGCGCGGCTGGGAGTCAGCGAGAACGTCGTCGAGGCGCAATCCGCGCGCGGCCTGCGGCTGATCCTGCAGGCGCTGGCGGAGTCCCCAGTTGCGGAGCGGCCGGCGCATGCGGACCCGAATGACCATGCGGCCGACCGCCCGCGAAATCGACGACGAGGCCGCACTCTGGGCGGTCCGGCTCGAGGGTCGTGATCCGGAGGCGGCGCCCGATCCGGCCTTACAGGCGTGGCTGGACGGCGACGCGCGTCGGTGCGGCGCGCTGCTGCGCGCCCAGGCGGCGCTGAGCCTCCTGGACAGGGGCCGGGCCCTGCCCTCCCCCCTTCCCTCCACGATATCCAGGCGGCACCCCCTCGACGGCCTCTCCCGCCGCAGGGTGCTGGCCGGCGCAGGCGGTGCGGCCGCGGCCGCCGCGGCCGTGGCCGCGGGCGTCCTCGTCGGGTCCGGCAAGCGCTACGGGACCGCGCGCGGCGAGATCCGGCGCGTTCCCTTCGACGATGGTTCGGTGGCCGCCATCAACACGGCCAGCAAGATCGACGTCGCCATGAGTTCGGACCTGCGCCAGGTCAGGCTGCTGCGCGGCGAGGTCTGGTTCGAGGTCGCCAAGGATCCCAGGCGGCCGTTCGTCGTCGAGGCGGGGCCGGTCAAGGTGCGAGCGGTGGGCACGGCCTTCTCCGTCCGCCGCCGCGGCGACGCGGTGGACGTCCTCGTGACCGAAGGCGTCGTTGAATCCTGGTGGACGGGCGCAGACGGCGCCCCCGTCCGGATCGCCGCCGGCTCCGGCGTCAAATCCGTGGGTCCTCATGCTGCGCCGACCGCGGCGCCGCAGGAGATCGAGCGTCGGCTCGCTTGGCGCTCCGGGCAGATCGCCCTGGACGGCGACAGCCTTGCCGAGGCCGCGGAAGAGTTCAACCGCTACAACGCCCGGCGGATCGTCATCGAGGACCCGGAGCTTGCGCAGGCCCGCTTCGTCGGCCTGTTCCGGACCAATGAACCGGACAGCTTCGCCGCCGCCGCCGCCATCGCCCTGGGGGCCGAGGTCGTTCGCGACGGCGACACGATCCGGCTTGAGCGCAGGCGGACGCTCTAGCTAGGTGTTGGACAAGTTCCGCGCGATCTCCAGGAAGACCCTGGCCGCCGGGCTGTCCGGATCGGTCGCCACCAGCGGCCGGCCGGCGTCGCAAGCCTCGCGCAGCGGCGTTTCGAGGGGGACCTGACCCAGCAGGGGAACGCCCAGGCGCTCGGCCTCGGCGGCCGCGCCGCCCGCCCCGAAGATCGGGATCTTCGCGCCGGTGGTCGGGTCGGCGAAATAGGCCATGTTCTCGACCACGCCGAGGATCTCGGTCCCCATCTTGCGGAACATGGTGACGGCGCGCCGGGCGTCGATCAGGGCGATCTCCTGGGGCGTGGAGACGATCACCACCCCGTCCAGCTTCAGCCGCTGGACGATCGTCAGCTGGATGTCGCCGGTGCCGGGCGGCAGGTCGACCACCAGGACGTCGAGCGGCTCGGCCTCGCTGCCCCAGTTGGATCCCAGCAGCGTCCGCACCGCGGACGAGGCCATGGGTCCGCGCCAGATGGCGGCGTCGCCCGGCTCGACGATGAAGCCGATGGACATCACCTTGACGCCCCAGGCCTCCAGCGGGTTGAGGCGTTTCTCGGCGTCGAAGGTCGGCTCGCCCTCCACCCCCAGCATGTGCGGCGCCGACGGCCCGTAGATGTCGGCGTCGAGCAGGCCGGCGCGCAGGCCGAGCCGGGCGAAGGCCACGGCCAGGCTGACCGCGACGGTGGACTTGCCCACCCCGCCCTTGCCGCTGGCGACCGCGACGACCTTCTTCACATGGGCCGGCCGCTCGGCGTCGGGCATGTGGCCGAGGCGGGCCTGAGGATCCTCCGCCACCTTGGCGCGCCGGGCCTGGACCTGCGGCGCGGCGGTCTCGGCCGTCAGCACGACCTGGGCCTTGGGCAGGCCCGTGGCGCGCGCCAGGACCTGTTCGGCGGCGTCGCGGACCGGCCCGTAGAGCTCAATGTCCGCCTGCGGAACTTCCAGCATGAAGGCGGCCCGGTCGGCGCGCAGAATCAGGCCGCGCACCAGTCCCGCCGCCGCCAGGCCCTGGCCGCTTTTGGGGTCGCGCACCCCGTCGAGGGCCGAAAGGATGGCTGCGCGGTCGAGGGCGGGTCCGTCGCTCATGGCGCCTATGGCTTGCGTTGACCGAGAAGGGGTCTCATATCCGGCGGACAGCGCCGGTTTACAAGCCCAGCGGGGGTTTGCGAGACCCGGCCGCGCCCTGGATGCCAGTTTGACCAAGACGCGACGCGGCTAATGCCCTGGAACGATAACGCCAATCCCGGCCCCTGGGGCGCTCCGCCGCCGGAAAATGATCGTCGAGACCCTGCGCGCCGACCGCAAGGCGGCGGTGGCGGCGACGGCCCGCGTCGGCCGGACCTGAACCCGAACCTGGAGCGTCTGAAGGCGCAGCTGAGCGCCCTCTTCGGCGGCCCGGGCGGCGTGCGTCCGGCCGCGGTCCTGGCCGTCCTGGGCGGCCTGGTCGGCCTCTGGGCGCTGTCGGGTCTCTATGTCGTGCAGCCGAACGAGGAGGCCGTGGTCACCACCTTCGGCGCCTATTCGCGCTCCGAGCCCCCCGGCCTGCGCTACCACCTGCCCGCGCCGATCGAGGCTGTCGAGAAGGTGCCGGTGACCTCGCTGAACCGCGTCGACATCGGCGGCACGACGGACGCCGACGTGCCGCAGGAAAGCCTGATGCTGACCGGCGACGAGAACATCATCAATCTCGACTTCAGCGTCACCTGGCGCGTCGCCGACGCCTCGCAATACGTCTTCGCCACCCGCAACCCCGACGACGCCGTGAAGGCCGTGGCCGAAAGCGCCATGCGCGAGGTGGTCGGCAAGATGCCGCTGCAGGAGATCCTCACCAAGGGCCGCGGCCAGGTGCAGATCCAGGCCGCCGAACTGATGCAGAAGACCCTCAACGCCTGGGGCGTCGGCGTCATCGTCGTCGAGGTGCAGATCCGCTCGGCCAACCCGCCGCAGGAGGTGGTCGCCGCCTTCCGCGAAGTGGCCAACGCCGGCCAGGACGCCGAGAGCGCCGTCAACGAGGCCAACACCTACCGCAACCGGGTGATCAACGAGGCCAAGGGCGACGCCGCCCGCCTGATCCAGTCGGCCCAGGGCTATCGCGAACAGTCGGTGCGCGAGGCGCTCGGCGACGCCTCCCGCTTCAACCAGATCTATGGCGAGTACCGCCGGGCCCCCGGCGTGACCAAGGATCGGCTCTATCTCGAGACCATGGAGCGGGTGCTGGCCAGGTCGAACAAGGTGATCGTCGACAGCAAGGGCGCCACCGCCCCGGTCATCCTGCCGCCCGACGTCTTCCAGCGACGAGCCCAGCCCGTCGCCGCCGCGGCGCCGGCGCCGGCGCCGGCCGCCGAGACGCCCCCCGCCAGCCAGAAGGGCGCCGCCCAATGACCCGCAGCCAGCTCACCACCTGGGGCGTGATCGGGTTCGCCATCCTGGTCGTGCTCGCCAACACCTTCTTCATCGTCGACCAGCGGGAGTCGGCCGTCGTCCTGCGCTTCGGCGAACCCGTGCGGGTGATCCATGCGCTGGGCAAGGGCGGTCCGGGGCTCAACGTCAAGACGCCCTTTCTCGAGAACGTCGTGAGGTTCGACCGCCGCAACCTGGGCATGGAGGCCGACCAGGAAGAGGTCATCGCCGCCGACCAGGAGCGGCTCGTGGTCGACGCCTTCCTGCGCTACCGGATCTCCGATCCGCTGCAGTTCTACCGCACCCTGCGCGACGACCGCACCGCGGCGGCCCGGCTGGAGCCGCTGGTCAATTCGGCGTTGCGCCAGGTGCTGGGCACGACGACCTCCAGCAACATCATCTCCGGCCAGCGCGCCGAGCTGATGGCCCAGACCAAGGCCGACGTGGCGCGCCGCGCCGCGCTTGGCCGGTTCGGCATCGAGGTGATCGACCTCAGGATCAAGCGCGCAGACCTGCCGGCGGCCAACCAGGCGGCCGTCTACCGCCGCATGCAGACCGCCCGCCAGCAGGAAGCCGCCCAGATCCGCGCCGTCGGCGAACAGCAGAAGCGCGAGATCATCGCCGGCGCCGACAAGGAGGTGGCGATCACCCTGGCCACCGCTACCGAGGAGGCCGAGACCACCCGCGGCCAGGGCGACGCCCAGCGCACGCGGATCTTCGCCCAGAGCTACGGCCGCGATCCCGCCTTCGCCAGCTTCTACCGCTCGATGCAGGCCTATGACACGGCGCTCGGCCAGGGCGACTCCACCCTGATCCTGTCCCCCGACAGCGCCTTCTTCCGCTACTTCGAACGCGGGGCGAGCGGGCGGAAGTAGGGCGGCGAGCCCCCGCCACCCCTTCGGAGTCCCCCTCCCCCAGAGGGGGAGGAGACTCGAGGTTGCAGTTCTTCTCCTCCCCCATTGGGGGAGGGGGACCGCGAAGCGGTGGAGGGGGCCGCCGCTACCGCTGCGCCTCCAGCATCGCCCGCACCTCGTGCAGGTCCTGGGCGATATGCACCGCCAGCCCGTGCATCTCCTCGGTCGGATCCAGCAGGTCCGGGACCATGATGGTCATCATGCCGGCGGCGGCGGCGGCGCGGACGCCGTTGTGCGAGTCCTCCAGCGCCAGGCAGTCCTCGGGCGCGACGCCCAGGGCCGCGGCGGCCTTCAGGAAGGGATCGGGGTGCGGCTTGTGGTGGGTCTGCAGCTCGCGGCTGATGATGGCGCCGAAACGCTCGACCAGGCCGTGCTGGCCCAGGCTGTGGTCGACGGCGTGGCGCGTCGAGGAGGTGGCGACGGCGCGCGGCAGGGCGCGGGCGTCCAGCACGTCCAGCAGCTCGACCACGCCGGTCTTCAGCGCGATCCCGGCCGCGGCGATCTCGGTGAAATGGCGGGAGACCCCGTCCCGCCAGACGGCGAGGTCGAAGTCCGCCCCGAAGTGTTCGACGACGATCAGGTCGCTGACATGGCCCGGCAGGCCGACCAGCCGCTGGAAGAGGGCGAAGGGCATCTCACGGCCGGAGCCGCTCGCGGCCGCGACCATCGCCTCGAACACCACCTGTTCGGTGTCGACCAGCAGGCCGTCCATGTCGAAGACGACGGCCTTGACGGTGCGAGGGAGAAGCATTCGGCAATACCTTTCGTCATCCCGGCCGTAGCGAAGCGGAGAGCCGGGACCCAGGGGGTTCTGCAGTGCGGCGGCCCTGGGTCCCGGATCTGCGGCGCTGCGCGCCTTGTCCGGGATGACGGATTGGGGGTGCTTCAGTCCACCACGAACTGGTCGGCGCGGTAGCCCTGGAAATACAGCAGGGCGGTGAGATCGGCGTGGTCGACCTTGGCGTCGGCCTGGGCCGCGACGATCGGCTTGGCGCGATAGGCGACCCCCAGGCCCGCGGCCTGGATCATCGCCAGGTCGTTGGCGCCGTCGCCGATGGCCAGCGTCCGCGACAGGTCCAGGCCCAGGATCTCGGCCTCCTCCTTCAGCGCCGTTAGCTTGGCCTCACGGCCGAGGATCGGCTCGCCGACCTGACCGGTGAGCGCGCCGTCGGCCTCGATCAGGGTGTTGGCGCGGTTGGCGTGAAAGCCGGCGATCTCGGCCACCCGGCTGGTGAAGAAGGTGAAGCCGCCGGAGACCAGCACGCAGCGCGCGCCGTTCGCAGCCATGGTGCGGATCAGGGTGCCGGCGCCGGGATTGAGCCGCACCCGCTCGTCGTAGGCGGCTTGCAGCGCCGAGAGCGACAGGCCCTTGAGCATGCCGACCCGCTCGCGAAGAGCGCCTTCGAACTCGAGCTCGCCGCGCATGGCGCGCTCGGTGATCTCGGCGACCTGGGCCTTTACGCCCGCGTAGTCCGCCAGCTCGTCCAGGCATTCGACGTTGATGATGGTCGAATCCATGTCCGCCAGCAGCAGGGCCTTGCGGCGATTGGCCACCGGCTGCACCGCCGCGTCGGTCGCGTGATGGGCCAGCGCGTCCAGCGCCAGCTTGCGCACCGCGCCAATGTGGCCCTCTAGATAGAGGTCGACCGCGCCCGCGCCGAGCGGCTCGTGCGCCTTGACGGGTACGCTCGCTCTTGCGAGCGCTTGATCGACGGCCGCCTCGGCCGCGGGAAGGGCCCCCGGGTCGGGGCTGACGAGAGTGAGCACCAGTTCCATGCAACGCCGCATCTGGCTGATCGCCGGCCCCACGGCAAGCGGCAAGTCGGCCCTGGCGCTGCGGCTGGCCGCCGCGACCGGCGCGGAGATCGTCAACGCCGACGCCCTGCAGCTCTACAGCGGCCTGCGCGTGATCACCGCGGGGCCGAGCGCTGACGAGCTGGCCCAGGCCCCGCATCACCTGTTCGGAACCGTCGACGCCGCGGACGGCTGGTCGGTCGGCCGCTGGCTGCGCGCGGCGACCGCGACCCTGGCCGAAATCGAGGCCCGCGGCGCGCCGGCCATCGTCGTCGGCGGCACCGGGCTCTACTTCAGCGCCCTGACCCAGGGCCTGGCGGAGCTCCCGCCGATCCCGCCGCAGGCGAGGCGCGAAGCCCAAGCCGCCTTCGAGGACCTGGGCGAGGCGGGATTCCGCACCCAGTTGGCGCAGGCTGATCCCGCCGCCATCGCCCGCATCGCGCCGGGCGACCGCCAGCGGCTGGTGCGGGCCTGGGAGGTGTTCGCCGCCACCGGGACCTCGCTGACCGACTGGCAGAAGACCGGCGAGCCCGCCCTGCCCGCCGGCGCCTGGCGCGCGGTCGCGCTCGATCCGCCGCGGGAGGTGCTCTATGCCCGCTGCGATGCGCGGCTCGAAGCGATGGTGCGCGAGGGCGCGCTCGACGAGGTCGCGGGGCTGATGGCGCGGCGCCTCGATCCCGCCCTGCCGGCGATGAAGGCGGTCGGTGTGCGCGAGCTGGCGGCCTATCTGCGCGGCGAAGTCACCTTGGCCGAGGCGCTCGACGCCGCCCAGCGCGAGACCCGCCGTTACGCCAAACGCCAGCTCACCTGGATGCGCGGCCAGATGGCCGACTGGCCGCGCATCACGGCCGCCGAGGCCGAGGGACAGTGGGGGCAGTTTCTTGCGCTCCACCCCGCCTTGACGGACTGAGACGGGCATGCCAAATGCTCCGTTCCTATTCTGAAGAGAATGCTCGTGCGCACCCTCCTCGTAATCGTAAGGCGACCGCTCTAAGGACTGACCTCCGCGTCAGGCCCTTTCGGTCGCTCGTCCCAGGCCCCTTGAAGGGCCTTTTTTATTGCCCAATTGGCCGTCCCCCTTTTCCGTAACCCGGCCCGTTTCCCAAAAAGGTCGCCCCACATGACCGCCGCCCAAACCCTCGAAGTCCAGCAAGAGACGATTTCCGGCGCCGAGATGGTCGTGCGCGCCCTGCTCGATCAAGGCGTCGACGTGCTGTTCGGCTATCCGGGCGGCGCGGTCCTGCCGATCTACGACGCCCTGTTCAACCAGCCGAAGCTGCGCCACGTCCTGGTCCGCCACGAGCAGGGCGCGACCCACGCCGCGGAAGGCTACGCCCGCTCGACCGGCAAGCCGGGCGTGGTCCTGGTCACCTCGGGCCCAGGGGCGACCAACGCGGTCACCGGCATCGTCGACGCCCTGATGGACTCCATCCCGCTGATCGTCATCACCGGCCAGGTCGCCACCCACCTGATCGGCACCGACGCCTTCCAGGAATGCGACACCATCGGCATCACCCGGCCCTGCACCAAGCACAACTACCTGGTGAAGTCGGTCGAGGAGCTGCCGCGGATCATCCACGAGGCCTTCCACATCGCCACCTCCGGCCGTCCGGGCCCGGTGGTCATCGACATTCCGAAGGACGTGCAGTTCGCCAAGGGCCGCTACCAGGGCCCGAACGAGGTGAAGCCGGCGCACAACTATTCGCCGCGCACCAAGGGCGACCCGGGCCGGATCGCCGAGGCTGCGGCGATGATCGCCGGCGCCCGCCGGCCGATCCTCTACACCGGCGGCGGCGTGATCAACGCCGGCCCCCGCGCGGCCGAGCTGCTGCGCGAGTTCGCCGCCCTGACCGGCGCGCCGGTGACCTCGACCCTGATGGGCCTGGGCGCCTTCCCGGCCTCGGACAGGCAGTGGCTGGGCATGGTCGGCATGCACGGCTCGTTCGAGTCCAACAACGCCATGCACGATTGTGATGTGATGATTGCAGTCGGCAGCCGGTTCGACGACCGGGTGACCGGCCGGCTGGACGCGTTCGCGCCCACCTCGCGCAAGATCCACATCGACATCGACGCCTCGTCGATCAGCAAGAACGTCCGCGCCGACATCGGCATCGTCGGCGACGCCGCCTCGGTGCTGGAGGACCTGATCGCGGTCTGGAAGCAGCGCAACTATAAGGTCGACCCGGGCGCGCTGACCGACTGGTGGCGCGAGATCGACGCCTGGCGCGCGCGCAAGTCGTTCCGCTATCTGCCGGACGACAAGCTGATCAAGCCGCAGCATGCCATCGAGCGGCTCTACGAGCTGACCAAGCACCGCGAGGTCTTCGTCACCACCGAGGTCGGCCAGCACCAGATGTGGGCGGCCCAGTTCTTCCACTTCGACAAGCCGAACCACTGGATGACCTCCGGCGGCCTGGGCACCATGGGCTACGGCCTGCCCGCGGCGGTGGGCGTGCAGATCGCCCATCCGGACGCCCTGGTCGTCGATATCGCCGGCGACGCCTCCGTGCAGATGACCATGCAGGAAATGTCGACGGCGGTGCAGCACGACCTGCCGATCAAGATCTTCATCCTCAACAACGAGTGGATGGGGATGGTCCGCCAGTGGCAGCAGCTGCTGCACGGCGAGCGCTATTCGCACTCCTATTCGGCGAGCCTGCCGGACTTCGTGAAGATGGCCGACGCCTTCGGCTGCGTCGGCCTGCGCGCCGAGCACCCGGACGAGCTCGACGACAAGATCCGCGAGATGATCTCGGTGAACCGTCCGGTGATCTTCGACTGCCGGGTCACCAAGGAAGAGAACTGCTTCCCGATGATCCCCTCCGGCAAGGCGCACAACGAGATGATCATGGCCGAGGAGACCCGCGACCTCGGCTCGATCATCGACGAGGCCGGCAAGGGGCTGGTGTAGTTCACGCGCCGCAACGCCCCCTCCGTCTCGCTACGCGAGCAACCTCCCCCGCTGCGCGGTGGAGGATCTGGGCCGTAGATGCTCCACCGCAACGCGGGGGAGCTGTCGCGAAGCGACTGAGGGGGCGTTCGGCGTGTGCGGCCGCTGAGGGGCTGACAGGCGTCATCATGTCCAAGACCCCCGCCACCCAGGCGCTCGACAAGGCCGGCGTCGCCTACAGTCTGGAGACCTACGCCTACGATCCCACGGCCGACCGGGTCGGGCTGCAGGCCGCCGAAGCGCTCGGCGCGCCGCCGTCGGAGGTGTTGAAGACCCTGATTGTCAAGGTGGACGGCAAGCCCGCCTGCGTGGTGCTGGCTTCGGATCGCGAAGTGGCGATGAAGAAACTGGCCGCCGCCCTCGGCGGAAAGGCCGCCGAGATGGCGCCGGTCCCCGAGGCCGAGCGGATCACCGGCTACCGCGTCGGCGGCGTCAGCCCCTTCGGCCAGAAGAAGCGGTTGCCTACGGTGCTCGACGCAGAGGCCGCCGCCCTGCCCCAGGCCTATGTCAACGGCGGCCAGCGCGGCCTGCAGGCGCGGCTGGCGCCCACGGACCTGGTCCGGGTGCTGGGCGCGACGGTCGCCGCGGTGGCGGTCTGACCCTCTTCAAATGTCATCCCGGTCTTCGCTCCGCGAAACCGGGATGACACCCGCCGCAAACAGAAACGCCGCCCGCGGCGAGCGCGGACGGCGTGTCCGTAACCCGGACTTGCGATCAGGCTGCCTGGGCCGCCTCTTCCGCAGGGGCGAGACGGATCAGGTAGTCGAAGGCCGAGAGCGCCGCCTTGGAGCCTTCGCCCATGGCGATGACGATCTGCTTGTAGGGCGTGGTGGTCGCGTCGCCCGCGGCGAACACGCCCGGCGCCGAGGTCGCGCCGCGCACGTCCACTTCGATCTCGCCACGCGGGCTGAGCTCGATGGCGCCCTTCAGCCAGTCGGTGTTCGGAACCAGGCCGATCTGGACGAAGATGCCTTCCAGCTCGACCGTCCTGCTCTCGTCGCTGACCCGGTCCTTGTAGACCAGGCCGGTGACGCGCTGGCCGTCGCCCAGCACCTGCGTGGTCAGGCCGGAGGTGATGACCGTCACGTTCGGCAGGCTGGCCAGCTTGCGCTGCAGGACCGCGTCGGCGCGCAGCTTGGGGTCGAACTCGATCAGGGTGACGTGCTTGACGATGCCGGCGAGGTCGATCGCCGCCTCGACGCCGCTGTTGCCGCCGCCGATCACCGCCACGCGCTTGCCCTTGAACAGCGGGCCGTCGCAGTGGGGGCAGTAGGCCACGCCCTTGTTGCGGTACTCGACCTCGCCGGGGACGTTCATCGAGCGCCAGCGCGCGCCGGTCGACACCACCACCGACTTGGCCCGCAGGGTCGCGCCGCTCTCGAACTCGACCTCGACCAGCCCGCCGGGAGCGCTGGGCGCCTTCAGCCCCACCGCCCGCTGCAGGTTCATGATGTCGACGTCGTAGTTGCGGACGTGGGTCTCCAGCGCCGTCGCCAGCTTCGGGCCTTCGGTCTCCGGCACGGAGATGAAGTTCTCGATCGCCATGGTGTCGAGCACCTGGCCGCCGAACCGCTCCGAGGCCACGCCGGTGTTGATCCCCTTGCGCGCCGCATAGATCGCCGCCGCCGCGCCGGCCGGACCGCCGCCGACCACCAGGACGTCGAAGACCTCCTTGGCGCGCATGGCCTCGGCCGAGCGGGCCGCAGCGCCCGTGTCGATCTTGGCCAGCAGCTGCTCCAGGCTCATGCCGCCCTGGGCGAAGGCTTCGCCGTTCAGGTGCACGGCGGGCACCGCCATCACGTTGCGCGCCGCCACTTCCTCTTGGAACAGGGCGCCGTCGATGGCCGTGTGGCGGATGCGCGGATTGATCACGCTCATCAGGTTCAGCGCCTGCACCACGTCGGGGCAGAGCTGGCAGGATTGCGAGAAGTAGGTCTCGAACTCGAACTCGCCCTCCAGGGCGCGGATCTGTTCGATGACGATGGCGTCGACCTTGGGGGGATGGCCGCCGACCTGCAGCAGGGCCAGCACCAGCGAGGTGAACTCGTGGCCCATCGGCAGGCCGGCGAAGGCCACCGAGATGTCCGTGCCGGTGCGGCGGATCTCGAACGACGGACGCCGCGCGTCCTCGCCGTTCGTCACCACCGTCACCTTGTCGTTCTGCCCGGCGATGTCGTTCAGCAGCTCGAGCAGCTCCCGGGACTTCGGGCCGTCATCGACGGAGGCCACGAGCTCCACGGGCATCGCCAGGTTTTGCAGATAGCCCTTCAACTGGGCCTTCAGACCATTGTCCAACATTGCACCGCTCCGAGAGAAGGTGTCGGCCTCTTCCTGAGGCCCTGGGGAGGGGCCGCCGCCCCGCGGAAGGGCGGCGGCCTTCTTGAGTTAGATCTTGCCGACGAGGTCGAGGGACGGAGTGAGGGTCTTCTCACCTTCTTCCCACTTCGCCGGGCAGACTTCGCCAGGGTGGCTGGCGACGTACTGGGCCGCCTTGACCTTGCGCAGGAGTTCCGAAGCGTCGCGGCCGACGCCGCCGGCGTTGATTTCGACGATCTGGATCTTGCCCTCCGGATCGATCACGAAGGTGCCGCGGTCGGCCAGGCCGGCGTGCTCGATCAGGACGTCGAAGTTGCGGCTGATCTTGGCGGTCGGGTCGCCGACCATGACGTACTTGATCTTGCGGACGGCGTCCGAGGTGTCGTGCCACGCCTTGTGGGCGAAGTGGGTGTCGGTGGAGACGCTGTAAATCTCCACGCCCAGCTTCTGGAACTCGGCGTAGTTGTCGGCCAGATCCTCGAGCTCCGTCGGACAGACGAAGGTGAAGTTGGCGGGATAGAAGAACACGACCGACCACTTCCCCTTCAGGTCGGCGTCGGAGATGGTGATGAACTTGCCGTCCTTGAACGCGTCGGCGGTGAAGGGTTTCACGGCGGTATCGATCAGCGACATTGGAGCGCCCTCGCTATGGTTGGTTGACGGGGCATGAGATAGCCCCTCCCGAAGCGAAGGTCCAATCGATCGTGCAATTTGTTTCGATTGATTAAATCTATGATGCGGCGTTTCGCAAGCCGCAGATCGTCAGCTTGCGAACAGCCTGCAGCGCCTTGAGCTGTCTCAGCGCCGCCAGCCGTAGAGGCCGCCGCCTTCCGTCCGGTCGACCATGATCGACAGGGAGCCGCACTTGCCGACCGGTGCGGTCATCGCGGTCCCGACGTTCCGGTAGCCGTGGGTGCCGACGCCGGCCCAGACTTCGCCGTGGGGCTTGCGATCGGCGACCTCGCTGCAGCCGGAGGCCCCCGGCGGCAGGTTCGGCGACCCGTCGTCCAGGGCCGGCGGCAGGGCGCGATAGGATCCTAGCGGCGGGACAAGACTGACGTCGTCGGGACCGAAGCCAAACGGCGCGGCCGCGATCCGTCCGGCGGTGGCGAGCGGCTCGCTGGCGGCGGCGGGCGCCGCGATCAGCAGGGCTAGGGCGATGGCGCTCAGATATCGCATCATGGGCAGGCTCCGATGCGACCACTAACCTGTCCGCCCTGGCTTAATTTAGGCGGTGCGAGGCGGGTTCCGATACGTCTTCGATACATGACGCGGCGCGGGAGCCTGCATCGAGACCGAACGCCCCCTCAGTCGCTTCGCGACAGCTCCCCCGTTTCACGGTGGAGCATCTTCGGCCCAGATCCTCCACCGCAACGCGGGGGAGGTGGCTCGCGCAGCGAGACGGAGGGGGCGTTTGCGGCATATGCGATCCCCAGGCTTCGAGGGGGGTATCGCAAGTTCGTCCTGCATTCGCAGAATGCTGGAAGCCCTTAAGGTCCATGGCGAGATTGGAGCTCTTTCGCGGATAGCCTGTGGCCGTCGGGGCGGTGAGAGTCTCGGATCCACCCATCGCGGCGCTTCGGTAGGTCCGCTTCCGGGATACCTTTAGGGCCGTTCCTTCTCACGCGGCCGTAACCCGCCCAAGCCGCAAGCCCCTCAGCCGCTCCAAGGCAGCAGCGCGCCGGAGCGGGCGAGCACGATCGAGAAGGCGGCGTAGATCACCACCGTCAGGGTGAAGCCGGCCCGCCGCAGGATCGGCCAGGAATCCACCCGCCGGCCGCCGCGCCAGACCGCCGGCAGGGCGAAGATGGTGGTCATCGTCAGCGCCGCGGCCACCAGGCTGCAGGCCGAGGCTGTCACCAGCAAGCCGCCGGGCCAGTCGAACACCAGCCGGGCCGGATCGGCGAGGGCCTTGGCGCCCCAGACACCGAAGCTCGCCATGGCGATCAGCCAGAGACCCGCCTGAATGTTCTGGAACATGGCGGCGCGACCCTGCACCTGGCTTTCGCGCAACTCTCGGCGGTCGCGTAGCATCGCGCCGGCCAGGCTGAAGATCGCCGCCAGGCCGGTCAGCCCGGCCAGCAGGATCAGCGCCTCGCGCCAGCGCCAGACGGCGATGCGGTCGAAGCTCTCCATTCCGGTGGTGGTGACAAAGGCCGTGGCGCGCCCGTCGGCCATCTTGAAGGCCAGCCGCTCCTCGCCCTGCAAGGCCACGAACCGTCCCTCGGCTGCCGGCCCCTCCGGGACCCAGACCTTCAGGCCCTCCTCGCCCTTGGTGACGAGCCGCCCGTCCGGCGAGACCCGCACCTCGGTGTCGCCGAGCAGCCGTCCGACGAACCCCTCCAGGCCGGTGTAGGTGCGGCGCGTGGAGAGGTAATGGCCGGCGAAACGCGCCGCCTCGGCGGCCAGCTCGGATGAGCCGGTTCGCGGGTAGGGCGAAGGCGCGGCGTAGAACTCGCGCACCACCGCCTGGGGCAGGTCCTGCACCAGCGGCAGGCCGGTCTCGGTGTTGGCGGCGATGAAGACGCCGAGGCCCAGGTCCGGAGCGGTCACCATGTTGGACACGAAGGCGAGGGTGGCGCCGGGGTGGCCATAGCCGTTGCGGCCGCCGGGCAGCGGTTCGACGACGAAGCCGTGCGCCCAGCCGTTGACGCCGGCCGGCGTGGCGAGGATCGGCGTGCGGAAGGCCTGGGCGGTGCGCGGGCCGTAGATCGAGACCCCGCCGAACTGCCCGCCGCCCAGCAGCGCCAGCATGTAGCGCGCCATGTCGCCGGCGGTGGACGAGGCCGAGGCCGCGGGCGCGATCTGGCCGATGTACTCGTAGGGCCGCCGCTCGAACCCGTCATGGGTCCAATGGAAGCCGTCGGCGACGTCGGCGGCCAGGGCGTCCGGCATCGGCGCGGGCAGAGCGGCCTTCTGCGGGCGCCGCTCGCGGAAGGTGGTGTGGTTCATCCCCAGCGGCAGGAAGATGTCCTCCTCCATCAGCCGCTCGAAGGGCCGGCCGCTGACCCAGGACGTCGCCTCGCCGGCAAGTCCCGCGCCGTAGTGCGAATAGCTGGAGAGCTGGCCTGGCGGGCGCACGCGCCGAGGCCGCTCGCGCCGAAGGTAGAGCTCGAGCGGGCGCACATAGTCCCGATCCTGCTCGTACAGGTGGCCGAAGGCGCGATCCTCGAACCCGGCCGCATGGTCCATCAGGTCGACCACCCGGATCGGCCGGTCGAAGCCCTGGTCGCGAACCTGGATGCGCTCGGGCAGGTAGAGGTTGAGCGGCTGGTCGAGACGCATGCGACCGGCCTCGACCTCCCTCATCACCCCGATCCAGGTGAAGGTCTGCGAGATCGAGCCGAGCCGGAAGAGGGTGCGGTCCGGGTCCACCGGGCTGTCCGGCGACAGGCGCGCGAAGCCATAGCCCTTCTTCAGCAGGATCTGGCCGTTCTGCACCACCGACACGGTGACGCCGGCGACGTGCTGGCGCGCCATGGCCTGCTTCACCAGGCCATCGACGAAGGTCTCCAGCTCGCCCGGCGGGATCGGCTGGCCGGGTTGCAGCCGCGCGCCGGGCGCGGGCGGAGCGGCGGGGGGAACCACAGGCGGGACGCTGGCTGCGGGCGGGAGGGCGGGCGCGGCCGGCGGCGGCGCTGCGACGACTGCGGCCGGCGGGCTGGGCGTCGTCGGCGAGGTCGCGGCCGCTGGCTTGGTGGGCGCGGACGCCGGCTTCGTCGCCGGTCGTGGCTTGGGGCGGGGCTTCGGGACCAGCTTGGTGTAGGGGATCGGCCGCTTCGGGAGGTCCGGCGCGGGGCTGGAGGACGCCGGCGCTTCAGGCGCGGCAGGGGCCGTATTCTGCTTGGTGTAGGGGTAGATCTCCTGCGCGTGGGCGGGCGCGCCGTGGGGCGCCGCCAGCAGGGCGACCAAAGCGACCAGGGCAGGAACCAAAGACCGCATCAGGCGCCACCGGCTTGACCATGGAATGTTCGTCGGTTGTAGGGCGCAAAGTGAGTCCTTCAAAATTGCGCGGGCTGCATGGCGCCGGCAGGCAGGGCGTAGAGCGGAAGGAGGGGCTTGATGGCTGCTCCGATCGATAGCTGCGGCTCGGAGGGAGGGGCCATGCCGGTCTCGATTTCGCGCCGGGCCACGCAGGCCTGGACGGCGCCGGCGAGCTGGCGCAGGTCGTGCGCCGCCGGGAACGACCGCAGGAAACAGTCGTCGAAATAGGGGTAGCGGTCGGCCTCGCCGCAGCCGAACGAGCTGCGGTCGGCGCGCGCGGCGGTCAGCACCATGCGATTGGGGGCGGCGAGCTCGGGCACGAAGACGCCGGAGAAGCAGGCGGAGACGATGACGACGGTGGGCCGGCGGCCGCAGGCCTGATCCAGCATCGCCCCCAGCACGCTGGGCGCCAGCAGATCGTCGCCCACCACCACGCCGTTGGGAGCGCCGTGGGAGCTGAAGTAGACGAGGCAGCCCTCGGGCGCCCGCGCCGTCAGCGCGCTCAAAGCGTCATAGATCCCGTCGATGTCGCTCTTGGCGGGCCGTGGCCGGTAGCGGGCGGGGCGCACCGAAAACTCACGCAGGTTCTGCGCCCGGAAACCGGCGGCGCGGAAGGCGGCGCTGACGTCGCGCCGGGCGTTGTCGAAGGCTTCGGAGGGGCCGCCCTCGTGCCCATGCCAGTCGCCGGCCACCACGACGGCGGCCCAGTTGGCGAAGGGCGAGGCGGAGCTGGACGGAGAGGCAGGCGGCGGGGCTGCGGCGGCCGGAAGCGCCAGGGCGAGCCAGAGTGCGAGCGCCAGTCTGGCCAGCTCTCGCATCTAGCGGTCCGCCCTCACTTCTTTCGGAACTGGTCGAGCGAGACGATCTTGGTCTCGCCGGCCACAGGCTCCGCGGACGGGTCCTCAACCTCGGCCGGAGGGGCGGGCTGGGGGCGGGCGTCGGCGATGGCGGCCGGCGGCGCTTCGAACTGCAGCAGGAACTGGACGCTGGGGTCGTAGAAGCGAGTCACCGCGGCGTAGGGAATGCTCAGCCGCTTGGGCTGGCCGCCGAACTGCAGGGTGACGGAGAAGAAGGTCTCTCCGGGCGCAAGGTCCCAGTACTGATGCTGCAGGACGATGGTCATCTCGTCCGGGTACTTGCCCAGCAGGTCGGTCGGCCCGGAGACGCCGGCCGCATCGGTCTTGAAGGTGATGTAGAAGTGGTGGGCGCCGGGCAGGCCTCCGGGCGCGGCGGCGCGCTTCAGCGCAGCCTTGACCACCCCGCGAAGGGCGTCCTGAGCCATCGCCTCGTAATGCATCAAGTCCTGGGCCGGCGGGTCCTGGGCCAATGGTGTCTCCGACGAAACGCGTCTGGTTGAAGGTAGCGCGCGGGCTGCGCGGCGGAAAGGGCCCCAAGCGCCTGAAATTCGCGAGAATCCCATTCGCGGGGATCAGGCGGACGCCTGGCTCAGCGGGAGAGAATGAAGTGGAGGGATTCTGTTGGCAGGCTCCCTCCGGCCCCGCCTAACGCTGCTAAGACGTTAGGGCTTTAAGATCGAAATTCGACGAACCGCTTACGCGGCCAGCCGGACTTCTTGAGCGAAGTTATCGTTCGCAGTTAGAAAAAGACCCGGAACGGTGGGTCAAGCCGAGAGAAGGCAAACACCTTTAGACGTCTGTCGATGCTGATCGGCCCCATGCTTCCAGCGAAAATTTGGCTGTCCGGCGATAACCCGGAGGAAGATTGGTGGAGCCGCCGGGAATCGCACCCGGGTCCAGTCCGCTTATTACGTGCGCGTTTATCTCCATAGTCGGGCGAACCCGACGCTGAGGAATATAGGCGCTGCGGATTAGGATTTGAAGAAGCTGAGTTCGCGAATTGAAATTGGCGCCGGGACGGGGATGTAGCGCAACAGCGGCAGGGCCAGCGCGAAATAGAGCGCCGGCGGCGTCCAGATGTAGGTCAGGAAGCCTGCGGTCGCCAGACCGTAGAGCGGCCAGCGCGGATCGCGGATGCGCGCCAGATAGGACGCCACGGCCGGGGCGAGCAGCACGTACTCGTAGTTCATCGCATAGGGCGAGATGAGCAGGATGCCGCCGAACAGGGCCATCAGCCGGTCGGGCATCTCCGTCTTGTTGGCGAAGGTGAACCAGACCATGGCGATGGCGACCGGGATCAGCAGATAGGCCCAGGCGCCGTTGTAGCCCGCGCTGGTCAGCCAGGCGTAGGGGGTGGCGCCCGTAGCCAACAGGCCGTGGTTGGTGGTGACCAGCTGCTTGAAGCGCGGCAGGGCGGCCAGCCAGTCGAACCAGATCCCCGGACCCCAGATCATCGCCGAGGCCGAGCAGACCACCATGCCGGTGAGGCCGGCGACCATCAGGGTGCGGATCCGGCCCTCAGCGAGGAAGGCCAGCGGCGCCAGCAGGACGAACTGCGGCTTCAGGCAGGCGGCGAGGCCGAGCATCACGCCGGCGAGGTTCGGCCGGTCCTTCAGCGCCAGGGCCCCGATCACCAGCCCGCCCATGATGAAGGGCATCTGCCCGCAGTCGACGACCAGCAGGACGCAGGGCGACAGCGCCACCCACCAGGGCGCCCCGACCTTCAGCGTCGCCCACATGTAGAGCGCGCCCGTCACCGCGACCCAGAGCGCCAGGCCCACGTAGTAGGGGAAGACGGCGAAGGGGATGAAGACGAACAGCGCCGAGGGCGGATAGATGTAGGGGCGGATGTCGCGCGGCCCGAGCGGCCAGCCCTGGACGTCGGTGTTGTGAATGAAGTCGTAGAGCAGGTGCGGCTGGCTCAGCGCCGTCTTCGCGCCCGCCCAGAAGCAGGAATAGTCTGCGCCGAGGATCTGGACTCGCACCAGGACCAGAAGGTCCTGATAGTCTTCCCACATGGCATAGGCCATGAGGCCAAGGGCCAGCACGGCCAGGGCCATCCAGACGATTCGGCTCAGCTGCATATGCGCCCCATAGACGACCGTTTGGTGCACTGCAATACGGCGCTAAATACATCAATCGACAAAGGGTTTGCGCTCGCGGCGGCGGCGAACGCCTGGGGTCTTGCTGAAAATCTCAGCGTTCACCCGGTCCGGCGGCGAGGTCAGGGCGCTTCCGGCTGCGGCTCGGGCTCGGCGCCGGGCGGCTGGGCCCGGCTGGTGGGCGCGGCCTTCAGCACCCCGCCCGCGCCCGTGAAGTCCAGGTAGGCCTGGCGCTCGGGGCCGAAGTCGATGCGGCTGCGGAACAGGATGTCGAAGCGCGGGTCGTGGCCCAGCGCCGAGCGGAGCGCGGGCTCCAGCGCATCGGCCGCCTGGCCGACGACGACGTCGTCGCAGGCCCGGTGCAGGGAGCGCGACCCGCTGCGGGTCAGCAGCGTCAGATCGTAGCCCACCCCCGAGACGCAGACCACGTCGGTGGTCGAGGCGTCGTGCACCTGCTGGACCTCGCGCGGGGTCGACCACATCGGATGGCCGCGCAGGACGACGAAGCTCTGGGTCGCCTCAGGCGCGAGCTCGGCGTCGAAGCCGATGCGCCGGCCGACGCCCGCCTCGCAGCAGGCGTAGCCGGCGCGGCCCTGGACGAAGCCGCGGCCGTCGCCGCGGACGGTCACGCGCACGATGCTCTGGCGGACGTTGCGCGCCGGCCGGACCCAGACCTCGAGGATCATCTCGTCGCCGCGCAGCAGCTGCCACTGCAGCGGCATCAGCCCCCAGAGGCGATAGGTGGCCGCCTCGACGCCGTTGTCGATCACCGGCAGGCGCTGGCCGCGCGGCAGGCGTCGGCCGCCGAGCGGATCGGCGGCCTCCGACGGCATAGGCCGCTTGTCGTCCCACCAGCTTTGCGGGTCGGGCGCGGGGAAGGGCCAGATGTCCGCCTCGGCGGGCGGCGTCCCCGGCGGCGGTCCGGCCTGGGCGGGACGCGGGCGCGCGAAAATCTGCGCCTGGGCTGGGCCGGCCAGGGCCGCGGCGGCGGCCAGGATCAGGATCGCGCTGCGCACGGGAGTGAAGAGCCGCAGGAGCGCGCGGGTTCCTCGCGGCCAGGCCGAACGCCCCCTCCGTCTCGCTGCGCGAGCCACCTCCCCCGCTGCGCGGTGGAGGATCTGGGCCGAAGATGCTCCACCGCAACGCGGGGGAGCTTTCAGCGAAGCTGACTGAGGTGGCGTTCGGCGCTGGCGTTAAAGCGGCTTTGCGCCGCGCTGGATGGAGAGCACGCCGGTGCGCGAGACCTCGACCAGGCCCAGGGGCCGCATCAGCTCGATGAAGCTGTCGATCTTGTCGGGCGCGCCGGTGATCTCGAAGACGAAGCTCTCATGCGTGGTGTCGATCACCTTGGCGCGGAAGATGTCGCTGACGCGCAGGGCCTCGACCCGGTCGGCGCCGGCGCCGCGGACCTTCACCAGGGCGAGCTCGCGCTCCAGGCCGTTGGGGTCGCGGGTGACGTCCTGGACGTGGCGGGTGGAGACCATCTTCTCCAGCTGCGCCTCGATCTGCATCAGCACGTGCGGCGTGCCGCGGGTGACGATGGTGACCCGGCTGGTGTGCGAGCGCCGGTCGGTCTCGGCGACCGTCAGGCTCTCGATGTTGTAGCCGCGCGCGGCGAACAGGCCGACCAGCCGGTGCAGCACGCCTGGTTCGTTGTCCACCAGCACGGCGAAGGTGGCCAGGTTCTCCGGCTCTTCGTCATGGGCCAGGTCGTAGACGGAGGCGGGCTGCGGGTCGGTGGTCATCGTTCGTTTCCGGCGAATTGTCGCGCGTGACCTCTCACACGGCGCCCGCCGCCGCAACCACATCGTTCAGCTCTTCGCCGGCAGCGGTTTCCCTTGGGCTCAGGAGGCAGGCGCGGCGCCTCCCACAGCGCGCGCTGGAGATGGCGCAGGCGCTCGTCATATCCGGGCTCCCACGGAAGCAGGCCCGCCCTATCCGACAGAACGAACTGATAGGCTTCCAGGCCGACGCGCATGCCGGTCCTGGCGAACCGTCGCATGCAGGCGAGCGTCAGCCATTCGCCCGTATGGTCCGGATGGACCTTCCGCCAGACGCAGCGCGTGTCGGTGAACGGCGCCTGGAGCCCGTCTTCGATCGCCAGCTGGCGCGTGCGCGCGGCTTCAAAGCTTCTCCAGAACAGCTCGTTGGCGACGGCCTTCGGCAGGTCGAAGGCGACAAGCTCCGGATGGTCGAGGGACTCGTCGAAGCCGATCGTGTAGGCCCACGACGGCGCCGAGCGATGGTCGCCCACGTAGACGCCGGACCAGCCGTGGCGGCGGATCTCATTCCCCTGCCGCTGCTGGACCCAGGACACTCGAAGCCGGTCGAAAACATTCATGCCGGGACGCTGTCAGGCCGCGGGTCGTCCGGCGGCTCGTAGAGCGCCGGCTGCCATTTGCGGACAGCCTCGTCATATCCGGGCTCCCACGGGAGAAAGCCCGATCTGTCCGTGGCCACGAGCTGGAAGGCCTGCAGGCCGTCGGCGTCGCCCTTGACGATGCGACGTCGCTCTCTCGCCAGGCCCACCCACCCGTTGGCGAGCTGCCCGGGATGCACCTTGCGGAGGACGCATCGGCACGGCCCGTCCTGCGCCCAGACCATGCCGTCTTCCAAGGCCAGTTCGCCGGCCTGCAACTCCTGGAAGGCGACATGGAACTGATTGACGGCGACCTCGACGGTCTGGTCGAAGGCGATCAGTTCGGGCTGGTTCAGGGTCTCGTCGAAGCCGACGGTGTAGAAGAATCGCGGCGCCGCATCGTGCGGAAGCTGAAAAGGAATCGCGGTCCAGCCGCTCGCCTTCACGTGGCGAGCCACCTTCCGCATCTGGCCGCTGAGCCAGAGACGTTCGCGCAGGCTCGGACGACGGCCGTTGCAGAAGAACATCAGCTCCGGCGGTGTCACGCAGCGCTCTCCATGGCGTCGGCTGGACCGGAACGTTCCATGAACATTATCCGCATGTCAACGGCCGAGCTTGCAACCGTCGCTCGCACGGTCAGATTCGCCCGATGTCCTCGCTGCGCATGCCCCAGAGCCTTTCCAAGCGACTCGGCGTCGAGACCGGCGAAGCGGTGCTCAACTACGAGATCCTGCAGGAGCAGGCCGCAGCTCTCGGCCGCCTCGGCGCGAAGCTGGAGCAGGCGCTGGCCGTCCTGCGGGCGCATGAGGGCGAAGGCCGCGCCGCCGTGCTGAAGGAGGCGACGGACGCGGCCTGGTGTTTCTTCGTCCAGCGCGAGGTGCTGGGCCTGCGCGACCGCGCCGAGGTGGTCGCCCGGCACGAGATCCCGCGCGAGGTGCTGGTCCGCATCGGCGCGCGATAACCGGGAAATAACAATCTTCAGTCGTCATGCCCGCGTCAGAGCTATCAGACGGAGCGCTGACCTCGCGCGATGCGTTTAGCCGCGACGGCCGACCAGGGCGAACATGGCGCGCTGCGGATCGACCCCCTGAATGATCCAGTCGCCGCCCGGCACCTCCATCGGCCCGTTGACCACCTGGCCGCCGCCGCGCGTCACCCGCTCGACCGCCGCGTCGATGTCGCCGACCTGGAAGTAGTAGAGCCAGGCCGGACGCGGGATCTGGTCCGGCTTCTTCATCATGCCGCCGATCTGGCCGTCCTGGTTGGAGAACAGCTGGTAGGTCCCCATCGGGCCCATATCCATCGCCTCGTCCTTCTTCCAGCCGAACAGGGCCGCGTAGAAGGCGAAGGCTGTCTCCAGCTCGCCGGCGTAGAGTTCGTGCCAGCTGGTGTGGCCCTGGGTCCCCTGCGGCGCCCTCGGCCGCCCGGTCTCCATCGGCGCGGGCTTCATGATCTCGAACACCGCCCCATGCGGATCCGCGACCACCGCGAAGCGGCCGATGCCGGGGATGTCGGCGGGCGGCCGGATCACCGAGCCGCCGAGGCTGTTGATCTTGTCGGCGGCCGCGTCGCAGTCGTCGACGTCGACGTAGCCGGACCAGTTGGGCGGGACGCCCATCGCCTTGGCTTCCGGCGGGATCAGCATCAGGCCGCCGACTCCGTTCCCGTCCGCGTTGGCCACCGTGTAGGTGAAGCCGTCGCCAGGCATGTCCTGAAAGGTCCATCCCACCACGTCGCCGTAGAAGGCCTGGGCGGCCTTCGGGTCGGTGGTCAGCAGTTCGTACCAGATGAAACGGCCGTGATCGTCGCTCATCGCAGCGCCTCCGTTTGGGTGAGAGAAACCATGATCGGGGTTTCCTGCGAAGGACGCGCGACGGAATACGGTTCCGACAGGAGGAGCGCGAATTTCATCCATGACAGCAACGGGACTCCAACAGGAACTGGACACTCGCCCCGAGACGTTGATCCCCTGAGCGTCATCGGCTCAGCTCATCGGGCCCGCAGGATTTCTGCGCTTTAAACCGAAGTGGTTCGGTAGGATTTTGAGCTCTCCCGTGTGCGAGAGCGTCATGCCCATCCCCAACCCTCCCCCGTTCGGCCTCGGCGCGCCGTTAAGGTCCTTCCGGCTGCCGGAGCCGCTCACCGGGCGGCTGGTCGGACCGGAGGACTTTCCGGAGGCGCAGGGCCTCCTTGTGGCCTTCATCTGCAACGCCTGCCCAGACGTGCAGCATGTGGCCGGCGCGCTCGCCGCGCTCACACGGGATCTCGACCCCCTCGGCCTGCGCGTGCTGGCGGTGAACTCCGACGCATCCGACGCTGCGGAGGAGGCGCCTTCCGCCGTCGCCGCCGAGGCGCTGCGGCGGGGCTATGTCTTCCCCTACCTGATCGACCAGACCCAGGCGGTGGCGCGCGCCTACCAGGTCGGCTGCACCCCGGACTTCTACCTGTTCGACCGCGACCGACGGCTCGCCTACCACGGGCGTTTCGACGAGACCCGGTTCGGCGGCGGCCGGCCGGCCCACGGCGCGGACCTGCGCCATGCCGTCCTCCAGATCCTCAACGGCCGCCCAGCGCCGCAGCACCAGGTCGCCGCCGCCGGATGCCGGCTGCTTCCGCCCCGGGATGGGTCACAGCCGGTGCAACATGCAGACGGCGAGCGCCACACTGCGCATCATGACCTGGGACTGCATCCCCGTCGCGAGCGGCGTGATGTGCGAATTTAGATGACTTGTCCCACCCGCACGGTAGCCTGAGATCCGATGCGTTTCGTCGTCGCCCTCCTGGCTATTCTCGGCCTGCTCGCGAGCCCGGTCACCGCCGCGGCGGCCCAGGCCGCCTGCAGCGGGCATGCCGACCAGGTCATGGCGGGCATGCCCATGGGGGACATGAGCGGAATGCATCATACCGATGGCCAGAAGCCCGACCCCTGTTGCGACCCCGGCAAGGACCAGGTTCATTCCAGGCATCAGGCTTCCGACTGCGTGCAGGCCTGTGCGGCGATGTCCGGCGTCGTGGCCGCGCTGCCGAGCACGCCGGCTGCCGCCCCGCTGCGGCTGATTGAGCGAGCGCCGCGCCCCGCGGTGCTGGCGTCGCTGCATCCCCACGAGCCCAGTCGGCTCGAACGACCTCCCAGATCGATCGGCTGATCCTGCGGGCCTGAGCCCGCAGGATCGAGCGCCCGGACTCTGTCCGGGTTTCCTGATCGATTCCAAGGGAGCTTTCCCATGACCAACCGTAACTTCACGGCCCTCGGCGCGCTGGCGCTTGGGCTCTCCATCGCCACATCCGCCGCCTTCGCGCAGCCCTATGGCAAGGGCGGGAACTACGCCCTTGCGCCCACCGCGCAGGCCTCGGTTCAAGACGACCACAGGGGCCACATGCGTGACGCCCAGTGCGACTGCTCGATGATGAATGGCGCCGGGTCCATGCGCGACCAGTGCATGTCCATGAGCGGCGACCATCGCGGCGCGACCTCCCAGCCCGGTCAGCCCGGCTAGTCGGCTCCCAACCCCGCAGCCCCTATTCCCGCCGCGGGGACGGAGGGCGGCGGCGGGAGGCTCGCGCCGTCCGCCGCCGCTTCCGGCCGGTCGAATCCCGCCATTTCCATCCCAGGAGCCAACATGCGGCCCTATTGGCTGATGCTGACATCGGCGCTGTTCGCCAGCGCGGCGCACGCGGCCCCGCTCACCTTCGATGCGGCGCTGAAGCTCGCAGGCGAGACCGCGCCGAGCCTTGAAGCCAAGGCTCTGGACGTGCGGGCGGCGCAGTCGGCGGCCGTCGCCGCCGGCCGGCTGCCCAATCCGAAGCTGCGTTTCGGGCTCGACAACTTCCCGATCTCCGGCCCGCCGGCCGGCCGGTTCGGGCCTGACAGCATGACCATGGCCACGGTCGGGGTCATGCAGGACGTGCCGAACGGCGCCAGGCGCCGCGCCGCGCGCGAGCGAGGCGCCGCCGACATCGGGGCGGCGCAAGCCAGCCAGGTCATCGAAGCCCGGAACGTCCGGATTGCGGCGGCGTTGGCGTGGGTCGATCTCTGTTTCTCGACGCGTCGGCTTGCGGCGCTGGACGAGATCGAGGCCGCGCTCGAGCCGCTGCGGAAGACAGCGCCGTCGCAGCTTGCCTCAGGCGCCGCGCGACCTGCGCAGACCGTGGAGCCCGAACAACTGCTGGCCGCCCTGGGCGACCGGCGGGCCGACTTGGCCGCCGCTGTGGCCAAGGCGCGCGCCGAGCTTGCACGCTGGACCGGTGATGCCGAGCCCGAGGTCGCGGGAGGCCCGCCGGATAAAAAGATCGATCCGGCCAAATTGCGCGCCGGCCTGGATCGTCATCCTTCGCTCCTGGCCTACGACGCCATGGGACGCCAGGCCGGCGCCGATGTGGCGGCGGCCCGGGCCGAGAAGCGCCCGGACTGGAGCTGGGAGCTCGCCTACCAGCGCCGCGACCCGATGTGGGGCGACATGGTCTCGCTCGAGGGGACGGTGAGCCTGCCGCTGTTCGGCAAGAAGCGTCAGGATCCGGTGATCACCGCACGGACGGAGACCGCCTCGCGCGTGCGGATCGAGCGGGAGGCGACGCAGAGAGCCCTCGTCGCCCAGCTCGACGCCGACCTCGCCGATCACCTCATGCACCACAACCGGCTGATGCGCGCCCAGAGCACGCTCGTGCCCCTGGCCAAGCGCAAGGCGGACCTCGAGAGGTCGAGCTACGCCGCCGGGACGGCCAGTCTGTCCGATGTGCTGCAAGCCCTCGTCGCGCTGGCCGAAGCCCGCGTCGACGCCCTGGACCGCGAGGCGGACGTGGTCCGCGACGCCGTCCGCATCAACCTCACCTACGAGACCTCGAACCCATGAGCCCGATCCGCTCCTTGACACCCGCGCACCTGGCGCTCGGCGCGGCCCTCATCGCCGTGGTCGCGGGCGCGACGGGCTACGGCCTTGCCCACCTCGGCAAGGCGCCGGACCCCGCTGCGCAGGCGCCGGCTGGGGGCCGCAAGGTCCTCTACTGGTACGACCCGATGGTCCCGGCGCAGCACTTCGACAAACCGGGCAAGTCCCCGTTCATGGATATGCAGCTGGTCCCCCGCTACGCGGACGAGGGGCCGGGCGCCGCATCCGGCGTCCAGATCGATCCGGTCCGGCTGCAGAGCCTCGGGGTCCGGTATGCGACCGTCGAGCGCGCCATCTTCGCCGACGAGCTCACCGCCCCGGGCGTGCTGGAGTTCAACCAGCGCGACGTCGCCATCGTCCAGGCCCGTGCCAACGGCTTCGTGCAACGGGTCTACGGCCGCGCCCCGGGCGACGTCGTGCCCGCCGGCGCGCCGATCGCCGACCTGCTGGTCCCGACCTGGGGCGGCGCCCAGGCGGAGTACCTGGCGGTGCGGCGCACCGGCGATCCGGCCCTGGAAGCGGCTGCGCGCCAGCGCCTGCGGTTCCTCGGCATGCCGGATGGTCTGATCGAAGCGGTCGCGCAGCGCGGCCGGGCGCAGACGGTCGTCACGATCACCAGCCCGATCGGCGGGGCCATCCAGACCCTCGACGTCCGCCAGGGCATGGCCGTCAACATGAGCCAGACGCTCGCCCAGGTCTCCGGGCTGAGCACGGTGTGGCTCACGGCGGCCGTGCCGGAGGCGCAAGCCGGCCAGGTCCGGACCGGAGCGCCGGCCCGCGTCGAGCTCGCCGCCTTCCCGGGCGAAGCCTTCACCGGGCGCGTCGCCGCCATCCTTCCCGCCGCGCAGGCGGCGAGCCGAACCCTGCAGGTCCGGGTGGAGCTGGCGAACACCGGCGGTCGACTGCGACCGGGGATGTACGGAACGGTTCACCTGAGCGGGGCTGCACACCCGGCCCTGTCCGTCCCGTCGGAGGCGGTGATCCGCACCGGCAAGCGCGCCATCGTCATGGTCGCCGGCGCGGGCAGCCGATTCCAGCCGGTCGAGGTTCAGGTCGGCCGCGAAGATGGCGATCGTACGGAGATCCTGGCGGGCTTGAACGAAGGCCAGAAGGTGGTCGCCTCCGGCCAATTCCTGATCGACTCCGAAGCGAGCCTCGCCGGTCTCCAGGCCCAACCGTTGAGCGCAGCGCCCGCAACGCCCCCGCCACAGCCGCAGGCCGCTCTCTACGAGACGCGCGGCCGGATCGAGGCGCTCACGACGGACTCCATCACGCTGAGCCATGAGCCGGTCCCGGCGATCGGCTGGCCGGCCATGACCATGACCTTCAAGCTCGGGTCGCCTGCGCTCGCCAAGGGCGTGAAGGTCGGCGACCGCGTGGCCTTCAGGTTCGAGCAGAAGCCGGACGGGCCGGTCGTGCAGCGGCTGGCGCCGGTGGCGGCCCAATGATCGCCGCCCTGATCCGCGCGTCGGTTCGGCATCGCATCTTCGTCCTGCTGGGCGCCCTGGCCCTGCTCGCAGCCGGGATCGTCGCCCTGCGCTCCACACCGGTGGATGCGCTGCCGGACCTCTCGGACGTGCAGGTGATCATCCGCACGCCCTATCCGGGCCAGGCGCCGCAGATCGTCGAGAACCAGGTCACCTATCCGCTGGCCACCACCATGCTGTCGGTTCCGGGCGCCAAGACGGTGCGCGGCTATTCCTTCTTCGGCGACAGCTTCGTCTACGTGCTGTTCGAGGACGGGACGGATCTCTACTGGGCCCGCTCGCGGGTGCTGGAATACCTCAACCAGGTGCAAAGCCGCTTGCCGGACACGGCCAAGCCAGCGCTCGGGCCCGACGCGACCGGGGTCGGTTGGGTCTACGAATACGCTCTCGTCGACCGGACCGGCCGCAACGACCTCTCGCAGCTGCGGTCGCTGCAGGACTGGTTCCTGCGCTACGAGCTGAAAACCCTGCCGGGCGTGGCCGAGGTCGCCAGCATCGGCGGCATGGTCAAGCAGTACCAGGTGGTGCTCAACCCGGTGAAGCTCGCCGCCTATGGCGTCACCCACCAGCAGGTGGTCGCGGCGATCCAGCAGGCCAATTCGGAGACCGGCGGCTCGGTGCTGGAACTGGCCGAGGCCGAGTACATGGTCCGCGCCTCCGGCTACCTTAAGAACTTGGACGACTTCCGCGCCATCCCGCTGAAGACCGCGGCCGGCGGGGTTCCAGTCCGGCTGGGCGATGTCGCCACAATCCAGCTCGGACCAGAAATGCGCCGCGGCGTCGCCGAGCTGAACGGTCAGGGCGAGGTCACTGGCGGGGTGGTGATCCTGCGTTCGGGCAAGAACGCCCGGGCCACCATCGCGGCGGTGAAAGACAAGCTTGCGGAGCTAAAGAAGAGCCTGCCGCCCGGCGTCGAGATCGTCCCGACCTATGACCGCTCGCAGCTCATCGACCGGTCGATCAGCAACCTGCGCGAAAAGCTGATCGAGGAGTTCATCGTCGTCGCCCTGGTCTGCGCGCTGTTCCTCTGGCACCTGCGCTCGGCCCTGGTGGCGATCCTGACCCTGCCGCTGGGCGTCGTCTTCGCCTTCCTGGTCATGCGGGCCCAGGGGGTGAACGCCAACATCATGTCGCTGGGCGGCATCGCCATCGCCATCGGGGCGATGGTCGACGCCGCCGTGGTGATGATCGAAAACGCCCACAAGAAGATCGAGCGCTGGGAGGCGGCCCATCCCGGCGAGCACCTGCACGGCGAGAAGCGCTGGATCGTCATCACCGAGGCCGCCGCCGAGGTCGGGCCGGCGCTGTTCCTCAGCCTGATCATCATCACCCTCAGCTTCGTGCCGGTGTTCTCCCTGCAGGGTCAGGAGGGACGGCTGTTCTCGCCGCTGGCCTTCACCAAGAGCTACGCCATGGCCGGCGCGG
This sequence comes from Phenylobacterium sp. LjRoot225, assembly GCF_964252855.1. Lineage (NCBI taxonomy): Bacteria > Pseudomonadati > Pseudomonadota > Alphaproteobacteria > Caulobacterales > Caulobacteraceae > Phenylobacterium > Phenylobacterium sp. LjRoot225. Next base: position 373,903 of record NZ_CAXUPL020000004.1, on the reverse strand, counting down.
CGATCCTCTCGGTGACCCTGGTCCCGGTGCTGATGGGCCTGCTGATCCGCGGCCGCATCCCGGCCGAGAGCAGCAATCCGATCAACCGCTGGCTGGCCGCCGCCTATAAGCCGGTCCTGGACTGGGTGATGCGCCAGCCGCGAACGACCCTCGTCGTCGCGGTGCTGGCCTTCGCCACCACGGCCTGGCCGCTGGCGCATCTCGGCGGCGAGTTCATGCCGCAGCTCAACGAGGGCGACCTGCTCTACATGCCCTCGGCCTTGCCGGGGATCTCCGCCGCCAAGGCCGGGGAGCTGCTCCAGCAGACCGACCGGCTGATCAAGACCGTGCCGGAGGTGCAGAGCGTATTCGGCAAGGCCGGCCGAGCGGAGACCGCCACCGATCCGGCGCCGATGGAGATGTTCGAGACCACCATCCAGTTCAAGCCGCAGAGCCAGTGGCGCCCAGGCATGACGCCGGAGAAGCTGGTCGAGGAGCTGGACCGGACGGTGAAGGTCCCGGGCCTCGCCAACGTCTGGGTCCCGCCGATCCGCAATCGCATCGACATGCTGGCCACCGGCATCAAGAGCCCGATCGGCGTGAAGGTGTCCGGCGCAGATCTCGCCGAGCTGGATCGCATCGCCCATGACGTCGAGACGGTCGCCAAGACCGTCCCGGGCGTCAGCTCCGCCCTCGCGGAGCGACTGACCGGCGGGCGTTACGTGGACGTCGACATCGATCGAGCCGCCGCCGCCCGCTACGGCCTGAACATCGCCGACGTGCAGGCGATCGTCAGCGGCGCTGTCGGCGGTGAAAATGTCGGCCAGGCGGTGGAGGGACTGGCGCGCTATCCGATCAACGTCCGCTATCCGCGCGAGCTGCGCGACAGCCTCGAAGGCTTGCGCGCCCTGCCGATCCTGACCCCGGGCGGGCAGCAGATCACGCTTGGGACCGTGGCGAAGGTGCAGATCGCCGACGGGCCGCCGATGCTCAAAACCGAGAACGGCCGGCCATCGACCTGGGTCTATGTCGACGTGCGCGGGCGCGACCTGGCCTCGGTCGTGGGCGATCTGCAGAAGGCCGTGGCCAAGGACGTGAAGCTCTCGCCCGGCGTCTCGATCGCCTACTCCGGCCAGTTCGAATACCTGCAGCGGGCCGTCGAGCGGCTCAAACTCGTCGTGCCGGCCACACTGCTGATCATCTTCCTTCTGCTCTACATCACGTTCGGGAGGTTCGACGAAGCGGCCCTAATCATGGGCACCCTGCCCTTCGCGCTCACCGGCGGGATCTGGATGCTGTACCTCTTGGGCTTCCACCAGTCGGTCGCCACCGGGGTGGGGTTCATCGCACTCGCCGGCGTCTCGGCCGAGTTCGGCGTGGTCATGCTGATCTATCTGAAAGACGCGCTGGCGGTTCGCGGCGACGACCCGACGGAGACCGAAGTCGCCGAGGCGGTCCGCGAAGGCGCGCTGCTACGGGTCCGGCCGAAGGCCATGACCGTGGCTGTGATCCTGGCCGGCCTGCTGCCCATCCTCTTCGGCCACGGCGCCGGCTCGGAAGTGATGAGCCGCATCGCCGCTCCGATGATCGGCGGCATGCTGACCGCGCCGCTGCTCTCGATGTTCGTCATTCCCGCCGGCTACCTGCTGCTACGCCGGCGGCGATCCCTTCCTGCAGCCTCTCAACCCAAGGAGATCCCATGAAATTCTCGACCGTTGTCACGCTCGCCGGCCTTGCCGTGGCGACCTTCGCCGCGCCCGCCTTCGCCGACGATATGAAAGGCATGGCGAGGAGTCCGGCGGCTGCCAAGACAGGTCACGCGACCGGCGTCGTCACGGCGGTGGATTCGAAGGCCAAGACGGTCACGATCAAGCACGGCCCCATCCCCGCGATGGGCTGGCCGGCGATGACCATGACCTTCAAGGCGAATCCGCCCGTCCTCGCCAGCGCGGTGAAGGCCGGCGACAAGGTGAGCTTTGACGTGAAGGTTCAAGGCAGCTCCAACGAGGTCACGGCGATCCGAAAACAGTGACCGACGGAGCCCCAATCGCCATCGCCGTTCACCGATTGGAATCCACGCACAGCTTAAGCTGCGGATCCTGGCGGGGGATCGCAAGCCTTTGTGCCAAAACGAGATTTTGGAACCGCTCCCGAACGCGAAACCGCGCGTCTTAACCGACCTTAAGACGCCGTTTACCAAATCACTGGGAAATTACTGCCTAGCGACAGGCGCGAGCGATTCACGCCTGACGCGACGCCTTTGGGGGAAGGACGTGTGCGTTGAGTAAGGTTCTGGCGGCGCTGCAGAGGTTCGGGATCGGGCGCCTCGTCGCCCTGCTCGGCATCGGCGCCGGCGTGGCCGCGGCCCTGGTGGCCGTGACCATGAACCTGGGCGAACCCAAGGCGCTCCTCTATTCCAACCTCGACCTCAAGGAAGCCGGCTCCATCACCCAGGCGCTGGACCAGGCGAACGTGAAGTACGAGGTCAAGGGCGACGGCTCGACCATCCTGGTGTCGCGCGACGAGGTCGCCTCCACCCGCCTGATGCTGTCGTCCAAGGGCCTGCCGACCGCGGGCTCGGTCGGCTACGAGATCTTCGACAACGCCAATGCGCTGGGCCAGACCGACTTCGTCCAGCAGCTGAACCGCCAGCGCGCCCTGGAAGGCGAGCTCGGCCGCACCATCCAGGGCCTCGACGGCGTCACCTCGGTGCGCGTGCACCTGGTGCTCCCCAAGCGCCAGCTGTTCGAGGAAGAGGCCGAACAGCCGTCGGCCTCGGTCAACATCGTCGTCGGCGGCCGCGAGCCCTCCGCCGAACAGGTCCGCGCCATTCAGAACCTGGTGGCCAGCGCGGTCCCCAGCCTGAAGCCCGACCGGGTCACCGTCGTCGACCAGCACGCCAAGACCCTTTCGGGCGGCGAGCAGGGGCTGGCGTCCGAAGCCGACAGCCGCAAGGCCGACGTCGAGCAGCGCATCTCCAAACAGGTGAAGTCGCTGGTGGAAGGGGTGGTGGGCGCGGGCAAGGCGCGGGTCAACATCACCGCCGACCTGCAGCTGAGCCAGGTCACCGTCCAGCAGGAGACCTACGATCCGGACGGCCAGGTGGTGCGCTCGGAATCGACCACCGACGAGAACTCCAAGCAGAACGAGCCGGAAGGCGTCGGCCAGGTCTCGGCCTCCGCCAACATCCCGGGCGGAGCCTCGCCTGGCAGCGCCAACGCCTCCTCGGCCAGCGGCAAGCAGGAATCCACCACCAACTACGAGATCTCGCGCACGACGCGCACCGAGGTGCAGGCGCCCGGCGACGTCAAGCGGCTGTCGGTGGCGGTGGCCGTCGACGGCGTCACCGGCCCGCCCGGCAAGGACGGCAAACCCGGCGCCTACACCCCGCGCAGCGCGCAGGAAATGCAGCAGATCGAGCAGTTGGTGCGCTCGGCGGTGGGCTACAACGAAAGCCGCGGCGACCAGGTCACCGTGGTCAACGTGCGCTTCCCCAGCGTCGAGGATCCGGACGGCGTGACCACCGCCAATCCGCTGATGGGCTTCGACAAGAACGACATCATGCGCGCGGCCGAACTCGGCGTGCTGGCGATGGTGGCGATCCTGATGATCCTGTTCATCGTCAAGCCGATGCTGTCCTCGACGGGCGGCGGCGGGCGCGGCGGCGGCGGGAGCCTGCCGATGCTGCCCGGCCAGCCCGTGACCCGCATCGCGGCTGCCGCCGACGGCCAGCCGATGCAGCTGGCGGTCGATCCGGTCACCGGCCAGCTCGCCCTGCCCGGTCCGACCGGAAACGGCGAGCTGGACCAGAAGATCGACATCGCCCGCATCGAGGGCCAGGTGAAGGCGAGCTCCGTCAAGCGGGTCGCCGAATTCGTCGAGCGTCACCCCGAGGAATCCGTCGCCATCCTCCGTAGCTGGCTTCACGAAACATGAAGCTGCCCGCGAAGAAGACCGTCAGCGACGTCGCCCGCCTGACCGGGCCGGAGAAGGCCGCCATCGTGCTGCTGTCGCTCGGCGAAGAGCACGCCCACGTCTGGCAGTCGCTCGACGAAGAGGAGATCAAGGAGATCTCCCAGGCCATGGCCAGCCTCGGCAATGTCCACTCCGGCGTGGTCGAGGACCTGCTCGTCGAGTTCGTCTCCGGCATGTCCGGGGCCGGAGCGATCATGGGTTCGTTCGAACAGACCCAGAAGCTGCTCTCGGCGATCATGCCGCCGGAGAAGGTCGACGCCCTGATGGAGGAGATCCGCGGTCCCGCGGGTCGGACCATGTGGGACAAGCTCGGCAATGTGAACGAGGCGGTTCTCGCCAACTATCTGAAGAACGAATACCCCCAGACCGTCGCCGTCGTGCTCTCCAAGATCCGCTCGGAGCATGCGGCCCGGGTGCTGGCCGCCCTGCCCGAGGACTTCGCGCTGGAATGCGTCACGCGCATGCTGCGCATGGAGCCCGTGCAGCGCGAGATCCTCGACAAGATCGAGCAGACGCTGCGCACCGAGTTCATGTCCAACCTGGCGCGGACCTCGAAGCGCGACTCCCACGAATTGATGGCCGACATCTTCAACTCGTTCGACCGCCAGACCGAGTCGCGCTTCATCACCGCGCTTGAGGAGCGCAACCGCGAGTCCGCCGAGCGGATCCGCGCCCTGATGTTCGTCTTCGAGGATCTGAACAAGCTCGATCCCGGCGGGGTGCAGACCCTGCTGCGCGCGGTGGAGAAGGACCAGTTGGCGCTGGCGCTGAAGGGGGCCTCCGACGTGCTGCGCGAGATGTTCTTCTCCAACATGAGCGAACGCGCCGCGAAGATCATGCGCGAGGACATGGAGACCATGGGTCCCGTGCGCCTGCGCGACGTCGACCAGGCGCAGATGGCCATGGTCCAGGTGGCCAAGGACCTCGCCGCCAAGGGCGAGATCATGCTGGCGACCTCCAACTCTGAAGATGAGTTCGTGTACTGATGTCGACCGCCCCCCATCAGAGATTCGTCTTCGACACCGAATTCGACGCCGCCGGCGACGTCTCCTACGTCGCGCCACGGCCGAAGCGCAGCTTCACCCCGGAAGAGGTCGAGGAGATCCGCCAGAAGGCTCGCAGCGAGGGCGAGCGCGCGGCGATCACCAGCATCACCGCCCAGCAGATGGCGGCGCTCTCCGAAATCGCGCGCGCCTGCAGCCAGGCCCTCCCGACCCTGGCCAATGTCGCCCACCAGCACCGCATCGGCGCCGCCGAGCTGGCGCTGGCCTGCGGTCGGGCCATCGCCGGCGCAGCCCTCGACCGGTTCCCGGAAGGGGCGGTGCAGGCGGCGATTGAGGCCCTGGGCCGCGAGATCGAGGCTGCTCCCCGGCTGATCGTCACCGCCTCGGCCGAGCTCGCCGAACATCTGCAGGGCAGGCTGGACGAAACCGCCGCCCGGGCGGGTTTCACCGGCGCCATCCAGGTGCGCGCCGACCTCGGCATGGGGCTGCACGCCTTCACCCTCGATTTCGGCGACGGCGCGGGAAGCTTCGATCCCGCCGCCGCTGCGGAACGCGTCACCGAGGCCCTGCAGGCGGCTCTGGCCGCCGAGGGCCTGCATGGCGAAGCCCTGACACTCGACGGCGAAGGCTGACCTTCATGTCCGATTTGAAGCTCGACGAATTCAACGAAGGGGGCATCCCCGACGCGCCGCACGAAGAGGACAAGACCGCGACCGATCTCGCGCCGGTCTTCGACGTGCCGGTGAACATCTCGGCGGTGCTGGGCCGGGCGCACCTGTCGGTCGCCCAGCTGCTGCAGCTCGCCCAGGGCAGCGTGCTGGAGCTCGACCGCAAGGTCGGCGAAGCCATCGACATCTATGTGAACAACCGCCTGGTGGCGCGCGGCGAGGTCGTCATCGTCGACGAGCGGCTGGGCGTGACCATGACGGAAATCATCAAGGACGGCGACGCACAGGCCTGACGGTCGGCGCGAAACGTAAGGAGACGGGACAATGCGACTTCTTGTCGTCGGAAAACTGAACGGACAGCTGTCCAGCGCCGCAAAGCTGGCGATGAGCGCAGGCGCGAAGGTGAGCCACGTGGAGAGTATCGAGGCGGCCACCCACGCGCTTCGCGCCGGCCAGGGCGCGGACCTGCTGATGGTCGACTACCAGCTCGACATCCGGGCGCTGATCGCGGCCAACGAGGCCGAGCGGATCCGGGTGCCGGTGGTGGCCTGCGGGGTGGCGGCCGATGCGGCCGGCGCCGCCGCGGCGATCAAGGCTGGGGCCAAGGAATTCATCCCCCTGCCGCCCGACGCCGAGCTGATCGCCGCGGTGCTGGCGGCGGTGGCCGACGACAATCGGCCGATGGTCGTTCACGACCCGGGCATGATGAACGTGCTCGGCCTGGCTGACCAGGTGGCCGGCTCCGACGCCTCCATCCTGATCACCGGCGAGAGCGGCGTCGGTAAGGAAGTCATCGCCCGCTACGTGCACCAGAAGTCGCGTCGCGCCTCGAAGCCCTTCATCAGCGTCAACTGCGCGGCCATCCCCGAGAACCTGTTGGAAAGCGAGCTCTTCGGCCACGAGAAGGGCGCCTTCACCGGCGCCGTGGCCCGGCGCATCGGCAAGTTCGAGGAGGCCAACGGCGGCACCCTGCTGCTGGACGAAATCTCCGAGATGGACGCGCGCCTGCAGGCCAAGCTGCTGCGCGCCATCCAGGAACGGGAGATCGACCGGGTCGGCGGCTCCAAGCCGGTGCGGGTGGACATCCGCATCCTCGCCACCTCCAACCGCGACCTGATCCAGGCGGTGAAGGAGGGGACCTTCCGCGAGGACCTGCTCTATCGCCTGAACGTGGTGAACCTGAAGCTGCCGCCGCTGCGCGAGCGCCCCGGCGACATCATCGCGTTGGCCGAGCATTTCGTGAAGAAGTACGCCGCCGCCAACGGCGTGCCGGAGCGGGCGCTCGCCGCCGAGGCGCGCCGCCGGCTGGTGACGCACCGCTGGCCCGGCAACGTGCGTGAGCTCGAAAACGCCATGCACCGCGCCGTCCTGCTGGCGATCGGGCCGGAGATCGAGGAGGCGGCCATCCGCCTGCCCGACGGCCAGCCGCTCTCGTCGATCGATCCGCACGCCCGCGCCGCCCAGCACGCCTCGGTCGCCGCCGAAACCGCCACGCGCGGCTTCGTCGGCCAGACCGTGTCCGAGATGGAGCAGCAGTTGATCCTCGACACCCTGGAGCACTGCCTGGGCAACCGCACCCATGCGGCCAACATCCTGGGCATCTCGATCCGCACCCTGCGCAACAAGCTCAAGGAATATTCCGAGGCCGGCGTCTCGGTGCCCGCCCCGCAGATGGGCGCCAGCGCCGCCTGACCCGTTCAGCCGCCTCGAACTGACCGTCCTGTCAAAGCCCCTCCCCTTCGGGGGTGGGGCTTTTGCATGCCCGCCGTCCGACGCCGCACCGGCCCTGTCGCGCGGCCCGCCCGGAGAGGCTGCCGACGGCCCCCCGACACGGATTCATCCATTCAGACGTTTCAGGTTATCGAGGCATAGAGCCGCACGACATCTCTATGCGTAGGTATTTGTGACGCAACCTTGGGTTATGTATGTGTCATTTTCGCCACCACAGATCGATTCTCGTGGCATTGGGCCAGGTTGTTTGCCTGACTAAGCATTTCTTCGCCGCAAAAAAGGCGGACGCGAGTTCCAGCCTTCTACCAAGAGGGTGCGTCAATGCGTCTCCGCACACCTTCTCGCCACAGTCTTTCCCAAATTGGCGACTCCGGTCAAAACTGAATCGTGATCGGTCCATCGTCGATTGAAACCGTCCTGTTCGTCGCTTGCGCGCGATCGCGTAGGCGCGGCATTTAGATGGCCGACACCGGCTTTTCCGGGCTGCGCACCAATGCGCCGACCCCGCGGGAGGTCTGGGGCTGGGTCGCCCGTGGCGACGTCGCCATGGCGATCGGCATCGTCGGCATCGTCGTCCTGCTCATCCTGCCGGTGCCAGCCCTCGTGCTGGACCTGCTGCTGGCGATCTCGATCACCAGCGCCGTGCTGATCCTGATGACGGCGCTGATGATGCGCCGCCCGCTGGATTTCACCAGCTTCCCGACCGTGCTGCTGGTCACCACCCTCTACCGGCTGGGCCTCGACATCGCCTCGACGCGGCTGATCCTCGGCCACGGCCATGAGGGCGTGCACGGCGCCGGCCACGTCATCGAGACCTTCGGGCGACTGATGATGGCCGGCAACTTCGCCATCGGGGTGATCGTCTTCGCCATCCTGGTGATCGTGAACTTCGTCGTCATCACCAAGGGCTCCAGCCGGATCGCCGAAGTGGCGGCCCGCTTCACCCTGGACTCCATGCCCGGCAAGCAGATGGCGATCGACGCCGATCTGTCGTCGGGCCTGATCGACCAGGAAACGGCCAAGACGCGCCGCAAGGAGTTGGAGCAGGAAAGCACCTTCTTCGGGGCCATGGACGGCGCCTCGAAGTTCGTGCGCGGCGATGCGATCGCCAGCCTGATCATCGTCGCCATCAACATCATCGGCGGCATCCTGATCGGGGTGATCCAGCACAAGGTGCCGATCCTCCAGGCGCTGTCGACCTACACCATCATGACCATCGGCGACGGCCTGGTCAGCCAGATCCCGGCGCTGATCATCTCGATCGCCGCCGGCTTCCTGGTGTCGAAGTCCGGCGTCGAGGGCTCCGCCGACAAGGCGCTCGTCGCCCAACTGGCGATGAACCCGATCAGCCTGGGCATGGTCTCCGCCGCCGCCGGCGTGCTGGCCCTGGTGCCGGGCATGCCGATCATTCCGTTCGCGGCGATCTCCCTGGGCGCCGGCGTCCTCGCCTGGCGGCGGGCGCACAAGGTGGCGGAGCCGGCGGTCAACATCGCCACGGACGCGGCCAACGCCGAGCCGGAAGAGGAGCCGATCGCCGCCAGCCTGGCCATCGACGAGATCAAGATCGAGCTCGGCTACGGCCTGCTGGGCCTGATCAACGATCTCGAGGGCCGCCGGCTCACCGACCAGATCAAGGCGCTGCGGCGCACGCTCGCCTCGGACTTCGGCTTCATCATGCCGGCGGTGCGGATCCTCGACAACATGCGCCTGCCCTCCCAGGGCTACAGCATCCGCATCAAGGAGATGGACGCCGGCCAGGGCGAGGTGCGGCTCAACCAGCTGATGGCGATGGACCCGCGCGGCGGCCAGGTCGAGCTGCCCGGCGAGCATATGCGCGAGCCGGCCTTCGGCCTGCCGGCCACCTGGATCGACGACTCCTTGCGCGAAGAGGCGACATTCCGCGGCTACACGGTCGTCGACCCGGCCACCGTGCTGACCACCCACCTGACCGAGATCCTCAAGGAGAGCATGCCGGACCTGCTCTCCTACGCCGAGGTCCAGAAGCTCCTCAAGGAATTGCCGCCCGAGCAGAAGAAGCTGGCCGACGACCTGATCCCCAGCGTGGTGACCGCCACCACCGTCCAGCGCGTGCTGCAGACCCTGCTGCGCGAACGGGTCTCGGTCCGCGACCTGCCGGCGATCCTGGAAGGCATCGGCGAGGCCGCGCCCCACACCACCTCGGTCACCAACCTGGTCGAGCAGGTGCGCGCGCGACTGGCCCGCCAGCTCTGCTTCGCCAACCGCGGCGACGACGGGAGCCTGCCGATCATCACCCTGTCGCCCGACTGGGAGATGGCCTTCGCCGAGGCCCTGGTGGGCGCCGGGGAGGAGAAGCAGCTGGCGCTGGCGCCCTCGCGATTGCAGGAGTTCATCCGCGGCGTCCGCGACACCTTCGAGCGCGCCGCCCTCAGCGGCGAGTCCCCGGTCCTGCTGACCAGCCCGGCGATCCGGCCCTATGTCCGCTCGATCGTCGAGCGCTTCCGCGGCCAGACCCCGGTGATGAGCCAGAGCGAAATCCATCCGCGCGCCCGGCTCAAGACCGTCGGGCAGATCTAGACCGCAAGGACGGAGCGACGTCACGGACGTTGCAGCCCGCGGCGGGCGCTGCTAGCGGTTCAACGAAGGGGCGTCTACGGCTCCGCTACTTCTGGGAAACGGATGCGGCGACCTCTGAACAGACCTCAAGGCCCGGGCGCAGCCCTGATCTGGGACCTGCTCACCTTTGACCGGCTGATGACCAATACGGTCGTCCACCTGATCTACTGGGCAGGCCTGGCCATCGTCGCTGTCGGCGTGTTCGGCTTCATCGGCGCCGCCGTCGGCGTGGCGATCCGCGACCCCTTCCCGTGGGGCTTGCTGATGGCGATCCCCGTGGCGGTCGTGGGCCTGGTCGCGATGGGCGCGCTGCTGCTGCTGTGGCGCTCGTTCTGCGAATTCTACGTCGCCATCTTCAAGATCAGCGAAGACCTTTCGGCCCTGCGCGCCGACATGGAAGCCGAGAAGACCAAGACCGACCGCTAGAGCGAGATGGCGACAGGCCGAGGCGCCAGGCCCCGACTTCACGCCTCGCTGAACACATGCCTCGGTAGGTGTCTTGGGTCATAACTTAGTATAGGTTGTGTCCAAACCCACCTGGGGCGGATCATGCCAAACCATTCTCGCGGGCTCCGATCCTCAAGCGACGCGCTGGAGACGATGCGGAGGCTGGAGGGCATCGTCGCCTCGGCGATGGACGGCATCATCACCATCAACGACCAACAGCGGATCGTGCTGTTCAATCCGGCGGCCGAGCGGATGTTCGGGATGTCTGCGTCCGAAGCCCTGGGCGAGAACATTTCCCGGTTCATCCCAGCGCGCTTCCGGGCCTCCCACGAGGCGCATATCCACCGGTTCGCCGAGACCGGCGTCACCAATCGCCAGATGGGCTCGCTGGGCGCGCTCAGCGGCCTGCGCGCCAACGGCGAGGAATTTCCCATCGAGGCCTCGATATCGCAGGTGGAGGTGGGCGGCGAGCGGCTGGCCACGGTCATCCTGCGCGACATCACCGAGCGCAAGGCCGCGGAGGACGCCCTGCTGGCGAGCCGGCGGCGGATGGAAGGCATCGTCGAATCCGCGATGGACGCCCTCATCACCATCGACGACCAGCAGCGGATCATCCTCTTCAACCCTGCTGCGGAACGCATGTTCGGCGTTTCCAGCAAGGATGCGATCAACGCGCCGATCGATCGCTTCATTCCCGAGCGGTTCCGCCCCGACCACGCCGAACATATCCGCAAGTTCAAGGAGGTCGGCGTGACCACTCGCCGGATGGGCGCGCTCGCGGCGGTCAGCGGTCTGCGCGCCAATGGCGAGGAGTTCCCGGTGGAAGCCTCGATCTCGCATGTCAAGGTCGGCGGCGCGCACCTCGCCACGGTGATCCTGCGCGACGTCACCGAACGCAAGGCCAACGAGGAGGCGCGGCACCTGCTGGCGCGCGAAGTGGACCACCGCGCCAAGAACGCCCTGGCCGTCGTCCAGGCGGTCGTTTCGCTGACGCGCGCGGCGTCGAAGGAAGACTTCATCACCGCGGTGCGCGGCCGCGTGCTCGCGCTCGGCCGCGCCCACTCCTTGCTCGCGCAGAGCCACTGGAAGGGCGGCGACCTGGCCCAGATCGCCGTCGACGAAACCGAGGGCTGCCACAAGGGCGGCCAGGTGACCCTTACGGGACCCCATGTCCTGCTGGCCCCCAACGCCGTGCAGCCGGTCGGTCTTCTGCTGCATGAGCTGTCGACCAACGCCGTGAAATACGGCGCCTTGTCCGTCGCCGAGGGCCGGGTGGACATCGCCTGGTCCATTCTGCCGGACGGCGACTTGCAGCTCCGATGGACGGAATCCGGCGGGCCGCAGGCGCAGGAGCCGGCGGCCAAGGGCTTCGGCTCGACCTTGATCAACGAGGTCACGACCCGGCAGCTGGGAGGCTCTCTCGCCCAGGCCTGGCCGCCGGACGGCATGAGACTGGTCGCGACCCTGCCGGCGTCGACCTATCGTCCGGCCGCGCCGGTCGTCGCGGTCGCTTCGCAGGAGGCCAGCATCATCGACGGCCATCGGCGTGGACGCCTGCTCGTGGTGGAGGACGAGACGCTGATCGCCCTGGCCATCTGCAAGGATCTGACTTCGCTCGGCTGGGACGTCATCGGTCCCGCGGCCTCGGTCGAGGAAGCCGAGCGGCTGCTGGAGGCGAGTTCTCCGCCCGACGTCGCCGTGCTCGACGTCAACCTCTCCGGCACGCTCGTCTATCCGTTTGCCGACCGATTGCGGGCGCAGCAGGTGCCCTTCGTCTTCTGTTCGGGCTACGAACAGCTGGAGAGCAATCCGGCCTATGAAGTCTGGCCCCTCGTCAGGAAGCCGGTCGACGTGCGCCTGCTGGACAATGCCCTGCGACACGCCCGCGAGGCCGCCTAGAGCGTGACAGCCGCTAACGGGCCGAGGCCGGAAATGTCACGACGAACTTCAGCCCAAGCGGATCCGGCGCGCCCGCATAGTAGTCCGTGCTGACGATCTGCGCCGTCGAGCGGATCGCCGCGTCCAGCCGGCCGTGGTCGCCGGCCCGCGCCTCCCGGGTGTCGGCGTCGCTGCGCGTGCGCACTAGGAAGCCTGCCGCCACCAGACGGCGGATGCGATGCTCCTGCGGTCGCGGGTCCTGGATGTTGAAGACCGCGGCCTCCGGCTCGGCCTCGTCGTAGAGCCCGAACATCACCCGCCCGCCGAGCGAAGGATGACCTGCCCGATAGACCTCTCCGACGCGCGGGCTGGAATCCAGCACCAGCAGCACCTTGCCGCGCGCCGCGATCCGCCCCGGCCAGCCATGCGCCATCACCGCCTCGCGCAGGCTTGCGGCGCCTCCCCGGACGTCGTCCGGCGTGACGATCCCGGCCCGTCCGAACGCCGCCACGGCGATCCGGTCGACCTCGCCCAGGCTCTCCGACGTCCAGAGCTCCGGCTTGGGCGCGCCGGGAACCGGCGTCTCCTCCTCCTTCACGTTGACGAAGATGACGATCAGGTCGTGTGCGCGATGGGCCTGCGACCAGTCGGCGACCGTCTGGAAGCATTGCGCCAGGCTGGCGCAGAGCGTGCGCTCGTCCACCACCGGGATGTGCAGCACCTTCGGTCCCGGCGCCTGCATCGCGGCCTGCTGCGCCGGGTCGTCCGGGTGCGCCGCGGCGTAGCGGCCGCCGGCGCTGTCGGCCCAGGGGTCGAACTCCAGCTGCCGGATCCCGAGGTCGAGCTGCCGGGCGATCGGCAGATGGCCATACTCGAGACCGGCCGAGCGCGGCCCCAGCGTCGCCCGCAGCCGGGCCAGGTCCTGCGGCCCAGGCGCCGGGCGGTAGCTGTTGTGCGAGCCCAGCCAGCTCAGCTGGTCCACCCGCAGATCCGCCGGCGCCCCAGACGCGACTGCGGACAGGGCGGCGGCCAGCGCCAGGGCCGCGACCGGCATCAGTAGCGGCCCCGGACGGTCACCGAGACCGTGCGACCCCAGTGGTAGATCTCCATCGGCTGGTCCTTGGTCTTGCCGTAGACGAAGCGGTCCTGGTTGCTGAGGTTCGAGCCTTCCAGCACCACCGAGTAGTTGCGGTTGAAGGCATAGGACAGCGAGCCGTCCAACGAGCCGTAGTCGTCGACGTAGTTCGGCGCCGTCGTGGTCGAGCCGATCCCGTTCAGGTACTTCGAGCGCCAGAACCAGCCCAGGCGGGCCGACACCGGCCCCTTCTCATAATAGCCGACCAGGTTGTAGCTGGTCTTGGACAGGCCGATCAGGTCGTCCGAGATGGCGCGGTTGCCGGCGAAATAGCTGGCCTTGCTCTTCACCGCGGTCAGCGAGGCCTGCACCCCGAAGCCGTCGAACGGCCCGGGCAGGAAGCTGAACACCTGGTTGTAGGCCAGCTCGACGCCCGACAGCTCGGCCTCGCCGCCGTTGACGTTGGTCGAGAGCAGGACGTCGCCGCGCCCGGGCACCTGGATGGTGGTGTTCTGGGCGGTGATGTAGTCGTCGAGCTTCTTGTGGAAGACCGCCACGGTGACCGCCGTGGTGCGGGTCGGATACCACTCCAGCGAGGCGTCGTACTGGGTCGCCAGGAAGGCGTCCAGGTCCGGGTTGCCGCCCGACGCGGTGGGCGAGTCCCGCGAGACGGTGATCCGCGGGGCGATGTCGGTGACGTTCGGCCGGTTGACCACCCGCGAGGCCGCGAGGCGGCCGATCAGCTCCGGCGCGAGCTCCGCCCGCAGGTTGAAGCTGGGCAGCCAGTTGTCATAGGTCTTGGCATAGCGCACCGCGACCGGCGTCGAGCCGCTGACCAGGGTCCCGCTCGCCACCTGCTTGGTGCGCGCGTAGCGGATCCCCAGGTTGCCGGTGACCGGCACGCCTGCGGCGTCGAAGGCGAAGTCCGCCCGCGCATAGGCGCCGAAGATCTTCTCGTCGACCTCGAAGGTGTTGCGCATGTCGGCCGCCGACAGCGGCTGGGCGGCCACGGCGGCGGTGTAGAGGCGCTGGTAGAAGGCGGTCGACGAGGGCGTCAGCCAGGTCCGCGGGCTCGCCCCGGAATAGTCCGACAGGAAGTCGGAATAGGGCAGCGGGCCGTAGAAGTTCGCCCCGAGCGTCGTCGCCGGGACGTTGAGGATGTCGTTCAGCACCCAGTCGCGACGCAGATATTCGCGGTTGCGGTGATGCTGCTCGACCCCGGCCATCAGGCGGGTGAACGGCTTGCCCTGGAACTCCCGCGCCGCATCGAAGCGGATCATGTCGTCGTGGTCGCGGCTGTCCTTCCAGGTGTAGTCGAAGGCCTGGCCGACGTAGTTGGCGGGATTGTTGTAGTCCACCGGGGTGGTCAGGATCGGGATCTGCCCCAGGGTGCGGAAGTCGTAGGTCAGCGGCGCGAAGAAGGCCAGGCGGTTGCGGGTCGTGGCCTTGCCGTCCGGGTGGTAGCTGCGCGCGCTCGACCAGGCGAAGTCGCCGGTGAAGGTCCACAACCCCGGCGACCAGCGCTGCTTCAGCCCGACCGCCACCAGGTCGTGGCGGTTCAGGCTGGTCTCGCGCGAGGCCATCCAGCGGACATTGTTGATGGTCCCTGCGACCGCGGTGTCGCCCACCAGCCGCTGGCTGCCGGCCACGAAGCTCGGCGTCTGGAAGGTCGTGTCGTCCGGATAGATGTCGAGGCCGAACTCGTCGTAGTCGACGTCCAGCCGGTTGGCGAGCAGGTCGAAATCGGTCTGCAGCTCGCTGGTCGGCCGCCACTGGACGGCGACGTCCACCGACTTCTGCTTGCGGTCCTCGGTCTCGATCGTCGAGCGGGTGCGCGAGGGGGTGTAGACGCCGGCGCCCAGCACGCTGGTGAACCTGTTGAGGTTCCAGCCCACCTGGTACAGCCGGTCGTTACGGACCTTCTGGCGGCTGTAGAGGCCGGAGACCGAGACCCCGAGTGTCTTGTCCGCGTTCACCCAGCTCAGCAGGGCCGAGGCCGCCGGGTCGGTCTTCTCCGTCAAATCGTTCCAGGAGCCGCGCAGCGAGAAGGCCGCGGTCTTGCCGAGGTCCAGCGGCTTGAAGGTCCGGATGTTGATGTTGCCGCCCAGGGCGCCGTCATCCATGTCGGCCGTGGGGGTCTTCACGACTTCGATCTGCGAGATGATCTCGGTCGGCAGCACCTCGAAACGGAACTGCCGCCCACGCGCGCCGCCGTTCTCGATCAGGTCGTTGACCGCGATGGAGCGGCCGTTCAGCTGCACGTTCTGGAACTGCGGGCCCAGGCCGCGGACGCTGACGTAGAGGCCCGCGCCGCGCGGGCGCTCGATGGTCACCCCGGTGACCAGCTGCAGGGCCTCGGCGGCGTTGCGGGTCGGAAACTTGCCGATGTCCTCGGCGCTGATCGCATCCAGTCCGTAGGTGGAGGTCCGCTTCAGCTCGGAGGCTTCCGCCAGGCTGCGGGCGTAGGAGGTGACGACGACCTCCTCGACGGTGGCCGGCGCCTCGGCCGCGGCGCCTTCGGCGGCCCGCGTCGGCCCGGCGGCCAGGCATGCGAACGCCACGCCGGCGCAGAGCGCCGCCCTCAGTCTCGTCTTCATTGACTCAAAGCCCCATCCCGGCGGGAACGCGCCGGTCCGAGGTCAAGCTAGCGCAGGCGCAACCTTAGGATCCGCCGCACAACCGTGACGCTTCGGCGAAGGTTTTGTGTTGCGCTACCAACCCCATGGCGCAGCGACGGCGGAAGGCATGCCCATCAGTTTTGCACCGACTGCACAATTTTCGACTCAACCCCAGGGAGATAACAGTGTAGGCTTTCACCACTTTCGCGATTACCTGTGTCTGTCTCCGACAACCGGGGGAAGATCGGCGGCTTGTCCGCTGTCGGCGGCTTCGCGCGGCCTGCGCGACGCCGACGGCCGCGCCGCCTTCGCCCCCAACCGCCGGATGATGCGCCGCCGAATTCGCGAGAGCGGGACCCCGAACCAATCGGGCAGGGAGGCGACAATGGCGACAATCGGCATCGAATGGGTACGTAAGTACAATGGCTTGGCGTCAAATCTCACCAACACCAAGCCGCAGGCGGAAGGCTTCTACAACACCCTGAGCGCGACCCGCTCCTTCGCCTGGGGCGACGACCTGGCCTGGGACCAGGACTTCGAGCAGAAGAACGTCGGCTCGCCGGCGGCGGGAACCGACAGCACCTGGGCGGACAACGTCGACATGCTGTTCTTTTCCGGTCACGGCTCGCCGAGCGGGTTCCTGTTCGGCGTGAAGACTGACGACGCCAAGGCCAAGCCCAGCGAGATCCGCTGGGGCGACAAGGACTTGGAATACATCGTCCTCGACGCGTGCAATGTGCTCGCCCGGGACGGCGTGTTCGGCCGCTGGGGATGGCCGGTGTTCAAGGGCCTGCACTACATCCTGGGCTTCAACACGACGACCTCGGACGAGCCCGACCGCGGGCGCATCCTGGCCCAGTACCTGAACGCCGGGAACACCGTGCGCAGGGCATGGATCAAGGCCTGCCAGGACACCGAGGACTCCGACACCCAGTGGGCCTACCTGCGCGCCGACGCGCCGGGCACAGACACCTACAACGACCATTGGCTGGGCAAGGGCCACGTGTCCGCCGACCCGGACAACCCCAACGTCCTCTATTACGCGCGCGGCGCCTGTTGATCGAAGGAGGGTGAGATGAGTGTGAAGATCCAATTCCCAGACCCGATCGACGTCCCCCGGACGCTGCCCCTCTACGAGGTCGTCCCGCCCGCCTGGACGGCGGACAAGGTCGCCCGGCTCGCAGCGCGCTTCGATATCGGCGCCCGAGCCGTCGACGTCGGCGCGTGGTACGTGGCCCGCAACGACCAATGGACGCTCGAGGTCTATCAGGCCAGCAATTCGCTGCGCCTTGAGCGCCATGACTTCGACGCCGAGGCCCGCGAGGCGAAGGCGATCGCCCTCGACCGCGAGCGCGCGATGGCCATCGCGCACGGGTTCCTGGAGAGTGTGGGGGAAACCCACGCCAAGGCCGACGCCGGATCGATCACCGAACTGGAGGTCGTCAAGGCGACGCGGGGGAAGCCCGACGGTGAACCCCAGGTGGTCGGCCTGCAGGTCAGCTTCCGCTACGCCCACGAGGGCCTGCCGCTGCTGGGCCCCGGAGCCAAGGCCCAGGTCACCATCGGCCACGACGGCGAACTGGCGCAGGCCTACCGGTTCGCCCGCGATCTCAGACGGGTCGGCGAACGGCCCACCATCGGGCCGAAGGAGGCGTTCGACCGGTTCGCCCGCAGCGAGCCGTTCGAAAACCTGGGCGGCAGGGCGCGGGTCACGGTCAAGTCCGTGCAGCTCGGTCTGCTGTGCCTGCCGCCCACCGAGACCCAGGGCGTACTTGCGCCGGCCTATGTGCTGCGCGGCGAGGTGAGCACCGAACTGCAGCCGCGCTACGACTTCGTAACCTATGTGGCGGCGGCCGAGATCGCCGAGGCCGAGGCGAAGCTGCATCGCTGGGCGCATGCGCGTCCGGCGCTGCTGATCGCCTGAGCCGAGGCGAGAACGCGAAAGGGGCCAGGCTCCCCGCCTGGCCCCGAGCGCCTGAACCGGGAAGGGTCTAGCGGCCGCCCGCCGCCTTGCGCAGGCCGACCTCGTCCATCTGGGCGCTTTCCAGCCGGTCGAGCTGTTTCAGGGCCAGGATCTCGGCCTGTTCGGCGACGTGCTCGTATTTCTTCTGGGCCTCGAAGGCCTTGGCGAGCGCATCGCGCGCGCCCTGCTCCTCGACCTGGATGAGGTAGAGGTCCTGGCGCACCAGGTCCATGCGCACCCGCAGCGCGTCGAGATAGCTGACGACCCGCCAGCCGTTCTGCGGGTCCTGGGCGGCGGCGGCCTGCTCAGCCTCGCCCTCGGCCTGCAGCGCCGCCAGCTTCATCTCCACCCGCTGGCGCTGGTCGGCGATGTCCGCCAGCCGCTTCTGCAGGGTCTCCACCTCGTAGGTGGAGAGCTTGATCAGGGATTTCGCCCAGCTGCTCATGCGTGCTCGCTCTGCAGTATTTCACCCAGCCGGCCGAAGGATTCGTCCAGGCCGCTCGCCTCGTCCTTGTCCTGGGACAGGAAGTCTTCGAGGGCGGGGTTCAAATAGATGGCGCGGTCGACCTCTGGATCGGCGCCGGCGCGATAGGCGCCGATGCGGATCAGCTCCTCCATGTTGGAGTAGGCCGAGAGCGCCCGGCGCGCGCTCTTGACGATCTCCCGCTCGTGCGGATGGTGACAGCCCGGCATGGTCCGGCTGATCGACTTCAGGACGTTGATCGCCGGGAAGCGGCCGCGCTCGGCGATGGCCCGTTCCATGACGATGTGGCCGTCAAGGATGCCTCGCACGGCGTCGGCGATCGGCTCGTTGTGGTCATCGCCGTCCACCAGGACGGTGAAGATGGCGGTGATCGGCCCGGCCGTCGTCCCATCCGCCCGGACCGGCCCAGGTCCGGCCCGCTCCAAGAGCTTCGGCAGCTCGGTGAAACAGGTCGGCGTATAGCCCTTGGTCGTCGGCGGCTCGCCGGCCGCCAGCCCGATCTCGCGCTGGGCCATGGCGAAGCGGGTGACGCTGTCCATCATGCACAGGACTTCCAGGTCCTGGTCGCGCAGGTATTCGGCGATCGCCATGGTCATATAGGCGGCCTGGCGGCGCTTCAGCGCCGGCTCGTCGGAGGTGGCGACCACCACCACGGCGCGGCGCAGGCCCTCCTCGCCCAGGGTCTCCTCGACGAATTCACGCACCTCGCGGCCACGTTCGCCGATCAGGCCGACCACCACCGCGCCGCAATCGGCGTTCTTCGCCAGCATCGACAGCAGCACCGACTTGCCGACCCCGGAGCCGGCGAACACGCCCAGGCGCTGGCCACGGCAGCAGGTGGTGAAGACGTTCATCGCCCGGACCCCGAGGTCCAGCCGTTCGCCGACCCGGTCGCGGGCGTGGGCCGGCGGCGGCGGGGCCCGCAGGGGATAGGCGGCCAGCCCCTTGGGCAGCGGCCCGAGGCCGTCGATCGGCTCGCCGAAGGCGTCGACGATGCGGCCCAGCCAGGCCTTGGTCGGCCGCACGGTGGCGGCCGTCGGTTCGATACGGATCTCGGCGCCCGGGGCCACGCCCTCGACGGGGCCGAAGGGCATGAGCAGGGCGCGGGTCTCGCGGAAGCCGACCACCTCGGCCGCCAGGGGCTTCTCGCCGATCCGGTCGATCTCGGCGCGCGCGCCGACGGCCAGGCGCGACAGCCCGCCCCGCGCCTCGATCAACAGCCCGTTCACCGCCGCGACCCGGCCGGAAACGGTCAAGGGATCCAGCCGCTCGACCGCGGCCACCAAACTCTGCAACGAATACGTCCCCAAGCCCGGCAGCAGGTTCGGCGCGTCCTCTTAACCGGGAGTGAAGATTTCGGCGGCGGCGCCGGCGCAAGGCCGGGCCGGAGAAACCATAAGGCTCGCGCCCCCTTCAGGCGCGGCGTCGACCCGCGTGACCTGCGACGAAACCACGCTGGCGCCGACGCCCCGCCTCGATCTTTCCCAAGGAAAACCGCGCGGCCGACGGGCGGAGCAGATGCCGCCACTGCTTCGCCGCAGCGTCCACTCACAAAAGATTCAACCCCGTGGCGGCGGCGTGCGCCGGGCCCGCTTGCTCCCCTGACTCAAATCAGATTAACGATTTTCTTCGCGGGGGAAGGCTTCCATTAACCAGTCTTAAATGACCTGTCGGGCAGCTTAACGACGAGGTTCTGGTCGGATTCCAAGAATCCCAGGGGCGAACGGGGACGCAGTAGGAGAAGCTTATGCGCGTACTGTTGATCGAGGACGACAGCGCGACTGCGCAAAGCATCGAGTTGATGCTCAAGTCCGAAGGATTCAACGTCTATACGACGGATTTGGGTGAAGAAGGCGTCGATCTGGGCAAGATCTACGACTATGACCTGATCTTGCTCGATCTGAACCTGCCGGACATGAGCGGCATGGACGTTCTGCGCACGCTGCGCGTCGGCAAGATCAATACGCCGATCATGATCCTGTCGGGCACCGCCGAGATCGACACCAAGGTGAAGACCTTCTCGGGCGGCGCCGATGACTACATGACCAAGCCGTTCCACAAGGACGAGCTGGTCGCCCGAATTCACGCCGTGGTCCGCCGCTCCAAGGGCCACGCGCAATCGGTGATCAAGACCGGCGACATCGTCGTCAACCTCGACGCCAAGACCGTCGAAGTAAACGGCCTGCGCGTGCATCTGACCGGCAAGGAATATCAGATGCTCGAGCTGCTCTCGCTGCGGAAGGGCACGACGCTGACCAAGGAGATGTTCCTGAACCATCTCTACGGCGGCATGGACGAGCCTGAGCTGAAGATCATCGACGTCTTCATCTGCAAGCTGCGCAAGAAGCTGGCGGCCGCGGCCGAGGGCAAGCACCACATCGAAACCGTCTGGGGCCGCGGCTATGTGCTGCGCGACCCGCACGAGTCCGAAATCGCGGCCTGAGGGTCGCCCCCAAGACGTTTTGGGAGCGTTGAGACGCCCGCCGCAAGGCGGGCGTTTTCATTTGGGGCGGCCGTCAGGCTAGGTTGCGGCCAAGCAGGCAAAGGGGGGAGACAACGTGGGGCGATCGATCGCGCTCGTGCTGGCGCTCATCGTCGGCGTCCTGATCGCCTGGGGCGGACTGCGCCTGCCGACGCCCGTCGCCGCTGACGCCCCGCTCACCCAGTTTTCCGCCGAACGCGCCATGGCCGACGTGCGGATGGTCGCCGCCCGGCCCCATCCGATGGGCTCGGCCGCCAACCATGCGGTGCGCGACCGGCTGCTGGCGCGGATGACCGAGCTCGGGCTCGCCCCAAGGGTTCGGCGCGACGACGTCTTCGTGACCAAGGGCGTCGACCGCATGCAGGGCGGCTCGACCGAGAGCCTGATCGGCGTACTGCCCGGTCGCGACCGCAGCCTGGCGCCGCTGGCCCTGATGGCTCACTACGACAGCGTGCCCGGCGCGCCCGGCGGCGCCGACGACGCCTCCGGCGTCGCCACCGCCCTGGAGACAGTGCGCGCGATCCGCGCCGAGGGCGTCCCCGTCCGCGACGTGGCGGTGATCCTCACCGACGGCGAGGAGATGGGCCTGTTCGGGGCCCGCGCCATCTTCGCCGACGATCCGCTCGCCCGGCGACTGGGGTTCGTCCTCAACCTGGAGGCCCGGGGTTCGGGTGGGCGGGTGCAGATGTTCGAGACCGGCCGCGACAATGGCGCGGCGATCGACCTCTTCCGGCGGACCGCCGTGCGCCCTTCCGCCGGCTCGCTGTTCAGCGAGGTCTATGAGCGCCTGCCCAACGACACGGACTTCTCCCTCGCCCGCCAGGCCGGGATCGCCGGCTTCAACTACGCCTTCACCAGCCAGGCCTTCGACTACCACGCGCCGACCGACACCCCGGCCAACCTGCAGCCCGGGTCGCTGCAGGATCTCGGCGACCAGGCGCTGTCGGCCGCCCGGGCCCTGGCCTTCTCGCCCAGCCTGCCGCCGCGCCAGCCGGACGCGGTCTATGGCGTGCTGTTCGGCGATGCGGTGCTGGCCTATCCGCCGGCGTGGGGCTGGGCGCCGCTGGCCGTCTCGGCCGCCCTGATCGCCCTCGCCCTGGTCCGCGCCCGCAGGCGCGACGCCCTGACCTGGTCCGAGGCGGCGCGTGGGGCGGGCTGGGCGCTCTACGCCCTGACCAGCCTCGCCGCGGTGCTGCACCTGGCGGGCGCGGCGGCGGCCCAAGGCCCGCTCGCCGCCGAACGTCTGCTCGCCGTCGCCGGACGATGGGAAGTCGCGCAACTGCTGCTCGCCGCCGGCGTCTTCATGTTCGCCGTGGCGGAGGCCGCGCGCGGCCGCCGGATCCAGGCCGCGCTGCTGGCGCTCGTCGCCGGCCTGGGAAGCTGCGCGGTCGCCCGCGGACTGGACGCCGTAGGCCTGGGCGAAGGGATCGCCGCCGCCCTCCTGGCCCTGGCCGTGGGCGGCCAACCGGCGGACCGGCCCGGGGCCTGGGCGGGCGTCCTGCTGCTGGGCCTCGCCGCCGCCTGCCTCGCGCAGATCCTCGCCCCGCAGATCGCCTATGTGCTGACCTGGCCGCTCGTCCTCGGCGCGCTTGGCGCCGCCGCCACCGACCTCGGCGCGGACCGCCGGCGCGGCCGGCTCGCCGCCCTCATGCCGTTCGCCGCGATCGGCGTCGGCTGGGCCGCCATCCACGCCCACCTGATCGTGGTGGTGACCAGCCTGCCCGAGCTGCTCGCCCTGCCGCTGTTCATGAGCGCCATGACGGTCTGGCCGCTCGCCCAGCCCGCCGCCGGCGCGCCGCCCGAGCGACTGACCGGACGCGCCCTGCTGTTCGTCGGCGCGGTCCTCGTCGCTGTCATTCGTCTGTCCAATCCCTGGGACGCACGCCACCCCCAGCCGGCCTTCGTCGCCTACCAGCTCGATCAGGACTCCGGCCGCGCCTGGCGGGTCGGCGACGCGGAAAGGCGTTCGGCCTGGTCGGACGCCGTGCTGCGGGCCGACGGCGGCCGCATCGCCGAGCTGCGCCACTGGGCCTGGCCCCGGCCGGTCGACGCCGCGCCCGCCAAGATCGTCCCGGCGCCGGCGCCGATCACCACGCTCGCCCACGCCGAGGCGGGATTGATCACCGTAAAGGTCGCGACCCCGCCCGGCGCCCGCACGCTGACGCTGCACCTCTCCCCCGACACCCCGGCGCGCCTGGTCGCGATCGCGACGGCGGCGACCGATGCGCCGCTGGCGCCGGGCCGCTGGACCCAGCTGCGCTGGACCGCGCCGCCGGAGGGCGGGCTGACCCTGGTGCTCCGCCCGGGCGGGCCCGGACGCCTGCAGCTGCGCTATGCGATGGCGTTCGACGATTGGCCGGCGGGCGCCGTCGCCCCGCCCCCGCCTCCGGCCGGAACCATGGCGACCGGCCGCTCCGGTGAAACGCTGGTCACCGGAAGCCGCAGCCTCGCTTGGTGATCGGCCGCGATTTCGGCTAAGCCTCGGGGCCATGAGCGACGTCGTCATCTATCACAACCCGAGCTGCGGCACGTCCCGCAACACCCTCGCCCTGCTGCGCGAAAAGGGGCTCGAGCCCAAGGTCGTCGAATATCTGAAGACCGGCTGGACCCGCGAACAGCTGCAGGACCTGCTGAAGCGGATGGACGCCAAGGCCCACGACATCCTGCGCGTGCGCGGCACCCAGGCCGAGGCGCTGGGCCTGACCGACCCCGCCGCCTCCGACGAGGCGCTGATCGCCGCGATGATCCTGGATCCGGCCCTGGTCAACCGGCCGATCGTCGCCACGCCCAAGGGCGCGGCCCTCTGCCGCCCGGCCGAGATCGCCCTGACGCTGATCTGATTGAAGGTCGAAGCGGTGGCCTACCGCCCATAAACCTTCGTCATCCCGGACGGCCTGAAAGGCCGATCCGGGACCCAGGGCCGTGCGCACCGCCCCTGGGTCCCGGCTCTCCGCTACGCTACGGCCGGGATGACAGCCTAGGTTAGGCAAGCCGGGGCGGCGCCCCTCCCACGCGCGAGCCCCCGCGTGACAAATCGCGCAGGCCCCGCTTGCGGCGGATCCAGGCATCCTCCGCGCCCCGTCAGGCTTGGCGGTAGGCGACGTTAACCCCAACCGTCTAGAGCGGAGAGGTGATGCAGGACTTCCGACTGCCAGACCTCCTTGTGCGGCAAGCGCCGCGTATGCTCGCGGGCGCCGGCGTGGTGCTGGCCCTTGCCCTGGGGTGGAAGGCCGCCGAACAGGTCCTGGGCCCCGCGGCGCGCGCGCCGACGTCCCAGACGGCGCCGCTCGCCGTCCAGTCCCGCCCCGCGGCCCCGGCGCCCGAGAAGGTGCCCGTGCGGGTGCTGCCAGGCGAGACCCTGGCCGAGGCGGTCGAACGCGCCGGCGTCGCGCCCGACGAAGCCCGCCGCGCGGTCCAGACCCTCGGCGAGGCCATGGACACGGTGAACATCAAGGCCGGCATGGCCTTCGAGGCGGCCGTCGCCCGCCCCGCCGCCGAGCGCGGGCATGCGCAGCTGATCAGCCTTTCGCTCCAAGCCAGCCCGGTGCGGGCGCTGACGCTTTCGCGCACCTTCGACGGCGCCCTGACCCTGCGCCAGAGGGACGAGGCGGTCCGCGAGGACACCGTCGCCGCCGACGGCGAGATCGAGGGGTCGCTCTACGAGACCGCCGAGAAGCTCGGCGCAACGCCGACGATCACCGCCCAGGTGGTCAAGCTGTTCGCCCACAAGCTCGACTTCCAGCGGGACATCCAGCCGGGCGACGACTTCAAGCTGGTGTTCGACCGCACGGTGACCGAGAGCGGCAAGACCATCGAGGTCGGCGACCTGCAATACGCCGAGCTGCACGGGGTCAAGTTCTACCGCTTCGAGCGGCCGCACGGCGACGCCGAGTACTTCGACCAGTCCGGCAAGAACATCAAAGGCTTCCTCCTGCGCACCCCGGTCGACGGGGCGCGCGTCACCTCGGCCTTCGGCATGCGCAGGCATCCGGTCCTGGGCTACACCCGCGCCCACCAGGGCATCGACTTCGGCGCCGGACAGGGCGCGCCGATCCTCGCCGCCGGCGACGGCGTGGTGGTCGAGGCCGGACGCAAGGGCGGCTACGGCAACTGGCTGCGCATCCGCCATGCGGGCGTCTGGGACACCGGCTACGGCCATATCTCGCGGTTTGCGCCCGGCATGCGGCCGGGCGTGCGCGTCCGGCAGGGCCAGGTGGTGGCCTATGTCGGCGCGACCGGCCTGGCGACCGGCCCGCACCTGCACTACGAGATCTTCCGGCGCGGCCAGCGGGTGAACCCGCTGAGCGCCAAGGTCCCGCAAGGCACGGTCCTCGCCGGCCGCGAGCTGAAGCGTTTCAAGGCCGAGAAGGCTCGGATCGACGGCCTGCTCGCCGCCCAGGAAAAGCCCCAGACCCTGGCGCTGGCCGAGGTCGGCCAGGCGCTGCGGCGCTAGTGTCCCGATTCCGAAGTTCGCAGGCTCTTGTGGCGGGCTCCGACGAACTTCGGGATCGAGAAGGACACTAGCAAGGTATATGTTTCTAGTGTGCTTTTTGGATCTGAAGTTCGCTCCGGCGCGTGACCCAGATGCTGGCGAACTTCAGATCCAGCACACTAGCGCCTACTTCACCGCGCGCAGCTTGACCTGCAGCTCGCGGGCGACGTTCCAGGATTCGGCGGCCTTCTCGCGCAGCTGCTCGCGGGTGATCTCGCCGGCCTGCAGCCTGACCTGCCACTTGGCGTCATAGACCTGGACGATCGCCTCCACCTCGAAGTCCACGTCCATCACCAGGGCCAGCATGGTGTAGTTGGCCCGCGCCGCGATCCAGGCCTGGTTCTGACGCTTCGACATCATGGTGAAGGTCAACGGGGTGAAGGACCGCACATGGGTCGGGTCCGACCAGAAGGTGTCGTGGCGCACGTGCGGCACATGGATCTCGACCAGGCCGCCGGGCGCGGTCACACGCCAGATTTCGCGCATCACCGCGGCGAAGTCGTCGAAGGCGGCGCCGACGTGCTCCAGCACATGCTTCAGCAGCACATGGTCGAAGGCGCTGGTCTCCAGCGGCCAGGGCGTCGTCTCGATGTCCATCAAGAGGTCGGGCTCGCACCCGGCGAAACCGTCGGCGTTCAGCCAGCCGTCCCGCTTGTCGAAGCCGCAGCCGAGATTGAGCTTCACGCGGGGTCTCCCTGAGCCTGTGGCCCGGCGAGCCTTAGGCGAGTCCAGGCCGAACGCGAAGGCCTGCCGGCCCTGGCCAGACCGGCCCGCATTTGGTTTGCTCGCTTACCCATCCGGGGCGCGGAGGCCAATGTGGCCAACAGCATCACCAGCCAGTACGCCGAGCTCGCGCGGCGGCGCGCCGAGGCGTTGCCGGACGAGCCCACCCTGGATGAGATGAACGAGCTGCTGCGGCTCTTGGGACGCTGGCGCTCGCGCGTGCTCGCCAACACCTTCATCGCCCGCGAGGGCGCCTATATCCGCAGCGGACCCTTCGCCGGCATGGCCTATGTGACCGAGGCCACGGAGGGCGCCCTGGTCCCGCGTCTGCTCGGGACCTACGAGTCCGAACTGCATCCGCACATCCGGGCCTTCGCCGCCGAGGGCCTGGAGGCGGTGATCGATGTGGGATGCGCCGAAGGCTACTACGCCGTGGGCCTGGCGCGGCTGATGCCGCAGGCCGTGGTCCACGCCTTCGACATCGACGCGGCGGCGCGCGCCGCCTGCGCGGACCTGGCCGCCAGGAACGGCGTGACCGACCGGGTCCGCATCGGCGCAGAGTTCCCGCCGGACGGCTTCCAGGCGTTCGCCGGCCAGCGGACTCTGGTGATGGTCGACGCCGAGGGCGCGGAGCTCGACGTCCTGCGGCCGGACCTCAGCCCGGCGCTGGCCGGCATGAGCCTCATCGTCGAGACCCACGACGTCTACCGCAAGGGCGCGTTCAAGGAGCTGATCCTCCGGTTCGCCCCCACCCACGACATCCAGGTCGTGCGCCAGCAGCCGAAGGCGTTCGAGATGCCGTCCTGGCTGCAGAACCTGGCGCATCTCGACCAGCTGCTGGCGGTCTGGGAGTGGCGGCAAGCGCCGACGCCCTGGCTGGTGATGCGGCCGAAGGGGTGAGAGCAGGCCGCTTTCCTCTGTCTGCTCAGGGCCAACTTAGGGGCCCGGCTCCACTTCTCCGCCCACCGTCATTCCCGGCCTTGTGCCGGGAACCCATGCACACGGAGAGACGGAGACCGTCCTGCGCCTTCGACGTTCATGGATGGCCGGGACGGGGCCCGGCCATGACAAAGGGTTGGCGCGCGTTCGTGTGGTTCATGGACACCCCACTTCCACGGCCGTTCAGTCGAACAGGATCACCGACCGGGCGATCTCGCCGGTCTGCATCTCGGCGAAGGCCTCGTTGACCTGGTCCAGCCGGATCCGCCGCGAGATCAGCTCGTCGAGCTTCAGCCGCCCCTGCATGTAGAAGTCGACCAGCCTGGGCATGTCGACCGGGAAGCGGTTGGAGCCCATGAACGAGCCCTGCAGGCGCTTCTCGGACAGCAAGGCGGCGCCCGGGATCGAGAGGTTCTGGCCCGGCGGGATCATGCCGACGATGGTCGCCGTCCCCCCGCGGCCGACCATGGCGAAGGCCTGTTCGGCGGTCTTGGCGAGGCCGATGCATTCCAGCGCGTGGTGCGCGCCGCCGCCGGTCAGCTGGCGCACCGCCTTCACCGGATT
Organism: Phenylobacterium sp. LjRoot225; assembly: GCF_964252855.1. Classification (NCBI taxonomy): domain Bacteria; kingdom Pseudomonadati; phylum Pseudomonadota; class Alphaproteobacteria; order Caulobacterales; family Caulobacteraceae; genus Phenylobacterium; species Phenylobacterium sp. LjRoot225. The sequence continues at coordinate 346,286 of NZ_CAXUPL020000004.1, read as the reverse complement.
GTCCTGCGCCGAACAGATGAAGTCCGTCGCGCCGAAGGCCCGGGCGAGGCTCTCTTTCGAGGCCACGGTGTCGATGGCGATGATCCGGCCGGCCCCGGCGATCAGGGCGGCGTTGATGGCCGACAGCCCCACCCCTCCGCAGCCGATCACCGCCACGGTCTCGCCGGGCTGGAGCCGGGCGGTGTGGGTCACCGCGCCGAAGCCGGTGACCACCGCGCAGCCGATCAGGGCGGCGCGGTCCAGCGGCATGTCCTTGCGGATCGCGACCACCGCATGCTCGTGGGTCAGGATCTGCTCGGCGAAGGCCGAGAGGTGCAGGTACTGCGGCATCGGCTGGCCGGCGCGCGCCAGCCGCGGCGGCTGGTCGGCGTCGCGCGACGTCTCGTCCGAGACGCAGAGGTTCAGGCGCCCCGTGAGGCAGTGGTCGCAGTGTCCGCAATAGGCGCTCAGGCAGGTGATGACGTGGTCGCCCGGCTTCACGGTGCGCACGTCGCAGCCCACCGCCTCGACCACGCCGGCGGCCTCATGGCCGAGCACGGTCGGCAGGGGCGTGGCGAAATCGCCCTGGAGGAAATGCAGGTCGGAACCGCAGACGCCGGCCGCGACCGTGCGGATCAGCACCTCGCGCGGGCCCGGCTTGTCGATCTGCACGTCCTCGATCTGAAGCGGCAGGCCCACCGCACGCAGCACCGCGGCCTTCATGGCGTTTTCTCCTCGCGCCCGTGAACCAGCCGGCGCAGCCGACCCTTAGCCTTATCGCGCCGGCGGCGGAGCCGCAAAACAGTCGACAGCGGCCGCCTTGCAACGCATGAGGAGGCCAGAATTGCGGCCCGGAGCTCTGATGGACGAGGGACAGCCGACAGCCAGCGAAAGCCCGAAGGTCAGCGAGACCTCGAGGGCGAGCGAAGCTGGCGCAGTCTTCCTGGCCTTCCTGCGCCAGGGGTTCACCGCCTTTGGCGGCCCGGTCGCCCACCTCGGCTATTTCCGGCGCGAGTTCGTCGAGCGCCGCGGCTGGCTGGGCGAGGCCGCCTTCGCCGACCTTCTGGCGCTCTGTCAGTTCCTGCCCGGCCCGGCGTCCAGCCAGCTGGCCATGGCGATCGGCCAGCGCCGCGCCGGCTGGGCCGGCCTGATCGCCGCCTGGATCGGCTTCACCCTGCCGGCGGCCCTGGCGATGATCGCGCTCGCCTACGCCACCCCGCTGCTGAACGCTGCCTGGGGCGGCGGATGGCGGCACGGGCTGAAGATCGCCGCCGCGGCCATCGTCGCCCAGGCCCTGGCGGCCATGGCCCGCACCCTGGCGCGCGGACCGGTGCGCGCCGGCATGGCCATCGGCGCCGCCGCCGGCCTGATCGTCGCCCATGGGCCGATGGCGCAGATCTTCGCCCTCCTGGCCGGCGCGGCCTTCGGCTACGGCCTGTTGCGCGACGCGCCGGCGATCGAGACTCCGGACCTCGTTACGGCGCGCGCGCCGGCCTATGGCCCGCCGCTCGCGGCCCTGGCGGTCTTCGCCCTGCTGCTCGCCGGCCTTCCCTTCGCCGCCTCGGCCCTGAACGAGCCGCTGCTCGGCCTGGCCAGCGTCTTCTACCGCACCGGCGCCCTTGTGTTCGGTGGCGGCCATGTGGTGCTGCCGCTGCTGCAGTCGGAGATCGTCGGGCGCAGCTGGCTCGACCGCGACACCTTCCTGGCCGGTTATGGCGCGGTCCAGGCCCTTCCCGGCCCGCTGTTCAGCTTCGCGGCCTTCGTCGGCGCAGCCCAGGGCGTGGCCCCTGGCGGCTGGATCGGCGGCCTGGTCGCCGTCACCGCCATCTTCCTGCCCAGCCTGCTGCTGGTGGCCGGCGTGGTGCCCTTCTGGGACCGGCTGAAGGTCCTCCCCGAGGCGCGCGGCGCGCTGGCCGGGGTCAACGCCGTGGTGGTCGGCCTCTTGGCCGCCGCGCTCTGGGACCCGGTGCTGACGGGCGCCGTCCAGCGAACGAACGACTGGGCGCTGGTCGCCGCGGCCTACGTCTTCCTGGCGGTGGCGAGGCTGCCGCCCTGGTTGGTGGTCATCGGCTTCGCCCTGGCGGCCGGGCTTCTCGCCCGCTAGGCGCCGACCGCGCTCAGGCCTGCGCCTGGGCGGCGGCGGCGGCTGGGGCGCGCGCCGCGAAGCCGGGCAGCCGGGCCTTGGGCAGGCCGAAGCTCGGCAGCTTGGGCAGGCGGAAGGTCCAGGTCTTCTTCGGCGGCAGGCAGCCTTCCAGGGCGGCGATCAGCTCTTGGGCCGGGCCGTCGTTGAGGAAGTGGTTGGCCCCCGTGGTGCGCACGAAGCGCACCGGCCGGCGCGTCGGCGTCTCCTTGGCCAGCCGCTCGGCGACCTCGATCGGGGCGAAGTCGTCCTTGTCGCCGTGGATCATGTGCACCTGAATGGTCAGCTGCATCAGGGCGCGCTTGGCGTGCACCAGCTGCGGCCGCTGGCCCGAGGCCTCCATCACCGCATGGCGCAGGTCGCGCGGGATCATCTTCAGCGCCCTGGAGCCCATGTCGATCAGCCAGCGCGAGGTCGGCCCGGTCTCGCCGAAGAAGCCGGACAGCAGCACCAGGCTCGCCACCCGGCCCGGGTTCTGCGCCGCCATGATCGAGGCGATGGCCGCCCCATAGCTCTGGCCGACCAGCAGCACCTTCTGGCCGGGCGCCGCCGTCAGCACCGGGGCCAGCGCCTCGGCCTGGACGCGGATGTCGTGCACCGGGTGAGCCGGCTCGGAGCCCGCATAGCCCGGCCGATCGACGACGACCATCTCGCGGTCCTGCGGCAGCTCGGCCATGGTCTCGGCCCAGTACTCCGCCCAGGACGGGGCGCCGGTGATCACCACGATCTTCCAGGGCGCCGGCTTGTGGCGCGGGGTCTCCAGCGCGGAAATTTTCCAGCCGTGGCCGCCGCCGGCGATGAAGCTGGTTCGGCGCAGCACGGTGTCGGGATAATCCGCAGACGTCGGCGCATGCTCGCTGCGGCCGGTCGCGGCCGCCTCGAAACAGGCCCAACCCATGGCGAGCACGCCTTTCGGCCGTTTACGCGACACGGTGGGAAAACTCCTCAGGACTCACTCATCACCTGGAGTTTGGAACGCGCCGTTCAAGCTTCGGGTTCGGGGAAGCGTCGCCGGAAGATGTCATTTGCTATCTGCGTGGCGCGAAGGTCACGCCGGAGGCGTTCCCGCCCCTCCCCCAACGTCATTCCCGGCCTTGTGCCGGGAACCTATGCACACGGAGAGACGCAAGACCGTCCTTCGTTTTCGACGTTCATGGATGGCCGGGACGGGGCCCGGCCATGACGGCGAGAGCGGGTTTTTCGCTCAGGCCGCGGCCTTGCGGGTGCGGCGACGCCGCGCGGCCGGCGCCGGCGCCGGCGCCGGCGCCGAGGCGGATTCGGGGGCGCGGGTCAGCACCATCAGATAGTTGACGTCGACGTCGTTCGACCGCGACCAGCGGCCTGTCAGCGGGTCGTAAGCCACGCCGAACGGGCCCTCGATATCCAGCGGCTCGCCGGCGATGAAGCCGCGCACCTCCTCAGGCTTGAGGAACTTCCGCCAGTCGTGCGTGCCGACGGGCAGCCAGCGCAGCACATACTCCGCCCCGAACTTGGCCAGCGCCAAGGCCTTCAGGGTGCGGTTGAGGGTGGCGAAGATCATCACCCCGCCCGGCGCCAGCAGACGTCCGGTGGTGCGCAGGAACTCGCCCGGATCGGCGACGTGCTCGATCACCTCCATGTTGAGGATCACGTCGAAGGCCGGCTCGCCGGAGGCCAGCAGGCTCTCGGCCGTCGAGGCGCGGTAGTCGATCACCAGCCCCTGTTCGGCGGCGTGGGCGGCGGCGGTGGCGATATTGCGCTCCGAGGCGTCGACCGCGGTCACCGCAAATCCCAGCCGGCGCATCGGCTCCGACAGCAGGCCGCCGCCGCAGCCGATGTCCAGCAGACGCAGGCCTTCGAACGGCTGGCGCTGCGTCCCGTCGCGCCCGAACCGCGCCAGCGCCTGCTCCCGGATGAAACCCAGCCTCACGGGATTGAAACGATGCAGCGGCGCGAACTTGCCGTTCGGGTCCCACCACTCCGCGGCGATGCGCGAGAAGCGTTCGACCTCGGCCGGATCGATGCTGGACTTGGGCGGGTCGGCGGTGGTCATGGCTCTCATTAACGCGTCAGCCCCCGCGGCAAAACACCCAGACCGTTGCTCCGAACACGACACACCGCTAGAAGGCTCCGCCTTTCACGGCGCGGCCCTTTGAGAAACGAGAGCTCCTAGACTCGCATGTCCCGGCTGGTGATGAAATTCGGCGGCACGTCCGTGGCCGACCTGGAACGCATCCGCCGCGTGGCCCGGCTGGTGAACGCCGAGGTGCAGGCGGGCCATCAGGTCGCCGTGGTGGTCTCGGCCATGTCCGGCAAGACCAATGAGCTGGTCGCCTGGACCGACGGCTGCGGCTCGGCCGCGGCGGACCTGCCGGCGAGCGACGACGAGTACGACGTGGTGGTGGCGTCGGGCGAGCAGGTGACCGCGGGTCTCCTCGCCATGACGCTGCGCAACATGGGCGTGCCGGCGCGCTCCTGGATGGGCTGGCAGATCCCGATCATCGCCGATGACGCCCACGGCCGCTCGCGGATCGACGAGATCCCGCCCGAGAACCTGGCCGCCGCCATGGACGAAGGCGCCGTGGCGGTGATCGCCGGCTTCCAGGGCGTGACCCGCGACGGCCGCATCGCCACCCTGGGCCGGGGCGGCTCGGACACCAGCGCCGTGGCGATCGCCGCCGCGCTGAAGGCGGTGCGCTGCGACATCTACACCGACGTCGACGGCGTCTACACCACCGACCCGCGCATCGAGTCCAAGGCCCGCAAGCTCAGCAAGATCTCCTACGAGGAAATGCTGGAGATGGCGTCCCTGGGCGCGAAGGTGCTGCAAACCCGTTCGGTCGAGCTCGCCATGGCCAAGGGCGTGCCGGTGCGGGTGCTTTCAAGTTTCGTTGAGCCGGGCGAGGCCCCTGGCCAGGGCACCATCGTCTGCGACGAGGAGGAGATCGTGGAAAAGCGCATCGTGAGCGGGGTCGCCTACAGCCGCGACGAGGCGAAGATCAGCCTCTTCGGCCTGCCCGACCATCCCGGCGTCTCGTCGGAGATCTTCGGCCGCCTGGCCGACGCCAACGTCAACGTGGACATGATCGTCCAGAGCCACGCCCGCACCCAGGACACGGCGAACATGGAGTTCACCGTCGGCAAGCGCGACGCCGCGCGCGCCGTCGAAATCGTCCGCGCCGCCCAGGCCGAGATCGGCTTCGACGAGGTGGCGGTGAACGAGGACGTGGCCAAGGTCTCGGTCATCGGCGTCGGCATGCGCAGCCACGCCGGCGTCGCCAAGTCGATGTTCAGCGCGCTCGCCGAGAAGGGCGTCAACATCCAGGTGATCTCGACCTCGGAGATCAAGATCAGCGTGTTGATCGACGCCGCCTACACCGAACTGGCGGTCCGCGCCCTGCACGCCGCCTACGGCCTGGACCAGCTCTAGACGTTTCGGGCCGCCGCCCCGGTCAGCCGGAATGCCGTCCAGGCGCCGGCCAGGGCCAGCGGGATGGCGATCAGGAAGACCGAGACCGAGGCCGCCCGCGCGGTCTCGGCGCTCACGCCGTGCGAGAAGCCGACGAGATTGGCGGCTGCACCCGCCAGGGCCGCGCCCGCGGCGGCGCCGGTCTGGCGCACCGCCGTGATGGCCGAGGTCCCGATCGCCCGGTCCTCATCCGGCAGCGCCGCCATGACCCGCATGGACATCGAGCTCCAGGACAAGCCGAAGGCGGCGCCCAGCAGGCTCGCGCCGATCAGCACCCAGGCCAGCGGTTGGTCGGCCAGCGCCCACGGCAGCACGATCACGCTGGCGATCAGGCAGGCCGCGCCGGCGCGAACCCAGATAGCGTCCCATCGCTGGGAGACGTCGGCGACCAGGAAGGCCGCCACCGTCCAGGCCAGCGACTCCACCGCGACCACATAGCCCGCCCACAGCGGGGAGTAGCCGCGCAGCGTCTGCAGGATGGGCGGACCATAGATGGCGAAACCCATGGACGCGGCCGTCATCAGGAACATGCTGGCGTAGCCTGCGCCGACCACCGCGCCCAGCTTCGCAGCCTCGCGCGGCAGCAGCCGCACCCGGGCGCGGGCGTCGATCCGCAGGACCAGGACGAGCACGACAAGGCCCGCGGCCACCAGGCCCAGCGAGACGGCCGCATCGCCAGCCAGGTCCGCGAAGGCGATCGCGCCGACGCCCAGGGTCAGCACCGCCAGTTGCAGCCAGGGAATCCCTGCGCCCTCGCGGCGGGATTGCGCCCCGCGCAACAGCCACAGCGCCGCGGCGCTGAAGGCCGCCGACTGCACGGCGAACAGCCAGAAGACGCCCCGCCAGTCGTGGCCGGTGGCGTACAACCCGCCGACCAGCGGGCCCAGCAGGGTGGCCACGCCCCAGACGCCGGACACCGTCGCAAAGACCCTGGCCAGGTGCCGCTCCGGGAACAACAGCGCGATGGCGACCATCGAGAAGCCGCTGATCCAGCCGGTCCCCAGGCCCTGCACGAGGCGGCCCGCGAGGAAGGTGAAGATGTCCGGCGCCGCGGCGCTCATCACGCAACCGGCCGCGGTCAGCAGGCCGGAGAGCACCGTGGCCGCGCGCAGGCCGAACAGCTCCGAAATCCGGCCGGCGCTGGCTCCCGCCAGGATCGCCCCCACCAGGAAGCCGGCCACCGACCAGCTGAAATAGCCGTAGCCGCCAAGGTCGAGGCCGACGCTGGGCATGATGGTGGCGGTGACCAGGGCGTCGGCGGCGTTGAGCCAGACGCCCAGACAAATCAGGGCGAACTTCGGCAGGCGACCCTCGGCCAGCAGGTCGCCCCAGCCCTTCTCACCCACGCTCATTTCGGCCATCGGCCAGCCTTTAGCCGATCACTTGCGCTCCGGCGAGCCGGCGCGGCGTCAGGAGCTGAGCGCGGCGGAAGCCGTCGGGCGCTCGGTCTCGCACCTGGCCCTGCCTGGGCGCTGCAGCCAGCCGGCTTCCCGCACCGCCGCCACGGACGAGCGGGCGACCGGCGCACTGACCCCGTTGGTCAGGATCAGGCGCAGGTTGCGGCCTTCGGCCTCGGCGCGGTCCACCGCCTTGTCGGCCACCCACCAGGATCGATGGACCCGCAATCCGGGCGTGCGGCCCATGGCGGCGATCGCCTGGGCGAAGGTCGCCAGCACCAGGCGCGAGCCGCCCGCGGTGTGAACCCGGACGTAATGATCCTCCATCTGCAGGCACAGCACATCGCCGGGCGGGACGCCCAGCAGGCCCGGCGCCTGGCGATAGCGGCCGGTCCGGAGCGGCCGCGCCTCGCCGCCGGCCGAGATAGCTGAACAGCGCCACCTGAGGCGCGGTGATCAGCAGGCCCTCGAGATACCAGACGAGCGGCGTGAGGCCCGGCAGGTGTTCGAGCATGGGCCAGGTCGCCGTCGCGACGCGCCAGCTGAGCAGGCCGAAAGGCGCGGACATCAGGATGACGTAGGCGCAAAGCGCGGCCCGCGCCGCGCGCCGCGAGCGGATGCGGGCCAGGACCAGACGGGCGCCGAGGCCGAACACCCCGAAGCCCAGCCAGGCCAACACGACCCAGTAGCCGACCCGCTGCCAGAAGGGACCGTTGAGAAAGCTGCCGAACGGGCCGAGCAGGCCCAGGAAGACGCCGATGGCCGTCGCGATCGTGAAATCGCCGGCCCATCCGCGCAGGCGGCCCCCGCTGTCCCCTTCAACCATGGCCCCTTTTATATCGCAGTTCGGCGGCCGGCGAACCCGTTCGCCCGTTCGCGAAGCGGCGCTGGCGGGCTGGCTGTCCGGCGGATCCCTTGGCCGGATCGAAACCCCGAAAGGTCCGCCATGCTTCGCCGTCCGCTCGCGCTTGCGCTTCTCGTCCTGATCTTCACGACGGCCTCAGCCCAAGCCGGAGTCGGCTTCGCCCGCCTCACCATCCCCGACCCTGACGACGGGCCGATCGAGGCCGGGGTCTGGTATCCCACCGACGCGGCTCCAAGGCAGCTGCCATTTCTCGAGGCCCCGGCGGCGGTCGGCGGCCCAGTGGCGGGGCAGGGCCTGCCGCTGGTGGTCATCTCCCACGGGACCGGCGGCGCCTTCACCTCGCATCAGGACACCGCCGCCGCCCTGGCGGCCGCGGGCTTCGTCGCCGTCGCCCTGACCCACGCCGGCGACAACTGGCGCGACCGGAGCCGCGCTGTGGAGATCTGGCGTCGCCCTCGACAGCTGAAGCTGACGGTCGACTACATCCTCTCGACCTGGCCCGATCACGACCGCATCGACCCGGACCGGGTGGGCGCGTTCGGCTTTTCGGCCGGCGGCTTCACCGTGCTGGCCGCGGCCGGCGGCGAGCCGGATCTGGTCGCCGTCGGACCGCATTGCCAGGCGCATCCGGACTTCTTCGACTGCCGTCTGGTGGCGCGTGGCGGCGGACGCGCCCTGCCCGCCGGTTTCATCTGGGCCCACGACCCGAGGATCAAGGCCGTCGTCGCCGCAGCGCCCGCCCTCGGCTACGCCTTTGGACGCAAGGGGCTCGCCCAGGTGCGCCAGCCGGTGCAGCTGTGGCGCGCGGCCGACGACCAGGTGCTGCCGCATCCCTATTACGCCGAAGCTGTGCGGCTCGCCCTGCCCGCCCCGCCGGAGTTCCACCTCGTGGCCGGCGCCGGCCACTACGACTTCCTTGCGCCCTGCTCGGCCGAACTGGCGAAACACTATCCGCAGATCTGCACCAGCGCGCCCGGCTTTGATCGCGCCGGCTTCCACGCTGCGTTCAACCGCGACCTCGTCGATTTCTTTCGCAGAACGCTCGAACCGCGGCCTTGAAAGGTCGGCTTCTGAACTTCACGTCTTTCGGTGCACGCGCCCCCTTTCCGTCTCCGTTCCAGACGATAAAGCTGATAGGAGGCCGAGGCAGGACAGGGAGGCGTCGAGACGTCCGATGGCGAATACGGGCGTTGCGATCCGTGGACAGCGGAGCCTGCTCAAGCAGATCCGTGAGGCGCTCGCCGGCGGCGGCCCCGCGCAGGCGCGCCTCGACATGGTCGTGCGCATCATCGCCCGCTCGATGGTGGCGGAAGTCTGCTCGCTCTACATGCGCCGCTCGGCGGGCGAGATGGAGCTGTTCGCCACCGAAGGCCTCGACCCCGGCGCCGTCCACCTGACGCGCATGAAGCGCGGCGAAGGCCTGATCGGCGAGATCATGCGCCTGGGCCGCCCGCTGAACCTGGCCGACGCGCCGGAACACCCGGCCTTCTCCTACCGGCCCGAGACCGGCGAAGACCCGTTCCACGCCTTCCTCGGCGTGCCCCTGCTGCGCGGCGGCCGGGCGATCGGCGTCCTGGTCGTGCAGAACCGCACCGAGCGCGTCTACACCGAGGACGAGGTCGAGGATCTGCAGATCGTCGCCATGGTGCTGGCCGAGATGATGGCCGGGGGCGAGCTGATCTCCCTGGGCGAGCTCGCCGGCGTCGAAATCGCGCCGCGCAAGCCCGAGCGGATGAAGGGCTCGAAGTTCGGCGACGGCCTGGCCTATGGCGTCGCCGTCCTGCACGAGCCGCCGGTCACCCCCTCGCAGCTGCTGGCCGAAGACGTCGTCGCCGAGGAAGAGCGGCTGAAGACCGCCGTCACCGCCCTGCAGGCGCAGATCGACACCATGTTGGAAGGCCAGCACGGCCTGGTCGACGCCTCCTACGAGGTGCTCGAGACCTACCGCATGTTCGCCCACGACCGCGGCTGGAACCGCAGCCTGGAAGACGCGGTGCACAACGGGCTGACGGCCGAGGCGGCGGTGGAGCGGGTGCGCTCCGAGCACCGCGCGCGACTGGGCCAGGCCCGCGATCCCTATCTACGCGAGCGGCTGCACGACCTCGAAGACCTCAACGACCGGCTGCTGCGCCACCTGTCCGGCGACGGCCATGTGGCCCGCGAGCTGCCCGACAACGCCATCCTGATCGCCCGGAACCTGGGCCCTGCGGACCTGCTGGAATACGACCGCAAGAAGCTGCGCGGCCTCCTGCTGGAGGAAGGCTCGGCCGCGAGCCACGCCGCGATCGTCGCCCGCGCGCTCGACATCCCCTGCGTCGGCCGGATCTCCAACCTGCGCGACCGGGTGTCGGAAGGCGACATGGTGATCGTCGACGCCGAGACCGGCGAAGCCTACCTGCGGCCCCGGCCCGACGTGGTCAAAGCCATCCAGGCGCGGATCGACGTGCGCCGGCAGCGTCGGGAAGAGTTCGCCAAGCTGCGCGACACCCCGGCCTTCACCCGCGACGGCGCCAAGATCACCCTCTTGATGAACGCCGGCCTCGACGTCGACCTCGACATCCTGGCCGAGACGGGGGCGGAGGGCATCGGCCTGTTCCGCACCGAGTTCCAGTTCATGGTCGCCGAGGAGATGCCGCGCTTCAACGCCCAGGCGGCGCTCTACGAGCGGGTGATGGACGCCGCCGGCGACCGGCCGGTGACCTTCCGCACCCTCGACCTGGGGGGCGACAAGGTGCTGCCCTACCTGGAGGCCGAGCGCGAGGAGAACCCGGCCCTCGGCTGGCGCGCGATCCGCATGGGGCTCGACCGCCCGGCCCTGCTGCGGCTGCAGCTGCGCGCCCTGCTCGCGGCCGCGCGCGGCCGGCCGCTGCGAGTGATGTTCCCGCTGGTCGCCAGCGTCGACGAGTTCCGCGCCGCCCGCGCCCTGGTCGACACCGAGGTGGCCTGGGCGCTGCGCCGCGGCCGGGCCGCGCCCGCCAGGCTGGACGTCGGCGCAATGATCGAGGCGCCGTCGCTGATCTGGCACCTCGACGCCCTGCTGCCGATGACCGACTTCGTCTCGGTCGGCACAAACGACTTGATGCAGTACATGTTCGCCGCCGACCGCGGGAATCCGCGCGTCTCGGATCGATACGACTTCCTGTCGCCGCCGGCGCTGCGGGCGCTCCAGCAGATCCAGCTCGCCTGCGCCGAGACCGGCACCCCGGTCAGCGTCTGCGGCGAGATGGCGGGCCGGCCGTTGGAAGCCTTCACCCTGGTCGCCCTCGGCTTCGAACGGCTGTCGATGCCGCCGGCCGGCATCGGCCCGGTGAAGCAGATGGTGCTCTCCTGCGACCGCGAGGCGGCCCGGCGCGGGGTGTCGGCGCTGCTGAAGGGCTCCGCCGGATCGGTGCGCAACGAGATCGAGACTCTCGCGCGCAAGATTTATCTTGCGGTGTAGAATGATCGGAGCCACGTGACCGATCATCGCATTGAGCACTTCCGTGACGCATGTTACCGAAAGCTTAATCCAATCACGCTCAGAAGTTTCGGGTTGCGCGTCTTCGCGGCCCGATCGACGCGACGTTAAAGCAGAGGTCCAGTGGCCATGCCGCTCGATACTGGCGGGGTAAGCGAGCTTAACATGTCGGCCTCCGACGGGTCGTCCCAGGCTGAGCCGCCGACCCTGCAGAGCGGCGTCGACATCGGCCAGGCGTTGCGCGCCGTGCGCGAGCACCAGGGCCGCAGTCTCGAGAATCTCGCCGAAACCACCCGCGTGCGCGCGAGCTATCTGTCCGCGATCGAGGAGTTGCGGCTAGAGCTCCTGCCTTCGCGGCCCTTCACCATCGGCTACATCCGCGCCTACGCCTCCGCGCTCGGCCTCGATCCCGAAGCCGCCGTCGAACGCTTCCGCGCCGAGGAGCCGGTGCTGGACGAGCCGCTTCGCGCCCCGCTGGGCGTGCAGGACGAGCACGACCCGCGCGTGAACTCGCTGATCGCCGGCGGCTGCGTGATCATTGTCGCCATCTTCCTGTGGAACATCGCCCGGCGCGCCATGATCGAAGACGCGCCGCCGCCGCCCGCCGCCTCGGAGGTCATCACCGCCAAGGCGCTCGCCAGCGCCAAGCCGGGACCGATCGTGCTGGGCCCCCCGCTGCCGGCGCCCGTGGAGTCCACCACGCCGCCGCCCTACGAGACCCCGGGTCTGGCCCAGGCGGTGCCGACCGAAGACGGCAAGCTGACGCTGCCAGGCCAGCCCAAGCCGCTGAACCAGATGACCGATCCGCCGCCGCTGGCCCAGCTGCCGCCGAAGTTCGTGGCCAAGGGCATGATCTATGGCGCCAAGGCGGGCGAGCCCTCGTTCGTCACCGTCCAGGCGCTGAAGTCCTCGCAGCTGATCGTGCGGGGCGCCGACGGCTCGCTCTACTTCGCCCGCCAGCTCGCCGCGGGCGAGGCCTTCCGCGCGCCCCAGGTGAACGGCCTGACCTTCAACGTCACCGACCCGAACAGCTTCCAGGTCTTCGTCGGCGGCCAGTCGCGCGGCGTGCTCCCCGCCGCCCAGGCCTCGGTCAGCGGACTGGCCGGAGGCTAGACGCCGCGGCGTCTGAACGCGCCTGCGGCGCCTAGCCCGCCCCCTGAGCGAAGCAAGCGCTTGGGTAACAACGATATTGCAAACCGGCGCAATGCGTCGTTAGGTGAGCGCGCACCATCTAGGGCCTCGCCTCAGGGCGGCCTCAACCGACAGTCGCAGATCATCGAGGATCTTCGACGAGATGGTCGCGCGCCCAGAATTGGGCCCGATCCCACAGTTGAAACTCAGCTTTCCAGCGGATTTTGCGTCGAAATCCCAAAACCCGTGCCGCCAGAGCACGTTTTTAGCCCCCGCGCACCTTGACCGCGCGCTCTCGAATACGCGCAAATAGGACAACGAGACAAGAATCTACACTGGGGAGGTTACAATGCGGCTCAGGCTTCTGCTGCTTGCTGCGACGGCGTGCGTCTCGGCGATTCCGGTCGCGGCGACGGCGCAGGACACTCAGCTCGGCGAAATCATCGTCACCGCCCGGAAACGCCAGGAATCGATTCTCAACGTTCCGGTCATCGAAACCGCGATCGGGCAGGTGCAACTCGAGCGTCGGCAGACGCAGGACCTGAAGGACATCGCGAAGTTCGTGCCAGGCCTCTCGCTCGCCCAGGGCACCGGCGCGCTGGGCACCCAGGTGTCGTTGCGCGGCGTGGGAACGAGCGCGATCAACGCCGGCATCGACGCCTCGGTCTCGCTGAACGTCGACGGCATGCAGATCACCCAGAGCCTGGCCTACGCCAGCGCCATGTTCGACCTGGGTCAGGCCGAGGTGCTGAAGGGCCCGCAGGCGTTGTTCTACGGCAAGAACAGCCCGGGCGGGGTGATCGCTCTGCGCACCGCCGACCCGACCGACCGGTTCGAGGTCATCGCCCGTTACGGCCGTGAGCTGGTGGCTCAGGAGGACCGGAGCGAACTCATCATATCAGGCCCGGTGACCGACACCCTGCGCCTGCGCTTCGCCGGCATGTACGACGAGGCCCAGGGCTATTTCAAAAACGTCGCTGTCGCCGCGCCCGGCGCCGGCGCGCTGGACCCGCACAACCGCCGCACGCCGGCCGAGCGGAACTATGTGCTGCGGGGCACGGCCATCTGGCAGCCGTCGGGCGCCTTCGACGCCCGGCTGAAGGTCAACATGGCCGACAACCGCCACACCGGAAACGACGCCTTCCAGCTCGTCTCCTGTCCCGACGGCGTCGGCGCGGTCGGGACCAACCCGCCGCTTCTGGGCGGCGCCGAAAACTGCAGGAGGGATCGCAACCTCAGCTACGTGGATCTCAACCCGGCCAACTTCACGGGCGTGAAAAACAACGGCGTCGTCTTCCACAGCACGCACCAGGAATACGGCTCGCTGGAGCTGAACTACCGGCCGATCCCCGGGCTGACGCTCACCTCGTCGACCGGCTACTACGACATGGTGTTCAAAAGCACGTCCAACGCCTCGTCGAGCACCTTCGCGGGCCCGGCCTTCGCATCCGTGCTGGAGCCGCTGAGCCGGCGCGACCTGACCCAGGAATTCCGCGCCAACTCCGACTTCACAGGGCCGCTGAACGTCTCGGCCGGCGCCTATTACCAGAACGGCAAGCTGCTCAACCGGGTGAACCTGCCGGGCAACAGCGCCTATCGCATTCCCGTTTCGATCGGCCACTATGAGCAATTCGTCCAGATCGAGTCGAAGTCCGCCTTCGGCCAGCTTCGGTGGCAGGTCTCGCCCAAGCTCGAGATCGCCGGCGGCGCCCGCTGGACAGGTGAAAGGCGCGAGCTCACGGCCAAGAACCTGATCAGCGGCGCGGCGGTGCTGTTCCCGACCAGGGTTCCGAAGATCAAGTCGGACAATGTCTCGCCCGAGCTGACGGTCACCTACAAGCCGACGGACGACATCACCGCCTTCGGCTCGCTGAAGAAGGGCTACAAGTCCGGCTCCTTCAACCTGACGGCGCTGACCACGCCGAACCCCGACCTCTCCTTCGGCGACGAGAAGGTCGAGGGCGGCGAAGTCGGCCTGAAGACCCGGTGGCTGGAGCGCCGGCTGGCCGCCAACCTGGCCTTCTACGACTACCGCTACACGGGGCTGCAGGTTGGGGCCATCCAGCCGATCGCCGCCGGCGGCGTGCCGGTCAACATGACCCTCAACGCCGGCGCGGCCCAGGTCTACGGCGTTGATTTCGACGTCAGCTACCTGCCGCCGCAGGTCGACGGACTGACCCTGCACGGCGCGGTCAACTGGAACCACGCGCGGTTCAAGACCCTGAACAACGTTCCCTGCTGGGGCGGCCAGACGGTCGCGGCAGGCTGCACCGAGGTCCTCAATCCGCTGACCGGCCGGTTCACCGCCCAGAACCTCGCCGGCCAGCCGCTGATCCGTGCGCCGGACTGGCAGGCCGATTTCGGGTTCGACTATGAATTCTCCATCGGCAACGAGATGAAGATGGTGATCTCCAACTCCAACCAGTACTCGTCGAAGTATCTGGCCTACCTGGGCCTGCGGCCGGACTTCTTCCAGAAGAGCTACATCAAGAGCGATCTGAGCGTGGCGGTGCACGGACCGGACGACCGGTGGGAGTTCGCCCTGATCGGCAAGAACATCGGCGACAAGCTGACCTCCCACAACTGCACGGCCGCCAATATCCAGAACTCCATCTTCGGCGGACAGCTCACCGGCGGAAATGACCGCGGCCCTGCGGGCGTCGACGAAACGGTCTGTTTCATGGACCGCGGCCGGGAGGTCTGGCTGCGGCTGACGGTGCGGCCGTTCAGCTAGGTCCCGTGGGGGCGCGGGACGGGTTGGGCTTTGACCGGGAAGCCTCTATCTTCCACCCATCATGAGCGCCCACGACCACACCCATCTCCGCCCCTGGCGCGCGATCCAGCGCCGGCCGTCGCGCAAGATCCGCGTCGGCTCCGTCGAGGTGGGCGGCGACGCCCCGATCACCGTCCAGTCGATGACCAATACGCTGACCGCCGACGCGGCCGCGACGATCGACCAGATCCGCGGGCTGGAGGAGGCCGGCGCCGACATCGTCCGCGTCTCCTGCCCGGACGAGGACTCCACCGCGGCGTTCAAGCAGATCGCCAAGGCCTCGAAGGTCCCGCTGGTCGCCGACATCCATTTCCACTACCGCCGCGGCGTCGAGGCCGCCCAGGCCGGCGCGGCCTGCCTGCGGATCAATCCCGGCAACATCGGCTCGCCCGACCGGGTGCGCGAGGTGATCCAGGCCGCCCGCGACCACGGCTGCTCGATGCGGATCGGCGTCAACGCCGGATCGCTGGAGCGCGAACTGCTCGAGCGCTACGGCGAGCCCTGCCCCGAGGCCATGGTCGAAAGCGCGCTGAACCATGCCCGCATCCTGCAGGACCACGACTTCCACGAGTTCAAGATCAGCGTGAAGGCCTCCGACGTCTTCATGACCGTCGCCGCCTACCAGATGCTGTCCGAGGCCATCGACTGCCCGCTGCACCTGGGCGTCACCGAGGCCGGGGCGCTGCGCACCGGGACGGTCAAATCCTCCATCGGCATGGGCGCCCTGCTGTGGGCCGGCATCGGCGACACCATCCGCGTCAGCCTGGCGGCCGATCCGGTGGAGGAGATCAAGGTCGGCTTCGACATCCTGAAGTCGCTGGGCCTGCGCCACCGCGGCGTGAACATCATCGCCTGCCCCTCCTGTGCGCGGCAGGGGTTCAACGTGATCAAGACGGTCGAGGCCTTGGAAGAGCGACTGGCGCACATTTCTACGCCCATGAGCCTTTCCATCATCGGCTGCGTGGTGAACGGCCCCGGCGAGGCGCTGATGACCGACCTGGGCTTCACCGGCGGCGGCAAGGGCGCGGGCATGGTCTATGTGGCCGGCCGGCCGGACCACAAGATGGACAACGAAGGCATGGTCGAACACATCGTCGACCTGGTCGAAGCCCGCGCCGCGGAGATCCAGGCCGAGACGGCTGCGGCCGCCGCGCGCGAGGCTGCGGAGTAGCCGGCTTCCCTCAGGAAGCGGACGCCTGCGGCGCCCTTGCCGGCGCCCGACATCCGGGCTTAGCTGCCGCCCAACGAAACGGGAGGACCTGCATGTCCGCGGACGGCAACTGGAAGATCACCATCTCGACGCCCATGGGCCCGCAGGAGGTGACCGCCTCCATCACCACCCAGGGCGACACCTTCACCGGCAAGAGCGAAAGCCCGATGGGCGCCCAGGAGATCACCGGCAAGGTCGCCGGCGACACCCTCACCTGGAGCGCGGACATCACCAAGCCGATGCCGCTGACGCTCGACTTCGACGCCAAGGTGGACGGCGACAAGATGACCGGGACGGTGAAGCTGGGCGCCTTCGGCAATGCGCCGCTGAACGGGCATCGGATCTAGCCGCACACGATAACGGCGCCGGCGCAAGCGCCGACGCCGTCTCGCGATACCGACGGGCCGTCCGCAGGGACGGCCCGTTTTCGCGTCAGAGTATGGCGCTCGACGTATGGAAGGTCCGCCCGCAGGGGCGGGCCTTTGCATGATCCTGACGAGGGCTTACCGGGTCGTGTTGTCCGCCGCGCCCTGGGCGGCGTCGCCGGCGGTCCTGGCTGCGCCCGTGGCGCTGTCGGCCACGGCGGAGGCGGCGCTCGTCACCGCACGGGTGCGTAGATTGTCGTTGCGGCTCTGGTTCAGCAGGAAGAAGGCGATGATCGCCACCAGCGCCAGGATCGCGATGCCGACAATCACGCCGCCGATGCCGGATCCGCCGCGATCCACATAGGTCGTATCCCCGCCCTCCCGCTCGACGACGCGTTCGCGGATGGGTCCGTCGGCGCGCTCGGTCACTCGTTCCGTCGCCATTTCGCCAGTCTCCTTGTTGTCGTCCCCGCGCGGGTAACTCGCCGCCCAGGCATGCGTTCCTGGGTCCAGCTCGGCGCGCGTTGGCATCGGCGACCCCGCGCGGTAGAGGAAGCCTCCCAGTTTTCGACAGGATCTGCGTTTGCGACTTCCCCAGGCCAGGCTCGATCAGGTGCTCGACCGCTACCGCGAGGTGGAGGCGCGCATGGGCGCGGCCAGCGACGGCGCCGAGATCGTGAAACTCTCCAAGGAGCACGCCGAGCTGCGGCCGGTGGCCGAGGCGGTGCAGACGCTGGAGCGCGCCCGCGGCGAGCTGCCGGAGCTGGAGGAGATGCTGGCCTCAGGCGACGCCGAAATGGCCGGCCTCGCCCGCGGCGAGCTGCAGACGCTGAACGAACGGCTGCCGCTGCTGGAGCGCGAGGTGGCCCTGCTGCTGGCGCCCAAGGACCGCGACGAGAACGCGTCGGCCATCCTGGAAGTGCGCGCCGGCACCGGAGGCGACGAGGCGGCGCTGTTCGCCGGCGACCTCTTCCGCATGTACCAGCGCTACGCCCAGCTGCAGGGCTGGCGGGTCGAGATCGACTCGGTCTCCGAGGGCGAGGTCGGCGGCTACAAGGAGATCATCGCCTCGGTGACCGGCGACGGCGTGTTCGGCCGGCTGAAGTTCGAGAGCGGCGTCCACCGGGTTCAACGGGTGCCCGCCACCGAAGCCGGCGGACGCATCCACACCTCCGCGGCGACCGTCGCGGTGCTGCCTGAGCCCGAGGAGGTCGAGATCGACATCCGCGACCAGGACCTGCGCATCGACACCTACCGCTCGTCCGGCGCCGGCGGCCAGCACGTCAACAAGACCGATTCCGCCGTGCGCATCACCCACCTGCCCTCCGGCATCGTGGTCACCAGTTCCGAGAAGTCGCAGCACCAGAACCGCGCTCGCGCGATGAAGGCGCTGAAGGTCAAGCTCTACGACCAGCAGCGCGAGGCGCTCGACAACGCCCGCTCCGACGCCCGCAAGAGCCAGGTCGGCTCCGGCGACCGCTCCGAGCGCATCCGCACCTACAACTTCCCGCAAGGCCGGGTGACCGACCACCGCATCAACCTGACCGTCTACAACCTGCCCAAGGTGCTGGAAGGCGAGGCCCTCGACGACATCATCGACCCGCTGATCGCCGAGGACCAGGCCGCCCGCCTGGCGGCTCTCGAAGACGAGATCGCCTAGGCGCGAACCTTCGCCGAGGCGGAGGGGAATCGCAAACGCCGCCAAGGTGGAGGCTCTTCTTCCGCTTGTCGCCCTGGGCCCCGAACGGCTAGAGCCCTGGCATGTCCAGCCCCATCTCGGGAACTCTCGCGGCCCTGTGCCGCCATCCGGTGAAAGGCTTCACGCCCGAGCCCCTGCCCGACGTCGCGCTGGCGCCGGGCGAAGGCTTCCCGTTCGACCGGCTGTGGGCGGTCGAGAACGGCCCCTCGGGCTTCGACCCGGCCGCGCCGGCCTTCATCCCGAAGCAGAAGTTCACCGTGCTCGCCAGCCTGCCGCGGGTGGCGGCGGCGACCACTTGCTACGACGAGGCGGACGGCGTTCTGTACGCCAGCGCCGACGGCCTGACCCCGTTCGCCGGACGGCTCGACAGCGCCGAGGGCCGGGCGGGCTTCGCCGCCTGGCTGGGCGAGCTTCTCGGCGAGGAAGCCCGCGGTCCGCTGCAGGTGGTCCAGGCGCCGGGCGAGCACCGCTTCACCGACCATCCCCAGGGCCAGGTCTCGCTGGTCAACCTCGCCAGCGTCCGCGACCTCTCCGAGCGCCTGGGCGTGGAGATCAATCCCCTGCGCTTCCGGGCCAACCTCTATGTCGAGGGCTGGCCGGCCTGGGTCGAGAACGACTGGGTCGGCGAGGCGTTGAAGCTGGGCGGCGCAGCGGCCCAGGTGTTCAAGCCGATCGTCCGTTGCGCGGCCACTCACGTGAACCTCAAGACCGCCCAGCGCGATCTGGAGATCACCAAGGCGCTGTTCGACAACTACGGCCACATGTACTGCGGCGTCTATCTGCAGGTCACCACCGCGGGCCGTATCGCCCCGGGGGACATCTGCGAGGGTCCGGCCGCGGCCGACCGGAGAGCGTGAACCCGAATGGGCCTGAACCTCGTCCAAGCCTGGAAACTGGCCAGGCAGCAGCTGGAAGCCGCCGGGGTCGCCGGGCCGGTGATCGACGCCCGCCTGCTCGTCGAGGCCGCCGCCGAGGCCACGCGCGTCGACATCGTCACCGACCCGCATCGTCCGCTCACCGCGGAGCAGCAGGCCCGTCTCGAGGACTATCTGGCGCGCCGAAGCCGCCGCGAGCCGGTCAGCCACATCCTCGGCCGCAAGGGCTTCTGGAAGATCATGCTGCAGGTGACGCCGGACGTGCTGACGCCGCGGCCGGACACCGAGACCGTGGTCGAATACGTCCTGCGCGACTTCCCCGAGCACGCGCCCTGGCATGTGCTCGACCTCGGCGTCGGCTCCGGCGCCATCCTGCTCTCCATCCTGGCCGAGCGGCCGGCCGCCAAGGGCCTGGGCGTCGACGTCTCGGAAGAGGCGCTGGCGGTGGCCCGGGAGAACGCCGCCAACCTCGGCCTCGCCGGCCGCACGGCGCTGATGCGCGGCGACTGGACCTGGGGCCTGGGGGACGCGAGCTTCGACCTGGTGGTCTCCAACCCGCCCTATATCGCCAGCCATGTGATCGAGACCCTCGAGCCGGAGGTCCGCGACCACGAGCCGCGGCTGGCGCTGGAGGGCGGCCCTGACGGCCTGGACGCCTATCGAACCCTCGCCCCGGAGATCCTCCGGGTGCTGAAACCGGGCGGCCGCTTCGCCGTCGAGATCGGCTACGACCAGAAAGACGCCGTCGAAGCCCTGTTCCGCGAGGCCGGCGCGGCGGAGGTGATCACCCTGCGCGATCTGGCCGATCGCGACCGCGTGGTGGCCGGCTTGAAAAACCCCTTGGAAAAGAAGGCCTGACTCGCTACATCTCAGTGCGTCTCCACCCAAATCGCTGGATCCAAGGCAGACGCGTCCAAAGACGGACGCCCAGCCGACCCGGCAGGCGCGACGCTTTCTCACAAAAGGCTCTCGCTCCGAGCTCCCGGGCGGACGACTGGGAACTTAGCGTCTTCTCAACTCCCACGGGCCATACGCCCGAACGCTGAAGCTAGCGCAGTGACCTCACCGAGGTCCGCTCAAGGAAGAGCCAAAACGGTCATCGCATAATGAGAGATTTCAAGGGCATGAAGCGTCAACGCGGCCGTGGCCGCGGGGGCGGAAGCGGCGGAAGCGGCGGCGGCGGCAAGCCGCAGCAACAGAACGCCAATCGGGCTTTCGATTCGAATGGTCCCGAGGGCGTGAAGGTCCGCGGCAACGCCCAGACCGTGTTCGAAAAGTACCAGCAACTGGCGCGTGACGCGACGACCGCGGGCGACCGGGTGCTGGCTGAGAACTACCTTCAGCACTCCGAACACTATTTCCGCCTGTTGCGCGCCCTGCAGCCGCAACGGCCGGCGTCCGAGATCCTCGGGCGAGACCAGTTCCAGTCGGGCTACGACATCGACTTCGAGGACGAAGGCGTCCAGGCCCAGCACGAGGCGGCCGACGAAGCCGCCGCGGAAGCGAGCCTCAACGAAGTCGAAGGGGAACAGCCCCGCGACAACCGCTGGCAGGCGCGCGAAGAGCGTCCCCGTGACGACCGCCAACGCGACGATCGGGCTCGCGACGACCGGCCTCGCGACCGCTTCGAGAGCCGCGACCGCGACGACCGCCCCCGGGATGACCGGCCGCGCGACGATCGTCCCCGTGACGACCGGGTGCGCGATGACCGGCCCCGCGACGACCGGGTCCGGGACGACCGCAATCGCGAGGCCCAGGGCGCTCAGAACGCCCAGCTGGCTGCGACCGGCCAGCCCGCTCAGGGCCAGGGCCGCCGCGACCGCTGGCGCGAACGGGACGACCGCAACCGCGGCGAACGCACCGGCGAGGAGCGTCGCGACGCACGCGAGCCGGCGCCCGTGATCGAGGCTCAGGTCCCGGTCGCGCCGGCGCCCGTCGTCGAGGAGCGCCCGGCCCAAATGCTGCGCGACTCCGAAGGCGGCGAAAGCCACGCGCCGGCCTTCCTGCAGGCGCCCGCCACGCCGCGCCCCGAAGCCGCCGCCAGCGACGAGGAAGCTCCCGCCCGCCGGCCGCGCCGGCGCCGGGCGCCCCGCACCTTCGAAGGCGGCGACGGCTCGCCGAGCAGCAGCGAGACCGAAGGCGCTTAAGGCCCCCGTTCCGCTCGCGCTGGATCAGCGCGAGCGGCGACGAGGGTCAGGCCCTCAGGCGCTAGCCGAAGGCCCAGAATGCAAAAAGCCCGCGGCGCGAGCCGCGGGCTTTTTCTTTGGGTCGGTGGAAGGCTCCTCCCGGGGAGGGGAGGAGAAACCGCCTAGAGCTGGTTGATCTCGCCGCAGCCGCAGCGGACGACGACGTCGCGCAGTTCGGCCGGATCGACGGCGGCGTGGATGATGCTGTCGCAGGCGCCGCAGCGGTAGCCCGTGTCCTCGACCCCGGGGGCCGGCGGCTCGGCGCAGATCAAGGTGCGGCGACCGATGAACAGGCCCGGCACAGTGCGCATCTGGATGAACGACATGGGGCTTCCCTCAAAGCTATACGGCTAACGATCTCTTACCGCATCGCACAACATTGTCGCAGGCAATTGCTGCGCCGCGGAACGCAGGTATCTACCTTGACTGTGAAACGATCACGACAGGGTGGTTGGCGCCGAGGCTTGAAGCGATTAGCTGGTGCAGATGGGTGTGGATTGTCATCACGCCGACGGGGCGCATCCTGGGCTCAAGGGTCCAGCGCTTCAGCACGCGCTCGGCCTGGCCGAGACGCGCTGCCTGGAAAACCAGGAGCGGCTGACCGCGCCGCGCCGGCGGGTGTTGGAATTGCTGCTGGGCGCGGACGCGCCGCTGAAGGCCTATGACCTGATCGCGGTGTTCGGCCAGACCGGCGCGCCGGCAAAACCCCCTACCGTCTATCGCGCCCTGGAGTTCCTCGAACGCCTGGGCTTCGCCCATCGCATCGAGAGCCTGAACGCCTACGTCCCCTGCCGCCTGGCCGGCGAGGCGCACAGCGCCGCCTTCCTGATCTGCGACTGCTGCGGTGCAGCAGAAGAGTTCGAGCCGGATTTCACGGCCCAGCTCGCCGCGGCCGAAACGCGCGGCTACCAGGTCCGCGTCGTCACGCTCGAAGCCCGCGGCCTATGCCCCGCCTGCCGGGCATAGGGCCGCGGCGCTTTCATTCGCTCTTTAACCCCCGGCTCCGCCCTCCCCCGCCGTCATTCCCGGCCTTGTGCCGGGAACCCATGCGCACGGAGAGACGAAGACCGTCCTTCGCCTTCGACGTTCATGGGTGGCCGGGACGGGGCCCGGCCATGACGGAAAGATGGAAGGGCGGCGGGCGCTTCTAGCGCCTCACCAGAAGACCATCCGAACCACCTGGACGATGCGGCCCGTGTAGCTGTCGATCAGCAGCACGTCGCGGCCGACGCGGACCCAGTCGTAGCCATAGGGCGGCTCCGGCAGGCCGTACTCCCACCAGTCGAGTATCCGGTACTGCTCTCCATACCAGCCGCGCGGCAGGATCTCGCCGAACCGCCAGGACCGCGCGTAATAGCCGTACGGGGGCCGCCAGGAGGGGCCGCGGTAGCGTGACGGGCTGTTGTAGATCGGTGGATAGCGGCGGGATTCCCAGCGCGGACCGTCGCGCCCGCCGTCGTCGCGGCGCCGGTCTCCGTCCCAACGTCCCCGGTCGTCACGCCTGTCGTCACGCCTGTCGTCACGCCTGTCGTCGCGCCGGCCGTCACGGTCGCCGGGCGGCCGGTGATCGTCGCGGCGGTCCCAGTTCCCCCGATCCCGGTCCTGGACCCGCGGATCCAGGTCGCGACGGCGACGATCATCGTCGCGGCGCTCCTCGACGCGGCGCTCCTCGACGCGGCGCTCCTCGACGCGACGGTCACGCTCCCGGACGCGGTTTCCGTCGGGCCCGTGCGACCCGCCGGCCCGGGGCGGCGCACGGTCGGCCCGGCCGTCATCCAGGGGCGGGCCCGCGGCGAGCGCGCCGGCGGGGCGGCCGGAGCGGCTGGCGCGGGCGGGGCGGGCTGGGCCTCGGGGACGGCCGCTTCCTGACGCGACCGCGCCTGCTCCTGGGAGTGACGCAAAACCCGCTGCATGGCGCCGCCGGAATCCTGCGCCAAGGCGCCGGACGCGGTGCTCGCCAGCAACAGGATCGTAAGACTGAGGACCCTAGTTTTCATCGACCTTTTCCCGGGCGACCCTCGTGGCCGCCCCATCGCTTCACCTTCCTTGTGAGCCCCGGCGGCTGAACCCGACTTGAACGACGACGCCCGTCAGGCCAAGTCTGCCGCAGGCGAGCGCCTTGGCCGCCGAAGTGGAGCTGAAACGCGCGTGCCGGCGATCCCGAACGACATCCTGGGCTTCTGGCGCTCGGCCGGTCCGAAGAAGTGGTACGCCAGCTCCTGGGCGTTCGACGACGCCATCCGGCTGAAGTTCGAGCCGGTGCACCACGCCGCCGCCCGCGGCCAGTACGACGGCTGGACGGAAACCGCCGATGGCGCGCTGGCCCTGCTGATCCTGCTCGACCAGTTCCCGCGCAACCTCTACCGCGGCTCGGCGCATGCCTTCGCCACCGACCCCAAGGCGCGCAGCATCGCCCGCGCGGCGATCGACGCCGGCTTCCACACCGAGGTCGAGCCGGAGCTTCGGCAGTTCTTCGTCCTGCCCTTCGAACATTCCGAAGACCTCGCCGACCAGGATTTCGGCCTGGCTGTGGCCACCGAGCTCGGCGACGCCGAAGTCCTGAAGTGGCTGACGATCCACCGCGACATCATCGCCCGCTTCGGCCGCTTCCCGCACCGCAACCCCTGCCTCGGCCGCCCGACCACCGCGCCGGAGCAGGAGTTCCTCGACGAGGGCGGCTTCGCGGGGTGAACTCAAAATCCCGTCATCCCGGACGGCCGCATGCCGAGCCGGGACCCAGGGCCTCCGCACTGCAGAACCCCCTGGGTCCCGGCTCTCCGCTTCGCTCCGGCCGGGATGACGGATTGGGCGGATGATGGGCCGCGTGGTTTCGCCCTGACGACTCGCCCCTCTGCGCGTAAGCTTGCGTCCAATGAACGCCCCCTTCGCCCTTGCTGAAGCCGTAGCCGCCGCGGACCATCCCGAGCGGCAGTACCTGGCCCTGCTCGCCGACATCCTGGAGACCGGGGTCCGGCGCGAGGACCGCACGGGCGTCGGCACCCTGGGCGTCTTCGGCCGGCAGATGCGGTTCGACCTTTCCAAGGGCTTCCCGCTTCTCACCACCAAGAAGCTGCACCGCAAGTCGATCATCCTGGAGCTGCTCTGGTTCCTGCGCGGCGACACCAACGTCCGCTGGCTGCAGGAGCGCGGCGTCAGCATCTGGAACGAGTGGGCCGACGAGAACGGCGAGCTTGGCCCCGTCTACGGCAAGCAATGGCGCTCCTGGGCCGCGCCGGACGGCCGGGTGATCGACCAGATCGCCAATGTGGTCCAGAGCCTGAAGACCAATCCCGCCAGCCGCCGCCATATCGTCAGCGCCTGGAACCCGGCCGACGTCGACGACATGGCGCTGCCGCCCTGCCACTGCCTGTTCCAGTTCTTCGTGGCGGAGGGGAAGCTCTCCTGCCAGCTCTACCAGCGCTCGGCCGACGTCTTCCTGGGCGTGCCGTTCAACATCGCCAGCTACGCCCTGCTCACCCTCATGATAGCCAAGGTGACCGGGCTGGAGCCCGGCGAGTTCGTCCATACCTTCGGCGACGCCCACCTCTACCTGAACCACCTCGACCAGGCCCGGCTGCAGCTGAGCCGCGAACCGCTGCCGCTGCCGGTGATGCAGATCGCCGACAAGCCCGACCTGTTCAGCTTCGCGTTCGAGGACTTCAAGCTGGAAGGCTACAAGGCTCATCCGGCCATCCCGGCGCCGATCGCGGTCTGATCCGCGCCGAACGCCCCCTCCGTCTCGCCTTCGGCGATCCACCTCCCCCGCTACGCGGTGGAGGATCTGGGCCGAAGATGCTCCACCGCTTGCGGGGGAGCTGTCAGCGAAGCTGACTGAGGGGGCGAACTCGCGCTAAAGAAGCTTCCATGCCCCAGATCATTCTCACTGCCGGCCCCATCGCTCGGGCGCGCAACGGCGTCATCGGCAAGGATGGGACCCTGCCCTGGCGGCTGAAGAGCGACCTGGCCATCTTCCGCGCCGTGACCATGGGCAAGCCGGTGATCATGGGCCGCAAGACCTGGGACAGCCTGCCCCGGAAGCCGCTGGTCGGCCGCACCAACATCGTCCTGTCGCGCGACGGCTCCTTCGAGCCGCACGGCGCCCTGGTCTGCGAGGACTTCTCCGAAGCCGTGCAGATCGCCCGCGAGCAGGCCGAGGAGGACGGCCGCGACGAGGTCTGCGTGATCGGCGGCGCCTCGCTGTTCGAGCTGGCGCTGAAACGGGCGGGCCGGATCTACCTCACCGAGGTCGAGGCCGAGGTGGAGGGCGACGTGCGCCTCTCTCCGATCGACGAGAGCCGCTGGCGGGAGGTGCGCCGCGAGTCGCATCCGGCGAGCGACGACGACGAGCACCCCTTCACCTTCCGGGTCCTGGAACGCCTATAGTCCTTCAAAACCTGGGAGGCGGCTGGCATGACGATCGAGATGCAGCAGGTCTGCGACGGGCTGGCGTTCCCCGAAGGGCCGATGGCCATGGCCGACGGCTCGGTCATCGTCACCGAGGTCCAGGGCCAGAAACTCACCCGGATCTGGCCGGACGGCCGCAAGGCGCTGGTGGTCGAGACCGGAGGGGGCCCGAACGGCGCCGCGATCGGACCCGACGGCGCGATCTGGATCGCCAACAACGGCGGCGCCTTCTTCCACGCCGACAGCTACCAGGGCGGCTACATCCAGCGCTACGACCCGAAGACCGGCGAGCTTTCGACCGTTTACGAGGCCTGCGACGGCCAGCGGCTGATCGCGCCCAACGACCTCGTGTTCGATCGCCACGGCGGGCTCTGGTTCAGCGACCACGGCCTGCCGACGCCGGACGCGCGCCGATACGGCGGCCTCTACTACGCGCATGCCGACGGATCGAAGATCAGCCGCCAGCGCCAGCGCCTGCTCTCGCCGAACGGGGTGGGCCTCTCGCCCGACGAGACGGTGGTCTATCTGGCCGACACCGAGACGGGCCGGCTGTGGGCCTTCGACGTCGTCGAGCCCGGCGTGCTGACGCCCCAGGAGCGGCATGTCCCCGGCCGCCTGGTCGCGAACCTGGTCGGCCTGCAGGCGCTGGACAGCCTGGCGGTCGAGGCCGGCGGCAAGGTCTGCGCCGCGACCATCGGCGATAGCGGAATCACCATCTTCGATCCGGACGGAACGACGGAGCACGTCGCCTGCCCCGACCCGGTCACCACCAACATCTGCTTCGGCGGACCCGACATGCGCGACGCCTGGATCACCGGCTCGGCCGCCGGCCAGCTCTACAGATGCCGCTGGCCGCGGCCGGGATTGCGGCTGAACTTCAACGCCTGAGGGTCTAGACTCCCGCCCGCCGCGCCCCGGCGGCGACGCGCGAGGCTGGACACTTGGGCCGCCATGGGTGAGACGCCCGCGGCTGGAGGATGGATCCCATGGATGACGGCGCTCAAGACCTGAAGCGCACCGCTCGCGAAGCGGCCTATTCCATGCCGCTCGAGGCGCTCAGTCCCGCGAATCCGGAACTCTTCCGGACCGGCGGCTTCTGGCCCTATTTCGAGCGGCTGCGGGCGGAGGATCCCGTGCACTGGGCCGTCTCGCCGCTGCCGGAGATCGGCGGCTACTGGTCGATCACCCGCTACAACGACATCGTCGCCGTCGACAGCGATCACGAGAGCTTTTCCTCGGAGCCCGCGATCGTCCTGCCGGATCCGGATCCAGATTTCCGGCTGCAGATGTTCATCGCCATGGACCCGCCGCGGCACGACGTGCAGCGCAAGACCATCGCGCCGATCGTCTCCGGGCCGAACATGGCGCACCTGGCGCCGATCATCCGCGAGCGCGCGGGACAGATCCTCGACCAGCTGCCGATCGGCGAAGAGTTCGACTGGGTGGACAAGGTCTCGATCGAGCTGACCTCGATGACGCTGGCCGCCCTGTTCGACTTTCCCTGGGAGGACCGGCGCAAGCTGACCCGCTGGTCGGACGTGGCCACCGCCCCGCCGGACAGCCACCTCTTCGAGCCCGGCCGCGGCGTCGAGCAACGCAAGGGCGAGCTGTTCGAATGCCTGACGTATTTCGGCCAGCTGTGGAATGAGCGGGTCAACGCCCCGCCAAGGCCCGACCTGATCTCCATGCTCGCCCACGGCGAGGCGACGCGGAACATGGACCGCATGGAGTACCTCGGGAACCTGATCCTGCTGATCGTCGGCGGCAACGACACCACCCGCAACACCATCACCGGCTCGGTGCTGGCGCTAAGCCAGAACCCCGACCAGGAAGCTCGGCTGCGCGCCGACCCGGCGCTGATCCCGGCCATGGTCTCGGAGACCATCCGCTGGCAGACCCCGCTGGCCTATATGCGCCGCGTGGCGACCCGCGACGTGGAGCTGGGCGGCAAGCTGATCCGCAAGGGCGACAAGGTCGCCATGTGGTACATCTCGGGCAACCGCGACGAGAGCGTGATCGAGCGGCCGAACGATTTCTGGATCGAGCGGCCGCGGGTGCGCCAGCACCTGTCCTTTGGCTTCGGCATCCACCGCTGCGTCGGCAATCGCCTCGCCGAGCTGCAGCTGCAGATCATCTGGGAAGAGGTCCTGAAGCGGTTCCCGGTGATCGAGGTCACCGGTCCCCCGACCCGCGTCTACTCGAGCTTCGTGCACGGCTACGAGCAGCTGCCGGTGCGGATCCCGCGCCGGGCCTGAAGGCCGCTCGTCGCGCCGTCCTGCCCGGCTAGGTCACGATCACGCGTACGCGGGCGATGTTCTGAATTCGCCCATAGGGCGTCTGTGCGTCCCCCTCGCGCTGGGACGTGCCGCGCAGCACGGCGAAATAGACGCCGGGCTTGGAATAGGCGTGGGTGGTCGACAGGGTGACGCGCGCTTGCGGCGAGGTGGGACTGTCATCGACGGGGTAGGCGCCGAGGCCCTCGAAGTCCCACTCCGCCGCAACCACCTCGCCCGCGTCCGGCGGCGTCTCGATCGTGGCCGTGAAGGCGACGGGTTCGCCGACCGAGACTTCGGCGCGCGCCCCGCCGTTGGCCTTGAGGTCGACCACCGGCTGCGGGCCTCCGCGCTCGTCCGCCCGCGCCGGAAGCTCGACCTGCGACTGCGCCACCTTGTATCGGGTGTCGGAGGGGCGCACCCCCGTCTCGACCCATCGGCTGAGGTCGCGCAACGCCTGTTGCAGCGCGCCCTCGGCGCTCACGGCGTGGGCCTTGGCGACCAGGGTCGAGGGGTTGTCGTGCTGGGCACGATCCACGAACCACAGCGCGAAGCTGTCTTCGAAGCCGGGTCCCATCGCCGCCTTCACCTTCGACCGGTACCAGTCGGCGAACCAGGCGAAGGAATCGATGTCCATGTGCGCCTGCATCAGGAGCATCTTGCCGTGGAACCTTCCGGTCAGCAGGGCGCCCGCGCTGCTGACCGTGAAGGTGGCGCCGAGCAGGGCGTGGCGCTGCGGATAGATCGGCTGGCCCTGATCGTCGCGGAACTGGTTCCAGCCATAGAAGTCCTCCGTCGGCGGGACCTGGTGGCGATGGTAGGTCTCCGCGGCGAGCGGCCACGAATTGTCGATCCGCACCGGTGCGCCGGGCTGAACCGCCGCGACCACGTCCGGATCGGCCGTCGTGGTGAAGCTTACGGTCCTGCCGTCGATTTCGTGGATCGCGAGACTCTTGCCGGCCGCAGCCCCGCTCAGCAGCACCAGGTGCGCATTGGCGAAGTCCCTGTCCGGTATGGTCGCCAGCTCGACCCGCCTGGGAGGCCCCTCGGTCACGCTGGCCGCCGTGGTGTCGAAGTGAAAGCGATCGGCCCGGATCGAGGAGGCCGGATCGCCGCCCAGGTAGCCGGGCTTCGTCCAGAAGTCCTCGACATAGGTCGGATCGAAGCGGGGAATGGCGCTGGCGATATTCCCGAAATAGCCGGCGTCCATCGTCTCGTGGCTGTACCAGCCGTTCGGAGGGAAGCCCATCAGCGTCGCCTCCTTCAGCGCGGCCCGCTCCTCTTCGTTCAGGTCGGCATAGGGATCTCCGCTCCCGCCCGGGTTCAGGGCGTCCATGATGCCGGGAAACCTGTTCCGGCGCCGCAGCACGCGCAGCGCATGCATCCGCACGGTGAAATTGCTCGGCGTGGCGTGGTTGCAGCCCAGCACGAAGGGGACGAAGCCGTCCCACACGCCGCTCGTCTGCTCCGCGCTGCCGACCGCCTGATAGGCGCCGCCGCTTCCGCCGAAGAGATAGCCGAATGGACGGTGATCGCCGTAGAGCTCGGCCGCCACCACCCGCGAATATTTGGCCGCGGCCGCATTGACGCGATAGGCCGCGATCGCGGGATCGGCGCCGCCCAGGCTGAAGGCGCCGCCGAGGTTCGTCTGGACGTAGTAGGCGCCGCTGTCGAGGGTGAAGCCGAGATTGCCCGTCGCCACCCCAAAGGCGATCGGGAACGGACCAATGTCCTCGGACGTCGCCAACGGATAGGTGTTGTGGTGGAAGCGCCCCTCGTACTGCTCCGGAGGCGGGAAATAGAACGAGAAGCGCGCGTCCGTGCCCTTGAACCCGCCGTGCACGTAACGATGCGGCGCCGGCTCATCGCGCAGCTCGTTCACGTCGATATAGGGCTCGTTGTAGAGCGGATCGACGGAGTCCTCCGTCACCCGCACCGACCCATCGCGGTCGAGGGACTGCAGGTTCATTTTCAACCTTGCCGTTGGCTATGGCATCAGCTGGGCGAGTCCGGGCGAAACGCTCAGACCCTTTCGCTTGCGGGCTGCGACGCCGCCCGAGACCCCGCGGCGGCGGCCTGCAGCAGCATGTCGGCCACGGCCGCGGGCTCGGTGATCATCAGGTCGTGGCCGGTGTCGATCTCGAACAGCTGGTCGCCATCAAGCTGGCGCTCGCGGGCGTCAGGCACGCTCGACCGCAGCGCCTGGGTGCAGTTGATGCTGGTGCGCGGAATCCGGCGCAGGGCGACCTCGTCCCTGAACTGGAGCTTCTGGGTAAAGCACTTCCAAGGGTGGGGCGTGAGCTTCGACTTCATCCAGGCGAAGTCGGCCGGATCGGTGACGCCCAGATGAGGGATCACCTGGGACTCCGGCGACATCACCAGCTCCACGCCGTCGGCAACGAACAGTTCGCCTTGCGCCATGCTCATCATGGCGGGCGCGACGTCGGCGAGGGATTCGCCGTCCTTCGGGTGGGCGGCGTCGAGATAGACGAGCCGGGCGATGCGCCGGCCGGCGCGATCCGCGACGCCGGTGATGACCATGCCGCCATAGCTGTGGCCGACCAGAACCACGTCGGACAGCTCCTCGTAGTCCAGCAGATTGACGATGTCGGTGACGTGGGTGTCGAGGTCGGTGTCGCGGCTGAGCAGATGCTTGCGGTCGGCAAGGCCGGTCAGGCTCGGCGCGTAGACGAGATGGCCGGCCTCCCTGAGCAGCCGCGCCACGCGCGTGTAGCACCAGCCGCCGTGTCCGCCTCCATGCACGAGTACAAATGTGGCCATGAGCGTCTCCTCCGACTATCGGTTGTCCGACTATGGAGCAACTTGTGAAACGCGGCGTTCCGAAGATCAACCAAAAAGGCGCGGTCGTGACGGACCCTCGCGTGCTCCGCAGCCGGGCTGGCCTGAGCCAGGCCTTGCTGGAGTTGCTGGAGTCCACGCCCCTGGAGCAGATCACGATCCGCGATATCGCCGCGACGGCCGGCGTGGGCTTCACGACCTACTATCGCCACTACGCGAGCAAGGAAGCTCTGCTGCAGGACCTGGCGGCGGCGGAAGTTCGGCGGCTGTCGGACCTGACCATTCCCGTCTACGACGCGGAGAACTCGCGAGCCGCCTGCCTGGCTCTGTGCACCTATGTCGACCAGCACCGCGCCCTGTGGTCAGCTCTGCTGACAGGAGCGTTCGGCTTCGTGCGGGAGGAGATGTTGCGCCAGGGCCGCGAGGCTGCTGCGGCGCGCCCGCACAGCGGGTTGCCGGGCGATCTGGGCGTCGTGCTCACCGCCTCTGCGATCGTCGAGCTTCTCGCCTGGTGGCTCCGGCAACCGGACCCGCCGCCCGCCGCGCTCATGGCTGACATTCTGGATCGAACCGTCATCGCTCCGGCCGCGCCGGCGTCAGGGAAGCGGCGGACGTCCACAACGGGCGTCGTGGACAAGTCCTGAGCCCGTCTTGCGTCCCTAGTCCAGGCTGTCGAGGAATTCGACTTCGGACTCGCCTTCCACGCACGCCTGCATCCGGCCGAGCGCGGCGAGAAAATAGTCGCTGGCGGTGTGCTGATCGATGGCGGCCTGGTCGCGATAGAGCTCCAGCCCGACCGCGCGACAGCCTTAACCGGCCGGGTCCGGCCGCTTAAGGTTCAGCTGCGCTCGTTCCAGCCGTAGGCCACCCAGTGGTGGCCGCCCAGGTGGCGGGCTTCGATGACGTCCGGCTGGCGGCTGCGCGCCCGCGCCGTGCGCCGCGCCCGAAGCGCGAGGCCGGCGAAGCCGAGAAGCGCGCTCGCCATGACCGCGATCACCGCGACGGTGGCGGCGGCGAAAACCGCCATCACCGCACCGACGACAACCGCCGCCCCGGTCGCCAGCGTCCCGCCGAGCGCTGCAAGGCTGCGAAGGGCGGATCCCGGCCGAACGGCGAATTCTCTCACCATGGCGTCCTCAAATCAGCCCAGGCATGAGCTGTAATAAACTATTTTGGTCCTCAGGATCTGAACGTCAACTGAAGATAATCGTGAACTTCGGCGAGCGCGTAACTATGCCGCTCCCTGCAACGCCAGCGCCCTGCGCTCTCGCATGACCGTGTCGAAGGCTGCGTTGATGGCGGCGGCCTTGGCCTCGGCGACTTCGACGAACTCGGTGGGCAGGCCGCGGGCGCGCGCCCGGTCGGGGTGCGCCTCGGACAGCTGCGCCTTCCAGGCGGTGCGGACGTCGGCGTCGGGGGCGTCGTGCGCCACGCCGAGCACGACGTAGGGATCTTCCTTCTCGAGCCCCAGGTGCGTCGCCTTCAGGCGGCGGAAGGTGAGCGGGCTGTGGCCGAACAGCTGCGAGACGCGCTCCAGATAGATCAGCTCGTCGGCGGTCACCGCGCCGTCGGAGGTGGCGACGAAGAACAGGCCGTCGAGCACATCTTCCAGAAGTTGCGGGCAGTGGCGGTAGCGCTTGGCCAGCCGGCGGGCGTAGCTCTCGAAACCGCGCGTGGTCTGGCGGGCGAGCTGGTAGAGGCGCCGGACGTTGCCCAGGCTGCCCTCCTCCGGCTGGAAGACTTCGGCGAAGGCCTCATACTCCGACGCCTGGGCCCGCCCGTCGACCTTGGCGAGCTTCGCGCCCAGGGCCGTGACCGCCGTCGTGAACGCAGGATCTTCGCCCGGCAAGCCGGGGGGACAGGTCGGGCAGTCCGCCTCGTCCAGATTGCGGACCGCCAAGCCCGCGATTTTGCGCCAAAAGCCCATCGGAGTAGGGAAATGCCTTAGGCCGCATCAAGTCGCATTACAATCGCACGAGTAGTTGGGAGACATTAAGTTTTGGACATCGCCTGGAGTTTCGCCATCGACCGCGGCGGGACGTTCACCGACGTGATCGGCCGTGCTTCAGACGGGCGGGACGCCTCGCTCAAACTCTTGTCCTCCTCTTGCGCCTATACGGACGCGGCGGTCGAAGGGATGCGCCGGATCCTGGGCGCGGCGCGCGGAACGCCCTTCCCCGCCGCGCGGGTCGAGACCATCCGCATGGGCACCACGGTGGCGACCAACGCCCTGCTGGAGCGCGCCGGCGCCAAGACCCTGTTCGTCACCACCGCAGGTTTCGCCGACGCGCTGCTGATCGGCGACCAGTCGCGGCCCGACCTGTTCGCCCTGAACATCCGCCGCCCGGCGCCGCTCTACGCGGGCGTCGTCGAGGCCGACGAGCGGCTGGGCGCGGACGGCCAGGTGGTCGAGCCGCTCGACGAACCGGCGCTGGCGGCGCGGCTGGCGGCGGCGGCGGCGCAGGGCTTCACCTCCTGCGCGATCGCCTTCCTGCACGCCGACCTGAACCCCGAGCATGAGCGGCGCGCCGGCGTTCTGGCGCGCGACGCCGGCTTCGCCTTCGTGGCGCTCAGCCACGAGGTCTCGCCCCTGCCCCGCTTCCTGCCGCGCGCCGAGACCACGGTCGCCGACGCCTATCTTACGCCGGTCCTGCAGGCCTATGTCCGCCAGGTCGCCGACGCGGTCGCCGGCGCGCCGCTCTATTTCATGACCTCGGCCGGCGGCCTGGTGCACGCCGAGGCCTTTCGCGGGCGCGACGCGGTCGTCTCCGGGCCCGCCGGCGGCGTGGTCGGCGTCGCCGAGACCGCGCGGCGGGCCGGCGCTGCGGCGACGCTGGGCTTCGACATGGGCGGCACCTCCACCGACGTCTGCCGCTTCGCCGGAACGCTGGAGCGGCGGGACGCGGCGCGGGTGGCCGGGGTGCGGCTCCGCAGCCCGATGCTGGACGTGGAGACGGTGGCGGCCGGCGGCGGCTCGATCCTCGCCTTCGACGGCCTGCGCGCCCGAGCCGGGCCCGCCAGCGCCGGCGCCGAGCCGGGCCCGGCCTGCTACGGCCACGGCGGCCCGGCGACGGTGACCGACGCCAACCTGGTGTTGGGAAGATTGGAGCCGACCGCCTTCCCGGCGGTGTTCGGGCCGGGCGGCGACCAGCCGCTCGACGCCGCGGCGGCGCACGCACGGCTGGCCGAGCTCGCCCAGGCCATGGGCGCGCCCAGCGTCGAGGCCGCGGCAGAGGGCTTCCTCGCCGTCGCCGTGGAGCAGATGGCCCAGGCGGTGCGACGGATCTCCACCGAGCGCGGCTTCGACCCGCGCGAACATGTGCTGACCGCCTTCGGGGGCGCCGCCGGCCAGGTCGCCTGCGCCACCGCCGACGCCCTGGGCGTCGCGGAGATCCTCTGCCCGCGCCAGGGCAGCGTGCTCTCGGCCTGGGGCATCGGCGAGGCGCAGCTGAGCGCCCTGCGCCAGGCGGGGCTGGAGGCGCCGCTGGACGCGGCCGGACTGGTCCAGGCCGAGGCCCGCCTCGGCGAGGTCGAGCAGGCCGCCCGCGCGGCGCTCGCCGACCAGGGCGCCGCGGCCGGCGAGGTCCGCCGGACCCTGCGCCTGCGCTACGACGGCGCCGACGCCGAGCTGCCGGTGGCGCCGGGCGAGGTCGCGGAGGTCCGGGCAGCGTTCGAGACTGCGCACCAACGGCTGTTCGGGTTCGTAGAGCCGGAGCGGGACATCCTCATCTCCACGGTTGAAGCGGAGGCGCTGAACGCCCCCTCCGTCTCGCTTCGCGAGCCACCTCCCCCGCTTCGCGGTGGAGGATCTGGGCCGCAGATGCTCCACCGCGCAGCGGGGGAGCTGTCGGCGCAGCCGACTGAGGGGGCGTTCGGCGCTCGCGTCAGGATGTTCGCCGGCGGTTGGCACGATGCGCCGCTTGTGGCGGCCGACGCTTTCACCACCCTCGACGGCCCCGCCCTGATCGTGCGGCCGGACACCCAGATCGCCGTGCTCCCCGGCTGGAGCGCCCTCGCCGACGAGGACGGACTGATCCGCCTGCACCGCACCGGCGTGACCGCCGCCGCGGCGCCCGACCTCTCGCGGCCCGACCCGGTCACCCTGGAGCTGTTCAACCGCCGCTTCATGGGCGTCGCCGAAGCCATGGGAGCGGCGCTGGAGCGGACGGCGCACTCGGTCAACATCAAGGAGCGGCTGGACTTCTCCTGCGCCCTCTTCGACGCCGACGGCGGCCTGGTGGCCAACGCCCCGCACATGCCGGTGCACCTGGGCTCGATGGGGGCCAGCGTGCGGGCCGTGCGCGACCGTCACCCCGACCTTCGGCCCGGCGAGGCCTTCGCGCTCAACAACCCCTACGCCGGCGGCACCCACCTGCCGGATATCACCGTGGTCATGCCGGTGTTCATGGAGGGGCCGACGGCCCCCTCCACCCCTTCGGGGTCCCCCTCCCCCAAAGGGGGAGGAGATTCTAAGCTGCAGCGGCCCCTCTCCTCCCCCTTTGGGGGAGGGGGTCCGCGAAGCGGTGGAGGGGGCTCTCCGCCCCAACCCGCCTTCTACGTCGCCGCGCGCGGCCACCATGCGGACGTCGGCGGGATGCAGCCGGGCTCGATGCCGCCCTTCTCCAGGACCATCGAGGACGAGGGCGTGCTGCTGGACGCTCTGCCGATCATGCGCGAGGGCCGTTTCCTGGCCGACGAGACCCGCGCGGCCCTGGTCGCCGGGCGCTGGCCGGCCCGGGCGCCGGAGCGCAACCTGGCCGACCTCAAGGCCCAGATCGCCGCCTGCCAGGCGGGCGCCGCCGCGGTCCGCGGGATGATCGAAAGCTTCGGGCCGCAGACCGTCGCCCGCTATATGGGCTTCGTGCAGGAAAACGCTGCGGCCGCGGTCCGCCGCGCGCTCGGCCGGCTCTCGGACGGGCAGGCCCGCGCGCCGCTCGACGCCGGCGGCGAGATCGTGGTGCGGACCACGGTGGACGCCGGGGCCGGCGAGGCGGTGCTCGACTTCACCGCCTCGTCCGACCAGCTGGACAGCAACTTCAACGCGCCCTCGGCCATCGTCGACGCCGCGGCCCTCTACGTCTTCCGCACCCTGGTGGACGACGACATCCCGCTGAACGCCGGCTGCCTCGAACCGCTGAAGATCCTGACGCGGGAGGGCTCGCTGCTCAGCCCGCGGCCGCCGGCCGCCGTGGTCGCCGGCAATGTCGAGACCAGCCAGCACGTGGTCGACGCCCTCTATTCGGCGCTCGCCGTGATGGCCAACGCCCAGGGGACGATGAACAACTTCACCTTCGGCGACGACGCCCGCCAGTACTACGAGACCCTCTGCGGCGGGGCCGGCGCGACACCCGACGCGGACGGCGCCGACGCCATCCACACCCACATGACCAACTCGCGCCTGACCGATCCGGAAATCCTCGAACGGCGCTTCCCCGTGCGGGTCGAGACCTTCGAGGTTCGGCGCGGGTCCGGCGGGGCGGGCGCGCGGCGGGGCGGCGACGGCGCCTTGCGCCGGATCCGCTTCCTGGCGCCGATGCAGGCGGCCCTCCTGGCCTCGCGCCGGAGGTTTGCGCCGCAAGGCTTGGCGGGCGGCGGTCCGGGCCTGCCCGGCCGCCAGCGTTTGATCGCGGCCGACGGGACCGCTACAGATCTGGCCGGCTGCTTCTCGATCGAGGTGCGGCCGGGCGACGCGATCGAGATCGAAACCCCGGGGGGCGGCGGGTTCGGATCGGTCGCCGACGCCCTAAAGAGCTAAGCTGCACCATTCGAGGTTCACCGCCGCATGATTTCGCTCGCGCTCGCCGCCAGCCTGTTCCTGGCCGACCAGCCCGCCGCCCAGCAGGCTGTCGCCGCCGCCCCTCCGGCCGCCGAAGCGGCTCAAGCCCCGGCTGCGGAAGCCCCCGCCCCGACGGGCGCGCCCACCGACGACTACCAGTTCGTGGCCTGGTGCTACGGCGTGCTCTCCGGCTACCTCGATCTGCACGACCAGGTGATGCCCGAGGTGACCCGCATCGAGACCACCTGGCGGCGCCCCGGCAGCAAGCTGTCTGACGACCTCAAGGTCTACGAGGACCAGCAACGCCAGGGCCGCGCCGATCTCAAGCGCTTCCAGAACGCCCTCACCGCGGCCGAAAAAGCCAGCCTGCAGCCGATCAACGTCACCGGCTCGGCCGCCATGAAGCGCGGCCACGCGGTCTGGAACGTCGGCCCCGATGTGACCAAGGCGCGGCTGGCCCAGGAATGGATGAGCTGGAGCCTGCCGTCCCGCTGCCCGGTGGTCGCCGACACCCTGGCCAAGCGCGCCAGCCTCCTTGGCGCCTCGTTGAAGGGGAACGCCGCCCCGGACTCCCCGACGTCCGCCTCCGAGGCCACGCCCGCGGAGCCCGCCGCGCCGGCTCCGGAGCCGGCGCCGTCCGGCAAGAACTAGGCCGCGCGCTCGGCCGCCGTCATCGATGTTCGCAGCTGTCGCCGTCTATCTCGTCGCGATCAACCTCGCGGCGTTCGCAGCCTTCGGTCTCGACAAGCGCCGCGCCCTGCGCGGCGGCTGGCGGATTCCCGAACGTCGGCTGCTGAGCCTGGCCGCCATCGGCGGCGGCGCGGGCGCAGCGGCCGCCCAGCGGCTGTTCCGCCACAAGACGGTGAAGGAGCCGTTCGCCAGCCTAATGCGGCTGATCCTGACGATCCAGGCGATCGCCGGCGGCTTCGCCGTCTGGCTGCTCCGCTAGGAGCCCGTCCGGATCAGCGGCGTCAAGCTTCGTGCGCAGCTTATGCATCACCCGGAGCGCCACCTGCAGCTCCTCGGCGGTCAGGTCGCTCATCAGCTCGGCGCGAAGCTCCGCGGCGATACGGTCCAGCTGGCGGACGATCGGCATGGCCGCCGGCGTGAGGACGACAACCTTGGCGCGCCGATCGTGCTTGCAGGTCCGGCGCTCCACCAGCCCCGCCTTGCACAGCAGGTCGAGGGTACGCACCAGGGCCGGGTTTTCGACGCCCGCGCGGTCGGCCAGGGCGGTCTGGCTGAGTTCCTCTGGGGACTGCCATAACCAATAGAGCGCCGCCCAGCGGGCCTCCGTCAGTCCGATGCTCTTGAGCCGTTCGTTCAGCCGGGTGCGCCAACGCCGCGCGGTCACGACAAGCTCGCGTGAAAACGCGTGAAGCACCTCCTCGTCGGGCTGGCTCACGCGTGGGTTCTCCATGGCAAGTGACTTGAAGGAACCACCATCGACGACGGGCCGGCCAGCGCATTGCGCTCGATCAACCCGCAATCCTTCGTTGCAGACCGCTGTGATTTCTCTCGCAAGTAAATCGAAAAACCACCCCAGCGCTCAGGGTGGCGCCCAAAATGGGGATGGCGCCGACGAGGTGCTCAGACCTGCAACGGTCAGCAAAGGCGCCCGCGAACGGCAATGTCGGGTTCCAGGCAGACCCGGACGAGCCACCGTGGAATCACCGCTCCCGCGGGGGGCGGGGCGTGGCGAATTTTCTATTCTACGGGATCAACGAAGCCGGCGAGATCGTCTTCTCGCAGCTGCTCCGCGATTTCGACCGCGCCGATCTGCGCGCCTTGGCCGACGCGCGGCTACAGGACTGGCATGCTGTGGAGGTCTGGGAAGGTCCCGTCTGCCTGGTGCGCCTGCGCCGCGCGCCCGCGAACTGAGCTCTGCCACGGATCGATCCCGCGCCTGAGCCGTTAGGAGAGTCTCACCGAAAAGGAGATCCGATGGCGCACGTCCGCAAAAAGCTCCCAGCTTTTCCCGGCGACGGCGAACTGCGCTACCGCGGCTTCCGCGGCCAGGTTCGCTACGAGATCCTCGGCGAGCCCTCCTCGCTTCGGCCGGGACCGGCGCGGCTGCGCGGGTCGATCAGCGCGACGCCTGAGGTCGCCGCGGAGGCGTTCCGCGAGGGCGAGGGACTGTTGACGCTGGAAGGCGGGGCGCAGTTTCGCATCACCATGCTGGGACACTCGGCCGGCAGCGACACGGCCTATTTCGAGATGCGGATCTAGTGTCCCGATTCCGAAGTTCGCAGGCTCTTGTGGCGGGCTCCGACGAACTTCGGAATCGAGAAGGACACTAGCAAGTGTAAGTTTCTAGTGTGCTTCTTGGATCTGAAGTTCGCCACGGCGCATGACCCAGATGCTGGCGAACTTCGGATCCAGCACACTAGCTCTTGCGGCTCTGAAACCGCATGGCGAAGGAAACGGTGCGGTCGCGAGCGTCTTCTGAACGGATGCGCTCCGCGACCGCCTGAAGGGCGGCGGTCTGCGCGTCGTAGCGCGCCACCTCCAGCCCGCCTTGCCGCACGATCCACTCGCCGGCCGCCTCCACCACCTCGTACATCGACAACCCACCACCGAACTACAACCATTGCGTTAGACCATCTCCGGTTAACGCAACATTCGCGCGCAGCGCGTCGCGACGCCGCAGCCTAGACCCTCGCGATCGGCTCGCCGGTCCACTCCCAATGCCAAGGCTCGTACGGATAGGCCACGAAGCCGAAGCGGCCTGCGTTGCGGACGAGCCACTGATAGGCCGGCGTCGCCGCCTGATGGGAGCGATTGGCGTCTGCGCTGGAGATCGGGTCGAGCCCGGGCGCTGCGCCGAGGTAGAGGTCGAGGGCGAGCCCCGTCCGGTGCGCCGAGCAGTTGGCGCGGGCCGGACCGCCACAGTCGCCATTGGCCAGACAGAGCGCCTCGGCGGCCAGCGGGTCGCGGTAGCCGGAGACCAGCGCCAGCAGGCTCGGGTCGACCCTCACGGCGGGCACTTCGCGACGCGCGGCGTCGCGTAGCCGGCGCCAGGCCGCCAGGGCGCCTGGCCGGAGCTGAACCAGCCTTCCCCTATAGCCTTCGCTCGCGGCGGCCTGCGCCAGCGAGGCTTCCGTCGCGCCCGGCGGGCAGCTTCCGTCGCGCGTCGCCGCCACGAACGGACGGCGCAGCATCCAGATGACGCGCATGGCCTCGAAGGTGTTCGGCTCGATCTCGCCGGCGGCGTCGAGATGCCGGGCCTTCTGCCACGCGGCGAGGGCGGCGGCGAAACCGGGCGTCGTCGGACCACAGCTTGTGCGGATCTCCTGCGCGATGGCCGGGGCATAGGCGTCCCAGCCTGTTTCGAACTCGCCAAACGGAGCCCACGCCACGGAGGCGAAGGTCTGCGCGTTGCGGCGCGCGGCGGCCTCGAATTCCGGAGCCCCGACGCAGGCGGCGGTCGCGACCTGCTCCGGACGCCAGACGTTACGGGTCGCGAGCAGCAAAACCACCACGAGCCCAGCGAGCAGGAGAAGCCATTTCATCGATGCTTCGCCTAAGCTTCCACCAGGCTGGGAACGGCGCCGAACCCCAAAGGCTCCCGAGCCGCCTGCGAACTCGTTCCAAAATGGAAATAATCTTGTGCGAAATGCGCCGTTTATCCTGCAGATCGTCAACCTATCTTCTCACTCGAACGGCGCCGCTGCGGCGCCTCTGAGGAGGACCTGAGACATGATCGAGAAACGGCCCTTCGCGACCCTGGGCGGCGCCGACCACGGCTGGCTCAAGGCCCGGCATCACTTCGCCTTCGCCGGCTACTACGATCCGGCGCGGACGAACTGGGGGAGCTTGCGCGTCTGGAACGACGACGAGATCGCGCCGAACTCCGGCTTTCCGCCGCATCCGCATGCGGACATGGAGATCATCACCTACGTCCGCGAGGGCGCCATCACCCACAAGGACAGCCTCGGCAACGAGGGCCGGACCGAAGCCGGCGACGTCCAGGTGATGAGCGCCGGCTCCGGCATCCGCCATGCGGAGTACAACGTCGAGCCGACGACGACCCGGATCTTCCAGATCTGGATCCAGCCGACCGGCCGCGGCGGCGCCCCGACCTGGGGCGCACGGCCCTTCCCCAAGGGCGACCGCGCCGGACGTTTCGTGTCCCTGGCCTCCGGCCTGCCGGACGACGGCGAGGCCCTGCCCATCCGCACCGATGCGCGGGTGGCGGGCGCAACCCTGAAGGCCGGCGAGACGACGGAATACGCCCTGGGCGAAGGCCGCCACGCCTATCTGGTGCCGGCGGTCGGCGCGATCGAGGTGAACGGCGTCCGACTCGACGCCCGCGACGGCGCAGCCGTGCGTGACGAGCCCGTCCTGCGCATCACCGCGCTGGATGACGCCGAAGTGGTTCTGGTGGACGCGGCCTAGGTCTGGGCGTGGAGGCGGCGAAGGCCGTCTCCACGTTCATTCTCGGCTAGTGGAGCCGCGGGAGCTCGATGACCGCCTCGTCCCACTCGCCGGTCTCTTCCTGGATCAGCACATAGCGGAATTCGTCGCCGGGAAAGCCCTCGTAGGCGCCGGCCGCCCGCAGGCCGTCCGCCTGGGAGGCGTAGGCGCCCAGTTCACCCGCCCGTTCGTCGAGAAGAACCCACTGGCCGCCCTTGGCGAGCAAAGTCAGGTCGAACATCTCAGCCTCCCGTGGTCTCCACGATGGATGACTCAGTTATGTCACTCATCGATGAAGATCGCGCGGGGACCGACGGCCGCAGGGGATGCGACCGAACCGCGCATCAACCCTGACGGTAGTAGGGCTCGACGGGTCCGGTGAGCTTGATGGTGAGCGGCTTGCCATGACGGTCGCGCTTGTCGCCGAGCGCCAGCCGCACCCAGCCTTCCGACACGCAATATTCGTCGACGTTGGTCTTGTCTTCGCCGCGGAAGCGCACGCCGACGTTCCGGGCGAGAACGTCCGGATCGTAGTAGGGGCTGCCTGGGGTGGTCGAGAGGCGGTCGGGCGGTGTGTCGCTCATGGGTGTCGCTCTCTCACGGGCCGCCGACGGGATCAAGATCTGCGGCGCGCCAGGCGGCGGACTCATCCTGGCGGCCGGACCCGCCTAGGCGGCGAGCCGGGCGGCGACGTCGTCGGGCGTTTCGAACATCCAGGTGGGCGCGCGCTCCGCCAGCAGCTCCCGGCGATTGTAGCCCCACACCACAGCGCCCGAGGCGAGGCCCGCCGCGCGGGCGGCCTCGATGTCGCGGGTCTCGTCGCCGATGCAGAGGGTCTCGGTCGGCTTCACCCGCGCGCGCCGGACCACCTTGCGGAACCGGGCGGCCTTGCCGAAGAGGCCCGCGCCGCACTGGTAGTGCTCGATCAGGGCGGCGGCTTCCGGCCCCAGGATGCGGCGTACGTTGGCCGCGGAGTTGGAGCTGACCAGGCCCAGCACGACGCCCTGACCCGCCAGGCTGCGCAGCAGCGCCTTGGCCCCGGGGAAAAGCTGGATGGTCTCGGCCTCCTGGGCGACGCGCTGCTGCAGGTAGCGGGCGATCAGCGGGAGTTTCCAGCCCGGCACGCCCAGGCGGGCGAGGATCTGGCGTGTGTCGCAGCCCCGCAGGCTCTCGACCTCGGCCTCGCTCACCTGGCGGAAGCCAAAGCGCGCGCCGAGCGGATTCAGCTCCCGGGCCAGCCAGCGGGCGCTGTCCGCCAAGGTGCCGTCGAAATCGAAGATCACCAGCTTGTACATGAAGCTTGGACGCCGTGGTTTTGAGAGCGCTGCGCCTACGGCTCCATCGCCGCCAGGTCAAGCGCTCTTAAGGCCTGATTAAGCCTGTTGGCCCCGGGCTCGCCCATGCGCCGCTCCGCCGCTGGGGCGTTCAGACGCAGGTTCGACGCCCCCATGCGGCGATCGACTCCGCGGCGGGCCGATTCTCGGCGAATCAGTTCGTGTCGATCACCACCTGGGCGCCGCGGCGCAGGCGGATGCGGCGGTCGGGGTATTCCCCCCGGGCCGACTGGAAGATGGCGCGCGCCAGGGTTGCGTTGAGCGCGCGCCCGATGATCCGTTCCGGCGCGGTGCGCTGCCGGTTCCACAGCTCGATCGCAAAGGGCAGCTCGTCCGTCGGCGCGCCGCCGGCGTCGGGCGCGTCCACGGATGAAGAAGAAGGTCGCCTGTCCTGGATCATGCCGTCCCAGCGCTCAGTGCGCGCGGCCGGGCCAGCGGCTCAGGACACGCCCCATGTGGCGCAGCGTAACATCGCGGCCCGGGAATTCGCGAGCGGCGGCATAGTAGGCGGCGAAACCGATCGCAGGATTGGCGCTGACCGCCACCACCTGTTCGACAAAATCACCGGCGGGATCCCAGACCTCCACCTTGTAAGGCAGGTCCTCGCCGTCGCGGGCCACGCCGCCGGACGGCGTCGCAGCGGCCCCATCCCCGTCGGCGTCATCCCCAGAGTGAAGCTTGTAGGCCAGCCGAAGCACCCAGACGCCTCCCCCCAACAGGATCGCACCGCACTCTCAATTCGCTGAGAGGTTGTGTCAATGCCGCGCCCCGCGACGTATCGCCCGGGAGGGCGAACCGGTGCAATCTGCAGCAAGATGAGTTTCCTCGCGCCGCTGCCCACGCTCACGTCGCGCCCGCTGGCCTGGCTGCGGGCGCGGTTCCGCGCCAGCGAGGCCTGGTTCATCACCCTGGCGATCGTCGTCGGCGCAGGCGCAGGCGTCCTGGCGGTCGTCCAGAGCCGCCTCGCCCACACGCTGCAGGAGCACCTCTACGGCATCGCGCCGGACATCCGGCTGAGCGCGCTGGAGACGGTCGATCCGATGGCCCTGCTCTGGCTGCCGGTCGGGGGGCTGGTGCTGGCGGGGTTCGGGTCGCTGCACCGACTTTGGAGAAACCGGCCGATCATCGACGTCGTCGAAGCCAATTCGCTCTACGGCGGGCGCATGTCGCTGCGCGGCAGCCTGGTGATCTGCATCCAGACCCTGATCTCCAACGGCTTCGGCGCCTCGGTCGGGCTGGAGGCGGCCTACGCCCAGGCGGGCGGCGGGCTGGCCTCGGCGATCGGCCAGCGCCTCAGGCTGCGGCGGCACGACCTGCGCACCCTGGTGGGCGCCGGCGCCGGCGCAGCGATCGGGGCGGCCTTCGGCGCGCCCCTGACGGGCGCCTTCTACGCCTTCGAAGTGGTGATCGGCTCCTATGCGCCGTCGATGATCGCCCCGGTCGCCGCGGCCTGCCTGGCCGCGGTGGCGGCGGCGACCGCCTTCGGCGTCGACTCCTACGCGATC
This sequence comes from Phenylobacterium sp. LjRoot225, assembly GCF_964252855.1. Classification (NCBI taxonomy): domain Bacteria; kingdom Pseudomonadati; phylum Pseudomonadota; class Alphaproteobacteria; order Caulobacterales; family Caulobacteraceae; genus Phenylobacterium; species Phenylobacterium sp. LjRoot225. The sequence goes on along the minus strand of NZ_CAXUPL020000004.1, from coordinate 302,254 downwards.
CACGTCAGCGTCACCCAGACGCCGACCATTCCCGACTACGCCCTCTACGCCGGCCTGGGCGGCGTCTGCGCCGTCTTCGCCATCGTCCTGATGCTGCTGGTCGCCCGCGGCGAGCAACTGGCCAAGAGCCTGCCGATGCCCGCGTCCATGCGCCTGTTCCTCGGTGGGACGGCGCTGGCGGGCCTGGCGCTGATCTCGCCGCAGACCCTGTCCTCCGGGCACGGCGCGCTGCACCACGACCTCTTCTTCACCCCGCCGGTGACCGCGCTGGCGACGATCCTGGCGCTGAAGACCGTCGCCTCGGTGGTCTCGCTGAGCACCGGCTTCCGCGGCGGCCTGTTCTTCGCCTCGCTCTTCCTGGGCTCGCTGGTCGGGCAGATCTATGCGCGGTTGCTGGCCTTCACCAACCTGCCCGCCGGCCTCGATCCGCAGAACGCCGCCCTGGTCGGCATGGGGGCGCTGGCCACCGCCGTGGTCGGCGGGCCGCTGACGATGAGCTTCCTGGTGCTGGAGACCACCCACAACTTCGGCGTCACCGCCGCGACGCTCGCCGCCTCCCTGGTCGCCTCCAGCCTGGTGCGCGAGCGGTTCGGCTACTCCTTCTCGACCTGGCGGCTTCACCTGCGCGGCGAGACCATTCGCAGCGCCCGCGACGTCGGCTGGGTGCGCACGCTCACCGCCGGCCGGATGATGCGCACCGACGTGCCGACCATCGCCGAGACCGCGCCGCTGAGCGAATTCCGCCGGCGCTTCCCGCTGGGCGGGCCGAGCCGGGTCGTGCTGCTGGACGAGGAGGGCCACTACGCGGGCATCGCCCCCACGGCGGCGGCCTATGTCGAAGGCCACCCGCCGGACGGCCACGCCGCCGTCCTGGCGCTGAACAAGGGCGTCGCCCTGACGCCGGCGATGAACATCTCCGAGGTCATGCAGACCTTCGACGCCACCCAGACCGAGGAGCTGGCGGTGATCGATCCCAGCGGCGTGGTGCTGGGCGTGCTGGCCGAGGTCTATGTCTCGAAGCGCTACGCCAAGGAGCTCGAACGGGTGCAGGAAGGCGTGTTCGGCGAGAGCTGAGGTCGCTCAGGATCGCCAGAAGAAGACCGCCGTGGTGGCGTAGGTGATCGCCAGGGTCACGCGCCGCACCCAGACGGCGGGCAGCTTCAGGCCCAGGCGCGCGCCGAGGATCCCGCCGATGACGCCGCCTGCGGCCAACGGCGCGGCGCGGCCCCAGGCGATCAGGCCCAGCGCGGCGAACAGCACGCAGGCCGCGGCGTTGGCGCAGGCCAGCAAAAGGGTGCGGGTGGGCGCCAGCCGCTGGACCGGCAGTTCGCTGATCAGCACCCAGGTGGCCATCATCAACAGGCCGACGGCCCCGCCGAAATAGCCGCCGTAGATTCCCAGCACGAACTGGACGACGGCGGCAGGCCCGGCGTGGAGCCGGAACTCGGAGCGCTCCAGCGCGCGCCGGACATGATTGCCGAAGGTGAGCGCGAGGCTGGCGAACAGCAGCAGCCAGGGCACGATGGCGCGGAACGCCGTCTCGCTGGTCAGGTGCAGCAGCCATGCCCCCGCAGCGCCGCCCGCCAGGGTCAGGGCCACCATCGCACGCATCGGCAGCGGACCGAACGGCGTCAGATGCCGCCGCAGGGTATAGGCGCTCGCCGCCGCCCCCGGCAGCAGCGCGGCGTTGCTGGTGGCGTTGGCGACGGTCGGTGCGACGCCGCTGGCGATCAGGGCCGGAAAGGCCACGAAGGTGCCGCCCCCGGCGAGCGCGTTCATCGCTCCGGCCAGGAGCCCCGCCCCCGCGAGGCTCGCCGTTTGCAACCACCCGTCCACCTGCGCCTCATGCCCCGCTCCGCGACGCGCGCGCAAGCTTCGCGGTTGCCGGAAGGCCGCCCGGACGAAATGCTTACCGAAAGCTTAAGCAGGTGGCGCCCTGCGTGCTAGGGAGACGGGTGGGAGGTCCCACAATGAGACTGTTCGTTGCGGCCGCGCTGGCGGTTTGCGTTTCGTCCGCCCCGGCGCTCGCGGCGTCTCGGGCCACGGCGCTCGCCGCGCCGTCGCCGATTTCGCCCGTCGCGCCCTCGGAGGCGCTTCCGGAGGCCGCGACGGACGCCGTCCGCATCGGCATGCGCCGGGAGACCCTTCCCCCCGGCGGCAAGATGGCTGAGCACCGGCAGGCCGGCGAGCGCTACCTCTATGTCGTTTCGGGACGGTTGAGGGTCTCGAACCTGGTCACCGGCGAAGAACAGCTGGTGGACGCCGGCAAGATGGCCGCCGAACAGCCCGGCGACTGGCATGTCGCCGAGGTCGTCGGCGGCGACCCCGTGACCGTCTACGTCATCGACCGCACCCCGGCCGACGCCGGCGGCGCCGCCACGGCCACGGCCAGCACAACCAATACTGCGAGCACGGTGGGGAACTGAGCCTCTCTTAACTGTTTTGGGTCCAGGCTGTCGAAAGACAAAGTCACGCCGCCTTATCGCGGCAACTTGGAAGAATGGTTCGCGCCAACAGGAGAGACCGGATGAGAGAGGTCATGCGAGACGACGCTTTCGGCATTGAGGATGCGCCGCCCGAGCTGCGCCTGCCGCCCGTGCAGCGCGTCATTCGTGTGGTCCGCCCCGTGAGCGACGCCCTGGCGCGCCGCAGCCGTGACGCCGCCGAGGTGCTCAGCCGACGCGGCCAGTCGCTCGGCCGCTTTTCCGCCGCCCAGGTCAAGGCCCGCCCGTTCGCCACCGCCGCCGTCGCCCTGGCGGCCGGCGCCGTGCTGGGCGTGCTGCTGTCGCCCCGCCGCCGGCTCCACTGACGGCTGCGGCCGGAGCGCGCAGCATCTAGGCGCCGCAAGGCCTGCGGCGTAGCCTCGGCGCCGAGGGACGCGTCGGGGATCTGTCGTGATCAAAGTTCTGCTATTCGGCGTCGCCGCAGCCTCGATCTCGGCCCCATCGGCCTGGGCCGCGGCCAGCCGCGCCGAGGCGCCCGCCTGGATCATCGTCCCGGGCGAGGACAGCTGCCGCACCGAACTGGAGTTCACCGCCCCCTCGGGCGCGATCTCGCCAGCGGCGCTGATCTCCAACGGCGAGGCGGTGGACCTGGTCTTCACCAAGCCCGACGCCCCGGAACGCGCCTTCCTGCCGATCCGCGTCGACCGCAAGGCCTTCGCCAACCTCGTTCTGCGCCAGGCCGACAGCAAGTCGGCGACCATGCAGCTCAGCTCCGAGACGCTCGCCGCCCTGAAGAAGGGCGCCGCCTTGCAGATCGGCTGGCTCGCCGACGAGCCCGTGCAGGTGGGGCTCGCCGGCTCCGACCAGGCGCTGGCCGACCTGCGCACCTGCGGGGCCCAGGTCGCCGACCGCTACCGCGCCCAGCAGGCCGCCCAGCGCGAGGCCCAGGCTCGGGCTGATGCTGAGACCCGCGCTCAGGCCATCGCCGACGAACAGCTCGCGGCCGCGCGGGCTCAGAAGGCCGCGGCCGAGGCCGAAACCCAGCGCAACACCGCCGAAGCCGAGCGGCTACGCGCGGCGGCCGACGCCGAGCGCCAGCGCGCCCAGGCCGAAGCCGAGCGCGTACGGGCCCGGCAGCAGGCCCAGGCCGAGAGCTACCCCTACGCCCGGGTCCGCGACTATCCAGAGGATCCGCGCGACGCCTACTATCCGCCGGATCCGTACACCCGCTACGACCCGCCGACCTCCTACCGGCGCTGGTAGCCCCGACCTCGCCGCTTCGCGGAGCGGTGGAGCGCCTTGACAACCTCCGCCAAGATCCGCGCCCTGGATGAAGGACGCGCCGAGACGCGTCGTGGAGGATCGCGCGCGATGGCCAAGTATCTGTTCCTAGTGTTCACCACGCCGCGGCCCGGCCAGGATGCGGCCTACAACAGCTGGTACGACGACCAGCACCTCGACGACGTCCTGCGCGCCAAGGGATTCGTCGCCGCCCAGCGCTTCAGCGTCGCGCCGCAGTTCGGCGCGCCCGACATCCTGCCCTACCTCGCCATCTACGAGATCGAGACCGACGATCCCCAGGCCGCGCTCGACGAGCTCGCCCGCCTTGCAGACTCTTCCGTGATCCCGATCAGCGACTCGCTGGACGCCATGGCCAGCGTCACCTACCTCGCCACCCCGCTCACCCCGCGCGTGGTCGAGAAGAGCTGATCGCTCACCGCCGCAGCGTTAATCTGTATTTCACGGCCATGCGACACCCTGCCTCAAAATAGGTGGGTAAGAATGAGATCGCTCGAATTGGCGGGAGCCAACGACGACCACGTCGTCGAGGTTCCGCTGCTCAATGGCCACTATGACGAACTGCTCTGTGACTTCCGGCGCCGGATGGACACGGCGTTGAAAGCCTTACGTGAGTATGAAGAAGCTGTGCGCCAAGGGGAATACTTCTGATGCAGGCCCCGGACGGGACCCGCGCCCTGACGGTGCTGATCGTCGACGACGAGCCCGTCAACCGCATGGTGCTCGCCCGCATGGTGGAGCATTTGGGTTCACAATGCGTGGAGGCGGCGAGCGGCCCCGAAGCGCTGGAGCTTCTCAGCCATGAAGCGGTCGACCTGGTGCTGATGGACATCCAGATGCCGCAGATGAGCGGGATCCAGGCGGTCGAACGGCTGCGCGCCGGCGCTGGCCCCAACCAGCAGGCCCCGGTGGTCGCGGTCACCGGCGACACGACGCGGAGCAAGCGCGACTATCTCCAACTCGGCTTCGACGACTACGCCAACAAGCCGATCTCGCTCGCCTCAGTGCAGCAGATGCTGGGCGCCCGGCGTCAGGACGCCGGCCTGGACACGCGTCGCAGCGCCTTCGGCTAGAGCTTCGGCCCTTCTCAGCGCGGCCGGCGACGCGTCGCGCGCCAGAGCATCCAGGCGCCGGCGAAGATCAGCCCCTGCGCCGTCGCCGACAGCAGGGCCGAGCCGGCCAGACCCAGGCTGAACATCATGTGCGCCGCGGTCGGGTTCTGACTGTTGCTGATGAAGACCAGGGCGACCAGCGTCAGGCCGCCCACGAGCACCATCACCGCGCCCGCCAGCTTCCGCCGGATCGACAGCGCCGGGTCGTCGGATGTGGGTTCGCCCATGATCTTCCTCGCCGGCGCCAGACTGCACCATAGGATCGCGTCGCGCCTTGATCCCTCGCAAATGGGATCTCAGTCGCGCGGCGCCAGCAGCACCAGCTTGCAGTCCGGCCGGTCCGCCGGCTGGAAGGTGAACTGCTCGAAGGCCAGGGGCCCGTCCTGCGGGTGGTCGAAGCGGCGCAGGCCGCCCTCCCGCGCCAGCACCGACTGCTCGTCCCACATCGCCGCAAAGGTTGCGTCCTCGCCCCGCAGGCCGTCGACCAGCCGCCGCATCTGCGGGTCCGACAAGCTGCGGCTGAAGTCGGCGCGGAACTCGGCGATGACCCGGCGCGCCCGGTCCGGCCAGTCGACGACCAGCCGCCGCGCGCCCGGGTCCAGGAACAGGTAGCGCAGCAGATTGGGTTCGGCCCCGTCCAGCCATCCCGCGAACAGCCGCCCTGCCGCGGCGTTCCAGCAGACCGCGGTCCAGCACCGGTCCAGGCCGTAGGCCGGCCCCTCGAACCTGGCTGCCGCCTCCGCCAGGCCCGGCGGCGCCTCAGCCGCCGCGGCGGGGGCCGCGGGATCGCGCCGGCCGGCCAGCTCGAACAGATAGGCCCGCTCGGCGCGCGTCAGCTGCAGGCTTCCCGCGACCCGGCCCAGGGCCTCGGGCGAGGCGGAGACGTCCCGCCCCTGCTCGAGCCAGGTGTACCAGGTGGCGCTGACGCCCGCGAGCTGGGCCGCCTCCTCGCGCCGCAGGCCGGGCGTACGCCGGCGCGGTCCGGCGGCCAGACCCGCGGCCAGGGGCGAAAGCCGCTCGCGGTGCGTTCGCAGGAAGGCCCCGAGAAGGCGGCGCTGGTCGGCGACAGGCGTCGGCATGGCGCCAATTATACCAGGATAATTGCCTATCTTGTACCAGGCTGAAGACGGCGCAGTTTGGGTGGGCCGCTCAAGGAGACGAACCCCCATGACCGCCAAGACCTCCGAGGACCGCAGCCACCACGCCGTCGTCGACGCCCAGTTCGGGCCGCAGGCGAAGGCCTATGTGCAGAGCGCCGTGCACGCCTCCGGCGCCGACCTCGACGCCCTGGAGGCGAGCGTCCGCCGCGCGCGTCCCGCCCGCGCCCTCGACATCGGCTGCGGCGGCGGACACGTGGCCTATCGGCTGGCGCCGCACGCCGGCGAGGTGGTCGCCTGCGACCTCTCCGCCGGGATGCTGGCGGCGGTGCGCCAGACGGCCGCCGAGCGCGGCCTGGCCAACATCGCCACCGAACAGGCGCCGGCCGAGCGCCTGCCCTTCCCCGACGCCGCCTTCGACTTCGTCGCCACCCGTTTCAGCGCCCACCACTGGCGCGACCTGGGGGCGGGCCTGGCCGAGGCCCGGCGGGTGGCCCGGGCCGGCTCAACGGCGGTCTTCATCGACGCCATTTCGCCCGGCCGGCCGCTGCTGGACAGCCACCTTCAGGCGGTCGAGCTGCTGCGCGACCCCAGCCATGTGCGCGACTACACGATCGGCGAATGGACCGCGGCGGTGGAGCGGGCCGGCTTCACCATCAGCGCCGTCAGCCGCCGGCAGATCCGCATGGACTTCGCCGTCTGGACCGAGCGGATGCGCACGCCGAACATCCAGGTCGAGGCCGTTCGATCTCTGCAACGGCTCGCCGCGGACGAGGTCCGCGCCCACTTCGCCATCGAGCCGGACGGCTCCTTCCAGCTCGACGTCATGGTGCTGGAGGCGGCGGCTTAGAGGCAGCGCCGAACGCCCCCTCAGTCAGCTTCGCTGACAGCTCCCCCGCAGGCGGGGGAGCAGCGCGGCCTCGCTCCTCCCCTGCGAAGCGGGGGAGGTGGATCGCCGCAGGCGAGACGGAGGGGGCGTTCGGCGCTGCGGTCAGGCTACCGGCTGCGCCGTATAGCGCGCCAGATCCGACAGCCCGAGCTTCTGTTCGATCTGCGCCGCCTGGCCGGCCGCCATCTCGAAGGCTCCGCCCGCGAAGTGCGAGCGCTCGATCTGCGCGAACTGCGCGCCGATCGTCGCCCATTGCGGCTCGGACTGGCCCTGACGCCAGGCGGGGAAGACCACCGTGTCCTCGCAGGCGGCGTGGGCTTCGTACATGCGGGCGAAGTCCTGCAGCGCCCGCGCCAGGGGCATGGCGTCCGCCGCCGCGATCTTGCCGCCGGCGCAACGCGCGCGGACGTAGGCGGTGATCTCGCGGCCGCGGCTGTGCTGGGCGAGCAGCACCGGGACCAGCGTCGCAACCGGGCCGCCGACCTTCTGCAGCGCGGGAAAAACGTGCTGCTCCTGCAGCTCGCGCTCCAGGTAGCCCTCGCCATAGGCGCGGAAGAGGTCGGCCACCTGACCAAGCGCCGCGGCGTCGAAGTCTGCAGCGCCCCTGGCGAGCCGCCCGCCGAACTCGCGGTAGATCACCAGGAACCGCCGCAACACCGCGTGCCCGCGGATGAGCGCCTCGTCCGCCGAGTCGGCTGCGCCGGCGCCCTTGGGGGTTTCGTCCGTCTTGCCGCCGCCGCAGCCGGCGAGCGCCAGCCCGGCCGCCAAGGCGCCGCCCGCAGCCACGAAGGCCGCACGCCGCGAAGGGCGCGTGATATCCTGGGTCATTATTCCTCTCGCAAGCGCGGCGGCTAGTCGTCGCACGCCTCGTCGTCGGCGGCGTAGATCTCCGCGCGGGCTTCGCGCAAGGTCTCCCGGCAGCAACAGGCGGCGGCCTCCAGTGCGGCCTCGTCGACCACCTCCAGCACGCCGCGGGTGCTGCGCACAGCGCCGACGGCCTGGAGCTGGGCTATGGCGGCCGTCACCGTGGTCCGCTGGACGCCGAGCATCTGGGCGAGGACTTCCTGGGTGGCCGGCAAGATACGTCCGTCGCGGCTGCGGTCCAGCGCCTCCAGCACCGAGCGGCTGAGCCGCGCCTCGACGCTGTGCAGGGCGTTGCAGGCGACGAACTGGCGCGCCTCGGTCAGCAGGATCTCGACATATTTGTGCACCGCGGTGCGCAGCGTTTCGGAGGCCGCGTACATCAGGCGATAGTCGGTCGCGGCCATGGCCCAGGCGGCGCCTTCGACCTGCACCTCGGCCATGAAGGCGCTCTGGCGGGTGCCGCAGGCTTCGAAGACGCCGAGCGCGCCGTCCCAGCCGACCATGGCGGTCTGCACGGTGTCGCCGGCGGCCGTGGCGCTGATCAGCCCGATCAGGGCGCCTTCGGGAAAGAAGACCTTGGAGACGGTCTCGCCGGGACTGAGCAGCAGTTCGCCACGCACCAGCTGGACCTGCCGCAAGCGCGGCGTGAAACGCGATCGAACATCCGGCTCGAGGGCCTTGAGCAGCCAGTTACCTTGCTTGGCCATCGTCCACGTCCGACCTTGCGCTCACGCCGACTGCCTCGCCCCGGACTCGTCGCACGCCGCCCGTGGGGAGTCGCTCAGACTGAACGCCCAGCGGCGTTCGACGGCAAGAGGTTCGCAAAGCCAAGGCAGGCCCGAAGGTCGTCGGCGCCGGCGCCGGCCCCACGCCTGAACGCGCTCAGGAGGCGAGGCGGACCGGCGCGGCGGCCGGCCGGCCCGCGACGTCGGCGCGGAGGTGGAAGCGATCAATCGGCCGGGCCAGCGCCTCGGCCTGATCGGCCACCGCCCGGCTGACTGCACCGTGTTGGGTGCGGCATGGCTATCGGTCCAGGCTTTCCGGAATCTTCCCCGCCGGTGACACCTTTATGAAATCACCTTCGGATCGCCCGCCGGACGGGCGAGCGGCGATTAAGGAGCGACTAGAGGTTGGTCCGCAGCTGGCCGAGGTAGTCCATCTTGCCGATCGGCGCCCCTTTCATCCGCAGGATGCCGTAGGCGGTGACCGCGTGGAAATGGAAGTTCGGCAGCGAGAAGGAGAAGAGGAAGGCCTCCGCAGTGAAGGTCCTCGCGGGGCTGCGCCCGGTGTCGAACAGCACCTCGCGGCCCTCCAGCGCATTCACCGCCTCGCGCGTCCAGCCGCTCACCGCCGTTTCGGCGTCGGCGATCAGCGTCTGCAGGCCGGCGTAGTCGAACCTGTCCTTGCTCGGGAAGCTGAAGGCGCCCTGGCTCACGTCGCGCAGAGCGCCTGCGGAATGGTCGGCGACCCGCTGCACCTGGAAGCTCAGGGGGAACATGTCCTCGGCCAGCCGCGCCTCGACCAGGCTGTCCGGATCGACACCGGTCGCCTGCGCGTGGGCGAGGCCCTTCTCCAGCACCCCGCGCAGGCTGCGGAGGATCTGCAGGTAGTTGGGCACGGTCGCGTCGTAGAGCGTGATGGCCATGGGTTTCCTCCGGTTATCGTTGTCGGCGACCTTAGCTTTGCGGCGAAACCGACCACAAGCAGCGCATGGGTGGAGCGGCCCGCCCGCGCATGCTACCTCCCGCCCCTTCGAGAAGGACCCCGAAAGACAACATGGCCCTGAAAGTCGCCATCGTCGGCCTGCCCAACGTCGGCAAGTCCACGCTGTTCAACGCCCTGACCCAGACGGCCGCCGCGCAAGCCGCCAACTATCCGTTCTGCACCATCGAGCCCAACACCGGCGACGTGGCGGTGCCCGAGCCGCGCCTGGAGGCGCTGGCCGCCATCATCCCGTCGAAGGAGATCATCCCGGCGCGGATCAATTTCGTCGACATCGCCGGCCTGGTGCGCGGCGCCTCCAAGGGCGAGGGCCTGGGCAACCAGTTCCTGGCCAACATCCGCGACTGCGACGCCGTGGCTTTCGTGGCCCGCTGCTTCGTCGACGACGACATCACCCACGTTGAAGGTAAAGTAGATCCCCTCGCCGACCTGGAGACCATCGAGACCGAGCTGATGCTGGCCGACCTGGAGAGCCTGGAGAAGCGCGTCGTCAACCTGGAGAAGCGCGCCAAGACCGGCGACAAGGAGTCGGCGACCAACCTGCGCCTGGCCAACCTCGCGCTGACCGAGCTCAACGCCGGCCGCCCCGCCCGCAAGGCCCAGGTTTCGCCTGAGGACGACAAGGCCTGGCGGATGCTGCAGCTGCTGACCTCGAAGCCCGCCCTCTACGTCTCCAACGTCGACGAGGCCTCGGCCGCCGCCGGCAACGAGATGTCGAGCCAGGTCGCCGAGCGCGCGAAGCGCGACGGCGCCGACCACGTGGCGATCTCCGCCCAGATCGAGAGCGAGATCGCCATGCTGGACCCCGCCGAGCGCGCGGAGTTCCTGGAGACCCTGGGGCTCACCGAGCCCGGCCTGAACAAGCTGATCCGCGAGGCCTACCACCTGCTCGGCCTGCAGACCTATTTCACGGTCGGGCCCAAGGAGGCGCGCGCCTGGACCATCCACAAGGGCGACACCGCCCCGCAGGCGGCCGGCGTGATCCATACCGACTTCGAGAAGGGCTTCATCCGCGCCGAGACCATCGCCTACGAGGACTATGTCCGCCTGAAGGGCGAGGCCGGCGCCCGCGAGGCCGGCAAGTTCCGTCAGGAAGGCAAGGAATATGTCGTCCAGGACGGCGACGTGCTGAACTTCCGCTTCAACGTTTGAGGCGGCAAACTCGACCCCCTTCCTCCGCTCATCCCGGCGAAAGCCGGGACCCAAGCTGAGGTTCAGGACGGCGGTGCCTGGGTGCAGCCCCGGAGATCATTCGGCGGTTCAGCTTGGGTCCCGGCTTTCGCCGGGATGAGCGGATGTTGAGGAGCTGGGGATGGGCGAGACGATCCGACTGACGAGCCGCTTCGACGGCTTCGAGCTCGCCGCCTACCACGTCGCCCCGCGCGACGCCCGGCGCGGCGGCCTCGTCCTGGTGCAGGAGATCTTCGGGGTCACCGACCACATCCGCGAGCTCTGCGAAGGGTTCGCCGAGGACGGCTACGAGGTGATCGCGCCGGCCCTCTTCGATCGCAGCGCCCCCGGCTTCGAGGCGGACTACAGCCCCGAGAGCATTGAACAGGGCAAGCTCATCTCCCAGGCGACGCCCTGGGACCAGGTGCAGGGCGACCTGCAGGCGGCCATCGACGCCCTCGGCCCTCCGGTCTTCGCCGCCGGCTTCTGCTGGGGCGGGGCGGCGACCTGGCTGGCGGCCTGCCGCTGCGACGGCCTGACCGCGGCGGCCGCCTACTATGGCCGCCGGATCAGCGAGCTGATGGACGAGACGCCCAGGGTCCCGACCATCCTGCACTTCGGCAAGACCGACGCCTCGATCCCGCCGGACAACATCGAGGCGATCCGCGAGCGCCACCCGGAGCTGCCGATCTTCCTCTACGACGCCGGCCACGGCTTCGTCTCCGACCGCCGCAGCGACTATGACGCGGACTCGGCCAAGCTCGCGAGGCTGCGCACCCTGGCCCATTTCTCGCGCAGCCGCGGCAAGGGCGAGGCCTAGGTCCTCCCCCCTACCCCTCTTCGATCAGCGCCCGCACATCCGGCCGACGTTCCAGCGTCCGCACCAGCACCGCCTGGGCCGCGAGGATGCCGATGCCGGCCGCATAGGCCGAGAAGACGTTGGCGCGGTAGGCGCCGGTCGCCGCGACCGTGGCGATCTGCCAGTAGATGAACATCGCCGCCCCCATCAGCAGGACGACGCCCATGATGACCGAGCCCGGCGTCTGGCCGAAGCCGGCCTGGAAGCTCATCCAGACATATTTCGTCAGCCAGCGGCGGACCGGCGCGATCAGCAGCGGCGCGACCAGGGAGGCGGCGAGGTAGAGGGCCGGCCACAGCAGGATCCAGCGCAGCACCAGGCCCGGCCCTCCTGGAAGCCGGCCTATGGCGTGCACCGCCGCGCCTGCATAGATCAGGCTGGCGATGGCCACGGTGAGGTCCTGCATGCGTTTGAAATTGCGCCAGGCGCGCGTGTAGGAGGCCATGGCCTATTGTGCCGGGCCTTCGGGGCGGGCGTAAGGCGCCTTGGCTCGCCGATCGCTCGCGGCTGCGTTAAGCTGAGCTTACGTGCGCGCCTCACCCCTCCTCCTCGTCGTCAGCTTCCTGCCGCTGGCCGCCCACGCCGGCGAGACCCGGTGCTGGTTCGAGGGCGGCGTGCTGGTGGTTCCCGCCGAGGTGATGGGATTGGCGGGCGACTATGTGCTCGACACCGGCGCGCCCCACACCCTGATGGCCGAGACCCAGGCCCAGGGCGCCGGCTTCGCCGAGGTCGCCCTCAGGGGCGATATCCGGCTGGCCGGCTTGGCGCTTCGCGATCGCCCGGTGCAGGTCGTCAAGCTGGACTCGCGCCTGCGCCCCTTGCCGACCCCGGTGGCCGGCGTGATCGGCGCCGACGTCCTCGTGGGCCGGGTGCTGGACGTAAGCTTCGCCCCCTGCCGGGTCGCGCTGCATGAACCCGGACAGGCCCCGCCCTTCGCCCACGCCGTCACCCTGCCCCTCGTCTGGCGCGAGGGACGGCCGGTGACGGCGGCGGCGGTGGCCGACGGGCGGCGCGCCTGGGCCGGCGACTTCGTGCCGGCGACCGGCTCCGACACGCCGGTGCGGCTGCGCGACGACCTCGCCGACGCGCCAGGCGCCGTCCGGCATGAGGCCCTCTATCCGTACGGCGCGACCCGGCCGCGGCTGCGGGCCCTGTCCTTCGCTGGCGACCTCTTCGAGGACCCGGCGAGCGGCCTCACCGCCAAGGCGGAGCTCGATGCGGCGGGCGAGATCGGCGCGCCGGTGCTGGCGCGCTATCGCCTGCGGTTCGACTTTGTGCGGGGCGAGCTGCTGCTCGCCCACGAAAAAGGCCCGCCGGATCGCTCCGGCGGGCCCTGATCGAGCTCTGGCTGGCTTGGCGGCCTAGTGGGCCACGTTGCGCCAGATCCGGCGGTAGCTGGCGTAGAGCAGGCCCGTGAAGATCAGCAGATAGATCATCGCGCCCAGGCCGAAGGTCTTGCGCTCTTCCAGCTTGGGCTCGGCGGCCCAGGCGAGGAAGGCGGCCACGTCCTTGGCTTGCTGGTCGATGGTCGACTTCGTGCCGTCGTCGAAGGTCACCTTGCCATCCGCCAATTGCGGCGGCATCGCCAGGAAGCCGCCCGGGGGAACGTGGTCGTGCGAGCCAGACCAGAACGGCGACACGTCGCCCGGCATGTAGGGATTGTAGTGCTGGCCGGGCGGAACGGTCAGGCCCGCCGGGGGCTCCCCATAACCCGATAGCAGCGAGTAGATGTACGCCGGCCCGCCCTCGCGCGCCTTGGCGATCACCGACAGGTCCGGCGGCAATGCGCCGCCGTTGGACGCGCGCGCCGCCGCGTCGTTCGCGAACGGCGCCGGGAAGCGGTCGGCCGAGGTGGCGGGCCGCTTGATGGCGTCGCCCGTCTCCGAGTCGATATCATTGACCTGGAGGTCGGCGGCGAGCGCCTTCACGTACGGGTTGTTGTTCGGGTTCGGGTACTTCGGATCGAAGAACGGTCCGCCCTTCTGCCCAAGGTTGCGGAAGTAGAGCAGGTTCATCGAGTGGCAGGCCGAGCAGACCTCCCGATAGACCTTGTAGCCCCGCTGCAGCTGGGACTTGTCGAACTTTCCGAACGGTCCTTCGAAGGCGTAGTCGACCGCCTTCGGCTCCTCGGGATGCGTGGACGCCTGGGCCTGGCCCGCCATGAGGGCCAGCCCGAGCGCCGCGAGAGTCAAACCTTTACGCAGCATCTTGGGCTCAACCCCTCTTTTCAGGCGACGCCACGGCGCCGGCGGGCGTGGTGGCGGGATGCGACAGGACAGGCTCGGAGATGGACTCCGGCAGAGGCAGCGGGGTCTCGGTCAGCCCCAGGATCGGCAGGATGATCAGGAAATAGCCGAAGTAGTAGAGCGTCGCGATGCGGGACAGCCAGACGAAGCTGTTCATGTCGGCGTCGATCAGGGTGAAGCTGGTCAGGCCCGGGATCACCGGATCGTCCGGCAGCTTGCCGCCGCAGAGACCCAGCACGAGGCAGGCGGCGACGAAGATGAAGAAGTAGAGCTTCGCCGTCGGACGGTAGCGCATGGAGCGCACCTTCGAGGTGTCCAGCCAGGGCAGGACGAACAGCACCCCGATGGCGGCGAACATGGCGAGCACGCCGCCCAGCTTGTGCGGGACCGCCCGCAGGATCGCGTAGAAGGGCAGGAAGTACCATTCGGGCACGATGTGCGCCGGGGTCACCAGCGGGTTGGCCGGGATGTAGTTGTCCGCATGGCCCAGGACGTTCGGGTTGTAGAAGACGAAGTAGCCGAACAGCAGCAGGAAGACGGCGATCGCGAAGCCATCCTTCACCGTGTAGTACGGGTGGAACGGAACCGTATCTTCCTTGGATTTCACGTTCACGCCGGTCGGGTTGTTGTTGCCCGGCACGTGCAGCGCCCAGATGTGCAGGATCACGACGCCTGCGATCATGAACGGCAGCAGGAAGTGCAGCGAGAAGAAGCGGTTCAGCGTGGCGTTGTCCACCGCGAAGCCGCCCCACAGCCAGGTGGTGATGGCGTCGCCGACCACCGGCAAGGCGCCGATCAGGTTGGTGATCACCACCGCGCCGTGGAAGCTCATCTGGCCCCAGGGCAGGACGTAGCCCATGAAGGCCGTGGCCATCATCAGCAGGTAGATGACGCAGCCCAGGATCCACAGCACCTCCCGCGGCGCCTTGTAGGAGCCGTAGTAGAGGTTGCGGAACATGTGGATGTAGACCGCCAGCAGGAACATCGAGGCGCCGTTGGCGTGCATGTAGCGGATCAGCCAACCGTAGTTGACGTCGCGCATGATGCGCTCGACCGAGGCGAAGGCATGGTCGATGTGCGGCACGTAGTGCATGGCCAGCACGACGCCGGTGACGATCTGGAAGACCAGCATCGTCGAAAGGATGCCGCCGAAGGTCCACCAGTAGTTGAGGTTCTTCGGGGTCGGGAAGTTGATGACCGTGTCCATGCCGAACCGGACGAGCGGCAGGCGCACGTCGAGCCAGCGTTCGAAGCCGGTCTTCGGCTCGTAGGTGGAATGTCCGCTCATGTCCGTCAGCCCACCTTGACCTTGGTGTCGGAGAGGAAGCTGTACTCCGGCACCGCCAGGTTCAGCGGCGCGGGACCCTTACGGATCCGTCCGGAAGTGTCGTAGACCGACGCGTGGCAGGGGCAGAACCAGCCGCCGTACTCGCCGCCGCCGAAGGTCGGCACGCAGCCCAGGTGGGTGCAGGTGCCGATCAGGATCAGCCACTCGGCCTTGCCCGGCTTGTGCCGGTCGGCGTCGAGTTGGGGATCGCGCATGTCGGCGTGATCGTCCTTCACCGCCTCGGCGATTTCCTTTTCGGTGCGATTGCGCACGAAGAGCGGCTTGCCGCGCCACTTCACCGTCACCTGCTGGCCCTTCGCGACCTTGCTCAGGTCGAACTCGATCGAGGCGAGCGCCAGGGTGTCGCCGGCGGGGTTCATCTGATCGATGAACGGCCAGGCGAGAGTCGCGACGGCGCCGACAGCAGCAGCGCCCGCAGCGATGTGGATGAAGTCGCGACGGCTCGGGTCTTCACCCGAGACGTGCGGGTCGGGTCTTTCGCCCGCGACGGTGTCGGCCACCTAAAGCTACCCTTCGAATTCGAGCGCGCCTTCTTGAGATCGCCGAAGGAACGCCCAGGCTTGAACCCGGCCAGAGATTCTGGCCAGGCGGTTCTTCAGGACAGGTCACGGGCGCGACAAATCATCGGCGGCTGGCCTTGCGAACGCGCGCAAGGCTGCCTTTTGTGATTCGTCTTTACGCCCCGGCCTAATCCGTGGCGGATCGCTTAGAATGCGCTTGGCCCTTTTTCAACCCGACATTCCGCAAAACCTTGGCGCTGCGCTGCGCCTGGGCGCCTGCCTGGGCGTTCCGGTGGACGTCATCGAGCCTTGCGGCTTCCCGCTTTCGGATCGCGCAGTGCGTCGCGCGGCGATGGATTACGCCGAAAAGGCCGAGCTTGTGCGCCATACGAGCTGGTCGCGCTTCCTGGAGGCGCCCGAACGGATGACGGGGCGTGTGCTGCTCTTCACGACACGCGGCGCCGAGCCTTTCCACACGTTTCTGTACCGCCCGGGCGATGTGCTGCTGTTCGGCCGCGAAAGCGCCGGCGTCCCCGACGAGGTCCACCAGACCGCCGACGCCCGCCTCTGCATCCCGCTGGTCCCCGACGCCCGGTCTCTGAACGTCGTCAACGCCGCGGCCATGGCGCTGGGCGAGGCGCTGCGGCAGACGGGCGGTTTCAGCGGCGGCTGAAATCACAGCGCCGAACGCCCCCTCACCCGCTTCGCGGGAGCTCCCCCGCTGCGCGGGGGAGCATCTTCGGCCCAGATCCTCCACCGCGCAGCGGGGGAGGTGTCGGCGAAGCCGACGGAGGGGGCGTTCAGCGGCATCTTGGCGGGCTCGCCGCATCCGGATATCCCCCTGTCCATGACCCAAGCCCCTGCCCTCGACGAGAAGAGCCTGCGCGCGCGGGCCTGGTTCGACAGCCTCCGCGACCGGATCGTCGCGGCGTTCGAGCAGCTGGAGGACGAGGCGCCCGCCGACCTCTACCCGGGCGAGCCCGGACGCTTCGAGCTGAAGCCCTGGGACCGGCCGGCCGGCGGCGGCGGGGTGATGGGCTTCCTGCGCGGCCGCCTCTTCGAGAAGGTCGGCGTGCACATCAGCCTGGTGCATGGGACCTTCACGCCGGAGATGGCCGCGACCATGCCGGGCGCCGACGCCGATCCGCGCTTCGTCGCCACCGGGATCAGCCTGATCGCCCATCTGCGCAACCCACGAATTCCAGCGGTGCATATGAACACCCGCTACCTGGCCACCACCGCCGGCTGGTTCGGCGGCGGCGCGGACCTGACGCCGCTGCTCGAGGCCCAGCGCAGCCAGGAGGCCGACGACGCGCGGCTCTTCCACTCGGCCTTGCAGGCCGCCTGCGACCGCCACGATCCGGAGTGGTATCCGCGCTACAAGGCCCGCTGCGACGAGTACTTCTTCCTGCCGCACCGCAACGAGCCGCGCGGCGTCGGCGGCATCTTCTACGACCACCACAATTCCGGAGACTGGGAGCGCGACTTCGCCTTCACCCGCGACGTCGGCGAGGCCTTCCTCGACGTCTATCCGAAGATCGTCCGCCACCGCATAGACGAGCCCTGGACCGAGGCCGACCGCCAGGAGCAGCTGATCCGCCGCGGCCGCTACGTCGAGTTCAACCTGCTCTACGACAAGGGCACGATGTTCGGCCTGAAGACCGGCGGGAACATCGAATCCATCCTCAGCTCCATGCCGCCGATGGTGGCCTGGCCCTAGGAGCTGTGGACACTTAGCGTAGCCAGAGGACGATGGCTGCGAGGGTGACGATGGCGAGATAGTTCCTGGCGGTCTTCTCGAAGCGTGTAGCGACGCGCCGGAACTGCTTGAGCCTGCTGAAGCAGCACTCGACCAGGTGGCGCTGGGCGTAGAGGTGCTTGTCGAGCGGGTGCTTGCGGGATCGGGACGGGTTGTTGGGGATCACCGCGACCGCGCCCTTCTCGGCGATCGCCTGGCGCAGGCGGTCGGAGTCGTAGGCGGTGTCGGCCATTACGGCCTGGGCTGGCAGGCCTTCGATCAGCGGGCCGGCCTGGGGCGCGTCGCCGCGCTGGCCAGCGGTGAGCGTGAACCGCACGGGACAGCCCAACCCTCGCACGGCCATGTGGATCTTGGTGCTCAAGCCCCCGCGGGAGCGGCCAATGGCCTGATCTTCAGGCCCCCCTTTTTCGCCCCCGCCGCGTGCTGGTGAGCGCGGACGATGGTCGAGTCGACGATCAGGTACTCGAAGTCGGGATCATTCGAGAGCGCCTCGAAGATGCGCCACCAGATCCCCTTGGCGCTCCAGCGGCTGAACCGCCGCCAGACGCTGTTCCAGTCGCCGAACACCTCCGGAAGATCCCGCCACGGCGAACCGGTGCGCACCACCCACAGCACGCCTTCGACGAACATCCGGTTGTCCCGGCCCGTCGAGCCCTTCTGATCCGGACGGCCGATGACCAGCGGGGCGATCCGCTCCCACTGGTCGTCGCTAAGCACCAAGCGGTCCATCACCCCCAAGACTGCCCCCAAAAAGCAGTCTTGAATCACGCTTCGGAGTCGCAGGGAATCCTAAGAGTCCACAGCTCCTAGAGCGTGACAGCCGCAAGTGAATGCCGGTTGCGGCCGCCGTCACGCTCTAAACCCTTGAAGATAGACCCTTCTCATCCGGTTCAGTGATTCCACCTGAACCGGGAAGGGTCTAGGGCGCGTCAGGCGAAGGCGGACGCCGGTTTCGCCGCCTCGCGTCGAGGCCGGAACCTTACCCTGCACGGCGTGTTGCCCCAGCCGCAGGGGGCCGAACGTGTGGAGGCGCGCATGAAAATCTCAGACTGCATGACCCGCAACGTGCAACTCGCCAATCCGGAGATGACGCTGCAAGAAGCGGCGGGGCTCATGGCCAAATGCGACGCCGGGGTGTTGCCGGTGGGCGATAACGACCGCCTGGTCGGCATGCTCACCGACCGGGACATCGCCATCCGCGGCATGGCCGAAGGGAAGGGGCCCAAGGCGAAGGTCCACGAGGCGATGAGCTCCGACGTCTGCTGGTGCTACGAGGACGAAAACGTCGAGGGCGTGCTGCGCCGTCTCGGCGACGAGCAGATCCGGCGGATGCCCGTGCTCAATCGCAACAAGCGACTGGTGGGCATCGTCGCGATGGCCGACCTCACCGCAAGCGCCCAGCCCGAACAGACCGGCGCGACCCTCTCGGCGATCTCGCGCCATGGCGGACAGCATACGCAGATGATGCACTAGACTTGGCCGCCGGCGCCCCGCGAATTCCACCGTGCGAAGGCCACGAGAGTCGGACTCTCGGGCGAGGGATCGGGAAAGGGCGTCGGCGGAATGTCCGGCGGATCGGGCATGACCGGCAACTCTGGCGGGATCGGCGGGGCGACGGGGTCGTGGAGGGGCGGCTCGCCGGCCAGCCAAACGTCCGTCTTGTTCAGGTTCGATGGACGCATGATCGTCTCCCGGGCCGCACGCGACGCGACGTCGGACTGGAACGCACCCCGGCGCGCTCGGTTCATCCCCGCGCCGTGGTCCCCGCCGTCTCGAGGAAATTCCGGATCCAGCCGCCAATCTTCGTCCGGTCGTCGGGCGCCCCGTAGCTGGCGATGGCGCGGTCGGCCTGTTCGTTTGTCAGCATCGTCCCGCGGCGGGCCTCGATCAGGGCGATCGCATAGGCCGGCTCGAACTCCGGGTGCAGCTGAAGCGAGATCGCCGGCTGGTCGCGATAGGCGAGCGCGCCGAACGGGGTGAAGTCGCTGGCGGCCACCACCTCGGCGCCGGGCGGGGCTTCCACCACCTGGTCCTGGTGCGAGCCCGGCAGGCGGATCTCGGCGGCGTCCGCCATCCACGGCTCGCGGCGGAGCAGCCGGTAGGTCTGCGCGCCGATCCCCCAGCCCTTGGGCGACTTGATTACCCTGCCGCCGAAGGCCTCGGCCATGACCTGGTGGCCGAAGCAGACGCCGACCAGGGCCGCCCGGCCCTTGGCGGCGGCGAGAAAGCCCTTGAGGTCGGCGATCCACGGCAGACCGTCATAGACCCCGGCCGAGGAGCCGGTGATCAGATAGGCGTCGCACGCCTCGGGCGTAGCCGGCAGCTCGCCCGCATCCACGGCGAAGACGGAATAGTCGTAGGCGTCCTTGCCCAGCAACCGGCGGAACATCTCCGGATAGGTCCCGAAGGCGCCCAGGCTGGCGGGCGGGGCGCCGGTCTTGAGAACGCCGAGCTTCACGGCATCAGCTCCTTCAGCTTGGCCAACGCCGCCGCGCGATCGGCGGTGAAGTCGCCGTCGATCCACCAGGCCTCGATCGCGCGCAGGACCTCGCCGACCTTGGGCCCCTTGGGCGCTCCGGCCGCCATGACGTCGGCGCCGCCGACCGGCAGGGCGCGTGGGGTCCAGGCCTCGGCGATCGCCAGCAGCGCCTTCCAGCCGGCCGCCTGAGCGCCGCCGGCGGCGGCCCAGTTCAGCTTCGTCCGGTCCCGGACGGCCTGGCCGCCGAGCCGATAGAGGATCGCCCGCACCGTCGGCGGCGCCAGGCCGGGGACGATCTGCGGCGCGGGCGTCAAGGCCGCGGCCAGCCGGTCGCGCTCGGCGTTGGACAGCCGCAGGCGCTCGGCGGTCCGCATCGCCTCGGCCGGATCGTCGGGCAGCAGGGCGGCGAGCCGCGCCAGCGCGTCCGTCTCGGCCAGCGTCCGTTCGATCTCCACCAGGGCGTCAAAGCGATCGAGGTCCAGCCGGCCCGACAGGATCACCGGCAGCACCCCCGTCTCGCGCATCAGCCGCACCGCCGCCCGCGGGTCCTCCGCGCCGAACAGCTTGAGCAGCTCCGCTGAGATCCGTTCGGCGGCGAGGCTCGCCACCTTGTCCTTCAGCGCGGTGATGGCGGCGATGGCCGCCGCGTCCGGTTCGCCCCGGCCGTACCAGGCCAGGAAGCGGAAGAAGCGCAGCGACCGCAGATGATCCTCGCGCAGCCGCATCTCGGGATCGCCGACGAAGACGATGCGGCCGGCGCGGGCGTCGGCGACCCCATGGCCGGTCGGGTCGAAGATGGTCCCGTCGCGGCGGGCGTAGAGCGAGTTCAGCGTGAAGTCGCGCCGCTCGGCGTCCTCCAGCCAGTCGGTCGTGAAGGCCACCACTGCCCGGCGGCCGTCGGTCTCGACGTCGCGGCGAAGGGTGGTGACCTCGATCGGATGGCGCTTGTAGACCGCCGTCACCGTGCCGTGCTCGACGCCTGTGGGGACGGCGCGGACGCCGGCCGCCCGAAGCGCCTGGGTCACCGCGTCAGGCGTGAGCGTCGTGGCCAGGTCGATGTCGGCGATCGGTTTGCCGATCACGGCGTTTCGCACGCAGCCGCCGACGAACCGGGCGCAGTCGGCGCCGCCCGCGGCCTCCAGTGCGTCCAGCACCGCCGTGGTCGCCGGCGCCGTCATCCAGGGCAGGTCTAGGCGCTCCGTCACGACAGCCCCGCCCCGTAGAGGCGGTCGTAGAGCGCGCGGAGGATGCCCGCGGTCACGCCCCAGATGCGCTGCTGCTCGTGGGTCATCTCATAGTAGTGCCGGACCAAGCCGTCGCCGATGTCGATCTCCTGCCGGCCGTAGTTCTCCGGGTTCATCAGGAAGCCGAACGGGGTCTCGAAGATCTCGGCCACCTCGTCGGGGTTGGCGGTGAGCTCGAAGCCCTCGCCGATGAAGCCCACCACCGGGGTGATCAGATAGCCGGAGTGGGTGACTGTGGGGGTGGAGAGGCCCGCCAGCGTGACCAGCCGCCGGTCGAGACCGACCTCCTCCTCCGCTTCGCGCAGCGCCGTCTGCCAGGCGGTCTCGCCGGGATCGCGCCGGCCGCCGGGAAAGGCGACCTGTCCGGTGTGACTGCGCAGGGTGTCGGCCCGCCGGGTCAGGAGCACGTTGTAGCCATGCGGCCGCTCAATCAGGCCGATCAGCACGGCCGCCGGGGTCGCCGGCTCCGTCAGCAGGGTGCCGTCGTCGGCCTCCAGGTGGACGCCGTCAACCGCGTCGCAGTCCTCGATCGGATCGAGGTGGCGGCTGATCCAGTCGCGGAGATCGTCCGCGCGCATCCTGTCGGTCACCGGCCGCGCCTCACCGGACGGGCGCCTCGAGCGCGCCGATCGGGAACCAGCCGCCGTTGGAAACGAGGCCGAGTTCGACGCCCTCTCCGGCGGGCCGCTCCTCGGCCATGGCCACGAGCTCGTAGAAGACCGGCCGGGTGATCAGCGCCTCCAGCCCGGCGCGGACATGCAGGTAGGGCCTGGGCTCGCCCTCGGCGTCGGTCTGCACCCGGATGGGATGTTCGGGTCCCGCCTCGACCTCGTCGCCGACATTGGTCAGGAAGCGCAGCGCCTCGCCGTCGCGGTCGACGCTGACGGCGACAAAGGGCGCGTCCTCGACCGTGATGCGCAGCTTTTCGTGCGGGGTCACCAGATAGATGCCGTCCGGATCCTTGCGCAGGATGGTTGAGAACAGCCGCACCAGGGCCTCGCGGCCGATCACCCCGCCCTCATGGACCCAGCTGCCGTCCTTGCGGATGACGATGTCGATCTCGCCGAAGTGGGCGGGATCCCACAGGTGGACCGGCGGCAGGCCGCGTCGTGTCGGCGCATCGGCCGCCGCCTGGGCCGCGGCCGCCACCTGCTCCAGCCCCGACTTGTCCTCGATTTCGCCCATGCGACCAAGGTAGGCGTGGCCGGCGGCCGCCTCAAGCGGCTCAGCGCGCTTCGACCGTCCCGCAGAGTCCCTCGCCCAGTTCCCTGAAGGCGCGCACCAGCAGCCGACGCTGGTCGACCGGCCCCGGCATCTTGGCCTTGGTCGCCGGTGCGGCCGCAAAGCCGAAGCGGGCGAAATAGGAACCGTCGCCCACCAGCAGGACGGCGGCCTCGCCCGCCGCATCAGCCGCTTCGCAGGCGCGTTCGACGAGGAGGCCGCCGACGCCGGCGCTGCGCTGGTCGGTCTCGACCGCGAGCGGGCCCAGGAAAACCAGCGGAGTCTCGCCGACCCGCACGCGCCACATGCGCACCACGCCCAGCAGGCGAGCTTCCGCCCAGGCGCAAAAGGAGAGCTCGGGCGCAAACTCGGCGAACTCGCGCACCCGCTCGGACGACTTGACGAAGCGGCCAGGACCGAAGGCGCGATCGAGCAGGGCTTCGATCGCCGGCTGATCCTGCGGCGTCTCGTGGGTGAAGTTGAGCGCGGGCCGGCTCGGACTGGGCTCTGCGGACATGGACCTTGGGACTGCGGAGTCGACGGGAGCGGCCGGCGCGTCGCGCGCGGTCGGCCTCGGGTTCAGCGAAACGCGCCTGAGGCGCGGACAGATCTTGATCGTCGCATGTGACAGGACTCCGGCCCTTTCGGGAGCGCGCGACGTAGGGCCGCAAGCCTCTCACGTCAACCTCATGGCTGTGATGACAAACTCTTGGTTGCCGCCGCGCCCCGCACACGGCAGGTTCCCCGCCCCATGCCCGACGCCTCTCCGGACATCGTTCCGTCCGCCCGCGCCCTCCTGAAGGAACGCGACTATCTGCTCTTCTGGGGCTCGCGCTGGTGCGGCAGCATGGCCGCCCAGGTGCAGAGCGTCGCGCTCGGCTGGCAGATGTACGCCCTGGCGCGTCGCACCCTGGGCGTGCAGGAGTCGGCCTTCCTGGTCGGCATGATCGGGCTGGCGGCCTTCGTGCCGGTGTTCCTGCTCACCCTTCCGGCCGGCGAGGCGGCGGACCGCTACGACCGGCGCAAGCTGGCCCTGGCCTGCGTGGCGGGGGAGATGCTCACCGCCTTCATCCTGACCCTGGCCGCCTGGCGCGACGTCGCCACGCCGCACCTGCTGTTGGGGGTCGCCGTGCTGTTCGGCGCCAGCCGCGCCTTCTTCGCCCCGGCCAACACGGCCATGGGCCCGATGCTGGTGCCGCGCGAGCTCTTGCCGCGCTCGATCGCCTGGAACTCGCTCGCCTGGCAGACGGCCTCGATCACCGGTCCGGCGGTCGCCGGCGTCCTGGTCGGCATCTCGCCCGCCCACGCCTTCGTCACCGCCCTGATCCTGTTCGCGGTCTCAGGGCTCTGCGTGACGATGATCCGCAAGAACACCAAGCCCGAGACCCAGCCCGGCTCACGCTGGACCCTGATGAAGCAGGGGCTCTCCTACGTCTGGCGCGAGAAGATCGTCTTCGGCGCCATCTCCCTCGACCTCTTCGCGGTACTGCTCGGCGGCGCGACCGCCCTGCTGCCGGTGTTCGCCCGGGACGTCCTGCATGTCGGCGCGGAGGGCTTCGGGATCCTGCGCGCATCGCCGGCGATCGGCGCGACCGCGGTCGCCCTGTGGCTCGCCACCAACCCGATCCGCCGGAAGGCAGGAAGCTATATGTTCGCCGGCGTCGCCCTGTTCGGCCTGGCGACCTGCGTCTTTGCGGTCTCGAAGGTCTTGTGGCTTTCCGTCACGGCCCTGGCGGTGCTCGGCGGGGCGGACATGCTGAGCGTCTATGTGCGCCAGACCCTCATTCAGCTGGTCACGCCGGACGCCATGCGCGGCCGGGTGGCGGCGGTCTCCTCGGTCTTCATCGGCGCCTCGAACGAGCTCGGCGAGTTCGAGAGCGGCGTGGTCGCCCGCTTCCTGGGCCCCATCGGGGCCGCCCTGTTCGGCGGGGTCGGCGCCCTCGGCATCACCGGCCTCTGGGCCTGGCTGTTCCCAGCCCTGCGCAAGGCGGACCGGTTGGGCTAACCCGCCGCCAGCTTGGCCAGCGGCTCGCCGCTGAGCCGGCGGACGATCCACTCCTTCATCGCCTCGGCGCCGAGCGCGTCATAGAAGCCGATGGAGGGCGCGTTCCAGTCGAGCACCGCCCATTCCAGCCGCCCCAGGTCTTCGTCCAGGCAGCGCTGGGCGAGCCGCTTCAGCAACGCCTTGCCGGCGCCGCGGCCCCGCGCGGCGGGCCGAACGTAGAGATCCTCCAGATAGACGCCGTGGCGGCCCTTGAAGGTGGAGTAGTTGTAGAACCAGAGCGCAAAGCCGATCGGCTCGCCGTCCGCCTCGGCGATGTCGCAGAAGATCCGCGGGGTCGGCCCGAAGAGATCCCGCGCGATGTCGGCCTCGCTGGCCTCGACCGCGTGCGACAGCCGCTCGTAGTCCGCCAGCTCGCGGATGAAGGTCATGACCTGGCCGGCGTCGGCCGGCTGGGCGGCGCGGATGACGAGTTCGGACACCGAACCTCCTAGAACCTGCCGAAGTTCGCAGGCCGCTTCTCGAAGAAGGCCTGGAACGCCTCCCGCGCTTCCGGCGACTTCAGCTGGGCGTAAAAGTGGACGAACTCCTCGTCGATCCGTTCGACGAGTGCGGACGGATCCCGCATGAGGGCCTTGGTGATGGCGACGGCGGCCGGCGGCTGCCTGGCCAGCGCCTGAGCCGCGGCCCGGGCGTGGGCCTGCACCTCGTCGGCCGGCAGGGCGGCGTTGGCGAGCCCCCAGGCTTCGGCGGTGCGCCCGTCGATCGTCCGGCCGAGCGCGAACAGCTCGAAGGCCCGCACATGACCGATCCGCGCCGGCAGCAGCAGCGATGACGCCGCCTCCGGCGCCAGCGCCAGGTTGACGAACGGCGCGGACAGCAGCGCCGCCTCGGCGACATAGACCAGGTCGCAGTGCAGCAGCATGGTCAGGCCGATGCCGACCGCGCGGCCATGCACCGCCGCGACCAGCGGCTTTCGGGCGTTGGCGAGCGCCAGGAGCAGCGGCTCGCCGGAGGGCTGGCCGGGCGCCTCGCCGGCGTTGATCTCGGCGAATTCGGACACGTCGTGGCCGGCGGTGAACATGTCGCCGTTGGCCTGGATCAGGACGGCGCGGACGTCGCGGTCGTCATTGGCCGCGTCGATCGCGCCGCCGAAGGTCTGGTACATGTCCATGGTGAGCGCGTTCTTCCGCTCCGGCCGGTTCAGCGTGATCGTCAGCACGCCGTCCGCCTTGTCGATCAGCACCTGTTCGCTCATCGTGGCCTCCGGTTCCAGCAGCAGGTTCGGCCTCTTAGGCGGCGGCGCGGTACCAGTCGACGCCGTTCTCGTCCCTGGTGCGGACCGCCTCGCCGCGGACCAGCAGGTAGTTGAGGTGGGCCAGGCTCTCGCCCGTCGCCAGGCTCATGACCGAGTCGTCGATCGTGCGGCGGAAGAGAAATGGGAAGACGTCGACCACCCGCTTCGGCTCGGCGATCCGCTTGCGGAGCCGCGCCAGCGCCCGCTGATGGCCGCCGATCAGGTGGTCGATGCGGGCGTGCAGGCCATGGAAGGGGTCGTTGTGCGCCGGCAGCACCAGCACCTCGTCCGGAACCAGGGTCTTGATGCGGGCGAGCGACGTCATCCAGTCGTGCAGCGGGTCGGCGTCCGGCTCGGTCGGGAAGACCGCGACATTGGAGGAGATCCTCGGCAGCACCTGGTCGCCGGAGATCAGCAGCTTCAGCTCCGGGCAGTAGAGGCAGGCGTGCTCGGGGCTGTGTCCACAACCTACGACAATGCGCCAGAGACGCCCGCCGATGACGACCTCGTCGCCGTCGCGCAGGCGGCGGAAGCTGTCCGGCAGGGCGTGCAGGCTCTTGCCGAAGGAGCCGAAGCGGGCGCGGTAGGTCTCCAGCGCCTCGGCGTCCCAACCCGCGGCGCGATAGAAGCGCACCGCGTCCTCCGGCGCCTCGCGGCCGGTGTCGGCGGCCAGGCTGCGGCAGGTCAGGAACTCCAGCCGCGTGATCCACAGCCGGCAGTCGTACTTGCGGGTCAGCCAGCCGGCCATGCCGATATGATCGGGATGCATGTGGGTGGCGAAGACGCGGGTGGCGGGCCGATCATCGAACGAGGTGCTGAAAGCCTCACGCCAGGCCTGGATCGTTTCCGGTCCGCCGATGCCGGTGTCGACGATGGCGTAGCCGCCGTCCTCGGCGATGGCCCAGACGTTGATGAAGCCGAGCGGCCCCTGCAGCGGCATCCGCAGCCAGTTCACGCCGGGGGCGATCTCCACCGCCTGGCCCTGGCCCGGACCTTCGGCGAACGGATAGGAGAGCCGCGGCCGCACCGTCTCCGCGACGCCCTCGTCTACGCCGTCCGCCAATGCCTGCGCTCCTCATCTCGTCGGAGCAGCAGTGTCCCCCGCTAGCGAGGGGCGCGTAAAGGCCTCAGGCGCCTGACGAGGGCGGTAACCCGACATCGGCCTGCGGCCGTCCGGGATGACGGATGCGATTGGGCGAGCTTCCTTCACGCCCCCACCTGGCGCGGGGCGAACTTGTGGACCCAGGCCCGCAGCGTCGCCAGGTCCGTCACCCCGGCCTGGCGGAGGGCGACCTTGCCGCCGTGGAAGACGAAGAGGGCGGGAATGCTCTGCACAGCGAACTGGGTCGACAGCCCCGGGTTGGCGTCGACGTCGACCTTGATGAAGCGGGCGTGCGGCTCCAGCTCGGCGGCGGCGCGGGCGAAGATCGGCGCCATGGCCCGGCAGGGACCGCACCAGGCGGCCCAGAAATCGACGACCAACGGCAGGTCGCTGTGGGCGAGGTGTTTGGCGAACCGCGCCTGATCCAGAGCGACCGGCTCGCCGTCGAACAGCGCACGGTGGCAGCGGCCGCACTTGGCCGCCAGGCCGAGCCGCTCGAGCGGCAGGCGGTTGGTGCTGTCGCAGTGCGGGCAGACGACATGCAGGGGCTCAGCCATCGGCTTCTCCACACCGATCATAAGGCGCGCCGGCGAGGCTGACAGGGTTCCGTCGTGGCGCGGCCTCGATCAAAATATGGCGAGCCCGGTGCGCTTCCGCCAGGGCGCTCGTTTGGAGGTCGTCGGGGCGATCGACAGATGGAGACCCTCATGGCCAATCGAGACCTCATCCCCTCAAGGACGTCGGGGCTGCCGACGTTCGGACGCGATCCCTTCACCGCCTTCCGCCGTGAGATGGATCAGCTGTTCGACACCTTTTTCACCCCGGCCGAAGCGCGCAGCTTCGCAAGCTCCGACCTGACCGCCGCCGTTCGGCCGAGCGTCGATGTTCAGGAGACCGAGCAGGCCTACACGGTGACCGCCGAACTGCCCGGCATCGACCAGAAGGACATCGAGCTGAACCTCAGCGACAACACGCTCACCCTGCGCGGCGAGAAGCGCACCGAGCGCAACGAGGAGGATGGCGGACGCCGCTACAGCGAACGCAGCTTCGGCCGCTTCGAGCGCATCATCCCCTTCCCGGCCGAGGTCGACGCCGACCAAGTCGAGGCGAGCTGCGAAAACGGCGTGCTGAAGGTCGTCCTGCCGAAGAACGCCAAGGCGCGGGACAAGACGCGGCGCATCGAGGTCCGCGGCGCCGGCGCCTCGGCGGAGCCCGGCCAGATCCCGGCTTCAGGCGCCATGTCCGCCAGTCAGCAGACGGGCGCTCAGCAGTCGGGCGCCCAGCCCACCGCCTCGCCGGACGCGGCCGGGACCAGAATCTAGGCCCAGTCGCGCTCGGCGAACCAGGTCTGCAGCGCCTTCAGGAAAGGCAGGGCGTCGCGGAACTCCTCCGGGGTGAAGGCTTCGCGCAGCTTGCCCATCTTCGGCCGGATCGCGCCCAGGGCTTCGATGTAAGCGTCCTTGCCCGCGGGCGTGATCCAGATGCGCTTCTTGCGCCCATCCTCCGGGCACGGCTCGACCCGGACGAAGCCGCCGGCTTCGAGCCGTTGCAGGGTGCTGGTCAGGCCGCTCTTGGTGGCGTGCAACGACTGGGCGATGTCGGCCGGCGTCAGGCCGTCGCCCTTGAGGTCCAAGAGCCGCATCACCTCGTACTGAGGCACGGTGAGCCCGTCGGGGAGGCATTCGGCGATCTGCTCGCGCACGCCCTCCTCGATCCGCCGGATCATGGCGAACGTCTGTAGGATGGGATGGTCGAGAGGTTGCACAGCCATTCCGATTCCCCTTCGTACGACCCTGAACAATCTAATGTTCAAGATCGTACGATCAAGGCTCGCGCTCGCCGAAGCCGGGGATGGATGGCGGTCGTAACGCCGCAGGCCCGGCTGGGACAGCCCGGCCTAGATCAGATAGACGCCGCGCAGATAGGCGACCCTGGCGTCGGTCAGGCCGAAGCGGGCCTTGGCGAGCTCGATCGGCCCGCCGAACTTCTGGTCGATCCGCGCCAGCGCCTGGCGCATCACCGCCGGGTCGGAGCCCCGCATCACCTGCATCACCTCGCGCGGCATGCGCGCGAAGGCCTGGGACTGTTCCGGCGTGATCCCCGGGGAGGGGCCCGCATGCGGCGCCTGTCCCGCATACATCGACGGCGGCGCATAGATCTCGGTCAGGCGATAGTCGGCCACGACGGTCTCGCGCGGCACGCCCAGCACGGAGAGGATCAGGGCCGCGCCCATGCCGGTGCGGTCCTTGCCCGCCGAGCAATTGAACGCGAGCGGCGTCTCGCGGCGCACGAGACGGGCGAAAAGGTCCGTGTACTGAGGAGCCAGGATCTCGGTGAACTGGACGTAGGATGCGGCGAAGGCGTCGACCGCCTCGGCGCGGGTGGTGGCGCGATGCAGGCCGTCGAACGACATCATGTCGTAGTCCGTCCCCACCACCCGCGGCGCCTCGGCCTTCTGGAAGGGATTGGGCTGGCTGGTGCGCTCCTGGACGCTGCGCAGGTCGCAGATCACCTCGACGCCGAGGCCGGACAGATAGCTCATGTCGGCGAGGGTGAGGCCGCTCATCACCCCCGAGCGATAGATCCGGCCCCAGCGGACCTGCCGGCCGTCGGCCGAGCGATAGCCGCCGAGGTCGCGGAAGTTGCGGCCGCCCTGCAGCGGCAGCAGGCGCTCGGCCACCCGCACCTGGGCGCCGTCCGGCGTGCTCAGCAGAAAGTAGGGTCGCGGCGAGACCGGCAGCGGCAGCTCCGCCCGCCCGCCGCGCACGCCGGACCTGATCGCCCGCATGTAGGGCTTCTGCGCGTCCGGATCGCTGGAGACGAAGATCGACGCGGGCCGGCGCGGCGCCTCCCAGTCCAGCCGCACGGCCTGGGCCGAGGTGCGGGTCGCCCGCCCCTCCAGCTTCGCCGCGGCGAGGGCGGCGGGCGCGGCGGCCAGGGCCCCATTGGCCACGGCGGCCATCAGAAGTTCGCGACGGTCCATGTTTCCTCCTCCAGATATCCGGGCAGGCGGCGACAGCCGCCCGCCCCGCCTTGGCGGCGTTCAGAACTTGATGTTGGCCTCGACCCCGAAGGTCCGCGCCTCGTTGAAGATTCCGTAGGTCCCCAGCGCCGCGCTGTGGTTCTTGACGAAGGCGTGGTCCTCATCGAGCAGGTTGCGCGACCACAGCGCCACCTGCAGGGCGGCCCCGTCGGACAGCGGGATGTCGCTCAACGCCAGCCGGCCGTTCACGATGAAAGAGCTGTCGCTGAGCATCGGATCGGTGGTCGTCGTGTACTGGCCGTCGGCGTAGGCGCCGTCGAGGTGGGCCCGCAGCGTCGCCCCCAGCAACGGGCGCTCGTAGTCGAGCGAGGCGCTGGCGGCGTTCTTCGGCGTGTAGAGCGGATAGACCGTCGCCAGGGCGTTGGTGAACGGGTTGAAGGCCTTGGACAGCTTCATGTCCGTATAGGCGTAGCCGGCCGAGAGCGTCAGGCCCTCGACGGGCTGGATGGAGAGGTCCACTTCGACCCCCTTTGTCGTTCCGGTTGCGGCGTTGGTTGTCTCCAGGGTGCCGCGGTTGTTGTTCAGGATCGTGACCGAGAAATCGATCTGGGCGTCCTTCAGGTCTCCGCGATAGGCCGCGACGTTGAGCCGGACGCGGTGGTCCCAGAACTCCGCCTTCGCCCCGACCTCGAACATCGACACGCGTTCGGGATCGAAGGCGCGGAAGGTGAGCGAGCGGGAGTTGGCGCCGCCGGCCTTGTAGCCGGTGCTCCACTTTCCATAGAGGTTGAGGTCCGGCGTGGCGTCGACGGCGAGGATGACCAGGGGATCGAACCGGTTCCAGGACTCGTCGAGCGGGACCGCGCCGGTGATCCTGACGTTGTTGGCGTCCACGTAGCTCGGCAGGGCGCCGTTGACGACGTCGAGCGATCCCTTCTTGGCGTCGTGCGTCAGGCGGCCGCCAACGGTCAGATGGGCGATGCCGTTGAGGATCGGCGGCGTCCAGACCGCCTGGCCGAACACCCCATAGCTCTCGGTCTCGACATGGCTGGCGCGGTCGAGCGGAACCGCGTTGAGGTCCAGCGACAGGGTCGTGTAGGCCGTTCCCGTGGCGTTCCACTGCAGGGTGTTCGGGGTCCGGGCGTTGTCGTTGACCGCCTCGTGGTAATAGAAGGCGCCGCCTACGAACTCCAGGTGCGGGAGCTTGCCGATCAGCTGGAGCTCCTGGCTGTACTGGTCCTGCCCCACCTTCGCCATGCTGTAGCGGCTGAAGGTCCCGTTCGGGGTGAAGACGGAGAGCACCGACGCGCCGTTGTCGAACTGGCTCTGGTCGAGCTTGCGATAGGAGCTGACCGACTTCAGCGCGAGCGCCTCGCTGAGCTTCCAGTCCAGGTTCAGCCGCTGCCCCCAGGTCTTGCCCACGCTCCACTGCAACGGGACGCCGATATTGCCGACCTCGGCCCGCTCGGGCTGGACGTGGATCAAGGGCGCGATCGCCAGGGATCCCTGGCTCAGCAGCTGGACATAGTAGGGCGTCGTCGCGTCGTAGCCGTAGTCGAAGGCGTAGTCGGCGCTGAAGGCGTCGCTCGGCCGCCACAGGGCTTCGGCCTGGAAGCCGCGGCGATCGTAGGCGTTGAAGTCCGGCTGGCCGGAGGTGGTCGGGTTCTTCACCGTGCCGTCGCGCCTGGCGAGCAGTCCGTCGAATTTCAGGCTGACGTCGCGGTAGCTCGGCAGGTCGACGTGGGCCTCGGCCTTGTAGCCGTCGAAATTGCTGTAGCCGGCCGTGGCGTTGACGCCGAACCGGCCGGTCGGCGCCTTGGTGACGATGCTGATCGCCCCACCCTCGGTGTTGCGGCCGAACAAGGTGCCCTGCGGCCCCTTCAACACCTCGATCCGTTCCACGTCATAGAGCGCGGCGCCCAGCCCCTGGGCGCGGCCGAGATAGACGCCGTCGAGATAGACCCCGACCGCCTGGTCGCGCGCCGGCTGGTTGGCGTCGCCCAGGGCGCCGATGCCGCGCATGCCGATGGTCAGGGCCGAGCTGCGTGAGAAGAAGGGGGCCACCCGCAGGGACGGGATCGCGCCGTCGCCGAGGTCGGCCAGCGACTGGACGTGGCGGCGCGCGAGGTCCTCCGCACCCATCACCGAGATTGAGATCGGGGTGTCCTGCAGGTTGGAGGCTCGCTTCTGAGCGGTCACGACGATTTCCTCCAGGCCGACGCCGGCCGGGCTCTCAGCGGCCGCCGTCTCGCCCCCTTCAGCGAGCGCCGAGCTCGCCGCGATCAGCGCCGCAGCGCCCGCCAGCAGGCCGGCGCGCGACGCGGCCGACCGGTGAAATTGCCGTCTCATGACATCCCCTCAACATCCTCGCCCCCGAGCGGGGGACGGCGGTGCGTTAGAGGGAGCGCATGACGATAGAACGACTGTTATGTTGCCGGCGCATGAAGCACAACGTTCTTTCGCGGCGACTTGCGCTCACCGTCGCGGCCCCGGAGAATGCGGCATGGCTCGCCGTCACCCGTTCGCCCTCTCCCCGGAGCCTTCGCCCGCGGTCCATTCCCCAGATGGCGAGACGCGGGCAGACCGCCTTGTCTCCGTCGCAGCGCAGCAGATCGCCGATCATGGGCTCGCCGCCGTTTCGGCCCGCTCCGTCGCTGCAGCCGCTGGCGGCTCGCCCAGCGCCGTGAACTACAACCTTGGCGGAATGGAACGTTTGTTATCTACCGCCTTCGAGCAGGGCGTGGCGCAGACCGCCGACTGGCTCGCAGCGCGCCGCTGCGAGTTGCAGGCCCTGCCGCATCGTCCGGAAGGCGCCGTCCGCGCGCTGGAGCACATAGTGGCGGCGTGGACGCGCGAAGCCCGGCCGCTGGCCCTGCTCTACCAGGAATGCCTCGCCGCCAGCGTCGGCCGCGGCGTCGGCGCGGCTTGGACGGCGCTCTGGCGCGACTTCTGGCTCGACGCCGCGGCGACCTTCGGCCTGGGCGAGATCGAGGGCCGGCTCCTGCACCTGTTCTTCGAGTCCGAGGGCCTCTACCACCTCTCCCGCTGGTCGCCGGCGCTCGAGGCGGCGACCCTGCGCGAACTCGCCGATCACTTCGGGGTCGTCTGGCTGGACGCGGCGGCGGGACCGCCGATGGGGGCTCTGGCCTTGGCGGAGCAGACCGCCGGGGCGCAGGCCTACGGAACCATCCCCCACGCGGCCATGCGGATCGCCAAGGCCGCCGCCGAAGTGGTCGAGGGCGGGCTCGGCGGGCTCACCCATCGCGCGGTCGCCGCCCGCGCCGGCGTCACCACCGGAGCCGTCACCCATCATTTCAGGACGATCGAAGAGCTGGTCGCCGGCGCCATCCGCGGCCAAGTGCTGGCGATGGCGATGGCGGGCGAGCCCGACATCCCCGCGCCCCAGACGGTGGCGCAGAGCCGCTCCGTCGAGCATTTTTTCCAGATCGTCCGCCCCCATGCCGTCGTCGATCATCCGTCGTCGCCAGCGCTCAGCCGACGAAACCTGTTCCTTGCCGCCGTCCGTCGGCCGGAGCTGGCCGGGTGCGGCGCGGTGATCCGATTCGCCCACGGCGGCACCACCCGCACCGGCCTGGACCGCGTCTTCGACCTTCTCCCTGAGGAGCTGGCGCTCCACGCCGGCGTTCTGTCGCGCCTGCTGTCTGCGCTCTGGTTCGCCGCCGCCGCGGACCCGGAGCCGCCGGCGACGCGGGAACGGCTGTTCGAGGCGATCGCGTCGCGCCTCAGCCACGCGGCGACAGCGAAGCGCCTGAACTGACCCACGCCAAGGGCGAGATGAACGCCAGCCAACAGTGACGCTCCGCGGACGTTCAGGCTCGAACCTGTTTTCTCGGGCCATCGCTTCCGCAAGCGAAGCAAGGTTCAGAGAAGGCTCCCATGAAACGTCTCCTGCTTTCCGTGGCTGCGGCCTCGGCCGTCCTGGTCTCCCTGCCCGTCGCGGCCAGCGCCGCACCCTGGCAGCCGATCAACGAGCGCCAGGCCAATCTCGAGCGCCGCATCGACCAGGGCGTCCGCAGCGGCGACCTGACCCGCCCCGAAGCCGCGCGCCTGCGCACCCAATACCGCGAGATCGCCCGGCTGGAGGCGCGCTACCGCCACACCGGCGACGGCCTGAGCGCTTGGGAGCGCCGCGACCTCAACAGCCGGTTCGACCGCCTGTCGCAGAACATCCGCGCCGAGCGTCACGACCGCCAGGACCGCAGCCGCCGGTACTGACCTCCGCTCCGGGGGCAGTCTTCAGGGCCGCCCCCGGAACCTGCGGCCTGAGTCAACGTGCTTCGCGGCGTGACGGGCGAAACCGGCCGGGGCGCCTGCGAGCTCCAACCTGGGCAGGGAGGGCGCCTGGATTTTCGGCGCCGCTGAGTCCGCCTCCGCGCGAGCGCGTGCGGCCCTGGACAGCCGAGGTTGCGGCCTTTCAGGTCGTATCGTGATGCAATTTTCGCCAGCCCAGGCCTCGCCCCCTCGCCCAGGGGCCGTCCCGCCGCGCTTTCAGCGCGCCGAAGGCGCTGGACGGGTGCGCATCCACGCCGTCGACGGGGTCTCGCGGCTGCATCGCCTGTACCAGGACGGTTGCGCCAAGATCCGCCTGCCGCGCGACGCCGAGGCACTGGGCCTGGAGGCGGTGCTGATCAACACCGCCGGCGGCCTGACCGGCGACGACCGCCTGAGCTGGTCCGCCGACGCCGACGCCGGCGCGCGCCTGACCGTCACCACCCAGGCCTGCGAGCGGGTCTACCGGTCGAACGGCGGCCCGGCCAAGGTCGAGGTCCGGCTCACGCTCGGCGAGGCCGCCGAACTGCACTGGCTGCCGCAGGAGACCCTGCTCTTCGACCAGGGAGCCCTCGCCCGCAGCTTGGAAGCCGACCTGGCCGCCGACGCCCGGCTCTTGGCCGTCGAGTCGGTGGTGCTGGGCCGCACGGCCATGGGCGAGCAGGTCCTGGCTGGCCGGCTGCGCGACCGCTGGCGCGTGCGCCGCGAAGGCCGGCTGGTGTTCGCCGACGACGTGCGGATGGAGGGCGAGGTCGCCCGCATCTCCGCCGCCGCCCCGGTGCTGGCC
This sequence comes from Phenylobacterium sp. LjRoot225, assembly GCF_964252855.1. Taxonomy (NCBI): domain Bacteria; kingdom Pseudomonadati; phylum Pseudomonadota; class Alphaproteobacteria; order Caulobacterales; family Caulobacteraceae; genus Phenylobacterium; species Phenylobacterium sp. LjRoot225. The sequence goes on along the minus strand of NZ_CAXUPL020000004.1, from coordinate 267,540 downwards.
GGCGGCTGCGCCTTCGCCTCCCTGCTGCTGGTGGCCGATGACGCCCACGAGCGGCTGGACGCGGTCCGCAGCGCGCTCGGCGACAGCGGCGGCGCCAGCGCCTTCGACGGCAAGCTGTTCGCCCGGCTGGTCGCTCACGACGGCCGCGCGCTGCGCCGGGCGCTGATCCCGGCGCTCGAGGCGCTGCGCGGATCGGCCCTGCCCCGCGTCTGGCGGACCTGACCCCCCACGAACGCGACCCAATGAACCTGACCCCCCGAGAAAAAGACAAGCTGCTCATCGCCATGGCCGCCGTCGTGGCGCGCAAACGGCTGGAGCGCGGCGTCAAGCTGAACCACCCCGAGGCCATCGCCCTGATCACCGACTTCGTGGTCGAGGGCGCCCGGGACGGCCGCGCGGTGTCCGAGCTGATGGAGGCCGGCGCCCATGTGGTCGGCCGCGACCAGGTGATGAGCGGCGTCGCCGAGATGATCCACGACGTCCAGGTCGAGGCGACCTTCCCCGACGGCACCAAGCTGGTGACCGTCCACCATCCGATTCGCTGAGGAGCCCAGCATGACCCGCCTACTCCGCCGGCTCAGCGCCGCCGCCGCCCTCGCCGCCTTGGCCGCGACGCCTGCGCTCGCCCATCCCGGCCATCCGGGACACGAAGACCTCGGCGCCTGGGCCGGCTTCGGCCACCCCTTCACCGGCCTGGACCACATGCTGGCGATGCTGGCGGTGGGTCTGTGGGCCACGCGGCGCGGCGGACGCGCGCTGGCGACCTGGCCGGCCACCTTCCTCTTCGCCATGGCCGCGGGCTTCGTCCTGCCCGTCTTCGATCGCGCCGCCCTCGAGCTCGGCGTGCTGGCGAGCGTCATCCTGCTGGGCGCGGTCACGGCGCTGAACCGCCGCGCCGGCGAGGCGGCCGGGCTCGTGGTCGTCGGCGCGGCCGGGGTCCTGCACGGCATGGCCCACGCCGCCGACATCGGCCGGGCGGACCCGACCTTCGAACTCGGCATGCTGCTGGCGACCGGAGCCCTGATCGCGGCCGGCCTGGGCCTGGGCCTGGGCCTTGCGCTGCGCCGGGGCGAGCTGGTCCGCTGGCTGGGCGCCGGCGTGGCGGCTTGCGGCGTTGTCCTCGCGGTGGCCGGATGATCCCCGGAGAAGTCATCGCCGCCCCCGGCGAGATCGAGCTGAACGCCGGCCAGCCGGTCGTCGTGCTGGAGGTCGCCAACACCGGCGACCGGCCGATCCAGGTGGGCAGCCACTACCATTTCGCCGAGACCAATCCGGCCCTGGCGTTCGACCGCGAGCAGGCGCGCGGCCTCAGGCTCGACATCGCCGCCGGCACGGCGGTGCGCTTCGAGCCCGGCCAGTCGCGCGAGGTGCGGCTGGTTCCCATCGTCGGGGCGCGTCGGGTCTACGGCTTCCGCCAGGCCGTCATGGGCGACCTCTGATGCCGGCGAAGATTTCCCGCGCGACCTATGCCGACATGTTCGGCCCGACCGTCGGCGACCGCGTGCGGCTGGCCGACACCGAGCTCTTCGTCGAGGTCGAGCGCGACTTCACCACCTATGGCGAAGAGGTGAAGTTCGGCGGCGGCAAGGTGATCCGCGACGGCATGGGCCAGAGCCAGGTCAGCCGCGCCGGCGGCGCGGTCGACACCGTCATCACCAACGCCCTGATCGTCGACCATTGGGGGATCGTCAAAGCCGACGTCGGCCTCAAGGACGGGCGGATCTACGCCATCGGCAAGGCCGGCAATCCCGACACCCAGCCCGGCGTCGACATCATCGTCGGCCCCGGCACCGAGGTGATCGCCGGCGAGGGCAAGATCCTCACCGCCGGCGCCATGGACGCCCACATCCACTTCATCTGCCCGCAGCAGATCGAAGAGGCGCTGATGAGCGGCGTCACCTGCATGCTGGGCGGCGGCACGGGCCCGGCGACCGGGACGAAGGCCACGACCTGCACCCCCGGCCCCTGGCACCTGCAGCGGATGATCGAGGCGGCCGAGGCCTTCCCGATGAACCTGGCCTTCGCCGGCAAGGGCAACGCCAGCCTGCCCGAGGCCCTGGTCGAGCAGATCGCCGCCGGCGCCTGCGCGCTGAAGCTGCACGAGGACTGGGGCACGACGCCCGCCGCCATCGACTGCTGCCTGGGCGTCGGCGACGACCACGACATCCAGGTGATGATCCACACCGACACCCTCAACGAGAGCGGCTTCGTCGAGGACACCATCGCAGCCTTCAAGGGCCGCACCATCCACGCCCTCCACACCGAGGGCGCCGGCGGCGGCCACGCGCCGGACATCATCAAGATCGCGGGCCTCGCCAACGTCATTCCGTCGTCGACCAACCCGACCCGGCCCTACACGCGCAACACGCTGGCCGAGCATCTCGACATGCTGATGGTCTGCCACCACCTCGACCCGTCGATCCCCGAGGACGTGGCCTTCGCCGAGAGCCGGATCCGCCGCGAGACCATCGCCGCCGAGGACATCCTGCACGACCTCGGCGCCTTCTCGATCATCTCCTCCGACAGCCAGGCCATGGGCCGGGTCGGCGAGGTGCTGATCCGCACCTGGCAGACCGCCGACAAGATGAAGCGCCAGCGCGGCGCCCTGGCCGGCGACGGGCCGGCGGATAACGCCCGGGTGAAAAGATACATCGCCAAATACACGATCAATCCGGCGATCGCCCACGGTCTCTCGGCGCACATCGGCAGCATCGAGGTCGGAAAGCGCGCCGACCTGGTGCTCTGGACCCCGGCCTTCTTCGGGGTGAAGCCGGACCTGGTGATGCTCGGCGGCTCGATCGCGGCCGCCCCCATGGGCGACCCCAACGCCTCGATCCCGACGCCGCAACCGGTGCACTACCGGCCGATGTTCGCCGCCTACGGCCGGTCGGTCACCCGCTCGGCGGTGACCTTCGTTTCAAAGCTTTCCTTGGAGCGCGGGCTGCAAGAGCGCCTTGGCCTGCAAAAGACTCTCTTGCCGGTAGAAAACACGCGGGGCGGCATTTCGAAGGCCTCGATGATCCACAATTCCGCGACCCCGGTGATCGAGGTCGATCCGGAGACCTACGAGGTGCGCGCCGACGGCGAGCTCCTGACCTGCGAGCCGGCCGACGTCCTGCCGATGGCCCAACGCTACTTCCTGTTCTGAGAGGCCCGTCATGAGCGAGACCGCCGACATCGCCCCGATCGTCGAGATCCTCCCGGCCAAGGCCTGGGCGGCCGCGCCCGCCGACCGGGTCCGCCTGGACTACGACGGCCGCCGCCGCCGGCGCATCGTGCTGACGGGGATGGCGGGCGCCCGCTACCTGCTGGACCTCCCCGAGACCGCGCATCTTCGCCACGGCGACGCCCTGAAGCTGGCCGACGGACGGCTGGTCGAGGTGGAGGCGCTGGCCGAGCCGCTGCTGGAGATCCGCGCCGCCTCGACCGAGGCGCTGCTGCGTCTGTCCTGGCATATCGGCAACCGCCACCTGGCGGCGGCGGTCTTCGCCGACCGCATCCTGATCCGCCGCGACCACGTCATCGCCCACATGCTCGAACACCAGGGCGCCCAGGTCCGCGAGGTGGAGGCCATCTTCGATCCCGAAGGCGGCGCCTACCACGACCATGCGCCCCATTCCCATGAGCACTGAGGCGGCCCAGCTCCGCCTGCTCACCTGGTTCTCGCCCGCCTTCCCGGTCGGCGCGTTCGGCTATTCGCATGGGCTGGAGACCGCGATCCGCGAGGGCCGGGTCACCGGCGAGACGCTGGAAGCCTGGATCGCCGGCCTGATCGAGCACGGCTCGGGATGGACCGACGCGGTGCTGTTCAAGCTGGCCTGGAGCGCGGCGGACGAGCAGGAGCTCGCGGATCTGGCCGAGCTGGCCGAGGCGCTCGCCCCGTCGCGGGAGCGGCATCGGGAGACGATGCAGCTGGGGACGGCTTTCTCGATCGCAGTGACGCCGTGGAGCCGAACGCCCCCTCAGTCAGCTTCGCTGACAGCTCCCCCGCGAGCGGGGGAGCAGCTGGGCCTCGCTCCTCCCCCGTGTAACGGGGGAGGTGGCTCGCGTAGCGAGACGGAGGGGGCCAGCGACGCCCCCTACCCCGTCGCCGCCGGCGCGGCCTGCTCCGCCGCCGACATCCCGCTCGCCTCCGCCCTCACCGCCTGGCTGCACGGCTTTGCGGCCAATCTCGTCAGCGTTGCCGTGCGGGCGATCCCCATCGGCCAGAGCGAGGCCGTCCGCGTTCTGGCCGCCCTCGAGCCCGCCCTGCTCGACGCCGCCGAGCGCGCGGCGATCGCCGACCGGGACGATCTCGGCGGCTGCGCCTTCCTCTCCGACATCGCCGCCATGCGGCACGAAACCCTGCAACCGAGGCTCTTCATCTCATGAGCAAGCACGGCCCATTGCGCATCGGCGTCGGCGGCCCGGTCGGCTCCGGCAAGACCACCCTGATCGAGAAGCTCTGCAAGACGATGCGCCACCACTGGAGCGTCGCGGTGGTGACCAACGACATCTACACCCAGGAGGACGCCCTGATCCTCAACCGGCTGCAGGCCCTGCCGGAGGATCGGATCCTGGGCGTCGAGACCGGCGGCTGTCCACACACCGCCATCCGCGAGGACGCCTCGCTGAACCTGGCGGCCATCGCCGAGATGAACCGCCGCTTCCCGGACCTCGACCTGATCTTCGTGGAGTCCGGCGGCGACAACCTGGCGGCCACCTTCTCGCCGGACCTCGTGGACTTGAGCCTCTATGTGATCAGCGTCTGCCAGGGCGAGAAGATCCCGCGCAAGGGCGGGCCGGCGATCACCCGCTCGGACCTGCTGGTTGTCAACAAGACCGATCTCGCGCCGCACGTCGGCGCGGATCTGGCGGTCATGCGCGCCGACACCGAGACCGCCCGCGGCGGCCGGCCCTACGTCTTCACCGACCTGACGCGGCTGCGGGGGCTGGAGGAGGTCATCGACTTCCTGATCACCCAGGGCGGACTCGAGATGAAGGCGCTGAAGACGGCTTAGCGCCACATCCCCATCACCCCTCCGTCAGTCATTCCCGGCCTTGCGCCGGGAACCCATGCACACCGAAGCTTGAGGGGATGCTCAGACGCGCCGTGTTCATGGGTGGCCGGGACAAGCCCGGCCATGACGGACCGTTCAGGGAGCGGCCGCCGCCTAAACGTGGATCAAATGCCCCACGGCCTCGGTGGAGTCCTCCGCCGTCGCGCCGTAGCGGACCACGCGGCCGCGCTGCATGACCATGTAGCGGTCGGCAAAGCCCCAGGCGAAGTCGAGGTTCTGCTCGACGATGATGATGGCCACGCCCAGTTCGCTGCGGATGCGGCCCAGCACCTCCTGGATGTGCTGGACGACGTTGGGCTGCACGCCCTCGCACGGCTCGTCCAGAAGCAGGAGCTGGGGCCGGCCGGCGAGCGCACGGCCGATGGCGAGCTGCTGCTGCTCGCCGCCGCTGAGAAAGCCGGCGTGACGCTTGGCGATCTGGGTCAGCTTCGGGAAGAGGTCGGCGATATAATCCGGGATACCCTTGGGCGTCTTCTCCGGACGACCGGTCAGGGCCGAGAGCCCGACCTGCAGGTTCTCCTCCACCGTCAGGTGCGGGAAGACGTGGCGGCCCTGGGGCACGAAGCCGACGCCCTTGCGGGCCCGCTGGTGGGCGCTCAGCTCGCTGACCTTGTCGCCGTTCAGGAAGATGTCGCCGTCGGACAGCCGGTGCAGGCCCATGATGGTGCGCATCAGGGTGGTCTTGCCGACCCCGTTTCGACCCAGAAGGGCGGTGGCCGACGCAGGCTTTATGTCGAGGTCGACGTCGAACAGCACCGGCGCATTGCCGTAGGCGGCCGAGACCAGGCGCAGGTTGAGAAGGTCGGTCATTTCGAGGGCCGTCCCAGGTAGATGGCGGCGACCTCGTCGTCGTTGCGGATATCGGCCAGCGCGCCCTCCCGGAAGACGGAGCCCTGGTGCATCACCACCACGTGGCCGCCCAGCTGTTCGACGAAGTCGATGTCGTGGTCGATCACCAGCACCGAATGGCGGCCGACCAGGCCGCGGATGATCTCGGCGGTGCGGCTGGATTCCGGCGCCCCCATGCCGGCGGTGGGCTCGTCGAGCAGCAAGAGCTCGCAGCCGGTGGCGACCACCATGCCGATCTCCAGCCACTGCTTCTCGCCGTGCGACAGCTCCCCGGCCAGGGCGTCGCGCTGACGCTCCAGCCCGACCAGGGCCAGGGTCTCCTCGGCGCGGGCGACGTCGGCCTCCGGCGCGCGCAGCCGGAAGGTGCGGAACCAGCGGCGGTCGCCGGCGGCGGCCAGCAGCAGATTATCGAAGACGCTCAGCGAGCCCAGCACGCCGGGCGTCTGGAACTTGCGGCAGACGCCCTTGGCGACGATCTTGTGCTCGGCCAGGTGCGAGATGTCCTCGCCGCGCAGCCGGATGCGGCCGGCGCTGGGATGCACCCGGCCGATCACCGCGTCGCACATGGTCGACTTGCCCGCGCCGTTGGGGCCGATGACCACCGTCAGGCCGCCGGCCGGGATGCTGAGCTTCAGTCCGTTCAGCGCCTTGAAGCCGTCGAAGTCGACGGTGACGTCGTCGATCTCCAGCAAGGGCGGGCTGGGCGCCCGCAGCGCGGGCGCTTCCACGGCGAGAGCGGCGACGGTCATGGGGCGGGGCTCCTGACGGGTTCGGCGGCGAGGTCCGGGGCGGGGGCAGCCGCAGGCTTGGGCGGACGCGGCGGCCGGTTGCGGAACGCCTCGACCATGCCCGCCAGCCCCTTGGGCGCGACGGTGACGACGATGATGAACAGCGCGCCCAGGCCGTAGAGCCAGAAGGCCGGCAGGACGGTGGAGATCCGGTCCTTGGCGAAGTTGACCAGCAGGGCGCCGGCGATCGCGCCGGCCAGGCTGGTGCGGCCGCCGACCGCGACCCAGATCACCATCTCGATGGAGGGGGCGACGCCCACCAGGGCCGGCGAGACATTGCCCGCATGCAGGGTGAAGAGCGCCCCGGACACCCCCGCCAGCGCTGCGGCGATGGTGAAGGCCAGGACCTTGTAGGGCGCCGGGTCAAAGCCCAGGAACCGCACCCGGTTGGCGCCGTCGCGCGTCGCCCGCAGGATCTTGCCGTAGCGCGACGCGAGCAGCAGGCGAGCGCCGACGAAGGCCAGGGCCACGAGCAGCAGGGTGATCCAGTAGAGCCCCCGGGTCGCGCCGGCGGAGTTCAGGTCGACGCCGAACAGGGTCTTGTAGTCGGTCAGGCCGTTAAAGCCGCCGGTATAGGCCTGCTGGCTGATCAGCAGGGTGGCGAAGGCCAGCGCCAGGGCCTGGGTGATCAGGGCGAAATAGACCCCGCCGATGCGCCGGCGGAAGACCAGCCAGGAGAAGGCCGCGCCGAAGGCCGCCGGAATCACCACGACGCCGGCGATCGCCACCAACGGGTTGGCGAAGAGGCTCCACCAGCCCGGCAGCTGGGTCAGGCCGCTCCACATCATGAAGTCCGGCATGGTGTCGCCGCCGGAGAGCGCCGCCAGCTTCAGGTGCATGGCGATGGCGTAGCCGCCCAGGCCGAAGAACACCCCCTGCCCGAGGCTGAGGATCCCGCCTTCGCCCCAGAGGATGACCAGGCCGAGCGCGGTCAGCGACAGCGCCAGGAACCGGCCGAGCAGGTTCAGATCGTAGGCGGACATCAGGAAGGGGGCGACGGCCGCAGCGATCAGGAGAAGACCGCCGATCAGCCAACTACCCCGTCGAAGGCCCAGGATGGGAAGCGTCATGACGGAGCCGCCTTCAAGCGTCCAGGGCGCGCGAGCGGATCGCCACGACGCCCTGCGGACGGAACTGGAGGAAGATGATGACGAAGACGAGCATCAGGACCTGGGCGAAGCTCACGTCGACGAAGATCTGAGCGAGCGCCGAGAACAAGCCGATGATCACCGCCGCGATGGTGGTGCCGCGGATGCTGCCGAGCCCGCCCATGATCACCACCAGGAAGGCCGGGACCACATAGCTCTGGCCGACGCTCGGGGTGACAGGACCCAGCAAGGCGAGGACGACGCCGGCGACGCCGGCGACCGCGGAGCCGAGGGCGAAGACCAGCAGGTCGACGCCGCGGACGCTGACGCCCATGGCCGAGGCCGTCGGCCGATCCTGGTTCACCGCGCGGACCAGCAGGCCAACGCGGGTCTTGCTGAGGAAGAGGGTGAGCCCCCCCAGCACCAGGATCGCCGAGCCGAGAATGAACAGGCGGGTGATCGGCATGGAAAGCGGACCGAGGGCGATCGCCCCGCCCATCCAGGCGGGCGCGGTCACCGAGACCCCGGTGGCGCCGAAGAGGTCGCGCGCCGCCTGCTGGACGATGAGGCTGACGCCCCAGGTCGCCAGCAGGGTGTCGAGCGGCCGGTCGGTCAGCGGCCGGATCAGGGTGCTCTCGAGGAGGGCGCCGATGACGCCCGCTGCGAGGAAGGCCGCGAGCATGGCCGCCGGCACCCCGAGCGGCCCCGGCAGGAGGCGCATGACCAGGAAGGCGACGTAGCCCCCGGCCATGACGATCTCGCCGTGGGCCATGTTGATGACCCGCATGAGGCCGAAGCTCAGGGCCAGGCCCAGCGCCGCCAGGACGTAGATCGAGGCGACGCTGAGACCGTTGAACACCTGGCCGACCAGGAACACCGGATCCATCATGCGGGTCTCCTGTCGTACCGCCCGGCCTAGCTGATCACGCAGGACTTGCCGGGGAAGGCGAGCGGATCGTAGGGATCCGGCGCGATCGGCGCGGGCGAGCTCCAGAGGATCTTGAACTGGCCGGTGGCGTCGGACTGGCCGATGTAGGCGGTCTGGGTCAGGCTGTTGTTCGCCGCGAACTTCGCCGCGCCGAGCGGGCTCGGGAAGGCGTCCATCGAGACGGCGGCGTCACGCACGGCCTTCGGATCGAAGCTGCCGGCCTTCTCCACCGCCGCCTTCCAGGCGTAGACGTCCAGATAGCCGTGCACCATCGGGTCGGTGATCACCGCGTCGGCGCCGAACTTCGCCTTGTAGGCGGCGATGAACTTGCTGTTGTCCGGGTTCTCCAGGGTCTGGAAGTAGTTCCAGGCCGCAAAGCCGCCCTGCACCAGGGTCGGGCCCATCGACATGGCTTCCTGCTCGCCGATCGAGAAGCTCATCACCGGAACCTTGTCCGGGGTCATGCCGGCGGCGGCCATCTGCTTGAAGAAGGCCACGTTGGAGTCGCCGTTCAGGGTCGAGAAGATGATCTCCGGCTTGGCCGAGCGGATCTTGGCGATCACGCCGGAGAAGTCGGTGCCGCCGAGGGGCTGGTACTCCTCGCCGAGCATCTTCAGCCCGTCCTTCTCGATATGCTTCTTGACGATCAGGTTGGCCGTGCGCGGGAAGACGTAGTCCGAGCCCACCAGGAAGTAGGACTTGTAGCCCTTGGACTTGGCCCAGTCGTAGGCCGGCAGGATCTGCTGGTTGGGCTGGGCGCCCGAGTACATGATGTTCGGCGAGCACTCGTTGCCCTCGAACTGCACCGGGTACCAGAGCAGGCCCTTGTCCTTCTCGAACACCGGCAGCATCGCCTTGCGGCTGGCCGAGGTCCAGCCGCCGAAGACGGTGGCGACCTTGTCGCTCTCAAGGAGCTTGCCGGCCTTCTGGGCGAAGGTGGTGGGGTCGGACGCGCCGTCCTCGACCACCGCCTCGATCTTCTTGCCCATCACGCCGCCGGCGGCGTTGATCTCGTCGATCGCCAGCATCGAGGCGTTCTTCACCGTGACCTCGCTGATGGCCATGGTGCCGCTCAGCGACTGCAGCACGCCGACCTTGACCGTATCGCCGGTCGGCGCCCCGGCCGCGGCTTCCGTGTTGCCCCCAGCCTTATTGCAGGCGACCAGCGCCGTGCTCATCATCAGGATGACGGCGAGCCGCCCGATCTTTGTCCCAGTGACCATGTGAATTGCCCCCGTCTCGTCTCGATGGATCATGTGATGGCGAGGCCTGGCGCGCGTTCGAAAAGATGGCGCCCGCCTCACGATGGATCGACTATGGGCGAGGCTCCGGGCGCGCCACATGGGCCATTTGACGTAGATCGGGCGACCACGCCCGTCGGCTGCCCGGCGCGGCGGCAAGCGGACCCGGTCAATACGTCAAACACCCCATGTCCGGGGGCCGCGCGGCGCCTACGGGCGCCTCACGAGCCGGCGCCGAACGCTCCCTCTGGCGCTTCGCGCCCGCTGCGCGGTGGAGGATCTGGGCCGAAGATCTCGGGATCTGTGGGTCTGCTAAGCGCCTGCGGAGGGGGATCGCCCCGGTGGTGCGACCTGTACGAGGGTCGCTGGCCAGGTTCTCACCAGGCGGCTTCCGCACCACAGCTCATGCCGTCTGTCGTCCGGCATGTCGCCGACCGCGCCTTGCGCCTCTTCGTCATCGGGCGCCGCAAACTCAAAACGGCAGACCAACCGCCGATGCCGGTCGTAAGTCTTCACCAGATAATGGGCCATCTCGCGTCCCTGCCCAAGGAGACGAACCGTAGGCCCAAGCTGCTCTTTGCGTAAAGTAAATAGGATAGGTTGGCTTCACGGTCTTCGACTATGCTGCGTTGCAACAATCCAGAGCGCTCCGCCGAAGAACGAGCGGCGCCACAAAACCCAAGATGAGAGGTCAACGAATACCTCTTCCACTTTAGATTGCTTTCCGGAGTAGCGACGCCCGACTGGCCGGATATGCGACATCCCCCTTCGACGACGGAGGACCTGGGCGCCCAAGTTCTCGGCAGAACGTTGATCGCGCGCCGGTGGGGCCCGCCAGCAGTTCCCTCCACCGGCCCGGCCCGTCAGCCTAGCCTTGTGATGCGAGGGGCCCCCGATGAGCGCTGAGCCGCAGGGCGCCGAGGCCGCGCGCCTTTCGGGCGCAGCGGCGCGCCGTCAGCGCGTCGTGCGCACGCGCCGCCAATACAACCAGTGGGCGGCCAACCAGACGCTGGAAGACTATGCCCTGCGCTTCACCGCCGAGGGCGGCCGGCGCTTCACGATCGGCCGCATCGGCAACACCGCCCTGGGCTCGATCGCCTTCCTGGCCTGCGAGGCGGTGGGCGCCTCGATCACCCTGGACTTCGGCCTCCCCAACGCGCTCGCAGCCCTCGCGGTCTTCGCCGTGATCGTGCTAGTGACCGGCTTTCCGATCTGCTTCTACGCGGCGCGCTACGGCGTCGACATGGACCTGCTCACCCGCGGATCCGGCTTCGGCTACATCGGCTCGACCATCACCTCGGCGATCTACGCCTGTTTCACCTTCATCCTGTTCGCCATCGAGGCGGCCATCCTGTCGACCGCGCTGGAGCTCTGTTTCGGCGTGCCCTTGGCCGTAGGCCATCTGATCAGCGCCCTGATCGTCCTGCCGATCGCGGCCTATGGGGTGAAGCGGATCAGCTGGATGCAGAACTGGACCCAGCCGGTTTGGCTGGTCCTGCAGCTCGCCCCGCTGATCTATATCGCCCTGCACTATCAGGCCGTCAGCGACGCGGTCGCGGTGCACGCCGGCCGCTCCGGCTGGAGCTGGCCGATGATCGGGGCGGCGGTGGCGGTGCTGCTCTCGCTGCTGCCGCAGATCGGCGAACAGGTCGACTACCTGCGCTTCCTGCCGCCGCGCCGGCCGGGGAAGAGGTTCGCCTGGTGGAGCGCCCTGACGATCGCCGGCCCGGGCTGGATCCTGATCGGCGGGGTGAAGATCCTGATCGGCGCGGCGCTCGCCTGCCTGGCGGTCGGCATGGCCCTGTCGCCGGCCGACGCGGCCCAGCCCGCCCGGCTCTACGACATCGTCTTCCTGGGGCTGACCCACAATCCCGCCGTGGCGCTGGCGCTCACCGCCCTGTTCGTCGCGGTCTGCCAGATCAAGATCAACGTCACCAACGCCTACGCCGGCTCGATCGCCGCCTCCAACTTCTTCTCCCGGCTGACCCATCGCCACCCCGGCCGGGTGGTCTGGCTGGTCTTCAACATCTTCATCGCCCTGCAGCTGATGGAGATCGGGATCATGAACGTGGTCGCCGGCATCCTGGCGCTCTACGCCAACTTCGCGGTGGCCTGGATCGGCGCGGTGACGGCGGACCTGCTGATCAACAAGCCGCTGGGCCTCAGCCCCAAGGGCATCGAGTTCAAGCGCGCCCATCTCTACGACATCAATCCGGTGGGCGTGGGCGCGATGGGCTTCTCCCTGATCGTCTCCACAGTGCTGTTCTGGGGCGTCTTCGGGCCGGCGGCCAAGGCCTTCTCGCCGCTGGCGGGGCTGGCCGCCGGCTTCGTGGCGGCGCCGGCGATCGCCAAGCTCACCCGCGGCCGCTACTATCTCGCGCGCACCGACGGCCTGGCGCCGGGCGGTCCCTCCACCTTGGTCTGCACGGTCTGCGAGAACCCCTTCGAGCGGCCCGACATGGCCTTCTGCCCGGTCTATCAGGGCGCCATCTGTTCGCTCTGCTGCACGCTGGAGGCGCGCTGCCACGACGCCTGCAAGCCGGAGGCGCCGCTGATCGGGAAGGTCGGGCGCGCAGTGCGCCGCTGGGCGCCGGCCGGCCTCGTCGACGGGACCTATCCCCTGGTCGCCCGCTTTGTCATCACCCTGCTGGCCTGCGCCCTGGGCATCGGCGGCGCCCTCTGGCTGGTCTACGACCGGCTGGGCGTCGGCACGCCTCGCGCCGAGGCGGTGGGCGCGGCCCTGCTGGTGGTGTTCGCCGCCTTCATGACGGTCGCCGCCTTCGCCGTCTGGTTCTTCATCCTCGCCAGCGAAAACCAGCACGCCGCCGAGAGCGAATCCGACCGCCAGACCACCATGCTGCTCGAGGAGATCGAGGCGCACGAGCGCACCGACGCGGCCCTGCAGCGGGCCAAGGAGGTCGCCGAGACCGCCAACCGCGCCAAGAGCCGCTACATCGTCGGCGTCAGCCACGAGATCCGCGCGCCCCTGAACGCCATCTCCGGCTACGCCCAGCTCCTGGAGCGCAACCCGAACGTCAACGTCCCCCAGGCGGTGCGGGTGATCCGCCGCAGCGCCACCCACCTCGCCGACCTGGTGAACGGCCTCCTGGACATCTCCCGCATCGAGAACGGCACGCTGAGGCTGGAGAACGCGCGGGTGAACCTGATCGACCTGCTGGGCCAGGTGGTCGACATGTTCCGCCTGCAGGCGGCCAACAAGGGCCTGGCCTTCCACCACGCCTGGCCGGACAACCTGCCCGCCTACATCTACGGCGACGAGAAGCGGCTGCGGCAGATCCTGATCAACCTGCTGTCCAACGCCATCAAATACACCGACGCCGGCGGGGCCTCGCTGACCGTGCGCTGGAGCGGCCAGACCGCCGAGTTCATCGTCGCCGACACCGGACAGGGGATCGACGAGGGCGACCTGGAGCGGATCTTCGAGCCGTTCGAGCGGCTCGGCGGCCCGACCGGCGCGCCGGGCGTCGGCCTCGGCCTGACCATCACCAAGGTGCTGGTCACCGTGCTTGGCGGCGACATCCAGGTCCGCAGCGAGCCGGGCAAGGGCAGCGCCTTTTCGGTGAAGCTTCACCTCTCCGAGCGCCGCTCGCCGGGCGAGGCCAAGCCGCGCGCCCAGGCGGTCAACGGCTACCGCGGGCCGCGCCGGCGCATCCTGGTGACGGACGACGATCCGGTGCACCTGGACCTGGTGCGCGACCTTTTGGGACCGCTCGGCTTCGACCTGACCTTCGCCCGCGACGGCGAGGCCTGCCTGGCTGCGGCGGCGCGCCAGCGGCCGGACCTGGCGATGATGGACGTCTCCATGCCGGGGATGGACGGCTGGACCGCGGCGCGCGCGCTGCGCGCCCGCCTGGGGCCCGACCTCGCCATCCTGATGGTCTCGGCCAACGGCTACGACTTCTCGCGCAGCCGGCGCGAAGACGACCCGCACGACGACTTCCTGATCAAACCCTACGAGGTGGATGACCTCCATGAACGCCTCCGCGTCCTGCTTGACCTCGAATGGCGCCACGACGATCCCGCAGGCGCAGCCAATGCAGCCCTCCATGGCGACTGACGCGCTGATCCTGGTCGTCGACGACGACCCCGAGGCCTGCGCCCTGGTGACCGCCGCCCTCGACCAGGCGGGCCTGCCGGCGATCTCCACCGGCAGCGGCCAGGCGGCCCTGGCCCTGGTGGCCGAGGCGCGGCCGAGCCTGGTGGTGCTCGACGCGGTGATGGACGGGCTGTCGGGCTTCGAGACCTGCCGCCGCCTGAAGGCCATGCCCGACAGCGCCCACCTGCCGGTGATCTTCATCACCGGCCTGAGCGAGACCGAACACGTTGTAGAAGGCCTGCGGGCCGGCGGCGTCGACTATGTGACCAAGCCGATCGTGCTGGAGGAGCTGGTGGCGCGGGTGCGCGTGCACCTGGCCAATGCGCGCTACGCCGAGAGCGCCCGCATGGCGCTCGACGTCGCCGGGCGCTCGCTGTTCGCGGTGGAGACGCCGAGCGGCGCTTTGCTTTGGCGGACGCCGGCGGCGGCGGAGCTCCTCGCCGCCAGCTTCCCGGGCGCGGGCGCGGGCCTGCCGCCGGAGATCGCCCAGCCGGTGGCGGCGATGACGGCGCGGCCGCCGGAACCGGGAACCGCGCCGATCGTCGTGGTGCTGGAGGGCCGACGGCTGGAAGTGGCCTACTTGGGGAGCAGCGGTAAGGAGGCCTATTTCCGGCTCAGCGAGTCGGTCCAGGGGCGTGAAGCCGACATACTAAGATCGGCCCTCCAGCTCACGCAGCGCGAAGCCGAGGTGCTGGTCTGGATCGCGCATGGGAAGCCGAACCGCGACATCAGCGAGATCCTCAACATCAGCCCGCGCACCGTGAACAAGCATCTCGAACAGGTCTTTTCGAAGCTGGGCGTCGAGAACCGGGCGGCGGCCGCGGCGATCGCAACGCGCGTGGTCGCCGCCCGGAACTGACTCTCCTCACTCTCCTTGGAACTGCAGGGGAATCGCACATGCGCCGAACGCCCCCTCAGTCGCTTCGCGACAACTCCCCCGTTTCACGGTGGAGCATCTTCGGCCCAGATCCTCCACCGCAACGCGGGGGAGGTGGCTCGCGCAGCGAGACGGAGGGGGCGTTGCCGCCCATCCGATAGCTCTCCTTAGAACTGCAGCTGGGCGCCCAGCGTCAGGGTGTCGTTGTCCTGGCCGCCGTCGGTGTCCAGGTGGGCGTAGTCGAGCGAGAGCCGGGCGTTATGGCCCTTGATGATGTAGTTCAGGCTGGCGTCGAACTGCTTGGTCTTGATGTCCAGCAGCTTGGCGTCGAACTGCTGGAAGCGCACCACCGGCTGGAACTTGCCGATGCCGACCGTCTGCGGGAACAGGAAGCCGGCGGAGACCAGATAGGCCTTGCCCTCGGTGATCCCGCCGACGTTGTCCGTGCCGCCGGCGCCGCCGAAGCCCGGAAAAACGTCCAGAACGCCGTCGGTGTCGTACTTGTAGTAGGCGCCTTCCAGGGTGACGGCGCCGCCGCCCATCACCTTCTTCTCCATCAGGGCGTCGACGTTCCAGGCCTTGTAGTCGCCCTTCGCCGAGGCCGTACCGATGGCGTCGTTCTGCATCATGCCGGCGACCGCGACGGTCAGGATGTCGGCCGAGCCGTAGTAGGTGCTGCTGGTGTAATAGCCGGGGTTGTCCTCAGGCTCCCAGAAGTTGAAGGCGACGCGGCCGGCGAACAGCGGGTCGCCGCCCTCGTTCGAGGCGCCGGAGATCTTGTTGTGGCCGCGGAAGACGCCGGCTGAATAGACCAGCTTCTTGTCGATCAGCTTGCCCCAGACGACCACGCCGTCGTCGCGGCCGGCGAAGCGCGCCGGATACTGCGAGACCAGGCCCGGGAAGTTGTAGGTCGACAGATAGTAGGGTCCGTCGAGATTGGAGCGGTCGCTCGGCGGCAGCAGCCGGCCGCCCCAGATGTTGAAGGCGTCGCTGAACTCGAAGCGCAGGTAGCCGTCCAGCAGCTTGATGTTCCCGTCGCCGTCACGCTCGGTGTTGAAGGTCGCGCCGATGGTCTTGTTCAGCTGGCCGTTCACATAGAGGCGGACGCTGTCGAGATTGGTGTCGAAGTCAGACGAGCCGTCCGGCGCGCCATGTTCGTCCTGGGTGACGCTGGCGCGAACGCCCAGGCCCACGCTGATCCAGCTGTCGTCGCCCAGCGGAATCTTGGCTCCGGCCTGGGCTGCGCTCAGCGGCGCAAGGCACGCGCCGGCCGCGGCCGCCAACAGAAGCCCGCGCAGCCGCAGCCGGCTGCGGCGATAATCCTTTTTCATGAGATCCCCCTCACAGACGTTGCGCGTCCAGTCGCAACAGCGGCGCAGGTCCGCGCCCGTGTCCAAGTGTCGTCCGCGGGCGGAAAATCGGAATACGTCAAACAGCGTAGCCTGGGATGGAGGGGCGACGGCGCGCCTCGCGGGTGAGCGACAACGCCGCAGGTGAGGCGGGCCGCCATCCTGGCGCCACAACCGCCGCCCAGAGGCCTTGAACAGTCGAGCCTCAAGGGAACCTCTCATGCGCAAGTCCGTCATCGCCATCGTCCTCGCCGCGATCGCGATCCCGGCCCTTCCGGCGCAGGCCGACCCGCCGCCTTGGGCGCCGGCGCACGGCCGGCGGGCCAAGGAGCGGGCGATCTACGACAGCCGCGGCCGCTACTATGAGCCCCGGGCGATCGGCGAGCGTGACCGCGTCTGGCGCGGCGGCGACGGCCGCTACTACTGTCGCCGGGGAAACGGAACCACGGGCCTGGTGATCGGCGGCGCGGTCGGCGCCCTGGTCGGCCGTGAGCTGGATGGCGGCCGCGACCGCACCGTGGGCACCGTTCTCGGCGCCGCCGGCGGGGCGCTGCTCGGACGCGAGATCGACCGCGGCGGCATGCGCTGCCGCTAGAAGTGCTGACGCCGGGGCGCCGAGGCCGCTAAGGTCGGTCGCGACGGCTCCTTCGGGAGCCGAGGCTTCAGCCCTGAGGCGAGACCATCGAACGAGACCTCCTGCTGCGGCTCGGCGCGGCCCTCGGCATCGGCCTGCTGGTCGGCGTCGAGCGCGCCTGGCATCAACGTGACGAGCGCGAGGGCGGGCGAACGGCCGGCGTCCGCACCTTCGCGCTGATCGGCCTGCTCGGCGGCCTCGCCGGCGCCTTGTCGGGCGCGGCGGCAAGCTACGTGCCCTGGGTCGCGAGCCTGGCCATCCTGACCACCGCCTTCGCCGTCTTCAGCTACCGCGAGGGAGGCGCCGACCAGGATTTCAGCGTCACCAGCGTCGTCGCCGCCATGGTGGTCTTCAGCCTCGGCGTCATGGCCCTGCTCAGCGATTTGCTCATCGCCGCCGCCGCCGGGGTGGTCACCGCGGGCCTGCTGGCGGGCCGCGAACTCCTGCACCGCGCCGTCGCCCGGCTGACCTGGCTGGAGCTCCGCTCGGCGCTGCTGCTGCTCGGCATGACGGCGGTGATCCTGCCCGTTCTGCCGAACCGGCCGATCGATCCCCTGGGCGCGGTCAATCCGAGCGAAGTCTGGCAGTTCATGATCCTGACGGCGGCCATCTCCTACGCCGGCTACATCGCGCTCAAGATCGGCGGCCCGGAGAAGGGGCCGCCCCTGGCCGGGCTGGCGGGCGGGCTCGCATCGTCCACCGCCACGACCCTCGCCCTGGCGCGGCTGAGCCGCGGGACGCGCGACACTCTGGGGCTGGCGGCGGGCGTCTGCTTCGCCTCCATGGTCTCGGTGGTTCGGGCGACCTTGCTGGCGGCGATCGTCGCCCCCGGCCTGCTCGTCGAGTTGGCGCCTGCGGCGGCCGCCGCCGCCTTGATGTTCGCCGCCGGGGGGCTGATCGCGCTGCGGCGCCGGACCCGCGGCCAGAAGGCGCCCGACGAAGTCATCGTCCCGTTCGAGTTCGGCGCAGTGTTCGGCTTCGGCGTGCTGCTGGCGGCGATCATGCTGCTGGGCGCCTGGCTGGCGAAGACCGCAGGCGCCGCGGGAACCTACGCCCTTGCGGCCGCCTCGGGCCTCGTCGACGTCGACGCCGTCACCCTGTCGCTGGCGCGGCGCGCGGCGCAGGGCGAACCGGCGACGGTGAGCGCGGTCGGGATTCTCATCGCCCTGGGCGTGAACGCCGTCCAGCGGGTGATCCTCGCCTTGTCCTTCGGCGCCAGGGCCTTCGCCGTGCGGTTCGCCGTCGTCACGGCCGCGGCCCTGGCGGCGGCGGGCGCCGCGATCGGCGTGACCGCGGTCCTCTGACAATCGCGCCTACGCCGCGCGGCCGAGCGCCTCCTTCAGGCCCTGACGGGCCAGCTCGTCGGCGCGTTCGTTGTGCTCGTGGCCGGCGTGGCCCTTGACCCAGCGCCAGTCGACCTCGTGGCGCTGGCGCGCAGCGTCGAGACGCTTCCAGAGGTCGTCGTTCTTCACCGGCTTCTTGTCGGCGGTCAGCCAGCCACGGCGCTTCCAGCCATGGATCCACTCGTGGATGCCCTTCTGGACGTACTGGCTGTCGGTGTGCAGCTCGATCTTGCAGGGCCGGGTCAGCGCCTCCAGAGCCTGGATCGCGGCCATCAGCTCCATGCGGTTGTTGGTGGTCGCCCGCTCGCCGCCCTTCAGCTCGCGACGCTTGTCGCCGTAGAACAGGATCGCCCCCCAGCCGCCCGGCCCCGGATTCCCCGAGCAGGCGCCGTCGGTAAAGATCACCACCTTGCCGGTATCGGGGGACATTTCAGGGGACATCAGGCCGGGTCTCCGAACAGGACGAGGTCAGGGGCCGCGCGGTGCACGGCGAGCTTGCGCTCGTATTCCAGCGGGTCGTGCGGCTTGACCAGCGCGCCGGCCGGGGTCGCGCGCCAGTCCTGCAGCCGGGTCAGGAAGAACCGCATCGCCGCGCCGTGGGCCAGCATCGGCAGGGCCGAACGCTCGGCGTCGGAGAGCGGTCGGTGGGTTTCGTAGCCCGCGACCATCGCCCGCGCCGCGGTGATGTTGAAGCTGCCGTCCGGCTCGAAACACCAGGCGTTGAGCGCGATGGCGATGTCGTAGGCGAGCGCGTCGTCGCAGGCGAAATAGAAGTCGATGGCGCCGGCGAACTCCGGGCCGTGGAAGAAGACGTTGTCCGGGAAGAAGTCGGCGTGGATGACCCCTTCCGGCAGGCCCTTGGGCCAGTCCTTGGCGAAGTGGGCGAGGTCGGCCTCGATCACCGCCTGCAGGCCGGGCTTCAGCGCCTCGGCCGCGTCGCCGAGCGGCGCGAACAGCGAGCTCCAGGCCGCCTGGCCGAGGTCGTTGTGGCGGTGCATCGGAAAACCCCGCACCGCCAGGTGCAGCCGCGCCAGCCCCTCGCCGGCCTGGCGGCAGTGGGCGACAGAGGGCTTGCGCACCGACAGACCCGGCAGGAAGCCGACGATGGCGCAGGGCTTGCCGCGCACCCGCTTCAGCGCCTGGCCGTTGCGATCGGCCATCGGCGAGGCGCAGGGATAGCCGTGCTCGGCGAGCCAGTGCATCAGCTCGATGAAGAAGGGCAGCTCCGCCTCGTTGGTGCGCTGCTCGTAGACCGTCAGGATGAAGCGGCCCCCCTCCGTCTCCAGCAGGAAGTTGGAGTTGGAGACGCCCTCGGCGATGCCCTTGAAGCTCACCGCCTCGCCGAGGTCGAAATCCGCCAGCAACTGGGCCAGCTCGTCGTCCGTTATGTCCGTATAGACCGCCATGGGCGCTGCGTGCGCGAGCCTGCGGGCCGGGTCAAGACACCTCGGCGCCAGCGTGCTAGGATCGGCGGACTTTCAGGAGAGCTGTCTATGATTGCGCTGAAGGTCGAAAAAATCGGTGACCAGATCGCCGTGATCCTCAACGAAGAAGCCCTCGACGTGCTGAACGCCCAGGTCGGCGGGATTCTGCACCTGGAGCCCACGCGCGACGGCCACGTGTTGGCGGCGGTGACCCAGGAGGTCTGGGTCGAGGACTCCCACGCCCGCGGCCGCGCCTTCCTGAAGCGCTACAACCGAACGTTCGAACGGCTGAGCTGAGGCCGGCGCCGAACGCCCCCTCAGTCAGCTTCGCTGACAGCTCCCCCGCAAGCGGTGGAGCATCTACGGTCCAGATCCTCCACCGCAACGCGGGGGAGGTGGCTCGCGCAGCGAGACGGAGGGGGCGTTCGGGCGGCTACTCCACCAGGGCCCGCGGCAGCTTGAAGCTGACCGTTTCCGGCTCGGCCTGGACTTCCTCGACGGTGAGGTCGAAGCTCTCGGCGAGGCGGTCGAGCACGCCGTGCACCAGCACCTCGGGCGCCGAGGCCCCGGCGGTGACGCCCACGACGGACGCGCCCTGCAGCCAGTCGAGATCCAGGGTGTCGGCGTCCTCGATCAGATAGGCCGCTGCCCCAGCCCGCCGTCCCACTTCAGCTAAACGCACCGAGTTCGACGAGTTGGCGCTGCCCAGCACCAGCACCACGTCGCTCTTCACGCCCAGGGCCTTCACCGCCTCCTGGCGGTTGGTGGTGGCGTAGCAGATGTCTTCCTTGTGCGGCGCGGCGATGGCCGGGAAGCGGGCGCGCAGCGCCGCCACGATCTCGGCCGTATCGTCGACCGAAAGCGTGGTCTGGGTGACGAAGGCGACATTGGCGGGATCGCGGGGCGCGAAGTGGGCCACGTCCGCCACGGTCTCGATCAGGGTGACGCTCGCCTCCGGCAGCTGGCCCAGGGTGCCGACCACCTCCGGATGGCCGGCGTGGCCGATCAGCACGATCTCGCGGCCGGCCTCGTAGTGCCGCTCGGCCTCGACGTGGACCTTGGAGACCAGCGGGCAGGTGGCGTCGAGAAAGAGCATCTGGCGAGCCTTGGCCGCGGCCGGCACCGACTTCGGCACGCCGTGGGCCGAAAAGATCACCGGACGGTCGTCCGGCGCCTCGTCCAGCTCCTCGACGAACACCGCGCCCAGGGCGCGCAACCGGTCGACCACGTGGCGATTGTGGACGATCTCGTGGCGCACATAGACCGGCGCGCCATATTTCTCGATCGCCCGCTCGACGATCTGGATCGCCCGGTCGACTCCGGCGCAGAAGCCGCGCGGGCTGGCGAGCAGGACTTTGAGCTTGGGGCGCGGGACGGCGTCGGACATGGCCGGAACTTAGGGGCTGGAGGCCGCCGGGACCAGCCGCGTTGCGGCCGCATTCGTCACGCTGTACTTAGGCGCCACACCGCGCGCTCATCTGCGCCCTTCCTCGATCATGGACGCTCCTCATGCGCCGCCTGCTTCTCGTCGCCGCAGCTTTTGTCGTGGCGACCTCGACGGTCCCGACCCTCGCCTACGCCCAGATCGATCCGGGCGGCGACCAGCAGGACGACGCCGCCGCGAAGAAGAAGAAGGACGACGACTGGGGTGACAAGCAGGCGCCGCTGCCGGCCCTGCGCAACGCCGGCCCCTGCCCGTTCGCCAAGAGCCTCTATGACGCCGCCCGCTACGTCGAGTTCAAGGGCGGCCAGGAGGCCTCGGCCTCGGTCGGCTTCACCGGCGAGATCCAGGGGGTTTCGGCCGCCTGCGAGTACAAGTCGGACGAGCCGATCAAGGTCACCATGAACCTGCTGTTCGAGTTCGGCCGCGGGCCGCAGGCCGAAGGCTCGTCGAACACCTACCGCTATTGGGTGGCCGTCACCGACCGCAACCGCGAGGTGCTGGCCAAGCAGACCTTCGACCTGCCGGTCAGCTTCCCGGCCGGCAAGGATCGGGTCTACAAGTCCGAGACTGTCGGCGGCATCGTCATCCCGCGCGCCACCGCCACGGTGTCGGGGGCCAATTTCGAGATCCTGGTCGGCTTTGACGTGACGCCGGAAATGGCCGCCTTCAATCGCGAGGGCAAACGCTTCCGCCCGAACGTCGCGCCCACCGTCGCCGCCCAGGACAACGCCAAGCGCCCATGAGCGACCTGAAACGCATCTTGAGCGAAGCGGTCGAAGCCGCCTTCGCCGGCCTTGGCTTGCCCGCCGAGCTCGGCCGGGTGACCGCCTCGGACCGGCCGGACCTGGCCGACTTCCAGTCCAACGGCGCCCTGGCCGCGGCCAAGCGGGTGGGCAAGAACCCGCGCGAGCTGGCGACCGCCGTGGCGGAAGCCCTGAGCGGCGATCCGCGCCTGGCCTCGGTCGAGATCGCCGGCCCGGGCTTCATCAACCTCAAGCTCGCCCCGGCCGAACTGTCCCGCCGGGCGAACGAGATCGCCGCGGATCCGCGCGCCGGCGGCGAGCTGGTCGAAACCCCGCGCCGGGTGCTGGTCGACTACGGCGGCCCCAACGTCGCCAAGCCGATGCATGTCGGCCACCTGCGCTCCTCGATCATCGGCGAGTCGATCAAGCGGCTCTATCGCTTCCGCGGCGACGTGGTGGTGGGCGACGCCCACTTCGGCGACTGGGGCTACCAGATGGGCCTGCTGATCGGCGCGGTCTGCGACGAGAACCCGCAAGTCGCCGCCGCCGTCGCGACGCTGAACGCCCGGACCGACCTGCCGGCTGACTGGACCGAGCTCGAGCCCGCCGAGTTCGAGACCGTCTCCCTGGCCGACCTCGACCGGCTCTATCCGGAGGCCGCCGCCAAGGGGAAGACCGAGCCCGACTACCGCGACCGCGCACGCAAGCTGACCGCCGAGCTGCAGGCCAAGACGCCGGGCGCCTACCTGCTGTGGCGGCGCTTCGCCAAGGTCACCCGCGTGGCGCTGGAGCGCGACTTCCATGCGCTCGGCGTCGACTTCGACCTCTGGAAGGGCGAGAGCGACGTCGATTCGCTGATCGAGCCGATGGTGGCGGACCTCGCCGCCAAGGGGCTGCTGGTCGACGACCAGGGCGCCAAGATCGTCCGGGTCACGCGCGAGGGCGACAAGCGCGAGCTGCCGCCGCTGCTGGTGGTCTCGTCGGAAGGCTCGGCCATGTACGGCACCACCGACCTGGCGACCATCCTCGACCGCAAGAACAGCTTCGATCCGGAGCTGGTGATCTACTGCGTCGACCAGCGCCAGGCGGACCACTTCGAGATCGTCTTCCGCGCCGCCTTCCTGGCCGACTACGCCAGGGACGGCCAGCTGGAGCACATCGGCTTCGGCACCATGAACGGGACCGACGGCAAGCCCTTCAAGACCCGCGAAGGCGGGGTGCTGAAGCTCAACGACCTGATCCAGATGACCCGGGACAAGGCGCGCGAGCGGCTGCACGAGGCGGGCCTGGGCGAGAGCCTGCCCGAGGCGGAGTTCGAGGACATCGCCCAGAAGGTCGCGGTCGCGGCGCTGAAGTTCGGCGACCTGCAGAACTTCCGCGGCACCTCCTACGTCTTCGACCTCGACCGCTTCACCAGCTTCGAAGGCAAGACCGGCCCCTACCTGCTCTACCAGGCCGTCCGGGTGAAATCGGTGCTGCGCAAGGCGGCCGACGAGGGCGCCGTCGCCGGCGAAGTCAGGGTGGCCGAGCCGGCCGAACGCGACCTGGCCCTGACGCTGGACGCCTTCGAGGCGGCGCTGGCCGAGGCCTACGACAGACACGCCCCCAACGCGGTGGCCGAGCACGCCTACCGCCTGTCGCAGAGCTTTTCGAAGTTCTACGCCGCCTGCCCGATCCTGCAGGCCGAGCCCGCCGTCCGCGCCAGCCGCCTGACCCTGGCCCAGGCGACGCTGCGCCAGCTGGAGCAGGCGCTGGACCTGCTGGGGATTTCGGTTCCGGAGCGGATGTAGGTCGGAAACCTTGCCGCCGGCCTCCGGGTTGTTGCGACGACAGGAGGCCCGCCATGGAAACCGCACTTGAACGCGAACTGCTCGGTCTCGAGACGCAGTTCTGGAACGCCATGAAGACCAAGGACATCGATGCGGCGCTGCGCCTCACCGACGAGCCCTGCATCGTCACCGGCGCCCAGGGCGTCGAACGACAAGAAGAGCTTCGCCCAGATGATGCAGGCCGGCGACTGGCAGCTGCGTGACTTCACGATCCGCGACGTGAAGTTCGAGCAGCTGGACGACAACGTCGCGATCATCGGCTACCAGGTCCACGAGGAGCTCACCGTCGACGGCAAGCCCGTGTCGCTCGACGCCGCCGAGGCCTCCACCTGGGTGCGCAAGAACGGCCGCTGGCTTTGCGCCCTGCACACCGAATCCCTCGCCGGCGACCCCTACGGCCGCGACCGGGCGACGGCGCATTAGGCGGCGGAACTCAGATGCTCCCCCTGAGGGGGAGCATCTTCGGCCCAGATCCTCCCCCGCTGCGCGGGGGCGGTGAGAGTGTCTCTGATCCACCCTCAACGGGACTTCGGAAGGTCCGAACACTGGCAAACTCCGGCCCCAGCCCCCCTGCGCCATTTCCCGCGTTGACTCCCCACCGCCCATCACCCACCTTCCCGCCGACTCTCGCGGGAGATACCGGACTTCGAGTCCGGAGCCGAAGGCGCAACCGCCCCGGAAACGCTCAGGCAAAACGGACCGCGAAGAGCTGATGCACGCTGGAAAGTAGTCGGTCGAAAGGCCGACTCGCCGAAGGAGCAGAGGGCCGCCAGCCATCGGCGGGACCCGAAATCTCTCAGGCCCAAGGACAGCGGGGGCGCGGGATGCCGGGACTTGTTCCGGCGGCTCGCTGGTCATCAGCCCGGAGTCCGTTTCAAGTGTCAGATGCTCCCGCCAAGACGGTCCTGAAGACCACGCCCCTGACCGAGGCGCACGTGGCGCTGGGCGCACGCATGGTCGCCTTCGCCGGCTACGACATGCCTGTCCAGTACACGGACGGCGTCCTGAAGGAGCACCTCTGGACCCGCGAGCACGCCGGCCTGTTCGACGTCAGCCACATGGGCCAGGCCCGGCTGCGCGGCGCCGATCCGCTGGCCGCGTTCGAGACCCTGACGCCCGGCGACTTCAAGGGGCTGAAGCCCGGCAAGCAGCGCTATTCGGTGCTGCTGAACGCGCAGGGCGGGATCGTCGACGACCTGATGGCCGCCCGGCCGGACGACGACGGCCTGTTCGTCATCGTCAACGGGGCCTGCAAGGAGAACGATTACAAGCTGATGGCAGACGCCCTGGCCGGCGCGGCCGAGGTCGAGCGGCTGGAAGACCGCGCCCTGATCGCCCTGCAGGGCCCCGAGGCCGCCGAGGTCCTGAAGCAGCACGTTCCGGAGGCCGCGGCCCTGGTCTTCATGGAGGCCCGCACGCTGACGGGCTTCGGCGTCGAGCTGATCGTCTCGCGCTCCGGCTACACCGGCGAGGACGGCTACGAGATCTCCATTCCCGCCTCGGCGGCCGTCGCGGTCTGGAACGCCCTGCTGGCCGACGAACGGGTCAGGCCGATCGGCCTCGGCGCGCGGGATTCGCTGCGCCTCGAAGCCGGGCTGCCGCTCTACGGCCACGACCTCGACGAGACCGTCTCGCCGATCGAGGCCGACCTCGGCTTCGCTGTTTCCAAGCGCCGCCGCGAGGCCGGCGACTTTCCGGGCGCGGCGCGCATCCAGCGCGAACTCGCCGCCGGCCCGGCGCGGGTCCGCGTGGCCCTGAAGGTGCTGGAAGGCGCGCCGGCCCGTGAAGGCGCCGAGCTCGCCGACGCGGACGGCGCCGTGATCGGCCGCGTGACCTCCGGCGGCTTTTCGCCGAGCCTGCGGCAGGGAATCGCGCTGGGCTTCGTCCCCCCGCGGCATGCCGAACCCGGGACGCGGCTGAAGGTCATCGTCCGCGGCAAGCCGCAGGCCTGCGAGGTCGTACAGGCCCCGTTCGCCGCCCACCGCTACGTCCGCAAGCTCTAGCTATGAAAGAGACTCGAATGCGCTTCACCAAGGACCACGAGTGGGTCGAGCTGGACGGCGACGTCGCCACCGTCGGCATCACCGCCTACGCCGCCGAGCAGCTGGGCGACGTCGTCTTCGTCGAGGTTCCCGAGGTCGGCAAGACGGTGAAGGCCGGCGACGGCTTCGCCGTGGTCGAGAGCGTCAAGGCCGCCTCCGACGTCTACGCCCCGATCTCCGGCGAGGTGGTCGAGGCCAACAGCGCGGTCGCCGAGGCGCCCGAGACCGTCAACGCCGCCCCGGAGGCCGCCGGCTGGTTCGCCAAGCTGAAGGTCGCCAACCCGGCCGAGATCGACCAGCTGATGGATCGCGACGCCTACGAAACCTATCTGCAGACCCTTTAATCCGCTCACCCCGGCGAAGGCTGGGGCCCAAGCTGAAGCGCCGCTTGGCTCTTGCCCCGGATCACGTCCGGGGCGGGACGAGCGGAGGAAAGACGGACATGCGCTACCTGCCCCTGACCCCCGACGACCGCGCCGAGATGCTGGCGGTCATCGGCGCGCCCGACGTGGACGCTCTCTTCTGCGACGTGCCTGAGGCCGCCCGGCCCCAGGACCTGTTCGACCTGCCGCTGCTGGCCGGCGAGATGGAGGTGGAGCGCGAACTTTCCGCCCTGGCCGCCCGCAACCGGCCGGCCGGCGCGGGGCCCTTCTTCTGCGGCGCCGGCGCCTACCGCCACCATGTGCCGGCGAGCGTCGACCACATCATCCAGCGCTCGGAATTCCTCACCAGCTACACGCCCTACCAGCCCGAGATCGCCCAGGGCACGCTGCAGGTTCTCTTTGAGTTTCAGACGCAGGTGGCGGCGCTCACGGGGCTCGATGTGGCGAACGCCTCGATGTACGACGGGTCCACGGCCTGCGCCGAGGCGGTCATGATGGCGCAACGCGTCACCCGCCGGGAGAAGGCTGTCCTTTCCGGCGGCCTGCATCCGCACTACGCCGCCACCACCCAGACCATCGCCCACGCCGAGGGCATGGACATCGTCCGATTGGCCGCGGCGGTCGACGCCGAGGCCGCGGTGATCGACGCCATCGACGCCGAGACCGCCTGCGTCGTCGTCCAGACCCCCAACGTCTTCGGCGTGGCCACCGACGTGACCCGGATCGCCGAGGCCGCGCACGCCGCCGGCGCCCTCCTGATCGTCGTCACCACCGAGGCGGTCTCCTACGGCCTGCTGAAGTCGCCGGGCGCCATGGGCGCGGACATCGCCGTCGCCGAGGGCCAGTCGATCGGCAATGCGCTGAACTTCGGCGGCCCCTACGTCGGCCTCTTCGCGGTGCGCGAGAAACTGGTGCGGCAGATGCCCGGCCGGCTCTGCGGCGAGACCGTCGACGCCGACGGCCGCCGCGGCTTCGTGCTGACGCTGTCGACCCGCGAGCAGCACATCCGCCGGGAGAAGGCGACCTCCAACATCTGCACCAACTCCGGCCTCTGCGCGCTGGCCTTCACCATCCACCTGTCGCTGCTGGGCGAGACCGGTCTGCGCCGGCTGGCGGAGATCAACCACGCCCGGGCGCGCGAACTGAAGGATGCGCTGGCGGGCGTCGCCGGCGTCGAGATCCTGACGCCCCGCTTCTTCAACGAGCTGGCGATCCGCACGCCCGGCGACGCCGCGGCCCTGGTGGAGGCGGCGCTGGCCGACGGGGTCGTCGCCGGCGTCCCCTATTCGCGCCTCGATCCCCATGCCGGCCTGGACGACGTCCTGCTGCTGGCCGCCACCGAAACCACCACCTCCGAAGACGTCGCGGCCCTGGTCCGCACCCTTGAACGGAATATCGGCCGATGAGCATGCAGAACGTGGGCCGTCCGACCCGGCCCGAGAGCCCCGCAAGTGATGCGGACGCGCCGTTCGCCTCCCTGACCGGCGGCCGCGGCCTGCTGCAGGACGAGCCGCTGATCTTCGAACTGGGCGGCTGGACCAAGACCGGCGTCGACCTGCCGGCCGCAGACGCCGACGCCTCGGACCTGGGCGACCTGGTGCGCGCCGAACCGATCGGCCTGCCCGGCCTCTCCGAGCCGGAGGCCGTGCGCCACTATGTGCGCCTGTCCCAGAAGAACCACGCCATCGACCTGGCGCTCTATCCGCTGGGCTCGTGCACCATGAAGCACAACCCACGGCTCAACGAAAAGATGGCCCGCCTGGCCGGCTTCGCCGACCTGCATCCCCTTCAGCCGGCGTCTACGACGCAGGGCGCCTTGCAGCTCATGGACCGGCTGGCGCACTGGCTGAAGACGCTGACCGGCATGCCGGCGGTGGCGCTGCCGCCCAAGGCCGGGGCGCACGGCGAGCTCTGCGGCCTCCTGACCATCAAGGCCGCGCACGAGGCGGCCGGCCACGGCGAGCGCCGCCGGGTGCTGGTCCCCACCTCCGCCCACGGCACCAATCCCGCCACCGCCGCCTTCGTCGGCTATTCGGTGCAGGAGATCGCCCAGACCGAGGACGGCCGGGTCGACCTCGCCGACCTCGCCGCCAAGCTCGCGCCCGACGTCGCCGCCATCATGGTGACCAATCCGAACACCTGCGGCCTGTTCGAGCGCGACATCGTGGAAATTTCGCGGCTGACCCACGCGGCCGGAGCCTACTTCTACTGCGACGGGGCGAACTTCAACGCCATCGTCGGCCGGGTGAGGCCGGGCGACCTGGGCGTCGACGCCATGCACATCAACCTGCACAAGACCTTCTCGACGCCGCACGGCGGCGGCGGGCCGGGCGCGGGCCCGGTGGTGCTGTCGGCCGCGCTGGCGCCCTTCGCCCCGGCTCCCTGGGTGACCCACGGGTCCGACGGTCTGACGCTCACCGAGGAGGCCGTCGGCGAGGCCGCCCAGGCCTTCGGCCGGTTGAGCGCCTTCCACGGCCAGATGGGCATGTTCGTGCGCGCCTACGCCTATATGCGCAGCCATGGCGCCGACGGCCTGCGGCAGGTCGCCGAGGACGCCGTCCTGAACGCCAACTACATCAAGGCCAAGCTCGCCGACGTCATGTCGCCGGCCTTCCCCGACGGGCCCTGCATGCACGAGGCCCTGTTCGACGACGCCTGGCTGGACGGAACGGGGGTGACCACCCTCGACTTCGCCAAGGCGATGATCGACGAGGGCTTCCACCCGATGACCATGTACTTCCCCCTGGTCGTGCACGGCGCGATGCTGATCGAGCCGACCGAGACGGAGTCCAAGCGCGAGCTCGACCGCTTCTGTGACGCGCTTCGCGCGCTGGCGAACGCCGCCAAGGCCGGCGATACGGAGCGGTTCAAGGCCGCCCCGAGACTGGCTCCGCTGAAGCGGCTGGACGAGACCCTGGCGGCCCGCAAGCCGCGGCTTACGTGGCGCCCGGAACCCATACCTGTGGCGCCGGCGCCATTGGCTGCGGAATAGAGCCGCATGGATAGAAATTAACCGGACGTTGTCTTTACGATTCCCCGGACCGCTCACATATCTGAGAGGCGCGGTGCTGGACCGACTCCCCTCGGAACGACCGCGCGACCCCAGGTTGCGCTCGTGTCCTTCGTTATGCCCTCTCTGCGCGTGAACCGCGCCTCGGACGAATTCGCCCGCGATCTGCTGGCGAAGATCAGCCGTTTTCTTCTGCTGTTCCTCGGCGGCGTCATCATGCTGGTCGGCCTGGGCCTGGCGGCCCTGCCCGGACATATCGGCCTGCCGCTGCTGGTGGTCGGTCTGATGATCGTCCTGCGCAACTCCTTCGCGGCCAAGCGCCAGTTTGTCCGCATCCAGCGCGCTCACCCGAAGATGGTGTTCCCGATCCGGCGCCTTATGCGCCGGGAGCCGGAGATCATCCTGGTTTTCTGGCAGCAGTATCTGCGCGTCGAGCGCCTGGTGCTGCCGAAGCGGGCGCGGTTCGGGGTGAAGTCTCGCCGCGGCCTGAAGCGCAGGATCCGCGCGAGCCGCCTGGTCTAGGCTGTGGCGCCGCCGCCATGCTCTCCAGGAACAATTCGCCGCCGAGCGGAGTTTCACCTCTCCGCCGCGGGAACGCCACAGAAGTCGCTGCATCTCGGCCTAGGACGGCCTTCTCCATAGAGCGCTCAGGAGCTTTCGTGTCATTCGCCCGCGCCCCGCTGCGCTTCAGAGGACCAGACGCCGCCTTTGCACGCGAGCTCATTGCGCGCATCACGCGTTGGCTCCTGCTGGCCCTGGGCGGGACCCTGGCGCTGACGGGCGTGCTGATCGCCCCGCTTCCCGGGCCGCTGGGTGTGCCCCTGGTGGTCCTTGGGCTGATCCTCGTTCTGCGCAACTCCTTCGCCGCCAAACGGCAGTTCGTCCGCCTCCAGCGCGCCCGGCCGAAGATGGTGTTTCCGATCCGCCGGCTGCTGCGCCGGGAGCCGGAAGTCTTCCCGGTGGCCTGGCAGCAGTACCTGCGCGCCGAGCGCATGATCGCGCCGAAGCGGGCCCGCATCGGGGTGAAGACGCGACGCCGGCTGAAGCGGAAGTGGCGGGCCCGGCCCCTCTCCTAAGCCCCTTCGGACAACAGGGAGATGTGGGCGGCGACGACGCGCCAGCCGGCCTCCAGCCGCACCCAGGTCTGGCTCTGTCGTCCCGGCCGGTCGGCGCCGGCGCGCTGGAACTCGGTGTTGGCGGTGGCGTAGTCGCGGCCGAAGGTGGTGATCACCGTGTGATCGAGCGTCCGCTGCGGCGAGCCGCCGACGCGGGCGAGGCGGAAGGCGCGGATCTCCTCGATGCCGTAGAGGTTCTGCCCCGGCCCGTAGCGGACGGTGCGTCCGTCGGCCCAGAAGAAGGCGTCGAGCGCCTCCAGGTCGTTGGCCATCAGGGCGGCCTCATAGGCCTCGAAGGCGGCGCGGACTTCGGCCACGACCGCAGGGTCGTTGATCAGCATGGCTCCACCACCGGGGAGGCCGCCAAGCCCAGCGCCTCGAGGCGCGCCGCGGCGGCGAAGGCCAGGTCCTCGCGCCAGGGCGGCGCGATCAGCTGGACGCCGATCGGCTGACCGGAGGCGCAGCGCAGCGGGACGGCTGCCACCGGCAGGCCGATGGCGCTGATCGGCTGGGTCAGGACGCCGAGGTTGGGCCGCGTCGGGACCTCGTCGCCGCCGATCCGGATCGTCGCCTCGTCATGCCCAGGCGCCGGGACCGGGGTCGCCGGAGCCAGCAGCAGGTCGACGTCGCGGAAGGCCGCCATCGCCTCCTCGTAGAAGCTGCGGCGCAGGCGCTGGGCCTGGATCACCGCGTCGGCGGGCAGCAAGGCCCCGGACAGCAGGCGTCCGCGGGTCGCCGGATCGAAGTCCTGCGGACGGTCGCGGAGGCTGCGGCGGTGCAGGTTCGCCCCCGAGGAGGCGGTGATCACGAAGGCCGCCGAACGCGCGGTCTCCGCGCCGCTCAGCGTCACCCGCGCCCGTGCGCCCAGGGCGTCTGCGCAGGCGGCCACGGCGGCCCGCGCCTCCGGCCCCGCCATCTCGTGGAACCAGCCCTCCAGCACCCCCACGCGGGTCGGGGCCGCAGCCGTGGCGAGGCCCGGGCCGACGGGCTCCGCGGGGCGATCGACGCAGGCCGGGTCGCCGGCGTCGTGACCCTGCAGGGCGTCGTAGACGGCGGCGAGATCGGCGACGCTGCGGGCGAAGGGCCCCAGGTGGTCGAGGTCGAAGACGAAGGGGAAGGATCCGGTCCGCGGCAGCCGGCCGAAGGTCGGCTTCAGGCCGAAGACGCCGCAGAAGGAGGACGGCACGCGGATCGAGCCGTTGGTGTCCGATCCCAGCGCGAAGGCGCCCAGGCCTGCGGCCACCGCCGCCGCCGAGCCGCCCGAGGAGCCGCCGGCCGTGCGCCTGGCGTCGTGCGGATTGCGGGTCGTCCCGTGGTGGGCGTTGCGGGTGGTGAAGCCATAGGCGTACTCGTCCATCACCTGGACGCCGAGGAGCACGCCGCCCGCCCGTCGCATCCGTTCGACCAGGACGCCGTCCTGCGCCGCGGCCGGGCCGTTCGCGCCGATCTTCGAGCCGGCCGCCGTGGCCAGCCCGGCCACGTCGAACAGGTCCTTCACCCCATAGGGCGTCCCCGCCAGCGGTCCGGGGTCGCGGCCGTCACGGATCGCGGCGTCCACCAGGGCCGCCTCCGCCAGGGCGCGCTCGGCGAGCACCAGCCGGAAGGCGTTGAGCGGCCCGTTGAGCCGCTCGATCCGCTGCAGGTTTGCTTCGGCGACGCGGCTGGCGGTGAGCCGCCGGCCGCGGACCGCCGCCGCCGTCTCGGCGACGCCCAGTCCCTCGATTTCCGAGATCATGGGCGGAAGAGCGAAGCCGGCTCGGCGGTCGGCGGGAGCTCCGCCGACCGCACCCGTTCGAGATGAGGCCGCATCAGCCTCCAGGCTGCGGCGACCTCCCCCAGATGCTCCGGCCGGATCGTCAGGTCGAAGGCTTCGGCCAGGGTGCGGACTACCGCCTCGTCAGGGTCGTCGCCCCCGGTTTGCAATGAACTCATGGCTGCAACGAACTCATGCCGGCTCGCCCACTCCGTGTTCGATCGTCGGCGCATGGACGATCGCGGCGTCAGCTTGCTGCGCGCGCTTGGCGCAGACCAGCAGGAAGATGGCGCAACCGAGATAGCTCGCCGCGACCAGGGGGGTTTTGGCTATTCCGATGGCTTCGGAGTGGATCAGGCCGAAGAAAGTCAGCACCGCGCCGGCGAAGGCGAAGCAGGCCGCCTTGTCGAGCTTGCGGTCGATGATCAGCACGGCGACCGAGCCCAGGATGATGCCGGCCAGGGTCGCGCCGCTGCCGAGGATCGAAAGCCCGTGGTACAGCACGCCGCCCTGGGCCAGCTTGTCGAGGCCGACATCGGCGGCATTGGTCCCGGCCGCGCCCAGCGCATTGTCGATCTGCGTCTTGCCCCAGGCCGCCACCTGCGGAACCAGCGCCAGGACGACCGCCGGCGCATGGTTGTGCGGGCTCTCCTGGAAGGCCTGAGCGCCGATCAGCATGCCGATGTAGAGCAGGATCGGCAGCAGGGCGACGGAGGGAATGATCGCCATCAGCACGGCGACCACGCCCAGCCAGGTCAGCACCAGCATCAGGACGCCGGTGGCCGCCGAATAGCCGCCGCGCCCGCCCATGGCCTTCCAGCCGGGATGGCCGATGTAGACGGCGTTGATGAAGGGGTTGCCCATCAGGCAGCCGATCAGGCTGACCACGCCGTCGGCGGTGAGCACCCGGGTGGTCGGGAAGCTGTCCCCGGCCGCAGACGCGCTCTCGACGTTGTCCAGGGCTTCGACCAGGTCGTAGATGCCGAACGGAATGGCGGTGACCAGGATGACGCCGATGTATTTGAAGCCCCCGACCAGTTCCGGAATGGCCGGGGTCGGCAGGTGGAGGCCGAAGGTTCCGAGCGCCTCGCCGACCTGCGTCGGGCCGACGCCGCCCATGGGGTAGCCGGCCAGGGTGGCGACCCAGGCGATCCCGGCGCCGATGGCGATGGCCACCAGCCCGCCGGGCATGCCCTTCGGATAGCGCACCCCGCCCAGCCAGCTGATCAGGATCACCACCAGGCAGATCAGGCCGATACCCGGGGTGGTGAAGACCTGCGCCGCCGGGCTCATCGAGATGAAGGTCAGCGAAATGCCGGCCAGCGAGCCCAGCAGGGCGGCGCGGGGCGTGATCTTGCGGATCACCGGAGCGATGAAGCCGCCGATCATCAGCACGAAGCTCTGGACGAACACCCAGGTGAGGCCTGCGCCCCAGGCCTGCAGCGGGTCCTTGGTGGCGTTCAGGATCGGCATCATCACGACGAAGACGACGACGAACATGTGCGGCACGCTGATGCCCGACGGCAGGGCGCAGACGTCGGTGCGGCCGGTCTTGACGGCCAGCTGCCGCGCCAGCCAGGCGTAGTACATGGTGCTCAGGAACATCATCAGGCCGGTCGCCGGCAGGATGCGGCCGAAGACGATCTCGGACGGCATCTGCAGCACGAACCGCAGCAGGCCGGTCAGCACCAGGACGTTGACGAGGATGTTGGTGCCGAAGCCGAACAGCGCGTTCCAGTCGCCCGGCGTCCAGAACGGCGGGCGCGTGGCGGCGGACGCGGGGCCTGACCCCGGCGCGATGGACGTGGCGGTCATGGTTGGGCGCTCCTCTGGCGCGGGGACGCGGCGGACGCCGCGAGAGCTTGGATGATGGCGTCGGACGGGGCGACCCAGCCGACGACGCCCCCCTGGGCCTGGATCATCTCCAGGGCCTGGAGGTGAAATTCGGGGAAGTAGGAGCCGGTGCAGTCGGAGACGACCAGGACCTCGAAGCCGCGGTCGTTGCCCTCGCGCGCCGTGGTGTTGACGCAGACCTCGGTGGTGACCCCGCAGATCAGCAGCTGGGTGACGCCGCGGGCGCGCAGCATGAGCTCCAGGTCGGTGGCGTAGAAGGCGCCTTTGCCGGGCTTGTCGACCACCGGCTCGCCGGGCAGCGGCGCGAGTTCCGGGACGATGTCGTGACCCGCCTCGCCGCGCACCAGGATCCGGCCCATCGGGCCCTTGTCGCCGATCCTCAGCGACCCGCCGCCGCGCCGATGTTTGGCGAGGTGCAGGTCGCTGAGGTCCGGACGGTGGCCTTCGCGGGTGTGGACAACGAGCAAACCAGAGGCCCGCGCGGCCGCCAGCAGGCGCTGGGTCGGAGCGACGACGCCGGCCAGCTGGCCGACGTCATTCCCAAGAGCCGCCCCGAACCCGCCCGGTTGCAGGAAGTCACGCTGCATATCGATGATCACCAGGGCCGTCCGATCCGGCTCCAGCCGATAAGGATAAGGTCTGGCCTCGATATCCATTGCGACCTCCTGCATCTGTGCGACGACGTTAGAAGCCCAGGCCGACGCCGACCTGGACGAGATGCAGATTCCGATCGTCCATGCCGTTGTTGAGGATCGATTGGGCGGCCACCAGCTGATCGTTGATCAGGTAGTAGTACTGATAGCCGGCGTAGACCGACCAATGGCCGGTCGCCGGCGGGGTCTTCAGCGGCAGGGTCGCCTTCAAACCGGTCGAGAACACCCCGGCGTTCTGGTCGCCCCCCCAGTAGGACTTCGGCCCCACGGTCACCCAGGTCGGAGCCGAGAGCACGACCGGCGCGCCATAGGGATGCAGGTCCCAGGTCGGCACAGCGCCCAGTTCGATGTCGAAGGTGTCGCCGCGTTTGCCGAGAACGACGGTCGAGTCGCCGCTGACCGCCCAGAAGAACTTGGCGTAGGGGTTGATCGAGATCGGCGTGAGCTTGTCGGCGTAGGAAAGGCTGAACTCGATATTGTTCTCGGTGTCGAAGTTCCCCGGCGCGCTGATGAACTGAACGAATTGCGCCCCGATCGTCCAAGACTTGCCGAGCTTTGCATTGGCCCCGACGAACCAGTCGAACTCGTTGAGGGTCTGGACCCCGGCAGCGCCGGGATTGAAATCAGTCCAGGTGCCCGCCACCAGGGAGATGTCAGTCACCACGCCGGCGGGATCCTGCGGAAAATCGAGCACCAAGCCGTTCAGGAACTGTACGGTCGACCCTGTCGAGGTCACGTGCAGGCCGCGCGGCGTGATGTAGTCGTTCTTGACGGACAGGTCGGCGAAACCGTGCAGACTGGGCCCAGCCTCCTGCGCCAACGCCGGCGCCGATCCCAGGAATGCGATGGCCGCCGCCACCCCACAGATCTTCAGCATTGAGACACCCCCGCTTCACGCGCGCCTCAGCGGCGCGTCTGGAGGCATTGATGCATGCAATCCGTCCGGATTAACGTATTTTGCATACCAACGTCGGCGTTCGTTCACATCTGCGCGCTAGGCGAACAGTGTTTGATCAAGCTGCACACAGAACGAGATGTTGAGAGTGACGAAGGACGTGCCCCCATCCGCGGACGACGACCGCGCCCAGCGCCCGGGCTCGCGGAGCCTGGCCGAGCAGATCGAGGCGATCCTGCTGAGCGGCGAGCTCCTGCCCGGCGCCAAGCTCG
Organism: Phenylobacterium sp. LjRoot225; assembly: GCF_964252855.1. Lineage (NCBI taxonomy): Bacteria > Pseudomonadati > Pseudomonadota > Alphaproteobacteria > Caulobacterales > Caulobacteraceae > Phenylobacterium > Phenylobacterium sp. LjRoot225. Next base: position 231,849 of record NZ_CAXUPL020000004.1, on the reverse strand, counting down.
ACGAGCGCGGTCTGGCCCAGCGTTTTCAGGTGTCGCGCACACCGGTGCGCGAAGCCCTGCGCCAGCTCGCCAGCACCGGCCTGATCGAGCTTCGGCCCAACCGCGGGGCCTTCGTCGCCGAGATCACTCCGGAGCAGCTCGAGGAGATGTTCGTCGCCATGGCCGAGATGGAGGCGACCTGCGCACGCCTCGCCGCCATGAGCATGAGCCCGCTCGAACGCCGCGGCCTGCAGCGCCTGCACGAGCGCATGGGCGGCATGGCCGAGCGCGGCGAGGTGGACGAATTCCGCGCCGCCAACGAGACCTTCCACGCCCAGATCTACCAGGGGGCGCACAACAGCCTCCTGGAGGAGGCGACGACGGCGCTGCGACGGCGGGTGGCGGCCTACCGCCGGGCGCAGTTCCGCACCGCCGGCCGCCTGCCCAGCTCGCACGCCGAGCACGAGGCGGTGGTCAAGGCGATCATCTCCGGCGAACCCGCCCGCGCCCACGCCGCCATGCTGCAGCACGTCGACATCGTCGGCGCCTCCTTCGAGAAGCTCGCCCGCCTGGGCGTCGCCGTCCCTGCCGGGCAGGTCTGAGGGTAAGGCTCAAGCCTGAGCGCTAGCCGAAGACAAAATCCCCTGCGGTCAACTGGGCGACGGTCACGCCGCGCACCAGGATCTTGTTGTACGCGTCGAGGGAGATCTGCACCCCCTCCGCCGTGTTCTGGAAATGACTAGAGAGGTCGGCGAACCCGGTGAACCCGTAGCCGTCGACTTCGATCCGGTCCTTCCCCAGCTCGAAATCCACGATTTCATCCCGGCCGCCGTTCCACTGAATGACGAAGAGGTCGGCTCCGGTGGTCGCTGTCGACTGGACGGTCGCCGCGTCGCCCCACATTTGATCGTCGGCGCTGGAGGTCCCGACCACGGTGTCGTTCCCGCCCCTCGCGTGGTCCAGCAGCTCCGCGCCGTCGCCATAAAGCAAGTTCGTCCAATAGGGAGCGTGGTCCTCTCCGGTCACCACATCGTCGCCGCCTTGGGCGTTGTCGGTCAGCGAGCCGGCGTCTCCGAAAGCGACAACAGCCGTCACCGTGTCGCGCCCCCCCACGGCATTTCCGCTCATGGTCCCGGCGTCGCCATAGGCGACGCCGATCGAGAACTTGCCCGCCCCCGCAGCCGTGACCACGTCGTCGCCGCCGCGCGCGTAGTCCGTCATGGAATTGGCGTCGCCTATGCCGACGGAGCCGCCGAGAAAGACGCAGACGGCGCTGACGGTGTCGTCGCCGCCCGTGGCGTGCCCGCTCAACGACACAGCATCTCCCACGGACGTCGCTGTGCGCTGCCCGCTCGATGAGGAAATCTGGTCATCGCCGCCGTGGGCGTCGTCCGTGATCGAGAGTGCGTCCCCGATCACAATGGGCGACCAATAGGAGAGGGTGAGGATGTCGTCGCCGCCGCTGGCCTGGCCCGACAAGCCGTTCACGTCGCCGACCAAGGTCAACACCTGCGAAGGGGTTGAGGGGGGATCGCTGTAGTTCAGCGTTTCCCCTGCCGCCGCGGCGTGGCCGCTGAGAACGACGTCGCCGTCACCGAAAATGATCGTTCCGCCATGGTAGAGCTTCAGCGTCGTCGTCGACTTGTTGCCGGCCGGATCGGCCGCGGAGATCGTGAAGTTGTGGACCGTGTCGGCCAGGCCGGAGAGCGTCATGCTCCAGTTGGCGCCTTCGTCGACGACCGTCGTCCCGAGGATCGTCTCGCCTTCGGAGATCGTGATGACCGAGCCCGGCTCGGTCCCGCCGGCCATGAAGAGGTGCCCGGTCTCCTGGATGGCGAAGATGTTCGCCCCCGGCGCATGGGTGTCGACGGTGAAGGCCAGGGCTGCGCTGGGCGCGCTGGTGTTGCCGGCCTTGTCGGCGGCCGTGGCGGGGAGGCTGTGGTCGCCGTCGGCGAGCTTGCCCAGCGTATAGCTCCACGTGCCTGTCCCACTCGCCTGGACCTGGCCCAGCTTGGTCGCCCCGTCATAGACGGTGACGAAGGCGTAGGCCTGGGCCTTGCCGGTGAGCGCCTGGTTGGCGACGTCGTGGGCGGCGTTGACATAGCCGCCGATGATCTTGGCGTCCGCAAGGCCGCTGGGCGCGCCCGGCGCATGGGTGTCGACTGTGAAGGCCAGGATGTCGCTGCGGTCGCTGGTGTTGCCGACGATGTCGGTGGCGCTCGCCGTCAGCTTGTGGGCGCCCTCGGAGAGCTGCCCCAGGGTGAAGCTCCAGGTCCCGTCGCCGCCGGCCTTGACGGTCCCCAGCTGGATTTCGCCGTCGTAGACGGTGACCGTGGCGCCCGCGTCGGTCTTGCCGGTGAAGGCCTGGCTGGCGGTGTTGTGCTCCGCGTTGACGTGGCCCTTCGAGATGGCGGCGTCGGCCAGGGTTCCGGGCTTGGATGGCGGCCGGGTGTCGACCTTGAAGCTGAGGATCTCGCTCGCGGCGCTGACGTGTCCCTCCGCGTCGACGGCGGTGGCGGTCAGCTTGTAGGGCCCGTCCGCCAGCCGCCCGAGCGTGAAGCTCCAGGCCCCGCTCTCGTCGGCGGTGGCGGTCCCGAGCTGGGTCGCGCCGTTGTACACCCTCACCGTGGCCCCCGCATCGGCCAGGCCGGTCAGCGTCTGGCTCGCGGTGTCGCGGACGTTGTTGACGTAGCCGTTGACGATGGCGACGTCCGCCAGGCCGCTGGGCGACGTCGGACCTAGGGAAGCGCCTAGAATAGTCGTCGGCATAGTCGCCCCCCTCGTCCTCCACGCAATGGAAGGCTAATGAAGGCTAGGCGTAATTTGTAATAACTACCACTTTAGATTGTCCATCCGTGGCGTCTTGGCGGCCTGGCGCGGCTCTCCGCCAAAACGAAAAAAGCCCCGGAGTGAACTCCGGGGCCTTTCTCAATTCAGATGCCGCGGAAACTACTGCAGCTTGGTCGCGATCTGGCTGATCGCCGCGTCGACCAGGGGGTCCGCCTTGGCGCCGACGAGGCGTTGGGCGAGCATGGTCTCGGCGGCCTGGGTGGCCATGTCGGCGGCCACCGCCTTGACGTCGGCCGCGGCCTGCGCCTCGGCCGTGGCGATCTTGCGTTCGGCCATCAGCTGACGCCGGGCCAGGCTCTCTTCGAGCTTGGCCTTGGCGTCGGCTTCCAGGCGCGCGACCTGGGCGTGAGCCTGGGCCAGCATTTCCTTGGCGTGACGCTCGGCCTCGGCGCGTTCGGCCTTCAGGGTCTCGAGCAGGCGCTGGGCCTCCTCGCGGATCCGGGCCGCCTCGTCGAGGTTGGTCTGGATCGCCTGGGACTGGGCGTCGAGGGCGCTGAGGATCTTCGCCGGCGCCTTGGCGACGAAAACGACGATCGCCAGGAAGATGAGCAAGCCGACGCCGACCCAGAATTCGGCCTCGGCGGGGTTCAGGAGCGCGGGCATCAGGCCACTCCTTCCGGCGTGCGGGCGGTCAGCGCCGCATCCACCTCGGTCCGCGAAGGCGCGGCTCCGGTGAGTTTGGCGACGATCGCTTGAGCGGTCTCGGCGGCGATCTGTCCGACGTTGGCCATGGCCTGGTCGCGCATGGCGCGGATCCGGGTCTCGGCCTTCTCCAACTCGGCCTGGAGGCGCAGGTCCTCGGCGGCTTGGCTGGCGGTGAGATCGGCCTGCGCCTTGGCCTTGGCCTCGGTCGCGAAGCGGCGCGCCTGGGCGCGGGCGTCGTCGATCTCGGCCTTGGCGGCGGCGGCCTGGGCGTCAGCCTCGGCCTGGACGCGCCGCGCCTGCTCCACCGCGTCAGCGATGGTCTTGGCGCGGGTGTCCTGGATGCCGCGCAGGCGAGGCACGAAGACCTTCGCCAGCAGGGCGTACAGGACCGCGAACACGATGAGCAGCCAGATGACCTGGCCGCCCCAATGTTCCACCTGGAATTGCGGCAGGCCGCCGCTCTTGTGCGGTTGCTCGCTGGTCGCCGTCGTGTGGGCGGCTTCCCCAGAGGGCAGAGCGCCCTCCGTTGCGACGACCGTCTCGGTATGGGTTTCGGCGGCCATAAGGCTTCGTCGATCCTAAGACGGCGAGGCGGGGGAAACCCGCCTCGCGCAGGGCGATTAGCTGAAGAGGATGAGCAGGCCGAGCACGAAGGCCAGAATGCCCAGGGCTTCGGTCAGAGCCGCGCCCAGGATCAGGTTCGTGAACTGGCCGCCGGCGGCCGACGGGTTGCGGGTCGCGCCTTGCAGGAAGCCCGAGAAGATCATGCCGACGCCGATGGCGGCGCCCAGCATGCCGAGGGTGGCGATGCCCGCACCGATGAACTTAGCCGCTGCCGGATCCATGTTTTTTAGTCCCGTCTAATTATGAGAGTTGATGTTGTGTTGGTTGGGTAGTTCGGCCGTCAGTGATGATGGCCGAGGTTCACCACGTCGTTGAGATAGACGCAGGCGAGAACCGCGAAGACGAAGGCCTGAAGGAAGGCCACCAGGAACTCCAGCGCCGTCAGCGCCACCACGCCGCCGAGCGCGAGCGCGGCGCCGGGGATGCCCAGCAGGCCCAGGCCGCCGCCGGCGGCGAGCGTGCCCAGCGAGACCACGAAGCCGGCGAACACCTTCATCGCCACGTGGCCGCCCAGCATGTTGCCGAACAGACGAAGGGCGAGGGTGACCGGGCGCAGCAGGAAGGAGATCACTTCGATCGGGGTGACCAGGATCAGCATGTACCAGGGCACGCCCGAGGGGAAAAACAGCTTGAAGAAGCCCAGGCCGTTGCGGGCGAAACCGACGCCCAGCACCAGCAGGAAGGTCATGACGCCGAGCGTGGCGGTCACCGCCAGCTGCGAGGTCGCGGTGAACACCAGGAACAGGCCCAGGACGTTCATCGTCAGAATGAACAGGAAGATGGTAAACAGGAAGGGGAAGAACTTCCGCCCCTCGTGGCCGATGATCCCGACCGCGAGGTTGTCGATATAGTTGAAGGCGGCCTCGCCGATCACCTGGACCCGGCCCGGCACGACCTGCGGCCTGGCCGTGACAGCCGCCATGAAGGCGACGATCAGACCGGCGGCGAGGGTCATAGCCAGCGTCGAGTTGGTCAGCGCCATATCAATGGCGCCAACGCCCGGAAGGGTGATGTCGGGCAGATCCACAATCTTGTGAATCTCAAACTGATGCATCGGGTCGGCCATGCCGCCTCGGTCTCCGTTAATCGTCTTCTTTGTCGTCCTCGGGGCCGAGATCCTGTGGCGGACCCCAATCCTGCGCAGCTTCCGCGGCCATCGCCTTGGCTGACCGAATGGTCATCCAGAGCGAAACGCCGAAGCCGGCAAGGACCCCGATGATCAGTCCCCAAGGCTTCGTCCCGGCGATCGCATCGATCGCAAAGCCGAAACCCAACCCCACAAAAACCCCGCCTATCAACAAGCCCAGCAGCCGATAGCCGTAGCCGGCGGCATGTGAGCCCAAGTCACGCGGCTCCGGGTTGGCGCGCGCTTCAAGCGCGCCGGCCCTTTGCTGGAGGCGACGAATCGTCTCTTCGCGGGTCTCGTCCGGAGGTGGCATGCGTCTAGGTCACCTAGGCGACCACGACGTCGCCGCCGCGGTAGGGGGCTTCGAAAGTCGCGCGGAACCTATAGAGCGTGGTGCGGTGCGTCAAGGCTGGGCGAATATTGTCTATCCGATTGAATACGCAGAGTTTTTCGTCCAAAACCTCTATCCACAGGGCCGGCAACGCTACAATCTCGAAATATCCGCCCGCCCGGCGCCTTATTGCGCGGCCATGGCGGCGGCCTGATGCAGGTCGACAGAGACCAGCTGCGACACGCCGCGCTCGCCCATGGTCACCCCGAACAGCCGGTCCATCCGCGCCATGGTCACCGGGTTGTGGGTGATGGCGATGAAGCGGGTCTTGGTTCGCCGCGCCATCTCGTCCAGCATGTTGCAGAAGCGGTCGACATTGGCGTCGTCGAGCGGGGCGTCGACCTCGTCGAGCACGCAGATCGGCGCCGGCTGGGCCAGGAAGACGGCGAAGATCAGGGCCGCCGCCGTCAGCGCCTGTTCGCCGCCGCTCATCAGGCTCATGGTCGCCATCCGCTTGCCGGGCGGACAGGCGTAGATCTCCAGCCCCGCCTCCAGCGGATCCTCGGATTCCACCAGGCGCAGCTCCGCCTGGCCGCCTTCGAACAAGGTGGCGAACAGGGTCTTGAAGTGCTCGTTGATGATGTCGAAGGCGGCGACCAGCCGTTCGCGCCCCTCGCCGTTCAGCTCGTCGATGCCCTGGCGCAGCCGGGCGATCGCGCCGGTGAGGTCCGAGCGCTCGGTCTGCATGGTGTGCAGCCTTGCAGCGTGTTCGCCCGCCTCCTCCTCGGCCCGCAGGTTGACCGGCCCGACGCCGTCGCGCTGGCGTTCCAGATTATGGAGGTGGGCCTCGATGCCGCCGGCGTCGCCCGGGATGGCCACGGCCTCGTCGGCCATCCGGCGGGCGAGCTCCTCCGGCTCGACGCGGGCGGTCTCGCGGATCTGCGCCGTGACCTCGCCCAGCCTTTGCTGCGCGGCCTCGGCGTGGGCGGACAGGCTGGCGCGGACCTCGCGAGCCTCGGCGGCCGCGGCGTCGCCGGCGCGCAAGGCCCGGTCGGCCTCGGTGCGCTCCCGCTCGCCGGCGGCCAGAGCATCGGACGATTTGGCGCGGCGGGCCTCGGCGGCGGAGAACTCGTCCAGCAGGACCGCGCGGCGGGTCTCCAGCGTGCCGGGCGCAGCCTCGGCGGCGCGTAAGGACGCCTCGGCCTTGCCGCGCGCCTCGGTGAGCGCCTCCAGACGCCGTGCGGCGGCCTGGGCCCGGCGGGTCCAGTCGTCGCGGTCCTTGGTCAGGCTCTCCAGCCGCCGCGCCCGACCGTCGCGCTCGCGGACCTCCTGCTCCAGGGCGCTGCGGGCGGCGTTCGCCGTCTCCCGGGCGCGGCCCTGGCTGGCCCGCGCCTCGGCCAGCTCGCGCGGCAGGTCGGTGACAGGGCCGCCCTCGCCGGCGTCGGCGCGGGCCTGGTCGAACGCCGCCTGGTGCTCGGCCAGCTCCGCCGCGAAGCGGCTGATCAGCTCGTCGAGCGAAGCGGCCTGGGCCTCCTTGCGGGCGGCCTCCTGTTCGAAACGGGCCAGCGCCTGGCGGGCGGCGGCGGCCTTCTGCTCCCAGAGGGGCGGCTCACGGCGGCCGGCCTTCAGCGCCTCCTCCGCAGCGCGCAGGGCGGCGGCGGCCTGGCCCAGGGTCTCGCGCGCGGCCGTGGCGCGGGGAGCCAGGGCCTCGATCTCATTCTCCAGCTCGGCGAGCCGGGTCTTCTGCTCCATCCGCACCGCGGCGGGCTTTGGCGCGTCGGCCCGGGCGGTGAAGCCGTCCCAGCGCCAGAGGTCGCCCTCCCTCGAGACCAGCCGGCAACCTGGCGGAAGCTGGCCCTGCAGCCGCGCGCCGTCGGCGCGGGCGACCAGGGCGGTGAAGGCCAGCCGCGCGGCCAGCGCCTCGGGCGCCTTCACCAGCGGACCAAGCGGCGCAGCCCCGTCCGGCCAGGCCGGAGCCCCGGCTTCGCGGCCGCCCCAGTAGGCCGGCGCCTTGGCGTCGAGGGCTGCGTCCAGGTCGTCGCCCAGGGCCGCGGCCAACGCAGCCTCGTAGCCGCGGTCGGGGCGCACGGAGTCCAGCGCCGGGGCGAAGCCGCCGCGGCGGGCCTGGGTCGCGACGCTGGCGAGCGCCCGGGCCTCCGCCGTCAGCCGGCTGAGCTGTTCGTCGAGCTTGCGGGCCGCGTCGCGGGCGACGGCCTCGGTCTCGATGGTCCTGGACCGGGTCTCTTCGGCCGCCTCCAGCGCGGCGCGGGCGGCGGCCAGGGCCGCCTCGGCGGCGTCCAGATCAGACTTCGCCTGGACCGCCTGAGGATTGGCGGCCAGGCCGAGCGCCTCGCGCTCGCGGCGGGCCTGGTCGAGGGCGCGCTGGGTGCGGCTGACGCGCGCCTCGGCCTCCTGGACCCGCTGGGTCGCGGCGCGGCGCTGGGCCTCGTCGGCGGCGACCTGGGCGGCGAGCCGTTCGACCTCGGCGTCGGCGGCGGCGCGGGCGGCCTCGGCGGCGCGGGCGGCGGCCTCCATCTCCGCGGCCATCCTGCACAAGCTGGCCACCGCGGCCTCCAGCGCGCCGAGGTCCCCGGCCAGCCGCTTCAAGGCGGCGTCGGCGTCCTCGACGATGTGCGCCTCGCGGGCGCGGTCGGCGTCGATGCGGGCGATCTCGTCGGACAGGCGGGCGAGTTCGGCGGCGTAGGCCTCGGCCTCGCGGTCGAGCCGCTCCTTGTCGATGGCCAGCTTGTGCAGGATGGCCGCGGAGATCGTCTCGGCCTCGCGCAGCGGCTTCAGGGCTTCTTCGGCCTGGGTCGACCGCAGGGTCGCCTGGGCGGCGGCGCGCGCCGTCTCCTCCACCGCACGGGCCGCGGCGTGCGCCTCCGACGTCAGCCGTTGGGCCGCCTCGCGGGCCTCGTTCCAGCGGGCGTAGAGCACGGCGCCCTGCAGGGCGCGGATCTCGGCGGACAGCTTCTTGTAGCGTTCGGCCTGACGGGCCTCGCGCCTCAGCCGGTTCAGCGCGCTCTCCAGCTCGCGGGCGACGTCGTCGAGGCGGGCGAGGTTGGCCTCCGCGGCCCTGAGACGCAGCTCCGCCTCGTGCCGGCGCGAGTGCAGGCCGGAAACCCCCGCCGCCTCTTCCAGGATCATCCGGCGGTTCTGCGGCTTGGCGCCGATCAGCTCGGAGATCTGCCCCTGGCGCACCAGGGCCGGCGAATTCGAGCCCGTCGAGGCGTCGGCGAACAAGAGCTGGACGTCGCGGGCGCGGACCTCGCGGCCGTTGATGCGGTAGGTCGAGCCGGCGCCGCGGTCGATCCGGCGCACCACCTCCAGCACCGGATGGTCATTGAAGCTGGGCGGCGCCCGGCGCTCGGCGTTGTCGATGGTGAGCTGGACCTCGGCGTGGTTGCGCGACGCACGCGCGCCGGAGCCGGCGAAGATCACGTCGTCCATGCCGCCCGCCCGCAGCGCCTTGGCGGAATTGGCGCCCATCACCCAGCGCAGCGCCTCCAGCAGGTTCGACTTGCCGCAGCCGTTCGGCCCGACGATGCCCGTCAGGCCAGGCTCGATCCTGAACTCCGTCGCATCGACGAAGGACTTGAAGCCGGAAAGGCGCAGCCGCTGGAAATGCACGGCTTGCTTCGCCTCCCTATTTGCCGGCCGCGGCGAGGGCGGCGCTGAACTGCTGCAGGCTCATCTCGCCCTCGTACTTCTTGCCGTTGATGAAGAAGGTCGGGGTGGAGTTGACGCCGGCGTCGATGGCCGCCTTCACCCGCGCGTTGACGCCCTCGTAGCCCGCCTGGCTGCTCAGGCAGGCCTCGAACTGCGCCTCGGTCATGCCGTTGTTCTTGGCGATGCCCAGGAAGATCGGCTTGATCTCGCCCTCCCACTGGGACTGGCTGCGGAACACCTCGTCGACGACCTTGAAGTAGCTCTTCGGCCCGGCGCAACGCGCCATCAGGAAGCCTGCGGCGGCGACCTCGGCCGGCGGCGTCAGCATCTCGCGCAAAGTGTAGCGGACCTTGCCGGTGTCGACGTACTTGGCCTTGAAGGCCGGGAAGACGTCGCTGTTGAACCGGGCGCAGTGCGAGCAGCTGAGCGAGGCGTACTCGACGACCTGCACCGCCGCCCTGGGCGAGCCGAGGCTCATGTCGCCAGGCGCCGGCGGCAGCTTGTTCGCCGGCGCGGCCGAGGCCGCGCCTGCCGTGAGGGCGAGGACGGCGCTCAGCAGGATGCGGCGGGTGGAGGTCACAGCGGCTACTTCGACGCCGCGGCGATCGCCGCGTCGAGCTGGGCCAGCGTCACCTCGCCCTCGGCCACCTTCTTGCCGTTGACGACGAAGGTCGGCGTGCCGGTGATCTTGTCGTCGTTGATCGCCTTCTGCACCCGAGCGTTCAGCGCCTTCAGCGCCTCGGGGTCGGAGACGCACTTGTTGAACTGCTCCTCGGTCATCCCCGACGACTGGGCGATCCGCAGCAGGACGCCGCGGAAGTCGCCGGTCTGGAACATCTCCGCCTGGTTCTTGTAGATGGCGTCGAGGACCGTGAAATACTTGTCCTTCCCAGCGCAGCGCGCCACCAGGAAGCCCGCCGCGGCCACCTCTTCGGGCGGGGTCAGGAACTCCTTCAGGGTGTAGCTCACCTTGCCGGCGTCGATGTACTTGGCCTTGAAGGCCGGGAAGACCTCGTTGTTGAACTTTGCGCAGTGGCTGCAGCTGGCCGAGGCGTACTCCACCACCTTCACCTTGGCGTCGGCCGGGCCCAGGCTCATGTCGCCGGCGCTCGGTCCGCTCGCGCCCTTGTTGCAGCCCGCGAGGCTGAGCCCGGCCACGGCGGCGGCGACGAGAAGGATGCGGCGGCTGAACATGGGCGAGGTCCCTGAAATACGAAGAAAGGATTAAAGCCCGATTCCCGCAGGATCGGATGCGATCTAGCTCTGGCGGCGCATGACGGCGCGGCCGAGGCGCGTGAGGGCGTCCTTCAGCGGCCCGTCCGGGGCGTCGGCAAGATCCTTGGCGAGCTGGGCCTCCTTGGCCGCATCGAGCGGGGCGGCGCGCTTGCGCGGCGGCGCCGGCGCCTCGATCCCCACGCGCAGAGGGCCCTGGACGATGCGCAGCTTCTGCACCGCCTCGGAGCCCAGGAAGAGGTTCACCCGCGCCAATATGTCATGGGCCTGGTGCTGGATGATGGCGGCTGACGGCCCCGCCACCCGGATTTCCAGCGAGGACGGCGATCCGTTGCGGCCCTTGACCAGCTTCACCGGCTCGGTGCGCTTGGCGACCTCCGGGCCGACGATCTCGCGCCAGCGGGCGACAAGGGCGCCGGGCCCCTGGCCGAAGCGGTCGTCGAGCGCCTTCAGCGTCTTGTTGAGCGCGCGCCCGGCCGGCGGCGGCGCCCGGTGCTGCGGACGCGTCCGCTTGGCGGTCAGGATCCGCATCGCTTCTTCGGGCGTGGGCAGCTGCCGGCGCATGAGAGGCACCCTAGCGCGGCGAGGTTCGGGACGCGACGCAAAGATCCTCCCTTTGGGGGGAGGTGTCGGCGAAGCGAGACGGAGGGGGCGTTCGGCATCTTCGCGTTCCCTGCCCCGCCCGACGATGCTACCCCACCGCCCGTGACCCCCGCCGACCTCCGCGCCGCCCTGCTCGCCCATTATGACGCCAACGCCCGCGACCTGCCCTGGCGGGTGCGGCCGCAGGCGCGCGCGGGGGGGGTGAGGGCCGATCCCTACCGGGTGTGGCTGTCGGAGGTGATGCTGCAGCAGACCACCGTGCCGCACGCGACGCCCTATTTCCTGAAATTCACCGCTCGCTGGCCCACCGTGTCGGATCTCGCGGCGGAGGCGGACGGCGAGGTGATGGCCGCCTGGGCGGGGCTCGGCTACTACGCCCGCGCCCGCAACCTGCTGGCCTGCGCCCGCGCCGTCGCCCGCGACCACGGCGGCGTCTTTCCCGACACCGAAGAGGGCCTGCGCGCCCTGCCGGGACTGGGTCCCTATACCGCCGCGGCGGTGGCGGCGATCGCCTTCGACCTTCCGACCAATGTCGTCGACGGCAATGTCGAGCGCGTCATGGCCCGGCTGTTCGCCCTCGAAACCCCGCTGCCCGACGGCAAGCCCGAGCTCAAACGCCTGGCCGAGAGCCTGGTGCGCGACGAGCGGCCCGGCGACTGGGCTCAGGCGCTGATGGACCTGGGCGCCACCATCTGCCGGCCCAAGGCGCCGCTCTGCGACCGCTGCCCGGCGGCGGCGGCCTGCGCGGCGCGCGGCGGTGCGCCGGAGACCTATCCGCGCAAGGTCGCCAAGGCCGAGCGGCCGCACCGCTACGGGGTGGCCTATGTGCTGACCCGCGGCAGCGAGATCGCCCTGGTGCGCCGCCCGCCGAAGGGGCTGCTGGGCGGCATGCTGGCCCTGCCGACCTCGGACTGGCGCAGCGCCCGCTGGAGCGACGCCGAGGCCCTGGCGGCGGCGCCGGCGACGGCGCCCTGGCGCGGCGTGGGCGAGGTCGAGCACGTCTTCACCCACTTCTCGCTCACGCTGCAGCTGCTGCGGGCCGAGGGCGAAGCCTCTGACGTGATCTGGAGTCCCCGCCGCGACCTCGACGCCCTGCCGAGCGTCTTCCTCAAGGCCGCGAAGGCCGGGCTGTCGAACCTGCTCTGAGCTCCACCTTGAGTGTCATCCCGGTTTCGCGAAGCCGAAACCGGGATGACACCGGGGGTTATCTTGCGGCGCGGTCCTTGAGGATCTGCCCCAGGATGATCTCCACCTCCGCCGCCTTGGGGAAACCCTGGAAGACGCCGAACTGCAGGACGAACTCGCGCATCTCGTCTTCGGTGATGTCGCCGCTGTCGAGGGCGGCCTCGATATAGGTCTTGATCGCCATCGGCGCGCGGGCGGCGCAGACGCAGGCCAGGGTGATCCAGCGGCGCGAGCGGAGGTCCAGGCCCGGCCGCGACCAGACCTCGGCGAAGACGAAATCCCGGGCGGCTTCGGTGAAAGGCGAGCCCGGCGGGTGCATGGGACGGCCGACGACGGTCGCAAACGTCTCGGCGCCGCGTTCGGCGCGCTCGGATTTGTCGGACATTGTTCGCCTCGGATCAGATGGCGATCTGGCTGCGAACCTTTGCGCGCAGCACGTCGATCGGAGCGAGACCCTTGTCCGATTTGAAGTGCCAGTATGTCCAGCCGTTGCAGGCCGGCGCCGACTGCACCAAGGCGCCGACCTTGTGGATCGAGCCCGAGACCTCGCCGACCACCAGGCTGCCGTCGGCGCGGACGCGAGCGGCGTGGCGGCCCTTGGTGTCATAGAGAATGTCGCCGGCGCGCAGCAGGCCCGCCTCGACGATCTGGCCGAACGGGATGCGCGGCTCCGACTTCTTGGAGCTGGTGACCACCACCTCGTCCGGCGCCACCGGGATGACCCGGGCGATCCGTTCCTTGGCGAGCTTGGCGTAGGCCTCTTCGCGCTCGATGCCGATGAAGCGACGACCCAGCCGCTTGGCGGCCGCCCCGGTGGTGCCGGTGCCGAAGAAGGGGTCGAGGATGATGTCGCCCGGCTTGGTCGAGGCCATGATCAACCGGTGCAGCAGGGCCTCGGGCTTCTGGGTCGGGTGGGCCTTGGCGCCGGTCTCGTCCTTCAGCCGCTCCTCGCCGGTGCACAGCGGCAGCGTCCAGTCCGAGCGCATCTGCAGCTCGTCGTTGGCCATCTTCATGGCGTCGTAGTTGAAGGTGTAGCGCTTGCCGCCCCGGCTCTTGGTCGCCCAGATCAGGGTCTCGTGCGCATTGGTGAAGCGCGTGCCCTTGAAGTTCGGCATCGGGTTGGACTTGCGCCAGATGATGTCGTTCAGGATCCAGAAGCCCAGGTCCTGCAGGGTCGCGCCCACCCGGAAGATGTTGTGGTAGCTGCCGATCACCCACAGTGCGCCGTCGTCCTTCAGCACCCGGCGGCATTCGCCCATCCAGGCCTTGGTGAAGGTGTCGTAGGTCTCGAAGCTCTCGAACCGGTCCCAGTCGTCGTCGACCGCATCGACCTTGGAATTGTCGGGACGCAAAAGCTCGCCGCCAAGTTGCAGATTGTAGGGCGGATCAGCGAACACCAGATCGACCGAACGGTCCGGCAACTTCTTCAGTTCTTCCAGGCAATCGCCCTGGAGGATGGTCTCGGCCGGAAACGCCATTTCAACCTCGTGAACTCAAGAGCCTGAATTCACATGCTCATGGTGAATTCTGAGTTGCAAAACATGGTGAATGAAAGCCTAAGACCGGCCGCTTTCCCACCGTTCCTGCGCGCTAAGGTGGAGATCGAGGGGCTTTAGCTCCTGCGGACGGCAGGAAACACGCGATTGGCCCTGCTCGAGACCATCGCGTGAAGCGGCCGCGCGAGCGCGGTTTTCGGATTTGTCGACAACGGCCCGGGGGTGCGGAGACCGCGCGCCCCGGTCCGCAACAGCGGAGGGGGCGCGGCCGGCGTCAGAAGTCGTACTTCAGATTGACGCCGTAGGTCCGCGGCGCGCCGAGCGCGACGGTCGTGCCGGTGCCCGTGGTCAGCTTCTGGACGCTATATTCGGTGCCCGTCAGGTTCTTCACCCAGAACTCGACGCCGAAGTGTTCCGTCGGCCGGTATTCCATCGACACGTTGAGCAGCTGGTACGGGCCCTGGTCGAACAGGTTGTCAGGCTCGAACACATAGCCGCTGTTGTAGCTGTAGAGCGCCGAGATCCGCAGCTCGCCCTGGGGCTGCACCTGCGCCGTATAGCTTGCGCCGAAGCTGCCGCTGAACGTCGGCGCCAGCGGCGTGTCGTTGCCGGACACGTCGCCGAAACAGGTGGTGAAGCCGCCGGTGCGCGGGCCTGCGCCGAGCACGCCGGGGTCCTCGGTTCCCCTGAGGGCCGCCGGACAGGTCGCCGGATTGGCATAGGCGATCGGCGCCTGCGGGACCGTCGCCACCGGCGAACCGCCGAACTTGTGGAACCGCGAATCCAGGGCGGTGAACCCGCCGAAGAGCCGCAGCTCCTCGGTCGGCGCGGCCTCGAATTCGAGGTCGAAACCGTCCACCTTCACGGTCGCGGCGTTCAGCAGCAGCGATGCCCCCGGGTTGGCGGTGGCCGCCGAGCGCACCTGATAGTCGTCGATGTCGTAGTGGTAGGCGGCGAGATTGAGCCGGAGCTTGCGGTCGAACCACTCGGACTTCAGCCCGGCCTCATAGGCCATGATGTACTGCGGCTTGACCGCCGGGCTGAGCGGGCTCTGCAGGCTGAAGGAGCCGGCCTTGAACCCGCGGTTCACCGACGCATAGACGCTGACGTCGTCGTTGATCTCCTGGCGGAGAGCGACGCGATAGGTGAACTTGTTGTAGCTGAGCTTGGCGATGTTCGACGACGTCGGCCCGACAACCCCGGTCAGGAACACCGGGGTCTGGTTTCCGTCGAAATGCCGGCGATCCATGGTGTAGCGGACGCCGCCGGTGATCTTGGTCGTCGGCGTGATGGCGTAGGTGGCCTCGCCGAAGGCCGCATAGGAATCGGTCTTCAGGCTGGAGAGAATATCCAGCTGGCGCGCGCTGAGCGGCGGCGCCGCGAAGGCCAGGCCGAACTGCGTCTGGTCGGTTTCCGCCTCGGACCGCAGGTAGAAGGCGCCCGTCTGCCACTGCAGCCGGCCCTCGGCGTTCGACGCAAGTCGCAGCTCTTCCTGGTAGGTCCGCGCGTGGGCGACGTAGTCGATGTTGACCAGGTTGATCGGGCCGCCGTCGACGTCGAAGCTCGAGTGGTTGCGGATGCGGCGCATGGCCGCCACGTTGGTCAGGGTGGCGAACCCGAGATCCGCCTCGCCCGTCAGGCTCACGCCCCAGATCTTGAGATTGGTCTGGGCCGGCGTGTTGGAGGTGGTGTCCTGGCCGCGCGGGCCGATGACGCCGCCGGTGCCGACCACCCCGTCCTCGAGACGCCAGGCCAGTCCGAGATCGTCCTTGTTGCGGTTGTAGTCGCCGGCCAGCGTGAACTTGAGGGCGTCGGTCGGACGCCAGACGATCTTCGACCGCGCGCCCCAGAACTCCTGCTTCTTGATCTTCTGACCGGTGGTCCGGTTGCGGCCCCAGCCGTTGTTCTGATCCGAGCCGGTCAAGGCGATGTCGCCGGCAAGATTCTCCGCGAGGGGGCCCCCGGCATAGAGCTGGCCGCTCACGGTGTCGTAATTGCCGTAGCCGATCTGGCCCTTGAGGACCTTCTCCGTGCCGGGCTCGCGGGTGATGACGTGGATCAGGCCGCCGGTGGCGTTGCGGCCAAACAGTGTGCCCTGCGGCCCCTTCAGCACCTCGATACGCGAGATATTGTTGAAATTGTTGATCGTCTGGCTGAGGTCGCCGATGTAGACCCCGTCGACATAGAGGGCGTTGGCGCCCTCCTCCCCGGCGGCGGCGTTGGTGGTGCCGACGCCGCGGACGAAGAACAGCCCGCTGGGGCCGGACCGGGTCATCTGCACGCTCGGAACCAGCTGCGGCAGCGCGCTGGTCGTCGAGATCCCGGCCCTCTGCAGGGCCTGCTCGCCGACCGCGGTCACGGCGATCGGAACCTCCTGCAGGTTCTCCTCGCGGCGCTGGGCGGTGACGACGATCTCGTCGAGCTGAGCGGCGGGCGCGCCGGCCTCGCCCGGCGCCTGCGCGCTCGCGCAGGACGGCGCAAGGCTCGCGGCCAGTCCCGCCAGCGCAGCGCCCGCCAGCATGCTCACGCGCAATGAAGTCGCTCTCGAATACATCTTATCCTCCCCGTCTTACGTTCAATCGAAGTTCGGGAACGCAGCCTCTGAGCCGCCACCTAAACTCTTGAACTTATTATTCTTTTATACGCCTTGGCGGCATTCTTTGCCAGCTCTCACGCCGTCGGGCGGGCGCATCGATTGCCCGCCGGGACCGTCGTTGGCTTTTATCTATCAACATCGTTGTTGAGGATACGCTGGGTGTCAATCGCGAGCCCGCTGGGCAGGGTGACATTCAGACCCGGCGAAGCTCAGCCGCAGGATCGCCGCCCAGCGCCGTCCCACACCCGCCCAGGCCGGACGGAGCCGACCCCATATGCTATTGAAATAGGGAACATTTTATCCGGCCTCGACGAACGTCGAGATGCGACGACGGTCTCAATTCGACCGCACCGCGGAGCTGGCGACGCCCGTCAGTTGAACGCCTCGGCCGCGTCGAGCGGCAGCTCATCGTCCGGGACGTCGGCGAAGGCGGTCAGCGGGTCCTGGCCCATCATCGCCAGCTTCACCGGCGCCCAGCTCATGCGGTGGATCTCGCAGGGGCCGAGCGCGATCAAGGCCTCAGCGTGGATCGGGGCGCCATAGCCCTTGTGACGGGCGAAGCCATAGCCGGGATAGAGGCCGTCCATCTCCACCATCAGCCGGTCGCGGGCGACCTTGGCGAGGATCGAGGCCGCGGCGATCGACTTCGAGGTCGCGTCGCCGCCGACCACCGTCTTCACCTCGCAGGGCAGTTTGAAGCGGTAGTTGCCGTCGACCAGGGCGTATTTCGGCGGGGTCGTCAGGGCCTCGACCGCCCGGCGCATGGCCAGGCCGGTGGCGTGCAGGATGTTGAGCTCGGCGATCTCCTGGACCGAGGCGAAGCCGACGGCCCAGGCCAGGGCCTTCTGCTTGATCTCGAGCTCGAGGACGTCGCGGGTCTTGGCCGACAGCTTCTTGGAGTCGTCCAGGCCCTTGATGGTCTTCTTCGGGTGCAGGATCACCGCCGCGGCGCTGACCGGCCCGGCCCAGGGACCGCGGCCGGCCTCATCGACGCCGCAGACCGGGCCGTCGATGAAGGCCTTCTCCAGCATCAGGGTGGGCCCCTTCGCCATCTAGTGTCCCGATTCCGAAGTTCGCGCTGCGCATGACCTAACCCCTGGCGAACTTCAGATCCAGCACGCTAGCGCGCCATCCCCTTGATCGGCTCGTGCCGGAAGCAGCAGGTCAGGTGGTCGTTGACCAGGCCGACGGCCTGCATCCAGGCGTAGACGATCACCGGGCCGACGAACTTGAAGCCCTTGGCCTTCAGCGCCTTGGACAGCTCCACGGCCAGCTCGGTCTGCGCTGGGACCTGACCGACCTCGGTCCAGCCGTTCTGCAGAGGCTTGCCGTCGGTGAAGCTCCAGCAGAAGGCGGCGAAGTCTTCGCCCTTCTCGCGCATATCGAGATAGAGGCGCGCGCCGCCGATCGCCGCGTCGATCTTGGCGTTCGACCGGACGATGCCGGCGTCGGCCATCAGGCGCGCACGTTCGGCCTCGCCATAGCGGGCGACCGCCTCGGGGTCGAAACCGTCGAACGCCGCACGGAAGGCGTCGCGCTTGCGCAGGATGGTGATCCAGGCCAGCCCCGCCTGGAAGCCGTCGAGGACCAGCTTCTCCCAGAGCGCGCGCGAGTCATACTCCGGCACGCCCCACTCGGTGTCGTGGTAGGCTTCGTAGAGCGGGTCGCCGGCCATGCCGCGCCAGCCGCACCTGTGCAGGGGAGCATCCATCGCCGGGACTTTCAGCCGAGCCCGGCGCGAAGCACAAGCCCGCTTTTCAGCGGAATCCGGACCTGGTTTCGAGATGTTGCGGAAGCTTCGGCGCCGAACGCCCCCTCAGTCAGCTTCGCTGACAGCTCCCCCGCGTTGCGGTGGAGCATCTTCGGCCCAGATCCTCCACCGCAACGCGGGGGAGGTGGATCGCGCGAAGCGCGAGACGGAGGGGGCGTTCAGCGCCACTACGCCGGCGCGCCTTGGCCCAGCGCCTCGACCATCCAGTCCGGCCGCTCGACCGAGACCGGCCAGCCGTCGACCGTCAGCTCACCGGCGATGCGGTCGAGCCGCAGCAGGGCCATGGCCCGGCCGTCGGTCCCGGAGCAGACCTCGCCGGCGCGCAAGGTCCCCGCCAGCACCTCGACGCCCGGCGCGGGCGCTTCGCCGTCGAAGACGATCGGCAGCATGCGGGTCTTGATCTGGCCACGGCGCTTCATCCGCGAGGTCGTCTCCTGGCCGACGAAACAGCCCTTCTTGAAGTCGATCCCGGCCAGGAGGTCGAAGTTGGCCTCGATCGGATAGGTCTTGTCCGAGCCCCAGTCCGCCGGACCGGGGACGCCCAGCTCAAGTCGCCAGTCGTCGTAGGCCGCATCGTCGGCGAGCTCCGCCCCGGCCGGGGCGCTTGCGCCATATCCGCGCCAGCCGAGCTCCGGCAGCCTCGGGTCGCGGATGAAGCCCGGCGCCGAGGAGGCGTCCGGCCCGAACAGCGCCGACACCGTCGCCGCGTCGGCGGCGATCTCCACCTTGGCCCGCAGCCGGTACAGGGAGAGGCGTTGGACGATCGCCTCGCGGTGCTCGCGCGCCACATCCAGCCAGCAGCTGTCCTCGCGACCGACCACGAACATGTCCCAGAGCAGCCGACCCTGGGGCGTCAGCAGGGCGGCGAGGCGCGCCTCGCCGGGCGCGAGGCTCTCGACGTCCTGGGTCAGCAGGCCCTGGAGGAAGCTGCGCCAGTCGGCGCCGCCCACGGCGATAAGAGCGCGGCTCGGAAGCTCGGCGAAGGCAGGCTTGCTGGTCATGAAGGCAATTTGGGCGCTGCGGCGGTGGAGCGCCAGCCGGCAGCAGCATATAGAGAGAGAATGGCGCGCGGGTCCTTCCCGATTCTTTTCATTACGGCGACGAACATCGGCGACGCCGTCCTGGCGTCCGGGCTGATCAAACGCCTGTCTGACGAAATTCCGAACGCGCGCTTCACGATCGTCGCCGGGCCGGCGGCCGCGCCGCTGTTCGCCTTCGTCCCCAAGCTGGACGAGGTGATCGTCTTCGCGAAGCAGAAGGACGGCAGCCACTGGTTCGACCTGTGGCGCAAGGTTCGCAAGCGCCGCTGGGGCCTGGTCGTGGACCTGCGCGGTTCGGCCATCTCGCGGCTGATCTCCACCAAGCGCCGCGCCGTCCACCGCAAGCTCATCGGCGAGCCGATCCACAAGGTGATGGAGGCCGCCCGCGTCCTGAAGATCGAGGACGAGCCCGCCGCCCCCCACGTCTATGTCTCGCCCGAGGTCGAGGCCTACGCCTCGGACCTGATGCCCGGCCAGGGGCCGATCCTGGCCATGGCGCCGGCCGCCAACTGGGTCGGCAAGACCTGGCCGCTGGAGCGGTTCTCGCGCGTCGCCATACGGCTCCTGGGATCAGACGGTCCGCTGAAGGGCGGACGGCTGATGGTGCTGGGCGGCCCTGTCGACCGCAAGACGACGCAGGGGCTGAAGGACTGCGTCCCGCGCAACCGTTTCATCGACCTCGTCGGCCAGGTGGACGTGGTGACCTCCTTCGCCTGCCTCAAGCGTGCGCGCCTGTTCGTCGGCAACGACAGCGGCGCCATGCACCTGGCCGCCGCCTCAGGCGCGCCGACGCTCGGCCTCTTCGGCCCGTCCGACGAGCGGCGCTACGCGCCCTGGGGCGCGAACGCGCGGGTCGTCCGCGGCGGACGCAGCTTCGAGGAGATCATGTCCAGCGACCCGGACTCGAGCCAGGCGCTCTGTCACATGATGGACTTGAGCGTTGACCGGGTCTACGAGGCCGCGCGCGTCCTGCTGGCCCAGACCGAGCCGAAGCCGCAGGCTTCTTCCCCCGCCCCCTGAGCGGAAGCCTTCCCAAAGGAAGCTGTCATGGCTGAGACCTTCGACCTGATCGTTCGCGGCGGCGAAGTCGTCAACCACGCCGGGCGCGGCCTGGCCGACGTCGGCGTGCGCGGCGGCAAGGTGGCGGCGATCGGCGACCTCGCCCAGGCTTCCGCCGGCGAGGTGTTCGACGCGACCGGGCTGACGGTCCTGCCGGGCGTGATCGACAGCCAGGTGCACTTCCGCGAACCGGGCATGGAGTGGAAGGAAGACCTCGAGACCGGCAGCCGCGCGGCGGTGCTGGGCGGCGTCACCGCCGTCTTCGAGATGCCCAACACCGAACCCACCACCACCGACGGCGACGCCCTCGCCGACAAGCTCAGCCGGGCGGCCGGACGCATGCACTGCGATCACGCCTTCTACGTCGGCGGCACCCACGAGAACGCCGACTTCCTGGGCGAGCTGGAGCGGCTGCCGGGCTGCTGCGGGATCAAGGTCTTCATGGGCGCCTCGACCGGCAGCCTGCTGGTGCAGGACGACGAGGGCGTCGAGCAGGTGCTGCGCCACGTCAGCCGCCGCGCGGCCTTCCACTCCGAGGACGAGTACCGCCTGGCCGAGCGCCGGCCGCTCGCCCGCACCGGCGACTGGACCAGCCACCCCGAGGTGCGCGACGCCCAGTCGGCGATCCAGTCCACCGAACGGCTGGTGCGGATCGCCCGCAGCCTCGGCAAGCGCATCCACGTGCTGCACGTCACCACCGCCCAGGAGATCGCCTTCCTGGCCGCGCACAAGGACGTCGCCAGCGTCGAGGTCACGCCCCAGCACCTGACCCTCGCCGGCCCCGAAGCCTACGAACGGCTGAAGGGTTACGCCCAGATGAACCCGCCGATCCGCAGCGCCGAGCATCGCGCGGGCCTCTGGATCGGCGTCGCCAACGGCGTCGCCGACGTGCTCGGCTCCGACCACGCGCCGCACACCTCGGAAGAAAAGGCCCGCCCCTACCCGGCCTCGCCTTCGGGCATGCCCGGCGTCCAGACCCTGCTGCCGGTGATGCTGACCCATGTGGCGGAAGGCCGGCTGAGCCTGGAGCGGCTCGTCGACCTGACCAGCCATGGGGCGAACCGGATCTTCGGCCTGGCCGACAAGGGCCGGCTGGCGACCGGCTTCGACGCCGACCTGACCATTGTCGACCTGAAGGCGCGACGCACCCTGACCCACGCGATGATGGCCAGCCGGGTCGGCTGGACGCCGTTCGACGGCATGGAGGCCAAGGGCTGGCCGATCGCCACCATCATCCGCGGCCGGGTGGTGATGCGCGACGACGAAGTGACCGCCGCCCACCTCGGCCAGCCGGTCCGTTTCC
Source organism: Phenylobacterium sp. LjRoot225 (assembly GCF_964252855.1). Taxonomy (NCBI): domain Bacteria; kingdom Pseudomonadati; phylum Pseudomonadota; class Alphaproteobacteria; order Caulobacterales; family Caulobacteraceae; genus Phenylobacterium; species Phenylobacterium sp. LjRoot225. The sequence goes on along the minus strand of NZ_CAXUPL020000004.1, from coordinate 210,339 downwards.
TGGAAACCCTGGCAGGCTAGTCAAAAAATTCGGCATGACGGAGTTATCGCAGAGATTGTAAGCAGCCTGCGAAACTACGGCGGAGCGTATTGATGATCGCGACGGAGCACGAGGGCGGACCAAGGTCGTCACGCCGCTCGCGCGCCGCCTCGCCCGCCGCTGGCATGGATCGGACGCCTTCGATCCGGGCGCGCCTCGTCCTGCTCGTCCTCGCCCTGTTGATCCCGGCCCTGCTGCTCACCGGCCTGCTGCTCTGGAGCCTCGAACGGCAGGTCAACCGGATGCAGGAACGGCAGCTCGCCGCCACCGCGCGGGCCCTGGCCCTGGTGGTGGACGGCCGGATCGGCGAACAGGTCGCCACCCTCCAGGCCCTGGCGGTTTCCCGCCCTCTGGCGCAAGGCGATTGGGGGGCGTTCGCCAACGAGGCGCGCACGGCGCTGAACGGCACCAGCTCGTGGGTGGTCGTGCGGTTTCCCAACGGCGACCTGAAGGTGAACACCTTCGCCGGACCCGGGGAGGCCACGCCGGCGTCTCCGACGCGGATCCCAGCCGCGGCGTGGTCGGGGAGCCGCGGGCCGGCCCAGATATCGAACGTCATCTGGGGGCCGGTGTCGAAGCAGCCCGTGGTCGTGGTGATGAAGCCGGTCGTGCTCAACGACGGCCGGGCCGCGAACCTCAGCGTGGTGACCACGGCGGCGAGCTTCAGCAAGCTGCTGGCGCGCCAGCAGCTGCCGGCCCGCTGGACGGCCACCATCCTCGACGGTCAGCAACGCGTCGTCGGGCGAAGCCGTGAGGGCCAGAAGTTCGTCGGCTATCGCCACCCCGCCCAGGTGATGAAATCCCTGGCCGCGCAGAACCGCCACGTCCTGCGAACCGTCACCCTCGACGGGATCGCTGGGATCACGGCCTACGATCAACTGCCGAGCTATCACTGGGTGGCCGTGGTGGCGATGCCGCGCGACGAGGCCGTCGGCGCCGTCCAGCAAGCGCTGCTGCTCGTCGTCGTCCTCGGCGCCCTGCTGCTCACGGCGGCGGTGCTGCTGGCCCTGCGGATGGGTCGCCGCATCGCCCAGCCCGTCGAAACCGTCGCCCGCGCCGCCTCCGAATGGGTCGCCGGCGGCGCGGCGAACTTTCCCACCAGCACGGGCCTTTCCGAGACGGACGGGCTCAGCCGCGCCTTCGCCTCGGCCCTGGAGGCTGTCGAACAGCGCGACACGCGGCAGAAGCTGCTGATGAACGAGTTGAACCATCGGGTGAAGAACACACTGGCCACGGTGCAGGCCGTCGCCTTGCACACCCGCGCGGGGGCGGCCTCGACTGAGGACTATCATGCCGCCCTCGAGGGCCGGGTCATCGCCATGAGCCGCGCGCACGAAATCCTCACACGCACCGCCTGGGAAGGCGCGGAGCTCGGCGACCTGGCGCGCGATACGCTCAGCGCCTTCGCCGGCCCGCAGCTCAAGATCCACGGCCCGTCCGCCCCGCTGAGCCCCACCGACGCGCTCAATCTGGCGCTTGTCCTCTATGAGCTGGCGACCAACGCCTCCAAGCACGGCGCCCTCTCCACGTCGGAAGGGGCGGTGGAGCTGAGCTGGCGCAACCTCGGCGGCGAGACCCACGTGTCCTGGCGCGAAACCGGGGGTCCGCCGGTCGTCCCGCCGACCCGGAAGGGCTTCGGATCACGCCTGATCGGCCGGGCCACCCGGGATCTGAAGCCCTCGAAACTGGAGTTCGCCGCGGACGGCGTACGCTGCGACTTCACCGTCAGGACGCACGGCGGCGCCTGATGCCGCGCAGAGATCACGCTTCCCAAGCCCGCCGGCGCTTGGAATAAACGCCGCCATGGCTCCAGGCGCCACGGCGACAGCCCCGATCCGCGACGCCCGCTATGCGCCCCGCCATCTGGAGGTGGAGCGGCGCGCGGGCGGCGAACTGCTGCTGACCAATCTCACCCCCTTCTCCGACCGCTTCCAGACCCAGACCGCGGCGCTCGACCACTGGAGCACGACCGCGCCGGACCGCGTCTGGCTGGCCGAACGCTCCGGCGAAGGCTGGCGGACGATCAGCTTCTCCGAGGCCAGGGCGCGGGTCCAGGCGCTGGCCGCCGGTCTGGCCGAGATCGGGATCCCCGCGCCCGGCCCCCTGGCCATCCTCTCGCCCAACGCCATCGACCACGCCCTGATCGCCTATGCGGCGATGAGCCAGGGCCGGCCGATCGCGCCGCTCTCGCCGCAGTACGGCCTGCCGGGCGCGAACCTGGCCCGCCTCGACCACGCCTGCCGCACGCTCCGGCCCGCCGCAGTCTACACCCAGGACGCGGCCATCTTCGCCGAGGGACTGGCGACGGAGGGGCTGGCGGGCCTGCCGGTGATCGCCGCCCGCCGCCCCCGGCCCGGGGACATTCCGCTCGAGCGGCTCTACCAGGCAGGCGCCTGCGCAGCCGTCGCCACGCCGGACGACCACGCCAAATACCTGCTGACCTCGGGTTCGACGGGCCTGCCCAAGGCGGTGATCTGCACCCACCGGGCCATCAGCCTGAACTCGGCCCAGATCGCCGCCTGTTTCCTGGATCCCGAGCCGCCGGTCATCCTCTCCTCCGCCCCCTGGAGCCACAGCCTCGGCGCCAACTCCGTCCTGCACATGTCGCTGCACCGCGGCGGCACGCTTTACATCGACTGGGGACAACCCACCGCCGCGCGGTTCGGCGAGACGCTGCGGAACCTGCGCGAGGTCCAGGCGACCTATCAGTACATGGTGCCCGCGGGCTGGAGCCTGCTGGTCGAGGCGCTCGAGGCCGACGACGCCCTGGCGCGCACCTTCTTCGAACGGCTGCGGGTGATGGTCTACGGCGGCGCGGCGCTCGGCCAGGGCGTCGGCGACCGCATCCAGGCCTGCGCCCTGCGCGCGGTCGGCGAGCGCATCACCTTCTCCAGCGGCTATGGGGCGACCGAGACCGGGCCGAGCGCCTGCAGCGTCCACTGGCCGAACGACCGGATGGGCATGATCGGCCTGCCGATCCCCGGCACCACGGTGCGGCTTGTCCCAAGCGCCGGCAAGCTGGAGCTTCGCGTGAAGGGGCCGCAGCTCACCCGCGGCTATCTCGACCAGCCCGAGCTCACCACCGCCGCCTTCGACGAGGAAGGCTTCTACCGGCTGGGCGACGCCGTGCGGCTGCTCGATCCGGAGGATCCGACGCGGGGCATGGTGTTCGACGGCCGGCTGGTGGAGAACTTCAAGCTGGCCACCGGCGCCTTCGTCGCCTGCGGCGAGGTGCGGCTGAACGCGACCGGCGCGATCGGACCGGCGGTCACCGACGCGGTGGTCTGTGGGGAGAACCAGGCCGGCGTCGGTCTGCTGCTCTATCCGAACCCGACCCTGGCGCGCGACGTGGTCGCCGCCGCCGCGCGCAAGGGGATCGAGGCGTTCAACAGCCGCACGCCCGGGATCTCCGGACGGATCGCCCGCGCCCTCGTGCTGGCTCAGCCTCCGAACCCCGCCAGCGGCGAAATCACCGACAAGGGCTACGTCTCCCAGTCGATCGCCCGCGCCCGCCACGCCGAGACCATCCGCGGCCTCTTCGCCGAGCGGCCGGAGGCGGAGGTGATGGTGTTCGACGAGGGCTAGGACCTCCTACTGAATGCGATCACACCCAATACTCCGCGTCTTCCCGGACAAGGCGCGAAGCGCCGCAGATCCGGGACCCAGGGCCGCCGCACCGCAAAACCCCCTGGGTCCCGGCTCTCCGCTTCGCTACGGCCGGGATGACGACCTAGGTTGATGCACGGCCGAAGTTTTTCACCCGGACAAAAGAAAAAGGCCCGCGGGGCGAACCCGCGAGCCTCGTTCCTTAAGCCTGTCGGCTAAGCCTTAGACGTTGCCGGGCAGCTTGCAGCCGCCGGCGAAGGCGCAGCCGGTGGCGCCGATCGCGGTCACGGTCGGCGTCGTGTTGTATTCGATCATATAGCCCTTGTAGCCGTCCGAGCAGGCGACCTCGACCATGATGGTCCCCTTGGGCGTCTTGCCGCTGACGCGGGCGCCCGAGACGGTGCAGGTCTTCTGGTTGAACTTTCGCAGGTCCTCGGTCAGGGCGGCGTAGCCGGTGTCCTTGGTCAGGCTGCACTTGTAGCCGGCGGCGAGCGCACGGCCGCAATCCAGCACCTGGCCCTTGCCGGTGGCCGGGAAGATGCCGACGCCGCCGGAGCCGCTCTTGCAGGCGAGCTCGACGACCTCGTCGTTCCCGCGCATCGGGAACTGGGCGTAGTGGTCCACCTCGCACGTCGAGCCGGCGTTACGGGCGAGCTTGGTGTAGAGGGCGGCCTGTTCCGCAGTGGCCTGGCGCGAGTCCGTCAGGGTGCAGCCGCCAAGGATGTTCACCGCCTGGCCGCAGCTCCAGGTCTGGGAGAGCTGGCCGCTGGCGACCTTGTAGATATAGCCCTTCCCGTCCTGGCAGGCGGCCTCATAGTAGTCCGCGCCGTCCTTGGAGTTGCCGACGAAGCGGCGATCCTTGACCGTGCAGCCGTTGTTGGCGGACTGGGCGTAGCGGTCGACCACCGCCAGGCGGGCGGCCTTGTCGCTGAGCTCGCACTTCACGTTGCCGCCGGCGTCGTCGAAGTTCAGGCAGTTCTGCGCCTCGGCGGGCTTGGCGGTGTCCAGCGGCGAGCTGGCGATCACGACGTAGCCGGCGCCGCCCTGACAGGCGACTTCGAGGAAGGTGTTGGCCTTGGTCTGGCCGATGCCGCGGGCCTTTTCCGGCACGCACTGCACGCCGGCCTTGGCCAGCAGCGGCGCGAGCTGCGCCTTCGGGTCCGAGTTGCCCGGCAGGACGCAGGTGATGGCGCCTTCCTTCGGCGGCTGGCCGGCAGGCGGGGCCATCTCGATGCAGCTGAACACCGACGGCGCGGCGCCCGTAGCCGCCTGGAGGATGTAGCCCATGCCCGGGCCGCAGGCGACTTCGTAATAGCTGGTCGCCACCTTGGTCTTGGGGTCGTTGGCCTTGCCGATGAAGCGGGCGTCGCTGACCTGGCAGCCCAGGCTTGCGGCTTGGACAACTGCTGGCGCTTCGGCCATGCCCTGCTTGCGCTGGGCGTCCGAAACCGGCGCGGCGGCTTTCGGGGCGGAGATCACCGCGGCGGGCGCCAGCACCGCTGCACAGAGGGCCGCAACCAGCCCCCAACCGATTGGCCTCATGTCGCTACTCTCTCCTGGGTGTGTTCTAATCGTTAGGGCGAACATAAGCCCCCTCGCCGCGCCAGGGTCAAGTGAGGCGCCAAGGCGGCCAAATCATGGCATGAATCCAGAGGTTTAGCGCGCCGAGCACTCAGGCCGCCCGCACCTTGAGGCGCGCGCCGGCGACCCCGGCGACGGTGACCCGGGCGCCGGTCTCGAGCGTCTCGCCGCCCTCCAGCTCGGCGGCCCATTCCTTGCCGTCGATGAAGACCCGGCCGGCGCCGGCCTGGAAGGCTTCGACGACGCGGCCCTCATGGCCGATCAGCCGCGCGACATTGTCGTTGATGTCGTGCGCATGGCTGGCCAGCCGGCGCGGGACATAGCGCCGCGCGGTCAGGGTCGAGACGATGGTCAGGAAGACGAAGATCAGCACCGCGGCGGCGAACGGGATCTCGCCAAAGCCCTCGATGACCGCCACGACGCCGGCCGAGGCCGCCGGCCACAGCAGCCAGCCGGAGCCGGCCGCCACCTCGACCGCCAGCAGGGCCGCGGCGATCCCCGCCCAGATCCAGGCGGGGTGGGCCAGGTAGAGGTCGGCGAGCGTCGCCATCGCCTCAGCCGTCCGTCGGCGGCACGGCGGCGCCCCGCGCCCGCGGGCGCGGCGGCGGCAGGGCGGGCGGCTCCGCGCCGATGCTCTTCAGCAGCTCGCCGATGCCGGCGACGGAACCGACCAGCGAGGACATGTCGGCGGGCACGATGACGGTCTTCTGCTGCGGGCTCTCGGCCAGCTTGCCGAAGGCCTCGACGTATTTCTGGGCGATGAAGTAGTTGATGGCGTTGACGTCGCCCTGGGCGATGGCGTTGGAGACCAGTTCGGTGGCGGTGGCCTCGGCCTTGGCCGAGCGCTCGCGCGCCTCGGCGTCGCGGAAGGCCGCTTCCTTGCGGCCCTCGGCCTCGAGGATGGCCGACTGTTTCGAGCCCTCGGCCCGGGCGATCGCCGCCGACTTCTCGCCATCGGCCTCGGTGATCACCGCGCGCCGCTCGCGCTCGGCCTTCATCTGCCGGGCCATGGCGTTGGTGATGTCCGGGGGCGGCAGGAGGTCCTTGATCTCGATCCGCGTGACCTTCACCCCCCAGGGGCTGGTCGCCTCGTCGATCACGCTCAGCAGGCGCGAGTTGATGTGGTCGCGCTGCGACAGCACCTCGTCCAGCTCCATCGAGCCCACCACGGTGCGCAGGTTGGTCATGGTCAGCTGGGCGATGGCGTAGTGCAGGTTGTCGACCCGATAGGCCGCCTGCGAGGCGTCCATCACCTGGATGAAGACGATGGCGTCGACCTGGACGGTGACGTTGTCCTTGGTGATCACCTCCTGCCGCTGCACGTCGAGCACCTGCTCCATCAGGTTCACCCGCCGCCCCACGTTCTCGACGAAGGGGGTGAGGAAGCTGATGCCGGGCTTCAGGGTGCGGGTGTAGCGGCCGAACCGTTCCACGGTGAATTCGCGCCCCTGCGGGACGATCTTGATCGCGCCCAGGGCCACGACCACGGCGAGGATCACGAACACGACGAGAATGGTGAAGCCCATGCGGTCCTCCGGAAACAGCCTGGAGTTTATCGACCGCCCAGCGCTCGCGCCATCGCCGTTGCAGGCGCCGGCCATGCTCCCGCCCAGGTTCGCGGTTTGCTAAGCCCTGCTCATGCTGCGCAAAGCCCTCGCCCTCACCCTGTCCGCCCTGCTCTGCATGGCCGCCGCGCCCAAGCCCGCCGGCCGCGCGGCCCCAGCGCCCGCACCGGCCCGTGCGGCCGCGCTCGACGCCCGTGATCCGGCGAGCCTGATAACCCTGCTCTCCAGCCTCAGCGCCAAGGCCGAGGTCGCGCAGCGCGACGGGGATGCGGTCTTCCTGACGGTGACCTCGCCGACCGAGGTGTTTTCCGTCCAGTTCGCGGGATGCGACGCCCAGGGCCGCAAGTGCCAGGCCCTGCTGTTCGATCGGCCGAGCGCCCAGGGCTCGCCGACCCTGGTCCAGCTGAACGCCTTCAACCAGACCTCGGTGATGTGCCGGCTCTACCAGGACAAGGGCGGCCGCGCCCACGTGCTGTATTCGTCGCTGCTGTTCCAGAAGGACGGGCGCGCCGAGATGCTGATGCACCTGAACGCCTGGCGCGGCTGCATCGGCGACTTCAGCGCCTTCCAGAAAGACCCCGCGGGCTTCCTGGCCGGCGCCGAATAGGGCTCAAAGGTGCTCCACCGTGAAACGGGGGAGCTGTCGCGAAGCGACTGAGGGGGCGTTCGGCGCAGGCCTATCGATCGCCCCCCGCCTCTACGCCTCCTGCCGCCGCGCCGCCGCGACCGGCGCCGGCTGCGGCCGGGTGAAGACGAACTCCGCCTCGTTCGACTGCGAAGCCACAAACCGGTAGCCGCCGACGTCGAAGGCCTTGAGGTCGGCGGCCCGCTCGATGCGGTTGTCGATCGCATAGCGGGCGATCAGGCCGCGCGCCTTCTTGGCGTAGAAGGAGATGATCCGCGCCTCGCCGTCCTTCTCCTCGAGGAAGCGGCAGGACAGCAGGGGCAGCTTCAGCGCCTTGCGGTCGACCGCGCCGAAATATTCGCCGCTGGCGCAGTTCACCAGGGTCTTGTCCTTGTGGCCCATGGCGGCCTCGTTCAGCGCCGTGGAGATCCGGTCGCCCCAGAAGTCGTAGAGGCTCTGGCCGCGCCGGGTCTTCAGCCGGGTTCCCATCTCCAGACGGTAGGGCTGCATGGCGTCGAGCGGACGCAGCACCCCATAGAGGCCCGACAGGATCCGCACATGGTCCTGCGCCCAGGCCAGGCCCTTCTTGTCCAGCTCGCGCGCGCCCAGCCCGCCGTAGACGTCGCCGTTGAAGGCGAAGACCGCCTGCAGCCCCTCCTCCGAGGCCGGGTCGAAGGCCTGGAACCGCTCGCGGTTGAGCTTGGCCAGGTTGTCCGACAGCGACATCAGCCGGCGCAGGTCCGCGGCGGTCAGCTTGCGGGTGACCTTGGCCAGCTCGGCGGTGTCTGCGCCCAGCTGCGGCGTCGTCAGCGGCGCCGCCGTCGCCGGCGCAGTGAAGTCGAGGGCCTTGGCCGGCGAGAGCACGATCAGCATGGCCGCGGGTTTGCCGCCAGGCTGAGCCGTACGCAAGGGGCGTATTGCGGCGCCCGCCGCGGGCGCGTCAGCCGCCGGCAAGATGGCCGCGGGCGGCGGCTCGCTCACCGTCGTCGCGGCCGCGGCCTCAGGCGTCGCTGGCGCGGCGTGGGGTGGGGATGTTGACTCCTAGCTGACGTTCAGAAGGTCTGCTTGCGGCTGGCGGCAACATAGTCGCTGAAGCGCAACTCTTCGATTTGGCCGTCTTGCGTGAACTTCGCGCCCCAACAGGAAGTCGCTAGGCCTATCGTCGATATGTCGCGTCGGGGGGAAACACGCGAATATTGACGACTCGTGGCTCACGGATACCTTGCCCAAAGGTGGGAGCGGATGAACGACGGTCAGTACCGAGAGCAGCGGGACGGCGCTCTCACCGCCATAGGGCGCGCGCTTGATGCGGGGCAGTTCGGCCTTACTCGCGAGCAGCTCGGTATCCTCCTTCGGAACGCGGATCGCCTCTATGAAGACGCGATGTATCTTGCCACTGGTGGCCGCCTGCAAAGCGCGCGCAGCTTGGCTGTTCTGTCCTACGAGGAAGTCGGAAAGCTGGTGCTGATGGGCTGGCGCAAGGCCGGCTATGATGCCCCGTCCTTGCGCATGCGAGGCGAGCACCTGCAAAAGCAACTCGCCGCATCAACCATCGTCATGGCTGCGTGGCTCAGGGATAGAGCGGAAGAGGCGGTCACCCAGCGAGCCGTACCGAAAGAAGTCGCCGCGCTGGTCCAAGCGCTACGGGGGAGCTATCAGGACAGCTTGGCTATCAAGGTGCTGTCTCTAGCGTTCGAGGGCTATCTCGACCGACAGAAACAGGCGGGCTTCTACCTCGACTTCGATGAGCTGGGAGTGCCCTTCCATGATCCGGCCAGCGGAGCTGACGTTGTGAGCGTGTTGCAGCAGACATGTGAGGCCGCTAGCGCGCTGCGCGATCCACGGACGTTGGAAGCGGGCTTCAAGATTGCGTCGGCTCTTCCTTCGCGGCGCGGTGTAGCCCAGGGGCGGCGGCCAAGTCGAACCGACTGACCGCACGCGGCGAGCCGGTTCAGGTGATGCCGTATGCCTCATGCGCGTACTCACGGACCTCCGCAGTCGCCTTCGTCTCCAGCTCTTCGAGGTACGCGAGAAACTGGTCACCCGAGCGTGGCGAGAAGACTTTCGCCTTCAGGGTGACGCCCGATTGGATCATCTCACGAACCAGACCGGCGCAACCGTTGTCGAGGAAGATTGCATCCACGTACGGCCCATATACGGACACCGCGTTCACGTCGTTGAAGAAGCCTCTGGTGGGAAGCTCCTTCTGACCGGCTGCCATTTTGCGCGCGAGCCCGGCGAACAGATGGGCCGAGATGCGGTGGTGAGGGAGCCGCCAGTTGCCCTTCCAGTTCCAGAAGCGAACGACCGTCTCACTCGCCTCTTCCGAGCTACTCCCGCGCCGACGCAAATCATCGGCCATGAAGCCGAACTGGACGTACGCCGGACTGTGCAAACTATCCAGCATGGCCATCCAGTCGCCACTCTCGTTAGCCTCCGCCGCGCCCCGTAGCGCGGCCGCCAGCGCCTGCATGTGCGAACGGCCGTAGCTCTCCAGCTCCCGCTTCAGAGCTTGCTTGAATGTGGGTTTTTCCTGACCCCAATGCTCAGCCAGCTCCGCAAGCGCGTCTCCCGCTCTGTCTCTCGACGCCCGCACGCCGTCCGCAAACCGGCTCAGGTCCATGTTGGTGCTGATGTGCATATCGGAGAGCCATGCATTGCGGCTGCCCTCAAGAACCTCATCCACGTCGAAGGTTAGCTCGGGCGGCTCGCATCCAGCGAGGAACGCCTTGAAGAACGCCCACGTCTGCGCATTGATGACGTCATCAATGTTCTTGAACGACACGTCGCCCCCGAGCATTTCGTGAGCGAGGCGAAGCTCGGAGGCGGACCGATAAACCAGCGTCTCATCCGTGTGGATATTGCTGTCCGGGAAGACTGCCTGTTGGAGCAGGTGAACCCGGCGGATGAGGCGCTCAGCTTCACGCCAGAACGCCTCGCTATTCGCACCGGGGCGCCGAGTTCCCGACCTGATTTTGAATATTTCGCTGATGGCTAACTGGTCGAGGTAAATGACCTTCTTATCAACCTCGGGCAGGGCCTCCGAATAGCCGTATCGGCAGCGGCGGCAGCGTCGCGTCAGGGCGTCCCCGCCAACCGACAGGATGCCTAAGTCGGATTGGCGACAACCGGGGCAGTACTGAAAAGGCGCACGCTCAAACATCACAGTCTAGGCCTCGGCCGGCAACGAAGCTTAGCTGGAAACCGCATGGCGCAGCTTCAATAACGAAGGTCGTGAAACGTTGTGGGGCGATTTGCGGCGCGGGCGAATGCCCGCTGTCGGGAGCCGTGCCAACGCCGCTGCTGGCGCAGGCCTGACCCCCACGCCGACCCTCGGCTCGCTCAGACGGACGGGCCCGAGAAGCTACCGCTTGGCATCGGCCGCGTCTTCTCCCGCAGCGCAACCCAGAACGCGATGATTTCATGGGCAAAGCGGAAAAGTTGATCATCAGACACATCGATGTGGCGAACATCCTCGAGCGGGGTCGCGCCGTGCAGGAAGTAGGAATACCAGCCCGCGTGCGGCCGCGATTCCGAGAAGTACTGGGGATATGCCCTGAACGCGGCTTCCGACGACCGACCGTTGCCGTGGCGGGCCGCATTCGCGATTTCGAGTAGCTCAGCGATCGTCTGGTAAGGCGCTAGTGTCGTGAGGGCGAACCCCCGCAACTTACAGAACATGTCCTCAAGGTCCGGAATGCGCGCTTTGTCGAAGCGCGCGAGAGTCACGTCGTGATCCTTGCCGAAAATGGCGACCGATTTCCACATGTGCTCGCGGAAGTGGCTTTCCCATAGCCCGGCCATTGCGAGCGCCAACGCCTTCCGTGCCTCGCGTGCGCTTTGGGCCCGCTTGTAATCGTCCAGGTCCAAGACCGTGCCGATACCCTCTGCCGGTTCATGGGCGGATAGAGCCTCACAGGCAGGAGAAACGACAAGGTCGCGGAACGTGCCAGTCGAACTGGCGAACTCCTCAAAGAGCATGTCGGCAAGCGAGCCGCGCCAGGTCGGTTGATCCATCTACACCCCGCGAATCTTCTGCGTATACCCGAATGCGAACCCCGCGCGGACTCAGATGCCGGCGGGTTATCGAGGGAATTGGGACAGGTGCCGTGGGCGGCGCTTAACCTGGCGCGGCGTGCCTACCGTACCTACTCAACGCCCCCGGAGATTTAGGAACACGTCCCTCTCCCCGCACGAAGGTCTCGAATCCGCAAGGACGCCAACTTCCGCTCCTGGCGCTAATGAATCTTTCGCTTTTGGATCCTGTCCTTCACCTTCGCGAAGGTGACGAGGACCAGCGCAACGCCGGTGACGATGAGGCCTGCAGCGGCACCCCATCGGTGGGCCATAACCGATAGGACGCCTAGCGCGACCGCTACGACGGCGCCCCCTATCGTCACCCAGTCATCCTTGATCATTTGCCAAATTCCCACCGATGCATCTGGATCTCAAGACCAGTGTGTCCGCCACCGGCCGACTCCGGATGTTTCGACGAACACCGGGCCCACCCCGTCTGCTGTCCCGGTTCGCGCAGGTCCAACCATCGTGGCCCCGCGACGCAGGAGACGCGTTGACCATGGCGCCGCGCGCCAGGTCCGACTCCGGACGGCGCAACAGCTTGGCCATGCAGAGGCCCGTGTGCTCATCTTCCGGCGCCGACCAATCGCAGCGCCGGGGGGCCACATTTGAAAGCCGGTCTTGGCCTAGCCTTGAGCATGATCGTCTGGTCGGCCGCGGCGGCGGAGCCAGTTGTGGTGACCCAGCCCGATTGGATCGAACAACCGAGCGGATCAGACCTGGCGGATGCCTATCCGAAGGTCGCTGAAGCGCGCTCGATCGAAGGCGAGGCGACCATCTCTTGTAAGGTCGACGCTTCAGGCAGCTTGCGAGCGTGCATCGCCGTCAGCGAGTCTCCAAAAGGGTATGGCTTCGGCGCGGCGGCGCTTGCGATGGCGTCGCGATTTCGCATGAGCCCAATGTTGATCAACGGTCAGGCCGTAGATGACGGTAAGATCATAATCCCAATAAGCTTTCGACTGTCGCCACAGTCTGCGGATTCAAATCCTTGGATTGATCACCCACTATCAGCAGCGTTCTCGACGCTTCTTGTCTTGGGATTTGGCATCTATTTCGGAGCACGGATTATTCTAAAGCCGGTGCTGGCGTTCAGGACCTCGCCAGAAGCTGACGTGACCCGCATACGCGCCAACTTGGGAGGCATCTATGGCGAAGCTGGCCCGTCGAGGGAGGTGCTCGATATCGTGCATGACGGAGGGACCCTGCCGACCCGCAGCACGGACGCAGAGCGCATCTATCGCGTCACGCTCCACAGGCCTGACGGAGCCACAGAACAACGCACAGTCAGGATCGAGGTCGCCTTTCTCGGAGAAGGCCGAATGCACCTGGATCCTCTGCGCTGATGCAGGCGCTGCGTCGGCTAGCTCCGTTCGTGGAGCGGGCCTTGGAGATGGCGCGAGCCCGACGTCGGCTCGGCACACCGACCAGACTCGCCTTCAATCCGGTCGCTGCCATTCGCTGACCCCGACCTTGCAGGCGAAGCGAACCGCCGGCGCCTCGGCCTCCGCCGTGGCCCAGGTCTCGACGCGCTCGCCCGGCTTGAGCTGAGCCACGTTGGCGGTCGCAACGGCGACGAGGGCGCCACGGGCGTCGTAGGCGTTGCAGGCGACGTCGACGAGCCAGGCCTTCACCTGGCTGCGGTTCTCGAGGGAAAGTTGGACATTCGGGCGCGTCGCGCCCCATTGGGCGCGCGCCCAGATCCCGTAGGGCGCAGCGATGCTGTTGGCGAGCGCGGCGGCGAACACGATCCCGATCATGGAACGAGATCTACGGGAACACCGGGCCTATCCCCAAACTGAATTTGGCTGGGCGAAGACCCCTCCTCGCCAGTCACCCCTCCAGCAGACGCATGCCGCCGCTCGCGGCGCGGCGGTCGAATGTGGCGGTGAATTCGCATCCGGCCCGGCGTCCAGTCTGGGCGATCACGGCGTCGGCATAGTCGATGCTCGTCGCGGCGAACTGGTTCAGCGCGAGGTAGTGGGTCTCGGAGTCCTCGATGACGAGGTCGCGGGCTCGCAGCAGGCCCTCGATGACCTGGAGGATCTCGGCCTTCGCCGTCTTATAGGCCCGGGCCAGCACCCAGACGGTCTCCACCAGGGTGACCGTGGAGACAAAGCCCGGCGCCTCGGCGGTGAAGCCGTCGATCAGTCGCGCCGCGAGCGCGGCCTGGGTGGGCTCGTCCTGGGCGATGTAGCGGACCAGGACGTCGGTATCGAGACCGATCACTCGCCCTTCGCACCAGCCTCGATCGCCGCGTCCATCTGTTCGAGCGATACGGCCCGGTCGCGCCGGGGCAGCAGCCCTTTCAGCGCGCGGATGGAGTGCGACGCCGGCACGATGGCGTAGGTCCCGTCGTCCAGCCGGATGAAGTCGAGCCGGTCGCCGGTGGAAACCCCCAGGGCGGCCCTGACCTCCCGCGGCAAGGTCACCTGTCCTTTGGACGAAATGGTCGCCGTCGCCATTCGGGCGCCTCCTTACATTTAGTAAGGACAAAAGTAAGATAGCGGTCCAGGCGGCGCAAGGGCTCGCCACGGCTTGACAAACCCCACCAATCGTTCGTGGTTTGTTCGCCGCATGACCGCCGCCGCCGCAACCTCCGCCCCCGAGCCCCAGGCCGACGCCTGGGAGGCCGAGGCGCAGGCCCGCGCCGTGGCCCAGCGGCAGCTGCAGGTGCTGGGGCGGCTGGCGGAGATCGGGCTGTCCATCGCCGGCGCCCTCGAACAGCAGGTGACAGCCGAGGGCGCCAAGCTGGCCGCAGGTGACGCGGCGCTCGCCTACGCCCGGGTCTCGCGGGCCGTGCGGCTGAGCCTGGCCCTGCAGTCGAGCGTGCTGGAGGGCTTGCAGGCGCTGGACCGGGCCGCCGGCAGCCGCCTCTACGAACAGCGCTGCAAGGCCGAGCGCGACCGGCAGCTGCGCGCCCAGGCTCACAGGGAGCGCGTCGACCGCGTCCTCGACCGGGTGATCGAGAAAGAGGCCACGAGCGAGGCCGAGGGCGAGCGCCTGGCCGGCGAGGCCCATGAGCGGCTGGAGCGCGACGACATCTACGGCGACCTGGCCGAAAGGTCGGTCAGCGAGATCATCGACCGGGTCTGCCGCGACCTCGGCCTCTCCCCCGACTGGCCCAGCCTCGCGCAGGAGGCCTGGGCGCAGGAAGAGATCGAAGCCCGCACGGCCGCGGCGCCGCTCGCGGCCCTGGGCGGGCCAGACCCGCCCGCCGCTCCGCGTCGGAAAGTCGGTCCACGAAATACACGAAATACACGAAAGACCTTGAGCCAGGCGCCATGACTGACCGGCCCAAGGCCGGTCGCCCAATCCACCGGACGCCGGACGAACGCCCCCTCTCGGCGCGGCCCCTTTCGTGTATTTCGTGTATTTCGTGGACCACTTCAGCCCGGCTCTCGGCCGCGCGGGCGTGACTGGCGTGGCTCCTCGCCCTCTCCACATCCGTCATTCCCGGCCTCGTGCCGGGAACCTATGCACATTCACGCCGGGCGGTGATCATGGGTGGCCGGGACGAGCCCGGCCATGACGGAGAGATGTGAGAAGGCACGGGTTCGTGGGGCCCGTGGACGGCCCCCTTCCGTGCTTTCCGTGCCTTCCGTGGTTCCAAATCTTCTAGAACAACACCCGCGGGTTCATGATCCGCTTGGGATCCAGCGCGTTGCGGATGGCGACCAGCGCCGCGATCTCCACCGGGCTCTTGTAGCGCCGCGCCTCCTCGGTCTTCATCGCGCCCAGGCCGTGCTCGGCGGAGATCGAGCCGCCCAGCCGGGCCACCAGGTCGTGCACCTGCCGCGAGCCGGCGTCGCGCCGGGCGGAATGCTCGGCGTCGACGCCGCCGTCGGGGCGCAGGACGTCATAGTGGATGTTGCCGTCGCCGATGTGGCCGAAGGCGACGATGCGGGCGTCCGGGACCACGGCGCGCACGATCGCGTCCGCCTCGCGCAGGAAGGTGGTCACCTGGCTGACCGGCACGGCGACGTCGTGCTTCCAGGTCGCGCCTTCGGTCTTCTGGGCGGGCGACTGGTTCTCGCGCAGATTCCAGATCGCCTTGGCCTGGGCGTCGGTCTGGGCGACCACGGCGTCCTGGATCAGCCCGTCCTCCAGCCCGCGCTCCAGGAAGCGCTCCATGGCGGCCTCCGAGGCGCCCGGCTCGCCGGAGCCGAACTCGGCCAGCAGGTACCAGGGATAGGCCTCGGCCAGCGGATCGCGGGCGCCGGGGATGTTCTTCAGCACGAAGTCGATCCCCTGACGGGCCATGATTTCGAAGGCCTCGACCCCGCCGCCGGTCTCCTCCTTGGCGCGGGCCAGCAGGCGGATCGCCGCCTCGGGGCTCGCGACCCCAGCGAAGGCCACCGCCCGCGAGGCCATCAGCGGGAAGAGCTTCAGCGCCGCGGCGGTGACCACGCCCAAGGTGCCTTCCGCCCCGATCAGCAGCTGTTTGAGGTCGTAGCCGGTGTTGTCCTTGCGCAGCCGCTTCAGGCCCTGCCAGATCTCCCCGTTGGGGAGCACGGCTTCCAATCCCAGGACCAGGTTGCGCGCCATGCCGTAGCGCAGCACCTGGGTGCCGCCGGCGTTGGTGGAGATCACCCCGCCCACGGTCGCGGTCCCCTCCGAGGCCAGGCCGATGGGGAACCGCCGCCGGACCTCGGCGGCGGCCTCGTGCACGGCGGCGAGCGTCGCGCCGGCCTCGACGACGATCACCTCGTCGTCGACGTCGATCTCGCGGATGGCGCGCATGCGCTCGGTCGAGAGCAGCACCTCGCCCTGGGGGATCTGGCCGCCGACCAGGCCGGTGTTGCCGCCCTGGGGCGTGATCGCCACGCCGGCCTCGAAACAGATGCCGACGATCGCGGCGACGTCCGCGGTGGTCTTCGGCAGCACCAGCAGCGGGGTCGTCCCGCGCCAGCGGTCGCGCCACTCCAGCAGCTTGGGCGCGAGGCGGTCGGGATCCTGGCTCCAGCCGCCCTCGCCCAGCACGGACTTCAGGCGGGAGAGGACGTCGGCGGGAACGGGCGCGGTCATGCGCCTGAGGATAATCCCTCAGGCGCGCGCCGTGGACTCCCGATTCCGCTAGACGCCGGCGGCCGTCAGCGCCTGCTCCAGGTCGGCCAGGATGTCGTCGATGTGCTCGATGCCGACGGAGAGGCGCACATAGCCTGGGGTCACTCCGGTCGCCGCCTGCTCCTCGGCCGTCAGCTGGGAGTGGGTGGTCGAGGCCGGGTGGATGGCCAGGCTGCGGGCGTCGCCGATATTGGCCACGTGGTAGAAGAGCTGCAGGGCGTCGATGAACCGCTTGCCGGCCTCGATCCCACCCTCCAGCTCGAAGCCCACCAGGCCGCCGTAGCCGCCCTTGAGGTAGGCGTCGGCGCGCGCCTGGGCCTTACCGCTCTGCAGGGAGGGATAGATCACCCGGGCGACGCCTTCGCGCTCCGCCAGGTGATCGGCCACGCGGCGGGCGTTGGCGCAGTGGCGCTCCATGCGCAGGGCCACGGTCTCGACGCCCTGGATGATCTGGAAGGCGTTGAACGGCGACAGCGACGCGCCGAGGTCGCGCAGCAGGATCACGCGGGCGCGGATGATGTAGGCGACCGGCCCCAGCGGCTTGACGGCTTCGGTCCAGATCGCCCCGTGATAGGAGGCGTCCGGGGTGTTCAGCAGCGGCTGGCGTTCCGGGAAGGCGGCCCAGTCGAAATTGCCGCCGTCGACGATCAGCCCGCCGATCGAGGTCCCGTGACCGCCCAGGTATTTGGTCGCCGAATAGACGACGATCGCCGCCCCATGGTCGAGCGGCCGGCAGAGCAGGGGCGCGGCCGTATTGTCCATGATCAGCGGCACGCCCAGCTCGCGGCCGATGGCCGCCACCGGGGCGATCGGGAAGACCTCCAGCAGCGGGTTCGGCAGGGTCTCGGCGTAATAGGCCCGGGTGCGGGCGTCGGTGGCCCGGCGGAAGGCTTCGGGCTCGTCCGGATCGACGAAGCGGACCTCGACCCCCTGGTCCCTGAGGGTGTTGGCGAACAGGTTCCAGGTGCCGCCGTAGAGGGCGGTGGAGCTGACGATATTGTCGCCCGCCCGCGCCAGGTTCTGCACCGCGAACGCCGAGGCCGCCTGGCCCGAGGCGACCGCCAGCGCCGCGACCCCGCCCTCGAGCGCGGCGATCCGCTTCTCGAGCACGTCGGTCGTCGGGTTCATGATCCGGGTGTAGATGTTGCCCATCTCTTGGAGCGAGAAGAGGGCGGCGGCGTGGTCGGCGTCGCGGAACTGGTAGGAGGTGGTCTGGTGGATCGGCACCGCCACCGAGCCGGTCGACGGATCGGCGCGCCAGCCGGCGTGCACCGCCAGGGTCTCGGGGCGAAGTTGCGGCTCGGACATGACGGGTTCCCTTCTCGCGCCTCGCCGGGGGGCGAGCTGGACACCGACAAATTGCATAGCTGCGTAACCGACCGCTAGAGGGGTGATCGCGCGGTCGAGCTTCCTCATGCCACATCGGCAAGAAGCCTGGCGCGGCCTAGTCTGCCGATATGGGCGAGCATTCCCGCGAGGGTCTTCACGTGAGCTACCGGGTCTACAGGCTCAATCGGGCGGGCGCGATCATCAGCGGCGAATGGATCGAGGCCGAGAGCGAGCAGGACGCGCGGCGGATGGCGCATTCGCTCTGCGACGAGGGAACCCCCAGCGTCGAGCTCTGGCAGGGCCCGCGCAAGGTCGGCGTTTTTCCGTGCAGCGACGTGGTCGCCTGAACCCGCTCCGCTTCGCCGCAGCGATACCCTTGGCTTGGCTATGGCCGCATGGCTCCGGGGCCGGTAAGGCTTGATCTCCGCCGTCAGGAACAGGGAGCCTTGCGTCTTGCGCGACGAGTCCTCGAGCCCCGAGCCGTCCTCCGAACCGTCCCACGATCACGCCTGGCCCGATCGGGGCAGGCTGTCGGCGGACGTCGCCGTCCCCTACGGCGAGATGATTGACCTGCTGCGCGGCTTTCTCGACAAGGTCTCCGGCGCCCGGCCGGACCCGGCGACGCTCGCCGACCTGACCCACGACCTCAAGGCCTGGTCCGAACGGCTGCAGGCCTGCGCCGTCGAGGAGCGCGACCAGCTGTTCGCCCGCCTGCTGGACCAGCCCGGGCGCGGCCAGACCATGTCGCCCGCCCTGGTCGTCGAGAAACAGGAGGTCGGCGACTTCCGCGGCCACGTCACCTTCGGCCGCTACTTCCTGGGCGTGAACGGGGCGGTGCACGGCGGAACCCTGCCGCTGATGTTCGACGAGGTGCTGGGCCGTGCGGCCGGGCAGCCGGGCCTGCGGCTGCGCACCGCCTATCTGAAGACCGACTTCCGCGCGCTCACCCCGCTGGACACCCGGCTGGAGGTCCGCGGCTGGCTCGACCGGCAGGAGGGCCGCAAATATTTCGTCCGTGGCGAGCTTCGCCATGGCGACGTGGTCTGCGCCGACGCCGAGGGCCTGTTCGTCGCGCTGAAGCCGGACCAGCGCTGAGGCGGATCAGCCGACGAACCCGGCGGCGCGCTTCAGCCGGTCGTTGATCGCCTCGCCCAGCCCTTCGTGCGGGATCGGCGCGACGGCGATGGCCGACGGCGCGCTGCGATCGGCGGCGCGCAGATGGGCGAAGAGGTTCGCGGCGGCTTCGCGGAGGTCCCCCGCGGGGCTCAGGTTCCAGACCCCCTCCGCTTTCGGCGTCGGGCCGAAGGCGAGATAGGCTTCACCGGGCCCGGGCGTCGCATCCAACCGAACCGGCGCCTTGGGCGCATAGTGCCGGGCGAGCCGGCCCGGCGAGCGCTTGGCGTCGGCCTCCGCCTCGGCCAACGGCCCGATCAAAGCCTCGATCTCGGCCCGCGTCACCGCGCCGGGCCTAAGCAGCCGGGCCTCGTCGAGCAGGGCCACGACGGTCGATTCCAGACCCACGGCGCAGGGACCGCCGTCCAGAGCCGCGGCCGCGGCGGCGCCGGTCTCCTCCAGCGCATCGGCGAAGGTGGTCGGGCTCGGGCGGCCGGAGCGGTTGGCGGACGGGGCGACGACCGGACCGCCGAAGGCGCTGAGCAGCCGGCGCGCCAGCGGATGGGCCGGGGCGCGCACCGCCACCGTGTCGAGGCCCGCACGGGCGAGATCGCACACCGCCTGATCGTCGGCGACCGGCAGCACCAGGGTCAGCGGCCCCGGCCAGAAGGCCTCGGCCAGGCGCTCGGCGCGGGCGTCGAAACGGGCGATGCGGCGCGCGGCCGCCAGGTCGGCCACGTGGGCGATCAGCGGATTGAAGCTCGGCCGGCCCTTGGCCTCATAGACCGCGGCGACGGCGCGCGGGTCGGACGCGTTCGCCGCCAGCCCGTAGACCGTCTCGGTCGGCAGAATCACCAACCCGCCGGCGCGCAGAGCGGCGACCGCCGTTGCGAGCGCGGCGTCGTCGGTCAAGCCTTCGGTCGGATTTGGCGGCGCGTCTGGCACGATGGCTGGTTACACCGGCCGCGTCCCAACCCCAAACCGTCATCCCGGCCCGCCTAGCGACCTGCCCCCGGCTCCGCCATCCCCCTGTACATCTCGGCGAACGAACTCTGCGGGATTACGGCCGCGCGGAACCTGTTCTTGAAACCGGCGACCACGTCGCCCTCGCCCCTCATCATCGCTTCGAAGCCGACTTTGGCGACCATGGCGGGGTCGTCCTTCCTGGAGGTCCGGACCTTGCTGTCCGAAATGCCCGCACGCTCGAAGAAGTCGGTGTCGGTCGCCCCGGGCAGCAGGCAGGTCACGGTGATCCCGGTGTCCTTCAGCTCCCGCCTCAGGGCGAGGGAGAAGGAATCGATGAAGGCCTTGCTGGCGTTGTAGACCGCCTGGGAGATCCCCGGCATCAGGGCGGCGATCGAGCCGACGAAGAGGATCCGGCCGCGGTCCCGCTCGCGCATCTTCTGGCCCAGCCTGTGCACCAGATAGAGCGTTCCGGTGATGTTGGTGTCGATCACATGGCGCCACTCGTTCAGCTGCTGGTCGAGGAAGCCACGGCCCAGCCCGTGGCCGGCGTTGGCCATCAGGAGGTCGACCGGACGATCGCCGATCAGCGCGATGAGCTTCTCCTCGCCGTCGCGTGTGGCGAGATCGACCTGGATGTGGTCGACCCAGCCGCCCAGTTGGCGGAGCGCCTGGGCCGCCTCGACGATCTCCGGACGGTCGGCGGCCAGGACCAGGTCGTGGCCGTTCTCCGCGGCAAGCTTGGCGAGCTCGTAGCCGATGCCGGAGGAGGCGCCGGTGACGACGGCGAGGGGACGGAGAGCTTCGGCCATGTCGAGCATCCTGGGCGATGTTTGGGCTCCGGCCGCCAACGGTGGGTCGCGGGGATGGTTCCCGGACCGCCTCGCTTGGATGACCGTTTTCCATGGCCTAAAGAGCGCCTGTTCACTTCTGAGCGATTTCTCCAGTCTGGGGCCTGATCCATGACCTTCCGCGCGCCTGTCCGTGAGCTGGCCTTCGCCCTGAAGACGGCGGGCTTCGAGGCCGTGCTGGAGCGCTATCCGGAGACCGACTTCGAGACCGTCGAGGCGATCCTGGAGGCGGCGGGCGCCTTCGCGGGCGAGGTGCTGGCCCCGCTGAACCGGGCGGGCGACCAGATCGGCGCGACCTACGCCAACGGCAAGGTCACCCCGGTCCCCGGCTTCGCCGAAGCCTACCGGGCCTTCGCCCGGGACGGCTGGACATCGCTGACGGCGGACCCGGAGCACGGCGGCCAGGGCCTGCCGAAGGCCGTCGAGCTGGCGGTCTCGGAGATGGTGCAGTCGGCCAACATGAGCTTCGGCCTTTGCCCCATGCTCAGCCTGGCGGCGATCGAGGCGCTGACCCTGCACGGCACCGAGCGGCAGAAACGTCTGGTCCTGCCCAAGCTGGTCAGCGGCGAATGGACCGGGGCCATGGTGCTGACCGAGCCCCAGGCCGGCACCGACCTGGCGGCGCTGGCCGCCGTCGCCAGGCCCGACGGCGCGGGCGGCTACCGGCTCTACGGCCAGAAGATCTTCATCACCTGGGGCGACCACGACATGACGGACAATCTCGTCCATCTGGTCATCGCCCGCACCCCCGACGCCCCGCCCGGGGTGAAGGGCATCAGCCTGTTCCTCACCTCCAAGCGGCTGATCGACGAGGACGGCGAGCTCGGGAGCCCGAACGACTTCCGGCCGATCTCCATCGAGCACAAGATGGGCATCCACGGCTCGCCCACCTGCGTCATGCTCTACGACGGGGCCCAGGCCGAGCTGGTCGGCGAGCTGAACCAGGGCCTGGCGCACATGTTCGTCATGATGAACGCCGCCCGCCTCGAGGTCGGGGTGCAGGGCGTGGCGATCGCCGAGCGGGCCTTCCAGCAGGCCCTGGCCTTTTCCCAGGAGCGGGTGCAGGGCAAGGCGCTGTGGTCCGCCGGCCCCTCGGGGCCGATCTACGACCATCCGGACGTGCGCCGCACCCTGATGCTGGCCAAGGCCAAGATCGAGGCCGCGCGAGGGATCTGCCTGATGACCGGGGTGCTGGCCGACCTCGCCAAGGTCGCCGCCAGCGAGGAGGACCGCGCCGCCGCCCTGGTCCGCCAGGAGCTCTTGACCCCGATCGCCAAGGCCTGGTCGACCGACGTCGGCGTCGAGGTTTCCTCGGCCGCCCTGCAGGTGCACGGCGGCATGGGCTTCATCGAGGAGACTGGCGCGGCCCAGCACTATCGCGACGCCCGCATCGCCCCGATCTACGAGGGGACCAACGGCATCCAGGCCATCGACCTGTCGGGGCGCAAGCTGAAGACGACCAATGGATCGGCCATGCGCGAGGTCTGCGCCGAGATCCTGCTGACCGCCGAGGCGCTCACCGAAAGCCCCGACCTCATCCAGGTCGGCCGCCGGCTGGCGGCTGGCGCCCAGGCCCTGGAAAAGGCCACCGACTGGCAGCTCGCCCACCAGGGCGCCGACAGCCTGACCTCGGCCACCCCCTATCTGAAACTGGCCGGCGACGTCATCGGCGGCTGGGTCCTGGCCCGCCAGGCGCTGGCGGCCGCCGGCTCGGACGCGCCCTGGCTGCAGGCCAAGGCTCCGCTCGCCAAGCTCTACGCCAGCCAGGTCCTGGCCCAGGCCCCCGGCCTCGCCGAGGGCGTCATGGACACCCTGCCCGAGATGGCCGCGATCACGCCAGACGCCCTGGTCGGCTGAGCCCGGCTGACGCTTGGACTTCGCCGCCTTCTTCGCCCGCCATCCGGTCGCGGTCGCCCGCGACCTGATCGGCTGGACCCTGACGCTGGACGGCGTCGGCGGGCGGATCGTCGAGACCGAGGCCTATCATCACGAAGATCCGGCGGCGCACAGCTTCATCGGCCCCACGCCGCGCAACGGCGTCATGTTCGGGCCGGTCGGCCGCGCCTACGTCTATCGCTCCTACGGCGTCCATTGGTGCCTGAACCTGGTCTGCGGCGAGGACCCCGGCAGCGCGGTCCTGATCCGCGCCCTGGAGCCCGTGGCTGGGATCGCCGTGATGCGCGAACGCCGGGCCTTGAGCGAGCTGCGGAGCCTCTGCTCCGGACCAGGGAAACTGTGCCAGGCGCTGGCCGTCACCCGCGCCCACGACGGCCTGGCGGTCGATGAAGCGCCCTTCGCCATTCGGCCGGGCGAAGCGGCGGGGGTCGTCGAAGGCCCCAGGATCGGCATCAGCAAGGCGGCGGACCTGCCCTGGCGGTTCGGCGAGGCCGGGTCGCGGTTTCTGAGCAGGCCGTTTCCGAAGGTCTAGTTCCTTCTCCACCCTAAAGCCGTCATTCCCGGCCTTGTGCCGGGAACCCATGCACACGGCGCGACGGAGGTCGCCCTGCGCCGTCAACGTTCATGGGTGGCCGGGACGGGGCCCGGCCATGACGGCTGAAGTAAGCAGGAGAGAGCGCCTACAGCTGGGCCAGCAGGTAGTCCGCGGTCGACACCTTGAACTCACCGGGCGCCTCGACGTTGAGCTCGGTCACCACGCCGTCGTCGACGAGCATCGAATAGCGCTGCGAGCGCTTGCCCATGCCGAAGCCGGTGGCGTCCATCTCCAGGCCGATCGCCTTGGTGAAGTCGCCGCTGCCGTCGCCCAGCATGACGATGTCCTCGCCGACCGCCTGGTCCTCGGCCCAGGCGCGCATGACGAAGGCGTCATTGACCGAGATGCAGGCGATCACGTCGACGCCCCTGGCCTTGATCTCGCCCGCGAGCTGCCGGAAGCCCGGCAGGTGCTTGGCCGAACAGGTGGGCGTAAACGCGCCCGGCACGGCGAACAGGGCGACGCGCTTGCCCTTGAAGACCTCGTCGGTGGTCACGGGCTTGGGGCCCTCGGCCGTGGCTTCGCTCAGCTTCACGCTCGGCAGCTTGTCGCCAACCTTGATCGTCATGGCCGTCTCTCCTCAGGCCCCAAACGGGGCGAATCTCAAGCTTGGCAGATAGCGACAGTTCCGCACGCTTCAACCAACCTCTTACGATCGCGCTTGAAAGCCTGGCGTTCCAGGCCAAATCTCCTGGGGATGGATGACGGCTTCCTCTCCGGCCAACTGCTGATCGCCATGCCCGGCATCTCGGACCCGCGGTTCGAGCGCGCCGTGATCCTCGTCTGCGCCCACGATCCCGAGCACGCCATGGGCCTGGCGGTGAACCGGCCGGTCGAGGGGCTGAACGTTCCCGACCTGCTCGAACGGCTGGACATCAAGTCGGAGATCAAGGCCCCGCCGGACCTGGTGCTGATGGGCGGCCCCGTCGAGCGCGAACGCGGCTTCGTGCTGCACACCGACGACTACTGCGGCGAGCACTCCCTGGCGATCGGCGGCGGCCTGGCGATCACGGCGACCCGCGACGTTCTTGAGGCCATGGCCCAGGCCGAAGGCCATCCCCGCCGCGCCCTGCTGGCGCTGGGCTACGCCGGCTGGGGCGCCGGCCAGCTGGAGACGGAGATCAAGGAGAACGTCTGGCTGACCTGCGACGCCGACGAGCAGCTGATCTTCGACAGCGGCCACGCGGCCAAATGGACCCGCGCGCTCGGCAAGCTCGGCATCGATCCCCAGCGGCTCAGCTCGGCGGCGGGACGAGCCTAACCCGCTTTTCGCGCTGGCCGGCCCTCAACGTCGCAGGCTTCGATATAGGCGAGCGCATCGCCAGGGCTGAGCGCCTGCGAGAAGCTGAAGCCCTGGCCGTAGTCGCAGCCGAGCGCCTGCAGCCGCAGGGCCGTGGCGGCGTCCTCCACCCCCTCGGCCACCACCTCCAGCGCCAGGTCCTGGCCAAGCTTGATGATCGAGGAGACGATTTTCGCCGAGCCCGGGTCGGCGGTCATGGTGCGCACGAAGTAGCCGTCGATCTTCAGCGTGTCGAACGGCAGGCGCGTCAGATAGGAGAGCGACGAAAAGCCGACGCCGAAGTCGTCCAGGGCCAGGGTCACCCCGGCGGCGCGCAGATTGTGCAGGGTGACCGCCGCGCGCTCCGGATCGCGCATCACGTCGCCCTCGGTGACCTCCAGCTTCAGCGCGCCGGGCGGCAGGTCGGCGCTGCGGCGCAGGTCGCAGGCCTCGGCCAGCAGGTCGGGCCGGTCCAGCTCGCCCACCGACAGGTTGACCGCCACCGTCAGCCCCGCCGCGGCGGGTCGCAGGCGCCGCCAGGCGCCCAGCTGGGCGGCGGCCTCGCGGCGCATCATGACGCCCAGCTCGCCCATCATGCCGAGCTCCTCGCAGAGCGGCAGGAAGTGTTCGGG
Source organism: Phenylobacterium sp. LjRoot225 (assembly GCF_964252855.1). Taxonomy (NCBI): domain Bacteria; kingdom Pseudomonadati; phylum Pseudomonadota; class Alphaproteobacteria; order Caulobacterales; family Caulobacteraceae; genus Phenylobacterium; species Phenylobacterium sp. LjRoot225. Next base: position 185,124 of record NZ_CAXUPL020000004.1, on the reverse strand, counting down.
CGTCAGCAGGCCGCGGCGCGGGTGACGCCAGCGCACCAGGGCCTCGAACCCGGCCAGCGCCCCGGTCCCCAGACGCACGATCGGCTGGTAGAAGGGCCCCAGCTCGCCACGTTCGATCGCGCCCTTCAGGTCGGCTTCCAGCGCCAGCCGCGAGAGGCCGTCGCCTTCCAGCGGAGGGCCGAGGCGCCGGAAGCCCGCCTTGCCGGCTTCGACCTTCAGCTCCACGCGGCGCAGCAGCTCGGTGGCCTCCGGAGCGTCGGGTCCGCCGCGGACCTCGACCACGCCCAGCGACATCTTCGGATGGATGTCGAAGCCGGCGACCCGCATCGGCCGTTCCAGTTCGCGACGCAGGTGCTCGACGCCGGGGCCGGTCGCGGCCGGGAACAGGGCGGCGAACTCATCCTCGCCGATCCGGGCGACGATGGCCTTCGGCGACAGCGCGGCCGCGAGCCGCGCGCCCAGCGCCGCCAGCACCAGGTCCGCGCGCTCGTGGCCCAGGGCTTCGTTCAGCCGGCGCAGACGGTCGAGATCGGCGACGACCAGCTGGTGCTGGCCGGGCGCCTGAAGGCGCTCGCGGGCGCAGCGGATGAAGCTCCGGCGGTCGAGCAGGCCGGTCAGGCTGTCATGGTCGGCGGCGGCGAACCGGGTCTGGGGCGCCAGCACGCCTGTCGCGCGGCCGCCTTCTAGCCAACGCCCGCGCCAGACGCAGGGCTCGGCGCCGCGCATCCGGATCCGCGCGACCACCTCGGCGCCGGGCGCGCGCGGCTCGAGCAGCTCATCGGCCTGGTTGCGGTCCTGCGGCAGGACGAGGGCGCGGAAGGCGGCGGAAGAACAGTCGGGGACGAGCGGGCCAAGGCCCAGGGCGCGCGCCGCTCCGGCGAGCTGCAGCCGGTCGTCGTCCGGCGACCACGCCCAGAGCGCAGCCTCACCCGCGCCAAGGGCGGCGAGGGTCGTGGAAACGTCCCAGATCCAGCCGCCGTCGGACATCGGGCGCGCTTGCCTGCCTCACCGCGGCCCGCGCCGTTCGCGAGGAACAGCCGAAGCGCAGCACTTAAAAACTGCAGGCGCCGCTCACACCGACGCCCCGGGATCCGGCCCCTCAGGCGCGCTGAAGGGCGAGACCTGACCGAAGAGCACATGATCTCGCCAAACGCCGTTAATTTTCAAATAAGCTTTGGCGTAGCCCTCTTCGTCGAAGCCGGCCTTGACCAGCAGCCGTCGCGAGGGGCCGTTGTCCGGAATGCAGGCCGCTTCAATGCGGTGAAGCCCCAGGGTGCGGAAGGCGAAATCGCTGACGGCGCGCACCGCCGCCAGCGTATGGCCCTGGCGCGTATAGGGCCGGCCGCACCAATAGCCCACCGAAGCCATCTGGGCGACGCCGCGACGGACGTTCGACAGGGTGATGCCGCCGGTGAGCGCATCGTCCGAACCGCGAAAAATGAAGAAGGGATAGGCCACGCCGAGATCGCGATCGCGCGCATAGGCCGTCAATCGGCGACGAAATGCCGCGCGGGTCAGGTCGTCGGAGGGCCAGACCGGCTCCCAGGGCTGCAGGAAGGACCTCGAAGCCGCCCGCAGTTCGCGCCATTCGGCGTAGTCCGCCGCCCGCGGCGGACGCAGATAGATCGCCTCCGCGTCGAGACGCAGGCCGCTCTCCGGCGCAATCCAGTCCAGCAAGGCCATCCCCGCAGCGTCGCCGATTTCCAGAATGCGTCAAGTTTCGCTGAACCCTAGCCGAACAGCGCCTTCTCGAAGGCCGGCGCGGCCTTCATCGAGGCCTTGGGGCCCAGCACGGCGACCACGCTGCGGCGCTGCGCGAGGATGGTCTCGGTCAGGCGCACGAGGTCGGCCGCGACGACAGCGTCCACCTCCGCAGCCAGCTCCTCCGGCTCCAGCACCCGGCCGAACATCAACACGTGGCCGGCGGCCTGTTCGGCGCGGGAGAGCGGCTGCTCGCGGGCCATGAACATCGAGCCCTTCAGCTGGGCCTTGGCGCGGGCGAGCTCGGCCTCGTCCACCGCCGTGGTCATGCCGGCGATCTCGCCCGCGGCCACCCTGACCAACTCCGCGGCGTCGCCCGCCGCGCAGCCGGCGAAGACGCCGAGCACGCCGGTGTCGTCGTAGGTCTCGCAGTAGGCGTCGATGGCGTAGGCCAGGCCGCGCTTCTCGCGGGCCTCCTGGAACAGCCGCGAGGCCATGCCCCCGCCGAGGATCTCGGCCAGCAGGCGAAGGGCGAAATAGTCGGGATGCAGGGTGCCGACGGCCGGCAGCAGCAGCACGAGGTTGGCCTGCTCCAGTCGCTTGGGGGTCGGACGCTGGCCGCCGTGGAAGGCCGCAGGCTCGTCCTCCGGAGGCGGGGCGGCCGCCTTCGCGTCGCCGTAGTCGCGCTCGGCGAGCGCCAGCACCTGCGCCTCCTCCACCGCGCCGGCGGCGCTGACGACCAGGCTGTCGGGGGAATAGAGGGCCCCGCGCCAGGCGCTGAGCGTCTCCGGCGTCGCGGTGGCGATCGAGTCCGGGGTGCCGAGGATCGAACGGCCGAGGGAATGGCCCTCGAAGGCCGCGCTCTGGGCCAGCTCGAAGACGAGGTCGTCGGGGGCGTCGGCGGCCTCGGCGATCTCCTGGCCCACCACCTGCTTCTCGCGGGCGAGGTCGTCCGGGTCCATGTGCGGGCGCAGCACCAGGTCGGCGATCACCGCCGAACCGAGGTCCAGGCCATGCTTCAGGGCGCGGACCTGGTAGCTGGTGCGCTCATAGCCGGTGGCGGCGTTGATGTGGCCGCCTTCGGCCTCGATGGCCTCGACGACCCCGCGGGCCGAGCGACCGCCGGCCCCCTTGAAGACCATGTGCTCCAGCAGATGCGACCATCCGGAGCGGGCGGCGTCCTCACTGCGCGCGCCGCGGCCGGCGACGACCGACAGCGCTACGGTCTGCAACCCCGGCATCGGGTCGCAGACGACGCGCACGCCGTTGGCGAGGGTATGAACCCGGGGGGCTGTCGTCTTAGGCCTCGGCGAAGGTGCGGACATAGGCCTTGATCGTCTCCGTCTCGGCCGCAAGCCGGTCAAAACGCTCGGGCCGGTCGGCGAGATCCGCCGCCCCGCGCGGCAACTGCGGCATAAGGCCGGACACCTTGGCCACGTCCTCGGGGAACTTGGAAGCGTGCGCCGTGGACAGCACCACGACCGGGCCGGGCGTATCCGCAGCCCGGCCGAGCGCGGAGACCGCCACCGCCGTGTGCGGATCGATCAGCTGGCCCGAGGAATTCAGCGTGGCGACGATGGCCTTGGCGGTGTCGTCCTCGCCGACGCCGACGCCGCGGAACATCTGGCGCATGACCGAAAGCGCGTCCGCCGGGACCTCGATCACCCCGGTCGTATTGAAGCCCTCGAAGGCCTGGGCCGTGACGGCGGCGTCGCGGCCGACCGCCTCGAAATAGAGCCGTTCGAAGTTGGACGCCGACTGGATGTCCATCGCCGGGCTCATGGTGGCGTGCACCTGGCCGCGGGCGTAGCGGCCGTCCTCGAAGGCATGGGCCAGGATGTCGTTGGAATTGGTGGCGACCACGATGCGGGCGATCGGCAGGCCCATGCGGCTGGCCACGAAGCCTGCGAAGGCGTCGCCGAAATTGCCCGAGGGCACGCAGAAGCTGACCGATCGGTCAGGCGCGCCCAGCGCAACCGCGCTGGTGAAGTAGTAGACCGCCTGGGCGGCGATACGCGCGAAGTTGATCGAGTTGACGCCCGACAGGTCCACCGCCTGGCGCAGCGCCTGGTCCTGGAAGGCCTGTTTCACGATCGCCTGGCAGTCGTCGAAGGTGCCGCGCACGGCGACGCAGGCGACGTTGGCGTCGGCGGCCGTGGTCATGAAGCGCCGCTGCACCTCGCTGATCCGCCCCTCGGGGAAGAGGGCGATCACCTTGACGTGTTTGCGGCCGCGGAAGGCCTCGACGGCGGCGCCGCCGGTGTCGCCCGAGGTGGCGCACAGGATGGTCTGGACGCGGTTCTGCTGGCCCAGCACATGGTCGTAGAGACGCGCCAGGATCTGCATGGCGACATCTTTGAACGCCAGGCTGGGGCCGTGCCACAGCTCGGCCATGAAGGTGTCGGGGCCCAGCTGGACGAGCGGGACGACCGCGGCGTGCTTGAAGGTCGCGTAGGCCTCGCGGCACATTTCGGTGAGCGTCGCAGGCGCGATCTCGTCGCCGGCGAAGGCGCCCATCACCGCGGCGGCGACCTCATAGTAGGGCCGGCCGGCGAAGCCCGCGATCTCCTCGCGCGTGAAGGCGGGCCAGGTTTCCGGCACATAGAGGCCGCCGTCGGGGGCAAGGCCCGCGAGCACCGCATCGACGAAACCCACCGCGGGCGACTGGCCTCGCGTCGAGACGTAACGCATCTAATTCTTCCGCCTTCTCAAGAGGACGGCGGCATAGACGCCGGCCAGGGCCGCGGCAAGGCCGAACCAGGTCAAGGCATAATCCAGGTGCCGGTTGGGGATCTCGGCCGGCAGCGGGGCCGGCTCCAGCGCGGCGAAGCCCGGGTTGGACGAGGTCTCGGCGAACAGGAAGATCGGCGCCGGCAGAGGCGCGCCCAGCGCCTTGGCCATGGCCGGCACGTCGCGCGAATACCAGCGATCCGCGGCGGCGCCGTTCTTCGGCGTCATGAAGGTGGCGCGGTCGGGAATGCGCAGCACGCCCACGACCTCGACTGGGGCCGTGATCGTCCGGTCGACCGCGGGCCGCGCCGTGACGGTGTCGATGACGAAGCCGCGATCGACCAGGACGGTGCGGTAGCGGTTGCTCGTCACGGCGCAGGCCGAGACCAGGCGCCAGCCGGCCTGGCCGTCCTTCAGGCCATAGAGCTCGAGGAAGGGCGCGGCGCCCAGGCCCGGGCAGGACAGCCGCACGCGGGTGAAGTCGACGTTGCGGCCGCCGGCCAGGGCGTCGAGCTCGGGCTCCAGCGGCCGCGCCGGCGCGCTCTGCAGGGCGGCGATGTGGGCGAGGAGGGCTTCCTTCCACGTCAGCCGCTGCAGCTGCCAGACGCCGAGACCGATCAGCAGGACGAGGGCCAGCGCCGTGGCCACGGTCAGGCCAAGCGGAAATCCCGTAGCGCGCGGCGACGCGGCGGGCGCCGGCGGCAGCTGCGGCTCCCAGCTGTCAGCCATGACGGGATTCGGAGGCCTTGTTCTTGAACTGGGAGGCCAGCAGCAGGCCCTTGGTGGGTCGAAGCAGCGCCAGGCAGAGGATCAAGGTGGCCGGCAGCCAGACGATCAGGTGCACCCAGACCGGCGGATGGAGCGCCACTTCGGTGAACAGCGCTGCGAAGGCGACGACGAAGCCTGCGATCAGAATGACGAAGACCGCCGGCCCATCGCCGGAATCGGCCGCCGCCAGATCGAAGCCGCAGGCTTCGCATTGAGGCGCCACCTTGAGGAAACCCTCGTAGAGGCGCCCCTCGCCGCAATTGGGGCAGCGGCCCGTCAGTCCCGCCAGGAACGGGTTGGGGCCGTGCGCCACGATCAGTGGGCGCCGCCGGCGTGCGTCCCGAACACCACGTAGATGAAGGCGAACAGGAACAGCCACACCACGTCGACGAAGTGCCAGTACCAGGCCGCCGCCTCGAAGCCGAAATGCTTCTGCGGGGTGAAGGCCCCGTTCATCAGGCGCAGCAGGCAGACCAGCAGGAAGATGGTGCCGATCAGCACGTGGAAGCCGTGGAAGCCCGTGGCCATGAAGAAGGTCGAGCCGTAGAGGCCCGAGTTCACCGCCTCGGTGTTGAAGAAGTATTTGTGCTCGAGGATGTGCGCGTACTCGAACACCTGGATCGCGGTGAACAGCACGCCCAGCAGCACCGTCAGCAGCAGGCCGAGCTTGGCGCCCTTGCGGTCGCCCTGTTGCAGGGCGTGGTGCGCCCAGGTGACCGTCGTGCCCGAGAGCAGCAGGGTCAGGGTGTTGACCAGCGGCAGGTGCCAGGCGGAGACCGTCTCGACGCCGTGCGGCGGCCAGGTCGCCCAGGCGGTTCGCACTTCTTCGATCGAGGAGAGGGTCCGGTGCTGATGGAACAGCGCCATCTCGAAGAACATCCAGAACCAGGCGACGAAGAACATCACTTCGGAAGCGATGAACAGGATCATGCCGTAGCGCAGGCCGAGCGAGACGACCGGCGTGTGGTCGCCCTGGTTGGCTTCCTTCACCACGTCGCGCCACCAGCCGAACATGGTGTAGAGCACGCCGGCGAGGCCGATGAAGAACAGCCACGAGGTGTGTTTGGGCAGGCCGAACAGGCCCTTCATCCAGACGACCCCGCCCAGCGCCATCACCGTCGCCGACACAGAGGCGACGAGCGGCCACGGGCTCGGGCTTAGCAGGTGATAGTCGTGCTTCACGCCTTGGGCCATCTCGGTCCTAATCCTCTAATTCCCCCAAGCGGCCACGAGCCCGCAAATCGCGGGGCGGGCGCAGGCCGGTTCGGGTGACGCTATAGCCCCGCCCTGCGGGGTCCGCCAAGGGGAAACGCGGCAGGAATGCGCCGCCCCGCGCCCAACCGTCTCCCCGCAGTCGGGGCGACGGCTCAAAGTCAACTTTTCGGCCCAGCCGGCGGCGCGTCGGTCGCCGGATAGAAGGTGTAGGAGAGGGTGATCTCCGACTTGGTCTTGGTCTCGAAATCCTGGGCGTACTTCGGATCGACGAAATAGAGCACCGGCATCTCCACCGTCTGGTGAGCGCCGATGGTCTGGTCGGAGAAGCAGAAGCATTGCAGCTTCTGGAAGTAGGGACCCGCCTGTTCCGGCACGACGTTGAACACCGCGCGCGCCGTGACCGGCGTGTCGGAATTGTTCGCCACCTTGAAGAAGGCCAGCTTGGTCTCGCCGAGCTGCACCTTCTGGGCGGTCTGCTCGGCGGTGAAGTCCCACGGCAGGTCGCGGACGTTGGCGTCGAAGCGCACCGTCACGGACTGGGTCGCGACCGTCGTGGGCGCCGCCTTGGCGCGGCGGACCGTGCCGTCGAAGCCGGTCGCCTGGCAGAAGGCGCGATAGAGCGGGATCGAGGCGTAGGCCGCGCCGATCATGCCGAAGAAGACAGCCCCGCAGATCACCGCCACGTTGCGGTTGCGGCGCGCCTTCGGCGACAGCTCGCGCTTAGAAGGGGCGTTGGGCGACATTGGACCCGAGCCTCACGATGGTGACGACGAAGATCAGGGCGACGAACAGCAACAGGCCGAGCGCCAGCGCGATATTGCGCCCGCGCCTGGCCTTGCTCTCAGCCTCGGACTCCCGGGCGGGATTGCTCATTTGAACAGCTCTCAGTTCCACAGGTTCAGGGCCGCCAGCCCGGCCAGATGCTCCACCAGCAGGGTGGCGAACAGCAGGGTGACGTAGAGGATCGAGAAGGCGAAAAGATTGCGCGCATCCTTGGCCCCGGCGCGGACGTCATACAGACCGTCGTCCATGCGCGGATCCGGGCTCTCGCCCGCGTGGCTGCGGAACAGGCGCACGGCCAGCAGCAGGAAGACCAGGCCGCCCACCGTCGAGACCGCCAGATAGGCCATCCCGCCCAGGCCGGTGAAGGCCGGGACGACGCCCAGGGGCGTCACCAGGCAGCTGTAGATCAGGATCTGCCGGCGGGTGAAGGCCGCGCCCTTGACCACCGGCATCATCGGCACGCCGGCGCGGGCATAGTCCTCGGTCGTATAGAGCGACAGCGCCCAGAAGTGCGGCGGGGTCCACATGAAGATGATCGCGCACAGCAGCCAGGCGTTCAGCGGCGTCTCGCCGGTCGCCGCGGCCCAGCCGATCACCGGCGGCAGGGCGCCGGCCAGCCCGCCGATTACGATGTTCTGCGCCGTCGAACGCTTCAGCCACATCGTATAGACCACGACGTAGAACAGGATGGTGAAGGCCAGCAGGCCCGCCGCCAGCCAGTTCAGCGCCATGCCCATCAGCATGACCGAGAACAGCGAGAGCACCACGCCGAGACCCGCGGCGTCGGCGCCCTGGACGCGTCCGGCAGGAACCGGGCGGCCCCGCGTGCGCCGCATCATCGCGTCGATGTCGGCGTCGTACCACATGTTGAGCGCGCCCGAGGCGCCGGCGCCGACGGCGATGCAGAGGATCGCCACCGCGGCCAGGATCGGGTTGATCGGCTGGCCGGAGGCCACCAGGCCCGTCAGGCCGGTGAACACGACGAGCGACATCACGCGCGGCTTCAGCAGCTGGATGAAGTCCTGCCACCGCGCGGGAGCGGCTGCGCGAGCGTCGGAAGGGGCTGTCGCCATGACCATGGAGAATACTCGGAAATGGGCGAGGGGCGCGCACCGTTTCCGGCGCACGCCCCCCGAAGACTTGCCGCAGATCGGGGCTTAGTGCGCCTCGGGCTCGACGACGGGCAGTTCGTTGAACTGGTGGAACGGCGGCGGCGAGGACAGCGTCCACTCGAGCGTGGTCGCGCCTTCACCCCAGGGATTGGCCTCGGCCTTGCGGCGGAAGACCATCGCTTCGACCAGCATGATCAGGAAGATCAGCACGCCGACGACGGTGATCGCGTAGCCGATCGACGACACCTTGTTCCAGAGCGTGAAGGCTTCCGGATAGTCGATGTAGCGGCGCGGCATGCCCTGCAGGCCCAGGAAGTGCTGCGGGAAGAACACCAGGTTCACGCCCACGAACATCACCCAGAAGTGGGCCGCGCCCAGCCATTCGCGGTACTTCACCCCGAAGATCTTCTCGAACCAGTAGTAGAAGCCCGCAAAGATGGCGAACACGGCGCCGAGGCTCAGCACGTAGTGGAAGTGGGCCACGACGTAATAGGTGTCGTGCAGGCTGTAGTCGATGCCGGCGTTGGCCAGGACCACGCCCGTCACGCCACCGACGGTGAACAGGAAGATGAAGCCGATCGCCCACAGCATGGGCGTCTTGAACTCGATCGAGCCCCCCCACATCGTCGCGATCCAGGAGAAGATCTTCACGCCCGTCGGCACCGCGATGACCATGGTGGCCGCCACGAAGTAGGCGCGCAGATTGATGTTCATGCCGACCGTGTACATGTGGTGCGCCCACACGAGGAAGCCGACGAAGCCGATGGCGACCATGGCGTAGGCCATCGCGAGGTAGCCGAACACCGGCTTGCGCGAGAAGGTCGAGACGATGTGGCTGATGATGCCGAAGCCCGGCAGGATCAGGATGTACACTTCCGGGTGGCCGAAGAACCAGAACAGATGCTGGTACATGACGGGGTCGCCGCCGCCGGCCGGGTCGAAGAAGTGAGTGTGGAAGTTGCGGTCCGTCAGCAGCATGGTGATGGCGCCCGCCAGGACCGGCAGCGACAGCAGCAGCAGGAAGACGGTCACCAGCACCGACCAGACGAACAGCGGCATCCGGTGCAGGGTCATGCCCGGCGCGCGCATGTTGAAGATGGTGGTGATGAAGTTGATGGCGCCCAGGATCGAGCTGGCGCCGGCCAGGTGGAGCGAGAGGATGGCGCAGTCCAGAGCCGGGCCTGCGTGGCCGGTGGTCGAGAGCGGCGGATAGGCCGTCCAGCCGCCGCCGAAGCCCTTGCCCGGGCCGCCGTCGACGAACATCGAGGTGACCAGCAGCACCCAGGCCGCGACCAGCAGCCAGAAGGAGATGTTGTTCATCCGCGGGAAGGCCATGTCCGGCGCGCCGATCATCAGCGGCACGAACCAGTTGCCGAAGCCGCCGATCATCGCCGGCATGACCATGAAGAAGATCATGATCAGGGCGTGGGCGGTGACCACGGCGTTATAGCCGTGCTTCGAGGCCTCGATCAGGCCCATCTGGGCCAGCAGGCTGCCCGGAGCGAAGACCTGAATGCCCGGCTCGGCCAGCTCCCAGCGGATCAGGCCGGAGAGCGCGCCGCCCACCAGGCCCGCCATGATGGCGAACAGCAGGTAGAGGGTGCCGATGTCCTTGTGGTTGGTCGAGAAGAACCAGCGGGCGAAGAAGCCCGGCTTGTGATCGTGGTCATGCCCATGGGCATGATCGTGAGCGGCGGCGTTTGCCATCGTACGCTTGTCCTAGATCAGTGCGCGGCCGGCGCAGCGGGCGCCGGGGTCGTGACAGCCGCGGCCGGCGCGCCTTGCGGCGCGGGCGTGGCGGGGTTGGTCGGAGCGGCTGCAGCGGCCGCGACCGTGGTCGGCGTCGCCGCAGCGGTCGTGCCGTTCTTGGAGGCCACCCAGGCGTCGAACTCCGGCTGGGTCACGACGTGAACCTCGATCGGCATGAAGGCGTGGTCGACGCCGCAGAGCTCGCGGCACTGGCCATAGTAGACGCCGACCTTTTCGGCCTTGAACCAGGTCTCGTTCACCCGGCCCGGAATGGCGTCGGTGATGACGCCGAAGGACGGCACGGCGAAGGCGTGGATCACGTCGGCGCCGGTCACCAGCACGCGGACGGTGGCGTTCACCGGCACCACGACCGGCTGGGTCGCCGCCAGACGGAAGGGCACGCCCTTGGCCTTGGCCTGGTCCTCGGGAAGCATGTTGGAGACGAATTCGGAGATCTTCTGGTCCGGATATTCGTAGCCCCAGTACCACTGGTAGCCCGTCGCCTTGATGGTCAGGTCGGGCTTCGGCATGTCGTGGTAGGCGAAGAGCAGCTTGAACGAGAAGATCGAGATGAAGACCAGGATCAGCACCGGGGCGAGGGTCCAGATGACCTCGACCACGGTGTTGTGGCTCCACTTGGCCGGCGTCGGGTTGGCGCGGCTGTTGTAGCGGACCATGCACCAGATCAGCAGGCCCAGAACCAGCAGCACGATCAGCGTGATGATCGGCATCAGGATCGCGTTGTGGAAAAAGATCGCGTCGTGACGCAGCGGGGTCACCCCCGGCTGCAGGTCGATCGCGCCCGGAGTGGGTTGGCCCACCAGGTCCTCGGCGAGGGCGGAAACACCCCAGAACGCCGCCATTGCGCCCGCGGCGACACCGGTCGCCAGCGCCCGCATCCCCTTAAACCTCGACTTCATGTCCCCTCGGTCTGCTTGGCGCGGCCGCGTCTCGCGAAACCGACGAGCCCGCCGCCTGACAGAATGAGCGCGCGCAGGCGCAGTTGCTGCGCCGGTCCGCCCCTTCAGCGGGCGTGCATACGCGCATCCCCGGAGCTTGCCAAGGCGCCTGCTTCAGTTAGATCAAACCTCGCCCCGACGAAGCGGATCGACGAGCAAGAGCTGGCGATTCGCCCCGCCGTTGGGAAGGACCGCAGCGCATTTGCGTCGCGACGCCCCGGGGCCCTGCGCCACGAACTGGGGCCGGATCCGCTGAAGGACGGGCGCTGAAACCTCCGCGCAAGGATAAGCGCTGACGTCGCAGGTGACGCGCGGCCGGGCTCTCCCTATCTTGAGGCCATGAACGCCCACGCCCCCGCCCCTTCGATCCTGGACGCCGCCGGCGTCGACCCCGAGCGCGCCGTCAGCATCCTGAGCGAAGCGCTCGCCGACGCGGACGACGGCGAGCTGTTCGTCGAACGCTCCGAAAGCGAATCCTTCCTGTTCGACGACGGCCGGCTGAAGTCCGCCGCCTACGACGCCACCGAGGGCTTCGGCCTGCGGGTCGTCGCCGGCGAGACCGCCGGCTACGCCCACGCCAGCGAGATCTCCGAGGCGGCCATCCGGCGCGCGGCGGATTCCGCGGCCCTGGCCAAGCGCGGCTACGCCGGCGTGGCGGCGGAAGGCCCCCGCGCCACCAACGCCAAGCTCTACGGCGAGGAGAATCCGCTTTCCTCGCCCGATTTCGGCGACAAGGTCGCCCTGTTGCAGGAGATCGACGCCTGGGCCCGGGCGCGCGACCCGCGCGTGGTGCAGGTGATGGCCTCGATGGCCGGCGAGCGGCGCACGGTGGAGATCCTGCGCGCCGACGGGCGGCTGGTGCGCGACGTGCGCCCGCTGTGCCGGCTCAATGTGCAGATCAATGTGGAGCGCGACGGCCGGCGCGAGACCGGCACCAGCGGCGCCGGCGGCCGCACCGGCTTCGAGACCTTCATCACGCCCGAGCGCTGGCAGGAGCAGGTCGAGGAGGCGCTGCGCCAGGCCCTGGTCAACCTCGACGCAGTCCCCTGCCCCGCCGGCGAGATGGACGTGGTGCTGGGGCCCGGCTGGAACGGCGTGCTGCTGCACGAGGCGGTCGGCCACGGGCTGGAAGGCGACTTCAACCGCAAGGGCACCTCGGCCTTCTCCGGCCGGATCGGCGAGCGGGTGGCCGCGCCGGGCGTCACCGTCTTCGACGACGGGACCATCCCCGGCCGCCGCGGCTCGCTGACGGTCGACGACGAGGGCACCCCGACCGAGCGGACCATCCTGATCGAGGACGGCATCCTGGTGGGCTATATGCACGACCGGATGAGCGCGCGGCTGATGGGCCTGGCGGCGACCGGCAATGCGCGCCGCCAGTCCTACGCCCACATGCCGATGCCGCGGATGACCAACACCGGCATGCTCGGCGGCGATACGTCCCGGGAAGAAATGATTGCTTCCACCAAACGCGGCCTCTACTGCGCCAACTTCGGCGGCGGCCAGGTGGACATCACCAACGGCAAGTTCGTCTTCCAGTGCACCGAGGCCTATCTGATCGAGGACGGCAAGGTCACCACCCCGGTGAAGGGCGCGACCCTGATCGGCGACGGCCCCTCGGCGCTGACCCGGGTGACCATGATCGGCGACGACTTTGACTTCGATCCGGGCATCGGCAGCTGCGGCAAGGCCGGCCAGAGCGTGCCGGTCGGCGTCGGTCAGCCCTCGCTGAAGCTCACCGGCCTGACCGTCGGCGGGACGAATCTGTAGGGCGGGGAGCGCCCCCCGTCTCGCTGCGCGAGCCACCTCCCCCGCTGCGCGGTGGAGGATCTGGACCGTAGATGCTCCACCGCAATGCGGGGGAGCTGTCGCCCCGGATCCGGCCCTTGGCCGGTCCGCTCCGGGGTAAACTGGACTGAGGGGGCGTTCCGCGCCGCCCTCAAGCCTCCCGGTCGGCCCGCATCGCGCCGGGGTTCACCGCCTGGCGCTCGCCGTCCAGCACCGGGGCGATCGGCTCCGGCTGCTGCGGCGGGCCGGCGTGGACCGCGTGGGCCCAGTGTTTCAGCCAGGGCGACAGCGCCAGCATCAGCAGCCCCGCGGCGACGCCGAAGAGGCCGATCTTCGTGAACACCTCATTGTAGGTGGCCAGCGACCTGGCGGGGTCGAGCACCTGGCCGCCGACGGTGTCCGCGGCGGTGAGGGTGGCGATCTGCGCCGCCAGCCACTGGGCCCCCGCCGTGCCGAGGAACCAGGTGGCCATCAGGGTGGCGATCAGCGCCCGCGGCGCGAGCTTGGTCATCTGCGACAGGCCGACCGGCGACAGGAACAGCTCCCCCGTCGTCTGGATCATGTAGGCGAGCGCCAGATAGAGCAGCGGCGTCTTAAAGTCGGGACCTGCGAAGCGCGCGCCGAAGACGATCACGAAGAAGCTGCCGCCGACCATCATCAGGCCCACGGCGAACTTGGCGACGGGATTCGGGTCGCGCCCGAGCCGGCCGAGCCAGGCCCACAGCGCCGCCATGATGGGCGCCAGGATGAGGATGCCGCCGCCCTGGAAGGCCTGGGCCTGGGCCGGCGTCATCGACTGGCCCGCCCAGAGGCTGAGGTCGACGTTGCGCTCGGCGAACTGGTTGAGCGAGGAGCCGCCCTGCTCATAGAGCGCCCAGAACACCACCGAGGCGGCGACCAGCACCAGGGCCAGCATCAGCCGCTGCCGCTCCACCCGGTCGCACTGGGTGACCATGTGCCAGACCAGATAGCCCAGCACGAGGACGGCGCCGGCCGCCAGCATGCCGCCGACGACGCTGCTGCGCTGCACGACGAAATAGATGACGCCGACGCCGAGCAGGGCCAGCAGATAGACGCCATGCTCGGTGCTGAGCCGGCCGACCAGCGGCCGCTTCAGCCGCTCGGGATCGGGCGGGCCGCCGTGTCCGGCCAGCAGCGGCTGTCCCCAGAGGAAGACGACGTAGCCCAGCAGCATGCCGACCCCGGCCGCGCCGAAGCCCGCCCACCAGCCGATGCTCTGGCCCAGCCAGCCGCAGGCGATCGCCGCCCAGAAGGCGCCGATGTTGATGCCGAAATAGTAGAGGGTGAAGCCGGCGTCCCGCCGCGGGTCGTCCTGCGGATAGAGCTGGCCGACGATCGAGGAGATGTTGGCCTTCAGAAAGCCCACCCCCATGATGATCAGGGCCAGCGCCAGGTACATGACGTTGCGGAAGATCGGAGTGTCGTCGCGGACGCTGAGCTCGAAGGCGCCCTTCGGCAGGACCGACGGCAGGGGCGCGGCGGCGGGCAGGTCCTTCACCGCCAGGCCGCCCTCGGGCGTCGCCGCATAGGCGTAGACGCCCTCGCCGACCTTCAGCCGCACGTGGCGATCCTCGCCTCGGCCCTCGGCGACGAACTCGTAGGTCGCGCCCTGGTAGGTCAGCAGCTGGACGGCGGGCCGGCCTTCGAAGGCCATGGTCAGATGGCCGGCGACCAGCAGCAGGGCGCCGAAGGCCACCGCCTTCCTCGTCCCCAGCAGCCGGTCGGCGACGACCCCGCCGATCAGCGGCATCAGATAGACCAGGGCGGTATAGGCGCCGTAGCCGGCGTTGGCGGCCTTGTCGTCCATCAGGAACTGCTGGGTCAGGAAGAAGATCAGCAGGCCGCGCATGCCGTAGTAGGAGAACCGCTCCCACATCTCGGTGAAGAACAGGATGGCCAGCCCGCGCGGATGTCGTCGCAGCTGCAGGGCCACGGGGACGGCGGTGGCCAGGGTGACCACGAGGCCGACGACGAAGACGATATCCATCTCGAATGGGGTCCTGCGGATGCGGGCGCTGCGGCAAGCCTACCCGCTTGGGCGCGGCCCTCGAAGCGGCGCAGAAAATCACGGGCTCGTCGACGTCACAAGACGTAACATTCGGTGTACGGGAGCCCGCCCGCCGCCCCAGACGTTGAGGCTGACGAGGAGAACCACCGCCATGCTGACCCCCGGCCCCGACCATCCGATTACGCTCGAGCCCAGCGCGCGGCGCTGGCGCGCCTATTTCAACGGCCACGTCATCGCCGACACCAACGACGCGCTGATCCTGCGCGAAGCCGACCTGGCGCCGGTCGTCTACTTCCCGCGCCACGACGTGAGCGTGGAATATATGGGCCGCACCGCCCACCAAACCCACTGCCCCTACAAGGGCGACGCCGCCCACTACACCCTGACCCTCGACGGCGAGATCGCCGAGAACGTGGCCTGGTCCTACGAGAGCCCGTTCGAGGCGATGAGCCCGATCCGCGAACGCCTCGCCTTCTATCCGGGCCGGGTGGAGGTCTACGACATCGACGATGCGGCGGTGAACCCGCACCCTCGCGAGCGCGCCGCCGAGGTGACGGCCCGCGAGGAGGTCGCCGAGGTCGACGATAGCGATGAGATCGACGAGATCGACGAGATCGTCCGGCACACGGACTCAGGGAGCGGCGCCAGCCAGGGCGAGCACTGGCCCCCGAACGTCTCGGGGCCCGACCAGGGCGGGGCGCGGTAGGCGCGGTCTCGCGCCTTACGCCATCATCGAAATCCCCGCCCGGGATGACGAGCCCTAGTCAAATGCGGTAGCCCTCGCCGGTGAAGGCGGAGGCTGCGGCATGGCCAGTTTCACGACCCGCGACGGCTGTCGCCTGGCCTACCAACTGCGCGGCGAGGGCCCGCTGATCGCGCTTACGCCCGGCGGCCGCGAAGCGGGCGCGGCGGTGACGGCTCTGGCCGAGGCGCTTGCAGTGAAGGCCCGCGTGCTGACCTGGGATCGGCGCAACACCGGCGCGAGCGACGTCTTCTTCGGCGGCGAGGGCTCCGAACAGGAGATCTGGGCCGACGACCTCGCCGACCTCCTCGACCACCTGGGCGAGGGACCGGCCTGGCTGGCGGGCGGATCGGCGGGATGCCGGGTGTCCGTGCTGACGATGCTTCGCCGTCCCGACGTCGCTAAGGGACTGATCCTCTGGTCAGCGTCCGGCGGGCGGTACGCCTGCCAATTCCTCGGCTTCCAGTACCATGTGCCCTACATCATGGCGGCCGAGCGCGGCGGCATGCCGGCGATCGCCAAGACGCCTTTCTTCGCCGAGCGGATCGCCGCCAACCCGGCCAATCGCGAGCGCCTGCTGGCGCTCCAGCCGGGCGCCTTCATCGCCACGCTCAAGCGCTGGAACGGCTTCTTCTACTATCGCGACGACGCGGCCCTGGCCGGCGTCGCCGATGCGGACCTCGAGAGGCTGGCGCTCCCCGCCCTGATCTTCGAAGGCGGCGACGACATCCACCCGGCCGCGGTCTCCCAGGCGCTGGCCAGGCTGATCCCCGGTGCGAGCCTCCTGCCCTCCGCCTGGCCGCCGGAAACCTGGATGGACCGGTTCACCGGCCGCGCGCCCGGGACGGTTTTCGAGCTTTACCCCTTGCTGGCGCCCGCCATCCTGGCGTTCATCGCCAGCCCGCGCGTTTGCTGATCCGCGCCCGCAACGAAGGAACGTTATGGCCTCGGGTCTCGCCGCACTGCTCGACGACATCGCCGGCATCGCCAAGCTGGCGGCCGCCTCCCTGGACGACGTCACGGGCGCGGCGGGGAAGGCCAGCTCCAAGGCGGTCGGCGTAGTGATCGACGACACGGCGGTGACGCCCGGCTACGCCGTCGGCTTCACGCCGGAGCGCGAGCTGCCGATCGTCTGGAAGATCGCGATGGGCTCGCTGCGCAACAAATTCCTCATTCTGCTGCCGGGCGCCCTGCTGCTCAGCGCCTTCGCCCCCTGGGCGGTGACGCCGCTGCTGATGCTCGGCGGGACCTATCTCTGCTTCGAGGCGGCCGAGAAGGTGATCGAGGCGATCGCCCATGGGCCGGAGGACGACGTGGCTCCGGCCGAGCTGGCCCTCAGCTCCAAGGAGGTCGAACGCCAGAAGGTGTCCGGCGCGATTCGCACCGACCTGATCCTCTCGGCCGAGATCATGGCCATCTCGCTCGCCACCGTGTCCGAGCGGCCGCTGGCGATCCAGGCCGCATCGCTCGCGGTCGTGGGCTTTCTGATCACCGTCGGCGTCTATGGCGTGGTGGGCTTCATCGTGAAGATGGACGACATCGGCCTGCACCTGGCCCAACGGAAAGCCCGCGCCGTGCGCGCCTTCGGCCGCGGGCTGGTCAAGGCCATGCCGCCTCTGCTCTCAGGCCTGACCCTCGTCGGCACAGCCGCCATGCTGTGGGTCGGCGGCGGCATCATCGTGCACGGACTGGAGCACTATCACCTGAGCCCCGTGCCGCAGCTGATCCACGGCCTGCAACACTGGGCGGAAGGCGCGCCGGCGGTGGGCGCGATCACCGGCTGGCTGGTGTTCGCGACAAGCTGCGCCCTGGTCGGTTTCCTGGTCGGGGGGATCGTCGCCGGCGCTCTTCACGTCATCCCGCGAAGGGCGCACGCGCAAGCTCAATAGGCGAAGGCCTCGAAGACCTTGCCGGCGTCGCCGGCCCAGGGGCCGTTGTAGAGTTCGAGCAGGCGTTCGGCCGGGGTGATCCCGCTGTCGGCGATCTCGTGCAGCTCGCCCAGATAGCCGCTCTCGTCGACCAGGCCGCCGGAGAGGCGGTTGCGGCGCTTCAGCCCCTCGCGGGCGATGGCCAGCATGTCCTTGGCGACGTCCTGCACGGTGCGACCGGCGATCTCGGCCTTGAGGCCGAGCCGCGCCACGTCGGCGCGCAGGCGCTCGTGGTCCTCGATCGCCCAGTCCTTGCAGAGGTCCCAGGCGGCGGCGAGCGAGGCGGAATCGTAGAGCACGCCCATCCACAGCGCCGGCAGGGCGCAGAGGCGGCTCCACGGACCGGAGTCGGCGCCGCGCATCTCCAGGTACTGCTTCAGTCGGACTTCCGGGAAGATGGTGGTGGTGTGGTCGGCCCAGTCCTTGATCGTCGGCCGCTCGCCGGGCAGCGCCGGCAGCTTGCCGTCCATGAAGTCGCGGAAGGACTGGCCGGAGGCGTCGATGTACCTGCCGTCGCGCTTGACGAAATACATCGGCACGTCGAGCGCGTAGCGGGCGTAGGTCTCGAAGGTGAAGCCGTCGCGGAACACGAAGTCCAGCATGCCGGTGCGGTCGGGATCGGTGTCGGTCCAGACATTGGCGCGGCTGGAGAGCAGGCCGGTCGGCTTGCCCTCGACGAAGGGCGAATTGGCGAACAGGGCGGTGGCGATCGGCTGCAGCGCCAGGCTGGTGCGGAACTTGGCGACCATGTCGGCTTCCGAGCCGAAGTCGAGGTTGGCCTGCACCGTGCAGGTGCGGAACATCATGTCGAGCCCCATGCCGCCGACCTTGGGCATGTACTCGCGCATGATCTTGTAGCGGCCCTTGGGCATCACCGGGATCTCGTCCCGCCGCCAGACGGGGGTGAACCCTAGGCCGAGGAAGCCCAGGCCGAGCTCATCGGCCACGACCTTGACCTCCTGCAGGTGGCCGCCGGTCTCCTCGCAGATCTCGTGGATGGTCTCGAGCGGCGCGCCGGAGAGCTCGAACTGGCCGCCCGGCTCCAGGCTGACGTTGGCCTTGCCGCGCTCCAGGGCGATGACGTGCTCGCCTTCATAGACCGGCTGCCAGCCATACCGGGTCAGACCGTCGAGCAGGTCCTTGATGCCGGAGGGCTCGTAAGGGACCGGCTTGTGCGTGCCCAGTTGAAAGACGAACTTCTCGTGCTCGGCGCCGACGCGCCACTCGGACGCGGGCTTGGCGCCGACCTCGAACCAGCGAACCAGGTCTTCGAAGACCAGCGGGCGGTCCTGGCAAGCAGTGTCGGCCAATGAAGCTCTCCAGCCCGAATTAACTGTCGGCGGGCGAGCCCCCGCGCGGCGGCGATCTTTACGCGCATCTGTGAGATGGGTGCAAACTGTCGCAGCTCAAGGGCGCCCCGCTCTTCAGCTGGACCAGTCGCCAAGCGCCGCCTGCCACAGCGTCAGCGCGCTGATCGCGGCGGT
This sequence comes from Phenylobacterium sp. LjRoot225, assembly GCF_964252855.1. Classification (NCBI taxonomy): domain Bacteria; kingdom Pseudomonadati; phylum Pseudomonadota; class Alphaproteobacteria; order Caulobacterales; family Caulobacteraceae; genus Phenylobacterium; species Phenylobacterium sp. LjRoot225. The sequence goes on along the minus strand of NZ_CAXUPL020000004.1, from coordinate 166,136 downwards.
GTCGGCGCGCAGGATCCTCGGCCCCAATGTCGCCGGCGTCGCGAAGGTCTGCGCCCGCAGCATCTCGCGCTCCTTCGGCGAAAACCCGCCTTCCGGACCGATCAGGATGGCCCAGGGGGCGTCCCGCTGGCCTTTCAGCGCCGCCAGCGCCGGGGCGGCGTCGCCGGCCTCGTCGCAGAACAGCAGCTGGCGGCCGGCCTGCCAGCCGCCGATCAGCTTCTCCAGCCGCACCGGCTTCAGCACCTCGGGAACGTCCAGCCGGCCGGTCTGCTCGGAGGCCTCGACGGCGATGGCCCGCAGCCGGTCGACCCGGGTGTGGTCGGCGTTGGTGCGTTCGGTGATCACGGGCTGGACCCGTCTGGCGCCCAGCTCGGCCGCCTTCTCGACGATGGTCTCCAGCCGGGCGCGTTTGACGAGCGCGATGACCAGGTCGAGGTCCGGACCCGTCGCCTGCGGCCGCGCCTGGGCCTCGACCGCCACGGTCACCGCCCGCTTGCCGACGCTGGCGACCTGGGCCCGCCACTCCCCGTCGCGGCCGTTGAACACCAGCAGCTCATCGCCGGGCGAGAGCCGCATGACCGCGGCGAGATAGCGGCTCTGTCCCTCGTCCAGCGCCAGTCCGGCGCCGGAAGCGAGGTCGTGCGGGACGAAAAGGCGGATCATGGGAAGGTTTTAGCGGCTTTCTTCAGGTCGTCATCTCCGGCCGTGAAGCGCGACATGGCGATCGATGGCGAACTCCAGCGCGCCTGAGGCCGCCCTGCGGGCGAGGGGAGGTCGAGGCGGACCAGCTAGACAGTGGCGCAGCGGGAGTCTTCAGAAACGAACGATGATTCTGACGAACAATTGCTCGCGGCTGCGGCAATTTCGACCTTTCCGAGATAGTTCTTCTCGACACTTACCTATAGTTGTAGCGTCGGGGACTGAGGAAAAACATGCTCGAAATTCATGCACGTTCAGATGCACATCTTCGCCAGGTCCTGGATTACGACGTCGAACGTCGGCGGCGATTTGTAAATCTCCAGCCGCTCGACTTGGAGCATATCGCCGACTTGAAAGGTGGTGTGCTCCAGCACCTCGACGAACACGTCGAAGCGTTTTTCAGCTATCTCGACGCGCTGCCCGAGGCCCGCGGCCTGTTTGCAGGACGGGAGATGCGCAGTGAAGGCGTCCGCCTGAAGCGCGATCATCTGATCGCCATGGTCGGCGGCGAGTACGGCAAGGACTACGTCGAACAGCGCGTCACCCTCGGCATCATGTACAGCCGGGCCGGACTGGATGCGCGGATGTTCCTGGGCGGCTTCCACGCCGTGCTGCGATCGCTCGGCGCCCGGATCATGGCCGTGGGCGAGGCGTCGACGCCGGCGTTCGATCGCCTGTCGTCCCTGGAAAAGGTGCTGTTTTTTGACCTCGCGATCATCGTCGATGTGCTGATCGCCGACCGCGAGAGCACCATCGCCCAGCAACAGGAGGCCATACGCGAGCTGTCGACGCCGGCGTTGCAGATTCGCGATCGCCTGCTGATCCTGCCGATCATCGGCGTGCTCGACACCCATCGCGCCCGACAACTCACGGAAGGCCTGCTGCGGGCGATCCGCGACAATCGGGCCAAGGTCGTGGTGATGGACGTCACCGGGGTGGCGACGGTGGACTCCCAGGTCGCCAACCATCTGCTGCAGACCATCGCGGCCTCCCGGCTGATGGGCGCCGAGGTGATCATCACGGGGCTGTCCGGCGAGGTCGCCCAGTCGCTGGTGACCCTGGGCGTCGATCTGACCAAGCTCAACGCCGTCGGCGACCTGCAAGGCGGTCTCGAACTGGCCGAGCGGCTGCTGGGTTACGAGTTCGTTCGTATCGGCCCCCCGTCCGCGGCCCGCACCTTGGCGTGATGGTCCAGGGCCGTGACAGTTCCCATCCTCAAACAAGGCAAGGTCCTGATCGCCTCCATCCAGGTCGCGTTGACCGACCATGACCTCAGCGAGCTGAAGGACGAGCTGACGGCCAGGGTCGGCCGGTTCCGCGCGCAAGGCGTGATCATCGACGTCACCGCCCTGGACGTGATGGACTCCTTCGCCGCCCGCATGCTGCGAAACATCGCCGAGGCGACCCGGCTGCGCGGCGCGCGCACCGTCATCGTCGGCATTCAGCCGGACGTGGCCTTCTCTATGGTGCAGCTGGGCCTGGGCCTTGGAACGATATCCACCGCCCTTGATCTGGAGGAGGGCCTGGAGATGCTCACCGACCTGGGGCTGGAAGGCGGCTCGGATGACCGATGAGGCCCGCCTGCGCGTCGACCGCGACGCCGACGTCGTCACCGCCCGCCAGAAGGGGCGGGAACTGGCTGTCCTGGCCGGGATCTCGGGCAGCGACCTCACGGTGGTCGCCACGGCGATCTCGGAAATCGCCCGCAACATCGTCGTCTACGCCAAGCGCGGCGAGATCGTGCTGAAGATCGCCCAGAACGGTCACCGGCGCGGCGTGATCGTGATCGCCAGCGACCAGGGACCGGGCATAGCCGATATCGCCATGGCCATGCGCGACGGCTTCTCGACCGGCAAGAGCCTGGGGCTGGGTCTGCCCGGCGCCAGACGGCTGATGGACGAGTTCGAGATCGTCTCCGAGCCGGGCAACGGGGTCACGGTGACGATGACCAAGTGGTCGCGATGAGACCGGCGGAGCAGCCGTGAGCGACATCGTCGAATGGGCGGTGGCCGGCCGCGCGCTGGCCGGTCAGCCGATATCGGGTGACCGGCATCTGGTGGCGCCGTTCGAGGGGGGCGCGCTGGCCGCAGTGATCGACGGTCTGGGACACGGTCCCCAGGCCGCGGAAGCCGCGGAAGCCGCCGCCGCCGTGCTGTCGCTGCGGCCCGACGCGCCCGTCGCGGACCTCATCCAACTGTGCCACGAAGAACTCAAGAGCACACGCGGCGCCGTCCTTAGCCTGGCATCGTTCGACGCGGCGCGTGGCGTCGTCACCTGGGCGGGGGTGGGGAATGTCGAAGGTGTTCTTCTGCGCGCCTGGGACACATCGAAGGATGCGCGTCAGTCGATTCTGCCCCGCAACGGCGTCGTCGGCTATCAGGCGCAGGAGCCGCGAGTGGCCGCCTGGCCTGTCGCGACCGGCGACATCCTGATCTTCGCGACGGACGGGGTGCGCCATGGTTTCACCGCCACGGTCGCGGACGGCCGCACCCCCCAGACGATCGCAGACGACATCATCGCCGATCACGGCAAATCGACCGACGACGCCTTGGTGCTCGTCGTCCGGTATCTCGGCCGGCATCCGGGCCGGGATCTTGGGACGCCATCATGAACAACCTGATGAACAGCCTGCCCGCCGACTACGAGGCGATGCTGCGCGGAGAAGGCGGCGAAAACGATGAGCGCTGGCTGCACAGCGCCTATCTGATCGGTCGCAGAGCGCTCGACGAGAACTACAGCGTGCTCGACATCGTGCGCCTGCACCGCGACGCGCTGATCGGTCTGGACGCAGATCCGAAGGCCGAGGCGGCGACGGGATATCCGAGCCTGCGGCGCGCTTCGGCCTTCCTGGCCGAATGCCTAGCGCCCTTCGAGATGGCGCTTCGCGGCGTGCGGGACTCCAACGCCGAACTGGCGATCGTGAACGCCGAATTGCAAGAGGCCAACACCCGGCTAAAGGCCGAGACGGCAGGGCGCGAGCGGGTCGAGGAGACGCTGCGGCAGGCTCAGAAGCTTCAGGCCGTGGGCCGTCTGGCTGGCGGCGTCGCGCACCATTTCAACAACCTGCTCACCGTGATCCTGGGCAATCTCGACATCGTTCAGCGCCGCGACCTTGGTCCCGAGCTCCGCGACAAGCGCCTCGCGGCCGCGACCGAGGCGGCGGAGCGCGGCGCCAGGGTGACAAGGCAGTTGCTCACCTTCTCCGGACGGCAGCACCTGAAGCCGGATCGATTCGAGCCCGACACGCGCCTTCCTGACCTGTCCGCGCTGATCGCCGGCTCCCTCGGCGCCGAGGTTTCGGTCGAGTTCGAGTTTCCGCAGGGTCTCTGGCCCGTCAAGGTGGATGCGGCGGAGCTCGAGCTGGCCCTCTTCAACCTGTGTTTCAATGCGCGCGACGCCATGACGGGCGGCGGCCGCCTGCGCGTCGCCGCCGTCAACCGGGAGATCCGCGACGAGCGGCTCGGCATCGACGGGAGCTATCTGGCCATCGAGGTTTCCGACACCGGCGAGGGCATTGCGCCCGAACTGCTATCCAAGGTGTTCGATCCCTTCTTCACCACCAAGCCCGTCGGTGTCGGAACGGGACTTGGCCTCAGCCAGGTGCACGGGTTCGCTCACCAGGCTGGCGGCGCCGTGGACATCGAGAGCCAGATGGGGCGCGGCACGACCGTCCGGCTCTATCTGCCCGCCCTGGGCGACGCCGAGGCCGGGGCCGAAGAGCCGGGACGGCGCGAATCCCTGGGAACGGTCCTGATCGTCGAGGACGACGTCGACGTCGCCGAGGTGGCGGCGACGATTCTGGCCAACAGCGGCTATGAGGTTCGGCTTGTCCATCGCGCCCAGGGGGCGCTGGACCTCCTTCGGCGCGGCGAAAAGGTCGACATCCTCTTCTCCGACATCGTCATGCCGGACGGGATGAACGGCCTGGACCTCGCCGCCCAGGTCACCCTCGAGCATCCGGATATGCCGGTGCTGCTGGCCACCGGCTACAGCGACGCCCTGAGCGACGCCGAGGGCCAGGGTTTCCAGATCATCGGCAAGCCCTACCGTTCGAACGAGTTGTGCAATCGCATCAGCGCGATGCTGCTCGCCGCATAGGGGCGGCGCCCGGCCATGACGAAAGGATGGGCGTGATCCTTGCGCCCGTCGCGCGTTACACTTCAGCCATGTCCAACAATCACGACGACGATCCCGAACTTGAGGCCCGCCAGCTGGCGCTGGTGAAATGGCAGCAGCAATCCATGGAAACCGGCGAGAAGGTGCTGATCATCTTCGAAGGCCGCGACGCCGCCGGCAAGGACGGGGCGATCCGGGTGCTGACCGAGCACCTGTCGGTGCGCAACACCAAGGTGGTGGCCCTGGCCAAGCCCTCCGACCGCGAGCGGAGCCAGTGGTACTTCCAACGCTACATGCCGCACCTGCCCGCCTCCGGCGAGACGGCGATCTTCAACCGCTCCTGGTACAACCGCGCCGGGGTCGAGCGGGTGATGGGCTTCTCCACGCCCCAGGAGCAGGAGATCTTCCTGCGCGAGGCGCCGACGGTCGAGGCGATGCTGATCGAGGGCGGACTGACGATCGTCAAGCTCTGGCTCGACGTCTCCAAGGACGAACAGGCCACGCGGCTCAAGGAGCGCCGCGACGATCCGCTGAAAATCCTGAAGAGCTCGCCGCTGGACGCCGCCGCCCAGGAGAAGTGGGACGACTACACCAAGGCGCGCGACCTGATGCTCCAGCGCACCTCGACAGCGCTGTCGCCCTGGATCTGCGTGCGGTCCGACCGCAAGCACAAGGCGCGGCTCGCCATCCTCAGCCACCTGGCCCACACCCTGGCGCCGCCCAAGCTCGCCGCCACCGTCCCCCCCGCCGACCCGGCGCTCCTCTTCCCCTTCGACAGCGCAGCGCTGAAAGACGGACGGCTGGAGCGGTGAGCTTCTAAACTCCGCTCTTCCCCGCGAAAGCGTGGACCCAGGCTTTTTCTGTTGCCGAGCCTGGGCTCGCCCGACCAGGGTTCCGGTCATGCCGAAGCACAAAAACACCTGGATCCCCGCTTTCGCGGGGACGAGCGGATGAGAACGTCCGTGAAGGACACGCTCTCGGCGCCCGAGGTCCGCCGCATCGCCCTGGCCGCGCAGGGCTTCGGCGCGGCGCGGCCTGAGGGAGAGGTCGCCAGGCGCCAGCTGCTGAAGACCATCGAGCGCCTCGGCGTCGTCCAGATCGACTCCGTCAACGTGGTCTCGCGCACCCACTACCTGCCGGCCTTCTCGCGCCTGGGCGCCTATCCGCGCGCCCTGCTCGACGAGGTCGCCTGGAGCCGCAGGCCGGCGCTGTTCGAATACTGGGCGCATGAGGCGAGCCTGCTGCCGCTCTCGTCCCAGCCCCTGCTCCGCTGGCGGATGGCCGACGCCCATGACGGGGTCGGGGTGTGGAAGGGCGTGGCGCGCTTCCTGCGCGAGCGGCGCGACGTGGTCGATCGCGCCCTGGACGAGATCCGCGCGCGGGGGCCGCTGGCCGCCTCGGAGCTGGAGCTGGGCGATCGCGGCGCCGGCGGCTGGTGGGGTTGGAGCGAGGCCAAGCGGGCGCTGGAAGGCCTGTTCTGGACCGGCGAGCTGACCACCGCCACCCGGCGCGGGACCTTCGAGCGGGTCTACGGCCTGCCGGACAAGGTCCTGCCGAACGCCGTCCTCAACACGCCGACGCCGCCGCGCGACGAGGCCCAGCGCGCCCTGCTACGGATCGCCGCCCGCGCCATGGGCGTCGCCACCGAGCGCGACCTGCGCGACTATTTCCGCATGGGCGTGGCCGAGGCCCGCGCCCGGCTGGCCGAGCTGGTCGAGGCCGGCGAGCTTGTCCCCGTGGCGGTGAAAGGCTGGCGCGAGACCGCCTATCTCGATCCCGCCGCGCGCCGGCCCAGGCGCATCGCGACGGCGGCCCTGCTCTCGCCCTTCGACAACGCCATCTGGTTCCGCGAACGCACAGAGCGGATGTTCGGCGTCCGCGTGCGGCTGGAGATATACACCCCGGCCCACAAGCGCACCCACGGCTACTACGTCCTGCCCTTCCTGGAGGACGACGCCCTGACCGCCCGGGTGGACCTGAAGGCCGATCGCAAGGCCGGGACCTTGCGGGTCCTGGCCAGCCACGCCGAACCCTGGGCGATGGCCGAGACAGCCGGCCGGCTCGCGGCCGAGCTGGAACGGATGGCCGGCTGGCTGGGGCTGGAGCGGGTCGCCGTCGCGCCCCGGGGCGATCTGGCCGAGGCCTTGGCGGCTGAGCTTTGAGGCCCCGCCGCTAGCTCGCCCCCTCCGTCACGGCGTGCAGCCGCGCATAGGTCCCGCCGCCCTCGACCAGTTCGGCGTGGCGCCCCTCCTCGACAATGCGGCCGTTCTCGAAGACGAGGATGCGGTCCGCGCTGCGGATCGTCGAGAGCCGGTGCGCGATGACCACGGTCGTGCGGCCGTCCATCAGCTCTTCCATCGCCGCCTGCACCTGCCGTTCGGTCTCGACGTCCAGCGAGGACGTCGCCTCGTCGAGCACGAGGATCGGCGCGTCGGCTAGGAAGGCGCGGGCGATCGCCACCCGCTGGCGCTCGCCGCCCGACAGCTTCACCCCGCGCTCGCCGACCAGGGTCTGGTAGCCCCGCGGCAGCCGGCTGATGAAGTCGTGCGCCCGCGCCCGCCTGGCGGCGAGGATCACCGCCTCCTCGTCGGCGTCCGGACGGGCGTAGGCGATGTTCTCGGCCAGCGTCCGGTGGAACAGCGCCGGATCCTGCGGCACCACGGCGATGGCCCGCCGAAGCGATCCCTGGGCGACGCCGGCGATGTCCTGACCGTCGATCCGGATCCGCCCGCCCTCCACGTCGTAGAGCCGCTGGATCAGCTTCACGAAGGTGGACTTGCCCGACCCGGTGGGGCCGACCAGCGCCACCCGTTCGCCCGGCGCGACGCGCAGGCTGAAGTCGTCATAGAGCGGCCGCTCGGCGGACTTGTAGCGGAAGACCACGCGATCGAAGACGATCTCGCCCCGTTCAGGCCGGAACGCCGGCGCGCCCGGGGCGTCCATCACCTGCGGATCGACGGTCGCGTAGCGGGCGACGTCCTCAACGTCGTCCAGGCCGCGCTGCGACGTGCGGATGTTCTCGCCCAGGTTCCGCAGGTAGCTGGTCATCAGCATGAAGGCGGTGATCACGAAGGCCACGTCCCCGGCGCTCGCCTCGCCCTTGGACCAGAGGCGCAGCAGCAGTCCGGTGAGCCCCGCCTGCAGGACGACGAGCAGCAGGTTGTGCAGCAGCCAGAGGTCCATGAAGCGGCCCCAGTTGCGCAGGGCCGCACGGCGCCAGAGCTCGGTCACCTCGGCCAGGCGCGACTCCTCCCGGGTCTCGGCGCCGAAGCTCTTCACCACCGCGTTCGAGCTGATCGCATCGGCGACCGCGCCGCCGATGCGCGAGTCGAGCGCGACAGACTTCAGGTTGGCGGGACGGGCGTACTTCTCGGTCAGGATGACGTTCGAGGCGATGTAGAGCGCCACCATCGCCGCGGCGAACAGGCCGACCAGCGGCCAGCGCAGACCGATCATCAGGCAGATCCCCGACAGCACGACGAGCGCCGGTCCCAGAAAGATGAGGGCGGCGTCCGAAACGGTGTCGTAGCCCCACATGGCGCGCGTCAGCCGCCGCACCGTGGCGCCGGCGAAGGTGTCGGCGTGCCAGTCGGACGAGAAGGCCTGCACCTTGCGAAAGCTGTCGTCGACGATGGTCTTCATGTTGGCCGCGGCCAGCGGGTTCCAGAACCGCATGGCGAGGTTCCGCAGCACGGAGAACAGCAGGTAGGCGCCGACGAACAGGCCCCAGGCCTCCCACGCCGGCTTCAGCTGGGCCGGACCGCCGGCGACCGCGTCGACCAGCCGCCCCGCGGCCCACGGTACGGTCAGATCGAAGGCGATCGCGACGAGCATCAGGCTCAGCGTCGCGGTCAGCAGCCAGGGACGCTGCAGCCAATGGCTGGCGATGAAGCCCAGCACCTGTCGGTTGGTCAGGACGCGCCGGCGCTCGGCCGGGGCGTCATCCTCGTAATTGTCGGTCATGAATGGCTCGTGGACGGGGCGAGACCGTCGTGAGGCGCCCGCGTCTGCAGGCGGCGACTGTGGGGGAAATCATGGCGGCGTGACGAAGCTCAGCTTGGCTTCGTCCGGGCGGGTGACGCCCTATCCGGCCAGGAAGGCCGTCGCGCCGCTCATGCCGAAGCGCGCAGTGCTGATCGCAATCATGCTTCGCCTCCTTCGGCCCAAAGTTGCAACGCCAAGGTAGGATCACCCTCCGCGAGGGTCAATGTCTCGCCCGACAGTTTGGCCCGTTCCGCCACGGCCGCCAGTCGCGACGCCGGCCGCCATCTGCTAATCCCGCGCCCATGAGCCAGTCCGCCCCGCTGCCCGACGCCGCCCCGACCAACTGGGTCGACCGGCGCGCGCCGGCGCCGCTCAGGCCCTGGCTGAAGCTGGGACGCTTCGACCGGCCAACCGGGATCTGGCTCTTGATGCTGCCCGGCTGGCAGGCGATCGCGCTTGCCGGCGCCATGTCCAATCGTCCGCCCAGCCCGCTGCTGCTGCTGGAGTTCTTCCTTGGCGCGGCGCTGATGCGGGCGGCGGGCTGCGCCTACAACGACATCGTCGATCGCGACATCGACGCCCAGGTGGCCCGCACCGCCGGCCGGCCGATTCCGTCCGGACAGATCCGGGTCAAACAGGCCTGGGCCTTCGTCTCCGGCTGCTGCCTGGCCTCGCTGCTCATCCTGCTGACCATGGGACCGCTGGCGATCGGCCTGGGCGTGGGCTCGCTGGCGCTGGTCGCCGCCTATCCCTTCATGAAGCGGATCACCTGGTGGCCCCAGGCCTGGCTGGGCCTGACCTTCAACTGGGGGGCGCTACTGGGCTTCGCCGCCGCGACCGGCCGGCTCGATGGGCCGGCGATCCTGCTCTACGCCTCGGGCCTGTTCTGGACCCTGGGCTACGACACCATCTACGCCATCCAGGACCTGGAGGATGACGCCCTCGCCGGCGTGAAGTCCTCCGCCCGCAGGCTGGGCGCGGCCGCGCCCCGGGCCATCGCCGGCTTCTACGGCGTCTCGCTGGCGCTGGCCTTCGCCGCCTGTCTCTGGGCGGGCCTGGGCTTCCTCTTCGTGCCCGTCTTCGCCCTCTACGCGGTCCAGCTGATGCTGCAGGCGAGGCGCGTCCGGGTGAGCGACCCGGCCGGAGCCCTGGCGCTGTTCAAGGCCAACACCTGGGCCGGCGTGGTCCTGTTCGTCGCCTTCGCGGCCGGGGCGATCCGGTTCTAAACCGCTGTCATCCCGGTTTTCGCGCAAGCGAAAGACCGGGACCCATGAACACGGCGCGAGAAAATTGTCCGCCGCGATTACCGCGCAGGGACACTGACCTCTGTGTTCATGGATCCCGGACATGCGCTCCGCGCATTCCGGGATGACAGAGGAGAGAGGACGGGCGAAGGGACGCCCCATGATCGAGCCCACGCCGCAAGGCCGCCGCGACTTCGTGCTGGCGAACACCCGGCCGCAACGCCCGCCGCACACTCCCGAGCTCGAGCTTTGCCTGGCCGACGAGATCACCCCGATCTGGCGGCTGACCGAGGAGGCGCTGGAGGAGATGGGCCTGCCGCCCCCCTTCTGGGCCTTCGCCTGGGCCGGCGGCCAGGCCCTGGCGCGCTACCTCCTCGACCATCCGCAGGTCGTCGCGGGCAAGCGGGTGGTCGACTTCGCCACCGGGTCAGGGATCGTCGCCATCGCGGCCATGAAGGCCGGCGCCGCGCGCGTGCTGGCCGCCGACATCGACCTCTATTGCGAAGCCGCGGTGGAGATGAACGCTGCGGCGAACAGGGTCTGCGTCGACTTCACCGACCAGAACCTGCTGGACCAGCCCCCGCCCGCCTGGGCGGAGATCATCCTGGCCGGCGACATCTGCTATGAGAAACCGTTGGCCGAGCGCGTTCTGGCCTGGCTCGCCGTCGCCCGGGCCGCCGGCGCGACCGTGCTGATCGGCGACCCCGGCCGCAGCTACTTCCCGCGCGAGGGGTTGACGAAACTCGCCGAATACCAGGTCCCGACCACGCGCGAGCTGGAGGACATGGAGGTCAAGAAGACGGCGGTCTGGGCGATGCCGTAGCTCAAAATCGCGCTTCACATCCGCCCGACGCCAAACTAGAACATTAACAGAACATAGCTACAGGAGCGCGCCATGGGCGAGGACGGCCGGATCGATTACGTGGAGCTTCCGGGCGGCGACATGGTCGCCACCAAGCGATTCTACGAGCAGGCCTTCGGCTGGGCCTTCACCGACTACGGCCCCGACTACGCCGCCTTCGACGAGGGGCTGGACGGCGGCTTCAACGGCCACGCCGCGGACCGCGCGCCCATGCCCCTGGTCATCCTCTACGCCGACGACCTGGAGGCGATGGCGGACAAGGTCCGCGCCGCCGGCGGCGAGATCATCCGCGGCCCCTACGACTTCCCCGGCGGCCGCCGCTTCCACTTCCGCGACCCCAGCGGCAACGAGATGGGGGTCTGGTCGGAGACCTGAGGCGGCTGCACGCTGGGCGGAGTTCGCGATGACCGCAGACGAGATGTACGTCATCGTCATGGGCTTCCCCGGCGTGGAGGTGGGGACCAGTTACGGCCATCCCGCCTACAAGGTCGGCGGCAAGTTCTTCACCCGGCTGCGCGACGAGGACGCCAGCGTCGTCCTGCAGGAGGTCGGGTTCGACGAGCGGGAGATGCTGATCGAGGCCGAGCCCGCGACCTTCCACTTCACTGACCACTACCGGAACTACCCGATGGTCCTGGCGCGCATCGAAAGCCTCGATGCAGGCTCGCTGCGAAGTTTCCTGGAGCGGCGCTGGCGCAAGATCGCGCCGAAGAAGCTGGTCAATAACTGGGACGGCCACCAGTCGTAGGGCGCGATTCTTCCGTGGTTTCGCTTGCATTCAGTCGGCGCCTCAGGTGCATCAGGCTGGCTGCGGGCAGGGGGAAAGATGAGCCTATCGACAAACCGACTCGCGACGACGGCTCGCGTCGGCTTGGCTGTCGCCCATCCCGGACATGAGCTGAGGCTGACGCGCTGGATCGAGCAGCGGCGCCCGACCGTCTTCATTCTCACCAGCGGCTCTCGTCACGGCGTCGACCGCGCCCGTGTGGACGCGAGCCGCCGGCTTCTGGAAACCCTCGGGGCCCGTCCTGGGCAGCTGTTCGGCCAATGCCTGGACCGAGACGTCTACGCCTGGATCATGGCCGGCGAGACTCGCAGGTTCTCCAACCTCGCGCGCCAGCTCGCCGATCACATTGTGGACCAGCGCCTGGACGCGGTCGTGACCGACGCCTGGCAGCTCTACAACGTGACGCACGACATCTGGCACCTCGTGACACGCGCCGCCGTCGCCCTCGCCAGCGAGCGGCTCGGACGCCGGGTGGCCTGCTTCGACTACGCCGTGACGCCGCCCAGCCTCGCCCTGAGGTCGATGGGCGAGACGCACGAGATCCGAAGGCTCGACGACGGCGAAGTGCGGCGGAAGCAGGAGCTGGCGGCCGTGTTTCCCGCCATCGCGCAGGACGTGGCGGAGGTGCTGGCGGTCGGCGGGCCGGCGTTCATCGCGACCGAGTCCCTGCACCTCCCCCGACCCATGCCGGAGCTTCTGCCCCGCCCCGGCGAGACGCCGATCTACGAGCAGTTCGGAGAAATGCGCGTGCAGGCCGGCCTCTATGATTCGGTGCTGCGATGGAGACACGCGGCGCCCATCGCAGCCGAGCTCATCGCCATGCTCCGAGATCAGGCGGTGGCGGCATGAGCGGGCCTCCAGCCGGCGGGCTTCGGGTGCTTCTGACCAATGCCTGGATGGACCAGCCGGGGGGCACGGAGTCGGTCATCCGGGACGTGGCGCTCGGCCTCCTGCGGCGCGGCCATCGGCCGACGGTCTACGCGCCGCATCTGGGCGACCCGGCGCGCGCCCTCTTCCAGCTGGGCGTCGCCGTCACCGAGGATCTTTCGACGATCACCGAGGCGCCCGAGGTCATCCATGGGCAGCACTTCATCCCGACCGCCGAAGCGCTGCTTCACTTCCCGCAGACGCCCGCGATCCAGTACTGTCACGGCTGGCAGCACTGGCGCGAGGCCCCGGCCCCGTTCCCCCAGATCCATCGCTATCTGGCGGTCGACGACACGGTGCGCGACCGCCTGTTGCAGATGGAGGGGATCGCGGCGGACCGTGTGGAGACCCTGTACAACACCGTCGATCTCGCCCGGATTCCGCGGCGCGACCCGCTGTCGCCAAAGCCCGGACGCGCGCTCGCCTTCACCAAGTTCAAGGCTCAGATTCCATACCTGCAGGAGGCCTGCCGACGTCGCGGCCTGGAGCTCGACCTGCTGGGCGCGGGCGCAGACCGCCTCGTCCTGGATCCGGAACGGGAGTTGATCCGCTACGATCTGGTGTTCGCCACCGCGCGCATGGCGCTGGAAGCGCTCTGCGCCGGATGCGCCGTCATCGTCTGCGACTCGCGCGGCCTGGCCGATCTCGTCACCACGGCCAATTTCGCCGACCTGCGGCGGTTGAATTTCGGACTGCGCTCGCTGAGCCGCCCCGTCAGCGTCGAGGCGCTTGGCCAGGCGATCGACCGGTATGACGCCAACGAGTCGGCGCAGGTCGCCTTCGCCGCCCGGCGGCAAGCCAGCCACGGCCCGATGCTCGACAGACTCGAGGCGATCTACCGTGAGGCCATCGCAGCGCCCCGGCCCGGGCCCGACGAGGTGCGTGCGGGGACCCAGAAGTTCCTCCGCGGCGCCCTGCCCCGGACCCGCGCCGACGGCCGCTGGCCCTGGATGCACGAACGCGCCGTCATGGCGGCCAGGATCGAGCAGCTGGAGCGCGAGCTCGCGGAGGCCCGCGCCGAAGCGCTTCGGCTGCAGGCGTGACAGGACCCGCCTCCCGCCCTAGCTTCCGCGCCAGTTTTGCGGAGGGGTGATGGCGTACCGATCGCTGCGGGAATTCCTGACGACGCTCGAGAAGGCCGGCGAGCTGGTGCGGGTTTCCGAGCCCGTCTCCACGGTTCTTGAAATGACCGAGATCCAGCGCCGCCTCCTGGCGACCGGCGGCCCAGCCGTCCTGTTCGAGAGGCCGATCCGCGCCGACGGCGAGATTTCGCCCATGCCGGCCCTGGTCAACCTGTTCGGCACGGTCAAGCGGGTGGCCATGGGGGTGACCCTGGAGGGCCGCGCCCGCTCGACCGCCGCCGACCTGCGCGAGGTCGGCGAACTGCTGGCCTTCCTGCGCGCCCCGGAGCCGCCCCGCGGCTTCAAGGACGCCATGGAGATGCTGCCGCTCGCCAAGACCGTCATGTCGATGCGGCCGCAGATCGTGAAGCGCGCCCCCGTGCAGCAGGTGGTGATGAAGGGCGACCAGATCGACCTCACCAAACTGCCGGTCCAGACCTGCTGGCCGGGCGAGCCTGCGCCCCTGATCACCTGGCCGCTGGTGGTCACCAAGGGCCCGTCCACCGACCGCGAGGATGATTACAACCTCGGCATCTACCGCATGCAGGTTCTGGGCAAGGATCGCACCATCATGCGCTGGCTGGCGCACCGCGGCGGCGCCCAGCACCACCGCCGTTGGAAGGCGGCCGGCAAGCCGGAGCCGCTGCCCGCCTGCGCCGTCATCGGCGCGGACCCCGGCACCATACTGGCGGCGGTGACCCCGGTCCCGGAGACCCTGTCGGAGTACCAGTTCGCCGGCCTGATGCGCGGGGCCAAGGTCGAGCTGGTTCCGGCCAAGACCGTGCCGCTGATGGTCCCGGCCAACGCCGAGATCGTGCTGGAGGGCCACGTCCTCCTGGACGAATACGCCGACGAAGGCCCCTACGGCGACCACACCGGCTACTACAATTCCGTCGAGCGCTTCCCGGTTTTCCAGGTCACCGCGGTGACCATGCGCAAGGACCCGATCTACCTGACCACCTTCACCGGCCGGCCGCCGGACGAGCCCAGCGTGCTCGGCGAGGCGTTGAACGAGGTGTTCGTGCCCCTGATCCGCCAGCAGTTCCCGGAGATCGTCGACTTCTGGCTGCCGCCCGAGGGCTGCAGCTACCGCATCGCCGTGGTGTCGATGAAGAAGGCCTACCCCGGCCACGCCAAGCGCGTGATGATGGGCGTCTGGAGCTACCTTCGCCAGTTCATGTACACCAAGTGGGTGATCGTCGTGGACGACGACATCAACGCCCGCGACTGGAAGGACGTCATGTGGGCGCTCTCCACCCGCATGGACCCGGCGCGCGACATCACCCTCGTCGAGCACACCCCCATCGACTACCTCGACTTCGCCTCGCCCGAGAGCGGCCTGGGCTCGAAGATCGGCCTCGACGCCACCAACAAATGGCCGCCGGAGACCCGGCGCGAGTGGGGCGAGAAGCTCGGCATGGACAAGGCCGTGGTCGCCGAGGTGACCCGCAAATGGGCGAGCCTTGGCCTGCCCGGCGACGGGAAAGAGGTGGATTGAGGGGGCGTTTCGGCGGCTCCGCCACAGCTGTGCTAGGTCTGCGCGCCATGACCGTTCCTCCCGCCGCCCACGCCGCCGCCCTCTGGGCCGGCCTCAACCTGATCCTGATGCTGGTGCTGTCGGTGCGGGTCGTGCGGATCCGCCGCACGCGCCGGATCGGCTTGGGCCATGCCGGGAACCCGGACCTGGAGCGGGCGGTCCGCGCCTTCGGCAACGCCAGCGAATATATCCCCGCCGCCCTGCTCGGCCTGGGTCTGCTGGCGCTGCTGAACGCGCCGGCCGGCCTGGTCCACCTGCTTGGGCTCGCCTTCACCCTCGGCCGTATCGCCCACGCCGTCGGCCTGTCGCGCAGCGGCGGCGCGTCTCTGCCACGGACCGTGGGCGTGATCACGACCTGGCTGGTCTATCTGACGACGGCGGTGATCCTGCTGGTCTACGCGGTTCCGTAGGCGCGGGAAGCCAAGGCTGAGGGCGGTCCAGCCGAGCTCGCCGCGACGCCGGCAATAAACATTCCCATCAAGACCCCACCAATGTCCGAGATATCGGCGTGGTTCTCGTCGATTCCGATTACGTATGACGAGACTTACTGCCCGTCTTCGCTTCACATATTGAAGGCCATATCTCTCCATATATTTATTTGGTCTCGCAACGTTTCTCATGGTCGACCGTTGCACCACGACGCCTACAGGAGAGAGACCATGATCCGAAAGACGCTCTTCACATCGATCCTCGCTTCGAGCGCCATGGCTTTGGCCCTCACAACTCCGGCCCATGCTGGCAAGGGCGATCGCGCTCGCGAAGCCATCGCCGCCGCGGAGGCCAAGATCCACACCGCCGAATCCATCGGCGCCAGCACCGAGGCGCCGCGCGAGACGGCTGAAGCCCGGGCGGCCCTGGCGACCGCCAAGGAAAATCTTGCGGCTGGCCACAAGTCGCCATCCATCGCAGCCGCCATCCGCGCTTCGGCCCTGGCCGACACCGCGATCGGCGAGTTGCAGCAGCATAAGGACGCCTCCGTCGCCGCCGCGCAGGAGAACCAGAGGGAAGGCGTCGCCGCGGCCCAAGATCAGGCCGCGACTGCGCAGCAACAGGCCGCGGAAGCCAACTCACGAGCCGCGGCCGCCCAGCAATCCGCGGCGACTTCGGCGGCTGACGCGGCGGCCGCGCGCAACGCCGCCGTCGCTGCACAGACGCCGCCGACGCAGGTCGAGACGACCGTCACCACCCAGCAGCCGGGCAGCGCTCGTCGTTCTACGCGGACCCATGTGACACGGCGCGCGACAAATCCGGTGGCCGCCCCTTCGGGCCAGGTCACCACGACGACCAAGGTGACCCAACCCTAGCCAGAGCGGGCCGTGAGCGCGGCCGTGCTTCGACGGCTGCGCTCGCTTGGCCGAAAGGCGCGGAAGCCAGGGCCTGCGACCCTGGAACTTGCCCGCCTTAACTTGCCGGAGCGGCCCGGGTCCGCCATATCCGGTGCATGGACGAAAACCTGCTGCAAGACGTCGTCGCCGCCGCCCTGAAGGCCGGCGCCGACGCGGCCGAAGCCGTCAGCGCCGAGCGCCGTGCGCTTTCCATCAGCGTCCGGCTGGGCGAGCTGGAGGAGGTCGAGCGCGAAGAGTCGCGCGACCTCGGCCTGCGCGTCTTCGTCGGCCGTCGGCAGGCGAGCGTCTCCGGCTCCGACATCAGCCCCGAAGCCCGCGCCAAGCTGATCGAACGCGTGGTCGCCATGGCGCGGCTCGCGCCGGAGGATCCCTATGCTGGCCTGGCCGACAGCGACCGGCTGGCCCGCGGGCCCCTGCCCGACCTCGACCTCTTCGACCCCGCCGAGCCCACCGCCGAGGCGCTGGAGGCGCGCGCCCGCACCGCCGAGGCCGCCGCCCGCGCGGTCCCGCGAGTGACGAACTCCGACGGGGGCTCGGGCTCCTGGGCGGCGTCGGAATGGAAGATGGTCACCAGCGGCGGCTTTACCGGCGTCCACCGCGCCTCGGGCTTCTCGCTCGGCGCCTCGGCGATCGCCGGCGACGAGAACGGCATGGAAAGCGGCTACGACGGCCGCTCCACGCGCTGGGAAGGCGACCTGCCCTCGCCGGAATCGATCGGCGCGGAAGCGGGCCGCCGGGCCGTCGGCCGGCTCGGGGCGCGCAAGATCGCCTCGACCACCGCGCCGGTGATCTTCGAGAACCGGCTCGCCGCCTCGCTGATGGGTCCGTTGATCGGCGCCATCTCCGGCCCCTCGATCGCCCGCGGGACCTCCTTTCTGAAGGACAGGCTCGGCCAGCAGATCTTCGCCAAGGGGATCAACATCAACGACGATCCGCACCGCCTTCGCGGCCTGGGCTCCAGCCCGTTCGACGACGAGGGCGTCGCCAATAGCCGAACCTCCATCATCGAGGACGGCGTGCTGACCACCTGGCTCTTGAACACCTCCTCGGCGCGCCAGCTGGGCCTCAAGACCACCGGCCACGCCTCGCGCGGTCTGGCGGGTCCGCCCGGGGTCTCGCCGTCGAACCTGACCTTCCAGCCCGGCGACCGGGACCAGGCGGCCCTGATGCGCGACGCCGGAACCGGCCTGCTGGTCACCTCGATGTTCGGCCCCTCGCTGAACGGCAACACCGGCGACTGGTCGGTGGGCTGCTCGGGCTTCTGGTTCGAGAACGGCGAGATCGCCTATCCGGTGACCGAGATCACCGTGGCCGGCAATCTGATCGACATCTACGGCCGGGTCGTCCCGGGCGCCGACCTGGAGATCCGCGGCGCCTCGAACGCGCCGTCGTTGCTGATCGACAACCTCGCGATCGCGGGGCGTTGACGCTGGGCCTCAGCCAAGACCTCACCCTGATCGTCGAGGCGGCCCGCGAGGCGGGCCAGCTCGCCTCGACCCTGCGCGACCGGGGTCTCATCACCGAGTTCAAGCCCGGCGACTCGCCGGTGACCAACGCCGATCTCGCCGCCGACGACCTCCTGAAGACGATGCTGCGGCAAGCCCGGCCGGACTACGGCTGGCTGTCGGAAGAGACGGCGGACAATCCCGCCCGTCTGTCGGCAAGACGGGTCTTTGTCGTCGATCCGATCGACGGCACCCGCGCCTTCCTGGCCGGCGAGCCCTTCTGGACAGTCTGCGTCGCCGTGGTCGAGGACGGTCGGCCGATCGCCGGCGCCGTGATCGCCCCGCAGCTCGACGAGGCCTACGCCGCTGCGATCGGCGAAGGCGCGACCCTGAACGGCCAGCCGATCCATGCGAGCGCCGCCGGCGCGATCGAGGGGTGCGGCATGATCGCCCACCCGGCGATGTTCCGGCACGAGGACTGGCCGACGCCCTGGCCGGACATGCGCATCGCCCGGCGCAACTCGACCGCCTACCGCCTGTGCCTGGTGGCGTCCGGGGCGGCCGACGCCACGGTCACCTTCGCGGCGAAGTACGACTGGGACCTCGCCGCCGCCGATCTGATCGCCACGGAGGCCGGCGGATTTGTCGGCGACCACACCGGCCGGAGTTTCGCCTACAACCAGACCGTACCGATGCAGCCAAGTCTGGTTTGCGCCGCACCCGCGCTCGCCCCATTGATCCTGGACCGCGTCCGGCATATCGCGCTCTGAATACGAACCCTCACCCATACGAAGGCGACCCCATGGCCGATAAACAGCTCCTGCACCTGGTGATTGGCGGCGAGTTGAAATCTCTGCAGGGGGCGCCGGAGTTCAAGGACCCGTCGAAGGTCGATCTGGTGGGCGCCTATTCCGGTTACGAGCCTGCCCTGCTCGCCTGGCGGGCCAAGGCCCAGGCCACGGTGGACAACGCGCTGATGCGCTACTTCATCATCCACGCCCACCGCCTGCTCGACCCGGAGCTCGACGGCGAAGGCGATCACAAGCACTGAGCCCGGGGTTTTTGGGCTGAGGCGGCGCTACGGCGTCAGCGCGACAGCTGATCGACCAGGGCGCCGTCGCGCCAGACCTCGACGACCGTGCAGCTCTGGTGTTCGCGCAACAGGGCCGTCGCGCGGTTGCGCGCCGTCATCAGGTCCCCCGCCGCCACCAGGTCGACGACCGAGGCCACACCGTCGGGGCGAACGCCCAGGAGGGTGTAGTATTGCTCAGGGATGTCATAGGCGACGCCGCTCACGGACAAGGATTCGCATATCCGGCTAACCAACGTCCGTCGGGCGCCCGACACTGCTCATGTCATTCCCGCCTGAGCAGGCCTTCGGTCAGCAGCCGGCCCCACATCTCGGTGCGGAACTGGGCCTTCATGCCCGCCGGGTCGTACATCGGGCTCTGCACCCACTCGAGGAAGGACATGCCGGCGACCTCGCCCTCGGCCAGGTAGCGCTCGAAGGTGTAGTCCAGCACGCCGGTCTTGCCCTGCTTCACATGCAGGTAGCGCAGGTGCAGCTGCTCCAGAGACTCGCGGATCGTCCGGCCCCCGCGGAAGTGCATGTAGAAGACGCTCATGATGCCGGCCCGGTCCGCGCCGGACTTGCAGTGCATCAGCGCCGGGTAGGCGATGGTCTCGAATAGTCGCTTGGCGCCCAGCACGCGCTCGCGGCTCGGCACCTCGCGCGAGGTGATGGTGAAATCGACCATCGTCAGCCCGTGGCGCTCGCAGGCGTCCTTCTCCAGGGCGTGGAAGCTGGCGTCGAACCCACCCCGCAGGTTGATGATGGTCTTGACCCCGCGCGCCTTCCAGGCGGCCAGCTGGTGCGGCCAGGGCTGGTTGGTGCGCACCAGCTCGTCGGAGATCCAGTGGGCGTTCTGGAAGCCCAGGCGCAGGTAGGCGTGGTCCTTCCAGAGATAGTCCAGATAGGCCTTCGTCCGTCCGGCAGGGGTGGACAGGTCGAATCCATTGCGGGCGGGCTCGGAGCTCATCGCGCCTAACTAGGGGGTCGGGAGGCTTTAAGGAAGCGGCCCGCCGGCGCCGAACGCCCCCTGACTTGACTTACGGCCCGCAACGGACGACCCCAGGCCCATGAGCGAGCCCGCCCCGCCCGAGCTTTCCGCCCGCGCCCTGATCGCGCGGGTGGCCCGGGTCTACCTGGCGCCGCGCTGGAAGGGCTGGAGCGGGGCCATGCTGGCGGCGATCTGCGTCGCCCTCACCTCCGCCTGGCTGGTGCAGCTCCTGCGGCCCGCGACCGACCAGCTGCTGGTCCACCATGTTCCGCGCGCCATCGTCATCCTGCCGGTCACCCTCGCCGTCCTGGCGCTCTGCCGGACAATCGCCCAGGTGACCCAGGCGACCTTGGTCAACCGCATCGGCAACGGGCTGGTGGGCGACATCCAGCTGCAGCTGTTCGGCAAGCTGGTCCGCGCCGACCTCGCCCATCTGCGCACCCAGCACTCCGGCGCCTTCGTCTCGTCGGTGCTGTACGACGCCGGCCTGATCCGCGAGGCGGCGACCTCCGGCGTCATCAACTACACCCAGCACTTCCTCACCACCGCCGGCGCGGTGGTGGTGATGGTCTACAACGACTGGATCCTGTCCCTGGTCCTGCTGGTCGCGGCCCCGGCGGCGAGCGCCATCATGCGGCGCTTCGCCAAACAGACCACCAAGGCCGCCAAAGGCGCCATGGTCGAGACCTCGGCGCTCTCGACGGCGATCATGGAAAGCCTCGACGGGGTCCGCGTGGTGAAAATCGAGAACCGCGAGGCCTTCGAGGAGGCCCGCGTCGCCGAGGTGGTGCGCCGGCGCGAGAAGCATCTGGTCAAGGGCGCCAACGCTCGCGCCCGCGCCGCGCCCGCGACCGAGCTCCTGATGACCCTGATCACCGCGGTCGTCTTTGCCTACGCCGGTTGGCGCTCGCAGCACGGCGGCATGAGCGCCGGCGCCTTCGTCTCCTTCATCGGCGCCCTGGCCATGGGGTCGCAGTCGCTGCGCCAGCTCGCCAACCTGCAGACGGTGTTCGCCGAGGGCATGTCGGCGGCGCGCCGGCTGTTCGCCGCCCTCGACGTCGAGCCGGAGATCGGCGACGCCGCGGGCGCCAAGCCGCTCGACCGCGCCGAGGGCGAGATCACCTTCGAGCACGTCGGCTTCGCCTACGGGACCGAGGGGCCGGCGGCGCTGCGCGATGTCACCCTGCAGGTGCGCCGCGGCGAGACCGTGGCCCTCGTCGGCCCCTCGGGCGGCGGCAAGACCACCCTGCTCAACCTGATCCCGCGCTTCTACGACGCCACCGAAGGCAGGGTGCGGCTCGACGGCCACGACGTGCGCGAGGTGACCCTGAGCTCGCTGCGCCGGCAGATCGCGCTGGTCACCCAGGAGCCCTTCCTGTTCGACGACACCATCCGCGCCAACATCGCCTACGCCCGACCCGACGCCAGCCGCGCCGACATCGAGGCCGCCGCCCGGGCCGCGGCGGCGCATGAGTTCATCACCAGCCTGCCGGCCGGCTACGAGACCGGCGTCGGCGAGGCCGGCGCCCGGCTCTCCGGCGGCCAGCGCCAACGGATCGCCATCGCCCGCGCCTTCCTGAAGGACGCCCCCATCCTGCTGCTCGACGAGGCGACCAGCGCGCTCGACACCGAGAGCGAGGCCCAGGTGCAGGCGGCGCTGAAGCGGCTGATGGCCGGCCGCACCACCCTCTTGATCGCCCACCGGCTCTCCACCGTCCGCGGCGCCGACCGCATCTACGTCATCGACAAGGGCCGGGTCGTCGAGACCGGCGACCACGACAGCCTGGTCCGGGCCGGCGGCCTCTACGCCCGGCTCGCCCGCACCCAGGATCTGGAGGCGGTTTGAAGGGTTTGCTGCGCAGCGACGGCGTCCAGGCCTCCCTGGGCTGGCTGCTCGGGGCCTATCTGCGGATCGTCCTGCGCACGGTCCGCTGGCGCCACGAGAACCAGGCCTGCGTCGAGCCGGTGCTGGCCGGCGAGGCCGGGGCCATCGCCCTCTTCTGGCACGGCCGGATTCCGCTCTGCCTCGCCACCGCGCCCCAGTGGTGGCGCAAGCGCACGCGCGCCTTCGTCTCGCCCTCGGCCGACGGCGAATTCATCGCCAAGGCCCTAGCCATGTCCGGCTTTCCGGCGATCCGGGTCTCGACGGCCAAGAAGGGCGACGCGGCCAAGGCGCGCCAGGCGGTGGCCGCCATCCGCGAGGCGGTGACCTGGGTCGGCGACGGCGGCGCCCTGGTGGTCACCCCCGACGGCCCGCGCGGCCCCAACGAGGTGATCGCGCCCGGCGCCCTGCAGATCGCCCGGCGCTCCGGCCAGCCGGTGTTCCTGATGGGCATCGCCGCCAATCCCGCCCTGCAGCTGGAGAGCACCTGGGACAGGGTGATGTTCGCCGCCCCCTTCGGCCGCGGCGCGGTGGTCTGGGACGGACCACTGTACGTGCCGGCCGAGGCCGACGAGGCCGGGATCGCAGCCCTGGTCGAGGCCTGGTCCGCCCGCCTTTCTGCGGCGACCCGGCGCGCCGAGGCCCTGGTCGGCCGCGCTTCGGTTGATCCCCGCGCGGCGGGGTGAGACATAGGCCCATGGCGCACGTCCATCCGCATCCGCATGATCACGGTCACCACCATGATCACCACGAGCATGATCATCACGATCCGGATCATGCGCACGAACACGGCGGCCACCGCCATGGCCACCACCACCACCATCATCACGTCGCTCCGGAAAACATGGGCCGGGCCTTCGCCATCGGCATCGTCCTGAACAGCCTGTTCGTGGCGGCGGAGGTGGGCGCGGGCGTCTGGACCGGCTCGCTGGCCCTGCTGGCCGACGCCGGCCACAACCTGTCCGACGTGCTGGCGCTGATCCTGGCCTGGGGGGCCGCGACGCTGGCCAAGCGCGCGCCGACCGCGCGGCGCACCTATGGCCTGCGCAAGACCACCATCCTGGCCTCCCTCGCCAACGCCGTCCTGCTGATGGTGGCGGTCGGCGCAATCATCTCGGAGTCCATCCACCGGCTGGCGGAGCCCGCCTCGATCCAGACCGGCGTCGTCATGCTGACCGCCGGGCTGGGCGTGGTGATCAACACGGCCACCGCCCTGCTCTTCTTCCGCGGCAGCCACAGCGACCTGAACGTGCGCGGGGCCTTCCTGCACATGGCCGGCGACGCCGCGGTCTCGCTGGCGGTGGTGATCGGCGCCCTGGTGATCGCCCGCACCGGCCTGACCTGGGTCGACCCGGCGCTGGGCCTGGCCATCGCCGCCTTCATCCTGTTCGCCACCTGGGGGCTCCTGAGGGAGTCGATCGACCTGTCGCTCGACGCCGTCCCCAAGGACATCGACGTCGCCAAGGTGCGCGACTGGCTGGCCGCCCGCCCTGGCGTAGTCGAGGTCCACGACCTGCACATCTGGGCCCTGAGCACCACCGAGACGGCGCTCACCGTCCACCTGATCCGCCCTGGGAGCGCGGGGTCGGAGGAGGACGGCGACGCCTTCCTGCACCAGACCTGCGAGGGCCTCTCCAAGCGTTTCAACATCGGCCACGCCACGGTGCAGGTGGAGCGGGATCCGACGGGCGTCTGCCGCCTGGCGCCTGCGGAAGTGGTGTGAGCCGAGGCGGCGTGACGCGAGCCGCCCGGCCCCTGCCGCTGGCGCTCTACGGCGCGGCGGCGCACCTTCTCGAACCGCTCGCCCCCCGCCTCCTGGCCGCCCGGGCCCGCGCCGGCAAGGAGACGCCTGAGCGGCTCGGCGAACGGCTCGGACGCGCCGGACGCCCGCGCCCGGCCGGCCGCCTGGTCTGGCTGCACGGCGTCAGCGTCGGCGAAAGCCTCTCCCTCCTGCCCCTGGTCGAGGCCTTGTCCCGACAGACGGACCTCTCCCTGCTGGTCACCTCTGGCACCGTCACGTCGGCCGAGCTGATGGCCAAACGCCTGCCGCCCGGCGTCATCCACCAGTTCGCGCCGGTGGATGCGCCCGGCGCCGTGCGCCGCTTCCTCGACCACTGGCGGCCGGACGCAGGCCTGCTGGTGGAGAGCGAGCTCTGGCCGAACCTGATCCTGGCCGCCCGCGCGCGCGGCGTCCGGCTGGGCCTGGTCTCGGCCCGCATCACCGCCGCCAGCGCCGCCGGCTGGGCCCGCGCCCCGGCCTCCGCGCGGGCCCTGCTGAACGCCTTCGACCTGATCCTGCCGCAGGACGCCGCCACCGCCGAACGGCTCGCGAGCCTCGGCGCCCCCCGCATCGGCCCGCGGCTCAACCTCAAGCGCACCGGCGCCGCCCCGCCGTTCGACGCCGAGGAGCTTGCGAAGCTGTCGGCGCAGATCTCCGGCCGTCCAGTGGTGCTCGCCGCCAGCACCCATCCAGGCGAGGAGCGGCTGATCGCCGAAGCCTTCCGCGCGGCGACCACGGAGCGACCCGACGCCCTGCTCGTCGTCGCCCCGCGGCATCCCGAACGCGGGGCCGCGGCGGCCGAGGACCTCGCCGAGCTCGGCCTTTTCGCCGCCCGCCGCAGCCAGGGCGAACCGCTCGAGCCGCGGACGACGGCCTATGTCGCCGACACCCTGGGCGAGATGGGTCTCTGGCTGCGCCTGGCCGACGCGGTGGTGATGGGGGGCAGCTTCGTAAACGGGGTGGGCGGCCACAATCCGCTGGAGGCCGCCCGGGTCGGGGCGGCGCTCGTCACCGGACCGCACGTCGCCAACGCCCAGGAGCTCTACGCCGAGATGCTGGCCGAGGCGGCCGTCATCCAGGCCGGCGGGCCCGAGGCGCTGGCGCGACACATCCGCGGCCTGCTCGACTATCCTGCGGTCGCCCGGCGCATCGGCGAGGCGGCGCTCGACTACGCCGAGCGGCAAAGCGCGGCGCTCGACGAGGCCCTGCCGCTGATCGAAGGCCTGGTGGCGCCGTGAGGCTGTCGACGCCGCGCTGGTGGTACAGCCGCGATCGCCGGGCCAGGCCGGTGACGCGCGCCCTGCTGACCCCGGTCTCCTGGATCTGGGCGGCGGTCACCGCGCGGCGCATCGCCAGGACCGCGCCGGCCGATCCCGGCGTGCCGGTCATCTGCGTCGGCAACCTGACCGTGGGCGGGGTCGGCAAGACGCCGATCGTCCGCGCGCTCGCCGAGCGCCTGGCCGCCCGCGGCGTCGAGGTCCACCTGCTCTCGCGCGGCTATGGCGGCCGGCTGGAAGGTCCGGTGCGCGTGGAGCCGAAGCGCCATACCGGCTCCGAGGTTGGGGACGAGCCGCTGATGCTGGCCCGGGACTTTCCGGTCTGGGTCGCGCGCGACCGCGCCGCCGGCGCCCGCGCCGCGGCCGCGGCGGGCGCCCAGGTGATCGTCATGGACGACGGGCACCAGAATCCTTCGCTGGAGAAGGCGCTGTCGCTGGTGGTGGTCGACGGCGAGACCCGCGAAGGGGAATGGCCGTTCGGCGACGGCCGGGTCTTTCCCGCCGGGCCGATGCGCGAACCGCTGGCCGCCGGCCTGGCGCGGGCGGACGCCAGCATCGTCCTGCTGCCCTCGGATCTTGCGGCGGTGGATGCGGAGCTGGCCGCGATGCTCGCCGCCAGGCCCCTGCTGGTCGCCCGGCTGGAGGCGGCCGAACCGCCGCCGTCGGGTCCGCAGGTCGGCTTCGCCGGCGTCGGCAAGCCCTGGAAGGTGGAGCGCGCCCTCATCGCCGCCGGCTGCGACCTGGCCGACTTCGCGCCTTTCCCCGACCACTTCGCCTATGACGAGGCCACCTTGCGGGCGCTGGCGGCGCGGGCCGAGCCGTTCGCGGCCGGCCTCGTCACCACCGAGAAGGACTGGGTGCGGCTGCCGCCGGCCTGGCGCGAACGGGTCGCGGCCTGGCCGGTCCGGGCGGTGTTCGAGACTCCGGAAGCCCTGGAGGACCTGCTGGCGTCTAGTGAGCCTCGTAGGTGAGGACGCGGGCGCGGACCGCGTCGGCCGCCGGCTCGCTCTCCTCGGCGCCGACGATCGCGCGCACCAGTTCGATCACCTTGCGGCGGACGCGGCTGCGGCCGAGCTTCGGGAAGATGGCCGCGAGCTCGGCGCCTTCCGGCGTGAGCAGGAAGGCGTGGGCCTCGAGATTCGGCGCGGCGGGCGGGTCGATCTCCTCGACCGTCGCGAGCCCCTCGTAGAAGTAGCCGACGCTGGCGTTCAGCGCGCGAGCGATCTCGTAGAGCTTGGAGGCGCTCACCCGATTGGCGGCGCGCTCATACTTCTGGACCTGCTGAAAGGTCAGCCCCAGGGCGTCGGCCAGCTTCTCCTGGCTGATGCCGAGCTCTTTGCGGCGCATGCGAATGCGCAACCCCACGTGACGGTCCACCGGATGCGGTCCGCCGTCAGGGACCGCGTCTTGGTCGGCGACCTCGTTCCCGCGGCGAGAAACCGTATTCATCTGCGGATGCTCCAACCCCAACGTGAAGGCGCATGAGCAGGCGAGCCAGATGGCTCGCCTGCAACGCCTTCAGGTTGAGAAGAGCGACACTTTTTCGCCACATTGAAGCTTGGCCTTACCCGTTTTGGGGGACCATTACCCGTTTTGAGTGAGCAGGCGGCCCAATCCAGGTCAGCGCGCGAGCGCTCGCCAGCCGATATCGCGGCGGAAGAAGCCGTCGGGGAAGTCGATCGCCTCGATCGCGCCATAGGCCTGCGCCAGCGCCGCCTTGAGGTCCGCGCCCTTGGCGCAGACGTTCAGCACACGCCCGCCGGAGGCCCGCAGCACGCCCGCCGCATCGCGCGTCGTTCCCGCGTGGAAGACCACCACGTCGGATCCGAAGTCCTGTTCCAGGCCGCGGATTTCACCGCCCGACCGGGGCGTCTCGGGATAGCCGTGGGCGGCGACGACGACGCAGGCCGCCGCCTCGTCGCGCCAGACCGGCTGGGCCATGTCCTTCAGCGTCCCGGTCGCGCAGGCCATGAGATAGGGCACGAGGTCGCTCTCCAGGCGCAGCATCAGCACCTGGCATTCGGGATCGCCGAAGCGGACGTTGAACTCCACCAGCTTCGGTCCGTGCGGGGTCGCCATCAGCTCGACGAACAGCACCCCGCGATAGGGCGCGCCGTCCTGGGCGATCCCGGCGAAGGCCGGCTCGACAAGGCGGGTGCGGATCTGTTCGACCAGTTCCGGCGTGAAGACCGGGGCCGGCGAATAGGTCCCCATGCCGCCGGTGTTCGGGCCCTGCTCGCCGTCGAAGGCGCGCTTGTGGTCCTGGGCCCAGCCGAACAGCATCGAGGTCTCGCCGTCGCACAGAGCGAACAACGAGCCGATCTCGCCCTCGAGGAACTCCTCGATGACCACGCGCGCGCCGGCGGCGCCGAAACGCCCGCCAAGGGCGTCGTCGATGGCCGCCTCCGCCTCGCCGCGGGTGGGCGCGATCACCACGCCCTTGCCGGCGGCCAGGCCGTCGGCCTTGACCACATAGGGCGGCTCGAAACGGTCGAGCGCCGCACGTGCGGCGGCGGCGTCCTCACAGACCGCATAGGCCGCGGTCGGCAGGCCGTAGCGGTCGGTGAAGGCCTTGGTGAAGGCCTTGGAGGATTCCAGCTGGCCGGCCTGGGCGGTCGGGCCGAAACAGGGGATCTGCACCGCCTGCAGCGCGTCGCCCAGCCCCGCGGCCACCGCCACCTCCGGACCGATCACCACCAGGTCCGCAGCGATCTCGCGGGCCAGGGCCAGGAGGCCGTCGACGTCGGTCGCAGCGACGCTGCGGGTCTCGCAAAGCGCGGCGACGCCGGGATTGCCGGGCGCGACCACCAGGCGCGTGAGAAGCGGCGACTGGGCGATCTTCCAGGCCAGGGCGTGCTCACGGCCGCCGGAGCCGACGAGAAGGATGTTCATGACGCCGGGCTTTGGCGCGCTGGGCTGGCGGGGTCAAGGCGTGAGGGCGTCAGGCGCGCTGCAAACGCCCCCTCCGTCTCGCTGCGCGAGCCACCTCCCCCGCTACGCGGTGGAGGATCTGGGCCGAAGATGCTCCACCGCATAGCGGGGGAGCTGTCGCGAAGCGACTGAGGGGGCGTTCGGCGTCGACACGAACCCGCGCTGCCCAGGAAGACCTACTGCCGCGCCACGTCCAGCGAGTAGCCCGCCGCACGCACCGTGCGGATTGGATCTTCGGTCTGCGGCAGGTTCAGCGCCTTGCGCAGGCGGCCGATGTGCACGTCGACGGTGCGCGCCTCGACATAGACGTCCGAGCCCCAGACCGCGTCGAGCAGCTGCTCGCGCGACAGGACGCGGCCCGGATGGCGCATCAGATAGTCGAGCAGGCGGAACTCGGTGGGCCCCAGATGCACCTCTTTGCCGGCGCGCTTCACCCGATGGCCGACCCGGTCGATGATGATGTCGCCGCAGCGGACCTCGTCCTCCGCCAGCCCCGGCCGCAGCCGGCGCAGCACGGCGCGGACGCGGGCGGCCAGCTCGCTCATCGAGACCGGCTTGACCACATAGTCGTCGGCCCCGGTGTCCAGCCCGCGGATGCGGTCGCTCTCCTCCCCGCGGGCGGTGAGCATGATGATCGGCACGTTGCGCGTCTCGGGGCGCTGGCGCAGCCGGCGGCAGACCTCGATGCCGGAAACCTTCGGCAGCATCCAGTCCAGCACGATCAGGTCGGGCAGTTTCTCGTCGACCGAGACCATGGCCTCGTCGCCGTCCTCGGCCACGATGACGGCGTAGCCTTCCTTCTCGAGGTTGTACTGGAGGAGAGTCGCGAGCGCGTCCTCGTCCTCGACGATCAGGATGGTCGGCCGCAAGGCGTTCAAGCTCCGGTCAGGCGGTGAACGCGTCGGTCTTCGGGCGCGGCGCGATCATCTCGTCGCCAGTGATCTGGTAGTGGATGATCTCGGCGATGTTGGTGGCGTGATCGCCGATCCGCTCGAGGTTCTTGGCGACGAACAGCAGGTGGGCGCAGGCGGTGATCGTGCGCGGGTCGCCCATCATGTAGGTCAAGAGCTCGCGGAACAGGCTGTTGTAGTGCTCGTCCACGTCCTCGTCCTGGGACCAGACCGCCAGCGCGCGCTCCAGGTCCGAGCGGGCGTAGGCGTCGAGCACGGCCGTCAAACGCTGGACCACCAGCTTGCCCATCCGGTCGATCGAACGGGTCAGCGGCGTCATCGGATCGGATTCGATGATCACCAGGGTCCGCTTGGCGATGTTCTTGGCGAGGTCGCCGCAGCGCTCGAGGTTGTTGGCGATCTTCATCGCCGCGACGGTGCGGCGAAGGTCGTCGGCCAGCGGCTGGCGCAAGGCGATGAGCTTGATCGCCCGGCGCTCGATGTCGCGCTCGGCGATATCCAGGCGGTCGTCGCGGCCGACAACCGCGCCGGCGAGCTCCTGGTTGCGCTTGACGACCGCGGTGATGGCGTCGGCCACCTGGGACTCTGTAAGCCCTCCCATGCGGGCGCACTCCGCCGAGAGCGTGTTCAGCTCTTCTTCGAAGGACTTGACGGTGTGCTCGGTCATGGTGGGACGATCTCCAGCGCCTTAAGCCCCTGGCGCGTCAGGCGTATGCAACAACGTCATGACACTTTCGCGACGGCAACGGCAGTCGGCGTCACGCGGGCGCTCCGCATCGGCAGGTAGACCGTGAAGGTCGTGCCTTCGCCAACCGCGCTCTCCACCGTCAGGCCGCCGCGGTGGCGGTTGACGATGTGCTTGACGATCGCCAGCCCCAGGCCGGAGCCGGCGCGCTCGCCGCTCTTCTGGCCCTCGACGCGGTAGAAGCGCTCGGTGAGCCTCGGCAGATGTTCGCGCGGCATGCCCGGGCCGCGGTCGCTGACCCTGAGCGCCGCATAGGCGGAACCCAGCACATCCGGAGCCAGCAGCGACAGGCGCGCGGCGCCCGGACGGTAGGGGGCGCTGGCGGCCTCCGGCGAGAGGCCGGCCTGCAGCGCCACCTCCACCACCCCGCCGTCGGGCGAGTATTTCACCGCGTTGTCGACCAGGTTCTGAATCACCTGCAGGATCTGGTCGCGATCGCCCGGCGCCCTGGCTGCGCCCTTGCGCGGCAGCTTGATCTTCAGCTTGACCCCGCGCCGTTCGGCGATGGGGGCGGACGCGTCCAGCACGTCGCTGACGCAGGCGGCGAGATCCACCTGGTCGGCCGGGGCGATATGCTCGCCGAGTTCGATGCGCGACAACGACATCAGGTCGTCGACCAGCCGCGACATCCGCCCGGCCTGGGCCTGCATGATGGAGAGGAAGCGATCCCGCGCCACGGGGTCGTCCTTGGCGTGGCCGCGCAGGGTCTCGATGAAGCCGGCAAGCGAGGCCAGCGGCGTCCGCAGCTCGTGGCTGGCGTTGGCCAGGAAATCGGCCCGGGTCCGCTCCACCTGCCGCATCTCGGTCTCGTCGCGGAACATCAGCACCGCCATCCGGCGGCCGTCGAGCGCCTCGGCCAGGGGGCGGGCGTGGACGCGCAGCGTCCGGGTCTGGGCGCCGCCGGCCTCATGGACGCACTCGGCGTCGTGGCCGGTGAACAGCGCCCGATCGACCGCGTCGAGCACGTCCGGGTCGCGGATGGCGTTCACCAGCAACCCCTCGTCCCGTTCGATCCTCAAAAGGTCGCGCGCGGCGGTGTTGGCGAAGACGTAGCGCCGGCTGGTGAGGTCCTCAGGCTCCGTCGCCGAGATCACCAGGATCGGATCCGGCAGGGCGTTGACGAGACTGGCGAAGGGCGGCGGCTCCCCGGCCCGGATCGCCGCGCTGCGCATCAGCGCGCGATAGCGCGCCTCGCCGGAGCGGTCGGCGGCGAGGACGCACAGGGCGGTCACCACGGTCACCACGCCCGCCGCCGCCAGGGCCGCCGGGGGCCCGATCTGTTGGGTCACGGCGATCGCCGCGATCGCCACCACGCCCGCGGCGCCGGCGGCCATGATCGGCCAGGGTGACGACTGGGCGGCGCGAGTGTCTTCGGGCGGCGACGCGGGCAATCGAATCTCCAGACGGCGAACTCTCCAACATCCTCATGGGTGTGTCACGGCCGTGACAAGAACGCCGCTCACGTGCAAGAGGAACCAAGGGCGGGACGACGCCGTTTTTCCCAGGGATGAGGCTCAGGGGCGGCTGCGGGGATGCTAGAGGGGCCAGACACCAGACCCGAGCCGACCACGGTCGAGGCGCTGCAGGCTGCGCTTGATCGGGAGCGCGAGCGCGCCCGTGAGGTCGACCATCGCGCCAAGAACAGCCTCCAGCTGGTCTCATCCCTGCTGCTGCTGCAGGGGCGCCGCTCGGCGGCGCCGGAGACCCAGCGGGCGATGAAGGCCATGCACCAGCGGGTCGGCGCCGTGGCCGCGGTGCATCGCGAAATCCTCGACGCTCCGGATTCGGACCGATTCAACCTCACGGCCTTCATACGGGAACATGTCTCGACCCTGGCGCGCGCCCAGGGCGGCGGGGCGGTCGTGCATCTGGACCTCGCGCCGGTCGAGGTCTCCGCGGCCCAGGCCTGCCCGATGGCCCTGATGGTCAATGAGCTGGCGCAGAACGCCCTGACCCACGGCGCTGCGACGGGCCGCCCGGCTGAGGTGACGGTCCGGCTGGAGCCCGTCGGCGGCGGTTTCGCGCTGACGGTGCAGGACGAGGGGCCAGGGCTGCCGCCGGGCAGCGCCGACGGCGGGTTCGGCCTGTTCATGACGCGCCTGCTGACCCAGCAACTCGGCGCCGACGTCGCCTGGAAGGATGCGCAACCCGGACTGCAGGTCGTCGTTACCGTCCCATGAGCTCATCCGCCTCCCGCCCGACCGCGCACCTGCACCTCGACCGCGCGAGGTCGTGAGCATGTCCTATCTGGCGAACATCATCGGCACGGGCGCTGCGCTCTGCTCGATGGCGAGCTTCGTGCCGCAGATCCTCAAGATCCTGCGCGAGCGCGACGCCTCGGCGGTCTCGCTGCGCATGTACGCCGTCACCGTCACCGGCTTCAGCCTCTGGATCGCCTACGGCGTGATGATCGACAGCTGGCCCATCATCGGCTCCAACGCCGTCTGCCTGGCGCTCTCCGCCACCATCCTGGTGCTGAAGTGGCGGTTCGACCAGGGCCGCGGCGCGGCGCCTCACGCCGCCGTCTAGCCACGCCCTCCTTCTAGCCATTCACCGCGCCGCGCCTTAAGGCTGCCGGCGCAGGCGCCTCGCGCGCGCGCTTGGGACGGTGTGGCATGAGCGATCGACTGGCGGCGGCGCAAGCGGCCCTCAACGCGGGGCGGACGGCGGAGGCCATCGACCACGTCCTGGCCGCGCTGGCGGAGGATCCCGCCCGTCCGGCGCAAGTCTACCGCGCCCTTCTCACCCAGCTCTACCAGGCCGGCCGCTACGAAGAGGGCGCGACCTGGGCGGCCCGCGCCGTGGCCCAGCATCCGCGCGACGTCGATCTCGCCAATCTTCGCGGCATTCTGCTGCGCCGCCTTGGCCGTCTCGAGGAGGCGCTGGCCGCGCTCGACGACGCCGTCCGGATCGCGCCGCAGCTGGACGCGCCGCAATACAACCGTTGCAACGTGCTGCTCGACCTGCGCGACGGCGCCCGGGCCGAGGCAGGCCTGACCAAGCTGGTGCGCCAGCAGCCGCGGAACGCCGAATTTCAGCGCCAGCTCGGCCGCGCCTTCCTGCTGCAGGGCAAGACCGACCCCGCCCTGGTGCGGTTCCGCCAGGCCGTGGCGCTGCAGAAGGATCTCATCGACGCCTGGCTGGACCTCTCTGGCGCGCTGAACGAGCTGCACCGGACGAAACAGGCCGAAGAGGTGCTGGACAAGGCGATAGCGGCCAATCCGGCCCACCCGCGCCTGATCGAGGCCCGGGTCATCGTGCTGCGCCGGGCGGGACAGTTCCGCCGCGCGGAGACCTATCTGCGGAGCTTTCTGCCGCAACTGGAGAGTTCGGCCTGGCTGCACAATCAGCTCGGCCAGACGCTTGGGGAATACGACCGCGCGAGCGGCAACGTCCACCTGCGCCGGGCGATCGAGCTCGAGCCCACGAACAATGACTATCGGCTGACGCTGATCGAGAGCCTGGAGCGCACGCGTGCGGGCGACGAAGGCGCCAACATCGAAGAGGCCTACCAGCTGGCGAAGTCGGCCCTGGCGCAGGGCGGCGAGATCACCGACCCGGGGGCGCGGAAGATCCTCTACGAGGTTCTGCAGCGGGTGGCCGACTACGACGCCATGCCCCGCGTCGGCGATTTCCGCGGCCGCGGCCGCGCCTGGGCGGAGAGCGGCCGCCACGCCGCCCTGATGAAGCAGCTCTCGGCGGTGGAGACGGACGAGGACCGCGCCGAGCTTCTGGAGCAGCATCAGATCTGGGGTCGGAAGGTGGAGCGCCACACCGCCGAGGCGCCGATCCGCCGCCCGAAGCCGCGCGCGAAAGACGGTCGCATCCGGCTGGGCCTGATGTCTTCGGACCTGCGCCGCCACCCGGTCGGCTATTTCGCCATGCCGCTGTTCGAGAGCATCGACGAACGCTTCGATCTCTACGCCTATTCCTACTCCCAGGGGGCGGAGGACGAGGTGCAGAAGGCCATGGCCAGCCGGGCCAAGGCCTTCCGCTGGAAGCCAGAGATCGGCGCGCGCGAAGCCGCCCAGGTGATCGCCGACGACCAGCTCGACATGCTGATCGAGCTGGGCGGATCGACCTACATGAACAAGCTGGACGTCATGGCCTACCGGCCCGCCGCCCGGCAGGCGAGCTGGCTGGGCTATCCGCATTCGGCGGGGCTCTCGACCATCGACTACCTTGTGGTCGACCCCTACGTCATGCCGCAGCGGCCGGAGCTGATCCAGGAAAGGCCGCTGATGCTGCCGCACGCCTGGTATCCGCTGGGCGCCTTCCACTTCCGCCCGGAGCCCGCCGCCAATCCCGAACCGCCGGTTGCGCGCAACGGCTATGTGACCTTCGGCACGGCGAACAATCCGCAGAAATACACACCCCATGTGATCGCCGCCTGGGCGCGGGTGATGCGCGAGACGCCGGGCTCGCGGTTCCTGTTCATCCGTCCGGAAGGCGGCGCGCGGACCTTCCGCGAGAACCTCTGCGCCATCTTCGAAGCCGGCGGGGTCTCGGCCGATCGCATCCAGTTCGAACCGGTGCGGGGCGCGCACCTGCCGCACTACAACCGCCTCGACATCAGCCTCGACTGC
This sequence comes from Phenylobacterium sp. LjRoot225, assembly GCF_964252855.1. Taxonomy (NCBI): domain Bacteria; kingdom Pseudomonadati; phylum Pseudomonadota; class Alphaproteobacteria; order Caulobacterales; family Caulobacteraceae; genus Phenylobacterium; species Phenylobacterium sp. LjRoot225. Next base: position 131,896 of record NZ_CAXUPL020000004.1, on the reverse strand, counting down.
TTCCCCCAGACCGGCGGGACGACGACCTGCGAGTCGATGTGGATGGGCGCGCCCTGCGTGACCCTGGTGGGCGCAGGCGTGTTTGAGCGGCTGAGCTACTCGACCCTGATGAACCTGGGCCTCGGCGATCTCTGCGCTCACTCCGTCGACGAATACGTGGCGATCGCCGCCGGCCTCGCCGCCAATCCCGCCCGCATCGCCGAACTGCGATCCGGCCTGCGCCAGCGCATGCAGGCGAGCCCGCTCGGCCAGACCCAGGCCTGGGCGCGCGACTTCTACGCCGCGGTGGCGCGGACGCTCGAAGCGGCGGACCACTAACTCAAGGCGGCTCGGCTCGGCTCCGCCCCTTCCCCCGTCATTCCCGGCCTTGTGCCGGGAACCCATGCACACCGAAGGACGAAGCCCGTCCTGCGCCTTCGACGTTCATGGGTGGCCGGGACGGGGCCCGGCCATGACGAATACGAACGTCAGCGCCCCGCGGCGGCCTGCAACGCCGCGTACCAGCCCACGTAGTCGTCCCAGAAGGCGGTCTCGTCCCAGCCCTCGCGCGGGGCGGGCTCGGCGTTCACCCGGCGCAGCGGCTCGGGAAACTCGGTCTGTTCCGCGAAGGCGACCGGACAGGCGCGGCCGAGCCGGCGACCGGCCTCGGCGGCGACCTTTTCGGCGAAGTCGCCTTGGGTCGCGACCCAGCCGCTCGGACGATGGACCGAGGGCGCAGCAGGGTCGCTCAGGAGTGCGGCGAGATGCTCGGCATAGGCCCGCGCCAGCAGGGGCGCCGGCAGGTGGTCGCGCAGGTAGAGCGGCGTGCGCACGACCGGCGTCTCGCCGGCGAACCAGCTGCGGAACAGATAGGCCGGGAAGGACCGCTGCTGCTCCAACGGGCCGTAGGGACTGGGGATGACGAAGCGGCCGAACCGCAGTCCAGCCCAGGCGGCGTAGTGCTGGAAGGCGACGTTGGTCAGGGTCTTGGAGAGGCCGTAGGGCGTCACGGCGAGGGGAGCGTCGCGTGAGCCGCCCTCGCCGGCTTCGAACACCGTGCCGGTCACCAGGACGGCGCGCGCGCCCTGCCCCGCCAGCGCCTGCAGCACCTCCGGCGCGCCGGCGAGATTGCGCGCGACCGCCGCGGCGGCGTCGAAGCCGGGGTCGCGGTAGCCGGTCACGTCTGCGGCGTGATGGGCGAGGGCCGCGATCTTCGATCGGCTGCGGACCAGGTCGAGGAAGGCCTCCGAGCCGAACGGGCGGGCATGGACCACCTGCGCCACCGACTTGAGCCGGGCGATGCGCGCCAGCCGCTCGGCGTCGTAGTCGCCGCGCTCGCGCAAAAGGGGGGCAATGACCTCGAACCCGGCCGTGGCCAGGGCCTCGGCGATCCACAGGCCGGTGAAGGAGCTGGCGCCGGTGAGGAGGACCCTCTCGCCCATCAGCCGGCCTCGTAGTCCAGGTAGCCGGCGTCGCGCGGCGAGATCATCTCAGGCGCCGCCGGCCAGGCGATGGCGAAGGCGGGATCGTCCCAGCGCACCCCGGCCTCATGGCCCGGTCGATACTCGGGCGCGATCTGGTAGATCACGTCGGTGTCCGGCTCGAGGGTCAGGAAGCCGTGCGCCACGCCCTCGGGGATCAGCAGGGCCCGACCGTTTTCAGCCGACAGCTCGGCGGCGGTCCATTGGCGGTAAGTCGGGCTGTCGGGACGCAGGTCGACCGCCACGTCGAAGATCCGCCCGCGGACACAGCGCACCAGCTTGGTCTCCGCGTAGGGCGCGGGCTGGTAGTGCAGGCCGCGCAGGGTGCGGGCGTGCAGATTGCGCGACAGGCTGGTCTGGGCCGGAACGAAGGGATGGCCCGCGGCGGCGAACTCCTCCGGGCAGTGCAGCCGCGCGAAGGCGCCGCGCTCGTCCGTGCGCGGTTCGATGTCGACCACGACCACGCCGGCGATGGCGGTCGCGGTGAACCGCATCAGCCGACCACCTCGGTCCGCGGCGAGGCCACGACGAACCTTCCGTCCCATTCGGCGATATGGGCCAGCTGGCCCATGATCTCGGCCTTCAGGTTCCACGGCAGGATGAGCAGATAGTCCGGCCGCACCTCGCTGACCTTGTCCGGGGCGAGGATCGGGGCGTGGGTCCCGGGCAGGAAATGGTCCTGCTTGGCGGGGTTGGCGTCGAAGGCCGCGACGATGTCGTCAGCCGTGGCGCCGCAGTAGTTGAGGAAGGTGTTGCCCTTGGCCGCCGCCCCATAGGCGGCGATCCGCCGGCCCTGCGCCTTGGCGGCGGCGACGAAGGCGCGGAAGCTGTCGCGGACGGCCTCCACCTTGGGCGTGAAGTCCAGATAGGTCTCGATCCGCCCCAGGCCTGCGGCGGCCTCGCGCTCGCGCAGCGTCTGCAGCGCCTCGGTCTCCGACCGGTCCGAGCCGACGTGGCAGCAGAACAGCCTGAGCGAGCCGCCATGGGTCGGCAGCAGCTCGACGTCGAAGGGCCGCAGCCCATTCGCCGCCAGCACCTGCTCCACCGCCAGCAGCGACAGGTAGGAGAAGTGCTCGTGGTAGATGGTGTCGAACTGCACCAGCTCGATCAGGTTCAGCAGGTGCGGGAATTCGAAGGTCAGCACGCCTTCGCCCTTCAGCACATGGCCGAAACCGGCCACGAAGGCCGAGATGTCGGGCACATGGGCCAGGACGTTGTTGGCCGCGATCAGGTCGGCGCGAACGCCGCGCGCCGCCAGCGCTACGGCCGTCTGCTCGTTGAAGAAGGCGACCTCGGTGGCCACGCCGCGCGCCCGCGCCGCCTCGGCGGTGTTGGCGGCCGGCTCGATCCCCAGCACCGGCACGCCCATCGCCACGAAGTGCTGCAGCAGATAGCCGTCGTTGCTGGCGATCTCGACCACCAGGGAGTCCGGCCCGAGGTTCAGCCGCTCGGCCATGGACTCGGCGTAGCGCCGGGCGTGCGCCACCCAGCTCGGCGAGAAGGACGAGAAGTAGGCGTAGTCCTGGTCGAAAATGGCTTCCGCCGGCACGACGTCGTCCACCTGGACCAGGAAACAGGCGTGGCAGACCCGGGCGTGCAGCGGATAGCGACGCTCGGTTCCGGCCTCCAGTTGCTCGCCCGTCAGGTTGCTGTTGGCCAAGGGCTGATCGCCGAGGTCCACGAAGGTGTGAACCAAGGGGGTCCGGCAGAACCGGCAATGGGGGGTGGCGCTCATAAGCAGGCTTCGTAGCCTGCGATCTCTTCCAGACACAAGTCGAGCGCGGCCTCGCCGGCGGCCTGGCGACGGTGCCAGTCCATGGTCAACGCCACGGCCGCCGGCGCGTCCAGCCGGCTTTGGAAGCCGAGGATCTCGGCCGCACGGGTGGCGTCGATGGCCAGCGAGCGCGCTTCCAGCGAGTCGGGATCCGGGTCGTGACGCCAGGGCTTGGCGCCCAGGGCCGCGACGCCAAGGCTCGCCAGCTGGCCGACGGTCACCTCCGGCCCGCCAGGACGAGGACCGAAGTTCAGCGCCCGCGGCGTTTCCGGACGCTCGGCCAGGGCTTGCAGATAGGTGAGGTAGCCGGCCACGCAGTCGAGCACGTGCTGCCACGGCCGGGTGGCTTCCGGATGGCGCAGCTCGACGGTCTCGCCGGCCTGGGCGGCGCGGACGATGTCGGCCACCAGGCGGTCGCGTGAGAAGTCGCCGCCGCCGATGACGTTGCCGCCGCGCGCCGTGGCGACGGGCACGCCCTCGCGCTCGAAATAGCTCTTGGCGAAGCTGGCGGTGACCAGCTCGGCCGCGGCCTTGGAGGCCGAATAGGGATCCTTGCCGCCCAGGGCGTCGCTCTCGACGAAGGGCCGGCCGGTCTCGGCGTTGGCGTAGACCTTGTCGGTGGTGATCACCAGGATCGCCTGGAGCGCCGGCTGGTCCCGCAGCGCCTGCAGCAGGTGGGCCGTGCCCATGACATTGGTCTCGAAGGTCTCGATCGGATCCTCGATCGCGGCGCGGACGATCGGCTGGGCGGCCATGTGCAGCGCCAGGTCGAAAGCCTGGTCGGCGACCAGGGCGTGAACCGCCTCCGGATTGCGCAGGTCCACCAGCCGCGAGCTAACCCGGCGGGCGACGCCGGCCAGCTCGTAGAGGCTGGGATCCTGGTCCGGCGGCAGGGCGAGGCCGGTGACCTCGGCCCCCATCCGCGACAGCCAGATCGCCGCCCAGGCGCCCTTGAAGCCGGTGTGGCCGGTCAGCAGGACGCGCTTGCCGCGCCAGAAGCCGGGATTCAACGCCACGGCGCCGCGCCCGAGGCCCACAGGCTCTCCAGGTGGTTCTTGTCGCGCAGGGTGTCCATCGCCGCCCAGAATCCGTCGTGACGGTAGGCCATCAGCTGACCATCGTGGGCGAGGCCTTCCAGCGGCGCGTTCTCCCAGACCGTGGCGTCGCCGTCGATACGGCCCAGCACGCTCGGCTGCAGGACGAAGAAGCCGCCGTTGATCAGGCCGTTGTCGCCGGGCGGCTTTTCGCTGAAGCGCTGAACCTGGCCCCCGTTGATCTCCAGCGCGCCGAAGCGGCCAGGCGGGGCCACCGCGGTGACCGTCGCCTCACGTCCGTGTTGGCGATGGAAGGCGGCGAGCGCGGTCAGGTCGACGTCCGAGAGACCGTCGCCATAGGTCAGGAAAAAGGGCTCCGCCGGATCGAGGTAGCCGGCCACCCGCTTCAACCGGCCGCCGGTCATGGTCTGCTCGCCGGTCTCGACGAGGGTCACCCGCCAGGGCTCGTGGTTGGTGGCGTGATATTCGATGGCGCCCCTGGCCAGGTCGACCGTGACGTCGGCGTTGTGGAGCACATAGTTGGCGAAATACTCCTTGACCATGTAGCCTTTGTATCCAAGGCACACGATGAAGTCGTTGAAGCCATGACGTGAGTAATGCGTCATGATGTGCCAAAGGATCGGCCGACCGCCGACTTCGATCATCGGCTTGGGCCGGAGATGGCTCTCTTCCGAGATGCGCGTGCCGAGCCCGCCCGCGAGGATCACCGTCTTCATGCTTCGCCTCTTGCGGGCCTTCCCAGCCCCACTCGCTCCCTCTTATAGCGAACCTCCGCCCGGATGAAGCTTGCGCTGATCGCCATCGCGCGAGATGGATGCGGCATGGCAGAGGCGCCGCGCGTCACCTTTCTCATCGCCGGCGTCCAGAAGGGCGGCACGACGGCGCTCTACGACTATCTGGCGGACTATCCGGACGTCGCCCTGTCGCGCGTGAAGGAGGTCCACTTCTTCGACGACGAGACCCGGGACTGGCGTGCTCCGGACTATGGCGCCTACCACGCCCAGTTCGACGCCCCCGACGGACACCCGTGCGGCGAGGCGACGCCGATCTACCTCTACTGGCCGAACGCCCTGGAGCGCATCGCCGCCTACAATCCGGCGATGCGGCTGATCGTGACCCTGCGCGATCCGGTGCAGCGGGCCTGGTCGCACTGGCGCATGGAATACGCGCGCGGCGCCGAGCGCGAGCCCTTCGGCTGGTGCATCCGCCAGGGCCGCCAGCGCCTGTTCGAGGCCCGGCCCCCCGTCGCGCCCTGGGGCCATCACCGCGAGTTCTCCTATGTCGAACGCGGCTTCTATGGCGAACAGCTGGAGCGGCTGTTCGCCCAATTCCCACGGGAGCAGGTCCTGATCCTGCGCGCCGAGGACCTGAGGCGGGATCCGGCCGCGGCGCTCAGCCAGGCGCGCGGCTTTCTCGGACTGGCCGATGCGCCGGCGCCGGCGGCGCGGGAGGTCCATGTCGGCCGGGAGATCGACTACGGCTCGACGCTGACGGCGGAGGACACGGCCTGGCTGCGCGGCGTCTACGCCCGCGATCAGGACCGGCTGCAGGCGCTGGCCGGCTTCAGCTACCGCTAGCCGACTCAGAACTGCGTGTTCTCGCGCAGGAAGGTGTTGAGCACATTGGTCGGGCGGATGCCGTAGCGCACGCTGGCCCGCTCCACGCGAGCATGCGACGCCTGTTTGATGGCGGCGAAGAAGGCGCGGTCCGAGGTGACGCCCGGCCCCTCCGCCCAGCGGCCGAAGGCCCGCGCGGCCAGCACCTTGTCGACGAGCAGACAGTTCGGATCGACCAGCCCGCCCTGCGGCGCGAATCGGCCGGCGTCGGGGCCGACCGAGTCCCAGCGGTCGACGCCCAACTCGCGCCCGGTGGTCTCGTCGATCAGCATACGGAGCGAATAGGCCCACACCTTGCCGCGGATCGCCTGCATCACGCCTGCGAGATGGTCCGGCTCCCAGCTGTTGTCGTCGTCCAGGTAGGCGACATAGCGGGTGTTGGCCATGAAGCTGAGCATGGAGCGCAGCGAGCCGCCGTCGGTCGCGGGGTGCACGCCGCCGTGCCGGATCGAGGTCGAATAGGGCAGCGCCAGCACCAGGGCCGAGACGTGGCTGGGCCGGCGGTCGAGCAGGGCCGCGAGGTCGACCGGCGTCTCGCCCGCCTTGTCCACGCCGATCATCAGCTGGATCCGCCCGGGGAAGGTCTGCCGGAAGACGGACTCCACCGCGGCGCCGATGCAGGGGCGAAGGATGGTGGGCATGACCACGGCCACGTCCGCCGGCGCCTGCGGATCCGCAGCGTCGGGATAGTACTGCCCGATCGGGCTCGCCGGCTGGTTCATCCCGCCTATTTCTCCGCGAGATTGCGCCAGAGCTTCCGTGCGAAGCGCGTCTTCTGCATGTAGAGCTCGATGGCCAGCCGGTTGCGCGGTTGCGGCCGGACGCCGGCCATGTGCTCGCGGGCCGCCGCCGTCGTACGGAAGGCGGTGTAGGCCTTGAGCTGGTTGGTGGTCAGCTGCGGGAACAGGAACTCTTCGTCGCGGCCGATCTCGTGCACGGCGGAGTTGGCCCCGACCGGCCGCGTGTGCACCGCCGGACAGGCGTCGATCACGTAGCTGCGGACGCCGCGGCCCAGCATCACCTCGGCGAGCTTGATGGCCATGATCTCCGAGCCCCAGCCGGACTTCATGTATTCGAGCGCGTGAACGCCGGCGAGGAAGGCGGTGCGGAAGATGTCGGAGCGGTAGCCCGGCATCATGTTCTCGACCCAGTTGACGTGGTGGCAGACGACGCCGGCCATCTGCCGCGTGGCGCTGAACGAGACGTTGTCGTTCTTCACCGCCGGTTGGAAGGCGTCGGCCTCCAGTTCGGCCGCCATTGCAAACAGCTTGTGCAGGTCCGCCGCGCCAGCCTCGAAATGGATGTCGTCGTCGGGCAGAAAGACATAGCGGTACTGGGAATAATCCTGGCCCTCGCCGAGGCAGACCTCCTCCAGCAGGACCTGGCGGATGAGGTCGATCTTCAGCCCCTTGCGCCGCCAGAACCGGTCTGCGCCGGCGCTGTAGCGCTGGGCGACCTCCTCGGAGTCGCCGTAGTAGACCACCCACAGGTCGAACGCGCGATCGGCGACGAAGCTCTCGTGGAGCGACCGGTCGCCGGCCATCACAACCACCAGGTCTCGCGGTTCCGTCCCCATGGTCTCGTTCGGCTGCGCCGCATCACGGTCGCGCGCCGCGCGAGGCGCCGACGAACCCGGGGCGGCTAGGTTTGAGTCGTCGCTCGTTCTAGCTGCGCCGCGCTTCGGAGTCTTGCCCGATGGGGCGGCGGGCCGCCGCCTGCTCTCTGGAAGTTGATCGCCCGGGACCCGGATTTTCTTTGCCCGAGCGCCGCTTTCGGCTAAGCTTTGACGTCAGCCTAGCTCTCCATGGCTGTGTCGCTTTGGCCGGGCAGCAGACCGCAAGGTTCGCTGTCCGGCCTTTGTGTTTGTGGGCTTAGGCTTGAACGCGCTTAGGCTCGGGGCGTGAGCACGACCGCGCCAAATCGCGCCATCCACAGAAGTCCCCGCTGAACGAACGGCTGCTCGCTCGGTGCGAACCGCGCGGCGGTTTCCGCGACGGTGGCGGGACCGTGCTGCGCGAGCGCGTCGAACACCTTGCGCGCCGCATCGAGACTGGGCCGGTGCACGTCGCTGTGGGCTGCGAGCGGCGAGGTCAGGACGGCCAGAAGGCCACCCCAGGCGGCGCCGGGCGGCAGGCTGACCTGCCAGCCCGGCTGGAGGTGGTGGGTCGGGTAGCCGCCGAACAGGGTGAAGGGGTCGGGCCGGAAAGGATTGGCTGCCGGCGCAGGCACGACCGGGGCGGCGCGGCGACGGGCGTTCTGCTCGGCCCACAGCGCCTGATACTGGGGGATGATGGCCGACCAGTCGAAGGCGCTCAGCGCGCGCGCCTTGGCCTGAGCGCCCATCCTGCGGCGCAGGTCGGCGTTCTCCGCCAGGTCGACGATCGCCTGGGCGGCCGCGGTGAAGTCGATGGCCGTGAACTGGCTCGCGGCCCCGACATAGGTCTCATAGTTGATCACGCTGTCGGCGTAGGCGTAGGCGAGGTCGCCGCCGTCGCCCGGACGGGGGGCGTAGGTCGCGATCCGGAAGCCGTCCTCGCCCGGGCGGACGGTGTCGCGATAGCCGTCCCAATCGGTGACGACCGAGGGCAGGCCGGCGGCCATCGCCTCCACGGGGGTCAGGCCGAAGGTCTCCTGGATGTTGTCGGAGAAGCTGATGAAGAAGTCCGCGACCGACCAGATCGAGAAGCGGACATCGGCGGGACGGCCGTCGAGCTCGCGGTAGTGAACCGAAGGGCAGAGCGCCCGCGCCTGTTCGTGGTGTTCGCTGATGGCCTGCTCGGTCGCCGCCCAGCCGGAGTTGACCCAATAGAGCGGCCGCGAGGTGCGCTGCGCCGCCTGCTCGAGGGCGATCGCCATCAGCGCCGGGTTCATCTTCGCGCGCGCGCTGAACCGGCCGACATAGAGGGCGACCACGGCGTCCTCGGGAATGCCGAGCTTCTCGCGCCAGGCCTTGCGATGCTCGGCGGTGGTGGCGAAGTCTTCGACGTTGATGCCGAGCGGGATGGTGACGCGCTGCGGTTCAGGGCGCCGGCGCGGCCCATATTCCTGGGCGAGGTAGCTGCGCACGCCGTCGAGCTGGGTCTCGACCGAGGCGCGCACCGCTTCGGAGGTGCAGATCAAGGCGTCGTAGTCCTGCAGCGGCGAGAGCAGCAGGTCCGAGACGTTCTGCATGATGGCCGCGGTGGCGGTCGTATGGGTGATGCCGCAGATCGCATAGGACTGCTCGCCGAGCGGGCGGCGCGCCCAGGCCTCGCCGGCGATCCCGGGCACCGGCATGTTGAGCACGCCCACCTCGCCGAGCCGGCGGCGGCTGGCATGCCAGGTGAGGGCCCGTTCGTTGGGATGGATCCGCCGGACCATGGCCATGACCTCGGCGATCGGTCGCCGGTTCACATTCCAGAGGTGGACCGCGTCCACCTGACCGTGACGCAGGAACCCGCGCAGGAAGCTTTCGCCCGCGGAATGGCGGCCCATAAGGCGCGCGCCGGTCGTGTCGTAGGCGTCGGGATGGAAATAGAGGGCTGCGTTCGACATGGCCCTTTAAGACCGCGACCGCCGCGCGAAGGGAAGTCCGAAAAGAGCCGACGGAAGTCCCGAAAGACCGGAAGGAAGGCCCCAAAAGAAAAGGGCCGCCCCGAAGGGCGGCCCCAAGCTTTGTCTGAGCCGTAAGGCTTAGACGATGTTGGTCGAGTCAATGTCGCTCAGCGAGCGACCGACCAGAACCACCGCGCTGTCGGCGGCCGTCAGGCCACCGCCGTTGGTGGTGTCGGCGAACACAACCACGTCGCTGCCCACTTGGACGGCGACGATGTCGTTGCCGGCGCCGAACTGGGTGTTGGCGAAAGCCGTCGCCGCCGCGTAGTCCGTGACGGTTTGTTCGATGTAGGCCGACGCCGTCGTCGTCGTGAAGCTCAGGTGGTCGCCCGAGGTCCAGTCGCGGATCTGGTCCTGGCTGCCGATGGCGATGTTCGAGTCGCTCGTGCTGAACACGAAGGTGTCGTTGCCATCGCTGCCGAAGAACACGTCCTTGCCGGCGCCGCCGGTGATCGTGTCGTCGCCGAAGCCGCCGGTGAGGGTGTCAGCGCCCGCGCCGCCGGTGATCAGGTCGTTGCCCTGACCGCCGCCGATCGAAAGACCGCCGCCCGCAGTGTGGGCCGCGCCGGTGATCGTGTCGTCGCCGAGGCCGCCGGAGACGGTGTCGTTGCCCGCCGCGGTGCTGAGGCCGAGGGTGACGGTGTCGTTACCCGCGCCGGCGTCGATGCTTTCCGAGCCGGTGTAGGCGGCGTTGCCGGTGATCGTGATGGTGTCGTTGCCGTCGCCGCCCAGGATGGTGTCGTTACCGACGCCAGCGCCGTGGGTCACGGCCAGGGTGTTGGTGCCAGCGCCCAGGTCGATCGAGGCCGAGAAGCCGGTGCCGGTGTAGGTGATGCCGTCGTTGCCGTCGCCGCCGAGGATGGTGTCGTTGCCGCCCGCGGTGATGGTGAAGGTGTCATCGCCCAGGTCGCCGGCGATGTACTTCGCGCCCGTGCCGGTGACGGTGATCGTGTCGTTGCCAGCGCCGCCGTGGTAGATGGAGGAGCCGACGTCAGCCGCCGTGATGGTGTCGTTGCCGGCGTTGCCGTTCACTTCGATGGTCGTCGTATGCGTCGACGCCGTCAGCGTGATGGTGTCGTCGCCGTCGTCGCCGAACGCCTGGCTGTCATCGGTCGTGGCGCCGAAGGACAGGGTCAGGGTGTCGTTGCCGGCCGCGCCATGGATGATGTCGTTGCCGCCGCCGCCGACGACGGTGTCGTTGCCGAGGTCGCCGCTGATGATGTCAGCGCCCGCGCCGCCGGTGATCGAGTCGCCGCCTTGACCGCCGAGCAGGGTGTGCGAGCCCGTGCCGCTGGCCGAGATCGTGTCGTCGCCGAGGTTGCCCTGGACGAAGTCACTGCCGGTCGAGCTGATCGTGATCGCGTCGTTGCCAGCGCCGCCGTAGATGGTGTCGTTGCCGGCGCCGCCGCCATCCGCGAGGATGTCGCCGCCTTGGTTGCCTTGGATGTAGTCGGCGCTGGTGGTGCCGGTGATGGTGTCGTCGCCCGCGCCCAGGAAGGCGCCCGCGGCGAGACCGGCGGCCGTGCCGAAGGTTTCGCCAGCCGTGCTGCCCACGTACAGGTTCGAACCGGTCGAAGCCATGGTGACGGTTTCGCCCGACAGGCCCGCACCGAAGGTCTTCACCACGCCGCTGTTGGAGTCGGTCACCACGACCTTGACGCTCGCCGGCGTCGTCGCGTCGCCCGGATCGGTCACAAAGGCGACGCGGAACTTCGCGCCCGTCGAAGTCGTGTTGGAGATCACCAACGAGTCGGAGCCCGAGCTGTAGCTCAGCGCCTGTGCGTCAGTGATCGTCTCAAAAGTATAGTTCGCCATTATTCTCTCCAGTCTGTGTCACACGGACCCCGGCACGCCTGACCCCCATCCCCGATGGAGCGGTCCCGACGGTCCATCACCCCATGCGCCACGGCGGAACCGCGGCGAAGGTTAAACGAGCCCGATGGAAGACGTATCGGATGAGGGCCCGTCGCGCAATATCAAAAAGGCCACACTAGGGCGGCTTGGAGGCCGAGCTTTACCGCGTCTGCGCAGGGGGAAAACGCTCGGAAATCGGCCCAGAAAACGGTTAAAAAACGGTGTCGGACGAGCCTCTGAAAGCCCGTCCGAAACCGTCTGCCTTACCGCTCATGGAATGCGTCTTCCAACGTGTCGGTAATGGGCGAAATCAGGAAGCTCAGCAGCGTCCGATTCCCGCTGACCAGCATCACGCTCGCCGGCATTCCGGGGGTGATGCGCTCGCCCGGCCGGAGTTTCGTCAGTTCTTTGGGATCGATTCGCACGTCTACGCGGTAAAACGACAGTCCCAATTTCTCATTATTCGTCTTCTCGGGCCCGACCATGGTCACCTTCGCGTCCATCGGATTGTGCCAACGCGGGTTCAGCGCCAGGATTCGCACCCGCGCATCCATGCCCATGCGGACCGATTCGATGTCCTGCGGCTTGATCATCGCCTGGACGAACAGCGGGGAGTTGGCGGGCACCACCTGCATCAGCACCTCCCCGGGGTTCGACGCGCCGCCGGGCGTGAACTGGGTGAGGTTGAAGACGTAACCGTCCACCGGGGAGCGGAGCACAGAGTGTTCGAGCGCCGCCTTGGCGGCGGTCAGCCGCGGCAGCACGTCGGCCAGCTTGGCCTGGGCGTCGCGCATCTCGTCCGCCGCCTGGGTGTGCCGCTGGTCGCTCATGGTGACCATCTGCATGCGGGTCTCGCCCTGCTGCTGCTTCAGCCGGGCCATATCGGCCAGCAGCGAGCCCTTGCGGCCGGCCAGCTCGGACATCGAGCGCTGGTAGCGCAGGATCAGCTGCCGGGGCGCATAGCCCTTGGCGTAGAGCGTCTTGTAGCCCGCCATCTCCTCCTCGGTCAGCGCGGCCTGGTCCTTCACCGACTCGACCTGGGCCTGGTCGCCCTGGATCTGGTTCTGGATCTGGTCGAGGCGCTGAGCGAGCACCGAGGTCTGGCTCTTGAACAGCTGCAGGCGGGTGCTGAACAGCAGCTGCTGGTCGCGGATCGACCCCGCCACGCGCGGATCCGACGCCCGCGCCATCAGCTCCGGCGGGAACTCGATCGTCTCCCGCCCGCTGGCCTCGGCCGCGGCCCGGGCGGCCTGGGTCGTGAGCACGTCGGCCTGGTTCTGCAGGACTTCCACCGACGCACGTTCGTCGGTGTCGTCAAAGGTGATCAGCGTCTGGCCGGCCTTCACCAGCTGGCCTTCCTGCACCAGGATCTGGCGCACCGTGCCGCCCTCGCGGTGGCGAATCGTCTTGAGGTTGGCCTCGACCTCCACCTCGCCCTGCGCCGTGATTCCGCTGGCCAACGGGGTCAGGCCGGCCCAGAGGCCCAGGCCAAGGACCAGCACGCCGATAATGACGCCGCCGATGATCATCGGCCGCCGCAGCCTGCGCTGCAGGTGGGGAGCGATCGGTCCCGCGACTTCCGTGCCGAAGACCGGCGTGACGTAGCCGTGGCCGTGGGGCGGCCCGAGATCAAGCTTCATCGTCCGGCCTCCACGGCGCGCACTTCGGCGGGTTTCGTCAGCCTGGCGAGCACCGCGTCGCGCCCGCCGAACAGCTCCATGCGTCCGTCGCGCAGGGCCAGCAGCTTGTCGGCCACGCGGAAGACGCCGACCTTGTGCGAGATGATGACGACGGTCGCGCCGTTCGCCTTCATGGTCTCGATGGCGCTCATCAGGGCCACCTCGCCTTCGGCGTCGAGGCTGGCGTTCGGCTCGTCGAGCACGATGAAGGCGGGATCGGCGAGCATGGCGCGGGCGAGGCCCACCCGTTGCCGCTGCCCGACCGACAGGACGACGCCGCCGTCGCCCACCTCGGTGTCGTACCCCTTGGCGGTCCGCAGGATGAGCTCATGGACGCCGGCGAGCTGCGCGGCGCGCACCACCTGCTCGTCGGTGATGTCATCGCGGAAACGCGCGATGTTCTGGCGGACGGTCCCGGCGAACAGCTCGGTGTCCTGGGGCAGGTAGCCGACGTGGCGGCCGAAATCGGCTCGGTTCCAGCTGAACACGTCGGCGCCGTCGAGGCGCACGATGCCGTTGATCGGCCGCCAGATGCCCATCAGCAGGCGCGCCAACGTCGACTTGCCCGCGCCGGACGGGCCGATCACGCCCAGCACTTCCCCAGGCTCGATCTGGAAATTGACGCCGGACAGCAGCAGCCGGGTGGCGCCGGGCGGGGCGAAGTTCAGCCCTTCGACGCTCAGCCGGCCCTTGGGCCGCGGCAGCGCCGTCGCCGACGAGGCCGGCTCGGCCTTCTGCAGGATTTCCATCAACCGGCCGTGCGACCGGGCCATGTTGTTCAGCGGCTCCCAGGCGGCGACGATCTTCTCGATCGGCGAGAGCGCGCGGGCCGCCAGGATCATGTTGGCGAACAGCATGCCCGAATGCAGCTGGCCCCTCATGATCAGCCAGGCGCCGACGGCGATCGTCAGGATCTGGATCGCCATCCGGGTGGCCTTGATGGTGTCGGCGTAGGCGTTCGACACCTCGGCGGTGTCGGCGCCCCGCTCGATGGTGATCCGCCGGAAGTGGGCCCAGGCCTGGCCGAGCGTCGGCAGCATGCCCATGGCCCGCACCACCTCGCCGTTGCGCAGGGCCGCCTCGGTGAAGGCGTAGCTCTTCAGCGCCGCGTCGTTGGCTTCGCGCATGGGCGGCCGGATCGCGCGTTCCTGCGCCAGGGCCAGGAAGATCAGGGCGACGGCCCCCACGGTGGTCAGCACGCCGACCAGGGGGTCGATCAGGTAGAGGACGAAGATGAAGACCGGGATCCAGGGCAGGTCGAAGAAGGCCGCCGCCGCCACCCCGGTCAGGGTCTGCCGGAACGAATCGAGGTCGCGCAGCACCTGCGAGCGGCCGTTGGCGTCGCCGCGCACCGCGGAATCGAACAGGCTCGAGAACAGCCGCCCGGAGACGCGCTGGTCGAGCACCACGCCGTAGTTGATCAGGATCCGCGCCCGATAGTCGTCGATCACGCTGGAGACGGCGAAGACGAAGACGGTGATGAAGGTCAGCACCCAGAGCGTCGACTGGCTCTCGCTCTGCATCACCCGGCCGTACACCTGGTAGGTGTAGAGGGGCATGGCCAGATAGAGGACATTGGAAAAGAAGCTGAACACCGCCGCGACGGCGAATGGCTTCTTGCCCTCGTTCAACGCGCGCGTCAGCACGTTGTCGGGTTGGTTCGTGAGGAACGTCAGAAATTTCATGGTCGCCGAGCTGTCCCGTCCGAGGCGCCGCCAAGATACCCGAAAGGTGGCTGAATTGCGGAGCGCCGCGAAGCGTCTCCGCTCCGCTGCACTGCGCCTGGCGCCCGCGGAGAGATGCTCGTGGCCTACCGCCCTGTCAATCTCGCAGACGCTGTTCGGCGGATCGCGCCCAGTGCTCCAGGGGCGTTATTCCTAGGCGCACGAGCTCTGGATGGGCCGCGACATAGGCCGTGGTGGCGAACCCCGGCATCGGCTCGGCGACCGCCCAGGCGCCTCCCAGCACATAGTCGATCAGCGGATCGACCCCCGCCGGCAGCGCGTCGCCGCGCCGCGCGGCATAATGCTGCGGATCGAAACAAGGACTGGGGCTGAGGCCCTGCCGGGCGCCCACGGAGAGGTAGTGGAGGAGCGGATTTCGCCCCGCCTCCCCCGCTTCGGGAAGCTGGGCCAGGTACCAGGCCGGATCGAACAGCCGGTGCGGCGACAGGCCGGCGGCCGCGCCCTCGAAGACGAAATGCACCAGCGGCGGCGTCTCCGCCGCGCTCGCCGGCATCTGCGATCGGTACCAGGCGGGATCGAACAACGGATGCGGCGACAGGCCGAGACGCCAGCCTTCGCGCAGATAATGCGACGGCGGATCCTCGCCCGGCGCAAGCACCGGCGCCTGGGCGAGGTAGTGAGCCAGGTCGAACAGCGGGTGCGGGTCGCGCCCGCTCTGCGCGCCATGCACGACGAAGTGCGCCGCAGGCCACAGGCCGCTCGCGCTGAGAGCCTCGGCGTTCTCGCGCGCATAGAAGGCGCTGTCGAACAGCGGATGGGGCTCGCGCCCCTCCAGCCCGCCGGAGAGGAGATAGTGCAGCAGGGGCGACACGCCTTCGGCCGTCACGTCGGCGCCGCGGCTCAGGTAGAAGGCCTGGTCGAACAGGCTGGGCGGCGCGAGGGTCGGATCGGCCCCGCGGCGCAGATAGGCTGCGATGTGCCGCAGATCATAGATCAGACGTCCGCTCCGACGCCACATGCCCGAGGCGAGAACCACAAGGGCCTGCCCGACCCGGCCGAGCGGCAGCAGAAGGGAGCGGCGGCGCCATGCCGTCCGGCTCAGCAGGTCCACCCCTGCAAAGGCTCGCGTCCGGCCCGCTTCGATCACCGCGGCGCGCCGCGCCGCCAGACGGCGGGCGTGCTCGGCGAAAACCCCGATCACCGCCTGGCCCATCTCCGCGCGCGTCACAGCATGGCGGGCGTGGAGCCGGGCGATCTCGCCGCGCAGCTCGTCGACCAGCTTGGCGGCCGCAGCGGCCTTCTGGATCAGCGCGTCGGGCTGCTGGCGATCCTCCCAGGGATCCGTTCGAACCGGTGCGTTCACGCCGCGAACTCCGCCATCCAGGCCTGGAAGCTGCCCGCGCCGACCGCGTAGGGGTCCGGGAACGCGGCCTGCACGTCCGGCCGGCCGCGATAGAGCAGCCGGTGCGCCTTCTCGATCGGGCCGCCGTCCTGATAGACGCCATGGGCCCACCAGCGCGACGGGATCGCCGGGTCGGTGGCCGCGGCGACCTCGCGCTTGTACCAGCTCCAGATCTCGTAGACCGGGAAGTTCTCCCCGGCGTAGCGCCGCGTCATGGCGTCCCCCACCGGTCCGAGCTTGGTGAAATGCCAGAACCGCAGCGGGGCGCCGTTGACGAGGATGCGACCGTCCTTCTCCACGCTGACCTTCCGGCGACTGAGATTCCAACTGGCGACGTTGTAGCCCGGATCGCGCACGACCTTGACCTTGTCGAACAGGGCCGGGACGTGGTCGCACCAGCGCTGGTCGACGAACAGTCCGTTGGGAATATCGTCATAGCAGTGGGTCAACAGGCGGTCGTTCCACCACTGGGCGAAACGCGCGCCCTCGCCCGAGGTGCGCACAGCGACGAAGCCCAGATTGTAGATCCCGGTCCGCAAGGTCGCCACGTCGTTGTCCTCGATCGCCTGTCGATCGTCGTTCGGGTCCAGCAGGTGCGGGGTCAGGAGGATGTCGTCGGCCTCGAGCCAGGCCTCCAGCGGCGAGAGGCTGCCCAGCAGGGCCGTGTCCGGGTCGAGGTAGATGACGGCGTCCGCGCCCGAGTTGCAGGCCTGCAGCAGGAAGGGTCCCTTCACCGCGGTGCAGACCTCGACGACGTCGTGCTTGAAGAGCCAGGACCTGAAGGTCGGGATACCGAGCTCGGACGCATAGACCACCCGATCGAAGGGTTCGGCGGCGACGTCCAGCACGAAGCCCGGCGGCGGCTCGTCGGTGATCAGCGCCACCAGCTCCCAGTCGGGATGAAAGCGCCGCAAGGACGCGTAGAGCACCCGCGCGCGGTTCAGGTACGAGAAGGTGAAGCTGGAGAAGCAGAGGACCTTCATGCGGCCGCGCTCGCCAGCGGCAGGTCGGCCGTCATGCCGCTGAAGGCCAGGTCGTAGAGCCGGGGCTGACGGATGCTGCGCGCAAGGGCGAGCAGGTCGCCGTCGGCCAGGGCCTGCCGCAGCGCCGCTTCGTCGGCCAGCACCCGGCCGCGCCCCTCCCCCGCCACCAGGGCCGCGACATTGGCGCTCTCCGGCGAGGTGACGATGGCCGCGCCGGCGGCGATGGCCTCATAGGCCGCCAGGCAGAAGGTCTCGCGGAAGATCGACCAGATGACCGCCACGTCGATCTCCAGAGCCTCCAGGGCCTGCTGCATCGCCCGCGGCTCGGCCAGGCTGACCGAGACCGGGTGAAATTCGATGGTCGTGCGGGGATCGCGCTGGGCGCCGAGGTGCAGGAAGCGATAGCGCGGATCGTCCGCGTAGTCCGCCGCCAGCCCGGCGAAGACCGGCCAGCCCTTGTGCGCCGACGGAAAGCCCAAGAAGGCCAGCCGCAGCGGCCTAGGCTCGCTCCGCCCCGGCTCGGGCGACGGCTGCGCCGGCGGTCGGGGGATCAGGCGGACGTGGGGGTGCACCACGGTCGCGGCGGTCGGGTAGCTTGATCTGTCGCGCCAGAAGTCGAGCGTCACCTGTGACGGGCTGGCCACGGTGAGACGCAGCTTGCGGAACAGCCGCTCATGCTCGGCGACCTGGGGCATGCGGCCGGGGCCGTAGAGGCAGATCCCGCAAGCCGGGCTGTCCGGCGGCGGCGCGGCGCAGTCCTCCACATCGTTGCGCAGCAACTGGTAGCCGGCGCAAAGGCTGGTGAAGTCATGCAGCCAGAAGGCGCCCTCGCTCAGGCTCGCCGCCTCGAGGATCTCGAGAACCTCGTCGACGCTGTGGCCCAGCAGGTTGTGGATGGCGAAGCTGCCGCGCGTCGCCTGCCCGCGCCCCTCTGGCCTCCTGAGGGCGGCCAGGCCCTCGGCGACGGCGTGGGCGCTGAAGACGCCGATCGCGCGGCCGTTCAGGATGGCGGCGAGCGATCCGGGCTCGCTCCGCCGCAGCACTGGCCAGGAGGTCGTGGGACAGAGGTGCAGGTGGTCGCGGCCGAGCCCGGCCATCTGTTGCGCCTCGTACTGCAGGCACAGTTGCACCCCGCCCAGGTTGGCGGTGTAGTCGTCGTGGCTGAAGGTGACGTGCAGGTCCTTCAGGCCGGTGCGCGACGGTGCGGCGGCGGCGGCGAAGTCCGCAGCGGGCTCGGCGATTCGCGCTCGATCGGCGGCCTCGGCGACCCGCGCCTCCAGCGAGGTCAGGTCGGCGGCGATCTTCAGGCGGAATCCCTCGACGCGGCGCGGCGCTCGTCCCTCCGCGCGGCCGGCCACGATGTAGTGGACGAAGGGATTGATTCCGGTCGCGGCGACGTCCGGATTGTCCTGCAGATATTCGCGGACGCAGAACTGGGGCGTCGGATCACGGCCTTCCCGCCATCCGACGGTGAGGAAGTGCTCCATCGGGTCGACGCCCTTGGCGACGACGTCCGGATAGGCCTCGCGGTAGAAGCCGCTGTTGAACCGAGGCCCCACGACCCGCCAGTCGGCGTCATCGAACGGCCGCGGCGTCGGCTCCTCCTGCGACGCAAGCGTCAGGGGCCGCGTCTCCGGCACATAGCTCCAGGTCTCGCCGTAGTCCCGCTGATAGGCGGCGGCATGGTCCGACATGAAGACGGCGCGGTCTTCCCGGACACCCTGTTCCATGTAGTGGCGGAGGGGCTCGCGGCCGCTCGCGGCGACGTCCGGATGCCGCTGCAGATATCGCCGCACCGAGAACCAGGGCGCAGGATCGCGCTCCTCGCGCCAGCCGTACTCGAGGTAGTGCCAGATCGGGTCGAAGTCCGTCAGGTTCAGGTCGGGATTGGTCGCCCGATAGAAGGCCTGGTCGAACGTCGTCGCGACGATCTGGTAGACGTCCTCAGCTTTGGCCGTGGCGGCCATACGGCGTATTCTTCCCTTCGCGGCGGCGAGGGCCTGTGTGCAACAGATGGTCGGGCCGATCAACCTGCGCCTGAGGTTGCTCCCATAGGCGAGCCCGCATACCACCGGATGCAATGAGCACGACCCGTACGCCCGCCCCGCCCAAGCCGACCGCCGAGCCGCGGCGCACGGCCTATCTCGTTCTGGGGATGCACCGATCGGGCACCTCGGCGATGACCCAGCTGCTGTCGCTGGCGGGCGCGCAGCTGCCGAAGAACCTGATGCCGGGCGACGAGCACAACGCGCAGGGCTATTTCGAGCCCTGGCGCATCGCCATGTTCAACGACGAGCGCCTGCGGGCCGCGGGCTCGGCCTGGGACGACGTCTTCGCCTATCCCTGCCCGGCGGTTCCCGACGCCGAGGCCGCCGCCTGGCGCGAGCGCGCGTCCGCCCTCTTCGCCGAGGAGTACGCGGGCCGGCGCCATCCGTTGATGAAGGATCCGCGGGTCACCGTGCTGCTGCCCTTCTGGCGCGAGGTGTTCGACGGCGCAGGCCTAGACGCACGCTGCGTGATCCCCGTGCGCCATCCCATGGCGGTGGCCAACTCGCTCGGCCGCCGCGACGGCTTCGCCCCGCAGAAATCCGTGCTGCTCTGGAGCGCCTACATGCTGGCCGCCGAAGCCTACAGCCGCGACCTGCCGCGCGCCTTCGTCGGCTACGACCCGCTGCTCGGCGACTGGCGCGCGCAGGTCGCCCGCATCGAACGCGACCACGGCGCGCCCCTGCCCAAGCTCGGCAAGCGCGCCGAGCGCGAGATCGACGCCGCCCTGACCTCGGACCTGCGGCACAACGCGGCGACCGGCGACCTGGCGGCCCTCGGCTGGACCGGCGCGATCGCAAGCGCGGTCTACGACTGGTTCGCCGCGGCCGCCCGCGACGAAGCCCCCGACCGCTCGGCTCTGGAGGCGGCCGCCCGCGACCTGGCCGAACGCCAGCGGGAGATGGGCGCCCTGGTCTCGCCCACGGCGCGCGACTTCGACGCCACGCGCGGCCAGCTGATCAGCGCGCGCCAGAACCTGGCCTGGGACCGGCGCGAGCTCGAGGCGCTCAAGGCGCGGTTCGAGAGCCTCCAGCGCGACTGGCTGAGCCGCAAGAGCGTGATGGAGGAGACCGAGCGGACGCTAGACGCCCTGCTCAAGGGTTGATCGCCGGTCCGGCGGATCGACCGCGACATAGATGAGGCCCGCCATGGCCGCGAGATCCAGGAAGTAGAGATAGCGGTAGTCGCAGGCGATCGAGATGGCGAAGAAGCTGGCGGCGAAGCCGAGCGCGCTGGCCATCAGGGCGATCATCGGCAGGTCCGCCGGATCGCGCCGCAGCAGCAGCACAAGCCCGACGCCGAGCGCCAGCAGGGCGTAGGCGAGGTGCGAATAGGCCGGCGTCGGGGTGAAGGCGTCGTTGTAGGCCAGCAGGCGGCTTTCGTGACCTGACCAGCGCCGCGAAAGGCCCAGCGCCGCGAGATGCTCCCGCGAGCCCTGGACGCCGAGGCAGATCGGCAGGCAGCGGTCGATCCGCGGCGTCAGGAAGACCCAGGCGAACACTGCGCTCCGCTCGCGCAGATAGAGGCCGGGATGCTGCAGGATCAGCGCCCGCCAGTCCGCCGCCAGCGCCGCCGCCGGCACGGCCGCCACGGCCTCGGCGAGCTCCGGCTGGGCGTCGGTGAAGTCGGTGCGCTCGGCGGACCAGTAGCGGGGCGCGAGACGGCGCACGGTCGCCGCCGCCTCGGGCGCGGCGCGGCTGACGGCGGTCAGCGGGAAGGCCGGGTCGAGGGCCACGGCGCCCAGCAGGTCGTAGGTCTGCAGCACCCGCATCCCCTCCGCCATGCCGTCGCCCGCGACCACGCCTTGGCGCGGCTGGGTGGCGAGGTTCAGGCCGTGGGAGACCGCGACGATCGCCGCCAGCGCGCCCAGCCCCCAGACCAGGCCGCGCCGCCAGCGGCCGTCAACCTGAGTCCGGGCGCGGGCCCAGCCCAGCGCCGCGGCCGCCGCGACGCCGACGACGATCCCGTTCTGCCGCAGCAGGGCGGCGGCGGCGAACAGGGCCAGGGCCGCGCCCAGCCGCAGCCAGCGCGCGCGCCGCCCCTCCCAGTCGCGGAGCGCCCAGGCGAGACTGGCCATTCCGGCCACCGCGGCGTTGGCGAACAGCACGTCCTTCCAGACGATGGCCTGGTAGATCAGCACCAGCGGCGAAAGGCTGAAAAGCACCGCAGCGATCACCGCCCAGCGGCTCACCCTGGTCCGCAGCCAGGCGAACGAGGCCAGGGTCGCGAACAGCAGCAGGCCGCTTGCGGCCACATAGAGGCCCGTACCCCGCCGGATCCCGTCGAACGCCCCCAACACCCAGGCGTAGAAGGACGGCGCCCAGCTCTGGCGGACGCGGAACCGGCCCTCGTAGAGCTCGAGGACGGAATCGACCGACAGATGGCCCGGCAGGTTGATGACCAGCATTGCGGCCCAGCCGGCCGCCAGCGCGGCGAGATAGGCGCTGCGCGTCACCCGCCACCGTCCAGCTCCCATTCCGCCGCCAACCTCGCCAGCCATCGCCCAGACGCCTTCCGGCCGGACACCTTCCGGAATGGGCGAAATCATGCTCACTCCGCCGCGCGGCCGCCGGCGCCGCGCCGGAACCGCCCGATGAGCGTCGTCTATATCCTGGCGCATTTCGACGACGAATACTGCGCCCTGCCGATGATCTGGCAGGCGGCGCGCGAAGGCCTGACGCAACGTTTCGTCTATCTCGCCGACTACCGGGACGCCGCCCTGGGCCAGCGGCGGCTGGCCGAGACCCGCAGCTTCCTCCAGCGGCACGGGATCGAGGCTTCCGCAGTCGTTCCGCTGGGGCTCGGAAGCGGCGCCTTTGACCAGAGCCTGCATCGCTCCGTCGACCTGCTCTTGCCCGAGCTCTCGCAGCTGCTCGCCGGGATGGGGAGGGTGACGCGTCTCGTCGCGCCGGCCTGGGAAGGCGGCCACATGGACCACGACGCCTGCGCCTTCATGGCGGTGCGGCTGGCGCAGCGGATTGACGAGCCGGAGATCCGCCAGTTCACCCTCTACAACGGCTGGGGCCTGCCCGGCCCGCTGCTGCGCGGCGGCGCGCCGTTGGCGGAAAACGGAGCCCGGCGCCAGGTCCGGCTGACGTCCGCCGAATGGCTGCGCTGGATGGCCGGCGTCCGCGCCTTCCCCTCGCAGGCCTACGCCTGGTCCGGCATCTGGCCGGCGATGTTCGCCGGCCTGCTCGCCCGCGGTTTCGCCTGGCAGACCCTCGCGCCCGAGCGGGTCTCCGCCCGGCCGCACGCGGGTTCGCTGTTCTACGAGCGGATGTTCAAGACGCCCTACGAAGATGTGCGCGCGGCGCTGGATGCCGCGCGGACCTAGGAGGCCGGCTTTCGCCGTCGCAGCAAGGGATCGACCGCCAGGTAGAGAACCCCGGTGATCGCAGCCAGGTCGACCGCGTAGAGGTAGCGGTAGTCGCAGGCGATCGAGACGAAGAAGAAGGTCGCGGTGAAGCCCAGGACCGCGACCATCAGGCCGGCGACGGCGATGTCCTCGGGATCGCGCCGGATCATCAGCAGGGCCGCCACGGCCGCCGCCAGCAAGGCGTAGGTCGCGTGCGAATAGAAGGGGGTTTGGAACCACCGCGCCGTGTAGCTGTAGAGGCGCGGATCCTGCAGCCTCTGGCCGTCGACCAGGCCGAGCTCCTTCTGCACGTGGGGCAGGCCGCTGACGCCCAGGTGCAGCGGCACGCAGAGATCGAGCCTTGGGGTCAGGAAGACCCAGCGGAACACCTCGAGCCGGCGGCGCGCGTAGCCCACGGGATCCGAGGCGATCATGTCCCGCCACTCGGCGGTCATCACCGGCGCCTTGAACCGCCAGATCTTCACCTGCAGCCGCTTGTTCCAGTCGAGGGTGTCGATCCGGGTCGGCGAATAGGTGGCGGGCGCCTCGCGGCGCAGAACCTCCAGAGCGTCCGGCCGGTCGGCGGCCATCCGCGGGAGCGGACGCGCCGGATTCTCGGCCAGGGCGGCCATCAGGTCGTAGTGCGCCAGCAGCCGCAGGCCGATCGAGCGGTTGCGGTCCGGCGCCTCATGGACGGGGTTGGCGGCGGCCAGCGCCAGCGCCAGGACCAGCGGCCCGGCCAGGCCGCCGGCCATCCAGGCGAGGCCCCGCCTCCAGCGTCCCTGGGCGGCGATCCAGGCCAGCGCCAGGGCCCAGGGCCCGATCACCACCCCGCCGTTCTGACGGACCAGGGCGCCGAAGGCGAGCGCGAAGGCCGCCAGGACCAGGAGGCTCCAGCGCAGGCCCGGCCGCGGCCAGACCCGCGCCGCCAGCGCCAGGGCGACGAAGGCGGCGACCGTCAGGTCGGCGAACAGCACGTCGCGCCAGACGATCCCCTGGTAGATCAGGACCTGCGGCAGGGCGAAGACCAGCGCCAGCACCACCGGCCCGCTCCAGGCGAGCCGCCGGCGCAGAAGCGGCAGGGCGGCCCAGGCCAGGGCGGTGGTCATCAGGCTGGCGGCGGCGAAGAGGCCGGTTCCCGGCACGATCGCATCGAAGGCGCCGAGGATGGCGCTGTACATGGGCGGGCCCCAGCTCATCCGCACATGATGGCGGCCCTCCCAAAGGGCGGTCGTGGAATCGAACCCCACCTGGCCCGGCAGGTTGAGGCTGGCGACGATCGCAAAGCCGGCGATGAGGATCCAGCGCCAGGTCGTCCAAGCGCGCCCGGCGCGGCCGTCCATGTCCATCTCCCTCGCCCCCATCGGCTCGCGCGGCTAGCCGGCGGGCGCGCGGCTGATGACCACCAGGCCGGCCAGGATCAGGCCGACGCCCACCCAATAGACGCTGGAGATCGGCTCCTTCAGGAGCACCATGCCGCCGAGTGGCGTCAGTACGAAGCTCAGCGCCATCAGCGGATAGATCCGGCTGAGCGGCGCGTGCTTGAGGATCATCACCCAGACCAGGGTCGCCGCCCCGTAGAGCGCCAGCGCTGCGCCGAGGATGGCGAGGCCCTGCAGATCGGCCAGCGGGCGTCGAAAGTCGAGGTGGCCCGAGGCGAGCTTGAAGAGGAGCTGGCCGGCGGAGATCACGCCGACGCAGGCCAGCGGCGCCACCCATCCCCAGAACAGTCCGACCTCGCCCAAGCTGTCCCCTCCCGGCCCGCATCCGTCCCGCGCTCGCGGTTTGTAGAACCGCTTCCCCAGACCCGGTCAAGCGCTCCGCCGCGACGTCCCCAGGGGCTCCGGGCCGCCTCTGGGCTTGGGCCTTAGGCCTTCGCGGCCTGCTCCAGCTGGGCCAGGGTGCGCAGGTAGGGATAGATGGGCCGCGTCGGCACGTTCAGCACGTCGAAGTTCGCCGCCTGCAGCAGCAGCTGGGCCCCCAGGATCACCGGCAGGGCCGCCGCCATGACGACGCCGGCCGAGGCCGAGTTGCCGGGGATCCGGGTGGCGAAATAGTGGGCCGCATAGCCGGCGCCGAACAGCAGCGAGAAGAGGCCGAACACCAGCTCCAGGCTGGCCACGCTGAAGTCGCGGACGAAATATTGACCGAGCACCCGCTGCAGGAAGTTGCGCAGGTGCTTCAGCGCGAAGGGCCCGACGATGGCGCCGATGCGCAGGTTGGAGACCTCGTCGGCGTAGCGCGCCGGGATCGGCACGTCGCGGACCACCGCGCGCAGGGTGCCCAGGTGGTAGAGCAGGTCGGTCTCGAAGAAGAACCGCCGAGACACCCGCTTGCGCATCACCATCTTGGCGACCTGGGAGTCGATGGCGGTGAAGCCGTTGGTCGGGTCGAAGATGTTCCAGTAGCCGGTCGACAGCTTGGCCGCGAAGCTCAGCGCCGCATTGCCCAGCACCCGGACCGTCGGCATCGACTGCAGGTGGCTGATCGAGGTGAAGCGGTTGCCCTTGGTGTAGTCGGCCTCGCCCAGCAGGATCGGCGCGACCAGGTGGGCCGCGTAGCTCAGATCCATCTGGTCGTCGCCGTCGACCTTGACCAGCACCTGGCCGCCGCGCCGCTCGGCCTCGCGGTAGCCGGCGAGCGTGGCGCCGCCGACGCCGAGGTTCCGGCTCAGCTTGACGACCACCACCCGCGGATCGCGCGTGTTCTCCAGGATGAAGTCGCCCGAGCCTTCGGGACAGGCGTCATCGACGCAGACGATCCCCTCGACCCAGGCCGGGGTCTTGGCCAGCACGTTGAGGATGTGCGCCTTGACGTTGAAGCAGGGCACGACGAACCAGACGCCGGCGCCCTCCAGCGCGGGCGCCGCGCCCGCGCGGCGGCGCTCGCCCATCGGCGGCGCCGGGTTGCGCGGGGTCCTGTCCATCACCGTGGCCATCCGGTTCGGCTAACACGGAACTCGCCAGCGGCGCAAAGCGGGCGGGTTGATCGGCTTCGGCGGGCGGCTTACGACCGGTGGTCCGCCCAGGGAAGTCACATCTTGGAATTCGAATACCGCCGACCTGACGTCGAGCAGGCCCTTCTCAGCGCCAAGGATGTGGCTTCGCTCGAAGCTGCGCTGACGGCGACGGCCGGCCTCAAGGCGGACCTCGACGATCCCGCCATTCGCGGGCATCAGATGTTCAGCCCGGGGTTGGACGCGGCGATCCCCACGGTCGCGCGCCGCCTGGATCTTCACGACGTGCCGCTGACGAAGACCAACGACCGTATCTGCATCGTCGCGACACGGCTCTACGAGTTCGGAGGACACAGCAAGGTGGCCTCCGACATCGCCGCGATCGTCGGCCCCGGGGACACCACCGTCGTCTACACGGACATCGACCGCGAACTGAGACACCAGAACCTGCTCAACTTGCGGCGGACGCCTGCAGACAACCGGCACCGTGCAGACCTGTTGCTCGGCGCGAACACCCTCGTGGGCAAGATCCTCGAGCTGTACAATCTGATGGCGGCGGTCCGGCCCGGCCGCATCTTCCTGCTCACCCATCACTTCGACATGGTCGCTCTGATCGCCTTGTGGCCGTTCCGCAGCGTCGTCGAATACCTGCACCACGCCGACCACCTGCCGACGCTCGGAGCGACCTTGCCATGGTCGGCGCACGCGGACCTGACATGGGGCTGCCACACGACCTGCCAGCGCGCCGGCCTGAATCCGACCTATGTGGGCCTGACCGTCACGCCGACGGCGCTCACGACGCCGTCGACGACAGGCGGGAAGACCCCAGACCGGCTTCGGATCGCCACCTGCGGCCACAGCGCCAAGTACCGGGGCGCCGGGACCTACCGTTGGCTGGATTTTGCGGTGGCGGCCCTCCAGCGGCCCGGCGCCGAGATCGTTCACTTCGGCGACGCGGAAGACGCGTTTCAGCGCGAGATCAGGCAGGGCCTGGCCGAAGCGGGCGTCGATCCGGCCGCCTATGTCTTCGCGGGGCTGACGCCAGGTCTCGCCGAGGATCTGCGGGCCCGCGAGGTGGACGTCTACCTGTCGAGCTATCCGGTGAGCGGCGGAAAGGCGATCGTCGAGGCCATGTCCGCAGGCTTGCCGCCGATCGTCCCGCTCGACCCAGATTGCCCGCCGCTGCTTCGCTTCGACTTTCCGACCGACATCTGGGTCGAGGTCTCCCGTCCGCAGGACATCAACGGGGCGATCGACGCCGCCCTGGCGAAGCGCGCCGCCATGGCGGGCGCCGGCGACCCGATCGCGGCTGAGGTCGAGCGCTTCAACGCCTATGTCCGAACCCCGCCGGCGGCCACGCCGCCTGCGGCGCGGTGAGTCGCGCCCGGGGGACGCAGCTTCGGACCGACGATTCCTAGAGGCAGCCGCCGGCCAGGGTCTGCTCGATCCAGGCGCGAAGCTCGGCCGAGAACCTCAGCGCGCCTTTCGTGTTGAGATGGTCGGCGTCGTACATGTGGTGCAGATCGTATTCGGTCTCGGAGTAGAAGTCGCGGAAGCGCACTCCGGGCTTCTCCAGCTCCGGCCTGAGCTTCGCGTGGAATTCCGCCAGGCGCTCCGCGCCATAGGCGTCGCGGAAGAGGCTGGACATGGGCGGGGTGGCGATGAACACCGCAAGACCCGCAGATCGGCAAAGGTCGACGTAGCGGCTTAGAATCTCAGAATTGGCGGCCTGGGTGACGGGAAACCGACGTCCGTTCCATGAGACGGCCTTCTGACGGCCCTCCAAGACGCTGTCGAGGTTCAGGCGTTCGGGGCGGTGGGTGTAAAACAGGCGGGGAAAGCTGGCCTGGGTGAGGGTCTCGGCTTCAGCCGACGCGATGTCGTACAGCCGCCGGCTGAACAGCCCGCCGAGCGGCGCCGGCAGGGCCGCCGCCACCCCGTGATCGTCCCTCAGGGTGGGATAGTATTTGATGAAGCGCCAAGGTTCGCCGCCCAGGGCCATATCGTAGTCGAACGAGTAGGGGGCCAGCCCGATGACGGCGTACTGGAACCTCTGTGGCGAGGCGAGCAGCACATCGCGGGCCAGGGCGAAGTCGTAATAGAGATCCTGGCTATCGCCCGCGAAATTCGCGAGCTGGTCGTCGAACGCCGACTCGATGACGCCGCCGCGGAAGTAGGACAGGCCCGTGAGGAAGCCGCGCCAGCGCAACGCCGACTGCTGCACCGCCCGGGCCGCCGAGCGCAGCCCCGACGCGTTCCGGAACAGTTCCTGGACATCCAAGTCGAGCACGCGCCGTCTCTCGAAGCCGCGCAGGGCGAGCCGGTCGAGAAGGCCCTTGTCGTGCTGGTCGCGCACGACGATGCGAAGGTCCGCCTCGTCGGCCGCCAGACGATCCACGTCGCAGGCGGGAAGGCAAGGCGTCAGACCGCCAGCATGGGCAAAGTCCGCGGGCCGCAGAATGTTCGTCAGCACGCGTTCGATCCGGACCGCCTCCCCATCGAACAGGGCGAACAGCTGGTTGAGCCGCCCGGAGTCGCAGATGAGGATGGCGCGCGCAGGATCGGACTTGGGGCTCAAGGCGAGGTCTCATCGAGTTGCAGGGCCGCGGCGCGGGGCCATCGGGCGGCGGCTGAAGAGGCTGGGGACGAGCCCTGCTTTAGGACGGCTTCATGAGCCCGCATCGAACCCACGGCCGACGGACGCCGCTCAAGCGCGAGGTTCCGATATTCCGATCGCACGTGCGCGAGCCCACGCCCCCAAGGCCTTCGTCTCTATAGTGGATAGGCTCCGCCCGGACAACGCAGGCGCCAGGCGGTCACGTCCCGCACGGTTGCGAATTTCCCGGCGAGGCCCTAGTCCGCAGACATGGCCCGCCGCGTGCGCAACGTTCTGATCTTCCCCGGCGGCACGGAGCCCGGGCTGGAGATCGCTCGCGCTCTGAAGGGCTGCAAGGAGGTGCGCCTGTTCGCCGCCAGCAGCGGCCCGGGCAACCACGCTCCGTTCGTGTTCGCACGCCATGCCGCGACGCCCGACGTCTTTACGGAAGGATGGCTCGAGGCGCTGAACGCACTTTGCGCGGCGTGGTCGATCGACCTCGTCTATCCGGCCCACGACTATGTGGCCGAGGCTCTGGTGCGCGAGCGCGAGAGGATCTCCGTCCCGGTGATCGCGGCGCCCGCCGAGGTCTTTGCGATCACCGCCTCGAAGCGGGCGACCCTGTCCTTGTTCGCCGACGTGATCCCGACGCCTGCGATCCTCGATCCGGCGACGGTCGCGAGCTTCCCCGTCTTCATCAAGCCGGACCACGGCTACGGCGGCCAGGGGGCGGTGCGGGTGGATTCGGCGGTGCAGCTGGGCGGCGCGCTGGAACAGACCTCCGATCCCCTCACGCTCGAATACCTGCCCGGCCGCGAGTACACGATCGACTGCTTCTCGGATCGCGAGCAGGGCGTGCTGTTCGCCGGCGGTCGGACCCGGGAACGGATCCGCATGGGGACGGCGATGCGTTCGGCCTCGGCCGGTCCGGAGCGGGACGCACTCTTCCTGAAGCACGCCCGCGCCATCCAGGCGCGCCTGCCGATGCGCGGCGCCTGGTTCTTCCAGATGCGCGAAGACGCCGCCGGGACGCCGAAGCTGCTCGAGATCGGCACGCGCGTGGCCGGCACCATGGCCTTCAACCGCGTGCGCGGCGTCAACTTCCCGCTACTGAGCATCCTTGAGGACGAGCGCGCGCCGCTCGCCCTGCTGCTGAACGATCCGCCCGAGGCCATCGACCGCGCCCTGACCAACCGCTTCGCGCACCGAATCGGCTATCGCCGGGTCTACGTGGACCTGGACGACACCTTGCTGCTGCACGACAAGATCAACGTCGAGGTCGCGGCCTTTCTCTTCCGGGCGCTGAACGAGGGCTGCGAACTGGTGCTGCTCACCAAATGCCTGACGGATCCCCATCAGGTCCTCGCGGCGCGGCGGCTTTCCGGCCTGTTCGACCGCATCGTGCATCTGGCCGAAGCCGACTCCAAGGCCGACCACATCGATCCCGACGGGTCGATCTTCATCGACGACAGCTTCAGCCAGCGGCGCGAGGTCGCCGAGCGTCACGGCATCCCGACCTTCGACCCCAGCATGCTGGAAATGCTCATGAACGACCGGATCGACTGACTGCGATGGAATGGAAAGTTCGCAGGAAAATCCTGACGCCCGATCGCGAACGTCCGTGGTGGGAGCACAGCGCGCTGGCCCCCTCGCCGTTGCTGCGCGGCGAGACGATCCGGATCTATGTCGGCGGCATCGCGGCCGATGGCGTCTCCAGCATCGGCTACGTCGACGTCGCCGCGAATGATCCGAGCCGCATCCTGGGGATTTCGCAGGAGCCGGTTCTGGTCAAAGGCCGGCCGGGCATGTTCGACGACAACGGCGTGTTCCCGGCGAGCGTGACGCGGGTCGGAAGCCAAGTGTTCCTCTACTACACCGGCTTCGAAATCTGCGAGAAGATCCGCTACCGGATGTTTGGCGGCCTCGCCGTTTCCGACGACGACGGCGAAACCTTTCACCGGGCGACCGAAGCGCCGGTGATGGACCGGACGGACGAGGGGCTGTTCTTCCGGGGCGGGCCGTCGGTCGAGCCGGAGGACGGTCGCCTGCGCGCCGTCTACAGCGCGGGCAGCGCGTGGGAATTCATCGGCGACCGGCTGCGCCCGACCTACGACATCTATGGATCGATCTCGGCCGACGGCGCGGTGTTCCCGCCGGCAGGCCGCCCACTGCTGGCGCGGCAGGCGGGCGAGCATGGCCTGGGAAGGCCGCAGATCGTCCGCGCCGACGGCCTGTGGCGAATGTTCTTCTGCGTCCGGACGCCGGACCTGCGCTACGCCAGCGGCTACGCGGTGTCGGAGGACGGCTGGGATTGGACACGGCGCGACGACGCCCTGAACCTCGGCCACAGTCCGGCGGGATCGTGGGACTCCGAGATGGTCTACTTTCCGAACTTCATCGACACCGGCTCGCGCCGCTATCTCTTCTACATCGGCAACGACTTCAGCCGCGGCGGCTTCGGTTACGCTGAACTCGCCTCATGGTGACGGTCCGCCGCTTCAGGTCGGACGACGCCAAGGCCTGGAACCGCTTCGTGGCGGAGGCCAAGAACGCGACCTTCCTCTTCAACCGTGGCTTCATGGACTACCACGCCGATCGGTTCGAGGATCATTCGCTGATGATCTTCGAGGGCGAGGCGCTGCTGGCCATCCTTCCGGCCAACGCCAAGGAAGGAGTCCTCCATTCGCACCAGGGCCTGACCTACGGCGGCGTCATCAGCGACCGGCGCATGAAGACGGCCGACATGCTGCAGGCGTTCCAGGCGATCCTGGACCATGCCCGTGGGCAGGGCTTCCGCAGCATCGTCTACAAATGCGTCCCGCACATCTATCACGCGCTGCCGGCGGAGGAGGATCTCTACGCCCTGTTTCGCTGCGGCGCCCGCCTGACCGCCCGCGGCCTGTCCTCGACGATCAGCGCGGACAATCGGCTGGCGTTCAATCCCGGGCGCCGCGGGCGCGTCCGCAAGAGCCAGGGTCTCGGCGAACTGGCGGAATCCGCGGATTTCGAAGCCTTCGTCGGGCTGATGGCGCAGCGGCTGGCCGAGAAGTACGACACCCGCCCCGTCCATACCGCGGCCGAACTGCGGCTCTTGAGGTCGCGCTTCCCCGAGCAGATCCGGCTGTTCGCCTGGACCCTGGACGGCCGGATGGAGGCCGGCGTCCTGGTGTTCGACACCGGGCGCGTCGTCCACACCCAGTACATCGGCGCCTCGGAGCTGGGCCGCAGGAGCTCGGCGGCGGACGTCATCCTCGACCACCTGATCAACGAGCGATATCGGGACCGACCCTACTTCGACTTCGGCATTTCCACCGAGAACGGCGGCGCCGTGCTGAACGACGGGCTGATGCGGCAGAAGGAAGAGCTGGGCGGCCGGGCCGTGGCCTACGACGTCTACGAGATCCCGCTTTGACTCCGTAGCGCCGCCGCGATCCGCTCCGGCGCGCCTTCGTCCATCCCCGGCCACATCGGCAGCGACAGGACGTCGGCCGCAAGCCGCTCGGCCAGCGGGAACTGGCCGGGCCGGAAACCGAGCTCGGCGAAGGCCGGCTGTTGGTGGCAGGCGGTCGGATAGTGGATCAGGGTCTGCACCTCGGCCTGGGCCAGGCGCGCCTGGGTCGCCGCCCGGTCGGCGCAGCGGACGACGTACAGGTGATAGACGTGCCGCGCCCAGGCGGCTTCCGCGGGCGGGGTCACGCCGGGGATGTCCGTCAGGGCCTCGGCGTAGGCCGCCGCATGCGTTCGCCGCGCGCCGTTGGCGGCGTCGAGCCGGGGCAGCTTGGCGCGCAGGAAGGCGGCCTGCAGCTCGTCGAGGCGCGAATTCACGCCCGACAGCTCGTGCTCGTACTTCCGCGCCGAGCCGTAGTTGCGCAGCTTGCGGATCCTGTCGGCGAGGGCGGCGTCCGAGGTGGTGACCGCGCCGCCGTCGCCCAGCGCACCGAGGTTCTTGGTCGGATAGAAGCTGAAGGCGGTGGCGTGGGCGAGCCCGCCGGTGCGCCGGCCGCGGTATTCGGCGCCGTGGCTCTGGGCGGCGTCCTCCAGCACGAAGAGGCCGCGATCCGCAGCGAGCGCCAGGATCGGATCCATGTCCGCCGGATGTCCGTAGAGCGAGACCGGAATGACCGCCGCCGTCCGCGGCGTCAGCGCGGCGCCGACCGCCTCGGCCGAGATCGTATAGCTGGCCGGGTCAGGCTCCACCGGGACTGGCCGCGCGCCCACCTGCGTCACCGCCAGCCAGGTGGCGGCGAAGGTGTGGGAGGGGACGATCACCTCGTCGCCGGGACCGACGCCAGCGGCCCGCAGCGTCAGCACCAGGGCGTCGAGGCCGTTGCCGACGCCGATCGCCTGGCCCGCGCCGCAATAGGCGGCGAACTCCGCCTCGAAGGCGGCGAGCTCCGGCCCGAGGATCAGCTGGCCGTTCGCCAGCACCCGCTGGTAGGCGGCGTCCAGCTCGGCCTTGAGCTCGGGCTCCTGGACGTCGAGCTGGAAGAACTTCATCGCCGCGCCCGCGCCAGGAAGGTGTCGAAGTCACGGATGTAGTCGGCCTCATCGTAGGGCGTGGAGGCCAGCACCATGCAGACCGAGCCCGAGGAGAAGTTCTCCAGCTCCCGCCAGGTCATCGGACCGATGTGCAGGCCGATATTGGGGCGGTTCAACGTCACCACCTCTTCGACGGTCCCGTCGTTCAGCCGCACGTCAAAACTGCCGGACAGCGGCAACAGCAGCTGGTGCAGGGCGAGGTGGGCGTGTCCCGCCCGCACCGCGCCCGCCGGCACGTCGTAGAGGTAGTAGACCCGCGCGATCGGGAACGGCGCGTGCCGCTCGGATTCCACAAAGCAGAGGTTCCCGCGGGGATCGGAGACCACGGGGAGTTCGATGAGGGCGGCGAGGCGGGTCGGCTTCATGGGCGGGGGCGACAGTCTCGATGAGCCGGCGTCGGGAGACCCGACCGAGTGCGGAACGCCGCTACCACGAATGGCCTGGGCGGCGCAAAGCTGGCCTCGCCGCCGGTCACCGGCGGCCTCTTCCCCGCGGCGGCCAGGCGCTCAGGAACTCGGTTCACCGGCTGGGCCTCGCCTGGCCGCCAGGGCCTCACGCTCCAGGTTCTTCTTCAGGATGGCGCCCTTGAGGGCGCGGGCCGTCGCGTTCAGATAGGCGGCGCCATAATAGACATCCGGCTCCAGATGCGCGCCTTCCGCCCACTCGTTCCAGGCGTTCACCGCGACAACCGGTCGTCCGTACAGCGGCCGCTCGATCGCCGCCTCGATGAGGTTCTGCAGCCAGGCGCCATATTTCGCGGGCGCGGACGCCGCCAAGGTCACGCCGCGGTTCGGTCGCCG
Source organism: Phenylobacterium sp. LjRoot225 (assembly GCF_964252855.1). Taxonomy (NCBI): domain Bacteria; kingdom Pseudomonadati; phylum Pseudomonadota; class Alphaproteobacteria; order Caulobacterales; family Caulobacteraceae; genus Phenylobacterium; species Phenylobacterium sp. LjRoot225. The sequence goes on along the minus strand of NZ_CAXUPL020000004.1, from coordinate 98,502 downwards.
GGCGTCATTGTCCCAGCCTGGAAGGGCGGTCTTGATCAGCGGGAATTGTGAGGGCGGCTCGGTCAGCGACGCGCCGACGATGTCGTCATAGGAAATGACGGTGCTGCGGAAGTCGCTCGAGAAGGCGTCCAGCACCTCCATCTTCTGGGTCCGAGCCGAGAGCTTGTGCGGCGGGAACTCCAGCGCGCCGTCCAGCCCGTACGGTCGCGGATCGTTGCGATTGAAGACCTGGGCCATGAAGATCAGCGGCTGGAGACCGAACTCGCTCTCCCACTTGCGCCGCCAGCGATCGACCGTCTTCTCGGTCTCCGGAATCGAGCTTGCGTTGTAGATGACGAAAAGCGGGCGGCCGGCGATCCGCACGTAACGTGGATCGAGCATATGGCGGGCGAGATCCGCCAGCAGGGCGTCCTCGTCCTCGATCCGATAGCGCTGCTCCAGGAGCACGTCGCGGTCGCCGCCGTCCCAGGCGCGCGTCCAGTTCTCGTTCGCCCAAATCAGCAGGAAGGGCATTTCGATGTCGGACCCGAGGAACTGTTCGATCGGCCGTTCCAGCACGCGCTTCTGATCGAACCAGTAGTAGTAGAACCCGAACGCGCCCACGCCGGCCGCCGTCGCGAATTCGACCTGGCGGCGCATGACCTCGGGATCCAGCAAATTATAGAAACCGAGGTCCCGCGGGATCCGCGGCTGGTAATGTCCTGGAAAGCGCGGCGCGGCGCGGGCGAGCTGGCGCCATTCCGTAAAGCCGGCGCCCCAGTGTTCGTCGTTCTCAGGAATGGCGTGGAACTGCGAAAGATAGAAGGCGAGGACGAGCGGGTCCTCTCCGCCGACGAGTTTCGGGCGGTCCGCCAGGATGGCCGGCTGGAACTCTTCGAACTGCGGCCCCGCGGTCGTGAACCTTGCGTGCTCGCGAAGCACGGCGCCGCCGCCCTCGGTCGACTTCAGCGCCTGTTCGAGGGGCGGAAATTTGTAGTTGCCCGGTGAGAACTCCTCCTCGTCGAGGACCACGCGCAACACAGGCAGGTCGTCCCCGAGAATCGGCTCCTCGAAGACCAGGTCGAAGCCGTACCGGCCTGTTCCGACATCGCGCAGATCCGCGCGCTCGAGGTCTGCAACAGCCTGCCCGACGACGCGGGCCCCGGCGAGGACTTCGACCCGAACGCTCTTCTCAGGCGCCTCCGGCAGCCAGGCCCAGCCCCGCGCGCGTCGGCGCGTCAGCTGTTCCACGGTCAGGCGCGCGCGGCGTTCGCCAGCCTGATCGTAAGGGCTCGCGGGAATGGCCGGCGCCCGGCGCGCTGGAAGCTGCGCCGATTGCTCAGCAAAGGCGATGGCCGCCTTGAACCCGTCGTCGACGACATCGGTCCGTCCGGCCGCAAGCAGGTCGCGAAGCTGGGGAAGCCCGGCTCTGAACCGGTCGATCTCCTCGAAGCCGCTCCCTTGGCGGACATAGAGCGCATCCAGCCGCGGCAGGGCGCCGACGGCGGCTTGCGGCGTGATGAGGCCGGCCTGAACCGCGCCGCGCAGGCAGATCTCCCACTCGAACAGGCCCCTCGGATAGGCCGGATCGGCGCGGTTCGCCGACACCTGCTCCCGGTGCTGCCGGATGGCGCACAGCCGTTCTCCGCTAGCGATGGCGCTGCCGGCGTTCACGACGTTCAGGACGAAGGCGACCTCGCTCAGATTGGAGATCTCGAGGCCCGCGAAACGATGCAGGACCGAGGCGTCCGGGATGTGCGAGCGTCGAACGAGCATGGCCGTCGGCTCGCCCACCGGGTTGACCATCCTGCTGACCATGAACTCCGCCAGGACGGGCAGCTCGAATGTCTCGCCGTTGAATTGTTGCGGCTTTCGGATCAGCCGGCCGTAGTCGTCGATGACATCGCGATGGGAGAAGGCGAAGAGATGGCGCTCGTCCTTCTCGATGACCCGAAGGAGCTCGGCCAGGGCGTTGGGATAGAGCTTGTCGTCATCGTGGAGGAATTTGAGGAACGGCGCCGAGGCGTTCTCCCAAATGTGCGCGCTATTGCGGGCTGGCCCGCGCCGGGGCCCCTCGATGAGGCGAATGCGCGGGTCACGGAAGCGGCCGACAAGATCCGCCACAGAGCGGTCGGCGCTGTCGTCCGAGATCAGGAGCTCGAAATCCGTGAAGCTCTGGGTGAGAACGCTGGAAATCGCTTCGACGAGGAACCGGGTCCGGTAAGCCGGGATTGCGACCGTGACCTTCGCCATGCTGCTCCACCAGAAATCTGGGCGGGGCAGGAGTAGCTGCGCGCCTCCGTCGATGCAACCGAGGCGAATGGACCCGGCGACGCAGCCGCGCTAGGCTGGCCGAAACGTCAGATCAGAGCGCTGACCTTCAGGACGCTGTCTGCCCGCGTCGATGCGTTCAAGCTGGGCGTGGAAGGCTCCCCCCAGCAGATCCCGCTCGCCGCGCTCGAGCGCGGCCCTGAGCGCCGGCAGGGCCGCCGCCAGGGCGTCGATTTCAGGGAAGGCCGCTCTGTGATTGTCATAGTGCTGCGCCAGCCGATCGAGGTTCCGCAGCGCGATCTCGGGCGCAACGAGACCCTGCGTCACCGCGGCGCGCACGAAGATCTCCCACTCCGCGACGCCATAGGCGAAGTCCGGCGACCGCTCCAACGAGGTGACCTGGTTCGCGTGACGGCGGAAGGCGGCGCCGAACGTCGGCACGCCGATGCAGGGGCCGCGCTCGCAGGCGTTCAGATAGAATGCGAGGTCGATATGGTGCCGGATCGAGCGTCCGGCGTAGCTCGACAGGCAACGGCTGTCCGCAAACCGAGACCGCCGGATGAGCACGTTCGTCGGCTCGCCGATCGGATTGCGGATTTCACCGATGATCGTTCCCAGGACTGCGGACGGCGTGAAGACGACTTTCTTGTCGCCATCGAACGAGGGCTGGCGGAACAGGACCTTGCCGGCCCCGTCGACGACGTAGCGCCAGCAAAAGGCGTAGCCAAACTCCGGACCATGGCCGATGGCGTCCACCAATTCGGCCAGGCCGAACGGCAGCAGGAAGTCGTCATCGTAGACATATTTGAGCAGGTCAGCCGTTGCGCTGTCCCACAGGCGCACGCTGTTGGCCACCAGACCGTCTCGCGGCCCGCTGATCAGCCGGATGCGCGGGTCGCTGAACTGGGCCACGACCGCGCGAACGGCATCGTCGGGGCAGTCGTCTGAGATCAGAAGCTCAAAATCCGTGAAGGTCTGCGCCAGCACGCTGGCGATCGCCTGGCCGAGGTGCTCGGCCTTGTAGGCCGGGATCGCCACAGTCACGAACGGCACGACGCGCCTCCCTGCATGAGGTGCGATGACGTAGAGAGCCGCTCATCGAAGAGCTTTGACGGCACGGCAAGCTTCCAATCGGCCTGGCGAGACGCCCAGCCTGGTCGGGAGCGCGCTACCACGGTTCGGTCGCGGCGAGCAAAGGTCGCGGCGGGGCCGCCGCCACGCCCCGGCCCTTTTCCCGCGGCAGCAAGGCCCAGCGGCGGACCGGGGCGTCCTTGCACGGACATAGGGCAGCTGTTACCAGCGGCCGCTTCGGAGAGCAGATGGACACGGCGACTCACATGTTGCGGACCGGGCGGCGCGGCGCGCTGTTCGAGTTCAACATGGCGTTTCAGGACCTCAGGAACTCCGCCCGCCGGCTGGGTCTGGCCTGGTCGCTGGCCTCGCACGACGTGGTGTCGCGCTACCGCGGCTCGATCCTCGGACCGTTCTGGATCACCCTGTCCATGGGGCTGATGGTGCTGGGCATCGGCGTGGTCTACGCTCAGCTGTTCGGCGTCACGCTCGGCGAGTTCCTGCCGCTGGTGGCCCTGGGCATCGTCTTCTTCGGCACGATCAGCAGCATCATCACCGAGGGCTGCGACACCTTCGTCTCCGCCTCCAGCATGCTGTCGCAGACCAATCTGCCGATGTTCACCTTCGTCTGGCGCACGGTGCTCAGGAACCTGATCAACCTCGCCCACCACCTGGTGATCGTGGTCGCGGTGCTGGTCTTCTACGGCTACTGGCGCCACACCAACCTGCCCGGCGCCGCCATCGGCCTGGTCTTCCTGGTCGCCAACGCCGCCTGGATCAGCATGCTGATCGCCATCGCCTCGGCGCGCTTTCGCGACATTCCCCAGCTGGTGGTCTCGGTCATGCAGTTCGCGATGTTCGTGACGCCGGTGTTCTGGCCGGCGGAGCGGCTGGCGGGCGCCAAGCATGCGGTGCTCGCCTTCAATCCCTTCTACCACATGCTCGAAGCCGTCCGCGCGCCGCTGCTGGGCGTCCCGATCGCGCCGCACACCTATTCCTTCCTGGCGGTCATGGCCCTGGTCGGCTGGGGCCTGACGTTCAGCCTGTTCGCCGTCACCCGCCGCCGGATCGTCCACTTCCTATGAAGCCCGCCCTGAAGACCGCGCCGCTGAAGGCCTGGACGCCGGGCCCCGGCAAGGCGCCGCCGGTCTCCATCTCCTGCCGCGACCTGACCCTGCGCTTCCCGGTCTACGGGGTCGACGCCAAGTCGCTGAAGAAGCGGCTGGCGGCGGTGACCGTCGGCGGCCGGCTGGGCTCCCACGCCGGCGTCACCGACGTCACCGCCCTGACGAGGGTGAACCTCGAGCTGAAGGCCGGCGACCGGCTGGGCCTGGTCGGCCACAACGGCTCAGGCAAGACCACCCTGCTGCGGGCGCTGTCCGGCGCCTACGAGCCCGACGAGGGCCAGGTCGAGGTGCAGGGCCGCATCGCCGCCCTGCTCGACCTCTCGCTCGGCGTCGACCCCTCGGCCACCGGGTTCGACAACATCCGCCTGCGCGGCCGCATCGCCGGCCTCACCTCGCGCGAGATCGAGGCGCGGCTGGAGGAGATCGCCGACTTCACCGGCCTGGGCGCCTTCCTGGCCATGCCGGTGAAGACCTATTCGGCCGGCATGAAGGCCCGGCTGGCCTTCGCCGCGGCCACCGCCGTCGAGGCCGACGTGCTCTTGATGGACGAGTGGATCGCCGTCGGCGACGCCGAGTTCCAGCAGCTCGCCCACAAGCGCCTGCTGAAGCTGGTGGAACGGGCCGGCATCCTGGTGCTCGCCTCCCACGACCGCGACCTGCTCCGGCTCTACTGCAACAAGGTCATGCGGCTCGACGGCGGCGTCGCCTCCCCCGTCACCGACATCCGCAAGCTCGACGAGCTGCTCGCCGCCTGACGTCCCGCCACGGCGTCGAGGGCGGTCGCGACCGTCGCGGCGAAGGCCTCCGGCGCGCACTCGGCCGAGATTCGCGCCAGGGCGCCCGCGCGGATCGCCTCCCACAAGGCCGCATCCTGATAGAGCCTCTGGCAGGCCTGGGCGAAGGCCTCGGGCGCGTCGCCGACCACCAGCGCCTCGCCATCGGCCCAGCCAAGCTGACGCGCCAGCAGCGAGGTCGTGGCCGCGGGCAGGCCGCGGGCCGCGGCCTCCTGCACCTTCATCGGGATGCCGCCCGCATAGCGGGTCGGGGCGATGAAGACGCGGCTCCTGGCATAGAGCGGCTGCAGGTCGTCCACCGGCCCCAGCAGCTGCACTCGCGGGCCGGAGAGCGCCTGGACCCGGGCCGCGCCGTGGCGGCCGGCGACGCGCAGCACCCAGTCCGCGCCGATCAGGGCGTCGAGCCGGGGCATGATCTCGCGCACGAAGACCTCGAGGGCGTCGGCGTTGGGCGACGCGTTCTCGTCCATCGCCCCGACGAACAGCAGGTCGCCTCGATCCTCGAAGGCGATCGCGGTCGGCCGGGGCGCGATCCCATGGCCGAGCACCCGGACGTCCGGCGCGCCGGCGCGCCGGAAGGCGTCGGCCTCGACCTCGTTGACCGCCAGGATCACCGCCGCGCCGGCGCCCAGCGCCAGCTCCGCGGCCACGTCGCCCTTGGCCTTCTCCCGCTCGCGGGCGATGCGCGCGCGCGCCTCCTCGCGCAAGGCGAAGATCGCCTCGGCGTCGTAGACCACCTTGGAGAGGCCGATGAAGCCGGGCGCTTCGGCGAGCGCTGTGCGGAACACCGCCATATTGTGCGGCCGGCTGACGATGGCGGCGTCGTAATAGTCCGGCCGTTCGCGCATGAAGTCCGCCAGACCGCCCTCGCCGCGATCGGCGGCGATCTCCACCCCAGGCGGCAGCACGCCATAGGCGTCGGCATAGTCCACGTCCGGGTAGACCAGCGGATAGAAGGTGACGAACCACCCCGCCGCGACCGTCGCGCGCAGCAGATCGAGGGCGCGCGGATAGCCGGCGCCCAGCTGCGGATAGGGGATCTGGTCCTCGACGATCAGCACCCGCCCACGGAAGCCGCCGCGCATCCGGGCCTCGAACGGCGCGGTTCCCGGCGGCCGGTGATCCGCCTGGAGGACGGCGGCGTGGCGCGCCTGGAAAATCTTGGAGTGATCCGCCTGCAGGGCGAGCGCCGCCTCCGAGCTGGACGAACTGCCGAACTCGAAATGCGACAGCAGGATGCGTGGGTCATAGCCGATCCGCAGGCCGGCCTCGCGGATCCGCATGCACAGGTCGGTCTCTTCGTAATAGGCCGGCGCGAAGGCCATGTCGAAGCGGCCAAGCCGCTCGAAAAGGGCGCGCGGCGTCATCAGGAAGGCCCCGGAGCAGTAGTCCACGTCCCGCCGGAACTGGAACTCCGGCGCCCAGGGATCCATCCCGCGGCCGTAGCCCAGACAGCTTCCGTCGCTCCAGATGATGCTGCCGGCCTCTTGCAGCCTGCCGTCCAGCAGGGTGATCCGGCCGCCCACCGCGCCCAGGTCCGGCTCGGCGTCCAGCCGCTCGACGGCCGCGGCGATGGCGCCCGGGACGAGGCGGGCGTCGTTGTTGAGCAGCAGCAGGCAGCGGCCGCGCGCCAGCTCCGCACCCTGGTTCACCCCGCGCAGGAAGTGGAGGTTCTCGGAATTGCGGACGATCCTGGCGCCGTCGATCCGGTCCAGCAACTCGGCCGTCCGGTCGGACGAGGCGTTGTCGACCAGGATCACCTCGCACGGCGCGTCGAGCGCCAGGCGCAGCGCCCGCAGGCCCTCGAAGGTCAGTTCGGCCTGGTTGAACAGCACCAGCAGGATCGAGACCACCGGCGTCTCGGAGGTCGGCAGGACCAGCCGGTCGCCGCGCGCCAGAAAGGCGTCGAGCTCGGCGCGGCAGGCGGCGCGGAAGGCCGCCTTGGGGTCGGGCGCCGCCCTCAGGGTCTCGGCGTCGGTCCCCGCCGTGGGCTCCGGGACGCGCCCGGGGATCAGCACGGCGCGGCCATGCTCGGTGAGCGCCCGGGCCAGCACCCGCGGCGTCCAGGCGGCGTAGAAGGCCTCAGGGCTCTGCGGGTCGAGCTCGACGCCGCCGCGCGCCCAGCGATAGCCGGCGCGCTCGCAGGCGTGGAAGATCAGCCGCTCGAGGGCGTGGGCGACGGTGCCGTCCTTCTGGCCCGCCTCGGTCGGGAAATCCTCCCAGTCGAGGTTCAGGTCGAGGAGCGGCCGCAGGGCGGCGCTGCGCGCCCAGAACATGAAGCCGGCCGGGAAGTCGAGCGGGCTGTCGGGGAACAGGGCGAAGCCCAGCCGATCGGCCAGACCACGGCAGGCCGCATAGTTCTCGCCCCAGGTCATGTGCCGGCGGATCAGCGGGAAGGTGCGCGGCGCCAGCACGCCCAGTTTCGGCAGGCGGGCGAAGGCCTCCATGACGCCGCGCGCCACGCCGGCGGAGCCGACCAGGTCGCGCAGCAGGAACTCGCGCCAGCCGGCGAGCGCGTCGGTGTGGGCGGAGACCTTGGTGTGCAGGATCAGCACCAACTCATGGGCGTCGACCACGTCGCGGCAGGCGATCAGCTGGGGCCCGACGTTACGGCCGCGGTTGGGCGTCACCCGGACCTCCAGCCCGCCCACGGTCCAGCCCTCGAAGGCCGCCAGGATCGCCGCGCGCTTGGCCTCGGCGTCGGTCGTGACGACCAGGTCGGCCGGGAACGGCAGCCGCCGCAGCAGCGCCGCCATCTCCGGCAGCACCTCGACATGGTAGGCGTGCAGCAGAATGACGGTGGAGAGCGGCGGCGCCGCCGGCTCATAGTCCAGCGGCAGGCGCAGCACCGGCTCCGGCACGGTCGGCGGCGGCCCGCGGCTGACCCACCGCATCAGCACGATCACCGGCTGCCCCAGGGTCCGCAGGACGACGCGCAGCCTCGGCCGGTCCAGCGCGACCTCGCGGACGCTCATCACCAACCGGTAGAGGAGCTTTTTCAGGCGCGCCTTCGCGACGCTGATCAGAGGCATGGAGCCTTCAACCATGCGTCGCGGGTCGGGTCCACCCTCGCGCCCGAGCCGCACTCCCGCCGCATCCAACCTGCGTCCGGCGCGTTGCCCGCCACGCGGCAACCAAGGAGCGTCCCAGATGAGCATCTTCAGCTCGATCATGTCCAAGATCTTCCACCACCCCACGGCGCAGGCCGCGCCGGCCACCAAGCCTCAGCCCGCCCCGGCGCAGGCGCCGCCATCCGCCGCACCCCCGACGGCCCCGCAACCTGCGCCCGCGGCGGCGATGTCCCCGGTGGACGTCGCCGCGGTGCTCGACGTCATGGCCAAGGACAACCCGGAGAAGCTCGACTGGCGGGCTTCGATTGTCGACCTGATGAAGCTGCTGTCCATCGATTCCAGCCTGGCGTCCCGCAAGGGCCTGGCCGGCGAGCTGGGCTACACCGGCGACACAGGCGACTCCGCCTCGATGAATATCTGGCTGCACAAGCAGGTCATGGCCAAGCTCGCCGCAAATGGCGGCCTGGTCCCAGACTCGCTGCGCTGACCTTGCGGCATCCCTCTCGCCGCTAGTGTGCTGGATCTGAAGTTCGCCGGCATCTCGATCAGGCGCCGAAGCGAGCTTCAGATCCGCAAAGCACACTAGAAACTTACACTTGCTAGTGTCCTTCTCGATTCCGAACTCGTCCGAGCCCGCCACAGGCGCATGCGAACTTCGGAATCGGGACACTAGCGGCGGGAAGGATTCAGAGGCCTACTTCGCGCCGCTCGCCGGGGGCGGCGCGCATTTCCCGGCGCGGCCCTGGACGACGTAGAACAGCGCTCGCGCCTGCGCATAGTTGTAGTGCTCGACGATCGGGGTGGTGGCCTGGCCGGTGAGAAGACTGGGGGCCGTCTCCGCAGGACCCGGCCCCTGCGAGCCGGCGGCGGGGGCCGAGAGCGTTTGCTGGTTCCAACGGGTCAGGGCCGGCGTACAGGCCGCGATCGCCGCCTGGGCCACCTCCTGGGCGCGGTCTGACGAGGCCGCCAGCGTATAGCCCCAGCGGTGCAGGCAGTCGTCGAGCGCCGCGGCCGGATCCGCAGCGGCCGGGAGCGGCTGCGCCACGCCCGGGGCCGCGGGACCGGGATTGGCGCTGGCGTTGGCCGCGGCGAAGGGCGTGCAGATCCGCGACGCGGCGCGGTCGGGATTGTTGCAGGCGGCGACCGCCAGCGCCGTCAGCGCCACGGCCGCGATGAGACTGGGGGCGCGCATCCGGCCCTACCTGCAGACCCGGACAGGCGCGTAGATCGCCTGGCCGCGTTCGTCATAGTAGCGCCGGTTCTCATAGGTGCAGCCGCGCGGCGCGGCGTCATCGCCCCGCGACGAAGCGCGGTGCGTAGAGCGGGTGCGGTAGACCACCCTTCGATCGCACTTGGTGCGGGCCAGCTGGTTGCCGACCACCGCCCCGCCGAGACCGCCGATCACGGCGCCCTTGGTGTCGCCGATCGCGCCGCCGACAAGCGCGCCGCCAACCCCGCCGAGGACCGTGCCGGTGACCTTGCGGTCGTGGGCGCGCTGCTGACAGGCGTCGCGCGCGCTGGCGAACGAGGGCGCGGCCAGGGCCGCGACAAGCCCCGCGGCCATCCATGTTCGACGCATCTTGCCGTCTCCTCTGTCGGGAGCCTCGCGGAGCTCGCCCAGGGAGAACGTGGCGTTCGCGCGTTTGGATGCTTCGCGAGGGCGGCGCGAGCGCGCGCTCTACGTCGGCCAGTCGAGGAAGTCGTGTTTGGCGAGCCAGAGGAGGCCCAGCTCGACGGGCCGGCGGCGCGGCATCGGAAACGCCGACAGCACCTCGCGCACCGTGCGCGCCTCGCCGCTGGCGATCAGCTGCAGCGCCCGGGCGCATTCGGCGAGGTCGGCCCTCCAGGAGGGGAAGGCGACGTCAAGCGTGACCGCGCCGGCGGCGCGGACCTTGTCCGGCGTGGCCCCCGGCGCGACGGAGAGCGGGGTGTCAAGGCCGAGAACTGCGCTGGCGAATCCCGCGAAGTCGCGGAAGGGGTCGCCCTTCACCGGATGGGCGCGATGACGGGTCGAGGGCTCGGTCGCGGCCGCGCGCCGGGCGGCGAGATCGTCGACCAGGGCGTTGATCTGGCCCGCCACGACCTTCCAGTCGAACGCCTGGCGCACCCGTTCGCGCCCGGCCGCCCCCATCCGCCGGCGCAGCTCCGGATCGGCGATCAGCCGCGTGAGAGCCTCCGCGGCCCGGCCGGTATGGACGGCGGTATGCTGGGCGAGGGTCCCGACATAGGCCTGATAGCTCTGGGCCTCGAGCACATGCTGCAGGCCGATCGACGCGCTGGTGCTGCCGGCGTGACCGATCAGGGTGGGGATCAGGAAGCCTTCGATCCCGTCGCGCACGGTGAAGCGGTACCCGTCCCAGTCGCTGATCACCACCGGACGGCCGGCGGCCATGGCCTCGAGCGGCGTCAGGCCGAAGGTCTCCTGAATGTTGTCCACCAGCGACAGGAAGATGTCGCTCGCCGACCAGAGGTCCGCCACCTGGTCGGCGAGGTTGCCGTCCATGAAGCGCACCGTCACGTCCGGCGCATGCACGGCGGCGGCCTGCTGGTAGGCCCCCCGGTCCGGCTCGCCCGGAAACCAGCCGGCCATGACGAAGGCCACCTTGGCGCCGGTGGCCTTGGCCGCCTGCTGGACGGCGCGGAACATCGGCTGGGGAAAGGCCTTCTCGTAGTAGGAAAGCCGCCCGACCCAGAGCACCAGGACGTCGTCGTCGGCCAGCCCCAGCTCCGAGCGCATCCGCGCTCGAGCCTCGGGCCGGTCGGCGCGCGCGGCGAAGACCTCGCCGTCGACGCCCAGGGGCACGATCGGCAGCTGCGGCTGCGGCGGGCGCACGCCGCGGGTCCGCTCGCCCAGGAAGTCGCCGTACTCGTCGAACATCCGCGCCAGCCCATCGCGCACCGAAGGCGAGGTGCAGATCACCGCATCCCACGGCTGCACCGGGCTGGTCAGCGTCATCGAGATCAGCTCGCGGATCGCCGGCGGCGCGATGGTATGGACCAGCCCCATCAGGCTGTAGGCCTTGTCGCCCGGCCCGCGCCGCCGCAGCCAGGCCAGTTCATGCAGATAGGGCTGGCCGCGCAGCATCGCGCCGGCGGCGGCCGGCGCGGCCTGGTTGAAGATCGACTCGGTGGTCAGCCGCACGCTCGCCTCGGCGTCGCCCAGGAGGTCGCGACGGACGTCCGCCTGGGCCGCGGGCGTCAGGCTCAGGAGGTCGAGCTGCTCCAGGCCGCCGTGCCGGGCCAGGGCCCGATAGAGCTGCAGGTTGGCGACGTCCTTGCCGAACGGATTGGCCCCGAAGCCCACCCGCCCGGGCGGATGGAAGATGGAAAGCCGCCGGGCCATCCTCAGTCGGCCCCTTCGCCGGGCGCGAGAATGACCAGCTCCAGCTTGGCCAGCCGGGCCACCCGCTCGAGCACCGCCGGAACCGGTTCGCGCAGCAGCTCGGCCAGGCGCTGGACCGTGGTCCCCTCGCCGCCGCAGGCCGCCAGCGTGCGTCCGACCAGCTCGGGCTCCGAGCGCCACCCCTGGTGCATGGTATGGGCGACAAGCGTCGCATAGGTCTTGCCGTTGGCGCGCGCGACGGCGCGCACGCGGGTGGCCGGACCGACGTGATGGGTCGGATAGTGGCCAAAGGCGGTGAAGGGATCGGGGCGGATCGGCGAGGCCTTGGGCGCCGCCTGAAGCCGCAGCGCCGGTTCGGCCGCCCCGCGGGCGCGGATCTCGCCGAGCTCGCGCCATAGCTCCTCGTAGCGCCGGTAGACCACGGCCCAGTCGAACTCGCCCCGCGCCCGGGCGCGACCGGCCTCGCCGAGGCTGCGACGCAGTTCAGGACTTTCCACCAGGCCGGTGAGCCGCTCCAGCAGCGGCTGCGCCTCGACCGACGTCGCCGTGCTCGTGCGCGACAGGAAATAGTCGTAGTTGTGGGTGAAGGTCTCGAAGTCGAGCGCCATCTCCGCGCCCGCGCCCGGCGCCGGCGCCCAGGTCGGGATGCGGAAGCCGTCGATCCCGTCGCGCACCGTGTCCTTGTAGCCATTCCAGTCGCTGACCAGCACCGGAAGGCCGCAGGCCATGGCCTCCAGCGGGGTGATGCCGAACGTCTCCTGGATGTTGTCCGACAGCGAGACGAAGATGTCCGACGCCCGCCAGGCGCTGGCGAACAGCTGGAAATCGCCGCCGTCGACGAACACCGCCCGCACGCTGGGCGCCCACTGGACGACGGCGCTCCTGTACGCCTGCTCGATGGCCGCGTTCGGGAAGCGGCCGGCCTGGATCAGCACCAGCTTGCGCCCGGTGGCGCGCGCCGCCTGCTCCAGGGCCGTGTACATCTGGAAGGGGTGGATCTTGCCGTTGAAGGTCAGCCGCCCGGCGAACAGGGCCGCGACCTCGTCCGGCGCCAGGCCGAGGCGCAGGCGCGCCGCGGCGCGGTCAGCCTCGGTGAAGGCGAAATCCTCACAGTGGACCCCCAGCGGGATCACCGGCAGCTGCGGTCGCGGCGTCGCCAGCCGCTGGCCGAAGCGCCAGGCGAGATAGTCTTCCTGTTCCGAAAGCAGGTGCTCGACGAAGGTCCGCGCTGCGGTCGAGGTGCAGATCAGGGCGTCCCACGGCATCACCGGCCCGGCGACCATGTCCGCAAGGGCTTCCGCCGGTCCGTGGGACGACAGGGTGTGCGTCACGCCGCAGACGCTGTAGCGCTCCGCCCCGATCCGCAGGCGCTCGCGGGCGTGGGTGACGATGTTGGCGTCGGGCCGATAGAGGACGCCGCGATCGGCGACGCCGGCCAGCCGGGAGGAGGGCACCCAGCGCGGCTGAGCCCTCGGATCGAGCCCCAGCACCACGTCGCGGAATTTCTCGGCGGCCGCACGGTGGGGGGTCAGCGCGTGGATCGGCCGGCCGGCGTGGCCGCGCACCGCGGCGCGCAGGAAGCCATGGCCGGCGGCCTGGCGCCCCATCAGCTTGGGGCCGTCGAGGACATAGCCGTCGGCGTCAAAGAGGATTGCGGGAGTCACGCCCCCGCTTAACACGGCGACGTAGCTGGGCCCAAGGGGAGCGAGGCAGTCGAGCCCTCTCCCCGCACGCGGGGAGAGGCGTTCAGACCTGCGCCCGCCTCGCCGGAAAGCATCTGCTCAGAACGGCGCGGTCCAGCCGCCGCCGAGCGCCTGCACCAGAGCCACCGCCGTGGTCTGCCGCGCCGCGGTCGTCTGAACAAAGGTGCGTCGCGCAGTGAGCGCCGTGGCCTGGGCGGTGACCACGTCGGTGTAGGCCACCTGCCCTTCCTTGTACTGGTTGAGCATCATGGTCGCGGCCTGCTCGGAGGCTTCGGCGGCCTGGCGGCGCAGCGCGTGTTGAGCGGCGAGCGCGCGTTGCGCCGCCAGCTGGTCCTCCACATCCTGGAAGGCGGCCAGCACGGTCTGCCGGTACTCGGCCACGGACTGGTCATAGGCCGCGCGTGTGCCCGAGACCCGGGCGCGCGTGGCCCCGGCGTCAAACAGGGTCTGGGCCGCCGAGGCGCCGAGGGACCAGACGCTGGTCGAGGCGCTGAACAGCTTGCCGAGCGCGCTCGCCGAAAAGCCGTAGGAGCCCGTGAGCGTCAGGCTCGGGAACCAGGCGGCGGTCTCGACGCCGATCTGGGCGCTGGCCGCGGCCGCCCGCCGCTCGGCGGCGGCGATGTCGGGCCGGCGCTGCAACAGGGTCGAGGGCACGCCTGCGGGGATGTCGGGGGTCGCCGCGCTCCAGCTCGGATCGACGGCCAGGCTGAAGCTTTCCGGCGTCTCGCCGACCAGCACGGCGATGGCGTGTTCGAAGGCGGCGCGGGTGCTCGACAGGTCTGCAAGATCGGCCTGGGCGGAGGCCAGCTGGCTCTGCGCCTGCAAGAGGTCGCTGTGCGGGGCGATCCCGGCGTTGAAGCGGTTCTGGGTGATCTGCAGGGCGCGCTTGTAGCCATCCGTCACCTGCTGCAGCAGGGCGATCTGCAGGTCGGTCTGGCGCAGGTCGAAATAGTTGGCCGCAAGCGTCGCCTGGGCCGAGAGCTTCGCCGCCGCGAGGTCGGCCTCGCTGGCCTGGGCCGAGCCGCGGGCGCTCTCCACCCCCCGCCGGATACGGCCCCAGACGTCGGCCTCCCAGGAGGCGCCGACGCTGGCGCGGTAGGTGCTGCGCGAGCCGCCGCCGCTGGTGACGACGGTCCCGCCGCCGGAGCTGACGACCGTGCCGCCGCTGCCGCTGCCGCCGCCGGAGCGGGTCGCCCCGCCGCTGAGGTCGAGGGTCGGCAGGAGGGCGGCGCGCTGCTCTCGCACCAGGGCCTCGGCCTGGCGATAGGCGGCCTCTGCAGCGGCGACGTTCTGGTTGGAGACGGCGACGCGCGCCTCCAGTCCATTCAGCGTCGCGTCGTTGAACAGCGCCCACCAGTCGCCGCGCGGAGCGAGGTCCGCCGGCCGGGCCGGGTTCCAGCCCGGCTCCGTGGCGACCTGCGCCTCGCCAGCCTGCTCCTTGTAAGCTGGCGCGACCGGGATCGACGGGCGGACGTAGTCGGGCCCAACGGCGCAGCCGCAGAGCGCGGCGGCCGCGGCGCCGGAAATCAGGCTTCTGGCGAGACGGTTCAGCATGCGGTCACCCGTTGGCCGGGGCGGGCCTGGGCCCGCCGCTCCGGCTCAGGAAGCGCTCGTCGCGCCGGCGCGGGCGCAGACGATCGAGGTAGATGTAGACGACAGGGGTGGTCAGCAGGGTCAGCAGCTGGCTGGCGATCAAGCCGCCGATGATCGCCACGCCCAAGGGCTGGCGCAGCTCCGAGCCCTCGCCGAAACCGATGGCCAGCGGCAGGGCGCCCAGGCCGGCGGCCAGGGTGGTCATCAGGATCGGCCGGAACCGCAGCAGGCAGGCCTCGCGCACCGCCTCGGTGGCCGACAGGCCGCGCGCGCGCTGCGCTTCCAGGGCGAAGTCGATGATCAGGATGGCGTTCTTCTTGACGATGCCGATCAGCAGAAAAATCCCGATCAGGGCGATGATCGAGAACTCCATCTGGAACAGCAACAGGGCGAACACCGCGCCGACTCCCGCCGAGGGCAGGGTCGAGAGCACCGTCAGCGGGTGGACCAGGCTCTCGTAGAGCACGCCCAGCACGATGTAGATCGTGACCAGCGCCGCCAGGATCAGCACCGGCTGTTCGCTCATCTGCGCCTGGAAGCTGCGGGCCGTCCCCTGGAAGCCGCCGCGGACGTTGGCCGGCATGGCGATCTGCGCCTCCGCCTCGGCGAAGGCGGCCTCGGCGTCGCTCAGGGATTTTCCGGGCGCCAGGTTGAAGGAGATGGTCGCGGCCAGCTGGGCGTCCTGGTGATTGACGCTGGCCGGGCTCGCCCGTTCGGAGAAGGTCGCCAGCGCCGGGAGCGGAACCATGCGGCTGGCGCTCGTGCTGATCCCCTGCCCGCTCGCCGAGTCGCGCAGCCCCGGATTGGCCGTCGTCTCGCTGGTCGTCGTCGCCGTGGAGGCGGAGTCGCTGCTGGCGGCGCTCGCGCCGATCTGCGGGAAGGGATCGGCGATCGTTCCGCTGGAGCTGGCGAGGGGCGTGCTGCGGGCGATCGGCTGGAACACCTTCTCCGGCGGCGCCTGGCTGACCTGGCGCGAGGTCGTCGTGGTCCCGTTGGTCGGCACGTTGACCGCGGTCAGGGCCTCGGGGCCCTGGCTGTAGACGTCAGCGTTCTCGAGCACCACGCTGTACTGGTTGATGTCCTCGTAGATGGTCGCGATCTGGCGTTGGCCAAAGCTGTCGTAGAGGGCGTTGTCGACGTCGCGCGGCGAGATCCCCAGCCGCGAAGCCGTGTCGCGATCGATGTTCACGAAGGCCTCGACCCCATTGTCCTGCACGTCGTTGTCAATGTCGGTCAGCCGCGGATCCGACTTCAGCGCATCGGCCAGCTTCACCGTCCAGGCGGCGAGGTCCGCGTCGTTGTCCGCCATGAGCGTGTACTGGTAGGTGGCGTTGCCCATGCGTCCGCCCATCCGCACGTCCTGCTGCGGATTGAGGAAGAGCGAGACGCCGGTCACCCGGCTGAGCTGGGGCCGCAGGCGCTGGATCACGTCCTGGCCCTTCACCCCCGGACGCTCGGAGGGCGGCTTGAGCTGGACGGCCAAGAAGCCGCCGCCCGCACGGCCGCCGCCGGTGAAGCCGACCACCGTGTCCACCGCCGGGTCGCGGCGGATGATCCGCTCGATCTGCCGCAGCTTCTTGCCCATGGCCTCGGACGAGATGCTCTGGTCGGCGCGCAGGCCGCCGTTCAGCCGACGGCTGTCCTGCTGCGGGAAGAAGCCCTTCGGCGCGGCCATGTAGAGAAAGACGTTGAGGCCGATCACCACCGCCAGGACCAGCAGGATCAGCGGCTTGGCGCCCAGCGCCCAGTCCAGGCTGACGGCGTAGGCGCGCAGGATCCGCTCCCAGCCGGCCTCGAAGGCGCGCGCGATTCGGCCCGGCGGGCGGCGCCTCGACTCGGGGCGCAACAGCAGGGCGCACATCATCGGCGTGGTGGTCAGCGAGATCACCAGGGAGATCAGCACCGCCGCCGACAGGGTGATCGCGAACTCGCGGAACAGCCGTCCGACCTGGCCGCCCATGAACAGCAGCGGGATGAAGACGGCCACCAGGCTGACGCTGATCGACAGCACGGTGAAGCCCACCTCGCGCGCGCCCAGCAGGGCGGCCTTGGCGCGGTCCATGCCGGCCTCGAGGTGGCGGCTGGTGTTCTCCAGGACGACGATGGCGTCGTCGACGACGAAGCCGGTCGCCACGGTCAGCGCCATCAGGCTGAGGTTGTTCAACGAAAAGCCCAGCAGGTACATCACCCCGAACGTCCCCAGGAGGGAGACCACGGTGGCGACCGCGGGAATGACCGTCGCCCGGCCGCTGCGCAGGAAGGCGCTGACCACCAGCACCACCAGGACGATGGAGATCAGCAGGGTCATCTCGATCTCGTGCAGCGAGGCGCGGATCGAGGATGTCGCGTCGGAGGCGACCTGCAGGGTCACGTCGCCGGGCAGGTCCGCCCGCAGCATCGGCAGCTCGGCCCGGACCTCGTTCACCGTCTTGATGACGTTGGCCCCAGCCTGCTGGGTGACCAGCACCACGATGGCCGGCTTGCCGTTGAAGAGGCCCAGCGTCCGTTCGTCCTGAACGCTGTCGGTGACCTGGGCCACGTCCTTCAGCCGCACGGGCGCGCCATTGCGCCAGGCGATGACCAGGTCCTGATAGTCGGCCGCATGGCGCCCGGCCTTCGGCGTGTAGATCTGCAGCCGCCGGGCGCCCTCGTCGACGGCGCCCTTGGGCCGGTTGGCGCTGGCCGCCTGGACCGCGGCGCGCACGTCCTCGCCCGACAGGCCGTAGGAATTCAGCGCGAACGGCAGGAGCTCGACCCGCACCGCCGGCAGGGAGGAGCCGCCGATCTCCACCTCGCCCACCCCGTCCAACTGGCTCAGCCGCTGCTGCAGGACGTTGCTGGCGACGTCGTAGATCTGGCCGGGCGTGCGGCTCTCCGAGGTCAGGGCCAGGATGATCACCGGCTGGGTCGCGGCGCTGCGCTTGCGGTAGGTCGGGTTGGAGCGGAGCGTGGCCGGCAGGTCGACGCGCGCGGCGTTGATCGCCGCCTGCACCTCGCGCGCGGCCACGTCGATGTTCTTGGCGAGGTCGAACTGCAGGCTGATCCGGCTCGATCCGGTTGAGCTCTGGGAAGTGATCTCGTTGACGCCGGAGATCACCGCCAGCCGCCGCTCCAGCGGGGTGGCGATGCTGGACGCCATGGTGTCCGGGCTGGCCCCGGCCAGGCTGGCGCTGACCGAGATCGCCGGATAGTCGACGTTCGGCAGGGGCGCGACCGGCAGGACGAAGAAGGCCGCGGTTCCCGCCAGCGCCAGTCCGATCGTCAGCAGGATGGTGGCGATCGGCCGGCGGATGAAGGGGGCCGAGAGGTTCACGTCCCCAGCTCCGGGCGAGGCTCCGGCTCGCCGTCCGCCGCCCCCGCCCGCCGCCGGAGCGGCGCAAGCCGGTCGAAGGCCAGGTAGATCACCGGGGTGGTGAAGACGGTCAGCAGCTGGCTGACGATCAGCCCGCCGAAGATAGCGATCCCCAGCGGCCGGCGCAGCTCCGCCCCTTCGCCGAGGCCGATCATCAGCGGCACCGCGGCGAACAGGGCCGCCATGGTGGTCATCAGGATCGGCCGGAAGCGCAGCAGGGCCGCCTGGTGGATCGCCTCGCGCGGGCTCTTGCCCTGGTTGCGTTCGGCGTCGATGGCGAAGTCGATCATCATGATCGCGTTCTTCTTCACGATGCCGATCAGCAGGATCAGGCCGATGATCGCGATGACCCCCAGCTCATGGCCGGTCAGCAGCAGGGCGAGCAGGGCGCCGACGCCCGCCGACGGCAGGGTCGAGAGGATGGTCAGCGGGTGGATGTAGCTCTCGTAGAGGACGCCCAGCACGATGTAGACGCAGACCACCGCCGCCAGGATCAGCCACAGGGTGTTGCCGAGCGAGGTCTCGTAAGCGCCCGCCGCGCCCAGCATCTTGATGCTGACCGAGGTCGGCATCTCCAGCTGCGCGGCCGCCTTGCGCACGGCGTCGACCGCCGCGCCCAGGGCCACGCCGGGGGCGGTGTCGAAGTTGACCGTGGCGGCCGGGAACTGGGCCACATGGGTCACCTGCAGCGGCGCGGGCGCCTCGCGGATGGTGGCGATGGCGCTGAGCGGCGTGGTCCCGCTCGAGGTCGGGATCTGCAGCTGACCGAGGCCCTCCGGCGTCGCCGCCAGGCCCGGCTGGGCCTCCAGGATCACCCGGTACTGGTTGGTCTCGGTGAAGATGGTCGAGACGATCCTCTGACCGAAGGCCGAATAGAGGGCGTCGTCCACCGAGGAGCTGCTAACGCCTACCCGGGCGGCGGTGTCCCGGTCGAGGTCGACGTAGATGGCCGGCGCCGTCGCCTGGGCGTCGGTGGAGACGTTGCGCAGCTGCTTTACGGTCGCCAGCCTGGCCGTGAGCTTGGCCGCCCAGTTCTGCACCTCCTGGGTGTTCGCCCCTTCCACGGACAGCCGGTACTGGGTCGGCCCGGTCTCGGAGTCGATTGTCAGGTCCTGGGTGGGTTGCAGATAGAGGGTCGCGCCCGGCACGTTGGCGGCGCGCTCGCGCAGACGCTGGATGACTTTTGCCTGGGAGCCGTGGTCCGGCTTCAGATTGATCAGCATCTGGCCGGTGTGCAGCATGCTGTTGGCCGAGGCGTCGACGCCGACCAGCGAGCTCAGGCTCTCCACCGCCGGGTCCTTCAGCATCTCGCCCGCCACCTGCTGCTGCAGCTGGCTCATGCGGCTGAAGGAGATGTCGCGCGTCGCCTCGACCCGCGCCTGCAGCTGGCCGGTGTCCTGGGTCGGGAACAGGCCCTTGGGCATGACGAGATAGAGCAGGACCGTCAGCACCACCGTGCCGACCGCCACCGCCAGGGTGGCCCGCTGCCGGTCGAGCACCCAGATCAGGGCGCTGTCGTAGTGGCCCAGCAGCTTGTCGAAGAGCGCCTGGGATCTGCGGGCGAGCGCGCTGTCCCCGGTCTGGTCGCCGGGCTTCAGCCAGCGCGCCGCCAGCATCGGCGTCAGCGTCAGCGACACCACCGCCGAGATCAGGATGGTGATCGCCAGGGTCACGGCGAACTCGCGGAACAGCCGGCCCACCACCTCCTGCATGAACAACAGCGGGATCAGCACGGCGACCAGCGAGACCGTCAGCGAGATGATGGTGAAGCCGATCTGCTTGGCGCCTTTCAGCGCCGCCTCGAACGGGCGTTCGCCCGCCTCCACGTGCCGCGAGATGTTCTCCAGCATGACGATGGCGTCGTCGACGACGAAGCCGGTGGCGATGGTCAGCGCCATCAGGCTGAGGTTGTTGAGGCTGTAGCCCAGCAGGTAGGTCACCCCCAGCGTGCCGATCAGCGAGACCGGCACCGCCAGGCTGGCGATCGCGGTGGCGCGAACGCTGTGCAGGAAGAGGAAGATCACCGCGACCACCAGGGCCACGGCCAGGAACAGCTCCAGCTCGACGTGGTGGACGCTGGCGCGGATGCCGGTGGTCCGGTCGGAGAGCACCGCCACCTTCACCGAGTCCGGCAGGCCGGCGGTCAGCTCCGGCAACCGGTTCTTGATGGCGTCGACGGTGGCGATGACGTTGGCGCCCGGCTGGCGCTGGACGTTGAGGATGATCGCCGGGGTCATCCCGGCCCAGGCCGCCAGCCGCACGTTCTCGGCGGACTCCACCACCTGGCTGACGTCGGACAGCCGCACCGGCGCGCCGTTCCTGTAGCCGACGACCAGGGTCTTGTAGTCCTCGGCGGTCAGCAGCTGGTCGTTGGCGTTGATGGCGTAGGCGCGCAGCGGGCCGTCGATGCTGCCCTTCGCCGCATTGGCGTTGGCGTCGGTGATGGCGGTGCGCACCGTGGTCATGCTGAGCCCCCGGGCGGCCAGCGCCTGGGTGTCCATCTGGATGCGCACGGCCGGCCGCTGGCCGCCGCTCAGCGTCACCAGGCCCACGCCCGGCGCCTGGCTGATCTTCTGCGCCAGGTTGGTGTTCACCAGGTTCTGCACCTCGGTCAGCGGCATGGCGTCGGAGGTCACGGCCAGCGTCAGGATCGGGGCGTCGGCGGGGTTGACCTTGGCGTAGACCGGCGGCGCCGGCAGGTCGGCCGGCAGCAGGGCGTTGGCCGCGTTGATCGCCGCCTGGACCTCCTGTTCGGCGGCGTCGAGGCTCTCCGACAGGTCGAACTGCAGGGTGACGACCGAGGCGCCGGCGGAGCTCACCGCGCTCATCCGCGACAGGCCGGACATCTGGCCGAACTGCCGTTCCAGCGGGGCGGTGACGGTCTGGGCCATCACATCGGGGCTGGCGCCCGGATAGAGGGTCTGCACCTGGATGGTCGGGTAGTCGACCTGCGGCAGGGCCGCGAGCGGCATCAGCCGCATCCCCACCAGCCCGCCGAGAACGATCGCCACCATCAGCAGCGAGGTCGCGATCGGCCGCAGGATGAAGGGCCGCGACGGCCCGCCGCCGAGGGGCGGAAGCGCCTGCGGCGGTCGCGGATCTTGGCGTTCCGACATCAGCCGGGACCCGCGCCGCCGCCTAGGCCTCGGCGGGGCGCCTTGGCGAGCGCCGCCTTGCACGCCGCGCTCGCCTGGTCGGCCTTGTCGCGCAGGCACGTCATCGCTTCGCGACCCTCGGCGCCGGCGCACAGCGTCTGCAGGTCGCCGGCGCAGGCCTGGCGCATCGCCGCGCGCGCCGCCTGCATCTCCGGCCAGGCCGCGGGCGGCTCGCCGGGGCGCCGGCCTCACCCGGCTTGCCGCCGCTGCGCCTGTTGCGGGTCTGGCCCGGCAACATGATCTTGCCGCCTTCGGTCAACCGGTCGCCGCCCTCGGTCACCACCTTCTCGCCCGCCGAAAGGCCGGAGAGGATGACGACCTGGCTGGGCGTGGTCTGGCCGCGCTTCACCTGGCGCATGGTTACGGTCTGGTCCGTCTTGACGATCCAGACGTAGTCGCCGTTCGGTCCGGTGCGCAGCGCCGTCAGCGGGGCGACCACCGCCTTCTGCAGGGTGTTCAGCGTGACCCGCACATTGACGAACTGGTTGGGGAAGAGGACCGCGTCGCCGTTGGCGAAGCGCGCCTTGGCCCGCACCGTGCCGGTGGTCGGATCGACCTGGTTGTCGAGGGTGGCGAAGGTCCCCGTGGCGAGGGCCTTGGTCTTGGTGCGGTCGAGCACGGTGACCGGCAGGGCGCTTCGCGCCGCCAGGCCCATGATCTCCGGCGCCTGGTCCTGGGGCACGGTGAACTGGACGTCGATCGGCGCCACCTGGGTCTCCACGACGATGCCGGTCGTGCTGTTGGCGGCGATCACATTGCCCACGTCCACCGCGCGCAGGCCGACGCGGCCGTCGAAGGGTGCGACGACCCGCGAATAGCCGAGGTTGAGCCGGGCCGTGCCGACGGCGGCCCGGTCGGTCATCACCGTGCCCTCCAGCTGCTTCACCGTCGCGGCCTGGGTGTCGACCTCCTGGCGGGCGATGGAGTCCTGGGCGAGCAGGGTGCGGTAGCGGCCCAGCGTCAGCCGGGCGTTGGCGAGCTGGGCCTCGTCGCGGGTCAGCGTCCCCTGGGCCTGCAGCAGCGCCATCTCCAGCGGCCGCGGGTCGATCACCGCCAGCGCCTGGCCGCGCTTCACCATCTGGCCCTCGCGGAACAGGATCTGGGTGATGGTCCCGCCGACCTGCGGCGTCACGGTCGCGGTCGCGACCGGCGTCACCGTGCCCAGGGCGTCGAGCGTCACCGGAATGTCGGCAAGGCTGGCTGTCGCGACGCCGACGGTGGTTGCAGGCCTGCCGCCGCGCCGGCCGAAGCCGCCGGGACCGCCGCCCGGACCTCCGCTCCCGCCGCTCTGGGCGTTCTGCGCCAACGTCCAGGCGCCCCAGACCGCCAGCCCCAGGAGGACCAGGACGAGCAGGATGATCCAGGGCCGCCTCGACGCGACCTTGCTGTCGCGCTTCAGGCGCCGGTCAGCGACCAGATCGTCCATCATGCCTCCAAAAACCCGCGGAACACCGAAGCTCGAGCACTAAGAACGCACCAGCCCCTCGATTCCGGCGCTTCGTACGCAGCGATCGCCAAGGCCCTGTGACGGCGGCGTCGCCGGACGGGGCGACGGCAGGCATGACAAATACGGTCAAGGCGCGCAAAATCTGCGTGATCGATCCTTCTGTCCCTTGCCGTCGCCCGGCGCGCGCCTAGATCCCGGAGTCTCGCGGAGAATCCCCATGCGGACACGTCTCATTCGCCTCGCCTCGGCCATCGCAGCCGCCATAGCCCTTGGCGGGCTCGCCGCTCCCCTCGCCCACGCCTCGACTGAGGCCCCGGCCAAGTCGAAGAGCAGCTGTTTCGCCAGCAGCAGCTGGAGCGGCTGGAGCACGACGGCGGACGGCGACGCCCTCTACCTTCGCGTCAACGTCAGGGACATCTATCGCGTCGACCTGACGCCCGGATCGCATGCGCGACGGTACGGCGACCAGTTCCTGGTCAACACCGTGCGGGGCTCCAACTGGATCTGCTCGCCGCTCGACCTCAACCTGGCGATCTCCGACCACCAGGGCTTCCGGCAACCGCTGATCGCCCGCGGCCTGCGCAAGCTCTCGGCCGAAGAGATCGCCGCCATCCCGCGCAAGGAACTGCCGTAGGGGCTCGCGGAGGCCCTCTCGCGGATCTGACCTAGCCCGGTGTCGCCGGGGCGTCGTGCGCCAGGGTCCCCGGCGGCGTGGCGCTCTCGCCCAGCACCACGACGAAGCTGCCGATCAGGATCAGCGCCCCGCCGACGGCCAGGCCCAGATGCAGGTGGTCGCCGAACGCCAGCACGCCGAGCGTGGCGCCGAGCAGCGGCTCGATGTTGATGAAGACGCCGGCCGTGGCGCTGCCGACGCGGGTCGATCCATACTGCCAGGCCGCGGTGGCCAGCAGGGTCGAGAACAGGCCCTGGCCGACGATCCCGGTCCAGGCTGTCGGGCTCATGGCCAGCTGCGGGACGCCGTGCAGCACGAGGGCGATCGGCAGGATGGTCACGGCGGCCACGACGATGATCACCGCCGGGATCGCCATGACGGTCGGTCCTTTCGGGGTGCGCTTCAGCGCGATCAGCCAGCCCAGAAAAACGAACAGCGACGCCAGCGACAGGAAGATGCCGAAGGGCGTGCCTGCGCCGTCGGGCTTGCCGGCGATCAGCGCCGCCCCCAGGGTCGCGGCCACCACCCCGATCCAGACCAGCCGGTTCAGCCGCTCGCCCATCAGCTTGGCGCAGATGGCGATCAGCGCCGGCATCACCCCCACCAGCAGGGCCGCCAGCGTGACGCTGACCCCGGCCAGCCCCTCGAACTGCATGACGAACCCCAGGCCGTAGAGCGCGCCCGCCGCGAGCACCGCCGGCGAACGGAACAGGGCGCGGGTCTCGCGCCGCGCGAAGGCGAAGGGCGCCGCGGCGACCGCGGCCACCGCAAAGCGCAGCAGCACCATGTGCGCCGGATCGATCTCGCGAAGCGCCAGCTTGCCCATCGGCAGGCCCAGCCCCCACCCGGAACCGGCGAGGACCAGCGCGCAAATCGCCAAACCCTGCAGGCCCCGCCGTCTTTCGTCTGCTGCGGCCGATATGTCCAAGATCAAGGTCTTTCACTGATGCGGCGGTGACCCGCAGTGCGGCGCCCGCGCCGGCGCCGCAAGCCTCAACCTCCACCTTCGTGAAGTCCAATGGACGGTGACCGATCGCTCGGCGGCCATGGAACCGCCCCGGCGCTCAGGTGCTACGCACCCATGGATCACGTCGCAAAAATACTCGTCTTGCTTGTGGAGGACGAGCCGATGGTTCGTTTCGTCGCCGCCGAGGGATTGGAGGACGCGGGCTACGGGGTGGTGGAGGCCGCGAGCGCGAACGAGGCGCTCGACGTGCTGAAATCGCGCAGCGACGTCGGCGTTCTGTTCACCGATATCAACATGCCGGGCCCTCTGGATGGTTTGGCGCTGGCCGAGCTCGTCCATGTCCGGTGGCCGAACATCAGCCTGGTGGTGACCTCGGGCCGCTCGCTCGAGCGCCGGGTTCCCGAAGACGGTTGCTTCCTCACCAAGCCCTACACGGCCGACGAGATGACCGCGTCGATCCAAGGCGCGCGCCGCGCTTAGGCGGCGTCTAGCCTGCGGCCAGGACCGTGGGCGGCAAGCGGACCGTGAAGGTCGTGCCGTCGGCGCCAGAGTCCCTCGACAGGGTTCCGCCCACCTGCCGGACGAAGGCCTCGACGAATCGCGAGCCGAGCTTCGCGCCGCCGCTGTCGCCGGCCGCCGCCAGGCCGACCCCGTCGTCGCTGATGGTGAGGGTCACTTCGCCGTCCTGGCGCGCAAAGCCCAGGACGATCTGGCCCTCGCCCCGCGGGAAGGCGTGCTTGACCGCATTGGTCGCCAGTTCGTTGACGATCAGGCCGAGGGTCACCGCGTGGTCGGCGGAGATCGACAGGGGCTCCGCGGCGACGCTGATCCCGATTGGAGACCCCGGCCCCAACAGGCTGGCCGTCAGGCTGGCGGCGATGCCGTCGAGATAGGCGTCCACCGGAACCGGCCCGAAGGCCGCTGAGCGGGAGATCACGTCGTAGAGCTCGGACACAGCGCCGATCCGCGCCTGCATGGCGCGATAGCCGGCGACGCAGGGCTCGGCCGCGCGGCGCATCTCGAAGGCCACGAAGGACGAGATGATCTGCAGGCTGTTCTTGATCCGGTGGGCGAGCTCCGCCGCCAGGACGTCGCGGTGGCGCTCGAGCAGCCGGGCTTCGGTGACGTCCTCGAACACGACCAGGAGCCGGGTCACGTGGTCGCCCGGGCGGAAGACCTTCCGCGCATTGAGCTTAAAGATCCGCCGGCCCAGGCCGGGGAATTCGTCCTCGATCTCGTAGCCGTCGAAGGCTTCGCTGTCCGGGACCACCCGCAGAAGCAGGTCGCGCAGGGCCGCGACGCCCCACTGACCCTCTCCGAGCTCGCCGACCGGGCGCCCCGCGATCTGTTCCGCCGTCACGTCGAACAGCTGCAGGAACGAGCGGTTGGCCCGCACCACGGTCATGTCGCCCTCGAGGATCACCAGCGGATCGCGGACGGTGTCGACGATGGTCTCGGCCAGCGCCCAGGCCCGGTCCCGGTCGAGCCGGGCGTCATGCGCCTCGGTGACATCGTCCAGCGCCAGCAGCAGGAAGGGGACGCCATTGCCCGGACGGAACACCTTGCGCGCGTTCAGCACGAAGCTGCGCCGGCCGATCGTCTCAAAGACGTGGTCGACCTCGTAGGCCTCGACCACCTCCTGCTTGGGGATCACCTCTTCCAGCAGGCGACGCAGCGCAGGGATGTCCCATTGCCCGTTGCCGAGGTCATAGATGGTCCGGCCGATCGACTCTTCGGGCGTCACGCCGAAGGTTCGATAGAAGGCCCGGTTCGCCGAATGGACGGTGAGGTCCGCGTCCAGCACCAGCAAGGCGCTGCGGACGGTCTCGACGATATCGTCCGCGGAAATTTCCAATTGTTCGGGCCCAGAGCGGCGCCAGACGCCCGCACGCCACCCTATCACCGGGCCCGTCGTTCATGAAACGGACCCCAGGGGAGCCCTCGGCCTAGCGGAGCCGATAGCTGACGGTCGTGACCACGCGGAGCTTCTTGAAGACCTGGGCCGCGGCCTCGTAGCCGATTTCATCGCGACCCAGGATCTCGAAAGAACCCTGCGTCGCCGAGCGGATTCCATTGAGCTCAGCGCCGGCGTCGCGGGCGAACTGCTGGGCGCCGGTCCGGGCGCTGGCGGTGGCTTCGGCGATCATCGCCGGGCGCACCTCGTTGAGCTTTGTGAAGACATAGGACGGTCCGGTGTAGTCCTGCAGCACCACGCCCTGGCGAATAAGCTGATCCAGCTGCCGCGTCGTCGCCTGGACGCGGTCGACGTTGGTCGTGCGTACGATCACCGTCTGGGCGACGCGGTACCGCGCGGCGACATTCTGCTGCTGGTATTCGCGCGCGAACTGGTCGGTGACTTCGAGACGACCGAGATCGACCTCCGCCCCCTGGTAGCCCTGGGCGGCGAGGAACCGCCGCACCGCGGCGGTGTCGGCGTCTATGTCGGCCTGCACCGCCTGCAGATCATCGCCGGCGGCCGCGAATTTGAGCGGCAGCACCGCCAGGTCCGCCTTGACCACGCGCTCGGCCAGGCCGCGGACCGTGACGTTGCGGTCGCCGACCCGGGCGTTCTCCACGCCCTTCCCCACGAGGCCTCCGGCGATCGCCAGGCCGAGGGCCACGAGGGCGCCCAGGATGGCGGCGGGGAGGATGCGGCTGTCGGCCATCTCTGCCTCACGGATTTCGCGCCAGGTTAGCCCTTCGGAGCTGTCGGGGCCATGGACGGCGCGCGCTCAGGGCTTGGCGCTCGCCGCCTCGGGCGCCGCCCGGTCGTAGGCGACGCGAAAACCGATGTGCGAGGTTCCGAGGTCCTGCTCCTGGGCCTGGAAGGCGGCGGGACGGAAGTTGGCGCAGTAGTTGAAGGCGCAAAGGAAGCTGCCGCCCTTCACAAGGCCCAGCTCGCCCTCGCCCGCCGTCCACTCCCAAACGTTGCCGACCATGTCCACCAGGCCGAAGTCGTTCGGCTGGAAGCAGCCTGTGGGCGCGAGCCCCTTGAAGCCGTCCTCGCCGGTGTCGCGCGCGGGAAAGGCTCCCTCCCAGACGTTCGCCTGCGGCCGCCCCTGGTCGTCGAAGGCCCAGCTCGTCGGGTCCACGGGCGCGACCTGGCCGCCGCGCGCCGCGCGCTCCCATTGCGCCTCCGTGGGCAGGGCGCCGCCCGCCCACCTGGCGTAGGCCTGCGCGTCTTCGCGATCGACGTGCACGACCGGCAGGCTGTCCCGGCCCGAGAGGTCGCTCCCCGGGCCCGCGGGATGGCGCCAGTCGGCGCCGCGCACGAACCGCCACCAACGGCCCGCGTCGTCGAGCGGCGTGGGCTCCGTCGGCTGCACGAACAGGGCGGAGCCGCCTTCGCGTTCCGCCTGGGTGCGGTAGCCGGTCGCCCGGACGAAGGCCGCGAACTGCCGGTTAGTGACTTCGTGCCGATCAATCCAGAACGCCGGCAGCGAAACCGTGCGGCCGGGCCGGGCGCGACCGTCCTCGCCCAGGAGCACCGCGCCCGCCGGGATGGCCACCCGGGCGTCGCGCCCGTTGCAGCGGGCAGGCTCGGTGGCCGTCGGGCGGCTGGCCGCACCGCCGAGCACGAGCGCGAGCAAAGGGGCGGCGACGCACAGCCCGGCCCAGCGGCGTCGCGGTCTGTCGGCGGACGTCGGAGCCATGACCGGCTACTCCGGCGCCTTGCGGGGCGTGGGCTGCAGCGGCGGGTCGGGCATGACCACGTGGACGTCGCGGGCATAGGCGTCCCAGGCCTTCAGCAGCGCCGCCTTGCGCGCCGGCTCCGCCTCGGACAGGTCGCGGTTCTCGCCGGGATCGGCGGCCATGTTGAACAGCCGCCACCGGCCGTCGCCGATGTCGGTGATCTTCCAGTCGCCCTGGCGCAGCGCCCGGGACCCAAAGAGCTCCGCGCCCACGGCGCGATCGGCGGGATAGACCGGCGCGCCGGTCTTCAGGAGGGCCGTCCAGCTGATCCCGTCGACGGGCTGGACCTGGCGGCCGGCGAAGCGGCCCGGCTCGAGCGGCGCGCCGGCCAGCTCCACGACGGTCGGCACGATGTCGGTCACATTGGTGTAGACGCCCGCGACGGCGCCCTTCTTGCTGACGATCGGACCCGCGATGAAGGCGGGGGTGCGGATCCCGCCCTCGGAGGCGAAGGTCTTGAACCGCCAGGACGGGGCGGTGGCGACCTGGGCCCAGGCAGGGCCGTAGTTGACGTAGCTCTGCGCCGTCCCCATCGCGTCGAACTTCGGCCCCGGGCCCGGCGGATCGGGGGTGCGCGCGTCCTCGCGGCCCTCTGCGCCATTGTCCGACAGGAAGATGATGACGGTGTCGTCGAACTCGCCGGTGTCCTTGAGCGTCTGCACCACCCGGCCGACCGCCTGGTCCAGCTCGTCCACCATGGCCGCATAGATCTCCATCTTGCGCGCGGCGACCTGCTTCTGGTCGGCGGTGAGCTGGTCCCAGGCCGGCGCGTCGACGACCCGGTGCGGCTCGACGGCAGGGTCGAGCAGGCCGAGCGCCCGCTGGCGCGCCAGCCGCTGGGCGCGCCGGACCTCGAAGCCCGCGTCGTAGCGGCCCTTGTATTTGGCGATGGTCTCAGGCGGCGCCTGCAGGGGAGCGTGCGGGGCGGTGAAGGCCAGATAGGCGAAGAAGGGCTTGCGCCCGTCCGGCCCGTCCTTGCTGGACGTCAGCTGCTCGACCAGCTTCGCGGCGAAGAAGCGCGAGGAGTAGAAGTCCGCCGGCAGACGGCTGACCGTCACCCCATTCTCGCGGTAGCCCGGCATCTTCGTCGGATCGTCGGTGGCGCCCAGGCCGAAGTGGTTGTGGCAGCAGTGCAGCATGGCGAAGCTCTGCTGGAAGCCGCGCGCGTGCGGGTCCTGGTCCGGGGCCGTCCCCAGGTGCCATTTGCCGGAGAAGAGGGTGCGATAGCCCGCCGCGGACAGGCGCTCGGCCAGGGTCGCGTTGTCGGCCCGCAGATGGCCCTCGTAGCCGACCTGGCCGATCTGATTGGTCTGCATCGACTCCGGCATGTTGCCGAGGCCGACCCGATGGCTGTCGCTGCCGGTGAACAGCATGGCGCGCGTCGGCGCGCAGGCCGCAGCCGTGTGGAAGCCGGTCAGCCGCAGGCCGGACAGCGCCAGCCTGTCGAGGTTCGGCGTGTCGATCTCGCCGCCGAACGCGCCCAGGTCCGAGAAGCCCAGGTCGTCGGCGACGATCACCAGGAAGTTCGGCCGCTTCGCCGCCGGGGCCGCCGCCGCGGTCGCGCCGGCGACCAGCGAGAGACCGATCGCGAGCAGCCAGCGCCCCAGCCCCCGCCGCAGCGGCCCGCGCATGCTGTGACGCGCGAGGATGAACGCCCGTAGATTACGAATCATGGCTGACTCCCCCAAATCGCCAGGCCCTAGACCAGGTGCGCTTTGTACACGCCCAGAAGCGTGGTCCAGGCGCGTTCCGCCTCAGCTTGGTTGTAGGCAGCGCTGTCGACGACGCACCAGCCATGGTCGCCGTCATAGACGTCCACCACGGCGACCTTGTGCGTCCTGGCGAAGGTCTCGCGCAGGATGGTTTTGGAGGTCGGATCCTTCAGATCGTCGTTCCGCGCGACGGCCACGAGGTAGGCGGCCTTGGTGCTCTCGACCAGCAGGTGCGGACTGTTCGGTTGCGAGGTGGTCAGGCCGCCGCCGTGAAACGAGGCCACCGCCCCGATCCGGTCGGGAGCCGCCGCAGCCGTGCGGAAACTGAGCGGCCCGCCCATGCAGTAGCCCTGCACGCCGAGCTTGGCCGGCGAGGTCTCAGACAGGGCGTCCAGGTACGCGACATAGGCCCGCGCGTCGGCGCCGACCCCTGCGTCCGTCATCGCCTGTCGCATGCCCGTCAGCGTCTCCCGCGTCGCGGGATCCTGGAAGTTCGCATCCGCCGGTACGACGGGCGCCCGGGCGGAGCGATAGAAGGGATTGGGGACCAGCACCACGTAGCCGGAGGAGGCCAAGCGCCGCGCCATGTCGCGCATGGCGGGCCGCAAGCCTTTGATGTCGGCCCAGAACAACACGCCCGGCCACTGGCCTTTGCCCTGCGGATGGAACAACGCCGCGTCCGCGGTTCCGTCGGCCGTGCGCACCGTGACGTCGCGCTCGACGACATCCCGCGCAGCCGCGCCGGCGGCGGTCGCCGCGCCGCTGGCCGCCGCGGCGGTCGCCAGCGCTCCGAACGTGCGGCGTGTCAGACCGGTGTATGGGACAAAGGCGGGGCGATCACCGTCGCACATCTTCAATGGTCCTCGACGTTGGGAAGGCTCAATTCACGAGCTCCGGATCAATGCGCGGGATGCTGACCGTTAAGGAGCGACGTGGACGTTTGCGACGATACCAGCTTCGGCTCGCCGCGCGATCACGACCGAAGCCGAATTGAGCTGACCGCCCCTAAGCCTTGGCCGGCGCCTTGGGCGTCTCGGGCGCCTTGGGCGGCGGCTTGGCGGGCGGCTTGGCGGACTGGCCTGCGCCTGCGTCGGTCTTGCCCGCCGGCGGAGTCTTGGTCGGGGTCTGGGCCTGGGCGTCCGGCTTCTTGTCGACCGCGGGTTTTTCGGCCGGTTTCGGCGGGGCGGGAGGACTGGGCGCGGGGGGCCGCAGGGCCTGGTCGAGTTGACCGGCGCGCGCACGCTCCGCCTGGCCCTGGGACTCGCGCTGGGCTCGGCGGTCGTCGGCCGCGATCTTGGCCTCCGCCTCGGGGTTGAGGGCGTTGACCCGTATCCGGTCCACGTCGCCTACGCCCGCCAAACGTCCCAACGGCACATAGTCGGTGTGGAAGATCAGCTCGACCGACGAATTCAGATCGAGCGAGGTGTTCATCTCCTCGGTGCTCTGCGTCCGCTCGGTGGAGACGTAGCCTATGGTGTTCTTCATCTTGGCGTCGACGCCCCAGGGCCCCACCTTGGCCCCGACCTCGGCGGAGGTTTCGTTGCGGACGTCGAAGCTCGAGCCGCGGTCGTCCGCCGCCAGGCTGTGGGTGTCGATGTGGAACCGCATGGACGCGTTCAGACGTCCCGAGTCGATGACGATTCGCTGCAGCCCCATCATCACCATGGTCGACAGCGTCTGCTGCCGGTTCTTGGCCATGGCGGCGCGGGCGATCCCCACCAGGCTCTCCGGATCGCCCGACGGCACGCTCTCGCCGGGGCCCAGGCCGAATGCGGTCTTCAACGCCTGCTCGGTGGGCATCGATGCGCCCGGCCGCAGTCGCAGACGCGTGGAGGCGTCGCGCTCCTGCTGATATTCGGATCGCTCCTCGGGCGTCATCTGGGCCCGCTCCTCGGCGGTGGTGTCGTCCTCGTCGCCCTGGATCATGAAGGTGGCCGGGAAGCGTTCGGCCAGCCACTCGCGCGCGCCGGCCACGCCGATGTTGGCGTCGGCGAAGCCCTCGGTGGTCGCGGCCACGTTCTTGATCAGCTCGACGTAGGAGGCCATCTGCTGCTGGTTGGAATCGTTCATGGCCTTGAAGACGCCGTTGATCAGTTCCGTGACGAACCGCGGGAAGGAGACGGCGTTGAGGATCGCCTTGGTGGTTCCGGCCACCTTGTCGGCGGCCACGCCGGAAAACGTCTGTCCCGCATCCTGCGCCGCAGCCAGCATGGGACGGGGCATGACTTCGGCCTGATCGGCCAAGGCCGCGGCGGTGGACGAGATGCGCACCAGGGAGCCGGCGATCTCCCGGCGCGTCGCCGGATCGAGATCCTGATAGGCCTGGGACGTGGTGAGCAGGTCGCGCACCACGGCGCGCACAGCCGGGGACGGAGTTTCGGCGGCCGGTCTGATCGGCGTCGCCAGCATGGCCTCAGGCTCCGATCGCGGCCCAGGGCGAAGCCGCTTGCGGCGCTCGCGGAGAGGTCGGCGGAACAGGCGCCGGGGCGGTCTCCCCGATGGCCAGCGAAGCCTCCAGCCACTCCACCGCCGCGGCGATCACCGGATCGCCGAGGCCGACCAGCGGCTGGGAGGGTTGAGCCAGCATCGGCGCGGCGTCGGCCAGCCAGGAGATCACCATCATGCCCGCCTTGCCGCGCCGGGCGAAGGGGCTCGGATCTTCGGTGCGCTCGCCGGACAACCGGTTGACGCCGGCGATCGCCTCCCAGGTGTCGCGGGCCCGCAAGGTCGCGCGCACGGCGGGTGTGGCCAGGATGGCGAGGGCGTCGCGCAACGACTGCAAGATCTCCTGGGCGAAGAAGGCGGTGACGCCGCCGCCCGCGTCGACCAGGTTGCCGGCCAGCCGCTGGGCCGCGGCGCGCACCCGCGCCTGCTGGCCGACGCCTCCGTAGGTCGAATTGCTCGCCAGCTCGTCGAGCTTGAAGAGCGCCTCGCACAGGTCGAGCATGCGGTCCTCGAACTCCATGTTGGCCCCGACGGCGGCGACCGGCCCAGCCCCGGCGCCGAACAGCCGGCCGTAGAAGGCGCTGCGTTCGTCGGCGCTCGCCCGTTCGTTGCGGCCCCTCCAGAAGGCCTGCAGCAGGGGCGCGGCGGGCCCGATGTCCCCCGGAATGGCGCCGGAGCGGGCGAGGCCGGCCAGCGTCTCCACCGCCGGCAGGACCCCGGCCGCCTCCAGGTCGGCGGCCAGGTAGAGGCTGGCCAGGGCGCGCATCTGGGCCTGGTCGACGCGGGCCTCGGATCCGGCGGGCAGGTCGAAGTCGCCCAGGTCCGCCAGCGCCACGGCGAAGCCGAGCGCGAGGGTGGTGAGGGCGCCGGCGTCGTCCAGCGCGCGCTTCAGATCCGCGTCGGTGAGCGCTTTCATCACGGCGCGGCCCCCTTGGCCGGCATGTTGGGATTGTACGGCGTCGAATTGCCCTGGATCACCGACATCATCTCGGGCGTCGCCATCTTCTCCAACGGCAGGTAGTCGCTCTTGAAGTTGACCCGCACGTCGCCCGAGAGCTGGGCCTTGACCTCGGCCTTGGACTCGCTGGTGTCGTCGACCGCCGACCCAACCGTGGCCACGTGGGTCTGCTCGTTCTCAGCCGACGCCGAGGCGCTGACCGGCGAGTACCAGGAACCGTATTCGGCGCTGATCGACTCCTTGTGACGCTGGGTCTGCTGGTCGTACATCGATGCGGTGTAGTGGCGCTTGGCCGTGTCCGTCGCGCGCATCGAGAAGACCACCTTGGCGTTGATCGAGCCGTCGGTGACGACGATGCGGTTGATGCCCAGCATCACCATCGACGAGAGTAGCTGCTGGCGCGACTTCGCCATCTGCAGCCGCGCCGCGGTCACCAGCCGCATCTCGGCGTCGGCGTCGGAGAGGTCGGTGATCGGCGGGTTGATGTTCATCTCCTGGCTGATCTTGGCCAGGGCGACCTCCGGGTCGTCAGCCGTCACCTTCAGGGCCGCGGTTGGCGCCGGCGCGGCGGCGTCTCCCTCGGCGAAGGCCGACGAGCCGCCCTGCACGTCGACGCCGAGGTCGTCGGGGAAGCGCTGGGCCAGGTAGTCGCGGCCGGCGCCCTGGGTGATGTTGTCGGCCATGAACTGGTCGACGGTCTTGGCGACGTTGGCGATCAGCTCGCCGTAGGCCCGCATCTGCTCGATCGAGCTTTCGACGATGGCCTGGAAGACGTTCTTGATCAGGCCGCCGACGAACTTGGGGAAGTCGACCTTCTGCACCAGCTCGCCGAACTGCTGGACGCCCTCGCGGACAGCCCCGGCCTCGAAGCCCTTCCCCACCTGTCCCGGATTCTGCGAGAGCTGACGCTTGGTGGCGGTGACGGGATCCTCCGCCTGGGCGCGGGCTGTCGGCGGCTGGGACGCCAGCGCCGTCTCGGACACCACCGCGTTGGGGTCGGCGATGTAGGACAGCACCTTGACCATATTGGCGGCCAGCTCGCGCCGCTCGGGCTCTGAGATCTGGTTAAAGGACGGGATCGCGGTGAGCGCCTCGCGGACCTGGGGGCGGACAGACTCCAGTGCGCCGGCGCTGGTCCACCGGGCCTTGCTTTGCTGGAGGGTCATCGCGGCGGGCCTTCAGGCGGCCGGCGCCGGCGCGGCGGCGGGAGCCGCAGCGCCCGGAACCGCAGCGGGGGCGGCGCGCGCCGACGGAATGACGTTGGGATCGACAGGGGTCGAGTTGCCCTGGATGGCGGCGATCATGCCGGGCGTCGCCATCTTGTCGAGCGGCAGGTAGTCGCTCTTGAAGTTGACCTCGACGTTGCCGGCCAGCTGGGCGCGGGTCTCCAGGCTGGAGTTGCTGCCCTCCGCAGCCGCGCTCATCGCGGTCATCACCGGCTTCTGCTGATATTGGTGGGTGCCCTTGGCGTAGGACTCGGCGCTGTAGTCCCCGGTGTAGTTGCCGGAATAGCTGCCGCCGCCGCCCTGGTAGTCGCCCTTGTAGTTGCCGACCCGCTTGGAGCTGTTGTCCCAGGTCTTGGTGCCGTCCTGAGTGTAGTCGAGACTGCCGTCGGCCTTGCGGGCGAAATCGAACGCCTGGGCGCTGCGCTCGAGCCGCCGGTCGTCGTGGGCCTGGAACTGGTAGATCACCTTCGCGGAGATCTTGCCGTCGGTGATGACGATGCGGTTGATCCCCATCATCACCATGCTGGCGAGCAGTTGCTGGCGCTGCTTGGCGAGCTGCACGCGCGCTGCGAGCACCAGCGCCTGTTCCGCGTTCTCGTCCGACAGGTCGAGGCTGGTGGGAGAGCCGTCGACGAAGGTGAGCTTGTTGTTGACCGCTTTCAGCGCATCGCCCTCCTCCACGCCCTCCTTCAGCTTCAAGCGGGGCTGGGGGTCGCCGGAGAAGTCGTCGAGACCAATCTCGAAGGTGTCCGGGAACTGCTGGACGATGTGGTCGCGGCCCTGATTGTCGGTGACGTTGTCGTCCATGAACTGGCCGAGCGACTTGGCCACCGAGGCGATCATCGAGGAGTAGGCCTCCATCTGCTCGATGGAGGACTTCACGATCGCCTGGAACACCCCGCTGATCAGCCCGCCCACGAAGGCGGTGAAGTTCACCTGCTCCACCATCGCGCCCATCTGGCTGACGCCTTCGCGGGCCCCCCCGGCCTTGAAGTCGCTGGTGCCGATCTCGGTGACCGCCTGGCGCGCCGTCTGGTAGTCGGCGTTCTGGGCCGGAGGGTTCTGCGAGGACGGCGCGGCGAGCCAGGTGTCGCCGTCCAGCGCCCGCGCCGGAGGGGCGCCGCCCGCCAGCTTGTGGGCCCGGATGCCCTCGGGCGCCGCCAGATAGCTGGCGACCAGGGCCGTGTCGCGGGCGACCTGCTGCTGCTTCGCGGGCGACAGCGCCTGGAAGGCCCGACTCGATGTCAGGAGGTCGCGGACGACGGCGCGGACCTCGGGGCCGGGCGGCGGCGGAAGGACGGACTGGGCGGCGGACGCGGGCATGGGGCAGCTCCGAAGTGTAGAGGTCAGACCGCGATCGACGCTCTCGCCGTCTGCGCGGGGAGTTCGAATTCGGCCGGCCGCAGGTAGAGGCTGGCGCGCGGTGGGGTCGTGCGGCTCGTGCGCAGCGACAAGATCGAGAACCGCCCGGGCCAGACGTCGTCCTCGGGGGTGAAGGCCCCCATCCACCGCTCCAGGGCCATCAGCTCGCGCGGACGCTCCGACAGGCCGAGGCTCAACAGGCTGAGGAAGTTCGCCGGCAGGTCGGGAATAGTGGAGAGCAGAACGTAGATCTCGAACTCCGGGCCGTCCGGGCCCTGGCCGAACGCCAGCAGACAGCCGTTGGCCGGCAGGTCGAAACGTCCGCCGAGCACCAGGCCGATGGTCTGCATGATGCCCGGCAGCCGGTGGCCCAGCCCGAGCTGGTCGAGGACCGGCCCCAGGTCCGACAGCTTGAGCGGCCCGGTGTGGGCGAAGGTCAGCCTTTGGCCGCCCTGGTCGCGCTGGGCGGCGAGGGTCGTGAACAGCGGCGTCAGCGAGGGCAGCATTGAGGTGACCAGGCGGGCCAGACTCGTCAGGCCGTGGGGCAGCTCGCCGACCTGGCCCGGCTGCATCTCGTAGTAGACCTTGGACGCACAGAGGCCGTCGCGGTCGTGGCTGGTCCCGAAGAAGGCGCCGTAGTTGAGCCGGCCGCCCGCCGTGAAGCCCCGCCAAGGCTCGCTGCGCTCGTCGAACCACCGCAGCGCCTCGCGGCCGACACAGCCGGAGATCAGCCGCCGCATTTCGCGCGTGGCCTCGTCGCGTCGGTCGAGGCCGGAGGCCTCCGGCGGCAACGGTTCGATGGTGAAGCGCAGGACGCCGGGCTGCAGCTCGGAGAACGACGGCTCGAACGGCGCGGCCATCGGCATGAGCGCGTTTTGGCCGTAGCGCTGGTCGCCCTCCGGCAGGGAGAAGGTGCGCTGCAGGATCCCCCGCACGGAATCCCCCGGATCGGCGGTGCCGAGGACGCCCGCGGCGAGGCTCAATCGTCGCGCCACCTTGGCGGCGAGGGGTTCGCTTTTCATGTCAGCCTCCCTGCCTAGTGCCGCGCGAAGCCAAGTCCCACGTCGACGGAGTCGAGCATCTCGCGGGCGAAGGAGGGGATGGGACGAGACGCCACGGGCGGAGCTTCTCGAGGCAGCAGAGCCGCCTCCGCCATCTCGGCCGACGTCGCGGTGTCCAGCTGCCACAGCTCGCAAGCCTCGACGAGGTCGAAGTCGGTGGGATCGGTCTTCGCCGTCTGGCCCGAGGGTCGGGGCGGCGGAAACCGCACCGCGTCGACGTCGATCAGCGGGCCCGTGGGCTCCATGATCCGATCGACGTTGCTGGACAGCCATGCGGCGATGATGGCGCTCGAATTGGCGAGCGTGCGGTACCGCGGGGCGCTCTTCGGCCGCTCCAGATACACCGACGAATAGTAGTCGATGACATCCCACATATTATTGGCGTTGCAGCTGGCCTTGACGTCCTTGTCGTTGAGCAGGTCGATCATGAACTTGATCTGTTCCTGCACGTCGAGCGCGGTGTAGTAGGTCATGCCGTAGGCGTAGCGGGACATGTTCACGATCAGGTCCCGCGCCGCCTTGCGCACCTGCTGGTGGCTGATCACGCTGGGCGCGGCCGGACGCAGGAGGTTGTCGACGTCATTGCGACGCATGAACGCCGGGACGGCGACCACGAACCGCAGCCACAGGTCGCGGAAATACTTGTTGACCATGTCGTTGTTCGGCGGACCGCCGGGCGTGCCGATGGTCAGGGCCAGAAAGGCCCGCCGATCGGCCGCGCTCATCCGGAAGGGCGCGTCCTTCCAGTAGCGGTAGAACATCTTGCCCGCCTCGCCCGGCGGGATGGAAAGCGCGCCGCAGACCGCCATCTCGGCCATCTTGTCGACGACGTCGAACACCCCCAGTTCGTCGAGCATCGCGGCGGGGACCGCCAGCTCGAAGACCTCGACGTGCTGCTTGACCACCTCGTTGGCCGGCTCGACGTCGAACTCCGGAAGCGCGAGGGACATCTCGGTGATGGGCTTGTTGGCGCCCACGCGCTGGATGCGGTCGAGCGCCTCGTTGACCCGGCGGCGCAGCTGGGCTTCGTCGGCGGTGACGTTCCGCTCGACGAGGGCGCGCACCACCCGGGCGAACTCGCCGGCGTCCACGGAGGGCTGGTCGCCGCCCCTGCCGTCGGGGTCGCCTTCGATGGCCAGGATCGGCAGCACCAGCTTGGCCAGCTCATGCACGGCCTGGGCCTCGCCGATCGCCCCGAAGAACGCGCGGCTGAGGCTCCGGAAGGCCGCCTGATCGCTCATGGTGACGATAGTCGGCGCGACCACTCCTCCGGCGGCGGCTGCGGGCGCTGCGGCGCCCAGCACCATCACCGGCGGCGCAGCGACGTTGTCGGCGATCAGGAAGCCCAGGGTCAGGGCCGCCTTGATGATCGCATCGTCGTCGTCGATCGGCAGCTTGCCGGCCACATGGTTGCCCAGCGGCCTGCCGAGGATGCCGTCGCTGGCGTTGAACAGGTCGCGGACGCCGACGTAGAGGGGATCGCAGACCTCCGTCGGGTCGGCCTTCAGTTCGGCGGCTATCTCCTTCAGACGCCGCTCTTCGTCGATCTCTTCGTGGTTGAGCGGGCGCTTGGGCGCTGTCGTCCTGAGCACGCCCAGGCGGCTTTCGATGCGCTGGATCTCGCGCTTTTCCCGCTGGTCGATGTCGCGGAAGCGGATGTTGTCGATAATGGCCATGTCTAGTCTCCTGAATGTCGGTTGCCGTTCTCGCCTCGCCTCGTCTCAGCCGTCATCGGCTCGCTCCTCTTCGGGAAGCGCAGCGTCGATGAAGGCGTCGAGGGCGGCGAGCGCCGCCGCCGCGTCGAGGATGCCGGCGCCGCACCCTGGGGCCGGTCCGCCGGCGAAGGGCTGCGCCGTCCGGGTGAGCAGTTCCGCGACGATGGCGCCGTCGATCGGCACGGCCCGGCGGGCCGCCCGCGCCGCCAGGAGGGCCGCGGCGCCGGCCACGAACGGGGCTGCGAAACTGGTGCCGGTGGCCGACTGGTAACCGGTGAGGCCGGCGGTGAGCACGCGCTCGCCTGGCGCGCACAGGGCCACGTGGTCGCCGCGGGTGGAGAAGGCGCAGGCATGCCGGTCCGCGCCCACGGCGCCGACGGCGATCACCCCGGGATAGGCGGCCGGCCAGTAGCGGGTGTCGGCCCCGTTGTTGCCGCTGGCCGCCACCAGGATGCACCCCCGCTCCAGGGCGTAGCGCACCACGTCGGCGTGCGGCTTGGGGCTCGAGGGGGCCAGGGCGGCGTCGTCGGAGCCGAAGCTCATATTGATCACCTTGGCGCCCAGGTCGACGGCCCGTTTCACCGCCGCGTCCAGATCGGCGATCGCCCCCAGGCCGACCGGGATCGGCTTGCCAGGCAGCTTGGCCGCGCCCAGCGCCCGCATGGGGATGATCTGGCTCTGTCCCGCCAGCCCCGGAGGCATGCCCAGTCCAAGCGCCGACATCACGCCGGCGCAGCCCATGCCGTGGCCGACCCACAGGTCGACGGGATTGCTGTCGTCGCGCCGGTGGTCGCCCATCAGGATGATCCCCGGCGCCACGTCATCGCCGCCCAGCTGGACGGTGTCGTAGCCGGCCCTCAGGCGGCCGCTCAGCTCCGGATGGTCGGGCGCGACGCCGCTGTCGACCAGGCCGACCATGACGGCGGGATCTCCGGGCTCGTAGGCGAGGGCCTCGGCGGCGCGCACCATCAGCCGCGCGGCCCAGGCGTCCTCGCCCATCGGGTCGCCCCGCGGCGACGCCTCATAGGGCGTCACGCACACATAGTTCGGGCTGGCGGACTCCACCGTCGTCACCTGAGCCAGCGAGTCCACCAAGGCCCCGATCGAGGTGCCCGTCGGCGCCTGCAGCACGAAGGTGCGCGCCACGCCGGTCAGCTGCTCGACCTCGTCGAAGCCCTGGCGCCCGCGCCCGAGCGCTCCGGCGCTCCGGGCCGCAGCGTGCAGGCGGCAGGCCCGGACGCCGCCGGCGTAGCGCGTGACGATCCGGTCGACCGGACCGCCGTCGATCGAGGCCGCCGCCGCCGCCGCGCCGCGCCGCACGTCGGCCAGCGCCGGCGCGGCGTCGGGCGCCTCGCCCAGGGCCAGCTTGACGATCAGGCTGTTGGGCAGGGAGTAGGTGCGGTCCCCGGGCGCGGCCCAGGGCATGCCGAGGCGGCGGATGGTCATGACGGCGCCTCCGGCTGGCCATGGCCGTTCGGGCGTGGCGCGAACGGCCGCAGGTCGAAGCCCATGGTGGTCGCCAGCTGCGGCGACGGCTGGATCGAGAGCTCGCCCGCCCACTGCTCGGCGTCCGGGGCGATCAGCAGTTCGCGATCGCTGGCCTTCAGCACCGCCACGGGACGGCCGCCGATGGCCACGTAGGGCGAGACGCCTTCCTGCGTCAGGTTGCGGCCGCGCACCCGCAACAGCGCCGGCAGGTCGGGAGGGTCGCCCGGCGAGGCGCCCACCGGCGTCACATGCTCCACCAGCGGCGAAGAGGCCCGCTCCAGCGCCCGGCGCAGTCGGTCGACCGGCAGGCTCGTGACCCGGCCCACCGTACGGCTCTCGCCCTGGCTTTCCACCTCGCGCAGCTTGGAGACGGTGCGGACGCCCACCCACTCCAGCCGGCGGCGCTCGTCGTCGGAAAGGTCGTCCTTCAGGTCGTCGATCGACTGATCGTCAGGGTTCTCGGAGAAGCTGACGGCGTTCTCGTCGATCATCGGCCGGGTGATGGCGGTGAACACCAGGTGGAAGAGGCTGGCCTCCTTCTCGGAGGGACCGGCGGGCCGCAGGCGGATCTGGCTGTTGGCGAACTCCACATGAGCGCGCAGGTCCAGGGTGATGTCCTTGATGGCGAAGGTCAGCGGCAGGTTGAGATTGCGCGCCTTCACCGCCATGGCGGTCTGGGCGTTGTCGAGCTGGCTCTGCACGGCCTGGATGAAGTGCTCGAGCGGCAGGGTGGCGTCGGACGTCATGGCCCGGCCTCCTGCCACACCACGGTGAGCCGGCTGGGCTCCAGGTCGAAGTCGGTGCGGGTGAGGAGCCGGGGCAGGTCGGCCAGCAGCTGGGTCTCGCCGTCCACCCGCCGGAAGCCCACCTCGACCGGCAAGGTGATCTCCACGCGGGTGGCGCGCAGCCCGCCCGTCGCCG
This sequence comes from Phenylobacterium sp. LjRoot225, assembly GCF_964252855.1. Taxonomy (NCBI): domain Bacteria; kingdom Pseudomonadati; phylum Pseudomonadota; class Alphaproteobacteria; order Caulobacterales; family Caulobacteraceae; genus Phenylobacterium; species Phenylobacterium sp. LjRoot225. The sequence continues at coordinate 57,375 of NZ_CAXUPL020000004.1, read as the reverse complement.
CCGCGGCCATGGCCCCGTCGGCGACCTCGGCCAGCATCGCGCCCATGGTCCGCCGCGCGCTCATGCCGGGCCTCCGGCGGGCGCCGGGTTCGACACGGGAGCGGGAGCTGGCGCGGGAGCGGGAGCGGGCGCCGCCAGGATCGGCGGCGGCGGCGCGGCGGCCGGCGCGGCCGCCCGGGCCTGGGGCGTGGGAATGCTGCGCGCGTGGCGCTCCAGGAGGGTGCGCTTGGCCTCGTCCATGAACCGGTCGAGCGGCACTGTCTCGGAGGCGAAGTTGATCTTCACCTCGCCGAACAGCTCCGCCTTGAGCTCGCTGTCGGACTGGGCGTTGACGCCCACGGTGGAGACCTTGGTCGACGGCAGGGAATAGGTTCGCGCTCCGCGGCTGCCCCATTCCGAGCCGCCGCCGGACGGGTCGTCCGACGTGGCGTACTGGACGGCGGCGGTGTCGACGCCGGTGGCCCGGAAGCGCAGGCGCGCGGCGATGGTCCCGTCCTTCACCACCACCCGGTTCATGCCCATCAGCACCATGCTGGCCAAGGTCTGCAGGCGCTGGCGGGCCACCCGTTCGCGGGCCTGGGGCAGGATCTCCTCCTCCAGCAGCTCACTGGAGAGCTCCGCCCCCTCCTGGCCGAAGTCGGCGAGCCAGGCCGGCGCAGGCGGCTCGTCGCCGTCGGGCGCCGCCGCCAGCCGGGGCTCCAGCCGGAACTCACCGCCGGACTGGACCAGCTGGACGTCGCGCGGGAACTGCTCGACGATCCAGTCGCGCGCCTGGTTCTGGGTGACGTTGTCCTGGGTGAACTCGTCGAGCGGCTTGGCCACCGCCGACACCAGGTCCGCGAAGCTCTCCATCTGGCGGATGGACGAATCCACGATGGCGTCGAAAGTCCCGTGCACCAGGGAGGCGACGAAGGCGGGGAAGTCGAGCTCGTCCACGGTCGCGCCGACCCGCCTGGCGAAGGCGTCGGTGGCCAGCTCGCGTTTCGGCTTGCCCGCCCCGCTGTCGACGGGATCGGGCGGAGGCGGTTCCGGCTCGGAGCGCCCGCCGCCGAGAAAGAAGCCGCTCTCCAGCCCGCGAGCGGTCCCACGCCCGCTCGCCGCAGGGCCCCAGGTGTTGGGCGGCGGGGGCGGGGTCAGCCTGGACATCTTAGGGTCACCAGCCACGGTCCAGCTCCCGTTAGCGGCCGAGCGCCGGAACAGGCTTTTCCTGGCGGTTGACCCGCTGAGGCTCACGTCCGTCGCCGAACAGTGTCACCTCGGTGATCGCCACCTCGTCGGGCTGGCCGGCGCGGCAGAAGACGAACCGCGTGGTGACCGTCACCGCAGCGACTGTCGGCTCGGGCGCCGGCAGGGACGCCGGGGCGATGCTGGTGGCGACGCTCAGCAGGACGCCGTCGAAGGCCGCCGCGTCGGCCACGTCGGTGATCACCTCCCCCACGGCGCCGGCGGCGTAGGACCAGTCGATCTGCACGTCGCCGTGGGTGCGTCCCGAGGGGCCATCGAGATAGGGCCAGTCGTTGAGCACCACCCGCTTGCCCGGCAACGGCGCGCCCACCGCGATCGCCGGCTGAGCCTGCGGCGGAACCAGGCCCTTCATCTGGGCCAGGTCGAAGCGCACGCCGCCGACATCCTTCTGCCGCCGCGTGAGCGTCGTGCCCGGCGCCGGACCGGGGTCCTCGTTGAACGCCCGCACCGCGAAGGACCGCGACGCGCCCTGGGCGACGGCGGGGTCGAGCGGCATGGTGAAATCGCCCGACCGGGCCGGGGCCTGGGCGTAGCCGACCTTGATCGCGTCGAACACGTCCTCGGCCTTCAGGCCGTTGACCAGCAGCTCGAAGGTCGCCCCCGCGAAGGCCCCGTTGGGCGCGAGCAGGGCCGCGCCATTGCGGATCCGTCGGTCGCTCGCGCGGAACGCCACCGCCTGGCCCCAGCGCATGAAGGCGCCGCTGTCGCCCTCGATGATGGTGATCTGCGGCCGGCCATTGGTGACCGCAGCCATCGCCTTGGGCTCCACGGGATCCAGCGGCGCACCGCCGTCGAGGCGGCCGACGCCGAAGGTCTTGGGCTGGCCGTCGGGATCGATCGTCAGGCCTGAACCGATGGCGCTGACCAGGGCGACCCCCGGCGTCGCGCCGGCGCCGACCGCGATGGTCCAGCCCCGGTCGCGGGCCACGGCGGGCAGGTCGCCCAGCTTCTGGGCGGTCGGCCCGCCCACCAGAAGCTCCAGCCGACGCCGCCAGACCTCGAGCTTCTCGGCGGCCGGCAGGCTCGAGTCGGTCTCGTAGTTCAGGCCCTTGGGCGGGATCGCGTTCCAGGCGCTCCCGGCGAACTCCAGCCCCGCCAGCAGCGGCGCTTCGAACGCACGCGCCAGGCCCTGGGCGTAGCCCGCCCCTTTGGCGTCGCCGCGGTTGGGCATGCGCAGGAGGACGCCGGCGCTGTGGAGGATCTGCAGGGTCCCCGGCGGGACCTGCATGCCTGCGGTCTCGTATTCCTGGGTGAAATCCTCGTAGCGCATGATGTAGCGGCTGCCCGTCTCATGCGTCGCCAGGGCCGGCCCTGGCTTGCCGGGCGCGCCGACCACCCGGTCCCAGGGGTCGGTGATGCGGACGTAGGTGTCGAGTCCGTCGGAATACATGCCGGTGACGACCCGGATGTGCGGGCTGGGAACGGCCGAGCCGACCCACAGCGGTCCGAACGACTCCAGCAGCCCGCGGAATCCGTCCGCCGTGTAGCAGGCCGGATTCTCCGCGACCAAGCCGATGGATTTGGCGAATTCCTTCTCCTTGCCGAAATCCAGGCCGTTGAGCCCGCTTCGCGAGCACATGTCGGCGATCGAGCTGGGCGACACGCTCATGTGGTCGCGCCATCCGACGACCATCGCGGCCGCGGCGGCCCAACACCCCAGGTCGCTGGTCTGTGGGATCAGCTCGACATCGTCCCAGTTGATGCTGAAAGCGTCGCCGCTCAGGGCCTGGGCGCTGGCGCCGATCGTGGCGACGACGACCCAGTCGGTTATCGCCGTGATGTCCTCCGGCGGCATCAGCGACGTCGGGCCGGCGCCGGCGGCGACCGGGTCGTAGGCGTAGAGCCGTTTGCCGTTCACATAGAGCTCGTGGCACGGGAAGCCGTCATGGCTGCCGTCGACCTTGGCCTCCACCGCGCCGCCGTTGATGCGCAGGAAGATCGACATGGTTGCGTCGATGTCCGGGGCGGTCGTCGACAGCGGCAGGGCGCCGGCCGCCGATATGGTGACCACGGACGAATTTTCGAACATGGTCTGCAGCGAGCGGCGCGAGCTCGCCCCCACCTCGATCTTGAGGTTGTCGTCGCTGGCTTCCAGCTTCTTCCACTCGGTCGGCTGGGCGCCGTCCACCTTCTCCAACCACCAGTCCGGCTTGCCCTCAGGATGATAGGAATCGCTCGTGGCGTAGGCGGTGCTCCTGCCCCAGTCGCGGCCGATCAGGTCGATGCCCGCCACGCCGCCGCCGGGGGTCAGCCGCACGGTGGCGTGAATCTCGCCCCGGCTGGAGCCCCCGTCGTAGGCGAAGTCGCGCCCGTCGCCCCCGTAGACCGCGAATGGCGAGTCGATCAGCGGCGAAGGGATGAACATCCGATACTTCACGTCCACCGCCAGCGGGTCGGCGTCCAGGCCGCGGGCGCCGACGAGCCCCTTCGACCACACGCCCCGCCGCGGCGTCCGACCCAGGCCCTGGGCCAGTCCGAGCTGCACGGACTTCGACTGCTGGGCCGCGAGATAGATGTCTACAGGCGACAGTCCGACGCCGGCGCCGGCCTGGACCGAGACGCCCTGGAACTCGCCCCTCTCATTGAACAGCGCCGCCCCGCCCCCGACGACGCCCTCGCCGCCGGAGATCGCCGCCGCGGTGCTCCAGCCGTTGAAGGCCTCGACGCCGCCCTTGACCACGGTGACCTGCATCACCGCGCTCAGCGAGGCCAGGAAGCCCACGTCGACCTCCCACTGGCCATAGGCGCCCAGTTCGCCCGCAGGGCCGAAGATCAGGCCGCATCCCACGCCCGCGCCGCCGAAGAAGCCGCCCCCCGCGGCGGGGCCGAAACCGATCGAAACCCCCGCCGCCTGTGCGCCGAGCTTGAAGCCGGTGATCAGCGGTCCGATGGGCGCCGGCAGCGCCATCAGCCCGCCGAGCAGCAGGGTCCGCTGCCAGTCGTCCAGCAGCTTCACCGGCGGAGGCGTCACAGGGACCCGGTCGGGCGCGACCTGGATCTGGATCCCGCCGCTGTCGAGCGCCCTGCTCGCGCCATAGGGCTGTCGGCTCCAGCCGCCCCGGCCCAACCCTTGCGCGGGAGCGACCTGTACGGCGGTCCGGCGTTCCAGGGCCGCATAGATGTCCGGCAGGCCGTGGATCAGCTCGACCCCCAGGCCGGCCTGGATCATGACCCCGTGGAAGTGGTCGTTGGCGTCGAACAGCGCCGCGCCGCCCACCACCGCGCCCTTGTAGTTGTAGGACAGGGCCGCGGCCTTGCCGGCGCCGCTGAAACCCTCCAGGCCGCCGCGCATGACCGTGATCTGGCAGGTGGCGCTCAGCGATGCGAGCACGCCCACCTCGAACTCGGCCGAGCCGTAGAAGCCCAGCTCGCCATTCGGCCCGAAGATGACGCCGACGCCAAGGCCGTAGCCGTGCACCAGGCCGCCGCTCACCGCCGGCCCGACGCCGATCGAGCAGCCGGTCGCGCGGGCGATTTCCGGGATCAGGCTGGCCAGCGGCCCCAAGGGCGCCAGCCCGATGGTCAGGGCGGTCTTCAGCGCGAGCTGCTGGCCCTCCGGCAGGGTATAGACGGGCAGCGGGGCGAGCGTGACCCGTTCGGCCCCGATCTGCATCCCGGCGTCGTCCTCCGCCCCCTGGGCGACCGCCGGCGTGGCGGCGGGCGCGTTCGGCGGGGGCGGCATCGGGCCGAAGCCGTCGTCATAGGGCGCGGGCTCGACCGCAGCCCCGCCCTGCTTCGGCGCGGATCCGTTCGCGCCGTTGGCCGCCTTCACGGGCTCTGCGCCTGGGGCGGCGGCGTCTCCGGCCCAATCCATGCCCGCGTGGCCGTTGTCGCCATAGCCATTCGTCCGCTGGCGGCTCGGCAGGATGCGCACCCGGCGCATGCTCCGCTCGGTCAGGTCGCGCAGCGAGACGTAGGGGCTGGCGTCTGTGGGCACACTCGCCACCTGGTAGGCCGCGCCGTTGGCCGCCGGCGCGGTCGCCAGGCCGAAGTAGAGCCTTTCCGCCCCGATGAACCGGCCCAGGACCTCCGGCGGCACCACATAGACCGCCTCGCCGCGGGGGATGGAGAGCGGCCCGGACGCCCGGCTCGAATAGAAGTTCGACGCCGTGCGCTTGGCCTTTCCGTCGGCGCGGAACAGCGCCGGGTCGGTGGCCAGCGCCACCTCCGCCCGCTGCGGCGGTCCGTCGGCTCGAATCGTGAACCCCAGCATGGGGAAGCGGTCGTTGACGTCGAGCCGGTTGGGGCGGATCTGCGCAACCATGGTGGTCACCTCGTGGAGGGAGAGTCGGGGCGCGGCGGGCTCATGACCCCCTCACCCCCGAGTCAGGCGCCGAGGCGGCGAGCGCCCCGCGGATGAGCTGACGTATGAGGTCCGGAAGGCGCTCGACCTCGTCGAACGGGACCCGGATCTCCACGAGCGGATCGACGCTCGTGGGGACGTGCACGACGTGGCCAGGCCAGGGCTGGGTCGCTGCGCTCTCGTCGCCGTAGACCACGACGACGAAGCGGTGGCCGGCCCGCCGTGAGCCAAGCCCCCCGACTGCCGCTCCCTGCGATCTCCGCATGTGCGTTCCTGATTCATGGCGTGCCGCGTTTCGCCCCGATGGGACGTTCGGTCGCACCATGGCCGGGCGCTCACACAGCCGAATCCCGCGCCGATCACAGGCCGATCACAAATCCATATTTCCGGCTGTGATCCCGCCGCGCCCACGCGAAAAAGCCGCCCGCAGGCGGCTTGGGGCGTGCGAAATCGGCGGCCCGCCTCAGCCGGGCGGATCCGGGTTTCGCAGCGAGCGCCCGGCGTCTTCCAGCCAAGTGCGCGCGGTGTTCAGATTGGCCAACGCATAGTCGATCTTCTCCGCCGGCGTCGCGCCATGGCGGACCATCTCGTCCGGCGACGCGATCGCACGCGGCTCGCCCAGCGCCACACCGAGGGGCCTGGGCGGCGCCCAGGGCGCGGCGGCGAGGATCCCCTCGTAGGCCAGCCGGGTGCTCTCCATCGGCTCGACACTTAGGTCGCGACGCAGCACCGCCGCGCAGGCCTCGTATTGTTTGAGCGCCGCGGCCCGGTGACCGCGCTGATGGTGGCAGCGCATCAAGGCCCGGTGCACGTGCTCCAGGAGCGGGTCGATCTCCAGCAGCCGCCGGCCAAAGCCGATCGCCTGTTCCCAGCACTGCTCGTCCATCCGCACGCGCACCAGCAGCTCCAGGGTCGCGATCAGCCGAGCGCGGTAGGCCTCCCGATGCACCAGGCACCAATCGTCGTAGATGCCCTCCATCAGGTCGCCGGAATAGAGGTCGACCGCCTCGACCAGGGGGCCGGCGAGCGCGGGGTCGGCCGGCAGGCTCGCCTCGAGGCGCGAGAGGTCGACGGTCGCGCGCTCGAACGCCGCCGCGTCGACCCAGATGGGCGCCCCCGCGTTCAGTCCGATCGATTCATAGTCCGTCTGCAGCACGAGGTTCGGGTCGGCGCCGCCGTCTCGCAGGGCGGTGCGCAGCCGCCAGAATTCAGTGTTCAGGGCCCGCTGGGCCCGCTCCTCAGGTGCGTCGGGCCAGAGTTCTCCGGCCAGGGAGCTGCGCAGCGCCCGCCCCTCCCGCCTGATCGCAAGGCAGGCAAGCAACGACTTCGACTTGCGGGTCGGAAAACGAATAAGCGCGCCGGAATTTGTCCGGACCCGCACCTCGCCGAACAGATGGACGGTAAGCGCTTCCACGCGGGTCCCCCGGGACGCAAACGTCTGCCGCCGTTACTGAAGGCGCCAAGCCCGCCCAGATGCAATCTGCGGTCGATCGCACAAGATCGTGAAGTTTTTCATCGCGGCTCGAAGGGGTCAGTTCTCGCGCATTACTTTTACGACTTCATAGCCTTTTGCGCGGGCGTCGTCGGGTACATGGCGATGACGCAACTTCTCCCGCCCCAAGGCGGGCCCGCATGACCGATAAGACGTTCGGGACTGCGCACCCCGGAGCCACCTGACTGGCGCAAGGGCGCATCAGAACGCCAGCAGATTTCCGCGAAGCGTCTCGTGGCTATACGCCTCTCGCGTGACCCCTAGCTTTTGCAGAGCCGGAACCAGCTGATCGGCGACGCGGGCCACGTTGCGCGGCGTGAGGGGCCCCGAAATCAGGAAGCCGTCGCCGCCGACATAGGCCATGACCTCGGCCATCTCGGCCGCGATCTGCTCGGCGGTTCCTATCATCGGCTCCTCCGGTGTCAGCCGCGCCAGACGAAGTCCGATCTGACGCACCGTGGCCCGGTCGCGCCGGAGCCAATCCAGCGTCCCCCTGCTGCCGTTCGTCTGGACGCTGTCGGGCAGCGGCTCGTCGAGCTCATACCGCGACAGGTCGAGGCCGGTGATCGCACTCACCTGTGCGACCCAGGCCCGGGTCAAGCGGTCGGGGACCGCCTTCAGATAGGCGCGATAGTCCGCAACCGCGGCCTGGTCCTCACAGATGCGCGGGAAGGCCAGCGCCATGACCTTGACGTCGTCCGGATTGCGGCCGGCCTCGACAGCCAGCCGGCGGATGTCGTCGCGGAACGCCTTGATGCCGTCCGGATGGTTCACTGGCGTCAGGACGATGTCGGCGTGTTGCGCCGCGAAGCGACGCCCCCTGGGGGAATTCCCCGCCTGCGCAAGCACGGGTCGGCCCTGCGGCGACGGCGGCACATTGAGCGGCCCCAGCACGCTGTAGTGGGCGCCCCGGTGGTCGATCTCCCGCACCTTCGTGTGGTCGGCGAACACGCCGCTCTCGATGTCGGCGAGTACGGCGCCCGGCTCCCACGAGCTCCACAAGCGCTTGCAGACGTCCAGGTATTCGTCGGCGACATCATAGCGTTCGTCATGTTCCGGAAGGGCGGCCTGTCCAAAGTTGCGCGCCGCCAGATCGCTGGACGAGGTGACGATGTTCCAGCCGAGGCGTCCGCCGGACATCAGGTCGAGGGTCTGCGCCTGGCGCGCCAGAATGAAGGGCGGGTAGAAGGTCGTCGCCATGGTCGGCACGATGCCGATCCGCGATGTTGCGGCGGCCATGTAGCTGGCCATGACAGGCGGATCGAACTTCGGCGCGTGGACCGTTTCGCTCAGATAGATGTCCCGCGAGCCCGCGTATTCGTTCGGGATCGCGCTGGAGTCCTCCAGCAGAATGAAATCGAAGCCGGCCGCCTCGAGCCGGCGCGCCATGTCCTGGTGCAGCTTCGGCGTCGCCCATCCGTAGGACGCGTCGTATTCCGGCGTGCCCCAACCCTGGACAGCCTCATAGAGGAACCAACCCAGATGAAACATCGTCATTCACCCCAAGCGCGGGCGAAACGGTCCAGTGCGATGAGGTAGCCCTCCCGCTCGGACGGTGAAATCCAGGCCGCCTCGAAGGCGTTCAGGCTCATGCTGAGCAGGTCGACAGGGGTGAGCCCGGCGGCGCTTTGGGCCAGCTGCAGGTTCTCCGAGATGTAGAAGCCCTTCATGTAGGCTGGGTCATCCGAGTTCAGCGTGACCTTGAGGCCCATGTCGAGCATCTGCCGGATCGGCTCCTGGCCTCGCCCCGGCCGCACGACCTCATTGGCGAAAGGGCAAAGCGTGAAGGTGATCCCTTGCGTGCGCGCCAGCGCGACCAGTTCTGGGTCCTCGAGGACGTTCACCCCATGATCGATCCGATCCACGCCGATATCCGTCAACGCCTGGCGGATGTGGGCGTGGGTGTTCTCCTGGTCGACGTCGCAATGCGCCGTCAGGCGAAACCCCTCCTGGCGTGCGCGCCGGAAGACGTCAGCGAACTTCGCGGGCGGATTGTCCTTCTCGTCGGAATCGAGCCCGACACCGACGATGTCCGCCTTGTAGGCGAGCGCTGAGAGCAGCACGTCCATCGCGGACTGCGCGCTCTGTTCGCGCAGAAAGCACATGATGAGTTGGGACCGAATTCCCAGGTTTCGTTCGGCGTCGACGCGGGCGCGGGTGAGGCCCCGTATCACCGTATCGAACGCAATACCCCGCTCGGTATGTTGCTGGGGGTCGAAGAACATCTCGGCATAGAGCACGTTCTGGGACGCCGCCTTCTGCAGGTAGGCGTAGCAGAGATCGTAGAAATCGATCTCCTCGATCAAGACCTTGCGCCCCTCGTAGAAGACGCGGAGGAACGACGGCAGGTCGTGATAGACATAGCCGTCCCGCATTTCGTCGGCGGTCTTGTACGGAAGTGCGACGCCGTTGCGCGCGGCGAGCACGAACTTCATTTCCGGCTCGAGCGTCCCCTCCAGGTGGACGTGGAGTTCGGCCTTGGGCATGGCGGCGATGAAGTCTTGCATCTGCATGCGCGATGTCTGCGCCGGCCTATGGCTCTTCATACCCTTCGGTTGAGAGCCGAAGCTGATATCGACCCGGGTCTCGCTGGAATATTATCCCGCCTCTCGCTTCGCCCCGGCCCGGCACGTAGGCGAAGGTCGCAAAACGCTCTTCGAAGACCGTCCCGCCCATTTCCAGCACGCCACGGACTTGAACCTCCGCCGCAGTGGCGGTGCTGTCGTTGCTCACGATCAGCGGAACGACAAACCCTCCGTTCGTCGCCTTGGCGGTCTGGCTACTCACGGACAACTCGGGCGGACCTTCGCCTGCGTCGAGACCCTCTCGCACCAGGTAGCCAAGCACTCCCACGGTCAGCACCAAGCCAACAGCGGCCGCCGCCCACTCCGCGATTGGCGTGCGCTCCCTGAGGCTGGTCCGCGGTCTCTTGGGAGATGTCGTCATGGTCAGACCACCAGCCTGGCGACGGCCGCGCCGATGGCGCCGGGGAAGCTCAACACCGCCACAGACCTGACGGTGGCGGTGACACCATCGTCAAGCCGCCCGAAGGTCCAAAGGACGTACAGGCTCACCAGCAAGGCGACGCCGTAGCCGGCCAAGGTGAAGTGCAGGAAGGCTAGGACCCGACCCTCGTGCTTCTTCTGGCCGGCGAACCCGACCGTGAAGACGAGCGTATGAAGCAGCAGCAGCGATGCGATCACGAGGGTAAGCGTATGCCAGGGCGACATCTTGTAGCCAATCAGGATCATCTCTTCGGTCGGCGCTACGTTGAACGCGAAATACAGGGCGCCGGCGGCCATGAGGAACAGTTGACCAGGGTAACCTGCGCGATCCTCCTTGTCGGCGCCAGGGACGTTCGCCTTGAGCTGCTTGTTGGCCAGAACGGCCCCCATGCTCGCTGGCGTAGCCTGCAAGGCGATCATGCCCACGGCCTCGCGTACGCTCGTCTGCAGTCCGAGGAGCGCCATGAGCCACAGCAATGCCGCGGATACGGCGAAGCCGACCATCAGCGCGGCGAGGGCGTCGAGCAGGTCATCGAAGAAGGAGGTCTCGTCGCGGAAACCGGTGAACCGGCTCAGCCCGAACACGACCAAGGCCGTGACCACGACGAAGAGAGGCCAACCGCAGTCGGTCCATGTAGAACCCCAGCTGCCACATCTCCATGGTCATCAGGAGTGGAAAGCTAAAGATCAAGGCCCCCGCCACGGCCCGCGCCAGCCCGCGGCCATAGCTTTCCTCATTCGCTGCATCGACGCTCATTCGGCAGGAACGCCTGAAAGGCGAAGCTTGCTCCCGCGATCTTCAACCAGACAGTCTGAGGGCAGTTCCTGCCGCGCCCGACGCCATAGTTCTGGACGCGAAGCCCTCACGACCGGCTCGGCCGTCCCAGTCGCCGCGCCCGGCGTTAGGCGCCCCGGCCAGCCGCACCCACGCCGGGGCGTGATCGGCTTGAGGCGTCGGCTTCGCCCTATTCCGTGCTCGCCGGGACGGTTATCTCGGCCGCCTTCGGCGATAGCAGGGCCTTGGTGGTCTCGACGCGGTTGATCCTGCCGAACGGTCTTTGCCGGACGGCGCTGGATTGGGATTTCTGCTGCAGCGCAGGCAGGACCGGCGGAGGCTTTGTCGGACGCATCGTGACTCGCCAGTGGTCAACACGGCCATCACTGGCTAATTCCCCAGAACCGGTGGGCGATCTGCCCCGCTTCAATCCTGCGCAGCGCTACTGGTACGGCACGCCGGCCTGGTCGAAAGTCGCGACGGGCGCAGCCGTCGGGCATCCGGTCGCTGCGGCGAAGGCTCGGAGCGACCGTCGATGAACCCCGTCGACCTCAAATATCCCCTCGTAGGCCTCGCGGATGCGCAGCCTGGCCGTGAGCCGTGGGAATTGTTCTGGGACGCAGAATTCTTTTCCACCTGCGGTCGGCGGGAGGTCGCGCAGAGGGTGGGTATGCTGATCGTAGATGTCGAGGGCCGCTGCTGGCGGATTTCATCCGTGCGCGATCTGGGCCTGACCGGAGGATTTCGGTCACGCTTATTTCTCTTCCTCACCGGCGACCATTGGGTGGACCAGACCTTGGTTCCGATCCCAGAAATGACCTTCGACGACGCGAAGGCCCGTCTCTGCGCGGCGATCCAGAACAATCCGGACCACTGGCGAGATGACGAGGCGATCGCCGGGGAGGGTGGGCAGCCCCCTAAAGACGAGCAGGACCTGTTGGACGAGATGAAGGCTCAGGTCATGCGTTCGAACAGCGTGCTGGAGTTGATCAGGAACTTCTGGAACGAAGATCCAACTTTTTCCCTAGCGAAGGTTGAAAAGATGCGGGCTGCGAGGCGCAGCGGTCAGGCGACAAAGAAACAGACGTAGGATTGAGGGCTCCCGGGAGTGCGGGCGAGCCATTGAGCGGGGGTCCCGAGGGTCGTAGCAGCCCTTCGCGCGGGAGCGCACGGAATCGTGTTCCGGGGCGTTCAAGGCCGGGATCCCGCCTTAAAACCCGTCTTAATCGCAATCTTAAGACGGGCGGAGAAATCGCCCCCGCCTAAATTGCTGAATTTCTAGGGGAAAATGGCGCGCCCGGAACGATTCGAACGTCCGACCCTCAGATTCGTAGTCTGATGCTCTATCCAGCTGAGCTACGGGCGCGCAGTCGCCTTGCGGCGAGGGCGGTTCTCTAGCGTCGTCGGGGATCGGGTTCAACCCCAAACGCAACGCAGCTGTCACGGAGCGGCCTGCAGGCGCAGCTGGGCGGTCTGGAGGGCGACGGCTTCGGCGAGGCCGGGGACGCGCGCCAGGGCCGCCGCGTTCAGCGCCTCGCGGCGCGCCCAGAGGTCGCGATACCAGGCGGCGCGCTCGGGGACCTGGCGGGCGAACATCCGCTGGGTGCGCACATAGTCCCAGGCGTTGCGGCCGATGGCGCGGGTCTGCGCGGGATCGGCCAGGGCCTGGCGGAGCAGGGCCGGCCAGTCCTCCAGCTTTCGCGCCAGCAGGCCGTTGACCCCGTGGCGGATCGTCCGGTCGTAGATCAGCGGCGAGGCGATGGTGACGACCCCGGCGCGGGCGGCGTCGAGGAACTTGGCGTCGCTCTTGGTCTCGCGCAGCGGCAGGGCCTCGATCGGCGACAGCGAGACGGCGCAGCCGGCCATCCGCGCCAGATAGGCCTCATAGGGCAGGTAGTCCTCGAAGACCTTGTTGGCGGTCGGCAGGGCCTCGAACACCGCGGCGTCGCCCAGCACCACGAACTCCAGGTCCGGGAACTCGGCGACGACGGGGGCCAGCACCCGGGCCACCTCCACCCCGAAGCCGCCGCGCGAGATGGCGCCATAGAAGACCCGCCGGGACGGCGGCCCCTGCGGGAAGGGGGCGAGCTCGAACACCGCGTTCTCGAAGATCTTCACCTCCGGATTGTGCGGGCGGAAGGCCTCGGCGAGGGGCTCGGTGGTGGTCTGCACGGCGTGGACCAGGCCGAAGCGGTCCATCTCGGCCGGATCGAACGGCCGCGGCTTCACCTCGGCCACCAGAGCCGGGTGGTCGTCGTACTCCATGACCAGCAGCCAGCCGCGGGCGACGGCGTAGGCCAGGCGGCCCAGCCCCTCCTCCAAGGCGTCGTCGCCCGGCCGCTGCATCACCAGCACCTTGGGCGCGGCGTGCGGCAGCGGCTGGGGGGTGTAGGGCGGGGTGACATATTCGACGACCAGGTCGGGATCGGAGCGGAGGCCGCGCACCGGCAGGCGGGTGCGCACGTCCATCAGATAGCTGGCGAAAGCCACCATCTCGAGCTGCAGCGGCGCGGGCCCCTCCGCCCGGCCGGACCCCGCCGCGATCTTGCGCGCGCGGACCACCCCGGTCCCCGCGGCGTCCACCGGCGGGCCGAGCGCGAGGCCGGCGCCGGCCAGGCCGCGCGGCCGTCCTCGCCCGCCCAGCGGGCGACCAGGTCCCCGCCCGGCCGAAGCGCTGCGACGAGGCCGGCCAGCAGGCCCGGCGGCGGCGGGGCGCCCAGCACCACCGCGTCCAGCCCCCCGGCCTCGGCCGGATCGAGAGCGGCCGCGGGGTCCTCGCCCAGCACATTCACCTGGGCGGTCGGATTCCAGGACAGGTAGCCGCCAGCGAAAGCCCGGCCCCCCGGACCCCAGTGGACGACGCGGGCGGCGGTCAGCGGGACGGCTTCGACCAGGGCCTCGTCGAGCCCGCGCGGGTCATAGGCGGGATCGGCCGAGGCGCGGCGGCAGGCCTCGAACAGCAGCTCCTTCAGGGTCTTGGACGCCTGGCCCTGGACGTTGTGCCCTGCGCCGCGCGCCAGGTGCATCCGCACCCGCGGCAGGCTGGCGAGAAGGGCGCGTTCAGGCGCGTCCACCAGGCTGGGCATCCGCGCCACCGGCCGACGGGGGTGGAGCGGCTCGCTGGCGAGGACCACGTCGACCGGAACGGCCAGCCCGTCGAGGACCTGGTGATAGAGGCGCGGCGCGATCGCTTCTCGCGAGACGCCGAACAGCTGTGCGAACAGGGGATGGATCGGACTGTCCGCCGGCAGGCCGGCGAGATGGGCGCGCAGGGAGTCCGCCATCGGCCAGAGCGCCGCCGTGGCCAGCAGCGGCTCCACCGCCACGATCCGGCGCACGCTTCGCGCCCGCACGCCCAGCGCCGCGACGGCGCCGATCGAGACGCCCAGCACGACCACCCGGCGATCGGCGAACAGCTGGTCGATCAGCTCGCCGACCGCGCTGGAGAACCCCTCGATCGAAGGATCGCTCAACAGCGGCGCCCCGATCCCCGGGATGTGCAGGACCGCGGCCTCGGCCATCGGCGACATCACCTCGGGAAGCCGCGACAGGTCGTCGGGGCCGGCGAAGGCCCCGGTGATGGCCAGCACCAGGGGTTTGGCCGAGGCGAAGACCTCCGGGCGGCTCCACAGCGGAACCACGCCCAGCCGTGTCTGCACATCGCGCCGCGTCAGAGTCTCGAGAGTCAAAGGCCGCCCTCCGTCAGGGCGCTCTAGTGTGCTGGATCTGAAGTTCGCCAGCATCTGGGTCACGCGCCGTGGCGAACTTCAGATCCAAAAAAGCACACTAGAAACTGACACTTGCTAGTGTCCTTCTCGATTCCGAAGTTCGTCGGAGCCCGCCACAAGCGCCTGCGAACTTCGGAAGCGGGACACTAGCCGCTTGCGGCCTGCGCCGGAAGGGCCGGATCAGAAGCCGGGAACGCCGATCGCCCCGCCCAGGCCGCGCATGATCGAGCCGCGGCGCTTTTCCTTGCGTTGCGGATCGTCGCGATCATCGGAGTCGTCCGCCATCCCCGGCGTCGCCATGCCCAGCATGCCGCCGGTGGCGGAACGGTAGCGCACCTTGACCTGCCATTCCTTGTTCCAGGCGATTTTCGGATCGGTCGGGCGAGGCGGATAGACGAAGTTGGCCTCCTGGCCGTAGGCGAACAGCTGGACGAGCGCCTGCGGCGCCGCGTCGATCACCTCCTTCGGGACGGCGCAGCGCGTGGTCTGCGGGCTGAGCAGGCCGCGCGCGGCGACCAGCCGCGAGGCTTCCGACGGCGAGAGGTAGTCCGGCGCGGCGAAGGCCGAAGCCTGGACCTCGGCGCTGCTCCAGAGCACCACCGTGTCCTGGTTTCCGCCCATGACGCTGGCGAAATAGCCGGTGGCGTTGGGGACCATGTTCCAGCCGAGCTGGATCGCCCCGCCCGGGGTCTTGGCGTTGGTCGAGAGGTTGAGCGCGCTCAGGAAGTCCTGGTTGGGCGTCAGGCTGAAGCGGATGTCGGGCGTGTAGTCGCCGCGCACCGCGTGCTCGCCGACCAGGGAGCCGCCCGACCCGACGCTGCTGCGCGACTTCGGGTTCGGCCATTCGCCATAGGTGGCGTTGCGCGAGGGCGACGGCGGTTGCATCGGCGCCGCGCCCAGGCCGCGCATCATCGCCTGGAAGCCCGGCGGCACCTGGCCGGCGGACATCTTGGAGAAGTCGATCACCACCGGCTGGTTCGGCCGCGCGCGCTCGCCGCAGCCCCAGAAGATCAGCATCTTCCCCTTCGGCTTCTGGAAGTCGCGCGGCACGTCCGGCGTGTCCTCGCCCCGCGGCGCGGGCTGGGCGCGGGGCGTCACCAGCGGAAGGCTGGCGCCGGCGCGCAGGTTCGCGGGCGCCAGGTGCTCGGCCTCCGGCTCGCCCTGCGGCTTGCGCGAAGAGCCGAGCTGCAGGGTCAGCAGATGCTGCGCCCCGCCGCCGCCGCCCATCATCATCCGCATCATCTGGCCGCGGTCCGGCTGGCCGCCGGCGCCCGGCATGCCGAAGCCCGACTGGGTCTGGGCGCTCATCCAGTAGGTCGCCACGGGCCCGGTGACCTTCTGGACCGGCTGCGCGGCCGCCGGCCCGGCGGCGGCGAGAATGATGACTGATGCGATTTGACGTGACCAAGCCATGCGGAGCCTCCCAACGTTTCCGCGGCGCAACCTAACGACGTTCAAGAAGCGCCGCTATACCTTCAGATCGCGCAGCAGGACCGTCGACGCCCGGACGACGTTCTGACCGGGCGCGTCGATGATCAGGCGGCGGGCCCGGACGACCCAATGGGGGCGCCGCTTGCGGGGCCGG
Organism: Phenylobacterium sp. LjRoot225; assembly: GCF_964252855.1. Classification (NCBI taxonomy): domain Bacteria; kingdom Pseudomonadati; phylum Pseudomonadota; class Alphaproteobacteria; order Caulobacterales; family Caulobacteraceae; genus Phenylobacterium; species Phenylobacterium sp. LjRoot225. The sequence continues at coordinate 41,242 of NZ_CAXUPL020000004.1, read as the reverse complement.
GCCTGACGTCGCCCTGCGCGGTTGTTGTCCATCGGCCCGCGGCTATGGTGCGCGCCCAGTCCGGAGCGTCGCCTTGCCGTTTAAGTCCCGCCTTCTCGCGCTTGCCCTCGTCGCCGGCCTCGGCGGCTGCAGCACCCTGCCCGCGCCGGCGCCCGGCGTCCCCGCGATCGCCAGCCAGGCGCCTGAGACCACCGGCGTCGCCGCCCACGCCATGGTGTCGGCGGCCAATCCGATGGCGGTGGAGGCCGGCGTCGCGGTGCTGCGCCGCGGCGGCTCGGCGGTCGACGCCGCCGTCGCCGTGCAGGCCGTGCTGGGCCTCGTCGAGCCGCAGAGCTCCGGCCTCGGGGGCGGCGCCTTCATGGTCTACTATGACGCCCGCACCCGGGCGGTGACCGCCTACAACGGCCGCGAGACGGCGCCGGCGGGCGCGACGCCGGACATGTTCCTGGGATCCGACGGCAAGCCGCTGCCCTTCCCTGTCGCCGTGCTCAGCGGCCGCTCCACCGGCGCGCCCGGCGCGGTGGCCATGCTGTCGCTCGCCCACGCCCAACACGGCAAGCTGGCCTGGTCCGGCCTGTTCGCCGACGCCGAACGGCTGGCTGACCAGGGCTTTCCAGTCCCCCGGCGGCTCGCCGCCGCCGCCAATGCCCGCTACCCGCAATCCGCCGCCCCCGACGCGGTGCGCTACTTCACCAAGCCGGACGGGACCCGCATCCAGGCCGGCGACGTGCTCAAGAACCCGGCCTACGCCGACAGCCTCCGCCGCATCGCCGCCGAGGGGCCCAAGGGTCTGCTGGAAGGCCAGTTGGCCGAGGCCATCGTCGCGCGCGTCCGCGAGGGCGACCTGCCGGGCGCGCTGACCCTGCAGGACCTCGCCCAGTACCGGCCCAAGGCGGCGCCGGCGCTCTGCCGACCCTACCGGATCTATGTGGTCTGCCTGCCGCCCGCCCCAGCCGGGGGCCCCGCCGTGCTCGAGGCGCTGGGCCTCCTGGAACGCACCGACATCGCCGCCCACGGCCCCGCCGACCCCCAGGGCTGGTATCTCTTCGCCCAGGCCAGCCGGCTGATGTACGCCGACCGCGACCGCTACCACGGCGACCCGGACTTCGTGTCCGTGCCCGTGGAAGGGCTGCTCAGCCCGGCCTATCTCGACCAACGGGTCCGGCTGATCGGCCCGGCCGCCGGGCCCGCGCCAGCGCCCGGAACCCCGCCCGGCGCCCGCGTGCGCGCGCCGGACCGCACCCTCGAGCCCAGCGGCACCAGCCACATGGTCATCGTCGACGCCGAGGGGAACGTCGCCTCGATGACGACCACCGTGGAGAGCGTGTTCGGCTCCGGCCGCATGGTCGGCGGCTTCTTCCTCAACAACCAGCTGACCGACTTCTCCTTCTCGCCCAAGGACCCGGACGGGGCCCCTGCCGCCAATGCGGTCGCGCCGGGAAAGCGGCCGCGCTCGGCCATGAGCCCGACGATCGTGCTGGACCGCCGGGGCCGGTTCGTCGCCGCCATCGGTTCGCCGGGCGGCCCGGGCATCATCGCCTATGACCTGAAAGCCCTGATCGCGCTGCTGGACTGGAAACTGCCGATGCAGCAGGCCATCGACCTGCCCAACCTGATCGCCCGCAAGGACGTCTATGACGCCGAGATCGGCAAGTTCGCTCCCGGCGTGGTGGAAGGCCTCGCCGCGCGCGGCGTGAACCTGATCACCGGCACGGGGGCGGAGGGCTCCGGCCTGCACGGGATCGAGGCCACGCAGCAGGGCCTGCGCGGCGGCGCGGATCCGCGCCGCGAAGGCGTGGCGCGAGGGTTCTGAGCGAGGATCCTCCCCCTCAGGGCGCGACTGTTGCATATGCCGCAACGCCCCCTCCGTCTCGCCAGTTTACCCCGGACCGGACCGGCCAAAGGGCCGGATCCGGGGGCGATCCACCTCCCCCGCTACGCGGTGGAGGATCTGGGCCGAGATGCTCCACCGCATAGCGGGGGGGAGCTGTCGCGAAGCGACTGAGGGGGCGTTGCGGCATATGTGACAGCCCTGCCCTCAGGGAAAGCACCCTGTCCCCTACGCCCGCACCCGCACCCCGCGCGCCGACGCCGCCGGCAGGCGCAGCTCGAAGACCGCGCCTTGCGGTCCGGACTCCGCCAGCGTCAGGTCGCCGCCATGCGCCGCCGCCAGCTCGCGGGCGATCGCCAGGCCCAGCCCAGCCCCCTCCGGCCGGCTGGAGCCCGAAAAGGCTTGAAAGAGCCGTTCGCGCGAGCGCTCCGGCACGCCGGGCCCGTTGTCGGCGACACGCACGACGCTCACGCCGTCGACCTGGCCCGCCGAGACCCGGATCACGCCGGGAGCGGTGCGGTCGGTCTCGTGCTCGATCGCCTCGCGGGCGTTGCGCAGCAGGTTCACGAGGATGCGGTGCAGCTGGTCGGGATCGGCGCTGACCTGCTCGCCCAGGGCCACCTCGTTGGCCAGCCGCACGCCGTCGTCGGCGAGCCGGGCCTCCTCGCCCGCCGCCTCCACCGCGGGGCGCAGCGCCAGGACGCGCACTTCCGGTTCGGGCTCCTGGGTCTTGCCGTAGGTCAGCACGTCGGAGGCCAGCCGCACCGCCCGGTCCAGCGCCCGCTCCAGCCTCGGCAGGGCCTGGCTGACCTTGGGGTCCTTCAGCGCCGCCAGCCGCTCCGAGGCGATCTGGGCGCTGGTCAGCATGTTGCGCAGGTCGTGGTTGATCTTGGCCACTGCCTCGCCCAACGCCGCCAGCCGGGCGCGGGAATGCAGGGCGGCGCGCAGGTCGGCCTGCATCCGGTTCAGCTCCGCCTCGGCGCGGCCGATCTCGTCGCGACGGCCGGACAGCTCGACCCGGGCCTCGGGATCCTCCGGGTCGGCGCGGAACCGCTCCATCGCCCGGGTGATCCGCTGCATCGGCCGCACCAGGAACAGGTTCAGGGCCAGGTAGACGAAGACGCCGGTGATGGTGGAGACGAAGGCGGTGATGAAGACCTGCCGCCAGAGGTAGAGGGCCAGCGCCCGCTTCAGCTCGCCGTCGGAGGCCACGAACTCGACGAAGTCGGCCTTGCGGAACCGGGGCTCGGCCATCACCCGCACGCGCCGGCCGTCGGGCCCGAACAGGGTCTGGAAGGGCGCAAGCCAGCCGAGACCGGGGCCGTGCTGACGCAGGTCGACGAGGTAGGGCGCGCGCGTCTGGCCGGGCCTGGGACGGGCGAACACCAGCGAACGGATGCCGTCGACCGAGACCGCCACGATGTCGACGCCGGCGCCGTTCAGGAACTGGGCCTTCAGCTGTTCGCTGACCACCCGGTCGGGAGCGACCTCGGGCGCGAGGGAGGCGAGCTCGGCGGCGCGCACCCGGTCCAGCAGCCATTGACGTTCATAGGCCGCCAGCGACGGCGGCAGGGTGAGCGCGCCGCCCAGGGCGACGAACAGCACCGTCAGCACCAGCAAACGGGCGGAGAGACCGCCGGGCCAGAAGAATCGGCGCGCGAACGGTCTCGGATGCTCCTGCGGCGTGGGCGCGTCCGCCATACCTATCCCGTAATCCACCCAGCCCGCTTCGGCAACGCGGGCGGGATCTGGAATATGGGGCGGGCGGACCGGGTCAGGCGCGGCCTACCGCCTCGCGCACGTCGGCGAAGCCGTCGCGGCGAAGGCATTGGGCGAGCTCGCGCTTGATGCGCGTCACCAGGCCGGGTCCTTCATAGACCAGGGCTGAATAGAGCTGCACGGCCGAGGCGCCGGCGCGGATCTTGGCGTAGGCGTCCTCGCCGCTGGCCACGCCGCCGGCGCCGATCAGCACCAGCCGTCCGTTGGACGCCGCCGCGAACTCGACCAGCCTGCGGGTCGACAACGCCTTCAGCGGCGCGCCGGAGAGGCCGCCGGTCTCGTCGCGGAAACGCGACGTCAGGTCCGGGCGCGAGATGGTGGTGTTGGTGACGATGACGCCGGCCAGCCCGTTGGCCTCGACCGTCTCGACGATGGCCTCGACCTCGCCCTCTTCCAGGTCGGGGGCGACCTTGAGAAACATCGGGACCAGGCCTTCGCGCGGCAGGGCGTCGCGCGCCTCGGCCAGCCGGCCGAGCAGCTCCTGCAGCGCCGCCTTGGTCTGCAGGGCGCGCAGGCCGGGCGTGTTGGGCGAGGAAATGTTGATGGTGAAGTAGGAGGCCAGCCCCCAGAGCCGCGTCAGGCAGGCGACATAGTCGCCAATGCGGTCTTCGGAGTCCTTGTTCGCCCCGATGTTGGCGCCGACCACGCCCCTTGCACCCTTGGAGAATGGCCTGCGGGATTTCAGCCGACCGGCGAAGGCCTCCAGGCCCTGGTTGTTGAAGCCCAGCCGGTTGATCACCGCCTGGTCCTCGGTCAGCCGGAACAGGCGCGGCCGCGGATTGCCTGCCTGCGGCCTGGGCGTGACCGTGCCGCATTCGACGAAGCCGAAGCCGGCCCGCAGCATGGGGCCGAACACCTGGGCGTTCTTGTCGAAGCCGGGCGCCAGGCCGATCGGATTGGGCAGCTTCAGACCCGCGACCTCGATCGCCAGCATCGGATCGTCCGCCGCCGCGCGCGGTCCCAGCCCGGCCTGCAGGGCGCGGACGGCCAGGCCATGGGCGTCCTCCGGATCGAAGGCGTGCAGCACCTTGGTGGCGAGACCGTGCAGGGCGCTCACGCCAAATCTCCCATCTGGGGAACGCCGTCAGCGTCCAGCGGCGCTTCCGTTACGGCGATCACCCGGGCCGCGTCGAGCGGCGCGTACAGGTGCGGGAAGAGCGCGCCGCCACGGGAAGGCTCCCAGCGCAGCGCCTCGCCCAGGTCGTCAGCCTCGACCGCCAGGACCACCAGGTTCGGCTGACCATGGAAGTGGCGGCGGGCGGTCTCCTGCGCCTGGTCCGCGGTGGAGAGGTGGATGTAGCCGTCCTGCAGGTCGATCGCGGAGCCGGCGAACAGGCCCGACGTGCGGGCGGCGTCCCAGTCCGCCCGCGGCAGGATCTTGTAGATGCGGCTCAAGCGTCGCGCTCCGGATAGAAAAGCCCGTCGGCCACAGCCCGGCCGGCGGCGTCGAAATCAAAGATCGCGACCGCCGCTGGCGGGAAGGCCCGCTGGGCCCGGGCCAGATAGGCGGCCGGCGACGCGCCCTCGCGCAGCAGCCGCACGGTCAGGTCCTGAAGGCCGGGATTGTGCGCGACGACCATCACCACGCCGCCGTGTTCGCCGGCGTCCTCGCTGAGCTGGCGGATCACCCCGACCTCGGCGTTGTAGAGGGCAGGCAGGAAGCGGACGTCTGCGCCCGGCAGGGCGGCGCCGAGGAGCTCCCAGGTTTCGCGGGTCCGAAGCGCCGGCGACACCAGCACCACGTCCGGGCGAACGCCCATCGCCGCCAGGCGCTCGCCCATGGCCTTGGCCTCGCGCCGGCCGCGCGGCGCAAGCGCGCGATCGAAGTCGTCGCCGCTCGGCGCTTCGCCTTCGGCCTTGGCGTGCCGCAGCAGGATGAGCCGGTCCATGGATGCTCTCGCCCCCTCGTCCGCGCCTCTTAGAGCCTTTCAGGCTCGGGTGGAATCACCTGCGCCGCTCAGAAGGACCCCAAATCAAGAGTTTCAAGAGTTTAGAGCGCGTTTGACGGCGAAACCGGCGACGGCCGCGCTCCCATGCGCTGTCGCGGGACCAACATCGGCTGCGAAGCCATTGACACTGAAAGGGCTTGGCGGTCCAAGGCCCTCATGAGCGAAGCCGCCGCAGCGACCGCTGGCGCCGAGACCCAGGGCGGGACGATGAGGTTCCCGGCGAACAAGCCCTTGCGCCTGGACTCCGGCGCGAAGCTGGCCCCGCTGGAAATCGCCTACAACACCTACGGCCGGCTGAACGCCGACCGCTCGAACGCGGTCCTGGTGTGTCATGCGCTGACCGGGGACCAGCACGTCGCCTCCATCCATCCCACCACCGGCAAGCCCGGCTGGTGGACCCGGGTCATCGGGCCCGGCAAGCCGCTCGATCCGGAGCGCTACTTCATCATCTGCTCGAACGTCATCGGCGGCTGCATGGGCTCGACGGGCCCAGCCTCGATCGACCCCAAGACCGGCCAGCCCTACGGCCTCGCCTTCCCGGTGATCACCATCGCCGACATGGTGCGGGCCCAGGCCATGCTGGTGGAGGCGCTGGGCATCGAGTCCCTGTTCGCCGTGGTCGGCGGCTCGATGGGCGGGATGCAGGTGCTGCAGTGGGCGGCGGACTATCCGGAGAAGCTGTTCTCGGCGATTTGCATCGCCGGGGCGCCGCGGCACTCGGCCCAGAACATCGCCTTCCACGAGGTCGGCCGTCAGGCGATCATGGCCGACCCCGACTGGCGCGCCGGCGCCTACGAGCAGGCGGGCACGCGGCCGGAAAAGGGGCTGGCCGTGGCGCGCATGGCCGCGCACATCACCTATCTCTCCGAGGCCGCCCTGCAGCGGAAATTCGGCCGCGAGCTGCAGCGCGACGGCCTGTCCTGGGGCTTCGACGCCGACTTCCAGGTGGAAAGCTATCTGCGCCACCAGGGCCAGAGCTTCGTCGACCGCTTCGACGCCAACTCCTACCTCTACATCACCCGGGCGATGGACTATTTCGATCTGGCGGCCAAGCACGGCGGGGTGCTGACCGAAGCCTTCGCCAAGGCGCGTGCGGTGAAGTTCTGCGTGCTCTCCTTCTCCTCCGACTGGCTCTATCCGACCTCGGAGAGCCGCGACGTGGTGCGGGCGCTGAACGCCGCGGGCTGCCGCGCCAGCTTCGCCGAGATCGTCAGCGACAAGGGCCACGACGCCTTCCTGCTCGACGAGCCGCATCTGGACGCGTCCTTGCGCGGCTTCCTTTCGGCCCAGGCCCAAGCGCGGGGACTGGCGTGAGCGTCCCAACGATCGCCCTCTCCCCCCGGGGAGAGGGCCTGGAGCGCCCTGCATGAACGACCTGCGTGAGGACTTCCGGGAAATTCTGCGGCTGGTGCGCCCAGGCGCGCGCGTGCTCGACGTCGGCTGCGGCGAGGGCGACCTGCTGGAGCTCCTGACCCGCGAAAAGGGCGTCGACGGCCAGGGGCTGGAAATTGGCCAGGAGGGCGTCTCGGCCTGCCTCGCCAAGGGGCTGGCGGTGGTCCAGGGCGACGGCGACCGCGACCTCGACTACTTTCCGACCCAGGCGTTCGACTACGCGGTCCTGTCCAAGACCTTGCAGCAGATGCGCGAGCCGGCGCACGTGCTCTCCGAGCTGCTGCGCATCGCCGACCAGGCGGTGGTCTCGCTGCCGAACTTCGGCCACTGGCGGGTGCGCTGGGCGCTGGTCGCCAAAGGCCGGATGCCGGAGACCCGCGCCCTGCCCGAGCCCTGGTGGTCGACCCCCAACATCCACCTCTGCACGCTGCGCGACTTCACCGAGCTGTGCCGCGAGCTGGACCTGCGCATCGACGCCTGTTCGGCCCTGTCGGGCGGCAAGCCGGCGCGGCCGATCGATCCTGAGAAGCCGATCGAGAACTGGCGCTCGGAAAGCGCCCTCTTCCTGCTCAGCCACCGCGCCGCGCCGCCCCGCGCGCCGGCCCAGGTGGACCTGTTCGGCGAGGTCGCGCCGACTGACGCCGAGCCGACGCCGAAGCGGCGGGCGCGGGCGAAAGCCAAGGCCTGAGGCCGAAGCCGCGAGGCGACGGTCGACGCGGATCGACGGGTCGAGCGGCGTCTCATCGGCGCATCATCGGGCAATGATCGGCTCCACGCCCTGCCGGTTGGGGCGGCCGTGCGGTCTTCTAGCGGCGTGGCGCTGACATGCGCCGAGCCAAGAGGAACCGCAGCCATGCGTTCGCAAACCATCGCCTCCCTGATCGCCGCAGCCCTCGCGTTCGCAGCGACCCCCGCCGGCGCTTCGCCAGCCGACCAGATTTCCACCCGGATCAAAATTTCCGACCTCGACCTGCAACGTCCCGACGGCGCCCAGGCCGCTCTGCGCCGCATCAACACCGCCGCCCGCGCGATCTGCGGCGAGGAGCCGAACGTCCGCGACCTGAACCGGCAGGCCCTGACCACGGCCTGCGTGCGCAAGGCCGTGAACGCCGCCGTCGCCTCGGCGCGCAACCCGATGCTCGCCGCGGTGAACGGAACCCCCATCGTCACGACCACCGTGGCGTCTGCAGATTGAGCTTTCCAGCCACAGGCCTTCGCTCGACGGCGCCGCGGGACTATTGTCGCGGCGAACCCCTGGGAGTTGCGCCGGACATGAGCACGTCTGACGTCGAGCTGGAGGCGCGCCGCATCCAGCTCGCGAACGAGCCCGCGGTCGTCGTCGGCGACCTGCGGATCGAGCCCATGCTCCGGCGCATCGCCCATGCCGACGGCCGCGAGGAGATCGTCGAGCCGCGGGTGATGCAGGTTCTGGTCGCCCTGCTGAAGGCCGAGGGCGGCGTCGTCTCGCGCGACGATCTGCTGGAGTCCTGCTGGAACGGCGCGATCGTCGGCGAGGACGCCATCGAGCGCGTGGTCGGCCGCATCCGCCGGCTGGCGGAACGGTTCGAAGGCTTCCGCCTCGAAACCGTGACCAAGGTCGGCTACCGCCTCCTGCGGCGCGAAGAGAAGGCGGCTGGCGCGGCGGGTCCGTCGATCATCGTCCTGCCCTTCCTCAACATGAGCGACGATCCGCAGCAGGCCTATTTCAGCGACGGGATGACCGAGGACGTCATCACCGACCTGAGCAAGGTCTCAGCCCTTTCGGTGCTGGCGCGCACGACCTCCTTCTCGCTGCGCGAGGTCGCGGTGGGCGTGCCCGAGCTCGCCAGCCGGCTGGGCGTCAGCCATGTGCTGGAGGGCAGCGTGCGCAAGGCCGGCGGCCGGGTCCGCGTCACCGCACAGCTGATCGACGGCGCCACGGGCGCCCACCTCTGGGCCGAACGCTACGACCGGGCGGTATCGGACATCTTCGGCCTGCAGGACGAGCTGACGCGCGCCATCGTCGAGGCGCTGCGGCTGCACCTCCTACCCGAGGAGCGGGAGGCGATCGAGCAACGCGGCACCCATCATCCGGAAGCCTATGAGCTCTACCTGCTGGCGCGCCGGTACTATGTCGGCGGCGGCGTCGATTTTGGCGAGCTGCGGCAGCTGGAGGCGATCGAGCGGCTCTGCCGGCGCGCCGTGACGCTGGATCCGGACTACGCCCAGGCCTGGTCGCTGATCGCCGCCGCGCAGACCGCCCTGCTCTGCCATCTCGCCATTCCACGGGACGGCGGCCGGGAAGCGATCGAACGGGCGCTGGCGCTCGACCCGGATCAGGCCGAGCCCCACGCCATCAAGGCGCGCTACCTGCTGCAGGACGGGCAGATGGAGGCCGCACGCGAGGAGCTGGATATCGCGCTTCGGCTCGAACCGGACTCCGCCCTGGTGCGCGCGGTCGCCGGCCGCTTCTTCTACGCCGAGCGGGACTTCGCCGCGGCCATTCCCCACCTCGAATACGCTACCACCGCCAGCGAGATCTGGGCCGCGGAAGGCGGGCTTCTGCTCTCCAGCTACTGCGCCGTCGGCGACGCCGCCGGCCTGCGCGCCTCCGCCCAGAGGGTGCTGGCGCGCGCGGAAAAGGCGCTGGCCCGAGACATCGTCAGCCTCAGCGCCATCGGCTGCGCCGTCGGCGCCCTGACGGCGCTCGGCCAGGTCGAGCGCGCCCGGGCCCTGGTGGAGCGCGGCCTGCTCATCGACCCCGACAACTCGCGCATGCGCTACAACTTCGCCTGCGGCATGAGCGCCTGCGTCGGCGACTACGAACTGGCGGTCGAACTGCTGGAGCCCGTCCTCGCTCAGTGCGCCACAGGCCTTCTGCGCCACATCGCCCACGACCCGGACCTGGACCCCATCCGCGACGATCCCCGCTTCCAGGAGATGGTCCGGCGCGCCGGCGTGCGTCTGGGCTTGCCCCAGGCCTGAGCGCCGCTGAAGCGAGGCGGTCGTCGGCCGCAGGCGGCTAGCCCGCGATCGCCGCGTCGTCGCGATCGCCGGTGCGAATGCGCAGCGCCTGTTCGAGGTCCATGACGAAGACCTTGCCGTCGCCGATCTTGCCGGTGTTGGCGGTGCGCTGCACGGCCTCGACCACGGCGCCGGCGATGTCGGAGGACACCGCGATCTCCAGCTTCACCTTGGGCAGCAGCTTCACCTCGTACTCCGCCCCGCGATAGACCTCGGTCTTGCCGCGCTGGCGGCCGTAGCCGCGCACCTCGGTGACGGTCAGCCCCGAGGCGCCGGCCTCGGTCACCGCGTCGAGGACCGCGTCCAGACGGCTGGGCTTGATCACCGCAACAATCATCTTCATGGCGCGCGTCTCCGACTAGAGTTTGCAAAGGACAAGCTACGGGTTTCGCCGCCGGTCTCCAAGGCCGCCCGTGAGCGCCTCCGGGGAGAGATCGCCGCGGGAGAGGTCCCCACGGGAGACTGGCGCGGCGGCTCCGGGCGAGGGCGAGAGGACCGGCCGCACCGCCAGGCGCCGCACCCGCTGTGCGCGGGGCTTGACCGCGAAGGTCTGTTTGACGGCCTCCATCAGCACCAGGCCCGAGACTCCCGGCCAGATGCGCGAGCCCACCTGCTCGAACCCTTCGGCCCAGCGCGCCATCCAGGCGACCGGCGGCACATAGAGCGCCCGCGTCCAGCCCGACGGCTCGAGCTCTGCCTCGCGCAGCAGCTCGGCCAGCTGGGCGCGGCTATAGGGGCGGCCGTGGCCGAAGGGCGTCGTCTCGACATTGGCCCAGGGGCCGTGGCGCGAGGCGACCGCCACCACCACCCGGCCCGAGGGCGCCAGCACTCGCCAGACTTCGCGCAGCAGGCCGACCGGATCGGCGGCCTCCTCGATCGCGTGCACCACCAGGATCCGGTCGAAGAAGGCGTTGCCGAAGGGAAGCGCGTCCTCAGCCACCAGGCTGGTCAGATTGCCCCGTCCGCCCGGCCAGACCTCCACCCCCTGCTGGGCGGGCATGGCCGCGACCACCCGGCGGGCCCGGTCCTCCAGGCTGGCGAGGAAGGGCGTGGCGTAGCCCAGGCCCAGAACGTCCTGGCTGCGGGCGTCGCCCCAGGCCTCCACCACCTTGCGGGTCACCATCGCGCGCGCAGCGCGGCCGAGGTCGGAAGCGTAGAACTGACGAAGCTCGAGAACGTCCCTGCGCATTCAGACTCGCGGTTGTTTCATTTGGCGCCGGCGGCTCGAGCCTCCAGGGGCTCGACCCGGGGGGTCGGCCAACCTAAATGCTTGGGCCTCGGCTGTCGTACAGGAGAAACTTAGGGATGCCCCTCACGGTCCACCAGTTTCCCTGCCTGGAAGACAATTACGGATTCCTGGTTCGCGATGAGGCCTCGGGCCTCGCCGCCTGCATCGACACCCCCGACGCCGGCGCCATCCTGCGCGAGCTGTCGAAGCTGGGCTGGACGCTCGCCCTGATCCTCAACACCCACTGGCACCCCGACCATGCCGGCGGAAACCAAGAGGTCAAGGCCGCCACCGGCGCCCAGGTCGTCGGTCCGGCCGAGGTCACCCGCCTCACCAGCCTCGACCGCGAGGTGCGCGGCGGCGACCACGTGATGCTCGGCGAGACCCGCTTCGAGGTGATCGAGTCCGGCGGCCACACCCTGGGCCACGTGGCCTACCATGACGCCGCCGACCGCATCGCCTTCGTCGGCGACACCCTGTTCGCCCTGGGCTGCGGGCGGCTGTTCGAAGGCCAGCCGGACCAGATGTGGGCGAGCCTGCAGCGGCTGGCCGACCTGCCGGACGAGACCCGGGTCTATTGCGCCCACGAGTACACCGCCGCCAACGCCCGCTTCGCGCTCTCGGTCGACGACGATCCCGCGGTCAAGGCCCGCGCCGGGGCGGTGTTCGCCGCCCGCGAGCGCGGCGAGCCGACGGTGCCCACCACCATCGGGCTGGAGAAGGCCACCAACCCCTTCCTGCGCGCGCCTCAACTTGCGGAACGGGTCGGCGCCGCCGGCGAGCCCGACTTCAAGGCCTTCGCCGCCGTGCGCGCCGCCAAGGACGTCTTCAAGGGCTGATCCCGGCTGTCGCCGAAGCTAGCGGTTCGCGGCCTGCTCGGCGGCGGCGACGATCCGCTCGGACGAGGGACGCCCGGCGAGACCCTGGGCCGGGGCGACGGTGATCTGCAGCCGGCCGCCGGACAGCTGGACGCCCGGCCGGCGACCTTCCTCCAGCCGCACCTGCCGGACGCGGGACAGGATCTGGGCGGCGTCCGGGCGGCGCGCCATCCGCGCCACCGCCTCGCTGGCCACGGCGGCCGCGTCGGCGATCAGGGCGGACGAGGCCGGGGTGGCGTCGGCGTTGAACGAGATCAGCCGGCGCGCCGCGCGACTGGCGCGCGCGCTGGACTGAGCCAGGCGCTCCAGCAGCGCCTGCGGCCCGAGCGGCTGGAGCCGCAGCGGATTGCTGGCGCCGGACAGGGCCGCCGCCGAGCCGCTCGGGCGCTGGTCGGTGAAGATGGTGACGCCGCCCAGCCGGGTGGCCCGCAGCACCGACTCTCCCAGGTCGTTCTTGTAGATGGTGTCGCCGCGCGGCCCGGGCTTGGCCTGCAGCGCCCAGACCTCGGGGCTGTTGTCGAACTTCAGCAGCACCCGGCCGGCCTGGGTGCGGTCGACCACGAAACCGTCGCCGTCCTCCGAAACGTAGCGCGCCACCGGCGGCGCCCGGAACTGGCGGGATTCAAAGCCCTCGTGGCCGAACAGGCCCTGACGGAGATTTTCCGGCGCCGCCCATGCGGGACCGACGCACGCGGAGGCCATGAGCGCCGCCGCTGCGAACATGGCCCTACAATTCGCGCGTGGGTCGCCCGTCATGACTCCATCGTTGATGCCGTCCGACTGGGGCGCTTTTTGGACGTGGGTACGGCGTTCAACCGCCCATGAACTGGCCGCCGTTGATGGTCAAGGTGGCGCCGGTCACATAGCCCGCCCGTTCGCCGGCCAGGAAGGAAACCACATCGGCGATCTCCTCGCCACGGCCAAGTCGTCCGACCGGGATCTGGTCGATGATCGACTGCAGCACCTTCTCCGGCACCGCCTGCACCATCTCGGTGTCGATATAGCCCGGCGCGATGGCGTTCACCGTCACCCCCTTCTTGGCGTTCTCCAGGGCCAGCGCCTTGGTGAAACCCAGCATGCCGGCCTTGGCGGCGGAATAGTTGCTCTGGCCGATCTGGCCCTTCTGGCCGTTGATCGAGGAAATGTTGATGATCCGTCCCCAGCCGCGCTCGCGCATGCCTTCGATCACCTGGCGGGTCATGTTGTAGAGGCTGTCCATATTCACCCGGACGACCTCGCCCCACTGCTCCGGCGACATGCGGTGGAAGACGGTGTCGCGGGTGATGCCGGCGTTGTTGACCAGCACGTCCACCGGGCCGAGTTCGGCCTCGACCTTGGCGATCGCGCGCTGACAGTCCTCGAAGACCCCGACATTGCCCTTGACCACCATGACGTCGAACTCCTTGGCGCAGGCCTCGGCGGCGGCGTCGTTGCCGGAGTAGCCGGCGGCGACCTTCATGCCGTCGGCTTTCAATCGCGCCACGATCTCATGGCCGATCCCCCGGGTTCCGCCCGTCACGAAAGCCACTCTCGCCATGCGCCTGCTCCCTGAATTGGGCCGGCGCCGCCGTGCGGCCCCTGACCTCAGTTCGATTTATGCAGATTTTCTACACAGACTGCGACACCCATACCGCCACCAACACAAAGGGTGGCGAGACCCTTGGTTGCCCCGGTCCGCTTCAACTCATGGAGAAGGGTGGTCAAAATCCGGGCGCCAGAGGCGCCGATGGGATGGCCGATGGCGATCGCCCCGCCGTTCACGTTCACCTTGGCGGGATCCAGCCCCAGCTCGCGCACCACGCAGACCGCCTGGGCGGCGAAGGCCTCGTTGGATTCGATGAGGTCGAGGTCAGCGATCGACCAGCCGGCCTTTTCCAGCGCCTTGCGGCTGGCCGGGATCGGGCCGGTGCCCATGATTTCCGGCTCCACCCCGGCGTGAGCCCAGGAGGCGATGCGCGCCAGCGGCTTCAGCCCACGCGCCTTGGCCTCGTCGGCGGTCATCAGCACCATGGCCGCGGCGCCGTCGTTGAGCCCCGACGCGTTGCCCGCGGTCACCGAGCCGTCCTTGGTGAAGGCAGGCCTCAGGCCGGAGATGCTGTCGATCGTTACGCCGTGGCGGATGTATTCGTCCTGGTCGACCACCGTCTCCCCCTTGCGGGTCTTGATGGTCACCGGCGCGATCTCGTCGGCGAACCGGCCGGCCTTCTGGGCCGCCTCGGCGCGGTTCTGCGAGGAAACGGCGAAATTGTCCTGGTCCTCGCGCGTGATCTGCCAGCGGGCGGCGATGTTCTCCGCGGTCTGGCCCATGTGGTAGCCGTGGAAGGCGTCCCAGAGGCCGTCCTTGATCATGGTGTCGACCATGCCGAATTCGCCCATCTTCACGCCGTTGCGCAGCTGGGCGGCGTGCGGCGACTGGCTCATACTCTCCTGGCCGCCGGCGACGACGATCCTGGCCGAGCCGTCCTGGATCTGCTGGGCGGCCAGGGCGACAGCCCGCAGGCCCGAGCCGCAGAGCTGGTTCAGCGACCAGCCGGGCGAGGCCGCCGGCACCCCGGCTTTGAACGCCGCCTGTCGCGCGGGGCCCTGGCCGGCGCCGGCCTGCAGCACCTGGCCCAGGATCACCTCTTCGACCTCGGCCGCGGAAATCCCCGCCCGCTCGACGGCCGCCTTGATGGCGATCCCGCCGAGTTCGTGTGCCGGCAGGCTGGACAGCGCGCCATTGAAGGAGCCCACGGGCGTGCGGGCGGCGGAAACGATGACGATGTCGCTCATCTATGAACTCCTCGGCAGGGCGTTGGCTGTCACGCGGGCGTGTGGCGACCCAGGTCGAGGGCGGCACGTCCGTGAGCAGGGCGAAGGCTGAGAACGTCAGCCATTTGATATTAAGCTCGCATCCGCGATACTGCACTGCAGAATGCGGTCACGAACCGGCGACCGCCGAAAAACTAAGGACTTGGGATGGCGAGCACCCCGGAGACCGGCGCTCCGCGAGACGAGCGGGTGGTGATCAAGAAATACGCGAACCGCCGGCTCTACAATACCGCGTCCTCCTCCTATGTGACCCTCGAGCACCTCGCCGAAATGGTGAAGAAGGGGGTGGATTTCGTCGTCTATGACGCCAAGACGAACGAGGACATCACCCGCACGGTGCTGACCCAGATCATCTTCGAAGAGGAGAGCCAGGGTCAGAGCCTGCTGCCGATCCAGTTCCTGCGGCAGCTGATCGGCTTCTACGGCAACTCCATGCAGGCCTTCCTGCCCAGCTATCTGGAGCTGTCGCTGTCGACCTTCACCCAACAGCAGGAACAGCTGCGCAACCAGTTGGCGGCGCTCGGCCAGACCACCGGCATCGCGCCTGGCATCGGTACGGGCATCGGCATGGGCGCCTACGAAGAGCAGATCCGGCAGAACCTCGCCCTCTTCGACCGGGCGATGAAGATGTTCTCGCCCTTCGCCTTCGCCAAGCCCGGCGAGGCCGCCGGCTCTGCGCCGCCGCCCCCGCCGTCCTCCCCGGCCGCGAAGGCCGAGCCGGTGCAGGACGACGCGGTCGCCGACCTGCGCAGGCGCATGGAAGAGATGCAGGCGCAGATCGAGAAGCTGGCCTCGAAGAGCTGATCGAGCCGAGCGCTTCCGCAAAAGCGGCGTCCGCTGTTGCGATCGGAACGCGCTCGACCGTTCGCACGGTCGCGAGCGTTTCTTAACCCTCGCCCCCCAGGATGGCGGCCCGATGAGCTCTTCGATCGACCCCATTCGCCGCGCCGCGCGGCTGCGGCGCGCCGCCCACACCGAAACCGAACGTGCGCAACAGGCCCATGAGGCCGAGCGCCCCGGCCTGCCGGTTCCGGTGGACAGCCCGCAGACGATCCCGCCGCGCGCCGAGACTCCGGCCAGCGGCGCCACCTTCGACGCTCACCTGCTCGGCCAGGACGGCCAGAAGCGCGGCCTGCGCGCGGGCCCCACGGCGATCGACAACGCCTCGGCCAGCTACAATCGCATCGAATGGTCCGGCGCCAAGGACCGCCGCGCCCGCAAGGGCCGCATCGCCAAGACCGAGATCTGACGGCCGGCGATTGCTGCCGAGCAGAAATCGCCTCGGCGCGCGCCTTCACTGGCGCGCCTCCTAGGGACAAGCCTGGCGCAAGTCTTGCTGCGCGGCGGGCATGCAGCTCGCCTACCGCATCCTTGACATCGCCGTCGTCGCCCTGATCTTCACGGCGTTCACGTAATTGGACCCGGGTGCAGATCGAGGCCGGTCGAGGGTCGAAGGCGCCGCCTAACCCTCTTCGACCATGCCCGGATTGCGGGCGCGCGACTGCAGCCAGATCACGCCCATCAGGTCGGATACCGAGGCCCAGAGGCGGCCCAGGTTGGTGTACTTCGACCGGCCGGTCTGGCGGTGACGATGGTTCACGGGCCGGAACGCCGTGCGATAGCCCTCACGCAGCATCAGCGCCGGCAGGTAGCGGTGGATGTGGTCGAAGTAGGGAAGCCGCAGGAAGGCCTCGCGGCGGAACGCCTTCAGCCCGCAGCCGGTGTCGTTCGCCGTGTCCTTCAGGAGCCGCCGGCGCACCCCGTTGCCGATCCGCGAGCCGATCTTCTTGGCCCGGCTGTCCTGTCGCTTGACCCGCTCGCCGCCGACCAGCGCCAGCTCGGGCGGACCGGCCATGAGGGCGTCCACCAGCGCAGGACCGTCGGCCGGGTCGTTCTGGCCGTCGCCGTCGAGGGTGACGATGATCGCGCCGCGCGCGTTCAGGACCCCCGTGCGGATGGCCCGGCTCTGGCCGGCGTTCTTCGCGTGGCTCAGCACCCGCAGTTGCGGGATCTCGGCGGACAGCGCCCCCAAGACCGCGCGCGTGGCGTCACGGCTGGCGTCGTTGACGAAGATCAGCTCGAAGCTGCGACCGGCGAAGGCCCTGGCCACCTCGCGCGCCAAGCCGGGGGCGGCGCCCTCCTCGTCGAAGACGGGAATCACCACGGAGATGTCGGGCGCCTGAGCCATCGCCTTCCCATAGCGGAAAAGGCTGATCAGGAAAGGATCGTGCTATCAGGCGGCCCATGATGCTCGATGCTCAACTGGCGCGGTTCAGCCGCGGCTGGCGCGGTCCTGCGGTGGCTGCCTTCATCGCCTTCCTCGCGGGATTGCCGGGGATGCTGGCCGTCCCGCCGCTGGATCGCGACGAATCGCGCTTCGCCCAGGCCACGGCGCAGATGCTCGAGACCGGCGACTTCGTGGTCATCCGCTACCAGGACGCGCCGCGCTTCAAGAAGCCGGTCGGCATCCACTGGATGCAGGCCGCGAGCGTCTCGCTGTTTTCGGATCCCGAGGCCCGGGCGATCTGGGCCTACCGCATCCCCTCCTTGCTCGGGGCGATGCTGGCGGCCGCCGCCTGCGCCTGGGGGGCCGCGGCCTTCTTCGGCGCGGAGGGGGGCCTTCTCGCCGGGGTCATGCTGGGAACCACCCTGCTGCTCTCCACCGAGGCGATGATCGCCAAGACCGACGCCGTGCTGTGCGGCGCGACCACGCTGGCGATGGCGGCGCTCGCCCGCATCTACGCCGCCGCCCGCGACGGCTCGCCCGCGCCGCGCAGCGCCGTCTGGCTGTTCTGGGTGGCGATCGGGGTCGCCACCCTGGTGAAGGGCCCGATCGGGCCGATGGTCGTCGCGCTCGCCATCGTGCTGCTGGCGATCCTCGACCGCCGGCCGGGCTGGCTCGTCGGCATGAGGTGGTGGTGGGGGCTGATCGTCGTCGCCGTCATCGTCGGCCCGTGGGCCGGCGCCGTCACCGTGGCCACCGACGGCGCCTTCTGGAGCGCCGCCCTGGGCGGGGACCTCGGGTCAAAGCTGGTGAGCGGCCAGGAGACCCATGGCGCGCCGCCCGGCTATCACACCCTGCTGGCGCCCCTGCTGTCATTCCCGATGACGCTGATGCTGCCGGCGGCCGCGGTGGTCGGCTGGAAACGCCGGCGCGAGCCGGGGGTGAGGTTCGCCCTGGCCTGGCTGATCCCCGCCTGGCTGGTGTTCGAGGCCATGCCGACCAAGCTGGTGCACTATCCGCTGCCGACCTATGGCGCCCTGGCCTGGCTGGCCGCGGCCGCCCTCGTCCAGCCGCTGGGTCCGCGCGTGCGCTGGACCGGCGCGGGCCTGGGCCTGCTGTTCGGCGGGCTGCTGGCCGCCGCCGCCCTCTATGTGCTTGCGACCTATGGCGACCCGAGCGCCACGCCAGCCGCCGTCGCCGCCGCCCTGCTGTTCATGGCCGCCGGCCTGGCGGGCGCCTGGCTGCTGGCGCGCGACCGGCCCCGCGAGGCGGTGGCCGCCGCCCTCGCCTGCGGCGTGCTGGGCCACGCAGTGCTGCTGGCGGGACTGGCGCCCCGGCTCGCGCCCCTGTGGCTCTCGGCGCGCACCGAAGCTGCGATGGAGCGCGCCAAGCTGCTGCCCCGCCAGGGGATCGCGGACGCGCCGGTGGCGGTCGCGGGCTACGCCGAACCGAGCCTGGTCTTCGCGCTCGGCACCGCGACCGAGCTGGACGACGCCGAGGAAGCCGCCCAGGCCATCGCCGAAAATCGCCCGGCCGTGGTGGAAGGCCGCCAGGACGCCGCCTTCCGCGCGGCCCTGAGGGCCGCCGGGGCGGTGGCCGTGCAAGTGGGCGAGGTGAAGGGGTTGGACTATTCCAACGGCGACCCGATGTCCCTGCGGATCTATGAAGCCCGCGGAACCGTCGAACAGGGAGCGCCGCCGTGAGCCGCCGCATTGAAATCGTCGAGGTCGGGCCCCGGGACGGGCTGCAGAACGAGAAGGCGCTGCTGGACGTCAGCCAGAAGCTCGAGTTCATCCACCGGCTGGAAGAGGCCGGCGCGCAGCGGATCGAGACGGTCTCCTTCGTCAATCCGAAGCGGGTGCCGCAGATGGCCGGCGCGGAGGAGATTTCCGCCGCCCTGTCGCCCTATGCCGGCCGCTCGCGCATCGGCCTGGTGCTCAACGAGCGCGGCTGGGACCGCTGCGTCCAGGCCGGCTGCGACGAGGCCAATGTGGTGGTCTGCGCCACCGACGGCTTCGGCATTCGCAACCAGGGCGCCTCGGTGGAGGAACAGCTCGCGGCCTTGCGGGCGATCGCCGCCAAGCGCGAGCTGAACGGCGGCCCTCCGATCAGCGTCACGATCAGCGTCGCCTTCGGCTGCCCCTTCGACGGCGAGGTCTCTGACGAACAGGTGTTGAGGATCGTCCGGGTCGCCGACGAGCTGCAGTTGCCGGAGGTGGTGATCGCCGACACCATCGGCGTGGCCGATCCCTGGCTCGTCCGGCGCCGCATCGAACAGGCGCGCATGGCCGCGCCGAACGCCAGGCTGCGGATGCACTTCCACGACACGCGCAACACCGGCCTTGCCAACGCCTTCGCCAGCGTCGAGGCCGGGGTCGACATCCTCGACGCCAGCTGCGGCGGCCTGGGCGGCTGCCCGTTCGCGCCGAACGCCACCGGCAACATCGGCACCGAGGACCTGGTCTACATGCTGGAGCGGGCGGGCTTCACGACCGGATATGACCTCGACAAGCTGATCGCAGCCGGCCGCTGGGTGTCCGGCCTGCTCGGCAAGGCCCCTGTCGCCGCGCTCGACCGCGCCGGGCCTTTCCCGGCGAGGGCTTAGCCGCCAAACCTCCGTGTCATCCCGGAAAGCGCACAGCGCTTGTCCGGGACCCATGAACACGGCGAATCAGATGGGGTCACGGGCGCGCGCCGGCTTGCGAGCAGCGCCGTGTTCATGGGTCCCGGTCTTTCGCTGACGCGAAAACCGGGATGACACCGATAATGGGGCTCAGGCTGCGCGCCCGGTCAGCCGCCACATCACCGGACGGGCGACGGCGGTGCAGACGATCACCGGCGAGAGCGCCCAGGCGAGCAGACGCTCGGAGACCTTCACCGCGCGCTTGCGGAAGTAGCGGGCCAGCCCCACGCCCTTGTGGAACTCGACGCGCAGCGGGCTGGTCTGGCTGGTGCGGCCCAGGTGGATGACCTCGGCCTTTGGGTGGAAGATCACCGACCCGCCCTGCTGGCGCACGCGCCAGCAAAGATCGACATCCTCGACGTGCAGAAAATAGCCCTCGTCGAAGCCGTCGACGGCGTCGAAATCCTCGCGCCGCATGCAGAAACAGGCGCCGGAAATGGTCGGGACGACCGCCGGCTGTTCCGGCGGGGCGTCGCATTCCCAGTGCACTTCATAGTTGCGGAGCGCCGGAACGCGATCCGCCAGCCGGCTCAGCGAGACCAGGGCGCTCATCGGCGTGATGTCGCCGCGGCGCGCGCCGCGCTGCTCGGTGCGGTCGGCGTTCAGGACCCGGCCGCCGACGATGCAGGGCACCGCCCGATGCTCGATCTCGCGCGCCAGCTCGGCGATGCAGCCCGGCTGCAAAAAGGCGTCGGGATTGAGGAAGACCAGCACCTCGCCGCGCGCGGTGCGCGCGCCGAGATTCGCGCCCCGGGCGAAGCCGACGTTGCCTTGGCCGCTCAGCAGGGTGACCCGGACGTCGCGCTCGGCAAGGTTGCGCAGCCGCGCTGCGTCGCGCGGCGTCGAACCGTTGTCGACGATGACGAACTCATCCACCAACGGGTCGCTGAGCACGCAGGCGACGCTCTGCTCGAGCGCCTCGCCGGTCATGTACACGACCATCACCACCGAGACGCTGGGACGCGACCTCAGAAAATCAGGCGTGAGTGTGGGTTCTGCAGCGACGATCGGTGCGACGATGCCGTTCATCCAGCCTCCAAGGCGCCGACCGCCTCGCGAGCCGATGAATCACCAGCTCGCGCAACCGGGGCAACATCAGGCGGACTCGCCTGTAAGGCAAGTCCGTTCGCCGCCGCGTCGAGGTCCAGAACCTCTTGCCGATCAGAACCTAGGCGCCTCAGGGCGACCTGTCCAAGCTCGGCTTCACGACGACCGACCACAGCAATCACCGGAACCTTGGCGAGACTGTGTTCTCGCACCTTGTAGTTGATTTTCTCGTTACGCAGGTCGGTTTCGACACGTAGGCCTTTGGCCGAAAGCGCCGCGGCGACCTGGCGAGCATAGTCGTCGGCGTCCGATGTGATCGTCGCCACCACCACTTGCACCGGTGAAAGCCAGAGCGGGAAGGCGCCGGCGTAATTCTCGATCATGACCCCGATGAACCGCTCGACCGAACCGAAGATTGCTCTATGCAACATCACCGGACGCTGTTTGGATCCATCCTCGGCGATATAGGTCGCGTCGAGACGCTCCGGCAGCACGAAATCGAGCTGCAGCGTCCCGCATTGCCAGGTCCGGCCGATGGCGTCGCGCAGGTGGAACTCGAGCTTGGGCCCGTAGAAGGCGCCCTCGTTCGGCAGCATCTCGACCTCGACGCCGGCCGCCCGGGCGGCGCGCTCGAGCTTTGATTCGGCGATGTCCCAGACCTCGTCCGTCCCGGCGCGCACGTCGGGGCGCAGCGCCAGCTTGACGCTCGCCAGCTCCATGTCGAGGTCGGCGTAGACCTGCTCCAGCAACTTCACGAACTTGGTCGTCTCGGCCTCGATCTGGTCGTCGCGGCAGAAGATGTGGGCGTCGTCCTGGGTGAAGGCGCGCAGCCGCATGATGCCGTGCAGCGCCCCCGACGGTTCGAACCGGTGGCAGGCGCCGAACTCCGACATGCGCAGCGGAAGATCGCGGTACGACTTCTGACCCACGTTGAAGATCTGGATGTGACCAGGACAGTTCATCGGTTTAACGGCCAGCTCCTCGCCTTCCGTCGTTTCGCAGACGAACATCGCCTGACCGAACTTTTCCCAGTGGCCGGAGCGCTCCCACAGCGAGCGATCCATGATCTGGGGCGTCTTGACCTCGTGATATCCATCGGCGTCGAGCCGGCGGCGCAGATAGGCCTCCAGCGTACGATAGAGCGCCCAGCCCTTGGGATGCCAAAAGATCATTCCCTTGGCCTCTTCCTGCAGGTGGAAGAGGTCCATGGACTTGCCGATCTTGCGGTGGTCGCGCTTCTCGGCCTCCTCGATGCGGCGGAGGTAGGCCTCGAGCTCGGCCTCCGTGGCCCAAGCCGTGCCATAGATCCGCTGCAACTGGGCGTTGCGGTGGTCGCCGCGCCAGTAGGCGCCCGCCAGCTTCGTCAGTTTGAAGGCCTTGCCGGCGAACTTGGTCGACGGCAGGTGCGGCCCGCGGCAGAGATCCTTCCAGTTTCCCTGGCGATAGACGCTGATCGCCTCGCCTTCCGGCAGGTCCTCGATGATCTCGGCCTTGTAGGCCTCGCCGATCGACTTGAAGTGGGCGATCGCCTCGTCGCGCGGCCATTCCTCGCGGCGAATCGGCTCGTCGCGGTCGACGATCTCCTTCATGCGCTGCTCGATCTTCGCCAGGTCATCCAGGCTGAAGGGCTCGTCGCGCGCGAAGTCGTAATAGAAGCCGTCCTCGATGGCGGGCCCGATCGTCACCTGGGTGCCGGGGAACAGCTCCTGCACCGCCTCGGCCAGGATGTGGCTGACGTCGTGGCGGATGGTCTCCAGCGCCTCGGGGCTCTCGCGCGTCAGCAGCTCGAAACGACCGCCCTTGTGCAGCGGCCGGTCGAGGTCCAGCAGCTCGCCGTCGAGCTTGACCAGGATGGACCGCTTCTCCAGCGACTTGGCGATGGAGGCGGCGACCTCGCGGCCCGTCGCGCCGTCCTGGACTTCGCGCTTGTTCCCGTCCGGAAAAATCAGTTCGATCATGTTTCACACGTCCACTTGTGCGTCGGGGCCTCGGCCTCGCGACCCAAGTCTTTATGGCAGGGGGGCGGCGGGTCGAAGCCCGCCCCGCCCCAGGGATTGCAGCGGCACAGCCTGCGCGCGGCGAACGCTGCGCCGCGCCACGGACCATGGCTGACCAGGACCTCGGCCGAATATTCCGAGCAGGTCGGAAGGAACCGGCACTGCCGCCCGATCAGCGGCGAAAGCGTCAGCTTATAGGCGCGGAGCGCGCCCCTGACGCATCTTTCGTAGAGGGTCATGCCGGTTGCGGGATGGAGGGCGTCAAACCCAGCGCTTACGCCGGGGGCCGCGCAGGATCAAGCCGCGCCGGCGGGGCTAGTTCGCGTCGCGGCCTGGCGGACAGCCTCGGCGGCGGCCTCGAACGCGAGCAGCGTCGAGGCGTGGCGGGCCGGATAGTCCTTCACAGGCGCGAGCATCGAGAGATCCGCGAAACGTCCGTCGGGCGTAGGTCCGCCCGCCTTCAGCATAGCACGGAACTGGTCGCGGGCGAGTTCCAGCTCCTCGACCGTGGCGCCGACGACGTGCTCGCCGAGCACCGAGGCCGCGGCCTGGCCGAGCGCGCAGGCCTTCACCTCCTGGGCGAAGTCCGCCACCCGGCCGTCCTCGACGACGACGTCGACCAGCACCCGGCTGCCGCACAGCTTCGACACCTTCTCGACGCTGGCGTCCGGCCGAGCCAGCCGGCCGCTGCGCGGCAGGTTGGCCGCCAGCTTCAGCAGCTGCGCCGAATAGAGGTCGTCGATCATGGGCGTAAGGTCGGGATGCGAGGGGCGGATGTCAAATGGCGAGCGCTGCGCAGCCCCCTCCACCGCTTCGCGGTCCCCCTCCCCCAAAAGGGAGAGGAGAGGGCGCGGCGGAATCTCGAATCTCCTCCCCCTCTGGGGGAGGGGGACCCCGAAGGGGTGGAGGGGGGCCGCGGCCGCGTCGTCAGCTCCGCGCCCGCCAGCGCGCCTCGGCGGCCTCCTTCAGCGCCTCGTTCATCAGGCGCAGGCCCTTGTAGACGCGGCGGCCCAGGCTGCTTGCGACCGTGGGGCCCAGGAGTCCGCCCATGATCTCGCCGTTGGAGATGATGCAGCTCTCCTGCGCCAGCTGCTCGATCTCGACGTAGCGGGTCCCCTTCACCAGCCCGCCCATCCCGACTGTGCGATAGTGCAGCTGTTCGTTGGGCACCCATTCCAGCACCGTGGCGCGCACGGGCTGGGGCTTCATCTCCGGCAGGGCGACGACGAGATCCAGGGGCGCGCCGATTCGTATCGTCCCGCTCGCCTCGCGGTAAAGCGGGTTCCAGCGGCTCCAGCCTTCGACGTCCTGGAGAATCTCCCAGACGACCTCGGCCGGCGTCTGGATCCCGATGCGATGTTCGATGCGGACCCCGCGTGGTGCGGCGGCGGCCGGCGGCCCGCCGCCCTTCGGCTTGGGACCGCCGACGGGCATTCGTCCGAACATGCTGGCCTTGAGTTGGGGGGTGGAGATCGGCATCGGCTCTCAGACTTGTTCCCGGATCCGCCAGGTGGCTCCAGTCGGACCATCCATGACCTCTACGTTCAACGCAGCAAGCTGGACGCGGATGCGATCGGCTTCCGGCCAGTCCTTGGCCGCCCGCGCCGCGGCGCGGGCGGCGATCAGCGCCTCGACCCGGGTCTTCAAGTCGTCGTCCGCCGCGCCCTGGAACCAGGCGTTCGGATCGGCCTCCAGGAAGCCCATCAGATTGGCCGCCTGCAGCAGGGCCGCGCGCTGGCTGGCGACGCTGTCCCAGTTCGGCTGGGACTTCATCAGCTCGGCGCGCACGCCGTTCAGCAGGGCGAACAGACAGGCGAAGGCCTGAGGCGTGTTCAGGTCGTCTTCCAGCGCCGCCATGAAGCCCGAGGCGCGCAGATGGTCCGTAACCTCCGCGGCGTGCGGATTGGCGAGGTCCTCGCCATTGTCCCGGGCGACCCGGCCCACGTCGACCAGCAGCTGATAGAGCCGGTCAAGCGCGCGCTTGGCCTGTTCGATCAGCTCGCCGTTCCATTCCAGCGGCGCGCGGTAGTGGCCGGCCAGCAGCGCCCAGCGGATCGCCTCGCCGGGGTAGGATTGCAGCAGGTCGTGGGCCAGGGCGACATTGCCCAGGCTCTTGGACATCTTCTCCTCGCCCAGTTTGAGGAAACCGTTGTGCAGCCACCAACGGGCGTAGGTGTCGACCTTATCGGCGCAGCAGCCCTGCGCCATCTCGTTCTCGTGGTGCGGGAACTTGAGATCTTCGCCGCCGCCGTGGATGTCGATCGGCAGGCCCAGCACCTGCTCGATCATCGCCGAGCACTCGATGTGCCAGCCCGGCCGGCCGGGCCCCCAGGGGCTCTCCCACTCCGGCTCGTTCTCCTTCGAGGGTTTCCAGAGCACGAAGTCGGCGGGGTGGCGCTTGTAGGGGGCGACGTCCACCCGAGCGCCTGCGATCATCTGGTCCATCGGCTGGCCGGACAGCTTGCCGTAATCGGGGAAGGCCTGTGTGTCGAACAGCACATGGCCCTCGGCGGCGTAGGCGGCGCCGTTTTCGATCAGCCGGCCGATCATCGCGACGATGGCGTCCATCGTCTCGGTCACCTTCGGCTGGAAGGTGGGCCGCAGCGCGCCGAGCGCTGCGGCGTCGGCGTTGTAGGCTTCCAGGTATCGATTGGTGATCGTCGAGATCGGCACGCCCTCGTCGGCGGCCTTGCGGTTGATCTTGTCGTCCACGTCCGTGACGTTGGCCGCGTAGAGCACCGCGTCCTCGCCGAAGCGATCGCGCAGCACCCGGAACAACAGGTCGAACACCACCACCGGCCGGAAATTGCCGATGTGGGCGAAGTTGTAGACCGTCGGCCCGCACACATACATTGTCACGCGTTCGGGATCGCGAGGGACGAAGGCCCGCGTCGAACGGGTCATGGTGTCGTAGAGACTTAAGGCCATCGCATAACCAATATTAGAAGCGTCACGGTTGTCGGGCGCCGGGTTGAGCCCATATACAGTCGGCCAGGATCGGTGGCCACGGGAACCCTTTAAGGCCCGCCGATCCCGTAGAGGAGGGGTGGCACGCGTCATTTCCGGGACCATCGTCCCGGCGCAACTCGGCCCTGGAAAGATCGCTCTCACACATGGATGCTCCTGCCCGCGACCGCACCCTGATCGGCGCCGACGCTCTTGAACCCGTGCAGCGCCCGACGCGCGAAGAGGCCATGGAGGCCGTGCGCACGCTGATCGCCTGGGCCGGCGACGACCCGCGCCGCGAAGGCGTCATCGACACGCCCAAGCGGGTGGTCGACGCCTACGGCGAATGGTTCGAGGGCTATGAGGCCGATCCCGCCAAGGAGCTGTCGCGCACCTTCGAGGACGTGCAGGGCTATGACGACATCGTCATGCTGCGCGAGATCGAGGTGGAGAGCCACTGCGAGCACCACATGGCCCCCTTCCTCGGCAAGGCCTACGTCGCCTACATGCCGACCAACCGGGTGGTGGGCATCTCCAAGATCGCCCGCGTGGTCGAGATCTTCGCCCGTCGTCTCCAGACCCAGGAGACCATGACCCAGCAGATCGCCGACGCCCTGACCGACAGCCTGCGCCCCGCCGGCGTCGCGGTGCTGATCGACGCAGCCCACCAGTGCATGACCACGCGCGGCGTGCACCATCGCCACGTCTCGACCATCACCACCCAGTTCACCGGGGTCTTCAAGACCGACCCGCACCTGCGCCAGCGCTTCCTGGACTTCGTCAACAAGCGCTGAGTCCCCATTCACCGCTCACCCCCGCGAAAGCGGGGGCCCAGGCTTTTTTGTTTGCGAGGCGAGCCGCTTGCGCCAGCGGGTCCGAATGCTCAGAAACACAAAAAACCTGGATCCCCGCGTTCGCGGGGACGAGCGGATGATGTGACGGCGCGAACCATGACCCAGACGACCTTCCCCACCGCCGCCTCGAAGCACGAACTCGAGCACGGCGCTGCGCTCAGCCCCCGGTTCGACGCCAACGGCCTGATCGCGGCGGTGACCACCCATGCCGAGACCGGCGAGGTGCTGATGTTCGCCTGGATGAACGCCGAGGCCCTGGCCAAGACGCTGGAGACCCGCGAAGCCCACTACTTCAGCCGCTCGCGGGGCGAACTCTGGCACAAGGGCGCGACCAGCGGCCAGATCCAGAAGGTGGTCGAGGCGCGGATCGACTGCGACCAGGACGCCGTCTGGCTGAAGGTGCTGCCGCAGGGCGACGGCGGCGCCTGCCACACCGGCGCGCGCTCCTGCTTCTACCGTATCGTCGACGGCGGCCGGCTCGAGGTCGCTCCCGACCGTTAGAGTTAGACCTCGGTCAGCCCTGAGACGCCCTCGGCGCCCGGCGTGGCGCGGTAGCGCTTCAGCACCCGCGTTTCGAACGTCTTTTCCGAGATGGTCGAGACGGCGACCAGCTCGCCGACGACGGCCTCGCGCGTCAGCGTCAGCAGCACGAAGCCCTTCGCTGACTGGTCCGAGAACAGGACTTCGCGATTGCGGTCGGCGAACAGCTGGCCGAGCGCCGCGCCCGGCACATAGTCGCCGTCGCCGGGGCTGGTGATGGAGGTGGCGCCGAACTCGACGGCGGTCCGCCGGCCCGCCTCCGGCGCATCGTAGAGCTCGTTGGCCCAGAAGGCGTGGCTGTCGCCGGAGAGCACGACGCAGTTGGCCTTGGCCGCCGTGATCATCCCATAGAGGCGCTGCCGGTCGGCCGGATAGCCGTCCCAGGAATCCAGCATGTAGGGCAGGTCCAGGGCGGCCGCCGCCTCGGTCTTCTTCAGATGGCTGGCGAGATAGCCCGAGACGCCCGCCATCAGCTGCGCATAGGCCGCGTCGCCGAGCGCCCTGTGGATCGAGGGGGTCGCCAGCCGCGCCATCACCACCTGGTTGCCCAGGAGCTGCCAGGGCCGGCCGGCGCTCACCGAAGCCTTCAGGCCGTCGCCGAGCCAGGCTTCCTGGACCGGCGACATCATCCGGCGCGAGGGCTCGGCGATCTTCGCCCGGAAGGCCGCGACCTCGGCGGGGCTGGCCGGTTCCGGCAGATCGTCCTGGCTGACCTGCTTGTCCCGCGCGGTCAGCCGGGTCTCGAACATGAAGAGGCTGGCCACGTCGCCGAAGTCGAAGCGGCGGTTGATGGCGAAGCCGCCGTGGGCGGGCTCGCGGATCGGCATCCACTCGTAATAGGCCTTGATCGCCGCGGCCTTGCGCAGGTTCCAGTCGCCCTCGGCGGCGGGCTGGTGGTTCTGCGCGCCGCTGACCCAGGAGTCATTGGCGGTCTCGTGGTCGTCCCAGACGACGATCCACGGTGCACGGGCATGGGCCGCCTGCAGCTGGGGGTCGGACTTGTACTGGGCGTGACGGCGGCGGTAGTCGCTCAGCGCCAGGCATTCGTGCGGCGGATCGTGCGGCCGCTCGGCGGCGACGGCGGAACTCATCCCATAGCTGTCGGGCCCGCCGTACTCGTAGATGTAGTCGCCGAGGTGGATGACCGCATCGATGCGCGGCAGGGCGGCGATGGCGGCGTAGGCGTTGAAATAGCCGTTGGGGTAGAGGGTGCAGCTGGCGAAGGCGAGCACCACGTCCGGCGTCGTCCCGACCGGCAGGGTCCGGGTGCGGCCGACCGGCGAGGTCTCCGCGCCCTTGCGGAAACGATAGTGGTAGTTGGTCGCGGGCTTCAGGCCGCCGACGTCCACCTTCACCGTCCGGTCCCGGGCCGGGTCCGCCTGGGCCACGCCGCGGCGCACGACGCGCTTGAACGCCGGATCCTCAGCCACCTCCCAGCGGACCTCGCCGGGCGCGGCGCACGCGGTCCAGAGGATCACCGCCGTGGCCAGCGGATCGCCGCTCGCCACCCCCCAGCGAAAGACCGGCCCCTCCGGCGCTGCATGCAGGCTGCTGCGCGTCGCCGCGGCCGCCGCGGGGCCCGCCGCGCCGGCGCCGAGCAGACCCAGGGCTTTCCGACGATCAATCCACATGGCGCTTCGCCCCGTTCGCGCGTTTCTCATGCGGCGTGTATTAGTCGCCGGTCCCTCACAGGAGCATGACAGCTGATGTCAAGCGAAGCCCTCCATGTCCCGCGCGAGAAGCTCAGCCGCAAGACGCTCGAAATGCACTATGCGATCACCTCGCTGATGGAGGAACTCGAGGCAGTCGACTGGTACCGCCAGCGGGCCGACGACATCGAGGACCCCGAGCTGAAGGCCATCGTGCTGCACAACGCCAAGGAAGAGCTGGAGCACGCCGCCATGGTGCTGGAGTGGATTCGCCGAAACGACTCCCAGGCCGACGCCCAGCTGCGCGAATACCTGTTCAAGGACGGCTCGATCGTCGGCCATGAGGAGGGTTCGAGCAAAACGCATGGCCTCTGACGCGGCGCTGGAAGCCGAGGACGACGGGCTGGAGCTTGAAACCTGCGGCTCGCAGGTGATCGCCTTCACCCTCATGGCGCAGGACGCCGGCGGCCGGGTCGACAAGGCCCTCGCCGCCGGCCTGCCCGAGCTTTCGCGCGGCCGCGTGCAGGCGCTGATGGCGGAAGGCCGGATCCGCCTGGCCGGCCGGCCGATCACCGACGTCTCGGCCCGCGCCGAAGCCGGCGACTACGAGATCGACATCCCCGCGGTCCAGCCGGCGGAGCCCCAGGCCGAGAACATCCCCCTGGCGGTCCTTTACGAGGACGACCAGCTGATCGTGATCGACAAGCCGCCGGGCATCGCCATGCATCCGGCCCCGGGCTCGCAGAACGGCACCCTGGTCAACGCCCTGCTGCACCACTGCGGCCAGAGCCTTTCCGGCATCGGCGGCGTGGCCCGCCCCGGCATCGTCCACCGGATCGACAAGGAAACCTCCGGCGTGGTGGTGGTGGCCAAGAGCGACGCCGCCCACCAGGGGCTCTCGGCCCTGTTCGCCGCCCACGACATCGACCGGCTGTACGTCGCCCTCACCCGCGGCGCGCCCAAGCCGCTGCGCGGGACCATCGAGGGCGCCATCGCCCGCTCGACCCACGACCGCAAGAAGATGGCCCTGGTGAAGTCCGGCGGCCGCCACGCGATCACCCACTACGCCGTCGAGCAGGCGTTCGGTCCGGCCGACAAGCCGTCGGCGGCCCGCGTCGCCTGCCGGCTGGAGACCGGCCGCACCCACCAGATCCGCGTCCACCTGGCCTCCAAGGGCGCGCCCTGCCTCGGCGACCCGGTATATGGCTCCGGCACGCCGACCGAGCCGGTCCGCCGCGCCATCGCCGAGGCCGGCCTGACGCGCCAGGCCCTGCACGCCGCCGTCCTCGGCTTCCGCCACCCGACCACCGGCGAAACGCTGCGATTCGAAAGCCCCCTGCCGCCGGACATGGCGAGGCTGGAAGCGCTGCTGGGCGAACTCTGAGGCCGCCTCAGACCAGTTCAGGCGCCGGAACCGCTGCCGTCACCGGATGCACGCTCACCGGGACGCCCGAGTAGAGGGCCATTCCGGTCAGGGGATCGACCTGCCGGGTGCTGGTCAGCAGATTCACATTGGCGTCCTGGTGACCGTGCGGGACCGAGACCACGCCGGGACGCACCTTGGCGTCGACCCGCGCGGTTCCCGTGACCTCGCCGCGGGCGCTGCGGACGATGATCTGCTGGCCGTCCTCGACCCCGAGGGCTGCGGCGTCGCCGGGGTTCATCATCATCTCCGGCGTGTCGCCGAGGAACAGGAACTGGGCGTTCACGTGCCGGCGCTGGCGGCGGGGGATCAGGCTGAGCGAGGTCCCCAGCCTGCGGTCCTCCAGGTGGCGGCGGCTGAGCGTCGCCAGCCGATCGACCAGGACGGACGGCGCCAGGCGCCAGCCGCCCAGCCGCTCCACGTGGGCGTCGACCCAGGCCGCCGGCAGTTGCGGCGTGGCGACCTCGACGTAACGCTTCTCCACCAGCTCGTCGAAGCTGCAGCGGGCATAGGGCAGCAAGCCCGAGAGCATGGCCAGGTCCGCGCCCTCCGCGCGGTCGTCGCCCGGGGTCGCCGGCGGCTCGAAGCCCATGCTGCGGATCAGCTCGGAGAGGATCCACCAGGCCGAGCGCCGGTCGCCCACCGCACTCACCGCGGCCGGGGTGAACTGGGCGTCGACCCTGGGGCTGAGGAAGTCCCACAGGCCGAAGTCCGGCCGCTCCAGCTGGTCCTTGGTCGGCAGGACGTGGGTGGAGGCCGCCGAGGTCTCGTTCTCGATGATCTCCAGGGTGGCGAACACCTCCAGGGTCGACAGCCCCGCGGTCAGGGCGTTGGCGTCCGGGAAGGAGCGGATGATGTTGCCGCCGAGGTTGAGGAAGGCCTTGATGTTGCCCGCGGCGATCTCGTCCGGCAGGGCGGCGCAGGGCCAGTCGCCGACAAAGCTGGGCAGCTCCGGGCGGCTCTTCGGCCCCGGGCCGAACGGCTGGTCGATGATCGGCAGGGGCGCTGCGTCCATCTGGTTGTTGAAGCCCGGGTGAAACCACACCCCGCCCGGCCGGTTCATCGAATCCGTCAGGATCATCAGGACCCAGGCCAGCCATTGGGTGAGGTTGGCGCCGTCCGACATGGTCACGCCGGTGCCGGTCTCGACCGCCAGTCGTCCGGCCCTGCGGACCGAGGCCAGGAGCGCGGTCAGTTCAGCCTCGGCGACGCCGCTGATCTCGCTGGCGTGGGCCAGGTCGAAGGGGGCGACCGCAGCCGCCAAGGCCTCTGCGTCCACTGTCCGGCCCAGCACCTCCGGATCCACGCCCACGGCCAGCAGGTCGCGGACCAGATAGGCGAGGATGGCGTAGTCCGCGCCCGGCCTGGGCGCCATGTGGTGCGAGGCGAAGCCGGCGGTCTCCGATTGGCGGGGATCGATCACCCAGACCTCGCCCCGCGCCGCAGCGGCCTTGATGGTCGGCGCCGGGTTCGGCATGGCCACCGTGTGGCCGTGGGAGATCATCGGATTGATGCCGATGTAGAGCACCAGGTCGACGCGGTCGTAGTCCGGCCGCGGGCTGAAGCCCGGGAAGCCGCCGACCAGGGTCGAGACCAGGGTCTTGGCGGTGCCGTCGATGGTCAGCGGGCTGAACTTGGCCGGCGTGCCGATCGCCGCCTGCAGCGCCTCCGACATCCGGTAGCCCGAGGCGTCCATGCCCACGCCGCTGCCATAGAAGATGCCGACGGCGGCGGGGCCGTGCTCGTCAATGATCCGCCGCAGCTTCGGCCCGATGTCCGCGAACAGCGCCTCCCAGCTGGTGGGCTCCAGCCCATTCGCGGTCTTTATCAGCGGCCGCTCGATGCGCTGGGGATGGTGGTGCATCTCCTTCAGCGCCCGGCCCTTGGGGCAGGTGTAGCCGTGGGTCACCGGATGGTCGCGGTCGCCACGCACCTTGACCACCTGGTCGCCCTCGAGGTCGACGAGGATGCCGCACTGCGAGGTGCACACCCGGCAGTAGCTGCGCTCGGTGCGGACGCCGGTTGGCAGGTCCGACTGGAGGTCCGAATGCGACAAGGGCCGTCTCCCGATGGGTCGTCTGGTCGGGGCCGATGGGCGCCGCCTTCGCGCCGCCTCGCCCTTCTATTTCAGGACCTTAGGCAGCGCGTTCCGGCCAGAGCAAGCGTGCCCCAACGTCAACCGAGGCGGATTTCTCACAGCGCTTCGGAGGCCGGCTGCAACTCGAGCGCCCAGGTCTGGCCGATAAGGTCGTGGCCGAAGGACCGGTGCGGCGCTTCCTCGACCAGGCGAAAGCCCGCCGCCTCGTAGATGCGGCAGGCCGAGACCAGCACGCTGTTGGTCCAGAGCACCAGCCTGCGGCAGCCGATCGCCCGGGCGCGGGCGATGCAGGCCGCCACCAGGCGCCCGCCGAGGCCTTGGCCCCGGGCCGACGGCTCGACATAGAGCAGGCGCAGGCGCCCGACGTCGGGGCTCTCGCCGCGGACCAGGAAGACCGATCCGACCACCACGCCCCCAAGCTCGGCGATCCAGGCCTGCTCGCGCGCCGGATCGTAGTCGCGGACGAAGCCGGCCAGGATCTCCACCGCCAGGGCTTCGTAGCTCAGGTCCCAGTCGTATTCGTCGCGATAGAGGATGGCCTGGCGATGGGCGATCCAGCCGAGGTCGCCCGCCCGCAGGTCGCGCAAAATCACGCCCGGCGCTGCGGCGGAGGCCGCCTCTGCGCCCAGCGCGCCGGCCATCTCCCGGGATGCGGCGACCAGCCTCCTGCGGGCCGGCGGCGGGAGTTCGCCCAGCAGGCCCGAGACGGCGGCGTCCGTGCGCCGGTTCAGCTCCTCGAAGGCCGTGCGCCCGGCAGGCGTCAGGCGCAGCATTCGCGTGCGGCCCTGGGCGTCGCCGGTGAGCAGGCCGCGGTCGGCGAACCGCCTGAGAATGCGACTGAGCTGGGCGCGATCGAGCCCCAAGCTACGCCCGATATCGGCGGCGATGCCGCCCGGCCGATGCGCCAGCTCGTAGAGCACCCGCGCCTCGGTCAGTGCGAAGGCGCTGCCGTCCAGCCGGTCGTTCAACAGGCCGAGCCGGCGGGTATAGAGCCGGTTGAAGGCGCGCAACGCGGCGACGTCGCCAGGATCAGGAGCGGCGTGGGTCATCCGCGAACGCTAGCTCCATTGTTGATAGAGTCAACAATCGTCCCGAACCCGAAGACGCCGCCTGACGCGCGCGCCTCAGGCCTTGCGGAACACCAGCGACAGGTTGTTGGCCGGCATGGCGACGCGCTCCGCCAGCGCCAGGCCGTGGGCCGCGGCCAGGGCGGTCACATCCTCCAGTCGCCGGATCCCCCAGGCGGGGTTGCGCCGCCGCAGGCTCTCGTCAAACGCCAGGTTGCTGGGCGCAGTCTCCACGTCAACTTCGAGATAGGGGCCATAGAGGAAGAGCACGCCGCCCGGCGGCAGCAGCCGTCCTGCCCCGGTCATCAGCCCCTCGGTCGCCGACCAGGGCGAGATGTGGATCATGTTGATGTTGACCACCGCGTCGGCGCGGTCGATCGGCCAGCCGTCCGGGTCCGAAGCGTCGAGCCGCAGGGGCGCCAGCAGGTTCGGCGTCCCGGCATGGTCCCGCCAGGCGGCGATGCTGGCCAGGGCCTGGTCGTCGGCGTCGGTGGGCCGCCACTCCAGGTCGGGGAAGGCCGCGGCGTTGTAGAGCGCATGCTCCCCGGCGCCGGCGGCCACCTCCAGCACCAGGCCGCGGGGCGGCAGGCAGGACTGCAGCACGCGCAGGATCGGCTCGCGGTTGCGGGCTGTCGAGGGCGAGGACAGGGCGCCGGGCGGGTGCGGATCGGGCATCTGCTCCTTTTGCGCGCGGGAACCGCGGCGCGCCAGCCGGCGGCGCCATGGCCTCGCCATCAGCTTAGGCTTTGAGAGCGCCGCGCTCGTCGCCAGAGGTCAAGGATCGCCTAGGAATGTCCAACCCTATCCACCGCCGCCTGCTGCTGAAAACCCTCGCCCTGGCTTCGGCTGCGGCGACAGCGCCCTCGGCCCTGGCCGCTCCGGCCGCGACCAGTGACCGGCTGGCGCTCGGCGCGCCCGTCCCCTTTAGCTTCGAGCGGCTCCAGGCGCTCGCCCGCCGCCTGGCGGCCGCGCCCTATGCGCCGCCGCCGCCGCCGCCGGAGATCGTAGCGGAGCTCGACTACCAGGCCTGGGGCGAGATCAAGTTCGACACCGACCACGCCCTCTTCAAGGACGGGCCGCTGCCGGTGACCTTCTTTCACCGCGGCGAGTACTTTCCGAACCCGGTGAAGATCTTCGCCGTCGAAAACGGCCAGGCGCGCGAGGTCATCTACGACCCGAGCTACTTCCACATGCCGCCGGACTCGCCGGCGCGACGCCTGCCCGAGGGCGGCGGCTTCGCCGGCTTTCGCGTCCAGGAGCCCAGGCGCGGCCGGCTCGACTGGCGGACCCACGACTGGGTCGCCTTCCTGGGCGGCAGCTATCTCCGCGCGATCGGCGGCCTGCATCAATATGGGCTCTCCGCCCGCGCGATCGCCATCGACACCACGGTCGCCGAGGCGCCGGAGGAGTTCCCCCGCTTCAGCCAGGTGTTCATCGAGCGGCCGTCGGCCGACACCGTCACCGTCTGCGCCCTGCTCGAGGGCCCGTCGGTCGCCGGCGCCTGCCGGTTCCGCATGACCCGCGGGACGGGCGTGGTGATGGACGTCGACCAGACGCTGTTCCTGCGCCGAAAGGCGTTTCGCCTGGGGCTGGCGCCGCTCACCTCGATGTACTGGTTCTCCGAGACGGTGAAATCCACGGCGGAGGACTGGCGCCCCGAGGTGCACGATTCCGACGGCCTGGCGATGTGGACCGGGGCGGGCGAGCGGGTCTGGCGGCCGCTCAACAATCCACCCCAGCTGGTCGCCTCGGCCTTCAGCGACGAGAACCCCAAGGGCTTCGGCCTGCTGCAGCGGGACCGCAACTTCGACCACTACCTCGACGGGGTTTTCTACGACCGCCGCCCCAGCCTCTGGGTGGAGCCGAAGGGCGACTGGGGCAAGGGCTCGGTCCAGTTGATCGAGATCCCCACCAACGACGAGACCATGGACAACATCGTCGCGGCCTGGGTCCCCGAACAGCCGCCGGCGCCGGGCGCCCAGCTCGACCTCAGCTACCGGCTGCACTGGCTGGCCGACGAGCCCTATCCCGGCAAGCTGGCGCACTGCGTGGCGACCCGGCTCGGACGCGGCGGCCAGCCCGGGCGGCCGCGGCCCGACGAGGTCCGCAAGTTCGTCGTCGAATTCCTCGGCGGCCCGCTCGCCGGCCTGCCCTACGGCGTCAAGCCGCAGATGGCCCTGCACGCCACCCGCGGCCGGTTCACCGACTATCAGCTGGTCGAGCCCATCCCCGACAGCGTGCCCGGCCACTGGCGCGCGGAGTTCGACCTGGCCGACGTCCGGGGCCGCGATCCGGTGGAGCTGCGCCTCCAGCTGACCGTCCACGGCGCCGTGGCGACCGAGACCTGGGCCTACCAATACCATCCGTTCTGAGGCGCGGCTTACTCGGCCGCGGTCAGGACCTCGTCGCCGTCGGCCCCTTGCGTCGCCACCGGCTCGATCTCGATCGGCACGCCGGAGTAGAAGGCCATGCCGCCCCAGGGCTGGATGTCGTCGGTGCTGGTCAGGAAGTTGACGTTGGCGGTCTCGTGCCCGTGCGGGATCGAGCAGACGCCGCGGCGAATCTGGGCGTCGACCCGGGCGACCAGCACGATCGCGCCGTTCTTGTTGCGGACCCGCACCTTCTGGCCGTCGCGGATCCCGTAGGCGGCGGCGTCGTCGGGATGCAGCAGGATGTCGGCCGGCTCGCCCAGGAAGCTGAGCTGGGCGTTGAACTTCTTCCGCTGGCGGCGCGAGGTGTAGCAGAGCGGCTTCGGCGCGGCGCCCCAGGCCTCGTCGGCGGCGCGCATCTGGGCCCACTGGCCGACCAGTTCGGCGGGCGCCAGGCGCCAGCCGCCCATCCGCTCGAAGTGGGCGTCGACCCAGGGCGCGGGGAACTCCAGCGGCCGCTCGACATAGCGCTGCGCCTTCAGCTCCTCGAAGCTGCAGCGCGCGGTCTGCAGCTGCTGGGCCAGCATCCGCTCGTCCGCCCCGGGCTCGAGATCGCTGTCCGGCACATGGTCGGGAACCGGCAGGCCGGCCCGCTTCATGAACTGCGAGATCACCCACCAGGCCGAGCGCCGCTCGCCCATCGGCTTCACCAGGGCCGGGGTGTATTGCAGCGACAGGTTCCAGGCCAGGGTGTCCCAGCGGGTGAACTCGTCGCGCTCGACCGCGTCCTTGGTCGGCAGCACATGGGTGCAGTAGGGCGTCAGATCGTTCTCGACGATCTCGGTGTTCACGTGCAGCGCGAGCTTCGGCAACGCAGCTTTGAGCGCATTGGTGTCCGGGAACGACCGCAGCATGGAGCCGCCGAAGTTGAACAGGGCGCGGATGTTGCCGGCCTCGATCTCCAGCGGCAGCACCGCGCAGGGCCAGTCGTCGAGGACGCCCAGGATGTCGGGCCGCACGTTCGAGCCCTTGGTGAAGGCGCTCTCCATCACCGGCAGCTCGAAGCTGTCGAACGGGACGATGAAGCCGGGATGGAGCCAGGCTCCGCCCTTCTGGTTCATCGACCCGGTCAGGATCATGATCAGCCAGGCGAACCACTGGGTCAGGTTGGCGCCGGCCGACATGGTGATGCCGGTGCCGGTCTCCACCGCCACGCGGCCCTTGCGGCGGATGGCCGCCAGCAGGTCGTCCAGCTCCTGTTCGCTGACTTCGGCCGCAGCGGCGGCCTTGGCCCGGTCCCAGCCCTCCAGCGCCGCGCGCAGCTCACCCAGCCCCTGGATCTTCTGCGCCGGCTTCAGCGGCCCGCCGTCGATGATCTCGCGCACCAGCCAGGCCAGGATCGCATAGTCCTTGCCCGGATAGGCGGCGATGTGGCGGGTCGACCATTTGGCGGTCTCGGTCAGCACCGGGTCGATGGTCCAGACCTCGCCGCGCGCGGCGGCGGCGCGGATGAAGTGGGCCGGGTTGAACATGCCGGTGTTGTGGGCGTGGCTGACCATCGGGTTGGTGCCGACGTAGAGCAGCATCTCGACGTCGTTGTAGTCGGTCTTCGGATTGAGCCCGTAGAAGCCGCCCATGGCCCCGGCCATCATCACCTTGGCGGTGGCGTCGTTGGTCAGGGGGGTGAACTTCGGCGGCGTCCCCAGCGCCTTGTAGAAGGCCTCCTCCAGCACATAGCCGGAGCTGTCCAGACCCAGGCCGCTGCCGAAATAGATGCCGACCGAGTTCGGCCCATGCTCGTCGATGATCCGCCGAAGCTTGGCGCCGATGTCGTCCAGCGCTTCGTCCCAGCTGACCGGCGCCAGGGCCCCGTCCGCCCCCTGCATCAGCGGTCGGGTGATGGCGGTCGGCAGATGGTGCACCTGGCCGGTCGCCCGGCCCTTGGGACAGGTGTAGCCCTGGGTCAGCGGATGGTCGAAGTCGCCCTTCACCTTGAGGATCTGCTCGCCCTGCACCTCGGCCGTAAGGCCGCAGTGGACGATGCAGATCCGGCAATAGGTGCGCTTGGTCTCGACGGGCAGTTCGGCCACGGCGTCCTCCCTTGCGAGCTTGTCTCCAGCCGCTTTGGGTCAACAGGTTGCCATGGGCGCCGTTGGGTCAAGCAAGGGGGCGTGCGCCTAGAGTATGAAGTCCCCCGAGGTCAGCGCGTGCGTCCCCGTGAGCGTGATCGTCATCTCCGCGCCCGTGTTCCCATTCGTGTCGATCCGGATGATCGTGTCGGGACCCACCACGTTCCAGGTCAGCGAATTGGCGACGACGTTCGCATTCTGGCCGCCGTAGAGGATGTCCTGGAAACCTCCTTGCTGGCTGCCGTCGATCGCCGAGAAGTCGATTTTGTCCACGCCGGCCTGGAAGTCGATGATCCGATCCGGACTTTCGGCGGTTGAGGTGTAGACGAACGTATTCGCCTCGCTCCCCGTGGAGCCGCCGGTGAGCGTGTCAGCGCCTTGCCCTCCGGTCAGCGTGTCGGCGCCGCCATCCCCCGAGATGCTGTCGTTGCCAGCTCCACCCGCTAGGCTGTCATTGCCGAGACCGCCACTGATCGTGTCGTTCTCGCTGCTGCCGGTGATCGTGTCGTTCCCATCGCCGCCATTTAGGCTGTCATTGCCGGCGCCGCCGTCGAGAGTGTCGTGACCCGTGTCGCCGGCGAGCGTGTCGTTGCCGTCGTCTCCCGCCAGGGTGTCGTTTCCGGTCCCGCCAGTAAGGCTGTCGTTATCCGTGCCGCCAGAGAGCGTGTCGTTGCCGGAGCCGCCCGACAGAGTGTCGGCCCCTGAACTTCCTCCGTAGAGCGTGTCGTTGCCGGCGCCGCCCGAGAGGCTGTCATTGGCGCCCTTACCGTCGAGGTCGTCGTCGCCAGAGCCGCCAACTATGGTGTCGTTCCCATTGGTTCCGTTGATTGCCTGTCCGGCCTCCGTATCCGTGTCCCCGTTGATCGTGATCGTCACGACCTTGGACGTGCCGTCCTGGCTGAGCACGGTGAAGGTGTCCGTCAGAGTTTGTCCGTCGTTCAGCCCATCGACCGTCGTGTTGCTGTCGTTGAGGGTGTAGGTCCAGACACCGGCGGACGTCACCGAATAGGTTCCGTAGCCGTTGGCGCTCGCCGCGCCGCTCGCCGTCTGGAACGTCGCCGGGCTGTCGACGTCGCTGATCAGCAAGGTTCCCGTGGCCAACTGCGCGCCCGCGCCGGACGCGCCGGCCTCGGTCACGCTGCCGCTCGACGCCCCGGTAATCACCGCAGGGTCGTTCACCGCCGTGACGGTGATCGCGACCGTGTCGGTGTCGCTCAGCGGCCCGCCCGCGCCGGTGGCCCCGCCGTCATGGGTCGTGACCGTGAGCGTGTCGGCGCCGTTGTAATCGGCGACGCCTTTGTAGACGACGTTGTTCGCGGCCGAGAGCGTGGTGTTGATCTGGCTCGTCGTCCCGGTGAGCGTCACCGCGCCAGTGCCGCTGCCCGCCACCGAAGCGCCGCCGGCGGAGGCCACCGTCAGCGTGCCGTGGGCCACAGAAAGCGTGGTCGTGATGCTCGCCGCACCCGCATCCGGATCGCTGACCGACAGGCCGCTGATCGAGAGGTTGGCGTCCTCGTTCACCGCCTGCGCGCCCGGCACGCCGTTGACCGGCGCATCGTCCACGGCCGAGGTGTTCACCGTCACGGTCGCCGACGCCTGGCTGGTCAGCTGGCCGTCGGTGACCGTGTAAGTGAAGTCCGCCGCGCCGTTGAAGTTGGCGTTCGGCGTGAAGGTCACCGTCCCATCGCCGTTCAGCACCGCCGCGCCGCCGGCCCCGCTGGTCACCGAGGCGATGGTCAGCGCCGAAGCCGGGCTGTCCACGTCGGTGTCGTTCGCCAGCAGCTGGGACGCCGTGTTGGTCGTCGGCGTGTCTTCCGTCGCCGTCAGCGTGTCGCTCACCGCCACCGGCGCGTCGTTCACCGGGTTGACCGTCACGGCGTAGCTGTAGGTGTTCGAGCCGCCTTGGCCGTCCGACACGCTGAAGCTGAAGCTGTCCGAGCCGTTGAAGTCGGCGTTCGGCGTGTAGCTGAAGGAGCCATCCGCGTTCACGGCCGCCGTCCCGTGCGCCCCGCCGGAAGCCAGCCCATAGGTCACGCCGTCGCCGTCGACGTCGCTCGCCGTCGGCAGAGCGCCTGAGAGCACCGCGTCCTCGTCGACCGACCCGGATCCCGCCGCGGCGGTGGGCGCGTCGTTCACCGCGTTGACCGTCACGGCGTAGCTGTAGGTGTTCGAGCCGCCTTGGCCGTCCGACACGCTGAAGCTGAAGCTGTCCGAGCCGTTGAAGTTGGCGTTCGGCGTGTAGCTGAAGGAGCCGTCCGCGTTCGCGGCCGCTGTCCCATGCGTCCCGCCGGAGGCCAGCGCATAGGTCACGCCGTCGCCGTCGACATCGCTCGCCGTCGGCAGGACGCCCGAGAGCGCTGCATCCTCGTTGACCGACCCGGACCCCGCCGCGGCGGTGGGCGCGTCGTTCGCGCCGGTCACCGTGATCGTCAGGCTCGCGGTGTCGGTCGCGCCGTGCTCGTCGGTCACCGTATAGGCCGCCGCCACCTGCGTCGTCGCCTCGGCCGCCAGGTGCTGGTAGGCCGCGTGCGATGCGTCGAAGCTGTAGCCGCCATTGGCGTCAAGCGTCAGGCCCGCCACCGGCGCATCCAGCGCATAGCTCAGCGCCGCGCCGTCATCCGCGTCGCTGTCATTGCCCGCCACCGAGCCGGTCACGATCGCACCGTCCTCAGTCGCGGCCGCGACGTCCGCCACCGCGACCGGACCGTCGTTGGTCCCGGTCACGGTGATCGTCAGGGTCGAGCTGGACTGCGCGCCATGCTCGTCCTGCGTGGTGTAGTCGACGCTCACCGTCGCGGTGTCGCCGGCCGCCAGGTGATCGAAGTCGCTGCCCGGGTTGAACACCAGTTGGTTGGCCGACACCGAGGCTGCGCCCAGCGGCGCGCTCGCCGACACCAGGGTGAAGACGTGGCCGTCGTCGAGGTCGGTGTCGTTGCCGAGCACGTCCACCGTCAGGGCCTGGTTCTCGGTGCCCGCCGCGGCGTCCGCGACCGCGACCGGGCCGTCGTTGGTCCCGGTCACGGTGATGGTCAGGGTCGAGCTGGACTGGGCGCCGTGCTCGTCCTGCATGGTGTAGTCGACGCTCACCGTCGCGGTGTCGCCCTGCGCCAGGTGGTCGAAGTCGCCGCCTGGATTGAACACCAGCTGGTCGCCCGACACCGAGGCTGCCCCCAGCGGCGCGCTCGCCGACACCAGGGTGAAGACGTGGCCGTCGTCGAGGTCGGTGTCGTTGCCGAGCACATCCACCGTCAGGGTCTGGTTCTCGGTCCCCGAGGCCGTGTCCGCGACCGCTGCCGGCCCGTCGTTGGTGCCGGTCACGGTGATCGTCAGGGTCGAGCTGGACTG